>NZ_JCALCS010000006.1:0-612499 GCF_059812465.1 Mycobacterium sp. NGS54 | reverse complement strand
GGTTCGAGGCCGACCGCGGCAAGAAACGCGCGGTCACCGAACGCTTCTTCGCCGCGGCGACCGGCGGAGACATCAACGATCTCATGCAACTGCTCGCCCCCGACGTCACGCTATGGACGGACGGCGGCGGAAAGGTGCGCCAGGCGCTGCGCCCGGTCGAGGGCATGGCCAAGGTCGCCGCATGGCTCGCCGGGGTCACCAAGCGCCCCTACGAAGGCGTCGAGATCGCCGACATGACAGCCGAAGTCGTCGACGTCAACGGCGGGCCGGGTATCGTCTTCTCGGCCGCGGGCCGCGTGATCGCCACGCTCACAGTCGAACTGGACGCAGACGGGCGCATCGTCACCATCCACAACGTGGCCAACCCGGACAAGCTGCACGCCGTTGCCGATGGGGTTCGGCGCGGCTAGCTCAGCCGCTCGATCACCATCGCCATGCCCTGGCCGCCGCCGACACACATGGTTTCCAGGCCCAGCGTCTTGTCGTGGGTCTGCAGGTTGTTGAGCAGCGTGGTGGCGATGCGCGCGCCGGTCATGCCGAACGGGTGTCCCAGGGCGATCGCCCCACCGGACACGTTCAGCTTGTCCTCGTCCATGCCCAGCTCGCGTGCCGAGCCCAGCACCTGCACCGCGAAGGCCTCGTTGATCTCGTAAAGGTCGATGTCGCCGATCGACATTCCGGCGCGGGCCAACGCCTTCTTGCATGCCTCGATCGGCCCGAGGCCCATGATCTCCGGCGAGAGGCCGCTGACCCCGGTGGACACGATGCGGGCCAGCGGCGTGAGGCCCAATTCCTTGGCCTTGGTGTCGCTGGTGATGATCAGTGCGGCCGCGCCGTCGTTCAGGGGGCACGCGTTGCCGGCGGTAACCGTGCCGTTGGGCCGGAACACGGGCTTGAGCTCGCTGATCTTCTCGTAGGTGGTGCCGGCGCGCGGGCCGTCGTCGGTAGTGACGGTGGTGCCGTCGGGCAGGGTCACCGGGGTGATTTCCCGCTCGAAGAAGCCGCTCTTGATGGCCTCCTCGGCGCGGTTCTGGCTGCGCACCCCCCAGCGGTCCTGCTCCTCGCGGCTGATGCCGGTGAGGATGGCGACGTTCTCGGCGGTCTGGCCCATCGCGATGTAGACGTCGGGCAGGTTCCCGTCGGCGCGGGGGTCGTGCCATTCGTCGGCGCCCGCAGCGGCGGCCGACGAACGCTCCTGGGCCTCGTCGAACAGCGGGTTCTTGGTGTCGGGCCACGAGTCGGAGTTGCCCTTGGCGAACCGCGACACCGTCTCCACGCCCGCCGAGATGAACGCGTCACCCTCGCCCGCCTTGATCGCGTGGAACGCCATCCGCGTGGTCTGCAGCGACGACGAGCAGTACCGGTTGACCGTGGTCCCCGGCAGGAAGTCATAGCCCAGCTCGACGGCGACGACGCGCGCCATGTTGAAGCCGGATTCGCCGCCCGGCAGGCCGCAGCCCAGGATGAGGTCGTCGATCTGGTGCGGGTTGAGCGCGGGCACCTTGTCGAGCGCGGCGCGCACCATCTGGGCGGCCAGGTCGTCGGGCCGCATGGACACCAGCGACCCCTTCATGGCGCGGCCGATCGGCGAGCGGGCGGCTGAGACGATGACGGCTTCGGGCATGGCTGTTCCTTCCAGCGGATGCGGGCTCGCTTCGTAAGAGGGGTGTTTTGTCACCCCGACGGGCTAGAACAAATCTAGTCGGTGGCGACCGGCTGGGACTCAGACGGGGCGGGGGATGCGGTCCCAGGGCGCCGCCACAGCCGCGTCACGAGGGTCAACCGCGCGGGGGACTCGTCGAGCCTCGGTGCGACGGCGGCGACGGGAACGTCCGGCGCCGGGCTCTCGACCTCGATCCCCAGCGCGTCGCACACCGCGACCAGCAGCGCCTCGGCGGCCAGCGCGTACGCGGTGGGTGAGGGGTGGAACCCGTCGGCGGAGAACATCTCCTCGCGCTGGGTCCGGAATCGGGGCGCCAGCAGCTGGGCCATCGCGACCGGGACGCCGCCGGCGCCGCGGACGGCGGCCGTCTGCGCGCGGGCCAGCTGCGTAGTCCGCGCGTGCGCCAGCGAGCGAAGCGGTTGCGGGATCGCGGTTACGACCCCTAGATCGGGGCAGGTGCCGACGATCACCACCGCACCGCGGGAGCGCAGCTTGCGCACGGTCAGGGCCAGCCGTTGCGCCGATTGGCTGATGCCGTTGAGGGCCGTGACGTCGTTGGCCCCCAGCATCATCACGGCCACGTCCGGCGGCGGGCCGGCCACGAACATCGCGTCGACCTGACCGGCGACGCCCTTCGACGTGGCTCCGACGATGGCCTTGGTGCTCAGCCGGACGGCCTTGCCCGCCCGCTCGGCCAGTCCGCGCGCGATCAGCACGCCGGGCACTTCCTCGGCGCTCATGCAGCCGTACCCGGTGGCCGTGGAGTCGCCGAAGATCATCAGGTGCACGTCCACGGGCATGCCGCGCTGCCACCGCTGCACGGGCCCGCCGCCGGGGCCGTACACGCCGTCGGCGCGCGGTGGGATGTCCCAGGCCTTCGGGATGATGGTGCGCGTGTGCGCCGCCTGGCCGACCAGCAGGTTGCGTGCGCCCAGATAGGCGGTACCCGTCGAGGCGAGCGCACCGGCTGTGGCCAGGGCGATTGTCGAACGACGCGGCACCCGGATGGTCACGAAATCAGTTTAGATCCGCTTCGGGGTTTGCGCGGGCGGCTTGTGAACAATGTGGTCACGTTGTGAATCAAATGTGGTATCAAATCAGATTCTTCAAACGTTCTACCCAGCAAAGGCTGTCAAGCTAAGTTTCAAGGGTTGGCTGAACGCCCTGGAAAGCGGGCTGAACCGGACGCTTGGCCGCCTCGTCACATGCTGTATCGGACTACAACGGCGTAGGAAGTGTTGAGCATGACCGCACCTAGCAAGGTATCCGGTTCCCCCCGGAATACCGTTCGGCCACATGAGGTCCTCAAGCGACGTAGAGTTGAGGCACGCAGATTTGCCATCAGCGACGGCGCACCGGTCGAGGTACTCGAGTCCGGTCCCAGCGTTGCTGCGCGGGTAGCTAACGTCGCGTCCCGGCTGACGATCCGGCCGGTGCTGGCCGTCGGCAGCCACGTTCCCAACCTGCCGTGGCCGTGGGGTTTGATCGACGTCGCGGCCCGGGTCCTGCTCCCGGTTTCCGCCACCGTCCGCGAGACGGTGAACTTGCCCAATGCTTCCGCGCAGCTCGTGCGCGCCCCCGGAGTGTTGCCCGCGGACGGCACCCGCCGGGTGATCGTCTACTTGCACGGCGGCGCGTTTTTGACCTGTGGAGCAAACTCCCACGGCCGGCTGGTCGAGACGCTGTCGAAGTTTGCTGACTCGCCGGTGCTGGTCGTCAACTACCGGCTGTTGCCCAAGCACTCGGTCGGGATGGCCCTGGACGACTGTCACGACGCCTACCAATGGTTGCGCGAGCGCGGCTTCGAGCCGGACCAGATCGTGCTGGCCGGTGACTCGGCGGGCGGGTACCTCGCGCTGGCCCTGGCGCAACGCCTGCAGCAGGAGGCACACGGGGATTCGGACATGCCGGCGGCCCTGGTGGCGATCTCGCCACTGCTGCAGCTAGCAAAGGAATGCAAGCAGGCGCACCCCAACATCAAGAGCGACGCGATGTTCCCCGCGAACGCGTTCGACGCGCTCGTCGCGTTGGTTGCTAGCGCCGCCGAAAAGAACATCGTCGACGGCAAACCGGAAGAGATTTACGAGCCGTTGGAGCACATCAAGCCGGGCCTGCCGCGGACGCTCATCCACGTTTCCGGATCCGAGGTGTTGCTGCACGACGCGCAGCTTGCGGCGTCGCGGTTGGCGGCCGTCGGTGTGCCGGCCGAGGTGCGGGTCTGGCCCGGCCAGGTCCACGACTTCCAGCTGGCCGCGCCGCTGGTTCCGGAGGCGATTCGTTCGCTGCGCCAGATCGGCGACTACATCCGCGAGGCCACCGGCTAGCGAGTGTGCGCCTCTCGAAAGCGCCTGAGACCATGAACGCATGCGGATCGCGCAGCACATCAGTGACCTCATCGGTGGAACCCCGCTGGTTCGGCTGAACTCCGTCATTCCCGACGGCGCCGGCACCGTCGCGGCCAAGGTCGAATACCTCAACCCCGGCGGCAGCTCGAAGGACCGGATCGCGGTGAAGATGATCGACGCCGCCGAGGCCAGCGGGCAGCTCAAGCCCGGGGGCACCATCGTGGAACCCACGTCGGGCAACACCGGCGTCGGCCTCGCGCTGGTGGCTCAGCGGCGCGGATACAAGTGCGTGTTCGTCTGCCCCGACAAGGTCGGCGAGGACAAGCGCAACGTGCTGCTCGCCTACGGCGCGGAGGTGGTCGTGTGCCCCACGGCGGTGCCGCCCGACCACCCGGACAGCTACTACAGCGTCTCCGACCGGCTGACCCGCGAAATCGACGGGGCCTGGAAGCCCGACCAGTACGCCAACCCGGAGGGACCGGCCAGTCACTACGCCACCACCGGCCCGGAGATTTGGGCCGACACCGACGGCAAGATCACCCATTTCGTCGCCGGCATCGGCACCGGCGGGACGATCACCGGCGCGGGCCGCTACCTCAAGGAGGTGTCCGGCGGGCGGGTCAAGGTCATCGGCGCCGACCCGGAGGGCTCGGTGTACTCGGGCGGCACCGGTCGGCCCTACCTGGTGGAGGGCGTCGGCGAGGACTTCTGGCCGGACGCCTATGACCGCACGGTGCCGGACCAGATCATCGCGGTGTCGGACTCCGACTCGTTCAACATGACCCGGCGGCTGGCCCGCGAGGAGGCGATGCTGGTCGGCGGGTCGTGCGGGATGGCGGTGGTCGCCGCGCTCAAGGTGGCCGAGGAGGCCGGACCCGACGCGCTGGTGGTGGTCCTCCTGCCCGACGGCGGGCGGGGCTACATGGCGAAGATCTTCAACGACGCCTGGATGTCGTCGTACGGGTTCCTGCGCGGCCGCCTCGACGGGTCCACCGAGGAGTTCAGCGTCGGCGATGTGCTGCGCCGCAAATCCGGCGAGCTACCCGACCTGGTGCACACCCATCCGTCCGAGACGGTGCGCGACGCCATCGGCATCCTGCGCGAGTACGGGGTGTCGCAGATGCCGGTGGTCGGCGCCGAGCCTCCCGTGATGGCGGGGGAGGTCGCGGGCAGCGTTTCCGAGCGCGAGCTCCTGTCCGCCGTCTTCGAGGGCCGGGCCAAGCTGGCCGACGCCGTCGCGCTGCACATGAGCCCGCCGCTGCCGATGATCGGCGCCGGTGAGCTGGTCAGCGCCGCGGGCAAGGCGCTGCGCGACTGGGACGCGTTGATGGTGGTGGAGAAGGGCAAACCGGTGGGCGTGATCACCCGCCACGACGTGTTGGGATTCCTGTCGGAGCCGCCCCGCGCATCGACGGTCCGGCGTTAGCGGCGCGGGCCGCGCGTGGATGCCGCAAATCTCGCATATACCGCTCAGCGAGCCCGGCAGGTACTGTAATTCGGCTTGGTTCAGCTAACGCAGTGGAGGGTTGCCCATGTCCGATCAACCGTCGCCCGGCGACTCCTATCAACCGCCCCCTGGGGCTGGCGGCCAAGAACCCCCTCCGCCGCCCCCGCCGGGCGGTTCCTACCCGCCGCCGCCCCCGTCGTCGGGCGGATACGCGCCGCCCCCGCCCGGACCGGCGATCCGCGCACTGCCGACGGAGTCCTACACGCCGTGGGTCACCCGGGTGCTGGCGTTCCTGATCGACAACATCCCGGCCGGCGTCCTGGTGGGCATCGGCGCGATCATTCAGGCGCTTACCACGCAACAGTCGTGCGTCAGCGACATCACCCAGTACAGCGTCAACCAGTACTGCGTGAACCAGCCCAGCGCCATCGGCACGATGGCGTTCTGGTTGGCGTGGCTGGCCGCGGTGGCCTACCTGGTCTGGAACTATGGCTACCGCCAGGGCACCACGGGCTCGAGCATTGGCAAGTCGGTGATGAAGTTCAAGGTGGTCAGCGAGGTCACCGGCCAGCCGATCGGTTTCGGGATGTCGGTGGTGCGCCAGATCGCGCACTTCGTCGACCAGATCATCTGCTACATCGGCTACCTGTTCCCGCTGTGGGACGCCAAGCGGCAAACGTTGGCGGACAAGATCATGACGACGGTGTGCCTGCCGATCGAAGAGGGCGCCGCGGCCTGAATCCGGGCGGCCTTCGGTCGGCGGGACGGTGCCGCGGTGGCGTCACTAGGCTGGTCGGCGATGAGCGAGGACCGTAGCGGAGACCACAAGTTCAACGGATTGGCCACCAAGGCGATCCACGCCGGCTACCGCCCCGATCCGGCAACCGGGGCGGTGAACGCCCCGATCTACGCCAGCAGCACGTTCGCCCAGGACGGTGTCGGCGGCCTGCGCGGCGGATTCGAGTACGCGCGCACCGGCAACCCGACCCGGGCAGCGCTCGAGGCCTCGCTGGCGGCGGTCGAGGAGGGCGCCTTCGCGCGCGCGTTCGCCTCCGGGATGGCCGCCACCGACTGCGCCCTGCGCGCGATGCTGCGGCCCGGCGACCACGTCGTCATTCCCAACGACGCCTACGGCGGCATCTTCCGGCTGATCGACAAGGTGTTCACCAAGTGGAACGTCCAGTACACGCCGGTGGCGCTGTCCGACCTGGACGCCGTCGCGGGCGCGATCACCGCGCGGACCCGGCTGATCTGGGTCGAAACGCCAACCAACCCGTTGCTGACCATCGCCGACATCGCCGGGATCGCGGAACTGGGCCGGCAACACTCGGCAAAGGTATTGGTGGACAACACCTTTGCGTCGCCAGCGCTGCAGCAGCCGTTGACGTTGGGCGCCGACGTGGTGTTGCACTCGACGACGAAATACATCGGCGGGCACTCCGACGTGGTGGGCGGCGCGCTGATCACCAACGATCAGGACCTGGACGACGCGTTCGCGTTCCTGCAGAACGGGGCCGGCGCAGTACCCGGCCCGTTCGACGCCTACCTGACGATGCGCGGCCTGAAGACCCTGGTGCTGCGGATGCAGCGGCACGGCGAAAACGCTTGCGCAGTAGCGGAATTCCTCGCCGGACATCCTGCCGTGAGTGCGGTGCTGTATCCGGGCCTGCCCGGCCACCCCGGCCACGAAATCGCCGCGCGCCAGATGCGCGGCTTCGGCGGCATGGTCTCGGTGCGCATGCGCGGGGGCCGGCGGGCCGCCGAGGAGCTGTGTGCGCGAACCGAGGTGTTCATCCTGGCCGAGTCGCTGGGTGGGGTGGAGTCGCTGATCGAGCTGCCCAGCGCGATGACGCACGCGTCGACCGCCGGTTCGCAACTGGAAGTGCCCGACGACCTGGTGCGGCTTTCGGTCGGCATCGAGGACGTCGCCGACCTGCTGGCCGACCTCGAGCAGGCCCTAGGCTGAGTACCGCCACCAGACGCAAAATCGCACGCCGAAGGCGGGTTGAGTGCGATTTTGCGTCTGGTGGCCGGGCAGGGCCCGGCGAACACCGTCAGAGGAAATCAGGAGTGGTAGGGCTCCGCGCTGACCAGGGTGACCTCGACGGTGTTGCCGTTGGGCACCGTGTAGCTGCGGGTCTCGCCGACCTTGGCGTCGATCAGGGCGCCGCCCAGCGGTGAGTTGGGCGAGTACACCTCGAGCTTGCCGTCGTTGACGCCCTCCTGGCGGGTGGCGATCAAGAAGGTCTCGCTGTCGGACTTGTCGCCGTTGTAGTAGACCTTGACCACCGAGCCGGGCAGCGCGACGCCGGACTGCTTGGGCGCCTCGCCGACTTTGGCGTTGTTGAGCAGATCCTGCAATTGGCGGATGCGGGCCTCCTGCTGACCCTGCTCTTCGCGGGCGGCGTGGTAGCCGCCGTTCTCGCGCAGGTCACCCTCTTCGCGGCGGTCGTTGATTTCCGCGGCGATGACCGGACGATTCGCGATCAACTGGTCGAGCTCGGCCTTGAGTCGGTCATGTGACTCCTGGGTCAACCAGGTCACCTGAGTATCCGTCATCTCGTCGTCCTCGTATTTCTTTCTCGTTTCGCGTATTCGCGCAAGTTTTTGCACCCCGCTGCCGGGGGTATCCGGGTCCCGCCCCGCCTACCGCCGCTCCGTTCTTCCGACGGCCTTTAATGCAGCAATACACGGTCCCTACGGGAACCGTGCATTCATCCATGTTACCACCGCGCAAACAGATGATGACTCAATATTCGTCGTTGGTCTTGATCGCGCGGTCAGGCCGGACGCAGGTAGCCGGGCACATCGGCCCCGCAGCCGTAGATGTCGGCCATCACCGGCGGCCGGACCGATTTCAGCGTCGTCGTCACCTGAACGGTGGCCTGGTCGGACGGCGGCACCAGCACCTCGCGTCTGCCGGTCTCGCTGCCGTCCTTGGCCCGGACCCGCACGATGCAATCAACCGGGCGCGACGGGTCGGATCGCGTCACGCTGATCGTTACCGACGCCGTCTCGTCGTCGATCACCTGGTAGCCGGCCAGCGAGCCCGTGACGTCGCTGGTCCCCAGCCGCTGGTAGCCGACGACGGCGACGACGACGCCCACGGCGACGACTAGCACGGCCAGACCGATGGCCACCCGGCGGCGGGACACGCGCGACAGTCGCGACCGGCCGTAGCGGGCCTCGGGGCGCGGAAGGGAGGTTTCGGTCATGCCTGGGTATGCCTGGGTTGTTGGGCTGCCGGCCGCCGGCCGGCGGGATGCAACGATCGGAACTGGAATTATAAGGTCGCTTCTAGCACTTCTAGCCCTTCAGGGGCGACCAGCGAACCGACTCGGAGAAGGGGGCACGTGAGCGAACTGCGGTTGATGGCGGTGCACGCCCACCCCGACGACGAGTCGAGCAAGGGTGCGGCCACCCTGGCCCGCTACGCCGATGAGGGTCACCGGGTATTGGTGGTCACGCTGACCGGGGGCGAGCGCGGCGAGATTCTCAACCCGGCGATGGACCTGCCCGACGTGCTGGAGCACATGGCCGAAATCCGCCGTGACGAGATGGCGAAGGCGGCGGAGATCCTCGGCGTGGAGCACACCTGGCTGGGCTTCGTCGACTCCGGCCTGCCCCAGGGCGATCCGCCGCCCCCGCTGCCCGAGGGCTGCTTCGCGCTGGCGCCGCTGGAGGAATCCGTCGAGGCGCTGGTGCGCGTGGTCCGCGAGTTCCGCCCCCACGTGATGACCACCTACGACGAGAACGGCGGCTACCCGCACCCCGACCACATTCGCTGCCACCAGGTTTCGGTCGGCGCGTTCGAGGCCGCCGCCGACTATGCCCGCTTCCCGGACGCGGGCGAGCCGTGGGCGGTGTCCAAGCTGTATTACAACCACGGCTTCCTGCGGGCACGGATGCAGCTGCTGCACGACGAATTCGTCAAGCGCGGCCAGGAGGGCCCGTTCCAAAAGTGGCTCAAGCACTGGGATCCCGAGCACGACCCGTTCGAGTCTCGGGTGACGACGCGGGTCGAGTGCTCGGCGTATTTCAGCCAGCGCGACGACGCCCTGCGCGCGCACGCCACGCAGATCGACCCGAACGCCGAATTCTTCGCCGCTCCCATCGAATGGCAGCAGCGGCTCTGGCCGACCGAGGAATTCGAGCTGGCCCGCTCGCGTGTGCCGGTCAAGCTGCCCGAGGACCACCTGTTCGCCGGAATCGAGGACGACGGGTGACGCACCATCTCCTCCGGGTGATCGCCGACGGCCCGCACAACCATGGGCCCGACTTCGGCAAGGCCAGCCCGGTCGGGCTGCTCGTGGTCGTGCTGCTGGTGATCGCGACGCTGTTCCTGTTGCGGTCGATGAGCCGGCAGCTGAAAAAGGTTCCGAAGACATTCGACCCGGAGCACCCCGAGCCCGATCAGGCCGCCGACGAGGGCACCGACACGGTCGGCGAGGAGTCCGGCCCGGCGAACGGGCCGACACGGGCCCCAGGACCCGGTGATGAGCCCGGCTGAATCCGCCGCAACCAACACCCTCGGCCTGGCCACCAGCCCGTATCTGCGCCAGCACGCCGACAACCCGGTGCATTGGCAGCAGTGGACGCCGCAGGCGCTGGCGGACGCGGCGGCGCGCGACGTGCCGATCCTGCTCTCCATCGGCTACGCCGCCTGCCACTGGTGTCATGTCATGGCCCACGAATCGTTCGAGGACGACCAGGTGGCCGCGGTGATGAACGCGGGATTCGTCTGCATCAAGGTCGACCGCGAGGAGCGGCCCGACATCGACGCGGTGTACATGAACGCCACCGTCGCGCTCACCGGGCACGGCGGATGGCCTATGACGTGTTTCCTGACGCCGGACGGCCGACCCTTCTTCTGCGGCACGTACTACCCCAAAGACGGTTTCCTGCAACTTCTTTCGGCCGTATCGGCCACCTGGCGGGACCGTCGCGGCGAGGTCGAGGAGGCCTCGGACCACATCGCCGATGAGTTGCGCAAGATGGCCGGTGGCCTGCCCGGTGGTGGCCCGGACGTGGCGCCGCAGCTGTGCGACCACGCCGTCGCCTCCGTGCTCGGCGACCAGGACCTGGTCCATGGCGGGTTCGGGGGCGCCCCCAAGTTCCCGCCGTCGGCGATTCTCGAGGCGCTGCTGCGCAATCACGAGCGCACCGCGTCGCCGGCGGCGTTGGAGGCGGTCGCGCGCACGGCCAACGCGATGGCCCGCGGCGGCATCTACGACCAACTCGCGGGCGGCTTCGCCCGCTACAGCGTCGACAACGCCTGGGTGGTACCGCATTTCGAGAAGATGCTGTACGACAACGCGTTGCTGCTGCGCGCGTACGCGCATTGGGCGCGGCGCACCGGCGACCCGCTGGCGCGCCGAGTCGCCGCCCAGACCGCGGGGTTCCTGCTCGGCGACCTGACCGACGGTGACATGTTCGTCTCGTCGCTGGACGCCGACGCCGACGGCCGTGAGGGTTCCACGTATGTATGGACGCCGGCGCAGCTGACGGAGGCTCTCGGCGCCGACGACGGCCCTTGGGCGGCAGAGCTTTTCGCGGTCACCCCGTCCGGCACCTTCGAACACGGCAGCTCGGTGCTGCAGTTGCCCGCCGACCCGGACGACCCGCGGCGGGCCGAACGGGTCCGCGCCGCGCTGCTGGCCGCGCGGCTTACCCGGGCGCAGCCCGGTCGCGACGACAAGGTCGTCACGTCGTGGAACGGCCTGGCGATCACCGCGCTGGCCGAGGCAAGCGTGGCGCTGGACGAACCCGAATTGGCCGCTGCCGCAAGGCGTTGCGCGCTTTCGCTGCTGGGCCTGCACGTCGTCGACGGTCGGTTGCGGCGCGCCAGCCTGGGCGGGGTGGTCGGCGACAGCCCCGGCATCCTGGAGGATCACGCGATGCTTGCCACCGGCCTGCTCGCGCTGTATCAGCTGACGGCCGAGGAGTCGTGGCTGACGACGGCCAGCGACCTGCTTGACACGGCGCTGCGCCGCTTCGCCGACCCTGAGCAGCCGGGCCGCTGGTTCGACACCGCCGACGACGCCGAGCGGTTGGTGCTGCGGCCCGCCGACCCGCTGGACGGCGCCACGCCGTCGGGCGCGTCGTCGATCACCGAAGCGTTGCTGACCGCGGCGCACCTCGTCGACGGGGAACGCGCGGAACGGTACCTGCGGGCCGCGGGTGACGCCCTCGCGGCGCATTCGCTGCTGCTGGAGCGCGCCCCGCGGTCGGCCGGGCACTGGCTGGCCGTCGCCGAAGCTGCGGTCCGCGGGCCGCTGCAGATCGCGGTCGCCTGCGACCCTTCAAGACCCGAGCGGTCCCCGCTGCTGGCCGAGGCGCGCCGGCTGGCGCCCGGCGGGGCGATCGTGGTGGGCGGCGAGAAGGATTCGTCGGCGCCGCTGGTCGGCCGGGACCGGGTCGGCGGCGCCGACGCGGCGTACGTGTGCCGCGGCCGGCTCTGCGACCTGCCGGTGACCGGGGCGGCCGAACTGGCGGCGGCCCTGGATGTTTCGGGAGGGTAGCCGGGAGGCTACCCTGCGTCCCATGCCAAACGCCTCGGACCGGGTCCACGCGATCACGGACACCGTCAACCGCTACATCGAGCTCGTCGCCAAGGGCAGCGCCGACGACCTGGTGGAGTTGTACGCCGACGACGCGACCGTCGAGGATCCGGTCGGGGGCGAGGTGCACATCGGCCGCCAGGCGATCCACGGCTTCTACTCCGCGGTCAACGACATGCAGCGCGAATGCGAGTTGGTGTCACTGCGGGTGGCCGGCAACGAGGCGGCGTTCCAGTTCCGCCTGACCGTCACCGCGGGGGAGCACCGGATGGTGATCGAGCCGATCGACGTCATGGTGTTCGACGACCGCGGCAAGGTCACCGCGATGAAGGCCTACTGGTCGGCTGCCGACGTCACGCAGCTTTAGCGCGGGCCGTCAGGCCGGGTTGCCGACGTAGAAGACCGCGAACCACATGGCGATGTAGTGCAGGATCGCCGCGATCGCGGTGAAGGCGTGGAAGAACTCGTGGTAGCCGAACGTCTTCGGCCACGGGTCGGGCCAGCGCAGCCCGTAGAGCAGCCCGCCGATGCTGTAGAACGCGCCACCGACGGCGAGGAGCACCATCGCGGCCACCCCGGCGACGTGGATGATCGTCGGCGCGTACCAGACCGCCACCCAGCCCAGCAGCAGGTACAGCGGCACGCCCACCCAGCGCGGCGCCGTCGGCCAGCACACCTTCAGCACGATGCCGGCCAGCGCCCCGCCCCACACGATCCACAACACGGTTCGCCCGTCGGCGGGCGGCATCGCCAGCATCGCGAACGGTGTGTAGCTGCCGGCGATGAACAGGAAGATCATCGAATGGTCGAGCCGCTTCATCAGGTTGCGGCTCTTGTCGGATTTCCAGTTGACGCGGTGGTAGGTGGCGCTGACCGCGAACATGGCCACGGTGGCCAGGGCGTAGGCGAACGTCGTCAGCCCGGCCCGGGTGGATGCCACCGCCCACGACACCGACACCAGGCTCGCGCCGCAGACGACCGCCAGCCATGCGGAGTAGAAGTGAATCCAGCCGCGCATACGGGGCTTGGAAACGGCCCCGGCGGCACCCTCGACGAGCTGTTCGACGGGATTGCCAGGCGCGATCGCCTCGGGCTCCGGGTTGGTGGGCGTGCTGGTTTTGCTGCTCATGTCTCCCTGTTGCCTCGCCTTGCGGCCATTAGAAGCAACAGTAACCGCGAATGATCACGGCCCGGTGTTGGACGTGCGGTGGGCTTGCGCAAATCCAAACCGGATTTTGGTGTCGCTCACAGTAGGGTGGAGCTTCGTGGAGATCATCCCGCCGCGGCTCAAGGAGCCGTTGTACCGCGTCTACGAGCTGCGGCTGAGGCAGGGTCTGGCGGCCACCAAATCCGAACTTCCCCGCCACATCGCGGTGCTGTGCGACGGGAACCGGCGCTGGGCGCGCAACGCCGGTTACGACGATGTCAGCTACGGCTACCGGATGGGTGCGGTCAAGATCGCCGAGATGCTGCGCTGGTGCCAAGAGGCCGGCATCGAGATGACGACCGTGTACCTGCTGTCCACCGAAAACCTGCAACGCGATCCCGACGAGCTGGCCGGCCTCATCGAGATCATCACCGACGTGGTCGAGGAGATCTGCGCCCCGGCCAATCACTGGAGCGTGCGCACGGTCGGGGACCTCGGGCTGATCGGCGAGGACCAGGCCCGCCGGCTGCGCGACGCGGTGGAGTCGACGCCGGCGGTCGCGCCGTTCCACGTCAACGTCGCCGTCGGCTACGGCGGGCGCCGGGAGATCGTCGACGCGGTGCGGGCGCTGCTGAACAAGGAGCTCGCCAACGGAGCCACCGCCGAGGAGCTCATCGACGCGGTGACCGTTGACGGCATCTCCGAAAACCTTTACACCTCAGGGCAACCCGACCCCGACCTGGTGATCCGCACCTCGGGGGAACAGCGGCTGTCGGGGTTTTTGCTCTGGCAGAGCGCCTATTCGGAGATGTGGTTCACCGAGGCGCACTGGCCCGCGTTCCGCCGCGTCGATTTCCTGCGCGCGCTGCGTGACTACAGCCAACGGCATCGGAGGTACGGGAAGTAACCCGTGCCACACTGGATGCATGGCTGCGCTGTCGGCGGTGGTGTTCACGCTGAGCGGGTGGCTGGGGTTGTATCTGCTGGCCCGCGATCCGCGGAAGCCGGTGCTCGCGCTGGCGGCGATCGGGCTGTGCGGTTTCGCGCTGGTGGTCGCGCTGGACGCGGTGCGCACGGCCGGCGTCGGCCACCTCGCGCTGCTCAGCCGGCTCGAGATCTATCTGGCCGCCGTGCCCAGCGTGGCGTGGTTCGCGGTGCTCGTCGAGCTGTCCCGGCCGGGCGACCGCTGGCGGGCGCGCACCGGTGAGTTGCTGCTCGTCGGCGGTGTCGGCGCACTCATCCTGCTCGGCGCGGCGCTGGCCGGCAGCGTCGAAGGGCCGCTGCGGCCGGGTCACCTGCTGATGATGGCGGTCATCTCGACGTCCACGTTGGGGGCGATGGTCTTCGCGGTGCGGCGGCCCGCCCAGCCGACCTCGGTCGTGGGCGTCGTGGTCGTGGCGACGCTGTTCTTCGCGCTGGCCAACGCCATCCTGATCATCCCGCTGGGCATCGTGCCGAGCTGGCTGGCCCTGGCGTCGACGGGGTGCGACGTCCTGACGCTCGGGGTGGCGGTGGCGCTGTGGGACGCCTTCGACGAGGGCCAGGCGCTGCGCGCCGACATGCTGCGCTCGTTCGCCGGTTCGATGGCGGTGGCGGTGCTGTTCGGCGGCCAGGCGCTGATCGGCCTGGCGCTGACCCGCGGGGAGCCCACCGCGCAGACCGTGCTGACGGTGCTGCTGTTCAGCACGCTTGCGATCGCGATCGCGGTGCAGGTGCTGGCCGACCCGCTGGCCGGCGTGCTGGACCGGCTTGCGTTCTCCAGGTCACCCACGCTGCGCGCCGACCGGGCCGCGTTGCGCCACACCGGGGCGGCGCTGCCGCTGCGTTCGGTCGATCCCCGCAAGGAGCTCCAGCACATCGATGACGACACCTTTGCCCGGCTCACCCGCCGCGCGCTGGGCCACTACGCCGACCTGACCAAGCTCGTCGCCAGCCCGCTGACCGCGCTGCCCGTGATCGACGAGCGACTGGCCGCGCGCGGCGCCCCCGATCACCCGGTGGAGCGGGCCAACGAGCTCAAGGCCGTTCTGGCCGACGGCATCGCCCGGCTCAAACCCCGCGACGCGGGCGATTTCGGAACCACCGAGGAGTGGCGCTACTACAACTCGCTCTACTTCCCGTACGTCGTCGGGGTGCGCGCATACGCGCAGAACGCCACCGCGGCCGGCCTGGATCCCACCGCCCGGCAGGCCTGGCAGTGGCTGGTCACCGAGGTACCGCAGCGTTCTCTGCACAACTGGCAAAACGCCGCCGCCCGGCTCATCGCCGCGGATCTGCGCGGGCGGGTGCCGGTCCCTAGCGACTAGTCACGGCCCCAGCCGCTTATGTGTCGCGGCGCCGGGGGCACGAAAATCCGTCATTCCCGCCCGCGGCGTCGAATAGGCGGACAGAGGTCTGAAAGCCAGGGAGGAAGTCAGATGGCGTCGAACGTTCCGCCTGTCAGGGTCGTGCGGGCCATAGAGCTCGTCCGACATCGAATCGCTCAACTGCACCGACGCCTGGTCCCGGCGCCGATCTCGGTGATGGAGATGGTCGTCGACGGGTGGGCCGCCCAGGCCATCACCGCGGCCGCCGATCTGGGCATCGCCGACGCGCTCGCCAAAGGACCCTTGTCGGCCGACGATCTCGCCACGGCCGTCGGCGCCGACGCCGACGCCCTGCGCCGACTGCTGCGGGCACTGATCGCGCGCGGCATCTTTCGGCAACGTCGCGACGGCCGCTACGACCTCACCCCGCTCGCCGACGCGCTTCGCCGGGATGCGGAGGTATCGGTCGCCGGGTGGGCCCGCTGGCTGGGTTCGCCCCAGCACCGCGAGCACTGGAGCCACTTCACCGACGCGATCCGCACCGGCCGGGCCGTCATTCCCGAACTGCGCGGAAAGCCCACGTTCGAATACCTGGCCGGCGAGCCCGAACTCGGCGAAATTTTCAATCAGGCGATGACCAGCGGATCCGAACTTGCCATCGCACCGTTGATCGCCGGCTACGACTTCGGCCGCTTCGCGACCATCGCCGACGTCGGCGGTGGGCACGGCCGGCTACTGGCCGCCATCCTCGGCGCCGCTCCACGGGCCCGCGGGATCCTCTTCGACCGGCCCGAGGTCGTGGCGGGGGCCCCGGCCACCCTGTCCGAGCATGGCGTCGACGACCGCGTCCGGATTGTCGAAGGATCGTTTTTCGACTCGGTACCCGACGGCGGCGACGCTTACATCCTCAAGAACGTGATTCACGACTGGCCCGACGAGGACGCCGTGCACATCCTTCGCAACGTGCGCGCCGCGGCGGGCACCGGCAAGAACGTCCTGCTCGTGGAGCTCATCATTCCCAAGCACAATCGTGAATACCTGGGCAACTGGCTGGACCTGGAAATGCTGATGGCGCTCGACGCCCGGGAGCGCTCGGCCGCCGAATACGGCCGACTGCTGAGCCGGGCCGGCTTCGAAATGACGCGGGTGGTCGAAACGGCATCGCCGTTCAGCGTTGTCGAGGGCCGGGCAATTTAGGACAACCGGGAATAGCCCGAAGAAACACCTGGTCTTTGTATCCGTGGCAGCAGTTGGCAGCGCCACGCATCGATATGGCAGTGCTCTGGCGGCACGCTCAAACCAGATCGACCCCCTCCGCCATCGCTAGGAGTAATCACATGACCGCCGTTTCTGGTCTCCCAACCCGCCCCCTGTACGACTCGAACGACTCGCTGCTGCGTTTCGCCATGCGCGCCGACGCCACGTTGACGGGGCTGTGCGGCTTGGCCGTCGCCTTCTTCGCCGACCCGATCTCGTCGCTGACCGGGCTCACGTCCGGCCAGGAGTACGCAATCGGCGCGTTCTTCGTGCTCGCCGGCCTCGTCGTGTTCAGCCTCGCCGCGGCGCCGGACCTGCGCCGCGTCGGGAACGGCATCGTCGTGGCCAACGTCGTCTTCACGCTGGCCGCGATCGTGGCCGCCGAGGCAGTGCCGATGTTGACCGCAACCGGGGTGGCCGCGACGCTGGCGACCGGCGTTTACACCGCGGCGTTCGCCGGTCTGCAGTACCTGGGAGTGCGTCGCCTCGCGGCCTAACTTGTCCGCGCCTCCGGCCCGGCACCCGCGCTACAGCTTGCGCAGGCGCAGCCGATTGATGGAGTGGTCGGCGTCCTTGCGCAGCACCAGGGTCGCGCGGGGCCGGGTCGGCAGGATGTTCTCGACCAGGTTCGGCCGGTTGATCGACCGCCAGATCTCGCGGGCGGCGGCGACCGCCTTGGTGTCGTTCAGCGCCGAATAGTGGTGGAAGTGTGACTCCGGGTCGGCGAACGCCGTGGTGCGCAGCGACAGGAACCGCGACACGTACCACTGCTCGATGTCCTCGATCCGGGCGTCCACATAGAGCGAGAAGTCGAACAGGTCCGACACCATCAGGGTCGGACCGGTCTGCAGGACGTTGAGGCCCTCGAGGATCAGGATGTCGGGGTGGCGGACGACGTGCTTGGCCCCCGGGATGATGTCGTACTTCAGGTGCGAATACACCGGCGCGCACGCGTAATCCGCGCCGGACTTGACCGACGTCACGAATCGCATCAGCGCCCGGCGGTTGTAGCTTTCCGGAAAACCCTTGCGGTGCATCAGGTTTCGCCGATCAAGCTCGGCATTCGGGTACAGGAAACCGTCGGTTGTCACCAGGTCCACCCGGGGGTGGGGATCCCAGCGGGCCAGCAGCGCCTGCAGCACGCGGGCCGTCGTCGATTTGCCGACGGCCACGCTGCCCGCCACGCCGATGACGAATGGCACCGGCCGGTCCGGATTCTGTTGCGGTTCCCCGAGGAACTCCGCGGTGGCGGCGAACAGCCGCTGGCGCGCGGCGACCTGAAGGTGGATCAACCGGGCCAACGGCAGGTAGACCTCTTCGACCTCCAGCAGGTCGATCTGCTCACCGAGACCGCGCAGCCCGACCAGTTCCTCTTCGGTGAGGGCCAGCGGCGTCGACATGCGAAGCGCACGCCACTGTTTTCGGTCGAACTCCACATAAGGGCTCGGCTCGCTAGGCCGCGGCATAGTGCTCAAGTGTGGCAGGGGCAAACGCGCGCCCGACGGCTGGGCTGGCGAAAAGCGCCGCGGATAGACTGGCGGCCGTGACTGCCGCACCCGACGCCCGTACCGCCTCTTCTGTGATGTCGGCCCCGCTCGCCGAGGTCGACCCCGACATCGCCGAGTTGCTGGACAAGGAACTGCACCGGCAACGCGACACGCTGGAGATGATCGCCTCCGAGAACTTCGTGCCCCGCTCGGTGCTGCAGGCCCAGGGCAGCGTCCTGACCAACAAGTACGCCGAGGGACTGCCCGGTCGGCGCTACTACGGCGGATGCGAGCACGTCGATGTCGTGGAGAACATCGCCCGCGACCGGGCCAAGGCGTTGTTTGGCGCCGAGTTCGCCAACGTCCAGCCGCATTCCGGGGCGCAGGCCAACGCCGCCGTGCTGCACGCGCTGATGTCACCCGGGGAACACCTGCTCGGCCTGGACCTGGCCAACGGCGGCCACCTCACCCACGGGATGAAGCTGAACTTCTCCGGAAAGCTGTACGAGGCCGGCTTCTACGGCGTGGACCCGAAGACGCATCTGGTCGACATGGACGTCGTGCGGGCCCGGGCGCTCGAGTTCCGCCCCAAGGTCATCATCGCCGGCTGGTCGGCGTACCCGCGGATCCTCGACTTCGCCGCGTTCGCCTCGATCGCCGACGAGGTCGACGCCAAGCTGTGGGTGGACATGGCGCACTTCGCCGGGCTCGTCGCCGCGGGCCTGCACCCGACGCCGGTGCCGCATGCTGACGTGGTGTCCACGACCGTGCACAAGACGCTGGGCGGTGCCCGTTCCGGCATGATCCTGGGCAAGCAGGAGTACGCCAAGGCGATCAACTCGGCGGTGTTCCCGGGCCAGCAGGGCGGGCCGCTGATGCACGTCATCGCGGGCAAGGCGGTCGCGCTCAAGATCGCCACCACGCCCGAGTTCGCCGACCGCCAGCAGCGCACGCTGTCCGGGGCGCGCATCGTCGCCGACCGGCTGCTGGCGGCCGACGTCGCCAAGGCCGGCGTCTCGGTGGTCAGCGGCGGCACCGACGTGCACCTGGTGCTGGTCGACCTGCGCGACTCGCCGCTCGACGGCAAGGCCGCCGAGGACCTGCTGCACGAGATCGGCATCACCGTCAACCGCAACGCGGTCCCGAACGACCCCCGGCCCCCGATGGTGACGTCGGGGCTGCGGGTGGGCACGCCGGCGCTGGCCACCCGCGGTTTCGGGGACGCCGAATTCACCGAGGTCGCCGACATCATCGCCACCGCGCTCGCGGCCGGGACTGCCGCGGACGTCTCGGCGCTGCGGCAACGGGTGACGCGCCTGGCCAGGGATTTCCCGCTCTACGAGGGCCTGGAGAACTGGACGCTCGTCGACCGCTGAGCGGGTTAGGGACCAAAGTCACCATTCGGCGGCGACACGCCCCAACAATTTCACAGAACCTGTTCCTAGAAGTTACAGTAACCGCATGGCACAGAAACCTGTTCCTAACACGCTGACCCTCGAACTCGAGCCCGTGGTCGAGCGGCTCATGGACCACCACCTCAACACCGAGGACCTGTGGTTCGCCCACGACTACGTGCCCTTCGAGCAGGGCGAGAACTTCGCGTTCCTGGGCGGACGCGACTGGGATCCGTCTCAGACCACCCTGCCGAGGACCATCACCGACGCCTGCGAGATCCTGCTGCTGCTCAAGGACAACCTCGCCGCACACCACCGCGAGCTCGTCGAGCACTTCATCCTCGAGGAGTGGTGGGGCCGCTGGCTGGGCCGGTGGACCGCCGAGGAGCACCTGCACGCCATCGCGCTGCGCGAATACCTGGTGGTGACCCGGGAGGTCGACCCGACCGCCAACGAGGAGGCCCGCGTCCAGTACGTGATGAAGGGCTACCGCGGCGACACCTACTCGCAAGTCGAAACCCTCGTCTACATGGCGCTCACCGAGCGCACGCACGCGGTCTACTGCCGCAACCTGGCGGCCGCGATCGAGGAGCCCGTCCTGGCCGGCCTCATCGACCGGATCCGCAGGGACGAAGAGCGCCACGAGCACATGTTCGCCAGCCTCGTCGCGCACTGCCTCTCCTACACCCGCGACGAGACCATCGCCGCGATCGCCGCGCGGGCGGCCGACCTGCAGACGGTGGGCGCCGACATCGATGCCTACGCGGACAAGGTGCGAAACGTCGCGGACGCGGGCATATTCACCCCGCAGGACCTACGGCAGGCGATCTCCGACCGCATCACCGAATGGGGCGTGGCGGGCGAACCCGCGCTGCAGCAGTTCGTCATAAGTTAAGCCGAACGTCACCCGAGCCGGCCGCGGCCCGCGGCCGGTTTTTGGTGTCCCCGTGTCGGTCTCGGCGCGCCTGCGCGGCGCCGAAGCGGCCACGAGAGTAGCGTCGTTCCCGATGGCCAGCGACAAGATCTGCTGCCAGGGCGGCACCTCCCGTCACGAGAAGGGCAGGACCGGCCCCGGTCCTGGTGCTGCGGCTCCCGCCGACATGCCTGTGCGGGTCCGCGCGGGCTTACCCGCTCGAGGAGCGCTTCGTGACCGATCTCCGGACCTATGTGCTCGACACCTCCGTGCTGCTGTCCGACCCGTGGGCGTGCAGCCGGTTCGCCGAACACGAGGTGGTGGTGCCGCTGGTGGTGATCAGCGAGCTGGAGGCCAAACGCCACCACCACGAACTGGGCTGGTTCGCCCGTCAGGCGTTGCGCCTGTTCGATGATCTTCGGCTCGAGCACGGACGGCTGGATCAGCCGATTTCCGTTGGGACACAAGGCGGCACGCTTCACGTCGAACTGAATCACACCGACCCGTCGGTGCTGCCCGCCGGCTTTCGCACCGACAGCAACGACTCGCGGATCCTTAGCTGCGCCGCCAACCTCGCCGCCGAGGGCAAGCGAGTTACGTTGGTCAGCAAGGACATTCCGCTGCGGGTGAAGGCCGCAGCGGTGGGCCTGGCCGCCGACGAGTACCACGCGCAGGACGTCATCGTCTCCGGTTGGTCGGGGATGCAGGAGATCGAGACCGGCACCGACGACATCGACGCGCTCTACGCCGACGGTGAGATCGATCTGGTCGAAGCCAGAGACCTGCCCTGCCACACCGGGATTCGGCTGTTGGGCGGCAGCTCTCACGCGCTCGGGCGGGTCAACGCGGCAAAACGCGTCCAGTTGGTTCGCGGCGACCGCGAGGTGTTCGGGCTGCGCGGGCGTTCCGCCGAGCAGCGGGTGGCGCTGGACCTGCTGCTGGACGAGTCGGTGGGCATCGTGTCGCTGGGCGGCAAGGCCGGCACCGGCAAGTCGGCGCTGGCGCTGTGCGCGGGCCTCGAGGCGGTGCTCGAACGGCGCACTCACCGCAAGGTGGTGGTCTTCCGTCCGCTGTATGCGGTCGGCGGCCAGGAGTTGGGCTACCTGCCCGGCAGCGAGAGCGAAAAGATGGGCCCGTGGGCGCAGGCCGTGTTCGACACCCTCGAGGGCCTGGCCAGCCCGGCGGTGCTCGAGGAGGTGCTGTCCCGGGGCATGCTCGAGGTGCTGCCGCTGACCCACATCCGAGGCCGCTCGCTGCACGACTCGTTCGTGATCGTCGACGAGGCGCAGTCGCTGGAGCGCAACGTGCTGCTGACCGTGCTGTCCCGGTTGGGCACGGGATCGCGGGTGGTGCTGACCCACGACATCGCCCAGCGCGACAACCTGCGCGTCGGCCGCCACGACGGGGTCGCGGCGGTGATCGAGAAGCTCAAGGGGCATCCCCTGTTCGCCCACATCACGCTGCTGCGCAGCGAGCGCTCGCCAATCGCCGCGCTGGTCACCGAGATGCTCGAGGAGATCGCCGGACCGCACTGAGTGTGAATCCTTGGCATTGACTGTCACGTCAGGGCGGAAAACCCGCGCGAATCTCACCCTGGTGCGACGCTGAAAGCCCTGGTTACACGGTCAACGCGGCGGCGGCACGCCCAACCCCGGGTAGGCTTCCTACGTGCCGAAACGACCCGACAGCCAGGCCTGGCGCTATTGGCGGACCGTTTTGGGCGTCGTGGCGGCCGCCGCGGTGTTGGTGATCGGCGCCCTCACCGGTCACGTGACGCGGGCCGACAACCTCAGCTGCGCGGTCGTCAAGTGTGTCGCGTTCACGTTCGACGACGGGCCGGGGCCCTACACCGACCGGCTGCTGCAAATCCTGAAGGACGCCGACGCCAAGGCCACCTTCTTCCTGATCGGCAACAAGGTCGCCGCCAACCCGGCGGGCGCCAAGCGCGTCGCAGACGCGGGCATGGAGTTCGGCAACCACACCTGGGAACACCCCAACATGACCACCATCCCGCCCGGGGACATCGCGGGCCAGTTCTCCCGGAGCAACGACGCGATCACCGCCGCGACGGGCCGGGCCCCGTCGCTGTGGCGTCCGGCCGGCGGGCTGTCCAACGACGCCGTGCGGGCGACCGCGGGAAAGTTCGGGCTGGCCGAAATACTCTGGGACGTCATCCCTTTCGACTGGATCAATGACTCCAACACGGCCGCGACGCGGTACATGCTGATGACGTACATCAAGCCCGGCTCGGTGGTGTTGTTCCATGACACCTACTCGAGCACCGTCGACCTGGTGTACCAGTTCATCCCGGTGCTCAAGGCCAACGGCTACCGCTTGGTGACGGTCAGCGAACTGCTGGGGCCGCGGGCGCCGGGGAGCACGTACGGCGGCCGCGAAAACGGGCCACCGGCCAACCAATTGCGCGACATTCCGCCCGGCGAGATCCCGGCCCTGCCCAACACGTCCTCACCCAAGCCGATGCCGAACTTCCCGATTACCGACATCCCGGACCAGAACTCGGGCGGGCCGAACAACGGTGCCTAGCAGGCTTTGGGTCGGCGCGCGGCTATTTTTATAGGGTGTTCAGGCTGGGCTGGCTTCGGGCTCCAGCGGCGGGGCAGCGAAAATCCGCTCGCAGGTTGGCGATCCAGTACGCGATCGACCTCACGCTCGCGTACGTCGTGGCCGTCGCCGATGCCGCTGCCATCCTGATCCCGCTGCGCGGACACACGTCCGCCGCGGCTGACCTAGACATCGCGGAAAGAAACACGGCGCTGGTGCTGGCGCTGATCGCGGTGGGCGTCGTCGGGGTCGTGCTGGCCGGCGTCCGCAACCTGGCTCCCACGCTGCGGTGGTACGCCGCCGGGGACGAACCGACCGACGCGCAACGGGAAGCGGCGATGAGGATCCCCGGTCGCCAGTCGGCCATCCTCCTGCTCGCCTGGGGCGGGGCGGGGGCGATCTTCGCGGCGATGAACCTGGCCGGGGGGCCCGAGCTGATGCTGCCCATCGTTCTCGGGGTGCTGCTGGGTGCGCCGGCGGCCGCCGGCATGGGGATGCTGTTCGCGCAACGCACTTTGCGTCCCATCATGGGTGCCGCCACGCTCGGCCGCGAGCCGCGCATGGTGGTGCCAAGCGTGTTCGCGCGCCTGGTGTTGCTGTGGTTTTTGTGCAGCGCGCTGCCGGTCGGGGTGATCGCGGCCCTGGTCGTCCTTCGCTCGTACGGCTGGCTGATCCAGAAGTCCGCCTCGCTGGACGTGCCCGTGCTGGTGGTGTCACTGGCGGCGGTGCTGCTCGGTTTGCCGACGATGATTCTGACGTCGCGCTCCATTTCCGATCCCCTCAGCGAGGTCGTCGACGCGATGGCGGAGGTCGAACACGGCCGCATGGAAACCAAGGTGGGCGCCTACGAGCGATCCCAAATCGGGCGCCTGCAAACGGGATTCAACCGAATGGTCGCCGGGCTGGCCGAGCGGGATCGGCTGCGGGACCTGTTCGGGCGCCACGTCGGAACCGACGTCGCACAACGCGCCATTCAAGAGGGTGCGTCGCTGTCCGGCAACGTGGTCGAGGCGGGGGTCCTCTTCATCGACCTGGTCGGCTCCACGCAACTCGCGGAAAGCCGCCCCCCACAAGAGGTCGCCGAGGTGCTCAACGACTTCTTCCGGATCGTGGTCGACGCGGTCGACGAACACAACGGGCTGATCAACAAATTCGCCGGCGACGCCGCACTGGCCGTCTTCGGTGCCCCGTTGCGCACGCCGCAACCGGCGTCGGCGGCACTGGCGACGGCGCGTGCGTTGGCCAGCCGGCTGCGCCGGCTACCCGTCGTCGATTTCGGCATCGGCGTTTCGGCGGGCCGTGTCTTCGCCGGCAACGTCGGCGCCGAAAACCGCTACGAATACACGGTGATCGGCGACGCGGTCAATGAGGCGGCGCGGCTGGCCGACCTTGCCAAAACCGCCGAGCGGCGAATCCTTTGTTCGGCGGCGGCCATCGACCGGGCCGACGACGCGGAGCGCGCGCACTGGGCCGAGTGCTATTCCACCGTGTTACGCGGGCGCTCCGAGGCCACCCACGTGTCGGCGCCGGCGGGGCCAGTTAGTTCCTGACTTACTTCTTTACCTTCAGCGCCGCAACGACTTTGTTGATGATGCCCGCCGAAGCCGCGTCGCCGATGGGCGTCGCGCCCATGAAGATGGTGACCGGCTTCGTGTCGACCGCGATGATGACCACGGAGTCGCCCTTGACGTTGCGTGCCGGGTCGGCGATCGCGATGTCGGCGTCCACGCGGGCGGCCTTCACGCCGTCGACCGTGAGCGACGACGTCTTCGTCGGGCCCAGGGTCGGCGTGGCGTTCGCGTAGCCCGGTCCGTTGGCCACGCAGTCCAACAACTTCGACGCCTGCGCGGCGACGTCCATGCTGGAGACGAAGTTGGTGACGGCGACCTCCGCCTGCATCATCCACTGGTTGGCGCCGGGCACCTCCGCCCCCACGCCGACCGCGCCGATGAGGTTGGGGGACTGGTCATCCGAAAAACCCTGCCAACCGGGGGTGGCGCTGGCCGGGAACGACAGCTTGCCCGCGCTGATCGTGTCGCCGGAGGGCTTGTCGCCGCCGGACACGTTGGGCGTGCAGCCGGTCGCCGTCTGCTGGGAGCTGTTCGGCGACGACGAGGGGGCGCTCGTGGAGGACGGAACGGACGGGTTGGTCGAGGGGCCCGCCCTGTTGGGCTTGCTTCCGCTGTTGAGCCCGATCACCACGAGCACCACCAGCACGATGACGCCCAGCACCGCGATACCGGCGAGGACCAGCCACGGCGCCTTGGAGCGTGGCCCCGGCGGCGGCCCGGGCGGGTACGGCCCGCCCGGCCCTCCCGGCCAGCCCGGCGGAACCTGCTGGCCGGGAGGCGGGAACTGCTGGGGCTGGTAGGGGCCCGCCGGGTATGGGCCACCCGGCGCGGGGTAGGGGTATCCGCCGCCCGGCGGCGGACCGCCCGGCGGGGGGCCACCCGGTGGCGGACCGGCCGGTGGCTGGCCACCCGGGCCACCCCAATACGGGCCCTGCCCATAGGGATTCGCCCCGTAGGGATCCTGACCGTAGGGGCTGCCGGGGGGACCGCCGGGGGGATTTGTCATCGCCGAACCGCTCTCATCTATTCCTCCGGCTTCACTTTGGCCATCGCCAACACGTCGAGGCGGCGGTCCAGCTCGTCGAGCGACAGCTTGTCACCGATCAGGCCGCGGTCGATGACGGTCTGTCGGATGGTCTTGCGCTCCTTGAGCGCCTGCTTGGCCACCGCGGCGGCCTCCTCGTAGCCGATGGCCGAGTTCAGCGGCGTCACGATCGACGGCGACGACTCGGCAAGCTCGCTCAGATGCTCGACGTTGGCCCTGAGGCCGACGATGCAGCGCTCCGCGAACAGCCTCGAGACGTTGGTGAGCAGCTTGAAGGACTCGAGAATGTTGCGGGCCATCATCGGGATGTAGACGTTGAGCTCGAAGGCGCCGGACAACCCACCGACGGCGACGGCGGCGTCGTTGCCGATCACCTGCGCGGCGACCTGCGTAACCGCTTCCGGCAGAACGGGATTAACTTTGCCGGGCATGATCGAGCTGCCCGGCTGCAGGTCCGGCAGCTGGATTTCGGCCAGGCCGGTCAGCGGGCCCGATCCCATCCAGCGGACGTCGTTGGCGATCTTGGTCAACGACACCGCGATGGTGCGCAGCGCGCCGGAGGCCTCGACCAGTCCGTCGCGGGCGGCCTGGGCCTCGAAAGAGTTGACCGCCGGGCGCAATTCGCTCAGGCCGGTGGAAGCGACCAGGGTCTCGACCACCTTGACGCCGAACCCGTCGGGTGCGTTGAGGCCGGTGCCCACGGCGGTGCCCCCGATCGCGAGCTCACCCAGCCTCGGCAGTGTGGCCCGGACCCGTTCGATCCCGGCCTCGATCTGGCGGGCGTACCCGCTGAATTCCTGGCCCAGCGTGACGGGGACGGCGTCCATCAGGTGGGTGCGGCCGGACTTGACCACCGTGTGCCACTCGCGCGCCTTGCTCGCCAGCGCGTCGTGCAGCACCTCGAGCGCGGGGATGAGGTGACGTACCGCCGCTTCGGTCGCCGCGATATGGGTGGCCGTCGGGAAGGTGTCGTTGGACGACTGCGACATGTTGACGTCGTCGTTGGGATGCACCGTCACCCCGTTGGCGGCGGCGATGCTGGCGATCACCTCGTTGGTGTTCATGTTCGAGCTTGTCCCCGAACCGGTTTGGAAGACGTCGATGGGGAACTGGTCGTCGTGGCGGCCGTCGGCGATCTCGGCCGCGGCGGCGATGATCGCGTCGGCCTTCTCCGGCGCCAGCAGCCCCAGGTCCTTGTTCACCTGCGCGCACGCGCCCTTGAGCAGCCCCAGCGCCCGGATCTGGGTGCGCTCCAGGCCGCGGCCCGAGATCGGGAAGTTCTCGACCGCGCGCTGAGTTTGCGCGCGCCACAGGGCCTTTGCCGGCACCCGGACCTCGCCCATGGTGTCGTGCTCGATGCGGTACTCGGCGTCGTCAGTGGCCATAGATTTGGTGTTCCTCTTTCGTTGCGGGTCGGGTCAGGTTGGTCAGGGCAGGGGATAGGCGGCAGAGCTGTCGCCGGTGAAGTCGATCGCGGAGTACTCGTTGAGCTTGGACAGCCGGTGATAGGCCTCGATCAGGCGCACGGTGCCGGACTTCGAGCGCATCACGATCGACTGGGTGGTGCAGCCGCCGGGGTAGTACCGGACGCCCTTGAGCAGGTCGCCCTCGGTGACCCCCGTCGCGCAGAAGAAGACGTTCTCGCCGGACACCAGGTCCTCGGTGGTCAATATCTGGTCCAGGTCGTAGCCGGCGTCCAGCGCCTTGCGGCGCTCGGCGTCGTCAATGGGCGCCAGTTGCGCCTGGATGGCCCCGCCCATGCAGCGGATCGCCGCCGCGGCGATGATGCCCTCCGGCGTGCCGCCGATCCCGGCCAGCATGTCGGTGCCCGACTCCGGCCGGCACGCGGAGATGGCGCCGGCGACGTCGCCGTCGGTGATCAGCCGGATCCGGGCCCCGGTGGCCCGAACGTCTTCGATGAGCTGCGCGTGCCGCGGCCGGTCCAGGATGCACACCGTCATGTCGCGCACCGACAGGGCCTTGACCTTGGCGACGGCCTTGATGTTCTCGGCGATCGGGGCCGTGATGTCCAGCACGTTCGCGGCCTCGGGGCCGACGGCGATCTTGTTCATGTAGAACACCGCTGACGGGTCGAACATCGCGCCGCGGTCGGCCACCGCCAGCACGGAGATGGCGTTGGGCATGCCCTTGCTCATCAACGTGGTGCCGTCCACCGGGTCGACGGCGAAGTCGCACTCCGGGCCGTCACCGTTGCCGACCTCTTCGCCGTTGTAGAGCATCGGCGCCTGGTCCTTCTCGCCTTCGCCGATCACCACCACGCCGCGCATCGACACGGTGTTGACCAGCTCGCGGATGGCGTCCACGGCCGCGCCGTCGCCGCCCTCCTTGTCGCCACGGCCTACCCAGCGGCCGGCCGCCATGGCGCCGGCCTCGGTCACCCGGACCAGCTCCATCGCCAGGTTGCGGTCGGGGGCTTCACGGCGTTGGGGGCGATCGCTCATGGTTGCCGATTGTCCCAGAAGCGGATCGGTCTGCGGGAACTGGGATACTCGAGCTCATGACCGACGAGCCGCAGCCGAACGCCGAGGTAGGCGAGCCGGCGCCGGCACCCAAACCGGCAAAGCCCCGGCTGCTGCAGGACGGTCGCGACATGTTCTGGTCGCTGATGCCGCTGGTCGTCGGCTGCATCCTGCTGGCCGGCCTGGTCGGGATGTGTTCGTTTCAGCCGGTCGGGACCAACAAGGGCGCGGTCCCGTCCTACGACGCGGCGGCGGCCCTGCGGGCGGACGCCCAGGCGCTGGGCTTTCCGATTCGGCTGCCCCGGCTACCCGCCGGCTGGCACTCCAACTCCGGCGGCCGCGGCGGCATCGACAACGGCCGAACCGACCCCGCGACGGGTCAGCGGCTGCACGCGGCCACCTCGACGGTGGGCTACATCAGCCCGACGGGCATGTACCTGGGCCTGACCCAGAGCAACGCCGACGAGGACAAGCTCGTCGGGTCGGTCCACCCGTCGGCGTATCCGACCGGGACGGTCGGCGTAGACGGCGTCAACTGGGTCGTCTACCACGGCAGCGCGCAGGGCGCGCAAGCAGAGGGAGCCGCCGAGCCGGTATGGACCACCAGGCTCACCGGCCCGGGCGGCGCCACCCAGATCGCGATAACCGGTGCCGGCAGCGCCGACGAATTCCGTACCCTGGCCTCGGCGACGCAATCAGCGTCGCCGTTACCCGCGCGCTGAAAGAAGGCACCGCGTGACCGCACCCCAAGGAGACCTGTCCGGATGGTCGGTGGCACCGTTCACCGGAGGCGGCTACACCCACGACGTCTACCGCAAGGGCACCGGCCCCGGCGTGGTGCTGATACCGGAGATCCCCGGCATCCATCCCGCCGTGCTGGGCCTCGGTAATCACCTGGTGGACAACGGCTTCACCGTCGCCATGCCGTCGCTGTTCGGTGAGCCGGGCAAGCCGAAGACGCTCGGCTACATCATCAGCTCCATCACCCGGGCCTGTGTCGCAAGGGAATTCGCGGCCTTCGCCACCAACAAGGAGCGACCGGTGTCGTTGTTCCTGCGCGCGCTGGCCCGCGACCTCAACGCGTCGACGCCGGGCAAGGGCGTCGGCGTCATCGGCCAGTGCTTCACCGGCGGCTTCGCGCTGGCAGCCGCAGTCGACGACAGCGTTTTGGCCCCGGTGCTTTCCCAGCCGTCGGTACCGATGCCGCTGGGCCGCGCGCGCCGCGCCGACACCGGCCTGAGCGAATCCGAGATGACCACCGTGGCCGACCGGTGCGCCAACGACGGCCTGTGCGCGATGGGCCTGCGCTTCAGCGAGGACAGCGTCGTGCCGAGGGAGCGGTTCGCGGCGCTCAAAGCGCGCCTCGGCGACGCGTTCGAGGTCATCGAAATCGACTCGCGCCCAGGCAACGAGGGTGGCTTCGGCAGGATGGCGCACTCGGTGCTGACCGACGAGGTCCGCGAGGTCGACGGCCAACCTGCTTACGAGGCGCGCAAACGGGTAGTCGAGTTCCTAACCGAGCGGCTCACCTAGGGAAGTTCGAGATCATGGCGAGCGACGACCGCGTGGTCGAAACCACCCACGGCCCGGTCCGGGGCGCTGACGACGGGGGCGTCAGGACCTGGAGGGGCATCCGATACGCCGCGCCGCCCGTCGGCGACCTGCGGTTCCGGCGACCCGAGCCCCCGCAGCGGTGGGCGGAGATCGCCGACGCCACCAGCTACGGCCCCGCGTGCCCGCAACCCACCTTCCCCAACATGCCGCTGGAACTCGGTGCGCCGCAGGGTGAAGACTGCCTGCGCCTGAACGTCTTCGCGCCGGCGGGCACCGCGCCCGGCGACGCCAAACCCGTGATGGTGTGGCTGCACGGAGGCGCCTACGTCCTGGGATCGGCCAGCCAGCCGCTCTACGAGGGCCACCGGTTGGTCACGGGCGGCGACGTGATCGTCGTGACGGTCAACTATCGCCTTGGGGCGCTGGGCTTTCTCGACCTGTCGTCCTTTTCCACCGCGGGGCGCCGTTTCGATTCGAACATCGGGCTGCACGACGTGCTGGCGGCGTTGCGCTGGGTGCGCGACAACATCGCGGCGTTCGGGGGTGACCCCGAAAGGGTCACGCTGTTCGGCGAATCCGCCGGTGCGGGGATCGTCACCACGCTGCTGGGCGCCCCCGCGGCCGAGGGCCTGTTCGCCGGCGCGATCGCCCAGAGTTCGCCGGCCACATCGGTGTACGACCGCGACCGGGCCGAGCGCGTCGCCGTGAGCTTCCTCGACAAGCTGCGAATCGACCCGGCCGCGTTGCCCGACGCGCCGATCGAAGCGATCCTGGCCGCGTCGCAGCAAGTGTTCGACGAAGTGCCAGTGCGTAATCCGGGCTTGCTCGCGTTCGTCCCGATCGTCGACGGCGACCTGCTGCACGACTACCCGGTCAAACTGGCGCAGCAGGGCCGCTCGCACCCGGTGCCGTTGATCATCGGCACCAACAAGCATGAGGCGGCGCTCTTCCGGCTGATGCGCTCGCCGCTGATGCCGATCACCCCGCACGCGATCACGTCGATGTTCACCCAGATCGCCGCCGAACAGCCCGACCTGCAATTGCCCACCCAGGAGCAGATCGTGTCGGCCTACTCCGGATTGCGGCGCAAGGCCAGGTTTTTGAGCATCGCCACCGACGTCGGTTTCCGGATGCCGTCGGTGTGGCTGGCCGAGGGGCATAGCAGCGTCGCGCCGGTATATCTGTACCGGTTCGACTATTCGACGCCATTGCTGAAGCTGTTGCTGGTGAACGCCGCGCACGCCACCGAATTGCCTTACATATGGGGCAATCTCGGGGCACCAAAGGACCCGACCCTGAAGCTCGGCGGTGCCAAGACCGCCAAGGCGGTTTCGAAACGGGTGCGCACCAGGTGGGTCAACTTCGCCACCTACGGGAAGCCCGCGGGCTCCGACGGCGAGCCGGAGTGGACGCCCTACCAGGAGGCCGATCGGGCCTGCCTGATCATCGACAAGCGCGACACGATCGCCACCGATCTCGACGCGCAGATCCGGGCCGCCTGGGGCACCGAGATGGTGAGTTTCCGCTAAGTCGCGGTGTTCGCCCTCCGCCAGGGAAACCAATTGCGGCGCACGGGTTCGTCGTCGGGCGCATCGAGTTCGATGCCCTTGTACACCGCGAGGTAGACGTCGACGGTGGTGACGATGAGGATCATCAGCACCGGGCCGATGACGATGCCCCACGGGCCGAACATGGCGATTCCCGAGAACACCGCCAGCAGCATGAGGGCCGGATTCAGGCGCGCGTCGCGGGGAACCAGGATGGGCCGCAGGAAGTTGTCGATGTTGGTGACCACGATGAGGTGCCACAAGACGACGAAGGCGCCGCCGACGATGTTGCCGTAGAAGATCATTCCGATGCCAAACGGAATCGTCACGATTCCGCCGCCCAGCGGAATGATGGACAACGCGGTCAGCAGAACCGCGAAAATGAAGAAGCCGTGGTGAAAGCCGGCGACGTAGATGGACGCGGCGCCGGCGACACCCTGACACAGTGCGATCACGAACTGGCCGCTGACGGTGCCGCGCACCATCGCTCCGGCCTTCCTCAAGTACAGATCGGTGACCTCGTCGCCCAGCGGGTTGAGCTGGCCGATCAAAGTTCGCACCCTCTCCCTATTCACCAGCAGCGCGAGGAAAACGTACAGAAAAATGATGGCCGACGTGACCGCGCCGGCGATGCCGCCGACGGCGCCCTGCAAGAAATGAAGGAGCCATTCGCCGACGTTGCGGCCCACGGTGACCATTGCCTTGCGGAGCGTCTCCGCGGTTACCGTGGTGTGTGCGAAGGGAACCCGGGCCAGCAGGTCGTTGACCGCATGCAGGACTCGGTCGCCGAGCCCACTCAGATCGGTCGTCCTGACCCACCCGGCGATGCTGTCGACCATGCGCCGGATCTGCACGAACGCCAGGATCACCAGGAGCCCGACCGGCACGATGACGACGACCAACGCCGACAGCAGCGTGCAGGTGGCCGACAGTCCGGTGCCCAGACGTTTGTTGAACCAATTGAACAGCGGTGTGAACAAATGCGCCCCGACCGCGGCCACCACGATGAGCACGAAGTAGTTACGCAGGAAATACGCACCGAACAGCAGGGCGATCAGCGTGAGTACCGCAAGGGCGCGTTTTTGAGTGAGCGTGAATTCGGTGTTCATGCGAACCGGGCCGCCCTCCGCGTCGTCGCTGCTGAGCTGCACCTTAACGCCGGGCGGGGCGTCTCGTCAGCATCCGCGCCGCCTGGGCGCCGAGAGGGTGAGCTTCCGCTACTACGCGCGCCGGCGACTACTTCTGGCAGAAAGCGCGATGCCGATGCGCTGACGCCAACGCCTCGACGGTGCCAAGATGTCGGTATGGCCGACCGGCGGGTTCGCTACGCACGTAATGGCTCCGTCCGGCTGGCGTATCGCGAGTTCGGCGAGGGCGACACCACGCTCGTTTGGAACCCCGGTTGGTTCAGCAATGTCGACCTTGCGGACGAACCGGCAAGTCCGCTTATCTCTGTGGTAGAACAGCTGGCGGAGGTCACGCGGCTCATCGTGTGGGACAAACGGGGCACCGGCCTCTCCGATCCGGCCTCCCACGTCCCCCCGCTCGACGAGCGAATGGATGACCTCCATGCCGTTCTCGACGCCGCAGAGGCCGAACGTCCGTCCCTTTTCGGGATGTCCGAGGGTGGCCCGATGAGCCTCTTGTTCGCGGCGACGTACCCCGAACGCGTTCATTCACTGGTGATGTACGGCGTGTCGGCGCGGTTCTCCCAAGAGTTGCCGGATTGGCCCTTTGGGTTTACCGCCGAAGAGAAGGCCCGCCATCTGGAAGATATCGAAAGTCACTGGGGTGAGGGCGCGCTCGCTGAGCTATTCTTCGGTGACTTCGCCGGCCTACCGGGATTTCGCGAACTCTACGGCCGGTATCAGCGGGCGAGCGCGAGCCCCACGATGGCCGCGTGGCTGTGGCAGGCGCTGCTGGAGATCGATGTCCGCGCCATACTGGGTACCGTTCGCGCCCCGACGCTAGTCCTGGCGAGGCCCGGTGATCGCATTTCTCCATTGGAGGGCGCGCGGGCGTTGGCCGCTGCCATTCCCGGGGCCGAATTCAAGACACTGCCCGAGGGGCCGCATTCCCAGGTGGACGAGGTGGTGGGTGCGGCGATCCTCGACTTCGTCTGCGGCACATCGGGTGTCGCCGTCGACGAACGTGTGGTCAAGACGGTGCTGTTCACCGACATCGCCAGTTCCACCGAGCTGCTCAGCGCTCGTGGCGATGCTCACTGGCGTCGCCAGCTCGATGCGCATGACAAAGCCGTCGACTGGCTGGTGGAGAAGTACGGCGGCCGCCGAGAGAAGCACACGGGAGACGGGGTCTTCGCGCTCTTCGACGGGCCGACCAAGGCGGCCCGCTGCGCGTTGGAAATGGTGCCGGCCCTCGCCACGCGCGGCATCCGCATCCGGGCGGGTGTGCACACTGGTGAATGCCAGCGACGCGGCAATGAGTGGAGCGGCATGGCCGTGCACACCGGCGCGCGGATCGGCGCGTTGGCGGGCGCGGGTGAGGTATTGGCCAGCCGCACCGTCCGCGATCTGTCCGCCGGATCGGGCCTTACATTCGAAAGCCTTGGACCACAACGCCTCAAAGGCCTACCGGAAGAGGTCGACGTCTACCGGCTCACCGCACCGACAAGCGGCCCAGGCTAGTTCTTTCCGCCCGCCGCGGCCTGACTCTTCATCTGGCCGAACAGGTCCACGTAGTACGGGAGGCATTCGGACATCGCCTTGTCGGTGGTGAACAGCGGCTCGTATCCGAGGTCGCGCCGTGCCTTGTCGATCGAGAAGTAGTTGTCCAGATACAACCGCTCGATGGCCAGCGGCTCCAGCAGCGGCGCGGGTATCCCGAACCGGAAATGCAGCCGCTGCCAACCGCTCATCGCCGCGCGCACCATCGGGCCGTTCACGCGCACCCGGGGCCAGTTCACGCCGCAGGCCTCCACCACGGGCCGGGCGAACTCGAACATGTTGATCGGGTCGGCGTCGTTGATGAAGTACGCCTGACCGGGCGCCGTCCCGCCGGGGACCAGGTGCTGGGCGGCCAGGATGAAACCGTGAATCAGGTTGTGCACGTAAGAGTTGTCGAGTCGCGCCGACTTTCGGCCGATCAGCACCTTGACGTGCCCGGCGATCACGCTTTCGAACAGCCGGCGAAACATCGTCTGATCGCCGCGGCCCCAGATGCCGCTGGGCCGGATAGCACAGGTCAGCATGTCCCCAACACCGTTCTGCGCCAACACGAATCGCTCGGCGACCACCTTGGTCTCGGTGTAGAGGTCGTTGAACCTGTTGGTATACGGCAGCGTCTCGTCACCCCCGGCGATGTTCTGCCCGCCCATCACCACGCTGTTCGACGAGGTGTAGACGAACCGCTTCACCCCGGCCCGCTGCCCGGCGTGCACCAGGTTCTCCGTGCCGCCGACGTTGACCGCGAAACTGCGCTGACGGTATTCGTCGGTGACCGACGCCCCGCCCATCAGCTCGATCAGCGCGGCGGTGTGGAACACCGTGTCGATGCCGTCGACCGCCGCGGCGCAGACGCCCGCGTCGGTGACGTCGCCCTGCAGGACCTCCAGCTGCGGATGCGCCTCAAGCGGCGAGGGGGCGCGGTCGAAGGAACGCACCTGGTATCCGCGGTCGAGCAGGCTGGTCACCAGGTTCGCGCCGACAAACCCCGAGCCGCCGGTGACCAGGACGCGCCCGAGTTCGGTTGTCAGTGATGGATCACCCATAGTTCGCGAAGCATAGTCCACTGGAACGTGTTCCAGTGTCGGGCGCCCTCAGCCCTCGCCGGGCTCGCCGGCCGCCAGCGCGTCCTCGACCCGCTTGCGCGCGCCAGCTAAGTGCTCTTCGCACCTTTTGGCCAGCTGCTCGCCCCTTTCCCACAGCCGCAGCGACGCGTCGAGGTCCAGCCCACCCTGCTCCAGCAGCCGCACCACCTCGATCAGCTCGTCGCGGCACGCCTCATAGCCAAGCTGACTAATGGGAGTAATTGATTCGACCGATTCCTCATCGTTAGGCGCCATCAGAAACCCCCTCGCTCACCGCCGCCACGGCGCCGTCGGCCACCCGCACCCGCAGCCGCGTTCCCGGCGGCGCGTCGGCGACCGAACGCAGCACCGCCGCGGGTCCCGCTTGGGGGACGGCCTGCACGACGGCGTAGCCGCGGGCCAGGGTCGCCGCCGGGCCCAGCGTGGCCAGCCGCGCGCCCAGGTGTCCGACGCGGTCGGCCTCGGCCGCGACGAGGCGCCTGATGTCGCGGCGCACCGCCGAGCGGGCGCGGTGGATCTCGTCGGCACGGGTGGCCAGGGCCGTCAGTGGCTCGGCCAGCACGGGGCGGCTGCGCAGCTGGGTCAGCGCGCGTTGTTCGCGGGACACCCAGTTGCGCAGGGCCTGCGCGCTGCGCCGGCGCATGTCATCGATCAGCCGCTGTTCGGCGGCGGTGTCGGGCACCACCCGCTTGGCGGCGTCGGTGGGGGTCGCGGCCCGCAGGTCGGCGACCAGATCGCACAGCGGGTTGTCGGGCTCGTGCCCGATCGCGCTGATCACCGGGGTGCGGCAGGCAGCGATCGCGCGGCACAGGGTCTCGTCGGAGAACGGCAGCAGGTCCTCCACGCTGCCGCCACCCCGGGCCACCACGATCACGTCGACGTCGGCGTCGCGGTCGAGTTCGGCCAGCGCCTCGACGATCTGCGCGACCGCGTTGGGCCCCTGCACGGCGGTGTTGCGCACGGCGAAACGCACGCCGGGCCAGCGGGCGGCGGCCACCGTCGTCACGTCGTGTTCGGCGGCGCTGGCCCGGCCGGTGATCAGCCCGATCATGTTGGGCAGGAAGGGGATTGGTCGCTTGAGTCGAGGGTCGAACAGTCCTTCGGCGTCGAGCAGCCGGCGGAGCCGGTCGATGCGGGCCAGCAGTTCGCCGATGCCGACCGCGCGAATCTCACTGAGCCGCAACGAGAATGTGCCGCGGCCGGTGTAGAACGACGGCTTGCCGCAGACCACCACCTGGGTGCCTTCGGCGAGTTTCACCGGTGCGTTTGCCACCAGGTCGCGCGAACACGTCACGGTCAGCGACATGTCGGCCGCCGGGTCGCGCAGCACCATGAACACCGTCTTCGAGTCGGGCCGCATCGTGATCTGGGCCAGCTGCCCCTCGACCCAGACGATGCCCAGCCTGTCGATCCAGCCCGCGACGCGGACCGCCACCGCGCGCACCGGAAAGGGGTTCTCCGCGGAGTTGGGTTCGGGACCAGACGCTCGGGTCACTTCGCGTTCGCGCGGGTGATCCTGTTGGCGAGGAGCGTCTGGAACGGCGCCCGGGCCTTGGTGGCCTGTTCGTAGGACAGCAGGGCCTCGAGCTCGTCGACGCTCAGCGACTGCAGCCTGGCGCGCAGTTGGGCCAGCGTCAGCGCCGGGTAGTCGAGTTCGGTCGCCACCGCGGGCTGCGCGACCGTGGGCTTCGCCGCCGGCTTCTTGGCTTGCTTCGCGGGATTGACGAGCGCGCTAGCGTCCTCGTGGGCATCGGCCACCGAGTACAGCGCGAACCGGCCCTCGGCGCGCCGGTCGGCTTCGTCGCCGTCCGCCGCTGGGATCCCGTCGTCTTCGGGCAGGTCCTCGTCGAAGGTCGCCCACTCCGGCTTCTCGTCCTTGGGCGGAAAGATCGACTCTAGGGTGCTGTCGCCCTTGATCACCAGCTCGGCGAGGTTCTGCTGAAACCGCATCACAATGTGCGCCGCCGTGCTGGCCAGCGTCATGGGGTACATCAGGATGGTTTTCGGCAGCTTCATGGTCTCCTCGACAGCGACTGTCGCCGCGCCGACTATCAGCCGAACTCCGTACGGTGCAGTAGCCATGGGTCCAAGACTGCCTCAACCGGCGGATAAGTCCAAGCCGACCGCCGGCCGGTACCCTGAATGTCATGCCGCCGACCGTTGACATGGGAATTCCCGGTGCAGCCAGCTCGGTTGCCAGCGACCCGATCGGCAAACGGGTGCTCCTGGCGGAGCCGCGTGGCTACTGCGCGGGCGTGGACCGGGCCGTCGAGACGGTGGAGCGCGCCCTGGAGAAGCACGGCGCCCCCGTCTACGTGCGCCACGAGATCGTGCACAACCGGCACGTCGTCGACACGCTGAAAAAGGCCGGCGCTGTCTTCGTCCAGGAGACCGACGAGGTCCCCGAGGGCGCCATCGTCGTCTTCTCCGCGCACGGCGTCGCGCCGACCGTCTACGCCGCGGCCGCCGAACGCAACCTGCAGACCATCGATGCCACCTGCCCGCTGGTGACGAAGGTGCACAACGAGGCCAGGCGCTTCGCGCGGGACGACTACGACATCCTGCTCATCGGCCACCAGGGGCACGAGGAAGTCATCGGGACGGCCGGCGAGGCGCCCGAGCACGTGCAGCTGGTCGACGGCGTGGCCGCCGTGGACGACGTCACGGTGCGCGACGAGAACAAGGTGGTGTGGCTCTCGCAGACCACGCTCTCGGTCGACGAAACGATGGAGATTGTCGAGCGGCTGCGGCAACGTTTTCCCAAGCTGCAGGACCCGCCCAGCGACGACATCTGCTACGCGACCCAGAACCGCCAGGTCGCGGTCAAGGCGATGGCGCCCGAGTGCGAGCTGGTCATCGTCGTCGGGTCGCGCAACTCGTCGAATTCGGTGCGGCTGGTCGAGGTGGCTTTGGGCGGCGGCACGGCGGCCGCCCACCTGGTCGACTGCGCCGACGACATCGACCCGGCGTGGCTGGAGGGCGTCACGACGGTCGGCGTCACCTCCGGTGCGTCGGTGCCCGAGGTGCTGGTGCGCGGTGTGCTGGAGCGGCTCGCCGACTGCGGCTTCGACGTGGTGCAGCCGGTGACGACGGCCCAGGAGACGTTGGTGTTCGCGCTGCCCCGGGAAATCCGGTCGCGCCGCTAGCCCTCGTACTCCCAGGGTCGTGCCGACCGTGTAGGGCTCCGGCGTTCGGAACGCGGCTGAACCGCGTCCTCGTCCAGCGGGGCATCCCCGCGGTAGCGCACCCGTGAGATCGGGTGGTGTGTCGAATTGCCATTACCGCTCGGTGCGGGACGACGACGCCGGGGCTCGTACGACTCGTACGACTGGTACCGGTCGAAGCGCTCGGGCGCGCCGGGCGGCTCGTACGGCTCGTAGCCGTCGAACCGGCTGCTCCGTGGCGCCGGCCGGTCGTAGGGATCGCGGCGGGCGCGGGACTCGCGGCGGGTGTCGCGCGGCGGCTGGACCCGCGGGTCGGGATCGCCCGGCGGCCTGGGGCGGCGCCGCGGCCGCGGCGGGGGCTCGGCGGGATCGAAGTCACGGGGCGGTGCCGGGCGCCGGCGCCGCGGCCGCTCCGTCGTGGGATCTGCGTGGTCGTCCTCCAGCGGCGGGCGCCCGTGCCGGGAGTGGCTTCGGCTGGACCGTGTGCCGGACCGCCTGCCGCGCGCGGTCGTCCGGCCGTCCCGGGCGGAGGCCCTGGCGGACCGGGCTCGTTTGGGCGTGGCCGGTGCGTCCTCGGCATCGTCCTCGCGAGCACTGACGCCGAAAAACGAATTCAGTTTCGCCCCAACGGCTCCGACAAACGACGGGGATCCGTTAGCCGCTCCCGCGGCGTCGTCCGCGGCGACCGACGTGCCCTGCGACTTCCCGAAATACCAGCGCACCAGGCCGATCAGCAGCACCCCGCCGGCGGTGCCCAGCATCAGCGGGAAGCGCTCGATGAGCGGATAGCCGCAGTTGATCAGGAGGTCCTTGAGGTTGCCGAGCTTGCGTCCGTGGAACATCCAGTAGGCGCCGGGGACCGCGCAGAAAAGAATCAGCGGTGGCTGAATGATCGCGGTGAACACGCCCTCCTGCCGCACGGCCAGCACCGCGGCCACGCAACCGGCTATATAGAAGGCCGCGAAGATGTGCGTCAGGTCCTTGTGACCCATTCCGGCGTCGACCGCGTAACCGATGGCGGTCGTGGACACCGCGATGAGCAGGGCCGCCCACCACGGCACACCTGGGATCCCGGGGTGGACCGAGCGGTGGTTGGCCGCAACCGCCGATCTTTCCCGCTGTGCTGACACATGTAGACCGTACCGGGAATGAGCCGAAACGCTCGTAAAGACCTTGTTAGCGACGGCTGGCGTGCCCCCGCAATATCAAAGCCGCACGCACGAACGAACCGCCACGGCCGGCCCCTTAGACTTGGTTCCCCGTGAGCCTCAGCCTTGGAATCGTGGGCCTGCCCAATGTCGGCAAGTCGACGCTGTTCAACGCGCTGACCCGCAACAACGTGGTGGCGGCGAACTATCCGTTCGCGACGATCGAACCGAACGAGGGTGTGGTTTCGCTGCCCGACCCGCGGCTGGCCAAGCTGGCGGAGCTTTACTCCTCCGAGCGCATCGTCGCGGCGCCGGTCACGTTCGTCGACATCGCCGGGCTGGTCAAGGGCGCGTCGGAGGGGGCCGGACTGGGCAACAAGTTCCTGGCCCACATCCGCGAATGCGACGCCATCTGCCAGGTGGTGCGGGTCTTTTCCGACGACGATGTGACCCACGTCGCAGGCGAGGTGGATCCCAAGTCCGACATCGAGGTCGTCGAGACCGAGTTGATCCTGGCCGACCTGCAGACCCTCGAGCGCGCGTTGCCGCGGCTGGAGAAGGAAGCGCGCACCAGCAAGGAGCGCAAGCCCGTGCACGACGCGGCCGTCGCCGCGCAGTCGGTGCTGGACGGGGGCAAGACGCTGTTCGCCGCGGGGGCTGACGTCTCCCTGCTGCGGGAGCTGAACCTGCTGACCATCAAGCCGTTCCTGTACGTCTTCAACGCCGACGAGGCGGTGCTGACCGACGCCGCGCGGGTCGCCCAGCTGCGCCAGCTCGTCGCACCGGCCGACGCCGTATTCCTCGACGCCGCAATCGAATCCGAGCTGGTCGAGCTCGACGACGAGTCGGCCGCCGAGCTGCTGGAGTCGATCGGGCAGACCGAGCGCGGCCTCGACGCGCTGGCCCGAGCGGGATTTCACACGCTCAAGCTGCAGACGTTCCTGACGGCGGGGCCAAAAGAGGCGCGGGCGTGGGTAATTCATCAGGGCGACACCGCGCCCAAGGCCGCCGGGGTGATCCACACCGACTTCGAGAAGGGCTTCATCAAGGCCGAGATCGTGTCCTACGACGACCTGATCGCCGCGGGGTCCATGGCGGCGGCCAAAGCGGCCGGCAAGGTCCGCATGGAGGGCAAGGACTACGTGATGGCCGACGGCGACGTGGTGGAGTTTCGGTTCAACGTCTAGTCGCCCCAAGAAGTAATGCAGAAGGGCCTCCAGCTGTCGTCCCTGCATGCGAACATTTCGCCAGGGCATCTCTTCTGGGAAGGCGCGATGGAAAGCGAATCATCAATAGTCGGCGTCAGCGACTGGGACTCACCACCGCCACTCGGCACCACCGAGCACGCGCTCTGGCTCGCTCATTGGCACTTTCAGTTCGAGAACCCAGACCAGCTGCCGATGCTCGAACAGCTCTACCACGACGAGATCGTGTGGGAGGTTCCCTCCCGCCGAGTGATTCACCGCGGTAAGAAGGACGTGCTGGAAAACTATGCGAAGATCTTCGCGAGTTGCGCGGAGCCGAAGGTCGTTCCGGTCGAACGCTATGGCACACCCGAGCGCGTGTTCGACGATCTCGAGATGACCTTCAAGCTGATCGATGGCGAAGGGTTTCCCAATCACCCACTGCCGGTTGGCACCCGGATTGCGCTCAGGGTCGTGCACAACTTTCACATCCAAGATGGACTGATCATTCGGGAAAACGGCTACGAAATGTGGCGGCCCGATATCAGTTGGTAAAGCCGCGACCGTACTGTCTGACGGCGACGTGGTGGAGTTCCGGTTCAACGTCTAGTCAGTGGCCCAAGAAGTAGGCCCTTCCAACTGGACAGGTGTCCAGCTATCGTGACCTTCACGTTGATGTGAGCGGAGACGGTCTGAGATGAGCAAGGTTCCGAGCCGCGAGGCTCGTTTGGCGCACGCTTCCAAACACGCCGACCTGTGGAATCAGGGCAAGAAGGACGAGTGGGTCGCGTCGTGGCGCACGATCTGCCCCGGTGAGGTCCGCATGTTCGACCCCGTCGGCACCGAGGAGAAGCACGGTTTCGCCACCGCCACCTCGGAGGCTTTCGACATGTTCCAGTCGATCTTGACGATCAAGATGATCACGGTGCAGGTCAACGGAAACGAGATGGCCTGGGTTTGCGAGAACCACTTTGGTACCGAGCCGAACGTCCAAATGGCTTACAGCATCGAGACGTTTGCCTGGGACGACGACGGCAACCTGCTCATCAAGACGTACTATCCGATGCCGGAATCCGTTGGTGCCGAAGCGGACCCGTATGCCCATCTGTTGGAAGGGCAGCAGTAATCCTACGGTGCCGCTACGCGATGGCGGGCGGAAGAACGCTTGGCTCCCCCGACTGGCTACTCGTCTTGGTCAGGGTAAAGCGGTGCGCAATGGGTTGGCTGCTGTGGTCCGTATATCCGCAGGCGGCCTCGGTGCGGACGACGACCATCGTGCCCGTCCCCGCGCTGGGGTCCCACGTCCATTCTTCGAAGCCCCGATGCGTCGTGCCGTCATTGCACCGCCACGCCGCGGGATTCGGCGGAAGGGCTAGATGCCACCGATCGGCGTAGAACTGGGCCCGGCCCGAGGAGTTGGAGAAAGTGACTTGGGTGCAGCCGATACCGCACGACGTGGCCTTGAATGTCAGATCCTGCAGGCTTCCGTCGACGAAGTGGACGGTATACATCCCGTTCACCACCTCGTCGGCGGCCATCACCGGGTCGGCCGATGCAGGCGCCGCGAGCGGGATAGCCATGGCGGCCAGCGCGACGGTCGTTACGCGGATCTTCCTCATCGGCATTCCTAACTTGGTAGCCCTCCGGCAGCACGATACGACCATGTCAGCGGAAAAAACAGGCCCGGGAATGGGTTTGCTGCGATCGGCATTCGCGGAATGCGGCGTTAAGGTAAGGCGTGGTCGTAGACAGCGGCGCCGAGGCGTTGGGCGAACTCGGACCGCGTGCAGCCGAGTTGGATAACCGCGAAGAGGCTCTCGCGCGGCGCGAGAGCGAGCTGTCCAGGCGCGAGCGGGTCGCCGACGAGCGCGATCGCGTCGCCGACGAGCGGGACCGCATCGCCGACGATCGTGAGCAGGCGGCCGACGACCGCGAGGTGCGCGCGGACGAACGCGAGGGTGCGACCGCGCAGCGCGAGCGCGCGCGACTGCGCCGCGTCGACGAAGGGGCGGAGCGCGAGCGCGCCGCCGCCAAACGGGAGAACGCCGAAATCAGGCGTGCGGTTGCCGAGACACGACGGGGCCTGCAGCATCTCGCGTCGTCGCTGGAGGAAGGGAACGCGAAATAGTGGGCTCCTGGGGCATGGCGAACGTAGAACCGTGGGTTGCGGGCGCGCTGGGCGGGTTGGCCTTCTTGGCCTTCGGACTGACCGCCGGCCCGAGCCCGTCGGCCCAGGCGGCCCCGGCCCCCGTCCCCGGCAATCACTGGTGCCCGGGCGATCCGTGGGACCCGGGCTGGGGCACCGCCTACAACTGGGACTGGAACCACTGCCACGACTGGCAGGGCCTGCCGGATCCGGCCGGCTGGGGACCATGGGGCCCCCCGCCGGGGTGGGCACCGCCGCAGCCGCCCCCACCGTCCTGGGCGCCCGGGGCTCGGTTGATGTGGAATCCGACGCTCAATAGTTGGGGATTCTGGAACAACGGGGTCTGGACCTCGATCTAGCCGTAATTGTCGGGGCCTCCGCCTAGCCTTGCCGTCGACGCAGAACACCGCGCGCCGATCGCCACAGGGAGGGCTCCATGAAGTTCGTTTCGACCCGCATCATCACCGCCGACGTCAACAGGCTCGTCAACTTCTACGAAATGGTCACCGGGGTGTCCGCGGCATGGGCGAACGAGCTTTTCGCCGAGATTCCGACCCCGGTTGGCACGTTGGCCATCGGCAGCGACAAGACGGTGCCGCTGTTCGGGGCGGGATCCGCCGAGCCGGCGGCCAACCGCAGCGCGATCGTGGAATTCCTGGTCGAGGACGTGGACGCGGAATACGAGCGGCTTCGCGGCGGGGTCGGCGAGGTGGTGACCGAACCGACGACCATGCCGTGGGGAAACCGGGCGCTGTTGTTCCGCGATCCGGACGGCAATCTGGTCAACCTGTTCACGCCCGTCACGGACGCGGCCCGCGCCAAGTTCGGAGTGTGACTGTCGCGCAATAGGTTTCGACGAGTCAGCGCCGCTTGGCGGCATGCGCACGCACCGACGGGGCGATCCAGTCCTCGAGGAAGCTGCGGAGCCTCCTTCCCGTGCGTGCGGGGCGTCCGGGGTCCACGATGAGCGACTGCAGCACGCGCAGCATGACCTCGACGAGTTCATCCAGCTTGCTTTCCGCGAATCCCGCTGCAGCCCAATCGACTTCGAACCGCTGCAAGATCGACCGACCGAACGAGATCGCCATGTCCGAGGTCACCCCGGCCGTCAGCGCGCTGGCCTTACCAGGCTGCATGACCAGGCTGAGGTACTTGTCGTGGGCGATCTGCTCGTAGGTGTAGGCGATGCCGTCCACGACGGCCTCGGTGGGGTCGGTGATCGACCCCAGATGGGCGGCAAGCCGATCCAGGAATCCCTCGACGGCCGAAAGGGCCGTCGCACCCAAGAGCGCCTCCTGGGTAGGAAAGTAGCGATAGACGGTCTGACGCGTGACGCCCAGGCTTTGGGCGACCTCGGAGACGCTCACGGTGCCGCTCTCGTCGATGGCGGTCCGTGCCGCGTCGATGATGCGAGCGACCGCTTCGTCGTCGTCCGCCGGGATGTCTCCCGACCAGCCGTGTCGTCGCATTGCGTGATCGTCGCACAACGGGGCCTCGAGGCTTGACAATACAAACTGTCATGATTGTATGGTCAGATGGCTCCTGTGAGTAGCACCGACGAGACTCTGACACGGCGCGGGCTGCGCCACGCCCTGGATGGCACGACGGACCTGGCCGATCGGGAACTGAGGGTGCCGCTGCACTATTACCGCGATCCGAAGATCACCGAGATCGAGGAGTCGCAGATCCTGCGCAGGGTGCCGTTGGCTATCGTTCCGTCGGCGCAGGTGCCGGAGAAGAACGACTACGTGGTCCGCTCGGTGCTGGGCGATTCGCTGCTGGTGACCCGGGACCGCACTGGCGCCAGCCACGTCTTGCTCAACTACTGCCGCCACCGCGGGGCCATGCCCGCGTGCGGATCGGGCAACGCGTCGCGATTCGTATGTCCCTATCACGCCTGGACATACCGGAACACCGGCGAGCTGTTCATGGTTCCGGGCAAGGCCGGCTTCGATTCCATGGATCCGAAGGAATACGGGTTGGTCGAACTGCCGTCCGAGGAGCGCCACGGCTTCATCTGGGCGGTGCTGGCCGCCGATGCGACCATCGACGTCGACGCGCACCTGGGCGCCCTCGACGCCGAGCTGGCGCTGTGGAACTACGAGGCCTACGGGTACCACACGCAGCGCGAGTTCACATCCGAGGTGTCATGGAAGGGCGCGTTGGAGGCGTTCGCCGAGGGATACCACTTTCCCTATGTCCACGGCGGCAGCCTCATCGGACAGAACACGCTGGCCAATACCATGGTCTACGACGAGTTCGGCAAGCATCACCGCATCGGCTTCCCGTTCAACTGGATCACCAACGTCGACGCCGACCCCACCGTGTCGACGGAACCGCTGATGAACATGGGCGTGATCTATTGGGTCTATCCGAACCTCATCCTCGCGAACAGCCCTGTGGGCGTGGAAATTATCGACATCTTGCCCGATGGCGAGCCGACGCGCTGCACGGTCCGGCACAGCTGGATGGCCCGCGTCCCGGCAACCGACGACGACATGAGGGCCGGCTACGACGCGGTCTACGAAGGGGTGCACGCGGCCGTTCGCGACGAGGACTTCGCGATGCTGCCCCAGTGCGGCGAGGGCGTCCGGCGCGGCCAGCACGACCACATGATCATCGGCCGCAACGAGATTGGCGTCCAGCACATGATCAAAGTGTTCGGCCAAGAACTCGGCGTGGCGCTGCAATGACGGCACCCAAGCGGCCCCAGCAGCTGGATTCGGCGCTGCTGCCGGTCATCTTCCGCCACATGAGCAGAGCGCAGGTGTGGGTGTACCGCAAGACGAAGGGCCGCATCGGGGGCAAGTGGCGGATTGGCGCCGGCTTCCGCAAACCGGTGCCGACGCTGCTGCTCGAACACCGGGGCCGCAAATCGGGCAAGCTGTTCACGGTGCCGCTGCTCTATCTACGCGATGGACCGGACGTGGTCGTGGTCGCCTCCCAAGGGGGGCTGCCGAACCATCCGCAGTGGTATCGCAATCTGGTCGCCGGCCCCGATACGACCGTGCAAATCGGGGGCGAGCGGCGGCCGGTGCGCGCGGTGACCGCCGACGTAGCGCAGCGCAGCCGCCTGTGGCCGCGACTGGTCGAGCTCTACGCGGACTTCGACACCTATCAGAGTTGGACCGAACGCGAGATTCCGGTCGTGGTCTTGCGGCCGCGCTCGGGGAGCCCCGCCGGCTGACCGAGTTTCTCTTCTAGAAATTTGCTGGCTCGTTATCGGTTCGCTATCGATGTGGCGCACGCCATTGTCGAATTTACGCATGACGAAGGCCACAAATTTTGGCTCGCATTGAATGTAATTGCTAGCGTGCCTGCCCATGGTTGTTTTAGCAACGTTGATGTCGCTCATCAATCAGGTCTCCGGGACGCCCTATATTCCGGGTGGAGATTCTCCCGCCGGGACCGATTGCTCTGGGCTCGCTTCTTGGGTCGCCAACGCGGCGACCGATAGGCCGGTCTTCGGGAGCAGGTTCAACACCGGCAACGAGGAATCCGCCCTGTTGCAGCGCGGCTTCCAGTACGGGACCGCCCCCAACGCGTTGGTGATCGGCTGGAACGGCGGTCACACCGCCGTGACACTGCCGGACGGCACGCCCGTGTCCAGCGGTGAACGCGGTGGCGTGCGCATCGGTGGTGCGGGGGCCTACCAGGCCGGATTCACGCACCACATGTTCCTGCCGATGCCGGACGGCGACGTCGCGCTGGCGCCGCCGCCCGACGCGCCGCCGCCCCCGCCGGACGCTCCGCCGCCGCCCCCGGAGGCGCCGGCCCCGCCCGCGGTTCTGGTCGACGCGACGGCGCCCGCGCCGCCGGCCCCGGACGCGCCGCCGCCCGCGGATCCCGCAATTCCCAATCCATAAAGAATTGGATTCGCGCCGGTCTCATTATCCGAATAGGAGCCCATTCCCCGCGTTTGTGAACCGGTCGCGATAATCGTCAGATGTGTGACGTGCGTCACTTGATTGCGCGCAAATGGCGGGAGATTAGCCATTAGCAGAAATTCGTCTAGGCGTCAAAGTGGACGCCCAGGCGAATTTTGCTGGAGAACCGCTGACGGCCGGTAGGCGCGCGGCACGTATCCTGCGGCCATGATCTTCATCGTCGTCAAGTTCGAGACCAAGCCCGAGTGGACCGACCGCTGGTCGGAACTGGTCGCCCCGTTCACCGCGGCCACCCGTGCCGAGGCCGGCAACCTGTGGTTCGAGTGGTCGCGCAGCCTGGACAACCCGGCGGAGTACGTCCTCGTGGAGGCGTTCCGGGACGGTGGCGCGGGGGACGTTCACGTCAACAGCGATCACTTCAAGCGCGCGATGCAGGAGCTCCCGCAGGCGCTGACGTCCACGCCCAAAATCATCAGCCAGACCATCGACGTGACGGGGTGGTCCGAGCTGGGCGAAATGACGGTCGATTAGCCGACGGTGACCGCGATTTCGCTGCCGAGCTGATACCCCGGGGCCAGCGGGAGCGTGTCACCGCTCCAAAACGAGCCCGGGTCAAACCAATTCGCGTCCTTGTCCGTGACGAGCAGACCCATCTCCTCGTAGGTGATCGCCACCGTCTCCGCGCAGTACGCCGTCTCCAGGCTCATTTTGCGCTCCTGCCTGCGACGTTGCGTCTGTTCGCGAACCTTTTTGTCCACCAAGGGGATTCCGCGCACCCAATCGTTGATTGTCGGGAGCCGGCCGCGGAACCACCGGCCGGTCAGCCGGGCGGTGGTGGGAAACGCGGTGCCATCCATCCGTGCGATCGTCTGCAGCAGCCGGTTCTCCTGTTCGCGGGTGGCGTAGGGCGTCAACTGACGCAGCCAGCACCGCTGTTGGTAGCGATCGGTCCACTGCAACACGGCCTGGCGCAGGTCGTTGAGCTGTACCCCACGGTGGTTGGTTCCGGTCCAGAAGTCGACCAGTTTGTCGCCCAATTCGGCGTGCCAGATCAACGGGGGCAGGTCGTCGATCGCCACCGTCATGCCGACGTGATTCACCGGAGCATTCGTCAACGTCTGGATCGCCCGGTCGGGTCGTGAGCGGCCGCGGAACAGCCAGAGGTCGCCGGTGCGGGTCTCGTCCAGCGCCTGGTCCAGTGTCAGCATGTAAGTCCGCTCGTCGCTTCGGGTTTCACCATTGCAGTCATTATGGGCCCGGGAGGACTTCGCGGGCGGCCTTGCGTGGTAATAGCCTGTCAGGTATGCGCAGGGTTTGGAAGTGGATCGGGCTTGCCGGCGCCGCCGGCGTCGTCGCCGGGGGAGTGCTGGTGGCCCGCGACCAACGCAGGCGACGCGCTTACACACCTGACGAGATCCGCGCGCGGCTGCACGAGCGGCTGGCCGAATCGGACGCGGCGAGCTTTCACTCCAAGGCGGGATCGGCCTCGGGTTCGACGGAGAACAACCGGTAGCTGCCCGAAAAGCCTTTCAACTCGACCTCGCGCCCCTTGTCGAATCGGATGCCGTCACAGTCGCGCAGGGCGTCTCGCACCGGTTCGCTGACCAGGATCTGCCCACCGACGGCCTGTGCGGCGACCCGTGCCGCCATCGCGACGTTGCGCCCGAACAGGTCGTCGCCGCGGCGCACCGACCGGCCCATGTGGATGCCGATCCGGACCCGAATCTCCTGGTGCCGCTTGCGTTTTGCGTCTTGGTGCAGCGCCTGCTGGACGTCCATGCCGCAGCGCACGGCCTCCTCGGCGCGCGAGAAGGCGATCATGTAGCCGTCGCCCTGGCTCTTGACCACGTGACCGGAGCGTTGCCGCACGAGTCCCGAAACGAGCTTGTCGTGCGAGCTGATCAGCCTGACCCAGGCGCGGTCGCCGATGCGCTCGTTGAGCGCGGTGGACTCCTCGATGTCGGAGAACAGGATCACCACCCGGCCGTCGGGGGTGACCCGGGCCAGGTCGGGCCGCTCGACCTCGGCCCAGTCAGCGAGGTCCTCGATCGAGCTGCGCACGGCGGCGCCGAAGCCCTCCTTGCGCATCACGTTGGCGGCGTTCCACACCCGTTTGACGGCCTCGCGGCCGCCCGACAGCAGCTGATTGCGGGCGTCGGTCCGCTGTCGTAACTCTTCGAGTTCGCGGCGGCCGCGCACCAGCAGCGTCGAGAGCACGGCGATGGCGCCGGCTTCGATCGCGGCCACCCCGGCCAGGACGTAGACCGCGACATGCAGCATGTCACCCACGCTTGGCATCCTGCCAAAGGCCGGGATTCATTCGGGTTGTCGGGCCCATAGGCAATGTTTAGGGTTGAGCACGGGTCGCCGCGGGTAGCGAATCTCAAGGGAGGTGCGCGTCTTGGCCGACGGTGAGACTAACTCGTCGAATCTTTTGGTGATCTTCGGCATTACCGGTGATCTGGCCCGCAAGATGACCTACCGTGCGCTGTACCGGCTCGAGTCGCGGGGCCTGCTCAAGTACCCGATCGTCGGTGTGGCCAGTGACGACATGCCCCTCGAGAAACTGGTCGAGCGGGCGCGGCAGGCGATCGGCGACTCCGGCGAGAAACTCGACGACGCGGTGTTCGACCGGTTCGCGGCCCGGCTGTCCTACCTGCACGGCGACGTCACCGATCCGGGTCTCTACCAGCAGCTCGCCGAGCGGATCGGCAAGGACCGCCGCCCGCTGTACTACCTGGAGATGCCGCCGTCGTTGTTCGCGCCGATCGTCGAAAACCTGGCGAAGGTCGACCTGCTGGAGTGCGCGCGCGTCGCGGTCGAGAAGCCGTTCGGCCACGACCTGGCCTCCGCGCGCGATCTGAACGCCCGGCTACGCGCGGTGCTCGACGAGGACCAAATCCTGCGCGTGGACCACTTTTTGGGCAAACAGCCCGTCGAGGAGCTGCAGTACCTGCGCTTCGCGAACAACGGCCTGGCCAAGGTGTGGGACCGCGACAGCATCTCCGAAATCCACATCACCATGGCCGAGGACTTCGGGATCGAGGACCGCGGCAAATTCTACGACGCCGTGGGCACCCTGCGCGACGTCGTGCAGAACCACCTGCTGCAGGTGCTCGCGCTCGTCGCGATGGAGCCCCCGGTCGGCCCCAGCGACGACGACCTGAACGACAAGAAGGCCGAGGTGTTCCGGGCGATGCCGGCGCTGGATCCACAGCGGTGCGTGCGCGGCCAGTACCGCGGCTATACCGACGTGGCCGGGGTGGCGAAGGATTCGCAGACCGAGACCTACATCGCGCTGCGGACCGAGATCGACAACTGGCGCTGGGCCGGGGTGCCGATCTTCCTGCGCGCCGGCAAGGCCCTGCCCGAGAGGGTCACCGAGGTGCGGATGTTCCTGCACCACGTCCCCGGGTTTTCCTTCCTGCCCAACCGGCGGCCGCCCGAGCCCAACCAGATCGTGCTGCGCATCGACCCCGACCCCGGGCTGCGCCTGCAGCTGTCCGCCCAGGCGGGAAACTCCTGGCACGACGTTCACCTCGACTCGTCGTTCGCCGAGGATCTCGGCGAAGCGGTGCGGCCCTACGAACGGCTCCTCTACGCCGCCTTCACCGGCGATCGCCAGCTCTTCGCCCGCGAGGACGCCATCGAGGAGACGTGGCGGATCGTGCAGCCGGTGCTGGACAGGCCGGGCCGCATCCACCATTACGACCCCGGCTCCTGGGGACCCGAGGCCGCACAATCGCTGCTGCACGGTCACCGCAGCTGGCAGGAACCATGGCTACCCCACCGCACGCAGGCAACCAACTAAGGAGACGGGACAAATGCAGCTAGGGATGATCGGCCTGGGCCGCATGGGCGCGAACATCGTTCGGCGCGTGGCCAAGGGCGGCCACGAATGCGTGGTGTACGACCACAGCCCCGAAGCGGTGCAGGCGATGGCCGGCGAGGACAACACCACCGGGGTGTCCTCGCTGGCGGAGCTGGCCGAAAAGCTCAGCGCCCCGCGGGTGGTCTGGGTGATGGTGCCGGCCGGGACGATCACCACGGGGGTGATCGAGGAGCTGGCCAAGACGCTGGACTCCGGCGACATTGTGATCGACGGCGGCAACTCGTACTACCGCGACGACATCCGCCACGCGAAGACGTTGGGCGAGAAGGGTATTCGCTTGCTCGACTGCGGCACCAGCGGCGGGGTGTGGGGCCGCGAGCGCGGCTACTGCCTGATGATCGGCGGCGACGACGACGCGTTCGAGCTTGCCGAGCCGATCTTCGCCACCGTCGCACCCGGGGTGGACGCGGCACCGCGCACACCCGGCCGCGACGGCGCGATCGCCCAGGCGGAAAAGGGCTACCTGCACTGCGGCCCGTCCGGGGCGGGGCACTTCGTCAAGATGGTGCACAACGGCATCGAGTACGGGATGATGGCCTCACTCGCCGAGGGGCTGAACATCCTGCGCAACGCCGACATCGGCAAGCAGATACAGCAGGGGGACGCCGAAACCGCGCCGCTGTCGAATCCCGAGTTCTACCAATACGATTTCGACATCCCGGACGTCGCCGAGGTATGGCGCCGGGGCAGCGTCATCGGCTCGTGGCTGCTGGACCTGACCGCGATCGCGTTGCACGAATCCCCGGAGCTGAAGGAGTTCTCCGGGCGGGTCTCGGACTCCGGCGAGGGCCGGTGGACCGCCATCGCGGCGATCGACGAGGGGGTGCCGTCGCCGGTGTTGACGACCGCCCTGCAGTCCCGCTTCGCCAGCCGCCAGCTCGACGACTTCGCCAACAAGGCGCTATCGGCGATGCGCAAGCAGTTCGGCGGCCACGCGGAAAAGCCCGCTAACTAGCCCTCTCGACGAAGGCGACGACGGCTTCGCTGAACGCGTCGTTGTCATCGCCGGCCGCGGTGTGTCCCGCGTTGGACAGTTCGACAAACTCGGCGCGGGGCACTTGGGTGAGGAAGTGCTGGACGCCCTCGGGGCTGACGACGTCGGACAGCTTGCCGCGGATCAACAGGACGGGGATCGACAGGTTGGTCGCGGCGTGCTCGAACTTCTCGGTGCGCAGTTCGGGGTCGTCGCCGGGCTTGGTCATGAACGCCGGATCCCAGTGCCAGTACCAGCGCCCGTCGCGCAGGCGCAGGTTCTTCTTCAGCCCTTCGGGGCTGCGCGGCTTCTCGCGGTAGGGCAGGTAGGCGGCGACGGCGTCGGCGGCCTGCTCGAGCGACTCGAACCCGTCGAGGCCGCTGAACATGAAGTCGCGGATGCGGGCGCTGCCGCCCTTCTCGAACCGGGGCACCACGTCGACGAGCACCAGCTTGGTCACCCGGTCGGGGCCGGCCCGGTCGGCGGCGAGGATGCCGGTCAGCCCGCCCATGCTCGCCCCGATGATCACGACGGGCCGGCCGATGGCGTCCAGCACGTGCATCACGTCGGCCGCCAGCGTCTCCACGTCGTAGTCGGCGTCCGGCGCGCGGTCGCTGTCACCGTGGCCCCGGGAATCCAGCGCCACGACGTGAAACCCGTCGTCGGCCAGGATCTGGCCGGTGTTCTTCCAGGAAAACCGGTTCTGGCCGCCACCGTGCAACATCAGGATCGTGGGCCGGTCGGCTGCCGAGCCGCGGTTCCATTCGTCGGCGACCAGGGTGATCCCCTGGTGGCCGGTGAACTCGACCGTCTGATAACTGCTGCTCACGGCGCTCATGGGCGTCCTCTTTCGTAGATCGCCCCTCGACGTTACCTAGGCAATCTATTCAGTCGGGCGCTGGGCCCCCGGTGGCAACATTCTTTTGCGGGGGCCGGTGAGTTCTGGTCGCCGCTTCGGTCTACCCGTGGGACATCCCAACGACAAATGCAAGGAGACGGCCATGCCATCGATCACGCCCTCGCTGTGGTTCGACAACAACCTGGAGGAGGCGGCGGAGTTTTACACCTCGGTGTTCCCCAACTCGCGAATCGAGGGCTTCAACCGGACGACAGAAGCCGGGCCCGGGGAGCCGGGAACGGTCCTGTCGGGCAGTTTCGTGCTGGACGGCACCCGGTTCATCGGCATCAACGGCGGGCCCCACTTCACGTTCAGCGAGGCGGTGTCCTTCACGATCCACTGCAAGGACCAGGACGAGGTCGACTACTACTGGGAGCGGTTGACCGACGGCGGCGAGGAATCGCAGTGCGGCTGGTGTAAGGACCGGTTCGGCCTGAGCTGGCAGATCGTCCCCGACCGGCTCTACGAATTGATCGGCGACCCGGATCGGGCGCGCGCGGCGGCCGCCACCGCCGCGATGTACGGCATGCGCAAGATCATCATCGCCGACCTGGAGCGGGCGGTGGCCGGGGAGCCCGCCCGGTAGGCCGGTCGGTCCCGCCCCGCCGGACGCGCAGGCGTTAGGTTGGTCGGTGCGGACGCGCGCCGACCAGGGGAGTGGACATGGCTGACGAAACCTTGCGAGCCTGCGGTGGGTAAACCGGGCTGGATCGACGTGCCCGGTCCGGCCGGCGACCTGAAGGCCCTCACCTGGGGGCCGCCGGATGCCCCGATCGCGTTGTGCCTGCACGGCTTCCCCGACACCCCCTACGGCTGGCGCAACTTCGCCCCGCGGCTGGCCGAGGCGGGCTGGCGCGTGATCGCGCCGTTCATGCGGGGGTACGCGCCCTCGTCAATCCCGACCGACGGCGATTTTCACGTCGGCGCGCTGATGGACGACGCCCTGCGGGTGCGCTCGGCCGCGGGCGGCACCGAGCACGATGTCGTGATCGGCCACGACTGGGGGGCCATGGCCGCGACCGGCCTCGCCGCAATGCCCGACAGCCCGTTCGCCAAGGCGGTGATCATGTCGGTCCCGGTCACGGCGGGCTTCCGTCGCCGGGGCGGCGTGGCCGAGCGGGCGCGGCTCATCGGCCACCTACCGCCGCAGCTGCTGCGCAGCTGGTACATCCTCTACTTTCAATTGCCTTGGCTGCCCGAGCGTTCCGCGTCTTGGGTGCTGCCACTGTTGTGGCGGCGGTGGTCGCCGGGCTACCACGCCGATGAGGACCTGCGCCACGTCGACGCCGCAATCGGCACGCCGGAGAGCTGGCGGGCGGCGCTGGGACCGTACCGTGCCACCATCCGCGCGCCGCGGCCGCCGGAGCGGTATGCCGAGCTGAACCGGCTGTGGACCGAGGCGCCGCTGCTGCCCTGTCTCTACCTGCATGGCCGCGAAGACGGTTGCATGACATCGGCTTTCACCCGGTGGACGGAAAAGGCGCTGCCCGCGGGCAGCGAGGCCGCCATCGTCGACCACGCGGGGCATTTCCTGCAGCTCGAACAGCCGGACAAGGTCGCCAACCTGGTGCTCACGTTCATCGGCTCGCCCGGCTGAGGCCATGGCCTGATGGTGTCCGGGCGGCGGATGGCGGCCGTCGATGCGCAGTTCTACTGGATGTCGGCCAAGGTTCCCAACGACGAGTTCCTGCTGTACGCGTTCGACGGCGAACCCGCGGATCTCGCGGGCGCGGTCGAGCGGGTGTGCCGGCGGGCACGCGAGTGCCCCGGCCTGACGGTTCGGATCCAGGAGCGCGGCCGGCTGGCCTATCCGCGGTGGGTGCCGGCGGTGGTCGATCCGGAATCGGTGGTCCGTCACGACCCGGCCGTCCGGGATTGGAGCGAATGCCTGACGGCCGTGGCCGGCCTCGCGGCGGACCAGCTGGACGCGCGCCGGATGCCGTGGCGGCTGCACCTGTTCACCCCGGTGCGGGGCGTTCCGGGGGTGCGCGGAGCGGGCACCGTCGCGGTCCTGCAGATCGCGCACGCGCTGGCCGACGGCGCGCGCGCTGCGGCGCTGGCGGCCTGGCTGTTCGGCCGCGGCGCGCCGGCGCCGGAGGTAGCAAGGCCGGTGGCGGGGTTTTTGCCCTGGCGGGCCGTCGATGCGGCGCGCGCCCATCGGCGGCTGATTCGCGATACCCGGGCCGGGTTGCTGGCGCCGGCGCTCGGGCCCCGTCCGCTGCAGGCCACCAACGCCCGTCCGGGCGCCGCGCGATCGGCGCGCACGCTGGTCCGGCGGCGCTCGCAATTGCGCGGCCCCACGGTCACCGTCGGGGCGCTGGCCGCGGTGTCCACCGCGCTGTCCACGCTGCTCGGCGAGGGGACGGATTCGCTGGCCGCCGAAGTACCGATGGCCAAACCGGCTGTGGCACAGGCGCATAACCACTTCGGTAACGTGGTCGTCGGGCTCTACCCGAAGCTTGGCGTCGATGCCCGGGTCGAGCGGATCGCCGCCGACCTGGCCAACGGCCGGCGCCGCTTCGAACATCCGGCCACCCGTGCGGCCGACCGCGCGTTCGCCGCGGTGCCCGCCGCGCTACTGCGGTGGGGCGTAGCGCAGTTCGACGCCGACATCCGTCCGACCCAGGTGGCCGGCAACACCGTGGTGTCGAGCGTCAACCGCGGCGCCGCCGACCTGACCTTGGGTGGCGCCCGGGTGGTACTCACGGCCGGGTACCCGGCGCTGTCGCCGGCGATGGGCCTGACTCATGGCGTGCACGGCATCGGCGACACAGTGGCGATCAGCGTGCACGCCGCCGAGTCCGCCATCCCGGATATCGACGAATATGTCCGGCTGCTGGATGCCGTGCTGTGAGGTGGATCAGCAGGGCGGGGGATCGGCATCCCATTCGGTCAATGTCCAGCCGTCGGATGGACTTCCCGTCACCACGACCCGGCCAAGGTTGGGCAGCGGCTTGCTGGTCAGCAATGAGTCGTCGGGATTCCGGACGTTCATCAGGACCCAGAGCATGATGGCCGCGCCGTGCGAGAATGCGACCGGATTCTGTTGGCCGCTGTCATAGATGAGTTGGACGGCGTCGTCGAATCGCGCGTCGAATTCGTTGCCGTCCAAGGAGCCCGGAATGCGGGCGCCTCGGTCACCCCGCAACCATTTCATCGGGGCGGCCAGGTAGGCCCTCGCGTTTGCCTCTGGTTGGCCCTCGTATTCCCCCGCTTCAATCTCGCGCAGACCCGGCAGCACGTTGACGGGATCACCCAGCGCCTGCGCAGTTGCTGCGGCGGTTTCCTGCGTGCGGATCATCGTCGAGGCGTAGACGCCGTCGTAGTGGTTGGAGCTCAACTGACCGGCGGCGAGCGTTGCCTGACACCATCCAACCGGTGTGAGCTCTGGACCGGGAGTGGAGGTGTCGATCAAGCCCGACGCATTGCCCGCCGACTGGGCGTGACGCACCAGCGTCAAAGTGATGGTGTGCGGACCCGCCGCCCGTGCGGAGCCACAACCGGCGACCAACAGCGCTAGGGCAGCAGCGGCTACGAAAACTCTTGCGGTGACGATGACTTGACGGACGCGTCGATGATAGCCGGGGTGGCAAGACAACTGATGTTCTCCCTCGTGGCGACCAGTGCTTGGCGATGATTAGCGGCCCGGGATCGCCCTGCAGGGCGACACGCGAAAGTCTAAATGATGTGGATCAACCTCGTGACCCCGAGAATTCCTCGCCTTGAGCTAGCTTAGTTAGATTAGCTGTATCTCCTGTATCGTTTAAATCCGGCGAACCGAGCGGGGCTGGAAGGAACGTGCGTGGCTGGAAAAGAATCGTTTGTCCTGGCCGGTAACCACGAGCGAGTTCGTCCGATGAAAATGTCGGATCAGGTTGCGGCCCAGATCCGGCGGATGATCGCGCGGGGTGAGCTCGTCGACGGCGACTGGTTGCCGACCGAGGCCGAGCTCATCGAACGGTTCGGCGTTTCCCGGCCAACCCTGCGGGAAGCCTTTCGGCTGCTGGAAGGGGATTCCCTCGTTACGATCCGACGCGGTCCGCCCGGTGGCGCGCGCGTCACCTTGCCCGGCCCGGACGCCGTCGCGGACCTGTTCGGGATGATCCTGATGTTGTCGGGCACGACTATCGGGGACGTCTGGGATGCACGGCTGACAATCGAGCCGCCGGCGGTTCGGAGATTGGCTGAATCGGCGACCAAAGAGGTATTAAAGGATCTCGACGCGGAATTGGACCGAGTCAGGGCCGTCAGCGACGATCCGCGGGAGTTTGGCAAGGCTGGTGTGCGGTACCACGTCAAACTTGTGGAGCTGTCCGGAAACCACACGCTCACAGCGGTCATCGGAATGCTCTCCGAGATTGTCGAACGTGAACTCGCGAAGTCTTTGGCCGAAATAGGACCCGATAGCGACGAGGTTCGCCGCGCCAACCGCCGCGCGCTTCGCAGCTACGAGAAGATTGCCGAGCTCATCCACGCCGGTGACGGCGAGGGCGCCGAACAAGCGTGGCGGGACCACATGAAGAGCGCGCGCCGCTTCGTCGCGAAGACTCAGAAGCAGGATCGCGTCATCGACTTGCTCTACTAACGCCCCTGGCCTCGTTCCGCGTTAGTTCCGGCGAAAACCGCATCGATAGGCCAGCTCGCATGGATCGCTGTTCGTATGCTGCCCGAGGGCCGGAACCTAAGAATATAGAGAATCTACTTCTTTCGTTGACATCGCGGGTGCCGGCGCTTACATTCGCGAGGTAGGAACAACGACGACAGGCGAATCGCGATGCGTGCGACGGTCAACAGCACCTCGAGCGATTTGAGCTCCGCTCGCCCCTCCGGATCGGCAAGGAGCGGTGTGACAGGAGCTCTCGCGGCTAGGAAGGCATTGACAAAGGGCGGCTAGGGCGCGCCTTTGACTTCCGGGTTACGGATCAGGATCAGTCCCGTTCGAGAAGGAGTTTGGATTATGCCGCTTCAGGATTACATGAAGCTGGTGTCGGTGGATGATCATGCGATCGAGCCGGCGGACGTGTGGACATCACGGATGCCTGCGAAGTACGACCGGAATGAGATCCCCCATGTGGAAGAGGTCGAGGTCGATGCCGCGCGGTTGCAGCTAGGTGCGACTGCGCATGGTCGGGTTCAGTCGTGGGTGTACGCGGGAAAGAATTATCCACAGATCGGATTGAACGCGGTGGCGGGCAAGGATCCCCGTACGTGGGACGTCGAGCCGGCACGCTACGACGACATGCGGCCCGGCTGTTATGACCCCGTGGCGCGGCTCAGGGACATGGACGAAGACGGAGTATGGGCTCACCTCTGCTTCCCGAGCTTCGCCCGGTTTGCCGGCACCAGGTTTCTCGAGGGCTCCGATCGCGACATGGCTCTGGACTGCGTTCGTTCCTGGAACGATTGGATGCTCGAGGAGTGGTGCGGCACCGCGCCGGATCGCTATGTGCCACTGTGCATTCTGCCGTTGTGGGATGTCGATCTGTGCGTTACCGAGCTGCATCGGGCGATCGGCTTGGGGGCGCGCGCAATCTGCTTCCCGGAGAACCCGTCGCCGCTGGACTTGCCGTCGTTTCACACCGAGCACTGGGACCCGGTGCTCGCTATCGCGCAGGACAATGGGATGCCGTTGATGCTGCATTTCGGCACGTCGTCGCGCACGCCGTACACCAGTCCCGACGCCCCCACGCCGGTGGTGGTGTCCCAGATGGGCCTGAATTCGATGGGTGCGCTGGCCGACCTGTTGTACTCGCGAACGTTTCATGCTTTCCCGGAGCTGAAGGTGGCGCTGGCAGAAGGCGGAACCGGCTGGCTGCCCTACATGCTCGAGCGAATCGACCAGGTGTGGGAAAAGCACCGCTGGTATGCCCATGTGGACATCGAGACGCGGCCCTCGACGCTGTTTTCCAAGAACGTCTGGGGGTGTTTCATCTTCGACCAGGCCGGCATTGACTTCCGGCACCGCATCGGGGTGGACCGGCTGACCTGGGAATCCGATTACCCGCACTCTGATTCCCGGTGGCCGCACTCGCGGAAGGGCATGGCCGAGATGCTGGCCAACGTCCCGGACGACGAGGCCCACCGCATCGCTGAGCTCAACGCGTGCGAACTCCTGGGATGGCGACCCTGGGCCTCATGACCCGGACCGGCGCCAAGCCGTTGCGGGTCGTTCAGTGGGGTACCGGTAACACCGGTGCCGTTGCGCTGCAGGCAATCCTGAACGCGCCGGGCCTCGACCTTGTCGGGGTGTGGGCGCACAACGCTGATCGTTCGGGAAAGGACGCCGGACACCTGGCGGGAGCGGATCGCGCAATCGGCGGGGCCGTTACCAACGATCGTGAGGCGGTGCTGGCGACCGCGCCCGACTGCGTCAGTTACACGGCCGATGCTCTGGTGTTGCATCTGACCAGCCTGTCGCGAGACATCACCCGGATCCATGTCCAGGAAGCGATGAACGTCGGCAGCTACCGTGGCGGGCGGTGGCGTTCCGGACTCGGCATCCCGCGGGCAAGCAGGACCGGCCCGCGTTGTTCGGTACCGCGATGTACAACATCAACATCCTGCCGGCCCTGATCGCTGCCGAACCGGGAATCCGCACCCCGTTCGAGCTGGCCGTCACCGGATGCCGCAACATCGGCGGCCGCCACCAGGACGACAACTGGACGATTTCACCGCATCTACATGCCGAGCGGGCGGGAGGCTGATTGTCCATTTCGCTTGCCAGGCAACGCCGCGGCGACTTCAATCACCAGGCCGTGCTTTCCGCCGTGGAGATCGACTTCGCGGATATGCTGCCGACGTTTCGATACCACCACCTCGTGCAGGACGGCACCTACCTGTACGGCGGCTTTGCGGATGAGGCGGGGCGCCGATACACGGTATTGCGCAAGGTAAGCGGAGAACTCAGCGCCGGCCTGGTCCTGAACGCCTCGGACGGACAGCGGCTGGCGCCGAGCCGACGCGCGGCGGACACCATGCGGGGCGGCACATTGCGGTACCAGGCCGACGACACCGGATTTCGCATCCGGCCATCGTCGGTCAAGGGCAGCCTGGGTGAGCCGTTCAGCCTGGAAATGACCCGCGACCTGACGGTGTGGGACGAGGGCGACGTCATGCGCGTCGAGGGCCGGCTCATCGGTGATTGCGGACTGCAATGGTACGACCCCTGCCGCGACGGCGGAGACCTCTACGTGTCGCACATCCTGCGCGCGAGCGGCACCCTGCTGGGCCGTCACGTCGAGGGTTTCTTCGCGGTCGACCAGCAGCACCTGCTGCCGGGAACTATCTGGCGGCAGACGCCTTACTTCCGGCGTCTGGAGGTGGCATGGTTCACCATGGGTGTCGAATACGACGACGGCACAATCGAAGTCGGCCAGCTCTGCCACGGCGGCGACGATTGGGGATTTGCCATCATGGCCAACCAGGACGGTCCTTTCAAGCTGACCCGCGACGTGACCGGCAAGCCCGTCTTCGCCGCGGACGAGTTCCCCACCCGGGTCGACTACGTCATCGACGGCGACGACTGGGTTTGGCAGGCGCATCCCGATGGCGTGATGCCCGGGTATGCCGCCGATCCCCATTACCGGCCCGCCGACGGCTGGTGCGCGCGTGCGGGCGAAACCCGTTCCGTCGTTGCGTCCTTCGGTTGGATCGACGCCTTCAACGACGGCCGCGGTTGAACGGCGTGACGTCTACCCGGGTCCCTGACCGTGGCGCAGGAGCAACTGGACCCAGCATCGAGCTAAAGTCTGTGGCAAGCAAGGAGATTGGCGATGGCGGACGCGAAGGCGCCGTTGCCGGCGCTGGACCCCGGTAATACGCCGTTCTGGACCGGCGGTGGCCGGGAAGAACTGCTCATCTGCCGGTGTGGCTCGTGTCGGCGGTGGTTGCATCCGCCGGTACCGGTGTGCCGCTTTTGCCTTTGCGCCGACATCACGCCGGAACCGTGCAGCGGCCGAGGGGAAGTCCTGACCTACACGATCAACCGCCAGCCGTGGCTGCCCTCGCTGCCACCGCCTTATGTCATCGCCGTCATCGCACTGGACGACGACCCGGATCTGCGCCTGACGTCACGCCTGGTCGACGTGCAACCCGAGCAGGTGTCGATCGGGATGCGGGTCAGTGTCTGCTTCGAGCAAGCCGGCGACGTATGGCTGCCGTTGTTCCGGTCTGCGGAGAATCCGTGATGACCATAGGCGGTACGGGCACGGTGATCAGTGGGATCGGGCAATCCGACGTGGGCCGGCGGCTGGGCCGCTCCGGGTTGTCACTGACGGTCGACGCCGTGCTCGACGCGCTGGCCGACTCCGGCCTCGACCGGGCCGACATCGACGGGTTGTCGACGTGGCCGGGCGGATCGGGACCCGCACCGGGCTTTACCGGAGCGGGCGTATGGGACGTCAAGGACGCGCTCGATCTCAACCTGGAATGGTTCTCGGGAGGCAGCGAAACCGCGGGTCAACTCGGCGCGATCGTCAATGCCGTCGCCGCGATCCGGGGCGGATTGGCGACCCACGTGCTCTGCTTTCGCACCGTCTGGGAAAGCACCGCCCAGACGGCGGGGCGGCGGGCGTCGGTGATCGGCTCGGACGGGGGCCGAATTGAGGGGTCTCACCAGTGGATGGTGCCGTTCGGTGCGGTCTCGGCCACCAACTGGGCCGGTCTGCTGGCCACTCGCCACTTCCACGAATACGGCACGACGCGCGAACAGCTTTCCGGCCTGGCCACCACGCTGCGTGCGAATGCTGCGCTGAATCCCAAAGCGGTGCTGAGGGATCCGATGAGCGTCGATGACTACCTGGACGCGCGGATGATCTCCGAGCCGCTGTGCCTGTTTGACTGCGACATCCCGGTCGACGGCTCGACCGCGGTGATCGTCTCCGCCGCCGAGGCCTCGGCGGATCTCGCGGCGCAACCGGTCCACATCGAGGCGGTGGGCTCGGCCTTACACGGCCGTCCTTATTGGGATCAGTACGAGGACCTGACCTCGATGGCGGCACACGATGCCTCGGAGGCCTTGTGGCGCAACACAACACTGACCGCGCGGGATGTCGATATCGCCCAATTGTATGACGGCTTCTCGATCCTGGCCCTGATCTGGTTGGAGGCTCTGGGGCTGTGTGGCAAGGGCGAGGCGGGCCCGTTTGTGGCCGGCGGCAGCAGGATTGCGCACACGGGAGAGCTTCCGCTCAATACCGGGGGCGGTCAGCTCTCGGGCGGACGGCTGCACGGTTTCGGTCATCTCCATGAGGCATGCCTGCAGCTGCGTGGCCGAGGGGGGAACCGGCAGGTGCCGGGGAACCCGGAGGTTGCCGTGGTCGCCGCCGGGGGCGGATACCTGGGCGGTGCGCTGCTGCTTACCCGACATCGGTGAACATCACAACAAAACGGAGGAAGGAAGGCGAGCGGTGAAAGTCAGTGTCGACCCGTCGCGGTGCGAGGCACATGGAATGTGCGAAGCGACGGTACCGGAGTACTTCACTTTGGATGGGGAAGGCTACAGCTCGATCGGGGCCGGCAAGCCGGTCCCGCCAGGCCAAGAGGCCCGGGTCCGGCTAGGTGTGGAGTCGTGCCCCGTCGCCGCGCTGTCGATCACCGACGACTGAACGTCTGGCGATTCTCGCGGACCGACCTTGTCAGGGTCGGATAGCTAAGGTAGGCTAGCCAATTAACGGACGGAAACCGTCGGTAATAGATCATCAAGTGAATCGAGTGTTAGTGAAAACCCCGATCTGCGAGATGCTCGGCGTCGAATTTCCACTGCTGGCGTTCAGCCATTGTCGTGACGTGGTCGCCGCGGTGACCAACGCCGGCGGCTTCGGTGTGCTGGGCGCCTCCTCGCACAGTCCCGAAGACCTCGAGCAGGAACTGGCCTGGATTGACGATCACGTCGACGGCAAGCCGTACGGTGTCGACATCGTTTGTCCGGAGAAGTTCGAGGGCAAGGGTCTGGATCTGACGGCCGAACAGATCACCGCGATGGTCCCCGGGGAGCACCGCGATTACGTGGCGAAGTTGCTCTCCGAACATGGATTGAGCCTCGACGAGATCGGCGATGAGCCGTTCCGGATGTTTGCATCGCTGTCCGACACCGTCGGCCAAGAGTTGCTCGATGTTTCGTTTCGCCATCCCATCAAGCTGATCGCCAACGCGTTGGGTGTTCCGCCGCAGTTCATGATCGACCGGGCGAAGGCCGAGGGTGTGCCGGTCGCCGCGCTGGTCGGTGCGAGGGAGCACGCCGTCAAGCAGGTGCAGGCCGGTGTGGACGTGTTGGTGGTCCAGGGCACCGAGGCGGGAGGCCACTGCGGTGAGGTGACCACCATGGTGCTCGTCCCCGAGGTCATCGAGGCCATCCGGCCGATCCGAAACGTACCCGTGCTGGCAGCCGGCGGCATCGTCACGGGACGACAAGTGGCCGCCTCCATCGCCTTGGGCGCGGCGGGAGCATGGACCGGTTCGGTGTGGCTGACGACCGAGGAGGCTGAAACCGCGCCCTACACAGTGCAAAAGATGCTGGCGGCGTCCTCGCGCGACACGGTCCGGTCGAAAGGTCGCACGGGAAAGCCGTCACGGCAACTGAAGTCGGCCTGGACGGATGCGTGGACGGCCGAGGCCAATGGACCCGGCGCGTTGCCGATGCCGTTGCAGTCCATCGTCTCCGAGAACGTGCTGCGCCGGCTCGACGTTCTTGCCGAGAACGGCAACAAGGGAGCCCAGGACTTGGCCACCTACTGGGTGGGTCAGGGCGTGGGATTGATGAACAAGGTCAAGCCGGCCCGCGAGGTGGTGCGGGAAATGATTGAGGACTACCTGGATGCGGTGGAGCGCGTCGCGGGGTCACTGGAGGACTGACATGCCGACGACGACGGACACCATCGCCATCGATCCGCGCACACCGATCCTCGTCGGCGTGGGGCAGGCCGCCGAGCGCGTCGAAGACCCGGACTACCGGGGCCGGTCGCCCATCGATCTGGCCGTAGCCGCCGCCCGTGCCGCGGTCGAGGACACCGGCGCGGACGCGCAGGCGCTGATCGCGGCGATCGACACCATCGCGTGCACGCGTCAATTCGAGAATTCGACTCCCGGCGCCCCGGCGCCCCTGGGAAAGTCGACGAAATACCCGGTCTCGGTGGGTAACCGGCTCGGGGCCGCACCCAAGCGCGCGGTGCTGGAGATTGCCGGCGGGCAGTCACCGCAGCACCTGGTCACCGAGTTCGGTCGGGAGATCCGCAACGGCGCGGCGGACGTCGTATTGCTCGCGGGAGCCGAGGCAATGTCGACCATCCGCCATCTCGTGAAATCGGAACACCGGCCCGACTTCTCCGACGACCCGGCGGACCCCGACGGGATCTACGAGGATCGCGGTTTCGGCCTGCACGGCCTGATCAGCATGGAGCAGGCGGCCCACGGCCTGACCAACGCGCCCACCCAGTACGCCTTGCTGGAGAACGCTCGGCGGGCTGCGCGGGGCGAAAGTCGCGACAAGTACTCGGCCGCCATGGGTGCGCTGTTCGCCCCATTCACCAAAGTCGCTGCCGCTAACCCCTTCTCGGCGGCCCCCGAAAAGCGCGGCGCCGAGGAACTCATCGCGGTCACCGAGCGCAACCGGATGATCGCCGACCCGTATCCGCGCTTCCTCGTGGCCCGAGACCAGGTGAACCAGGGCGCCGCCGTGTTGATGATGTCGGTGGAAGCCGCCCGGCGAGCAGGGATTGACGAGAGCAAATGGGTGTTTCTGCACGGTCAAGCCGACCTTAGGGAGCGCGACCTCCTCGATCGCGCCAACTTGGGCGAGGGGCCCGCGGCCGTCACCGCTGTCAAGCACGCCCTCGAGGTTGCCGGGCTGAGCCTCGACGACGTCGACTTCTTTGACTTCTACTCGTGCTTCCCGATCGCGGTCGCGAACATCACCGATGCTCTTGGCCTTTCGCCCGACGACCCTCGCGGATTGACCCTCACCGGTGGGCTGCCGTTTTTCGGCGGCGCGGGTAACAACTACTCGATGCATGCGATCGCCGAAGCGGTCGCGCGGGTGCGCGCCAAGCCCGGCAGTTATGCGCTGGTGTCGGCCAACGGCGGGATCCTCTCCAAGACCTCGGTGGGCATCTACAGCGCGACACCGACGGTCCTCAAGCCGGATCGCAGCGACGAACTGCAGCTCGAGATCAACGCAATCGATAACCCGCCGCATGTCGTCCACCCCAACGGCTGGGCGGCCATCGAAACCCACACCGTGGCGCACGGCCGCGGCGTGGAGAAGACCGGAATCGTGATCGGGCGCCTCGAGGACGGCGGCGGGCGCTTCCTGTCCCAGGTCGCGCCGGGCGACGACCAGCTGTTGGCGCTGCTCGAGAACGCCGAGCAGCCCATCGGGGAACGCGTGTACGTCACGGCCTTCGGATACGGCAACCGGGTCACCGGCTCCGATAGGGTCGCGGCGGAGCTGTTTCCCAAGACGGCGCCGGTGCTGCGCGACGACTATGAGTTCGTCAAGATTCACCGCGACGGGCATCTGCTGGAGATCACCATCAACCGGCCCGATGTGCGCAACTGCCTGCATCCGCCCGCCCATGAGGAGCTGGACGGGATCTTCGATGCGTTCTTCGCCGATCGTGAGCTATGGGTGGCGATCATCACCGGGGAGGGAACAAAAGCGTTCTGCGCCGGCAACGACCTGGTCTACAGCGCCGGCGGGAAGCCGATATACGTGCCGCTCAACGGGTTTGGTGGTCTGACCGGTCGGCGAAACATGCACAAGCCGGTGATCGCCGCGGTCAACGGGTTCGCCATGGGTGGTGGCTTCGAGATCGCGTTGGCCTGTCATCTTGTGGTGGCCGACGAGGCAGCGAGGTTCGCGCTGAGCGAGGTCAAGGTAGGCCTGATCGCCGGCGCGGGCGGGGCGATCCGCTTGCCGCGTTCCATCCCGCCCAAGGTCGCCAACGAAATGATCCTGACGGGCCGGCGCATCGGGGCCGACGAGGCGCGGGCGCTCGGTGTCGTCAACCGGATCGCCCCCGAGGGGCAGGCGCTGGCCGCCGCCCGGGAGCTGGCCGCCGAGATTCTCGACGCGTCACCGACATCGGTCCGGTTGTCGCTGAAGCTGATGGAGCAGACGCACGGCATCGCCGACACGGTCGAAGCGGTGACCGCCCCGAACGACATCGTCGACGAGCTGATGATCAGCGCCGACGCCATCGAGGGCATGTCGGCCTTCGCGACGAAGCGCCAACCGCAATGGAAAAATCGGTGATCGACGGCGCGACAACCGAACTGCTGGCCTTCGAAGATTCCGTCAGCGGGGTCATCGAAAAGGTCTGGGGCGACGCCACCGCCGCCGAAAGCGGCGACGTCGGCGAGCTTTGGGGGTCGGCCGCCGAACAGGGCTGGTTCGAACTGGGTGACGCCGGCGCCCTCGAGCTCGCGGTCGCTGCCACGCGCCGGCTTGGCCGAGCCGCCTGTCCGCTTCCGGTACTCGACGGCTACGCCGCGACAGAGCTGTTCGACGAGCCCGGCATCGCCAGCGGCGAGATTCGCCTGGTCCTCACCGGCGACCCGGCCGCCCCGGTCGACGCCGGCGCGGCGGCCACGCACGTGCTCGTCATCCCGAAAGAGGGCGGCAAGGCGCGCCTCCACGCCGTTGCCCACCAGACGGCCCTGCCCGGCCTCGCAGTGCCATCGTGGACTCGCGCAAGTCTGGGCGAGACGGATGCCGAGCGCGACATTGACCGCAACCAGGCCGGCCGGGCGCTGGTGTTGACGCGCCTGGGCAAGGCGGCGCGCGCTTTGGCCGCCGCCGAGTACGCACACGAGATGGCGATCGAGCACGCCAAGGCTCGCAAGCAGTTTGGCAAGGCGATCGGCAGTTTCGGTGCCGTGCAACAGCGCGCCGCGCAGTGCCAGATCGAGGTGCGGTCAGCCAATCTGCTGCTGGCGGATGCCGTCTCGGCCCTTCGGCATGGTCGGGAGAGCGCTGTATTGGCCGCCGAGATCGCGGTCGCCCACATTGCGGCCATCGCGCCGAAAGTGCAACTCGGCGCCCACCACACGCTGGCCGCCATCGGCTACTTCAACGAACACCCCGCTCCCTGGCTCTTCCGGCGCGTGCATAGCGACGTCACCCTGCTCTCCACAATCGAGCTGGCGCAGGGATCCGTTGGCGACGCGCTGGTGGAGACCGAATCACGGTTGCCCGCCGCAGATCTGGGCGAGGCCGGCGAGGCCTTCCGCTCCGAGTACCTTCGGTTCATCGCCGAACGCGGCGCCCGCGACGAGGCGCCGACACCGATGAACGTCGACCTCGGCATCATCCGCGCCATGGCGCACAACGGTTGGTTGGGCTTCGGCTGGCCTCCCGAGTACGGCGGTCGCAACGCCTCCCTCGCCGAGCAGGTGGTGCTCAACGAGGAGACCACCTACAACCGGGTCGGCGCGGCCAAGGCTTTGGGAGCCGTGATGCTGCTCGGCTCATCGATCTTGAGGCATGGCAGCGAAGAACAGAAGCGAAAGTTCCTGCCGATCATCCGCGCGGGCGAGATGAACTTCTGCCTTGGTTATTCGGAGCCGGAGGCGGGCTCCGACCTGGCGTCGCTGCGTACCCGTGCCGTCCGCGAGGGCGACGAGTGGGTCATCACCGGGCAAAAGCTGTGGACCACGGGCGCGCAGGTCTCCGATTGGGTATGGCTGGCCGCGCGGACCGATCCCGACGCCCAGCCGCGGCACGCGGGCATCACGGTGTTCCTCTTTCGCCTCGACACGCCCGGCGTGACGATCCAGCAACACACCGCGCTCTCCGGCGAGGTCTCGTGCACCGTCTTCTACGACAACGTCCGCGTTCCCGACTCGGCGCGCGTCGGTGCGGTCAACGGCGGATGGGCGGTCATCGTTGACGCCCTTGCCGGCGAACGCATCACGATGGGCAACATCGCCGCGGCGCTGCATCGCCAACTCGACGACCTGCTCGACTTCGTGCGGCCCGATCCTGTGCGCCTGGTCGGCCCGCGCGGCTCGGCCCGACGCGCAACGATCACCGACCTCGCTGTGCGGGTGCAGGCCACCCGAGCGCTCGTGACCGCCGCCGTGCGGGCCAGCTCGACCGATATCGGCGCGATGTTCGACGCCGCGATGGCGGGGGTGATGGGAGGCGACCTCGCCGAAGACTTCGGCGAGGCCACGCTGGCGATCTTCGGGCCCGCCGCCGCGTTGAGCGGCGGCCCGGGGAACGACGAGATTCCCGGCGGCGGAGCCTTCGAATACGGTCTGCGCCAATCGATCATGTACGTGGTCGGCGGCGGGACCAACGATGTCCAGCGCGGGCTGATAGCCCGTGGTCTGGGACTGCCTCGCTAGCCGGCTAAATGGAAAGGACGGCAACGATGCCCGACAAGATACTTCCCCTCGAGGGTGTACGTGTCATCGACTTCACCGACGGCGCAGCCGGTTTCGCAGGCCGATTCCTGGCCGACCTCGGTGCCGACGTGGTACTGGTGGAGCCACCGGAAGGCGCCGCCTCACGCCGGGCCCAGCCCCAACACGACGGCCACGGTCTGCAATTCGCGACCGCACACGCCAACAAGCGCGGCGTCGTCATCGACGTCAGCAACGCCGAGGGACGCGAAACGCTGCTTGAATTGACGGACGCCGCAGACATTTTCCTGGAATCGCACCCGGCGGGCCGCCTCACCGAATTGGGCGTCGGGCAACAGATCATGCGTGAACGAAACCCACGACTGGTCGTGGCGTCAATCACCAACTTCGGGCAGACCGGTCCCTATCGCGACTACAAGGCCAGCGAGGCGGTGTTCACCGCCATGTCGTCGCTGCTAACCCGCTCCGGGGCGCCCGGGCGCGAACCCCTGCTGCCGCCGGGCGAACTGGCCACCCAGACGGCAGCCGTGGACGTCGCCTACGCCGCGCTCCTGGCATACTTCAGGGCCCGGCGCGGCGGCGGTGGGGATTACCTGGACTGCTCGTTGTTCGACCTGGTCGCCCAGGATCTTGACCCCGGGTTCGGAATGGCCGGAACCGCGACCATGGGCCAACCGCTGCACACGGCAGCGCCGGGACGGCCCGACGTCCGCATGATGTATCCGATCGTGCCTTGCGCCGACGGCCACGTCAGGATGTTCGTCGCCTCCGCCAAGCAGTGGCGGGCACTATTCAGCTGGATCGACGAACCCGAAGAACTCGCCGACCCCGCATTGGAGCACCTCTTCGGCCGCTTCATGAACTGGGGAAAGATCCGGCCGGTGCTCGTCGATTTCTTCGCCGACAAGACCCGCGACGAAATCGTTTCGCACGGATCACAACTGGGAATCGCGGTCGCCCCGCTGAACACCGCTCACGAGATCTTGACCAGCGACCACGTGCGCGAACGCGAAGCGTTCGTCCACGCGGAAATCGCGCCCGGCGTCCGCGCCGCCATCCCTAACGGCTACCTCGAGTTCGATGACGATCGGGCCGGCTTCCGCCACCGCGCACCGGAACTCGGTGAGCACACCCAGGAAGTGCTGCGCGAACCTCGGCGTCCGGCGGCGGTCGGTGGCGCGGAGGTGGACGTGCGCCCGCTGGCGGGAGTGCGGGTGCTCGATCTCGGTGTCATTGTGGTGGGGGCGGAAACCGGGCGCCAGCTCGCCGATCAGGGTGCCGACGTCATCAAGGTGGAGAACCGCGCCTTCCTCGATGGCGCGCGCCAAACGGACGCGCCCGACAAAGTGGGCTACTCTTTCGCGCTGGGCAACCGCAACAAGCGCAGTTTGGGGCTGAACCTGCGCAGCGAAGCGGGCAAGAAGTTGTTCGGTCGGTTGGTCTCCTGCTCCGACGTGGTGCTGACGAACTTCAAGCCGGGAACGCTGGAGTCACTCGGGCTGGGCTACGAAAAGCTCAAAGCGATCAACCCGCGCATCATCGTCATCGAAAGCAGCGCGCTGGGCAGCACCGGATCATGGTCTCGGCGAATGGGTTACGGCCCGCTGGTGCGGGCTACCGTCGGGCTGACCACGCTGTGGCGTCACCCCGACGCCCCCGAGGGATTCGGCGACGACCAGACCGTGTACCCCGACCACGCGGCGGCGCGGGTCGGCGCCGCTGGGGTCGTCGCCGCGTTGATCGAGCGCGAACGGACCGGAGTGGGGCGATGGATCGGTGTCGCGCAGATGGAGACGGTTTTCTGCCAGCTGGCCACCGAATACGTTCGTGAATCGCTCGAACCCGGGACCATGGTCGCGAAAGGAAACAGCAGCGAGTTCGACGCTCCCGCAGGCATCTTCAGGTGCGCCGGGGAGGACGCCTATTGCGCGGTGACGGTGCAGGGTGATGACGACTGGACCAACCTGTCCAAGGTCATCGGCCGGCCCGACCTCGCCGACAAGCCCGAATACGCGACAGCCGCCGGTCGTGTCGCCCACCGGGACGAACTCGACAACCTCGTACAGGACTGGATCACGCCCCTGACGCCACGCGAAGCGCAGGAGCGCCTGCAGGGCGGCGGTGTGGCGGCGGGCGCGGCGGTCCACGTCAAAGACCTGCTTACCGAGCCGCACCTGGCGGCGCGCCACCAGCTCGGCGAGCTGTCGCAGCCGGGCCACGCGGAGCCGCTGGAGGTCTTCATGGGTCCCGCGCTGTTCGAGAACATCCCGGCGCCCGTACTTCGCGCGGCGCCCGCGATGGCGGCGGACACCCGGGACATCTGCCGGACGCTGCTCGAGATGTCCGAGGACGAGTTCGACGAGCTGGTCGCCGCAGGCGTGCTCGAAATGTCGTCGGACGACAAGACTTAACGAACCAAGGAGACGCGTGATGGCAGGCAGCAGCAAGGCGGCGATCGTGGCGGCCGCGCGCACGGCGATCGGAACCTCGCGCCGGGGCACCCTGGCGAACATGCAGGCGATCGAGCTGGCCAAGCCGGTGGTGGCCGCCGTCGTCGACCGCTCGGGCCTAAACCCAAGCGATTTCGACGATTTGGTGTTGGCGGAGAGCCTGCAGGGCGGCGGCGACAGCGCCCGTTATATCGCCGTGGATCTGGGCCTCACCGGTGTCCCGGGCATGGCCGTCAACCGGCAGTGCGCCTCCAGTCTGACTGCCCTGGCGGTCGGCGCCGGACAGATCGCGGCCGGGATGAGCCGGGCGATCATCGCCGGCGGCATGGAGTCCTGTTCGACCTCGCCGCGCTTCCGCAAGCGCAAACCGTTCACCGCGGGCAAGACGGCGGAGGATTACGACGACTGGACCCCGCTTTCGCATCCCCCCACTCCCGACGCTCCGGCACTGGACATGTCGATCACGGTGGCGCACAACTGCGCCGTCCAGTACGGCATCACACGCGGAGATCAGGATGCGTGGGCCTTGCGAAGCCACCAGCGCGCGATCAAGGCGATCGACGCGGGATCCTTCATCGAAGAGATTGTGCCGATCGAGGTTCCCCAGCCCGACGGCTCGACCGTTACGTTCGCCGAGGACGAGCATCCGCGCCGTGACAGCTCAATCGAGGTACTAGCCGGGCTGAAGGTGCTACATCCCGAGATCGACGGATTCACGGTCACCGCCGGCAACTCGTCGGGCATCAACGATGCCGCGGCCGTGGTGGCGTTGGCTGCGCCCGACACCGCGCAGGAGGTCCTCGCGAACGTCTTGTCCTGGGCCCAGGTGGGCGTGCCCCCCCACCACACCGGCAGCGGCCCGATCACCGCCATTCCCAAGGCGCTTGAGCTGGCGGGACGCCAGCTGGAAGAGGTTGCGCTGTTTGAAATCAACGAGGCTTTCGCCGCCCAGGCGGTGGCCTGCTCTCGTGAGTTGGGTCTGGACGAAGAGATCGTTAACGTCTATGGCTCGGGCATCAGCCTGGGCCACCCGATTGCCGCGACCGGAGCCCGGATGGTCACCTCCGCTATCTATGAACTGCGCCGGCGTGGCGGCGGCATCGGCGTGTTGTCAATGTGTGCCGGAGGCGGCATGGGCGCAGCGATGGTGATCGAGGTCGCCTAACGGGTGCGCGGTGCGCGCTTGTTGGTGCGCGAATCGCTCTCGGCGCCCGCGTTACCGAGATGCGTGTACGACAGCCCGTGCCGTTGCGCGACGCTGGGCGGCAGATCGCGCGCCTCCCACAGCGCCCGCACCGTTCCCTGAATGGCCTTCGGCCGGCGCGTCGCGATCTCCGCTGCCAAATCCGCTGCCCGGGAGCGCAACTGGTCGTCGGACACGACCTCGGTAACCAACCCGATGCGCAGGGCGGTCTGGGCGGAAATGCGTTCTTCACTGCCGAGCAATGCCCAACGCATCACGTCGCCGTATGGGACCCCTCGCGCAAGCATCCCCATCGGCTCGAGTGCGGACACGATGCCGGCGTTCGCGTGCGGATCGAAAAACACCGTCGACTCGGAGCAGATCGCGAAGTCGCACTCGTTCACGAAATACATCGCGCCGCCCGCCACCATGCCGTGCAGCGCCGCGATGACCGGCTTCCACACCCAGTTCGCCTTGGGGCCCAGCATGATCCCCGGATCCTCCTGGTTGAAGATCGGTTCGTGGTCCCACCATTTGCCCTCGCCGACGTCGATTCCGGTGCAAAAGGCCCGGTCTCCATTGGCGCGGACAACCGCTACCCGGATTTCCTCGTCGTCGCGCGTCCGGCGCCAGGCCGCGGCCACTTCGTTGGCCATGCGTTCGTTGAACGAATTCAGCTTCTCGGGCCGATTGAGCGTCAGTGTCGCGACGTGGCCGCTGACGTCGAATTCGATGGTGTCAAAGCCGGTCGTGTCTGTCACGGCGCTCCTCAAGTCCTCGCGGCTAATGTGCGTGGCCTGCTTGTGCTTCGCTTTCGCGGGTGAGGCCGGCGGCGAGGATCAGCTCCTCGTGCAGCTCGAACCACACGGTGTGATACGAATCGATGATCGGACGCGCCAGCCAGGTCGTATCTCCCGACCGAACTTTCGCCAGCGCGGCCCCTAACTTCTCCGGATAGCTTGCCAGGCGGGGGAGTTGGTTCGCGACCTGCGCGGTAATGGGCGTGACCCGCTCGTGGACGTCGTTGAGCCGGGCCAATACCGCCGAGTCGTACTCTTGGTCGTCGTGGGTGTTCGGCTCACCGTTCTTGAGTTGCCAATCGGCGATCAATGCCTTGAAATCAGCGTTGACGGCACGGAATTCGTCATAAGCGGTGGCGATGGCCGTCGGGTCTGCCGTCTCCCGTTCGGCCGCGAGTAGCTCGCTGAGCCGGGCGCGGCCCTCCGGGGAGAGCCGGACCGTCTTACCCTCGACGAGCAATCCTGCTTCGGTGGCCGCCGCCACCGCGTCGGCCACGGCGGTGGGGTCCTCGCCAAGGGTGGATGCGATGTCCGCCGCCGGGATCCGCCCTTTGAGGCGTACCGCTTGCAGCACCTTCAACTCGATCATCACCCGTCCTTCCGGCTATTTAGATGCCCCGATCGTGGTGTGACCAACTGGGGGTGAGGCCCTAACCCGTGACCCTGAATATATATCCTTCAGATGTATAGCGTGCCCATACTAGTCCGTTCGATCTGGGAACCGGACCGCCGCCCCGCATGCCGGCGCAGGAGGAGACGAAAGATGGCTGCCAGAATCGCCGTCGTGACGGGCGCCGCCAGCGGAATGGGCAGGCTGATGACGGCCAGGCTACGGGAGGCGAAATGGGCAGTGGCTGCTGTCGATCTGCCCGGGCCGCGACTAGACGCTGTCGCTTCCGAGACCGGCGCGACCCCGTACCCGTGCGATGTGTCCGACGACCGCCAGGTGAAGTCCACCGCGGAGTCGGTCATGGAGCGCTTCGGTCGCATCGACCGATTGGTCAACGCCGCCGGTATCGCGCTCTCGGGCCGCATCGAGGATTTGGCGGGCGATGCCTTCGAGCGTTCGATGAACGTCAACTACCTCGGAACCGTCCGCTGGGTGCGGGCGGTCGTGCCGGGCATGTGGACGCGCGGCGCGGGTGAGGTGGTGCTCTTCGCGTCGCTGGCCGGCTGGATGCCCACGCCGGCGATGGCGGCGTACACCGCGACCAAGTTCGCCGTGGTGGGCTTTGCGGAGACCTTGGCACTGGAGCTCAACGGCTGCGGGATCAGTTTGCGGTGCGTATGCCCCGCGGGGGTCCAAACGCCGATGCTCGACGACATCATGGCTCAGGGAATTTCCGAAAGGCTGAAGAACATGTCGCCGGTCGCGCCCCCGGAACTGGTGATCGACGCGATCGAGGCATCGCTGAGCCGGCGGCACACTGGGATATACGTGTTTCCGGGAGCGGCGGCCAAAGTGTTGTGGCGAGCGCGCCGGCTGTCGCCGCGGCTGCTCGCCGGTGTCGTCCGGCGACTCTCCGCCGACCGCTGACCGGCGCCACCCATAGGACAACCGCGGCCGCAGATGTATAACTTAGTAAGTTATATGGGCGCCGGACCACAGGGCAACGGTGCGGCCAGGAGGCGGGGTGGTCCCATGCAACTGCGTCTCGCGACGACGGCGCCCGCGGGCCGGCACCGGCTGCCCGGCAAGACCGAGCATGACGCGAATGACTTGGGCGCACCGCTGCGCGCACTTGGCGGTGACGTTCCGGATGACATGGACGGGCCGCGCGATGGGAAGGCGGCGGGCGCCTGCGCCCCTCGTCGGGGCCGGCCCCGGACACGCGCCGTCGCCTACGGCCTCCTGCCGACACTCCTGGTCGGACTCGGGGGCGGCGCCGGGCTCTTGACGTGGGAGGTCGTGTCCGCGCAGCTTTTACACTCGGCGCGCGTCGATTCCCTCCGTGCGGCCCGAGACGGCACTTTGGCGATACTGAGTTACCGGGCCGGCACCGTGGACGCGGACCTCAGTGCGGCGCGGGATCGGCTCACCGGCAAGTTCAAAGATTCCTACACGCTGTTCACCCATCAGGCGGTGATCCCCGACGCGCGGCAAAAACAAATCTCGTCGATGGTGTACGTCCCGGCGGCCGCGTCCGTATCGACAACGATCGACCACGCCGTCGTGCTGCTTTACGTCAACCAGACCTTCATGCACGACCCCGATCCACCGACAAGCACGGCATCGAGTGTGCGGGTGACCCTCGAGAAAGTAGGCCGGCGCTGGTTGATCTCCGAGTTCACACCGATCTGACACCACAACAATGAAAGATCGCCGAGAAGGCGGCGGTGCCGCGACTGGCATTGCCGCAGCGGGATTTTGCTCCGCTCGCCGCCAGTCCTCAGCTCGTCGGCAGGGCCGCCAACACCATGTCGACCAGCGCTTCCGTGTAGTCGTTAGCGCCCTTCGCAAGTCGTCGCATACGCGATGGCGGTGTCGCCATGTAGTGCATCAGCAAGGCGCCGAACAGGGCATCCAGCATCAGGGTCACCGGTGCGTTTTCCGGCAGGTCGCCGCGGGCGATCCCGCGTTTCGTGATGGCTCGCATGGCGGTCGCCTGAGCGCCCACGAAATCCGCCCAGCGCGGGGCCAATTCGGGCACCGCGCGCGCTTCGGCGCTCAGCCGGACGACAACGTCACCGATCTCGCTGACTAGCAGATCAAAGATGCTGCGGCTCAACACGATTAGATCACCACGAAGGCTTCCGGTGTCGGTATCCAACGGCAGGGCAATGCGGGCTTCGAGCGTTTCGAGCAGCAACGACGTCTGATCGGGCCAGCGCAGGTATATCGACGACTTGCCGACCCGCGCCGCCCTGGCCACGGCGTCGATGCTGAACCCACTCCATCCCACACGACCGTAAAGGTCGCACGCGGCCTGGCGTACGCGTTCCTCCACATTTGGGTCACGGGGGCGCCCGGTGCCCGCATTCGCCGATCGTGCCATGACTGTCCTCGCCGGTTCCGATGTCAGGTGCAAACTACTGGATGGCAATTATGGGAGCTTTTGCGGGAGGTGGGCCGGCGGTCAAAGTCGGGTTCGCGAAGCCGCCTCGCTGAGGCGTTCCAGCGTCGTTGTCATCGAGGACACCAGCCGATCAGGGCGGCCGGCCAGACGGTCGAGCAGCAGAACCCAACCCGGCGAGTCACGCGTCTCGAAGCGTTCTCGCAACACAGTTCCGTCGCCGTCCGCGACCAGCTCGAAAGACCAGCGGGTTGCGGCACCGCTCCAATGCCGGGCGTCGAAGGCCAAGCGCTGACCCTCTTCGACCTCCACGATCTCGCAAGTGGTGGACCACCGAAACGGACCGAGGCGGTTTGCGCCGCGGAACCGCGCGCCGAGAACCGGTTTCGACGCGCCGCCGAGCCAGCGTCCACCGGTGCATTCCGGGCTCCAACGACCCATTTGGGTGACATCGCTGACTAGCTGCCACAACGATTCAGGGGCGGCAGGCGATCGAAATGCGACCTCTCCGGAGAACTGCTTCACCGCGGCATGCTAGTGCCTGGTGCGATTCCTGCGCCGGCGCGCACGGAAACGCTCGAAGCGGACGTAAGCCGAAATCGCCGGCGACAACCCCGCCGGATAGGGCGGGGTGATCAGGGCCGCCAAGCTCATCGGCAGTCGGCTGATCGTGACGGTGCGGTGGTGCGTAAAGGTGTCAAATCCCGTCCTGCCGTGGTAGGCACCCCAGCCGCTGTGCCCCACCCCCCCGAATGGTGCGGCCATCACCGCGCAGTGCAGAGCGAAGTCGTTGATCGTCATGCCGCCGCTGAAAGTCCTCGCGCGGAACTCGTCGAGGCCGCAATCGCCCGGGCCGTACCAATACGCCGCCAGCGGCGAGGGTCGCGCCGCGACATAGTCACACACATCGTCGATCGTGTCGTAGGGCAGCACCGTCAGCACAGGTCCGAAGACCTCCTCCCGAGCGATGTGCATGTCATCGGTGACATCGAGCACGACGGTCGGCGGGATGAGCCGACGCCTCGGATCCGAAGGGGTACCGCTGTCGCGGACCGTCGCGCCTCGCGATCGGGCGTCTTCGATCAATGCGGTCACTCGTTGGAAGTTCTTGTCGTCGACGATGCTGACCAACCCTGCCTCGCCATCCGCAGAGGCGGCGACTCGGCCGTGCTCGACTGCCGCCGCGACGAAGGTTTCCACGCGGCCGCGGGGCACGAACGCGTAGTCGGGACAAAGACAAATCTGGCCGCCGTTGCCCAGCCGTGCTGCCATCACGCGCCGCGCCATGGCCGGCACGTCGGCATTGGGAGCGATGACCGCGGGGTTCTTGCCCCCGAGCTCGAGGGTTACGGGAACGAGATTCTTGGCCGCCGCCGCGGCGACGAGCGCGCCGACTTTCGGTGACCCGGTGAAGAAGAGATGGTCGAAGGGCAGTGCGCTGAACGCCGCGCCGACCTCGGCTCCACCGGTGACGACTGTCAGCTCGGTCGGGTCGAAATACCTTGCCGCCGTGGCGGCGAACAGTTCTGCGGTGCGGGCGGTTACCTCCGAGAATTTGATCATGACCCTGTTCCCCGCGGCGAATGCCGAGGCGGCGGGTTGGACGACCAGGCCGATGGGGAAGTTCCATGGGCCGATGATGCCCACCACCCCCAACGGCTTTTTCTCCACCGTGGTCGGCAGTCCGAGCAGCGTGGCGGACCGGATCCGCTGCGGGCGCATCCACGACTCCAGGTGGCGACGAGTTGCGTTGATATCCGGCAGGATTCCCGCGATCTCCGACAAGATATTGACCGCGTGAGGCCGGTTGCCGAAGTCGGCGTTGAGCGCGGCGGAGAATTCGTCGGCGTTCTCGGTCAGAAGCAGAATCAGCCGGTCAATCCTGTCACGTCGCACCGCAGCCGATGGGGGCCCGGCTTGGAGGAAGTCGGATCGCTGAGCGTCCAACAGCGCGTTTAACGTCGCCGACTGGCCGTCAGTGAATTGGCGCGCCGCACTCTCGACGTCAGTGGACATCGCTCTCCGTTCGAACTTGTCGGGGTATTTACTGTTGTTGCAGACGTTTGGCAAGCGGCAGCGTCACGGCGGCACACGTGACGAGCATCAGGAGGCCGCCCAGTCGCTGGTCAACCGGGGGTGAAAGCCCAAGTGCGGTGGGCTGATGCATGGACGTGGAAGGCTGGAGCAGCGCAGCCAGGCCGAGAATGGCCGCGACTTCCTGACCGATGATCAGTGCGCTGCGCCGTACGGCGGGCCGGACGTGGCCGGCGGTGACCAGTATGGCGGCCCAGTAGCTCAGTCCGATCACGACGACGAGCAACGCAAGCCAGAGTGGGACCATGTCGAGCTCTGCGGCCCGACTGTGCACGCTGGGCAAATGCACCGCGATCAACAGGGCCGAGTTGAGGGCGACGGCGATGACCACCCATGCCGTCCATGGTCGGGAATGTCGGAGAAGGTCCGCCGGCCGACCGGGGCGCCTCACGGAGATGAGCAATAGCGGCGCGGCAACCATCAGAGCCTCGAGCGCCGCCATGGCTATTAGGTGGGATTGCAGAGCCATTGCTCGTACCGTCTCGGATGTTCCCACGATGATAAGACCGGCGGCTCCGAGGATCGCGGCGATCCGCATCCGACCGGCAAGCCAGCAGATTAGCAGCGCCGCGGTAATTGCCGCCGCCACTAATATGGCTGGATGCCAACCAAATTGGGCTGAACGTGGTGGTTGCATGCTCGGCGTGGCGCGAGCGCCATCTTCCATCGTCGGCGTCGTATCGCCAGTTTTCAGCAGCAGCGCCGCCACCGCCACGGCGACCGCGATCTCGGCGCCCGCCGCGATCCACAACCGGGCCGACAGCCGCGGACCTTTGGCGACCGGTGTGGCGTCAACCGCCCCGGGCGGCATCACGGAGTCCTGATCAGCCCAGGCAGACGCTTCTGCGAAAACACACGTGACAAGACGGCGGCAGCGGTGGCTCCCTTGCCGACCAGCGCCTGCCTCTTGCCGGCGGCCAGCGCGTCGTATCCCGCGCGGGCAACCTTGGCTGGCGAGCCGGCCTTGTTCTTTTCGAACATGTTGTGCAGGAAAGACTTACCCGTGAAGGTATCGATGCCGCCGGCCTGTGCGAACTTGGTTTGTGTCGCGCCGGGCGTCAAGCAGGTAACGGTGACCCCGTGGGGCTTCAACTCGGCGGCGAGCGCGTAGGTAAATGTGTTCACATAAGACTTGCTGCCACAGTAGGACGCCATGCGGATCGAGGGGACCATGCCCGCCGTCGAGCCCACGTTGAGGATCGCGCCGTGCCCACGTTCCTTCATCTGGCGGCCGAAGAGCATCGAGGTCGTGGTCAGCGTGATCACGTTGAGTTCCAACATGTTCGCCACCCGCTCGGGCGACAGGTCGACGGCATCACCGAAGCAGGCGAAGCCCGCGTTGTTGATCAGTGTGTCCGGAATCCAGTCGTTCTCCTGACACCATTGCAGCAGGGCGGTGGCTGCGTCGGGCTTCGACAGGTCCATTTGAAGTGTTTGCAGCCGCGGCGCGCCGAACCGGAAGTCCTCGCTCAGCTCGTCGAGTTCGGCCTGCAGTAGGCTCACCGCGAGAACCGCCGAACCGTCCTCGAGGTACAACTTGGTGAACTCCTTGCCGATGCCGGAGCCGGCGCCCGTCACGACTACCTTTTTCATTCGCTGAAATCTCCTGGTTCTCGTTCGTCTTGTGCTTCAACCGCCCGGGAAATCGGGCGGCTCCATCAAGGGATCGGCGCGAGCGCGACCTCGGTGCGTCCTCCCAGATCGGCGGCGATGACCAGGCGGCCCCGTTCATCGGCGTCCAATTCGTCATCGACGGTGCCGCGCAGGCGATACCGCCCGTGGGGCACGAGGCGTTCGACGCCCAGTTCTACGCGGGCAGGCCCGTCACCCGGCCACAAGACCAGGCGGAGATCAGTGCCGTCGGTGCGGGTGGAGGCCACCATTACCTCTGGATAGCTCACACCCGTCAGAATGGGGCCGGTCAACACTGCCTTGCCCGGCCCCTCGGTGATCAAGGCGCGGTGACCACCCGGCGGGTTGAACCGGGCGAGTGCCAGCATGGCGTTCATGTTGGTCGACAATTCGTCGTACCAGCGGGTGCCGCCGGCCTGCGTGGGCGGCAGTTGGCGGTCCAGTGATGCTGCCAAGATTTCGCACAGCTCGGTGTCACCCATTTCGGCCGCCGCCCACATCACCGGAGCGATGGCTGCGGCCGTCGACTTGCGGTAATTCCCGGTATCGATGGCATCCCACCCGCGCAGCGCGATGGTTGGCTCGGGCCCTGCCGTGTCAACGAATTCGCGGCGGACGATGACCCAGCATCGTTGCGCGAGTTCGGGGTCGAAGGCATGCAACATACTGGCCAGTCCGCAATCGGCGATCGTGGAGGTGAGCATCGGGATGGTCACACCGAGCCGTGCGGAGCGAATCGCGGTCACTCGTCCATCCGGCGTGATGAACTCCTCGTGGAGTCGGCGACGGAATTCCTCCCCAATCGAGTCGACGAACCTGGTGCCGTGCAGCCTGTCCGACAGAATCAGCGTGTTGATGCCGGTCATATTGCAGGCGCTGTAGATCCAGTTCGGTTCGCACGGGAACAATGTCATGTCCGACCGCTGCATGTTGTCGTGGACGGCTGCGGCAACCATGTCGTGGGTATAGGGCCAGGTGCGCTTGCCGAGCCGGAACGGCAACGCGCCGCTGCGGCGGTAGCGGTCGTCGCCGGTGTTGGACTCGTAAGCGCCCAGCATCGTTCCGAGGTAGCCAGACAGCATAATGTTGTCGCGCTTCATCGGGTCCCAGTCGAGGCTGAGGTTGCCCCACGTTTGCTCGAAAGCCCAGTAGCGCCAGATCGGCGGCAGTGTCAGCTTGTCGATCAGGTTGCGCTGAGCCGCGGACAAATAGCCGTGAAAGGAAGGCGTGTAGTGCAATTGAGCCATTGCAAGCGCCCATTGCATGAAATTCAGCTGATAGCGGATCGCCGACGTTTGAAACTGGTCCAACTTGGTGAAGCCGTCGAACTTGTCCAGCGGCTGCAGAGCCCGATCTAACAGCGCTCGCAGAGTCGCGAGATCTTGTGTCGAAAGTTCGTTACCGACAGATGGTTTGGGGCGCGGATCGATTCGAGGAACACCCAAGAGATATCGAGCCCGGGTGCGGCCCCGGTGCTGTGCAGCGCGGAAGGCGCGACGCCGGGCTACGGTGCCGACTGCGGCCGCGCTGAATAGTGCCGTAGGCACCGCTACCCGAGCACCGTTCCACGTCTTGTCCCCGCGGCTGGCCTGCTTGCGCGCATTGAATGCGGTTGCGGCCCAGAGCAACGGCGGCAGCACGATGTTTCCACTGCCGAACCACGCCACCAACGAGGTCGCGAAACCCGCCACCGTGGCAAGGAACCGCAGCGGGCTGCGCGTGTAGATATAGCCGGCACCGGGACAAAGTGTTCCGAGGGCCAGCGCCCGGGTACCGGGACGCTTGCTCAGCGCTGACACCACGATTGCCCCACCGACGACGAACGCCGCGCCGATTCCAGTGCGGCGCAACAGTGCCCGAACGGCGGGACCGCTGGGCTCGTCGGGAATCGTCAACTTGTATCCCACCCTGGTGTCCTCATCGGGTTGGACGGTCGAAGTAGTCATGGATGTGCCTCTCGGCTCGACGGAGGCGGTGACCACCGTGCCACCGCGACGGGCGACTCGCGTCCGCCGCGACGTGAGATCTTGCGAAACGCTGCCCCGAAGAGAGCCGATGCCAGCACGCAGCAGGCCATCAGCCGTTCACGCGTCGAAATCGGGAGGTGAAAATGTGGTCCCCTCAACATCGGGATGTCTACTGTGATGTAGCGGAGTGTAATACCGACGGATTGCGTCGGCAATAGGCTGGCCGCTAGTGACCGCATACGCTGCAGCGAAGGAGAGGACTTCGATGGCTATGGTCCGGCCTGCTCAGCAAAGGAAGCCGGGGGCGGGACGTCGGCGTGATCCGACGATCGACGACAAGGTCCGGCGGGCGGCCCGCATGCTGTATGCGCTGGAAGGGTGGGTGGGATTCCACTTCGAGGGGGTGGCGAAGGCCGCCGGCGTCAGCAAGGACGCGGTGTACCGACGCTATTCCGATGCTCGCTCGCTGCTGCTCGAGGCGCTCTCAGATCAAGCTGTCCCACTGCTCGCCGAGGACCGGCCGATCGAGGAGGCACTTATCGCGTTGGCCGGCGACATCTTCACCTACTTCGCCGGCGGCAATGGGTACGCCAACCTGCGGGTCCACATCGACGCGGCGCAATACCCGGATGTTCTGCAGCAGTACCGCATTCGCGTGGTCGAGCCGCAGATTAGGCAGGCGGTCAGTGTCCTGGAGCGCGCCCGCGACCGGGGAGAGCTCCATCCGGACACCTCGTGCGCCTCGGTGATCGAAGCTCTCGGTGGCGCGGTCATGATTTATGCGCTGGCAACGGCGCCGTGGCCGGGTGCCGTCGACGGGGATGATGATCTGCTCGATTCGGCAACACTGCGTCAGCTGACGGACTTCGTCCAGCAGATTCTCTACGGCCGCGCCAAGTCTTCACCAACGCGGCGCCGTCGACGGCCCGCCGCCAACCGGTGAGGTAACGCAGTCGAGGTCAGGTTCGTTCGGGCAGCCGGATCGACGTCGAGGGATCATGCGCCATGCGGAGGTCGGGTTTCACGACCTTCGCGGTTGCGTTGCGGGGTAGCGCGTCGACGAAGTCGTACCAACGCGGACGTTTGAATGCCGCCACGCGGTCGAGGCACCACTGGTCGAGCTCTTCGGCGGTGACCTCCTCGCGCGTAACGACCACGGCCTTGACCGCTTCGCCCCAGCGCACGTCCGGCACCCCGATCACCGCGCACTCCACCACCGCGGGATGAGCCACCAGCGCGGCTTCGACCTCGACCGAATACACGTTTTCACCACCGGGCTTCACCATGTCCTTCTTTCGATCGACGAAGAAGATCAGCCCGTCCGGATCCTCGCGCCCGAGGTCGCCGGTGTGTAGCCAGCCGTTGCGTAAGACCCCGGCCGACGCGTCCGGCAGCTTCCAATAGCCAGGTGTCGTCGACGCACCGCGGAAGCACAATTCACCGACCTCGCCCTGCGGCACCGGCGCGCCATCGTCATCGAGCACGGCGGCGACCAGGCCGAGCAGCGGTCGTCCTAGCACAGCTCCTGGGCGAAGGCACTCGTCCCCGAAGGCGGCAAGCGCTATGCCGCCCAATTCCGTTGCACCATAGGATGTCCCGATCGTGACACCGGGAAGCGATCGCATGAGCATGTCATTGGTCTCTTGCGACAAGGCCAGCCGGATGCTATCCGAAGACTGGCTGGCCTCGGGGTGCTCGACGATATCGGACGGATTGGGAAACAGCGTCGCCACCGAAACCGTCCGCGCCCGAACCACCTCCCAAAACCGCGCCGCATCCCCGGGACCGTCGACCACGAAGGTTCCACCCGTGGCCAGCGTGCTGAACAAGAAGTGCAGCCCGGCGACGTGAAACAGCGGGAGCTGAGGCCAGACCACGTCGCGGCCGGACAGGCCCGTCGCGTGGGCCCAGCCGCTGATGCTCGATAGCCACCCGCGGTGGGTCAATAGACAGCCCTTCGGGCGTCCCGTCGTGCCCGAGGTGTAGAGCTGAACCAGGACATCATCACAACAAGGGCGGGGACCCTGGTACGAGTGTCCCAGGGTGACAAGCTTTTCCAGATCTTCGCCCGAAGACCACGAGGGTCGGTCCAACAAGCCGGCCACCCGCGCGAGCGGTTCGAGTTCTGCTTGCACGAACGCGAATCCGGCATCGGCATCGTCGCATTGAAAGGCGATGTCGTCGGCAGTGGCGCGCGGGTTCAATGGCACGACGACCGCGCCAATCATCGCGGCCGCCAGGCACACCTCCACCACTCCCGGGTGGTTCGCGGCAAGAATCGCCATGCGGTGGCGCGGTCGCATCCCGGCCGCGGCGAACCCACCGGCGATGCGCTCGACACGATCGGCAAGCTCGCCATACGTGCGAGACATGTGCTCGCTAACGATTGCGGATTTGTTCGGATGCTGCGTACGGCCTCTGGCGAGAATGTCGCCGATCAGCATGTCGGCGTTGTTCACGAACTTACCTCAATCCCGATCGGTTACAGGTACGCCTTCAAATATCGAAGGGCTGTTTGGCCAAGCGGTCCGGTTGCCCGCAATGTGGTCGCTTCGCGGAGGCTCATCCGGCGGACACCCACCCGAGCAAACTCGGAGGCGCTGCCCTGGATGCGGTTGGATGCGTCCTTTCTGCCGAAGCGCCATCGCTCGCCCGCGGGCGAACAAACCTCTACCACGAGATCGTGGAGCGGTGCGGGCATGGCAATCCCGGCCTGCAGCAGGGCGTTGGGTATTGCGCGGTACGCGATGTGACACACATGCCGCAACCGCTCGCCGTCCACCGGTTGCACGTCGAGAGCAATGAAGCAGTCGAGGCCGTGCGCCCAGGTTTCCATCAGCCGAGCCGTGCACAAGCTCGCCGCCGCCATTCGGTTAGGACCCCAGGGAACGCGGTCATTCGGGTCGATCCGCCGGAACGCCTCGACTTCGGCGGTGCGCGCCTGTCGCCACCACCCGAGCACCTCGCGACCGGACTGGCCCGCGCCCGGGTTGTGAACACCGTCGGCAGCACCGGCGCGCAGCGCGCCTTCAAGCTCGGCGAAACGGGATTCGCCCTGTCCGGTGAGGGAGGCCAGCGCGACGTCGTCGAAGAAGGCCAGATGGGCGATCTCGTCGCGGACGGTCCAGCCCGCGGCCGGCGACGCCGTGTCCCACTGCTCTTCGTCTAAGTCTGCGACGAGGTCGTCGAGCACCGACTGCTCGGCGGCAAGGTCATCAATTAACGATGAATCCATATCGTCCCTTCGAACCGCGCCGCAGGGCTGCCAGAATGATTCACAAGAGTCTAGTTCATCTATATGCAATGCATGTGGACTGCACCTACCAGTTTCACTGCGTTGATCTGGTTGACACCTGACATCCATAGACTGCGATACTGCCGTGGACGGCGAGTCGAAGTTGCTTGTGGCGCCGACGGCATCGATGCACACCGACACTGTGGAGCGTTATGGACAACCGGTACTTGCCGTTGGTCGTTGTTGTCTTCATGCTCGCTCTTGGGTTGACGCTCACCGTCGCCGACTTCCGGCGGGCGGTCATGCTGCGGCGCCCCATTGCGGTTGCAATGCTCTGTCAATCCCTGCTTCTGCCGACGCTTTGCCTGCTGCTCGCGGAAGCCTGGCACCTCGATCCGAAGTTGGCGGTCGGGCTGATGCTGGTATCTGCAACCCCGGGCGGCCTGATGGCGAACATCATTAGTCACCTGGTCGGCGGGGACTTAGCACTCAATCTCACGCTGACCGCCGTCAACGCGGTGCTGTCCATCGTCGCCTTGCCGGCGATATTGGCGGTATCGATGACCTGGTTCCTGGGCGAAGGGCGGTTCATCCCGTTACAGGTGGACAAGTTCTTTGGGGTGTTCGGGCTCATTCTGATACCTACCGCTATAGGCGTTGCAGTGCGTCACCGGTTCCCCCAGCTGGCCCGCCGACTTCAACGGCCGATCAAAGTGGCCGCCGCGGTGCTGCTGGTAGTGGTCGCGGTCACGGCGATCGTCAAGGGCGGTGCGACGCTGTGGCAGAACATCGGCGTACTGATCGGCGCCGCCGTTTCGTTCTGCGTCGTGAGTTTGACGGTCGGCTATCTGATGCCCCGGGTAATGCAACTCGGGCCACGCCAAGCCATCGCCGCCAGCCTGGAGATCGGTATGCACAACGCCGTGGTGGCAATGGGCGTGGCGCTGAGTCCGCAGCTGTTGAATAGCGCCGAAATGGCCAGCCCCGCCGTCATTTACGCAGCCATCGGTCCCTTCATCGCGGTGGCGTTCGCTTTCACGGTGCGCCGCTTCGACCCAGCGTTCCGTGTTGTCTCGCGGTATGACGTCGCTGTGGACGACCAGGCGGTCTAGCTCGTCGATGTGAACGCTACGGGCGTCGTGGGCTGAGCCGTAGGGAATTACCCGCCGGTCGCCGGGATCTCTGGTGAATACGCCGGGGGCGGGTAGACGCCCCTGAGGATCCACCCGAACCATTTAATGCCGTACTCCAGCTCGTCGCTGGCGTCGTAGTCAAGACTGGGATCCATGCCGCCGATTATTGCACTAACATAACTTGGTTAAAAGGGTCGCCTCGATGACGGCCGGCGACGGTAGGGAGGGCGGGACGATGAAGTTCGGTCTGATGATGCTGCGGGGCGCGTTGGGGGCGGTGCTTGGTCTGGGATTGCTGATGCCGGTCTCGACGGGTGCAGCCAAGGCTGCGGCCGTGGAAAACCTGATGGTCCCTTCGGCCGCGATGGGTCGCGACATTCCCGTCACGTTCATGGCCGGCGGCCCACACGCGGTTTACCTGCTTGATGCCTTCAACGCGGGTGACACCGTCAGCAATTGGGTGACCGCGGGCAACGCGATGAACGCCCTTGCCGGCAAGGGTATCTCCGTCGTTGCGCCGGCGAGCGGCGCGTACAGCTTCTACACCGATTGGGAGCAGGACGGCAGTCGCCAATGGGAGACGTTCCTGTCGAATGAACTGCCGAACTGGCTCGCCGCGAACAAGGGGTTAGCACCCGGTGGGCATGCGATCGTCGGCGCAGCACAGGGTGGCACCGGCGCGTTGATGATGGCCGAGTTTCACCCCGACCGATTCCGCTATGCGGGTTCGATGTCGGGCTTCCTCTACCCATCGAACACGACCGTCAACGGCGCGATCACCGATGGCATGATGCGCTTTGGAGGCGTCGACACGCAGCGCATGTGGGGCGCAGCCCAACTGGGCCGGTGGAAGTGGCACGACCCCTACGTGCATGTGGGGGACTTGGTGAGCAACAGCACCCGGTTGTGGATCTTCAGCCCGCAGTCGCTGACGGCCAGCGACCCGGCCGCGATGATCGGGTACGCCGACCAGGCGCAGGGCACCAATAGTTCGTTCTTCGCGTATTACAAGCAGGTCGGCGGCACCAACGCACACTTTGACCTTCCCGCCGGCGGTGACCACGGCTGGTCGTCTTGGGGACCCGAACTTGGTGCGATGTCCGGCGATTTGGCCGGATCCATCAGGTGAATCAGTCCATCACGTCGCGGACTTTCGTTTTCTTGCATGCCTTCAGCAATTCTGCTGCAGCGCTTTCCATGTGTCTGCGCCAATGTGCTTCGGCCTCGACGGCATTGCGTGCCCTTACCAGGACCACCAGCAGGTTGTAAGACTTCAACAGTTTGTCTGCCTTGGCCTTTGACATCGTGTTGTGCGCTTCGACCATCGCGGCGCTGACATGCCGCACGGAGATCTCGTCCAGCATCCCGGCGATGACGCCCAGCGTCACGTTGCCCGAGAGCTCCACCATTCGCCGATGCAGGTTCGCCGACGCGCGTGCCAGGTCCCCCGCCGCGAGGGCGCGAGGCATCTCACCCACGAGACGGTCAAGTTCGTTGTGCGCGTGGTCCGTCCCGCCTTCGGCGAGCATTCTGGCGGCCGGGGGCTCTATCACGACTCGTGCGCTCAGCACATCCGCGAGCGTGGCGCTGGAGAGCTCGAGCAGCAGCCCGGCAGGGCGGGCCACGATTTCCGGGCCGGGTGTGCGCACTCGCGCACCGGTGCGTGAGCCGCGACGGACCTCCACCAGGCGCTCGGACTCCAATACCCGGACCGCTTCACGCAGCGTGGGCCGGCTGACGCCGAAGTGTGCCATCAGCTCGCTTTCACGAGGAAGGAAGTCGCCGTCGGCGAGCTGACCGTCAACCACCATCCGACGCAGCGTCCGGGCAACCAGCTCAGCAGTTTTCGGCGATCGCACCGCGCCCGATGCGCTGTCGGCGGCCAGCGGCGCCAGCGCATCCGGTTGACTCAAGGCGACCTCCTGGTCCGACTCCCACATATATAACTCAGCAAACCATGTGTATACACTCTGCGCGCGATATTAAGTGTTTGCGCTGGCGCCAGCGTCCCGTCGCGTCGACTTTCGGCAGGTCATGAAGGCGCGACAGTTTCAGGCGGCGATCCGAGGATGCCGCCGCACTCTCACGGACCTTGCCTGACCCGCCGACGGGCGACTATCGGCCTCCAAATTTAGTTGCTAGACGTACCGCTTCGTCGGTTCAGCTGTGGCATTCTAATCCTCATAGCAAACAGATAACGGTCGTGCCGACAGGCGCCTCGCAGGTGGTTCACAGTGCGAATTGAGGCGCGCTGACGCTGGGGTCGAGAATACCGTTGGAGTCTCGCCGAATTTATGGGGGTAGGCAGGTAAGACACCGTAACGATGAGTTATTGCGACGATGGTCGCGGCCGCCTACCGGGCGACAAGTTTCCGCCGCCTCGGGTCTGACGAGGCTTCTGGGAAAAGACCGCTTTGGCCAACGATACAGCAAAGAGCACCTGGTCTACTAGGTAGTCTTAGTAGTTACGCTGGCGGGGTGCCCTAGATTGTTGCCAGAGGGCCGGATGCTGGGGTACCGTCTTCCGGCATCCTCCCGTGTTGGGGGTCACAAACATGCGGAGGTCGAAGCTGTGTCACAGGAGGGGATCGTCGCCATGCCGGTCACGAGCAGTCGCGCAGGTGCCCGCTAGTGGTTGCAACGAGCCCAATTGCGAAGCCGCTGAGGGAGATCGGCGGATTCTTCGCGATGTCCCTCGACACCATGGTGCAGTTCGTTCGGCCGCCGTTCGCCTGGCGGGAGTTCGTCCACCAGAGCTGGTTCACCGCTCGGGTGTCCCTGGTGCCCGCGATTCTGCTGGCGATCGTGTTCAACGCGTTCGTCATCTTTCTTCTCGACGTCCTGATATTCGAGATCGGCGCCGCCGACAACTCGGGGACGGGCGCGGCGCTCGCAGTGGTTGCCCAGATCGGACCGGCGATCACGGTGCTGGTGATCGGCGGCGCCGCCGCCACCGCGATGTGCGCCGACCTTGGTGCGCGCACCATCCGCGAAGAGATCGACGCGATGCGGGTTATGGGCATCAACCCAATTCAGCGCCTGGTCGTGCCGCGGGTTGCCGCGCTGACCGTCAACAGCTTCCTGCTCAGCGGGCTCGGGACGATGGTCGGCTTGTTTGCCGACTATTGCTTCGCCGTCTACGTCAGCAACGTCAACCCCGGGGCCTACGCGGCCAGCCTGACCCTGCTCATCGGCCTACCCGACGTGATCATCGCCGTCATCAAGGCGACGTTGTTCGGTCTCGCCGCCGGGCTGATCGCCTGCTACAAGGGATTCACCGTGGGCGGTGGTCCACAGGGTGTCGGCAACGCCGTCAACGAGACCGTCGTATACACCTTCATGTCCCTGTACGTGATCAACACGCTACTCAGCGCCGTGCTCGCGCAGGTGCAATTCAAATGAGCGCACCCAGCGCGCGAGCGCCACGGCTGACCCGCACATTTCACGCGGGCGTTGCCGGCTGGAATCGCATCGGAGTACAAACGGCGTTCTATGTCCGCTCGATTGGCAGCATCAAGGACGCGCTCATCTACTACAGGACGGAGACGATCCGCGTCATCGCCCAGATGGCTCTCGGCGTCGGCGCACTCTCCCTGATCGGCGGAACCATTGCGGTAGTTGGCTTCCTGCTCCTTAACGTCGGACTGCTGGTCGCCATCGTCGGGTATAGCCAGACCGCCAATCTTGGGGTCGAGGCGCTGGTCGGCTTCTTCTCCGCGTACGTCAACCCACGTTTGGCCGCGCCACTGATCACCGCCATCGGGCTGGCCGCCACGATCGGCGCCGGGGCCACGGCGCAGCTGGGCGCGATGCGGATCAATGAGGAGATCGACGCCCTCGAGGTCATGGGCGTTCGCGCGATCGCGTATCTGGTGTCGACACGCATATTGGGCGGCATCGCGTTGGCGATCCCGCTCTGTTGCATATCCCTGCTTGTCGGATTTCTGTCGACACAGTTCCTCGTCCAATTTGCCTACGGGCAGTCGAGTGGCGTTTACGACCATTACTTCAACACCTTCTTGCAGCCCACCGACGTGATCTGGGCAATGCTGCAGGTGGTTCTGCAGGGAATCGTCGTCATGCTGATCCACACCTATTACGGGTTCAACGCCTCGGGCGGTCCGGCCGGTGTCGGGGAGGCGACCGGGCGTGCCGTCCGCGCCTCGCTGGTTGTGCTGACACTTGTGACGGCCGCGGCCGGCCTGGCGCTCTACGGACGGTCCGGCAACTTCCACCTGTCGGGATAGCAAGTGACGCAAAAGAAGTGGCGTGAAGCCGGCCTGCACCCGGGCCTGTGGACCCTGATCCTCGTCGTGGTCATCGCCGCGGCTGGTGTCTTGACTGGGCTCGCGTTCAACCGGGATTTGCAGCCGTACGCGGACGTGACGTTGGTGTCCGATCGGGCCGGTCTGGTCATGGATCGGGGGGCGAAAGTCAAACTGCGCGGCGTGGAAGTCGGCCGGGTCTCGTCGATCGAGCCGGATGGTCGGGTGAGGCTGCAGCTGGAGCTGTATCCGGATCAGCTCCAATACATTCCTGCCAACGTCGAGGCCCAGATCACTGCGCCCACCGCCTTCGGCGCCAAGTATGTGGAGCTGGTGATGCCGGCGCAGCCGAGTACGAAGACGCTGGCGGCGGGGGCGGTGCTTAGGTCGCGCAACGTGAGCACCGAGGCGAATACCACTTTCCAGAACCTCGTCGGCGTGCTCAACCAGATCGACCCCGCGAAACTCAACGCGGTGCTTTCCGCGTTGGGTGAGGGCTTCCGCGGAAAGGGGGAAGCTCTGGGCGAGGCCACCACCGACCTGAACCAGGTGCTGATGGCGCTCAACCCACGCAGTGACGCCATCCGCGCCGACTACCGCGCATTGAAGGGTTTCAGCGACACCTACAGCGCGGCAGCCCCGAACATTCTGTCGGTGCTCGACGCAGCCAGCACGACAAGCAAGACGATCACCGACAACGCCCAGGCGCTCGACTCGCTGCTGGTCGACGTGATCGGGCTGTCCGACAGCGGCATCAACGTCATCGGCCCGGCCAAGGGCAATTTGATTCACGGGATCAATGTGCTCGAGCCGACGACGCGCCTACTGATGAAATACAACCCGGAGCTCACCTGCCTGCTTGTCGGCGGGTACAACGGCCTCAACGATCTGATGGAAGCGGTCGCCGGTCACAACGGGAAATCGCTCATCGGTGACGCCGGCATCTTGCTCGGTGACGACATGTACCGCTACCCCGACAACCTGCCCGTCAACGGGGCCAAGGGTGGACCGGGCGGAGCGCCCGGTTGCGGTTCGCTGCCGGACGTCGGCAAGAACTTCCCCGTGCGCTACCTCGTGACCGACACCGGATGGGGCTCCGGGATGGACGTTCGGCCGAACCCCGGCATCGGCTTCCCCGGGTTCGCCAATTACGGTCCGGTGACGCGCGGGACGCCGAAACCCCCGAGCATTTATACCCTCAACGGGGGGCCGGCGCCGGGCCCGGTGCCGTACCCGGGCGCGCCGCCCTACGGAGCACCGTGGTACCTGCCGGACGGAACGCCGTTGTATCCCGGTCTACCGCCTGCCATTCCGGGTAGGCCGCGGGAGCCCGGGCCGCCGCCGCCGGGATCGGAGCCCTCAGTTGTGGCGCACCCGGCGCAGGTGCAGCCGACACCGGTGCCTACCGTTCCCCCTCCGCCGCCGGCTCCGCCGGACGAGCCCGACCACTGACCGCCGGAAACGATAGAGAAAGGCAGACATGCGAGAGAATTTGCGTGGCTCGCTGTGGCGTCTCGCCATCTATGCCACGGTGTGCCTGCTCGCGGTGGCGCTTATGTTCCTCATCTTCGGTCAGTTTCGCTTCCAGGACGAGACGATCTACAACGCCCACTTCGCGAACGTCTCCGGGCTGCGCAACGGCAATTTCGTCCGCATCGCCGGCGTCGAAGTGGGCAAGGTCAAAAAGATTTCGCTCGACGCCGATTCGACTCTGCGCGTCCAGTTCTCGGTGACCCCGTCCGCAGTGCTCACCGAGGGCACTCGTGCCGCCGTTCGCTATGACGACCTCATCGGCGGCAGGTTCCTCGCCCTGGACGAAGGAGCAGGCGGCGTCAAACGGCTCCGTCCCGGCGATACGATCCCGCTGGCCCAGACCGAGCCGGCACTCGATCTGGACGCATTGATCGGCGGCTTCCGGCCCTTGTTTCGCGCATTGAATCCCGAGCAGGTCAACGCATTGAGCGGCCAGTTGATCGCCGCCTTCCAGGGGCAGGGGCCAACGATTAGCTCGTTCCTGAGCCAGGCAGCCGCTTTGACCAACACCTTGGCCGATCGCGATCAGCTGATCGGTCAGGTCGTCACCAACCTGAACACGGTGCTCGGCTCGCTCGGTAGCCAAAGCAAGCAATTCGCCAAGGCGGTCGACTCGCTCGCCGAGCTGATGAAGGGCCTCGAAGCGCGCAAGCAGGACATCACGAACGCCGTGGCGTACGGCAATGCCGCCGCCGGATCGATCGCCGACATGCTGGAGCAAGGGCGCCCGGCCATCAAGAAAGTGGTCGACGAGACCGACCGGACGGCCGGACTCATCGACGCCGACAAGGATTTCTTCGACAACCTGCTCAATACACTTCCCGACGCGTACCAAATGCTTGGCAGGCTGGGCATTTACGGCGACTTCTTCACCTTCTACCTGTGCGATCTCCTCCTCAAGGTCAACGGCAAGGGTGGCCAGCCGGTATATGTGAAGCTGGCCGGCCAGGACACCGGGAGGTGCACGCCGAAGTGAAAAAGACCTTCTCCGAACGCAATCCGCTGGTCGTCGGCGCCGTCGGCATCGGTCTGACCCTCGCCGTCATGTGGCTCTCGCTCAATTACCAGAAGCTGCCGTTCTTCGACCGGACGAACGAATACACGGCCTACTTCGCCGAAGCGGGTGGACTGGCGGAGGGTAACCCGGTGCAGGTTTCGGGTTTCCGGGTCGGCGACGTCTCGTCCGTTGACCTCGACGGTCCCCGGGTGCGGGTGAAGTTCAAGGTCGACAGCGATGTGCGGCTGGGCGATCGCAGCGAGGCCGCGATCAAGCTGAAGACCCTGCTCGGCTCGAAACTCCTCGAGATCACGTCACGGGGAGACGGACGGCTGAACCACCCGATACCGGTTGAGCGGACGACGTCGCCGTACCAACTTCCGGACGCGCTCGGCGATCTCTCGACCACCATCAGCGGGCTGAACACCGACCAGCTGTCGCGCTCGCTGCAGGTGCTGTCGGACACTTTCTCCAACACGCCACCCGACCTGCAGGCCGCCGTGCGCGGTGTGGCGCGATTCTCCGAAACCCTGGACAAGCGCGATGCGCAGCTGCGGACCTTGCTGGAGAACGCGAACAAGGCCACGACCGTGCTGGCCGAGCGCAGCAGCGAAGTGGTCGGTCTCGTGTCCAACACCAATGCCCTATTGGTCCAGTTGAGATCCCAGAGCAGTGCGCTGGATCAAATCTCGAACAATCTGTCGGCCGTGGCGCAGCAGGTCAAGGGGTTCATCGCCGAAAATCGCCAATCGCTCAAACCGGCTCTGGAAAAGCTCAACTCGGCTCTGGGCATCGTCGACAAGCGCAAGGAGCGGGTGCAACAGGCGATCAAGGGACTCAATGCGTACGCATTGTCGCTGGGTGAATCGGTGTCGTCGGGACCCTATTTCAAGGCCTACCTGGCCAACCTGGTGCCCGGGCAGTTCCTGCAACCGTTCATCGACGTGGCCTTTTCCGACCTCGGCCTGGATCCGCACGTCCTGCTGCCCTCGCAGCTCAACGATCCGCAGACCGGCCAGCGGGCGACCCCGCCCCTGCCGGTGCCGTACCCGCGGACAGGCCAGGGCGGAGACCCGAGATTGACGCTGCCCGATGCCATTACGGGCAACCCGAATGACCATCAGTGCGGTCCGGTGCCATTGCCCGGGCCGGGTTGCTACCCCTACCGGGAGCCGCCGCCGGCGCCGCCACCGGGCGGCCCGCCGCCGGGACCGCCGGCGTTGACGCCGCCGGGACCGCGGGCGTCCGTACCCACTCCGCAGGGGCCGCTTGAGCAGCCGGCGCCCGGCGAGGCACCGGGCCCGCACGCACCAGGGGGCGGACAGTGAGGCATTCCAGAAAAGCCAGGCTCGGCGTGAGCGTGCTGCTGGTGCTGGTACTCATCGGCGGCGTCGTCGCGATGGTGCGGGCCGCGACCGGCGCCGGGCGTACATACGTCACCGCATATTTCGACAACAGCAACGGGATCTACGCGGGCGACAACGTCGTGATCCTGGGAGTGCCGGTCGGCAAGATCGAAAAAATCGAGCCGCAGCCCGACCGGGTCAAGGTTTCCTTCTGGTACAAGGACAAATACAAGGTGCCGGCCGACGCCAAAGCGGTGATTCTTTCACCGTCCCTGGTGACTGTCCGGGCTATCCAGCTGACGCCCGCCTACAACGGCGGAGCGGCAATGCGGGATCACGCGACGATCCCGCAGGACCGCACCGCCGTCCCCGTAGAGTGGGACGACTTCCGCCAGCAACTCGAAAAGCTCACCCAAACACTGCAGCCCACCCAACCCGGAGGGGTCAGCACGCTGGGTGCATTCATCAACACCGCCGCCGACAACCTGCGCGGCCAGGGGCCCGACATCCGTAACACCATCATCAAACTGTCGCAGGCGATCTCGGCGCTCGGTGACCACAGCGGCGACCTGTTCAAAACATTCAAGAACCTGTCGGTCCTGGTGTCGGCGCTGCACGACAGCAGCGACTTGTTGGCGCACCTGAACCAGAACCTGGCCTCGGTGACGAGCCTGCTGGCCAACGACCCGAACGAGGTTGCAAACGCGGTGCGGGACCTCAACGACGTGGCCGGCGACGTCACGAGCTTTGTGGCCGACAATCGTGAGGCGTTGGGCACCACCTCAGACAAACTCGCGTCGGTATCCAAGGCAGTGGTCGACAGCCTCGACGACATCAAGCAGACGCTGCACATCGGAACGCCGGCGTTCCAGAATTTCGCCAACATCTACCAGCCCGCGAACGTGGCGCTGACCGGCGGCATCGCGCTCAGCAACTTCGCCAACCCGATCCAGTTCCTGTGCTCCGCCGTGCAGGCGGCGTCACGGTTGGGCGCCGAGCAGTCCGCGAAGCTCTGCGTGCAATACCTGGCACCAATCCTCAAAAACCGCCAATACAGTTTCCCGCTGCTCGGCTTCGACCCATTCGTCGGCGTGATGGCGCGGCCCAACGAAGTCACCTACAGCGAAGACTGGCTGCGGCCGGACTACGTCCCGCCGCCGGGCCCGCCACCCACCGAACCGTTCCGCACGGTGCCGCCGCCGCCCAACGGGCCACTGCCGCCGGCGAACCGGATCTACAACTACTTCGGCAACGGCATGGTCGACCCTAACCACGCGAATCCCCCCTTCGTGCCCGCCCGGCTGCCCGACCCCATACCGACGAACCCGACCGACGGTCTTCGCGGACTGATGGTGCCCCCCGTGGGTGGACAGTGAGATCCGGACACTGGCGCCGCGCCGGCGCCGCCGCCCTGACCGCGCTGCTCGCGGCCGCTGTGTCGGGCTGCGGTGTCCTGCGAGACTTCCACGGCGCAAACTCGTTGCCGCTACCAGGAACCGCCGGGAGCGGCCCGGGCGCCTACACGATCCAGGCGCAGTTGCCCGACGTCCAGAATCTGAAGGAGAATTCCCGGGTCCGGGTCAACGATGTGACCGTCGGCAACGTGACGAAGGTCGAACTCCAGGGCTGGCACGCGCTCGTCACGATGACGCTCGACGGCAATGTCGACCTACCGGCCAACGCGACGGCCACGATAGGTCAAACAAGCCTGCTCGGTTCGGTTCACGTCGAACTGGCTGCGCCCAAAGACATCCCGCCCACGGGCAAGCTCAGAAACGGATCGCTGATTCCCCTATCGTCCGGGGGGGCCTTCCCATCGACCGAACAAACGCTGGCCGCCGTTTCAATGGTGCTCAACGGCGGTGGGCTGGGCAACGTCCAGGACATCACGAAGGCGTTGAGCACCGCGTTTTCCGGCCGCGAACAGGATTTGCGAAGCCTGCTCGGGCAGTTGGACAAGTTCGTCGGCTACCTGAACGACCAGAAAGACGACATCATTTCCGCCACCGACAGTTTGAACAACCTGGTCGGCCAGTTCGCAGACCAGAAGCCGGTCGTCGACAAGGCGCTCAAGACCATCCCCGACGCGCTGGCCGTGCTGAAGAATCAGCGCGAAAACCTCGTGAACGCACTCGGTGAACTTGGCAAATTCAGCGCGCTCGCCGCCGACTCGGTCAACCAGACCAAGAAGAATCTGGTTCAAGAGCTCAAAGACCTCGGACCGGTGCTGCAGTCGTTGGCCGATTCGGGGCCGGCCCTGACCCGCTCGCTGGACTTCTTTGCGACCTACCCGTTCCCGAAACCCACTATCAGCAAGTGGATCCGAGGCGACTACGGGAACCTGACCGCCATCATCGATATGACGCTGAGCCGGATCGACAATGACTACTTCATCGGCACGCGGTGGGAGGGCAACTTAACGGAGCTGGAGTTGCAGTGGGGCCGCACCATCGGCCAGCTACCCAGCCCCTACACCGCACGGAATCCGTTGGTCGCTCCATACCATCTCGACCAGGGAGCGTGACATGCTGACAAAGCGGATCAAGATCCAGATCGCGGTCTTCACGGCGGTCGCGTTGGGCGCGATCGCGGCCGTGTTTGTCGGTTACCTTCACGTTCAAAGCGCATTTTTCGGCATCGGTCGATACACGGTAAGGGTTGAGCTGCCGCAGGCCGGCGGCCTATACGCCGGCGGGAACGTCACCTACCGCGGCGTCACGGTCGGCCGGGTAAAGGAGGTGCGGCTGACCAAAACCGGCGCCGAGGCGGTGCTTCAGATGAACTCGAACGTCGACATTCCCGCCACGGACCTCGCCGCCGAGGTACACAGCGTGTCGGCGGTCGGCGAGCAGTACCTCGCTTTGACACCGCACAGCCGAAGCGGGCCCAAGCTGAGAAACGGCGACGTTGTCCCCGTCAACCACTCGAGCATTCCCCCCGACATCAACTCGCTGGTGGCGGCGGCCAACCGCGGTCTGCAAGCCATCCCGCGCGACAATCTGAAGACGGTGGTCGACGAGAGCTATGTCGCGTTCGGGGGACTCGGCCCGGAGCTTTCGCGGCTGCTGCAAGGAACGACCAGCCTTGCGATCGACGCCCGCAAGAACCTGGATTCGCTGACCAGTCTCATCGACGAGTCCAAGCCGGTGTTCGACAGCCAGACCGACTCGTCGGATGCCGTGCAGGCCTGGGCCTCCAACCTGGCCAACGTCACCCGGCAACTGCAAACCCAGGACGTCGCCGTCCGCGGCGTGATCAACCAGGGCGGCGCGGCCGCGGAGGAGACCCGTCAACTCTTCGATCGACTGCAGCCGACTCTGCCGATCGTGCTCGCCAACTTGGTCAGCGTGGGAGACGTCGGGGTCGCCTATCGCGCCGACCTCGAGCAGATCCTAGTAGTACTACCGGCGGCGACGGCTCAGGGTCAGGCGACACTACTGCCGGACCGAAACATCAAATCGAGCTACCCGGGCCTGAACCTGAGCTTCAACTTGAACCTCAACCTTCCGCCGGCGTGCACCACGGGATACCTACCGGCCCAACAGATCCGGTCACCCACCTTCGAGGACCATCCGGATCGTCCCCCCGGCGACTTGTATTGTCGGGTACCTCAAGACGCCGCCCTCAACGTGCGCGGCGCCCGCAACTACCCGTGCGAGACGCGTCCGGGCAAACGCGCCCCGACGGTGAAGATGTGCGAAAGCGACGAGGAGTACGTGCCCCTCAACGAGGGCTACAACTGGAAGGGTGACCCTAACTCGACGCTGTCCGGGCAGGACATTCCGCAGCTCGAGCCGGGCGCCCCGGCGGCCGCCCCATCGGCCAAGCCGTCGGCGGCCGGGGCCGCATCGCCGGCTCCGCCCGCGGCAGCCCCGCCCCCCATCGCCGTCGCCGAATACGATCCCGCCACCGGCACCTACGTCGGACCGGACGGGCGAGAATACCGACAAACCGACCTGGCCCATCCCTCTGATCAGGAGCACACATGGCAGCAGATGCTGATGCCGCCGAAGCCGAACTGACCGACACCGAGACCGCGAAACCGCCTGCAGCCGAGTCGGAAACGTCGCCAGGTTCAATTTCGTCAACACCCGAAGACCAGGGCGCCGACGCTGCCGACGTCGGCGAAGACAAGCAGGCAAAGCCTGCGAGACGCCGGATTTCGATGTCACCCGTGCGGCTGGCCACGGTGATCGGCGTTGTCGCTTTTCTCGCCCTGGGCGGCGTGGTCGGATGGCTGGGGTTCCGCACCTATCAGTTGCGTCAGGAGCAGGAACAACACGAGCTGTTTCTCCGGGTGGGACGGCAGGGTGCGGTCAACTTGACCACCATCGACTGGCAAAACGTCAACAACGACATCCAACGCATACTGGACTCGGCGACGGGCCCGTTCTACGACGACTTCTCGAAACGCTCACAACCTTTCATCGACGTGGTCAAGAAGGTCCAGTCGAAATCGGTGGGAACCGTCACCGAGGCGGGTCTGGAATCGGTGTCGCGCAACGAAGCTCGGGTCCTCGTCGCCATCTCGGTCAAGACGTCCAACCTTGGCGCGGAGGATCAACCGCCGCGGGCTTGGCGAATGAGGATCGACGTGCAAAAGGTTGGCGACGGAGCCAAAGTTTCGAACGTATTGTTCGTACCTTCATGACGCCGCGGACCGGCTTGGCCGGCGGCGAAACGAACCGGCAAGAAAAGGAATCAGTCGCCGTGCCCGTTGACACCGAATCCGTGACCGGCGAGGATACCGCCGCGGTGGCCGAGGTGGCCGCCAGCGATGCGAAGGCGGAGTCGCAGACCGTACCCGACGAGCCCGGAGACGGGCAGGCCGGCGAAGGCAGTGGCAGCCCGAAAACGAAGCGCAGGATCAGCCTTTCGCGATTATTCGCTTTCGCAGTGCTTCCGTTCCTGCTGCTGTTGCTCGCGGGGGCGGGGGGCTACTTCAAGTGGCAGTCCATGTCGATCCGGGCCTCGCAGACGAGCGGCGTGGACTCCGTCGCGGCCGCCAGGGACGGCACCATCGCCATGTTGTCGTATCGGCCCGACACCGTGGACAAGGATTTGGGGGCTGCTCGGGACCGGTTGACCGGCACGTTCAAGGACTCCTACACGCAGCTGACACACGACGTGGTGATCCCTGGCGCGAAACAAAGGCACATCTCGGCGGTCGCCACCGTCCCCGCGGTGGCCTCAGTATCGGCCAACGCGAATCACGCTGTGGCCCTGGTGTTCGTCAACCAGACCGTCGTGGTCGGCACGGATCCTCCGAGCGCCACCGCATCGGCGGTCCGGGTGACGCTGGACAAGGTTGGCGACAGATGGCTGATCGGGGGCTTCGACCCCATCTAGGGTCAGCCCGTCGGACAAAATCCTGCGCCCTCGGGCCGCCGGCATTTCACATCGCGAACGCAGTCGGCCCGACGGACTGGCAGAGCTTTGTGACCGGCCCGGTGGTGCTGTGATTGACGGGATCTTCGAACACGTCGGCGCAACCCTGGCCCTTGACGATGTACGTCGCTCCAGGTCGGTACGGATAGTAGACAAACGACGCGCCCGAGCCGGCTTTGTGGTGGCACTGAGCCTGCGAGTCCTCTCCTTGGATCGACAAGCACACGACCGTGTCGTTGGGAACGGCGTCCATGGTGCACGGCCCCGATTTCACGGAGGCCAGCACCATCTGAGTACTGCTCACTTGAACGACTTGCGGTGGCGTCAGAACCCATGAGCACGAGTCGGACGAAGCTCCGTCCGATGGCGATGCGTTTGTGACGCCCGCGGAGCCGACGACAACGAACGACATCGCCACCATCACGGGGAGAGATGAATAGGACCGAAACATGGCTCCATCCTTGCGTCAAGTGTGTCGTGGCGTTGCGCCACAAAGGAATTCAGGGCTTCAGGTCCGATGCTCCGGCGGGGGGCTGATAGCCGGCCGCCGAATTGCGCAGCTGCCACACCTGCGCAGGACACAGCAAGTTGACCGCATACGATACGAGGTAATTGGCCGCGAACTCGTCATTGGGGGTGACGTCCCGTTTCGCGTCACCCATCACTTGTGCGAAGCCCTCGCCGCCGCTGACCTTGTCGCAGATCGCATAGCCATAGCCGACCGCATCGTTGTTCGGGAAGTTGTACGAACGCCGGACCGCAACGTCATACAGGTACTCAACTCGGGGATCTGGGGCGGCGTGAGCCGGCGAGGCCAGCGGCAGTGTGGCTCCGCCGATCGCGGCGGCAGCGACCAACATGCCGACGAATGTTCCGGGGCGCTGCCCAATCCGCCGCGTGCGGCCGCAAGAACGGTACCGATTCATGTCACCACCCCGGCGTCGGCCGACTAGTTGTGCGAGCGTTAGCCCAAGAACTTCAACTAAGTTATAATTCTTTGACTCCAACGTCGCAAGTATGGGACCAGCATCGAACGTTGGCAGCCGACTCCGAAAGGAGGCGAGGAATGAGGCATGCGATGACAATCGCGAGCATCAGGGCCCGCGCCGCGCGACCGCATTCGGGGCTGGCGCTCCTGCTTGGCGCAGTGGCATGGTCAGTGCCGATTGCGCACGCCGACAACGGGAACACCGTTGTACCGAACAATGCCCGGCTCAACAACAGCGTCTACGTGAACATCAACACCGCTCAGCGCCAAAACGGCTGTACGACCGATTCCAAGATGGACGGCCGGCTGACGAACGCCGCCCGCCGGCACACCCTAGACGTCCTTGGTAATCCCGACATCAACGGAGACATCGGATCCGACGGGTCCAATCCTCAGGACCGTGCTCGCGACGCCGGATTCAACGGCAAGGCCGCCGAAACCGTGGCGATTGTGCCCTCGATGGCGATCAACGGCATCCAGATCCTCGGCCAGTGGTGGTGGGACCCGCCGTCACGTGCCCTCATGCAGGATTGCGCCAACACTGCCATCGGTATCTGGTCAGAGAACAGCCTCAACCGCTCGGTGTTGGTCGCGATGTACGGGCAGCCAACCGCCTGACGCAGAGCCCTTCCGGCCGGTTCACCAATTCGCCAGCCAACGCGGGCAGCGTCACCCCCAATCGAACTGTCGCCCAGGCTTCTTGCCCGCACGATGCCGAGATGAGCCGGTCAATCCATCACGTCGCGGACCTTGATTGTCGGGAGCAACGACAGCACGGTCTTGCGTGAATTGTCCATGTGGCGGCGCCAGTGGGCTTCGGCGGCGTCGCCATCGCGCGCCCGCAGCAGCTCGATGAGGTGGCGGTACGAACGCACGAGCTTGTCATAGTCCCCTTTGGGAACGCTGCGCTTGCGCGCCACCGCCACCGCCGTGTGCCGTTCGGTGATCTCATGGAGCATGCCCGCGATCATGCTCAGGGTTGCGTTGCCCGACAGCTCAACGAGCCGGAGATGGAATCGGGCGGTGGCCGCGGCAAATCGCGCGGCTTCGGTGGAGACCGGAAGATCCTCGACCAATATCTGCTCGAGTTCGTCGAACGATTTGGTCTTCCCGTCGGTTGCGAGTAAACGCGCGGCGACCGGCTCGATCGCAGAACGGGCAATGAGGACGTCGGCAATCGTCGCGCCCGACAACTCCAGCAGCAGGCCGGCCGGCCGGGCTACGATTTCGGGCCCCGGTACCCGGACCCGAGCGCCGGTGCGGGAGCCGCGGCGAACCTCGACGAGCCGTTCGGATTCCAGTACGCGCACGGCTTCCCGCAAAGTCGGGCGGCTGACGCCGAAGTGGTTCATCAGCTCAGGCTCGTTGGGGAGGAAGTCGCCGTCCTTCAGCTTGCCGTCGACGATCATCCGGCGCAGCGTCCCCGCCACGAGCTCGGCGGTCTTCGGTGCGCGCACACCCTGCCTACCCGGCCCAGCTGGGTTCACGGCCATCATCGGGGCGAGCGGCGGAAGTGACGACACCAGACCTCCCAGTACGTTCTGCCGATCACCCGCTCAAGCAATGTGCCGGCGACCTCTTGCCGCGGGAAAGGCGATCAGCAAGTCTAACAATTAAGACTGGGTAAGACAGCACGGTGTACCGCCACCACGAGTGGCCCAACGTGGCCAGGTTGACCGTTTGACGTGATTTTGCAAACACTGCTCGCGGCGATGTCCCGGCTTGACGAGGGGCCTGCGGTCAGGAGAGACTGCAAACATAAATAACCAAGTTAACTATCTAGCTAAGGGTCCTGCGATGTCGTCCGATGACTGGCGCCGGCGTTTGCAGGAGTTGATGGCCGACTTCATCCGGCGCCGATCCGAGGCCGAGGCGGAGGCGAGGGCCGAGGGGACCCAAATCGATCGCCTGGCGGTCGCGCGCGCTTGGCAAGCGGAACTCGTCGACAACGGTCTGGCGGGACCCGGCTGGCCGAGGTCGGCCGGCGGCCTGGAGCTGTCACTCGAAGATCAGCTCGACTACTACCGCATGACTTCCGCCGCGGGGGTGCCGGCGCATCCGTGCCAGGTGTCGTTCATCGTGGCGCCGGTGCTGATCAAATTCGGCGCCCCACGGCAAAAGCAACGATTCCTGCGTCCCTTGTTGCGGGCCGACGAGTTCTGGTGCCAGGGGTTTTCCGAGCCCGGTGCGGGCAGCGACCTGGCGTCACTGTCCACCCGCGCGGTCCGCGACGGCGACGTCTATCGCGTCAACGGGCAGAAGGTGTGGACGACGATGGCGAATCTGGCGGACTGGATGTTCGCGCTGGTCCGCATGGGTGCTCCCGGCCGTGGCTCGGACGGCATCACCTACCTGCTCATCTCGATGCACAGTCCCGGCATCACGGTGCGACCGCTTCGTGACATCAGCGGCGGCACGCACTTCGCCGAGGTGTTTTTCGACGACGTCGAGGTGCCGGTCGGGCACCGGGTCGGCGAGGAGGGCAATGGTTGGTCGATCATGCGCACCTCGCTGGGCCACGAGCGGGCCACCGCTTTCCTGGCCGACGAGTTCAAGCACCGTCGCACGGCCGACCGGGTGCTTGACCTCCTTATTGAACAGAGTCTCGATTCTGATCCTCTTGTGCGACAAGAGATCGCGCGAATGGAATCCGGCGTGCGGGCGATCGCGGCCAACAGCACGCGGGCTCTCGAGGCGGTCCTGCGCGGTGAGGATCCGGGGGACGTGGCCTCGGTGAACCGCCTGGTGAAGTCAGAGTTCGAGCAACAAATGCATGCACTGGCCCTCCGGGGAGCCGGGCCTTGCGGCATGTTGGGTAGCAGGGCGGCAGGTGCGGTGGACGGCGGGCGCTGGACGTACGGCTATCTGAAGACACGCGCCAGCACAATCGGTGCGGGTACGGCGGAAATTCAGCGCAACACCATCGCCGAAAGCGTTTTGGGCCTACCGTCGCACCGCGGTGAGGGGACCCGGTCGGCCAGCGTCCGGCCCGGCGCACCACTCGCTGTTGTGGATCAGAGTGAATCGGAGCTGCGCGAGGTGCTGGGCAAAGCCCTCGATGCGCGCGTCGACGTCGAGGCGCTACTGGATCCGAAACGCGTTGCCGACAAGGGAGATCCGGCCGTGTGGTCGGCGCTGGTGGAGTTCGGTCTTCCCGGCCTGGCGCTCGATGAATCGCTCGGAGGTGCGGGCGCACCACCGAGGATGCTCTACGCCGCGATCGAGCAAGCGGCCAAGGCCCTGGCGCCGACACCGTTGGTGCCCAGCGTGATCGCGCTCGACATCGCTGTCGCAGCGGGCGCTGGTTCGGTCGCCGAACGGATCGCGGGCGGAGCGCCTGCGGCGTTCGCCGTACCGCTCGGTGACGCCGGCTGGGTCACGAGAGGCGACCGGCTGCCCCTGTTGAACACTGGGTCGCTGAGCGGGCGGGTTCCCGTTGTGGCCGGGGCGCCGGATGCCGAGGTGCTGTTGGTGCTGGCTTCCTTCGGCAACGGTGAGGCGCTGGTGTCGGTGAATCCTGGCGGCGACGGCATCACGGTCGTGGCCGATCAACCGCTCGACCTGACCGCCACCGTCGGATCGGTCACCTTCGCCGGGGCGGCGGGCCATGTGCTGGCCGACGGCGAGGAGCTACGTCTAGCCCTGGACCATGCCCGCTGCCGGGCGCTGCTCACCGTGGCCGCCGACTCGGTCGGCGTCGCTTCGGCGGCCCTCGCCATGGCGGTGGAGTGGGCCGGCGAGCGCGAACAGTTCGGCCGAAAGATCGGAAGCTTCCAGGCCGTCTCGCACCGCTGTGCCGACATGCTTGTCGCGCTCGAGGGCGCGCGCAGCCAGGTGTTCGCGGCGGCCCAGGCCGATGAACCAAGCGACGTGGATTGCATGCTGGCGGCCGCCGCCGCGTTCGACGCGGCGGTATTCGCCGCGGAACGATCGATCCAGATACACGGCGGCATCGGCTTTACCTGGGAGCATCCGGCGCATCTGCTGCTGCGCCGGGCGCGCGCCAATGCCGTTGCCGTCGGTCGCGCCGACGCGCTCCGGGACCGTGCCGTGGCAAAGCTGTTGGCCGAGAGAGCGGCATCCCCGCGGTTCGGACCGGGAAGTGAGAATGACGAGCATCGGTGATGCGCTGGGCCGATTGTGGCAGGCAGACGACGACGCCAACATGGTCCAACAGGACGGCCACTGGGTTACCTGGGGCAGGATGCGCACCCTTTCCGAGCAGCTCGACGAGCGGCTCGGCCGCGCCGGCTGTGGGCCCGGGGACCGGGTTGCGGTCGTCCTGGGCAACCGGATGGAATCCGTTGCCGCACTGATCGCGATCATGCGGGGCGAACGTACGCTGGTCACGATCAGCCCGCTGCAACCCGTCGAGCGGCTCAGCGCCGATCTGGTGGACACGGGAACCGCGTTCGTGCTGGCGCCCCGCGCCTTGTGGTCGGAAGACGCCTTTGTGTCGGCCGTAACCGGGCTGGGCGCCGCCGCGTGGAGCCTGGACGAGGGAGCGCTCATTCAGCGGTCCACATTGGCCTTCGAGCCGACACCGGGTGACCCGACCGTGGCAGTCGAGATGCCGACGTCCGGGACCACCGGCGCGCCCAAGCGAATTCCGTTACACCGCAGCCAGTTAGAGGCGTCACTGTCCGCGGCGCTCCGACACAATGACCGGCCTGACGGCACCGAGCGTGCGCCGTTGACCGGACGCGTCGGGCTCGTAACGTTGCCCATCGTCCACATCGGGGGACTGTGGGGCCTGCTGCAGAATCTGGTAACCGCGCGTCCGTTCGTCCTGCTGGAGCGCTTCACCCTGCCGGGCTGGCGCGCCGCGGTCAGCGAGCACCGACCGGCCCTGGTCTCCCTGCCGCCGCCCGCCCTTCGGGCGGTTCTCGACTCCGACATCACCCGTGACGAGCTGAGCAGTGTCCGCGCCGTCAACGCCGGTACCAGTCCGGTGGAGCCCGCACTCGTCGACGCGTTCGATGAGAAGTTCGGGATAGCCGTCCTCATCGTCTATGGCGCCACGGAGTTCTCCGGAGCCGTTGCGGGATGGACACTGAGGGACTTCCGCGCGCACTGGGCGGACAAGAAAGGCAGCGTCGGCAAGCCGTTTCCAGGGGTGCGCCTCCAGGTCATCGACGACGACGGCAACGTGCTCCCGGCCGGCCAAACGGGCCGATTACAAGTGGCTTCGGTGCAGGCCGGCGGTTCGGCGGATCGGTGGGTCACCACCAGCGACCTCGCGCACCTCGACGGGGACGGCTACCTCTACATCGACGGCCGCGCGGACGACGTCATAGTGCGTGGCGGATTCAAAGTCGCACCGGACACGGTGGTGCGCGCGCTGCGGTCGCACGCCGCCGTGCGTGACGCCGCGGTTGCGGGGCTCGCCGACGAACGGCTGGGCCAGATCCCCATCGCGGCGGTGGAATTGCGACCCGGCGTAGCGGTGACGCCGGAGGAGCTGCGAAGCCACTGCAGGTCCTCGCTGACACCGTACGAAGTGCCGGCGGAGGTCCACATCGTCGATGAATTGCCGCGCGGTGCGGCGCTTAAAGTGGATCGACGGCGCCTGACCACGTTGCTCGAGGAAACGCGCGCGTCGTCATCAGTCGTCGATGCTGAATCGCCTTAACTCGTGCTGGACCATGCCGTCCAGGTCGGCCGCCGGCGGTTCGGGCAAAGCGACCGGAACTTCGCGGGTCGGCAGCAATACCACAGCGGCGCCAGGCGTGCTTGTTTCGCCGCGTTGGTTCTCGCACCAGACCTTGAGATGGACCTCGTTGCGCCCGTCGGCGTTTCGTTTGTCGACGACCTCGCCGCGCACCCAGGTAACGTCACCGATGTAGTTGAACTTCCGGTGCTCGCAACGCAGCTTCCACAACCAAGCGTCATCGCCCATCCAGTCGGTGATGAGATGGGTCAACCACGTTTCGCGCATTCCGCCGTAGTCATAGGAGTTGGGCAGCCCGAGTTCCCGGGCCCGTTCCGGTTCCCAGTGCAGTCGCTGCACCGTGTCGGGAATGTTGAGTGCGTTGCGTGGATACAACCCGGGTGCCTTGCGGCGGATCCTGGCGGCAATGCCGAAGGTGCCCGGGGGAGTGAGCTGCATTCCCCAACCCAGGTGCCAGACAACAACATCGGTCGTGGTGAGCGGACCCTTGACGCGCGGCTGCAGCTGATCGCCGACGCGCACGTCCTCGAAATAGCGGGGCTCGGCGCCCCGGCGGCTCTCAGCGGCATACGCTGCCTCGAATTCGGATATCTGCTGATCGGTGTAGGGCACCTGCTCGAGCTTCTCCTTGGCGCGTTTGCGCGAGGTGTGTCGCTCCGCGTTGATCCACGTGCCTCGCCGGACGGCGTGCATCTCACCGCGTCCGTTGGTGTAGAGATAGTCGTGCGTGATGTGGACGGTGCGGCCGCCGAAGCTGCTCCGTTTTGGCTGCACACCCACCTGAGCTTGCAGCACTTTACAGCGGTCGTGCAGTAGCAGCGGACGCCACCACTCGAATTCCATAACCGCTTGGTACGAGCCGAGTCCGGCGAAGGGGTCTCCCCTCAGCAGCGCCTTCGTTTCGGGATCGGGCTTCGGCGCGGCGTCCTCGCCCATCGTGTACAAGAAGTTCGGCGGCGCGATGAGCGACCCCCAGCGGGTCCCCGTGGCGTATTCGGGTTCGCAGTACAGCGGGTTGTCGTCGCCATATCCGTACGCGAAGTGACGCGTTCCGTCGGCGGTGACCTCGTAGTTGTGTGGCGGGTTGAGTTGCGGTTGAGGCACACCCAGCCGTAGCCGCGATCGCTCGATTGCTTCGTCGGTGAGTACGCCGTACTGCTCGGCCGAAGGTTCGGCGGTGCCGTCTACCACTGCGCTTTCCCCTTCGAACGATGCGGAAGGGCGTCGAGCCCCGTTTGGGTGATGTCTTGCAGCGCTGCAGCCGCAGCGGCGATGGCCTCGTCGGGGACATGTGTCCCGCCTACCGCGAGGAGGCCTTCGATAAGGGCGCGCAGTCCCAGGGCCAGGCCGATTCCCGACTGCGCGCCGTCGACGACTGAGTGCCAGAATGTGTCGAATCGCGCTTCGTAGCAGGTTAATTCGCTGAGGTCGGGGTGGCGGGAAACATCTTGCTGGATGACGCTCAGATACTTGGCCACATTCGGATGCTCGCGCCGAAGCAGTGTTGCGGCCTTCAACAGCCCGGAAACACGCTGCGCGATCGTCTGATCTGGCGCTGTTGCTGCAGTGAGTGTGTTCAGGACGTGTTCTTGAGCCGCGGCAGCGGCGGCGACGTACAGCCCCGTCTTGTTGCCGAAATGGTGGTATAACGCCGGAGCAGTGGCACCCGCGTCGGCCAGGATCGCGCGGGTGCTCGCCCCGGCGTAGCCGGACGCGCTGAAGTGCGTCGCAGCGGCTCGCAGCAGACCATCTCGAACCGACGCCGCTCCGCCCCGCGGCCGCCCGGAACTACGCCGCGCGCTCCCGGTGGCAGCACTCACGCAGAGGCGAGCCCGTCCGCGATGATGCGACCGGGGAAGAACTCGATCCAGCTGTACCCGACTTGCAACTCTCGATTGTCGCCGTCGCGTCGGGTGACACCTCCCTGGGAGGTGTAGTTGCCCCAGCGCGCTTCCCCGAAATGGCGCATTTTTCCGGTCTGGCTGCCGGTAAAGGTATAGCCCTGGCCGCCGATGTCGAAGTTCGCCCTGTTGATGAAGCCCTCAGCGTCGAGATCGTAAGCGGCTGACACCTCATCGGTTTTCGCGATGAGCTTGCCCGACTCGAACGTCGCCGCACCGGACCAGCCCCGGCGTCCCTTGACGATCACGCCGTACTCCACGGCGCCGTCGGCGAACTTGTTGCCGAAGACTTCCCAGGAGATCTCGAGATCTTCGAAGTAGCGATATTCCTTCCATTCGCGCCCGTGGGTCCAGTAGCCGTTGTCGAGTCCGATGAAGCCCTCGACGGGCTTGCCGTCGATCGTGCCGGTGACCCAGTAGACCTGGGTGGTGTAGAACAGCGGTTCCTCGCGCGCCGGCGCATAGAACTGAAAGCCCGGTCCCTGCAGGGCACCGGCAACGTCGAGCAGCGAGCCCTCCGACCACCGGATGCCCTCGTCGTCGATGGCCAGCTCCAGCGGCTCGCTGGCGATACCGAACTTCTCGGCCATGGTGTGCATCAGGTGATTCCGCCAGACGCGCTTGGACGGCTCGATCTGCCTGATCGACTCACCGCGCGCGGACGTCAGCGCGCTGGGGTGCAGGTTGAGGTCACCGCTCGAGTCGTTCATCAACCACAAGCCGCCCGTCATCGGGCCGATGAACTTTCGCTCCACCGCCCACATCACACCGTCGGAATCTTGAAGGCCGCCATAGAAATACTGCACCTGCAGCGAAAGCCCATGCCTTGCATGATGCGGCTGCAGATCGGCCAGTTTGGGCTCGTAGGCATCGACAACCGTCTGAAAGTCGAAGTCACCGTATGTCGAGATCGACATCTATCCTCCTGGGCTAAATATATCGCACGCTACATTTAATATCGACGATAGCTGATCCGTTGTGCAGCAGCAAGGGCGTAGGTGAAGCGTTCCACGACAACGGGTTTGGCGTCACAAGCGGTTAGCGTCGCTCGCCGTGGTAACGCGGGTCCAGACCGTTGAGCGGAAACGTTTCGATCCACCCGAGCGACGTTTCGGGCACCCGATCGTCTCCGACCCGCCGCACCGACCCGGCCTGACCGTGGTAGGCGTCGCCGCGGGCCGCGGCCAGTGACCGCATCTGGCCACGCTTGGCCGCGGTGAAGCGCCATTCGGTGTCGCCGGCGGTGTACACCGCCGCCTCGACGTACTTGTCGGGGTCGAGTTGCACTTCCGCGTGCAGTTCGGTGGTTTCGACGATCGGGCCGGTGTGGTCGGCGACGACGGCAAAGCCCCAGTGTTCCTTGCCCAAGCACAGCGCGCCGAACTCGTGCGAGCCGTCGCCGTAGAAGTTGGCGAACGTCACCCACGCCAGCTCGACCACGTTGAAGATCGGGCCGTTGTTGTAGACCTGACCGGTCGGTCCGTAGAAGTTGTCCATCGAGACGAACCCGCGGACCGTGCGGCCCCGCACATGACCCGTCACACGAAAGGCCTGCGATGCGTAAAGATTTCCGCCGCGTTCGTCGATGTTGGGGGTGTACCACTGGTAGCCGAGCTCGAGCCGGGGGCCGCGCAGATCAAGCAGGTCGCCTTCCGTCCATGCCAGCTCGTCGTCGGATACCGTGATCTCGAACGGCTGAGTGGAGGGGGTGGGCGGCGCCGCCACGCGAAACGAGGTCTCGTCCTCGCTCAACGTCCATCTCGCCCCGGCGCCTCGTTGGGACGCCTCGAAGGCCTCCGGCGCGATCTCGAGATTGTCCGCGTCGACGTTGGACGACAGCTGAAGACCACCGGACAGTTCGGTGTTCACCTTGCGCATCGGCGCCAGGAAGTTGCCGTCGTCGTCGGTCAGGCAGCTCCACCAGTAGGTGGCCATCGGACGCAGCCCGAAGAACTCGCGCTCGCACCAGGCGTCGCGGGCGGCGAATTCGCAAGTGCTGACCAGGCTTCGGAAATCAAAGTTGCCCCGCCGCCGTGACGGCCACTTCCACCCGCGGGCGGCGCCAGCGCTCACTGGGCCACCTTCTCGCGTAGCGCGCCGGTTTCCAGCAGCCGTCCGTTGTACGTCTCCATCAGCGCCTCCGTGGTCTTGGGACGGCGCCTCTCATCGATATGGTGAGCCCAGCCCTGACGCCACCTGTGCCCGGGCGGCAAATCTTTGCGAACCGGGCAACGACCGCCGGGCGCCGCTTCCCACACCCAGGTCTCGCCGCCGCCGGTGTAGCTAACCTTGGCCGGATAGGTGGTGTCCGACATGGGTTCACCGTCGAGTTCGGCCTCCACCACGATGTCACGCGCGATCAACGAAGATCCGTCGGTGCGGTGGACGATCATCAGGTTGAAACCCTCCGTGCCGTGCACCAGGTGCCCGGAGTGCACCTCGCCATCCTCGAACTCGGTGGCGAAGGCCACCCATGCGGTTTCCAGCCTTGTGATCACCGGCCCCCTCATGAATTGCCGGCCGGGCTTGGAGTGCATGCTGTCGTGAAAAACCAAGCCCGTCACAGGAATACCCTTGATCGTCCCCGTAGTCCGAAAGAGGCGCGACGTGTAGAGGAGGGGGTCGTCTTCGTCGGGAGCGAAGAATTGAAGTCCGGGGCCGATCAGTTCACCGGTGATCGAGAGTTCGGTGCCGTCGTTCCATTCCATCCGGGAGTCGTCGACCGCCATCAGCGTCTGGCCCTCCGGCGTCACGACCTCGTAGCGGCCGTCGCGTTGGCGGTGTTCCACCGGACCGCCGTACGAGCTGGTTTCGTCGGTGGCGTAGCTGAAGTCGCCGCCGACCTTGGATTCCGAAAGGTGCAGGAAGCGTGCCCGATCGGCATAGAAGCCGCGGATCGGCCACCAGTAGTCGCCGGCCTTCGACCGCACCGAACCGTAGAAGTACTGCATGTCCATCTTGAGCCCGGCCACGTCGCCCCAATGTGCGCTGGCCACCGGCTCGATAAATGCCCCCACCGGCTGGAATCCATAGCGCCCGCTGGTGCTCAGATGATCATGTGGCATCGCATCTCCTTTGGGGGTGGGGTATGGCTGGTTTCATAGCGGGATGGGCGCGGCATTCTCGACGGCCGCCTCCAAAACCCTTATCTCGCCGGTCGACCCGGACACCTCGACTAGCGCCCCCGCCGGCAGCCGACGGGTCGCATTATGGGCGTCGACCACGCAGGTGATCCCGAACTCCCGGGCCACGATGGCCGCATGCGACATGGGGCCGCCAAGATTGGTCACAACGGCGGCGGCGTAGGCGAATGCCGGGGTGTATCCCACATCGGTGACCTCGGCCACGAGCACTTCGCCGGGCTGCAGGTCGTCGATCGTGTGCTGATCGACGATGCGTACGCGCCCCTTGATGCGCCCGCCGCTCACCCCGAGGCCTTTCAGCACCTGGCCAGGCCGAAGTTCCGACACGTCGGCCACCGCGGTCCATGAGTCGCTGAACGCCGACGCGGGCCGAACATCGGCAAGCAGCGCCATCTCCGCGCGGCGGCGCGTCATCAATCCCCGGGCGTCGGGCGGCAATGCCTCCAATTCGTCAACCTGGAAAAAGAAGACATCGTCGTCCTGATCGAGTACGTCGCGCTCGACGAGGCGCCTGCCATGTTCGCGCAGCAACCGGCGTAATGTCGCCGTGGCTCGAACCACTTTGTCGCGGCGCACTTCTCGGTCACGCAGTTGGCGCGCCGCGAGCCGCTGAGCCAGCCGGCTGCGTGAGGTCGCCACAGACACCAGATCGCGTCCGACAAGCGATTCCTTATGGTGGGTCAGCGACTTCGCCAGCATCCGGACGAACTGCTCGGGGTCGTCACCATAGCTGGCAGAGCGCAACTCGCACTCCGCCGGGCCACGATGCCCGACCCTGGCCAGCTCTTCTCCGATCGCCCGGTACAGCTCAGGGGCGTTCTCGCGAATGGTGGCGAGCATGGCGTGCTCAGCCGAAAGCGCCTGCACTGCCTGGGGATTGGTGCGTGCGAGGTCTGTCAGGCGTCGAAGGCTCACGAGCGCTCGGCCGCTGGCCACCTCTCGTCCGGGGGCGGGCAGTTCACCGCCGCCAAAGCGCGCTGCGGCTGTCGCGGTCGCCGTGCACAGCAGCGCGCCCCACGACGACAGGACCCATCCGTGCACCACTAGATCGCGGGCCAACAGGATGAGGCTCTCCAGCCGATTGTCTTCGAGCGCCGCCAGGTCGGTGGGCACGATGCTCTCGAGACGATCGATGTCGGCGACGTAGACGTGTGACTCGAACGTCGATCGGGCCACCAGCCCGACACCGGTCACCCCGACGACCAGTAGGTCCCGCAATCGGCGGCCGAGGCCGGGTTGCTCCAAAGGAGGTCGTTGGGGACCGAACACCGGCGTATCGCCAAGTTCGCGTCCGAAGAACTGGTCGGTCATATTCTCGGGATCTGTGCCCGGCATTGACCTGGCCATGTAGTAGACGGAGGTCACGCCGCCGTAGACGCGGTGCGCGAACGTGCCTACGGACCTGGTGGCGATTTCGCGTCCGATTACCCCGGGCAGCCGCAGCCGCTCGGCGATCGATACCCCGCCCGCACGCAGGCCGCGCACGGTGGCCGACGCGGACGCCGGAGAAAACGGTCCCGGCAGCGCCTCGGACAGGTTCGTGGCGACGTAGGTGGGAAACCGGGGATCGATTGGACTGTCGAATTCGCCGTTGAGACCCTCTGGCCCGGCGGGGTGCAGCGGAACTCCGTCGGCCGGTGGCTCGTCAACCGAGGGCACGTCGTGCACCAGCGGCATCCGCCAGGGCAGGGTAAAGACCTTCTTGCCGAGGACGACTCGGCCGCGCACGGCGAGTTCGAAATCGTCCAGGCACTCTTCGGCCGTCCACGCGGGCGGGTAGCCCCATTCGTCCACCAGCTTGGTGGTGTCCATGATCGGGAAATGCAGCAACAGCTCGAACTCGGCCGGAGACGCCTCGACAATCTCGCGGCGGTAGAGCGCGCCGAGTCCGGCATCGATCAGGCACTTGCTGGCCGGGAACAGTCGACGGCCGAGTTTCGTGGTGATGTCGCGAACAGTGGGTTCGCCCGGAGCGGCCAGATTGACCGGCCCCGTCTCATGTCCGAGCACTGCCCGCACGAAAAGCCGGTGCACGTCATCGGTGTGCACGATCTGGATCGGTCGGTCGGCAGAACCGTCGACATTCGGGAACGCCGGCGAACCCAGCAGACGCATGACGGTGTTGTCGACGTCGCGCCCAACCACGATGCCGGGACGGATCGCGACCCACTCCTTGCCGCACTTCGAGAGCAAGCCTTCAACATGTGCCTTGTGGAAGGCGTAGAAGTGATCGGGCGAGGGCGCCAGGGCGTCCTCCTCGTTGAGGCGTTTCCCACCCCCTGGCCGGGCCCCATAAGCGAGGACAGAGGACGCGAAAACGATTCGGCGCGTTCCCGATTGGTCCATCGCGTCGAGGACGTTCTGCGTGCCGCCGATGTTGATCTCGCGGGTGAGTTTCTCGTCAGGGTTGGAATTGACGACCCACGCGCAGTGCGCGACCACTTCGGCGCCGTCCACAACGCGGCGAACGCTAGCCGCATCCCGGATGTCACCTTCGACAAACTCGCTGCCAGGCAACCAGTTTCGGGGTCGGTGCCGGGCCAGCCCCACCACCTCGTGCCCCTCCGAACGCAGCCGCGCCGCGATGCCGCGCCCGAAGACGCCGCTAGCACCGGTGACCGCGATTCTCATGACGGCTGCTGCCACGGGACGACCGGTGCCACACCTTCTAGCGTCGTCGAACCGCCCTGCGCGCGGCGCAGCAAGAGGAAGTCGGCGCCCTTGTAGGCGCGGTGGTCGGAAGGCCCGAGCGTGATGATCGTGCCGGGTCCGCCGGTGCACGCGGGAATGCGGCGCAGGGTGTCCATGGCGTCGCGCAGCGCGGTCGGCGTGGCGTAGCGCATCCTGCCGAGTGCTAGTGCGAAGGCGTGGCCGATGTCGTATCCCGTCGACAACCCGGAGGTCGCGTAGTCGTACCCGAAACGCTTGAGGAAGCGTTGGCGTACGGCCGCGAACACCTCGTTCCGTTCGTCGTACTGGTCGACACCGACCCAGCCCTCGAGCCGCTGGGCGCGTTCCTCGCTGTAGGTTGCGCTGACGAACGCGGTGGTCTGAATGCGCGGCGGATCCCATCCGATCTGCTCGAGGGCCGGGCGTACCCACTGATTGACGCCGCCGAGGCCGAGGTACACCAGCGCATCGGGCTTGGAGTCTCGGCACACGCTGAGGGCTTCTGTCAGCTCCTCGACGCTGGTCGCCGGGTACACCGGAGGCTCGGCCGTGACGACCAAATTGTGAGTCTGCAGCTCGTAGCGGAAGAACTCGGCATACTCCTCGCCGATCTGGGTGCGCTCGCGCAGCACGGCGATCCGACGGTGTCCATTCGCCTCCAGCCACGCCGCCATCACGGCGGGCTCGTCCGCCAACCCCCCGTTGGCGAAGGCGTACGCGTAGTCGCCCACGAAGCGGGTGGACCCGCAGATCGTCGCGGTCGGCACCTTCAGCCGCTCGATCTCGGGCAGTAACGCCAGGCAGTTGTCGGAGGTGAACGGTCCCAGCACACCAAGCACGTCGGTTTCTTCGACTAGCTCGCGATACGCCCTGATCAATCCATGGGCAGAGGACCATGGTTGTGCGTAGACCTCCCGCACTGTCACTTCGACGTCGCGTTCGAGCAATCCGCGAGTCTTGGCCTCCTCGCAGGCCAACCGGACCGCGTCGGGCCAGCAGTCGCTGAGCCCGGGGTGGTCGGGCAAATCGATCAGCACCCCTAGGCGGTAGGGCTCGATGGCTCGTCCGTGGTAAACGGTTGCCACGTCTCAGCACATCCCGCCGGGTGTTGGGTCGGCGGACGAACGCATGGCGTCTCCTCGCATTTGCTTGATGCTCGCGACGACTGTAAGTCCGATCACACCGGAAAGTCAATGCGGCGGGGTTTTAATTATCTATATTCTTGACCGGGTAGGACCAAGCCGCGGTTCAAGTGGCTGGGCGCGGCTGCTTCCTGATCTAAAAACGCGCCCTTACAACCCCTTTGGTGTCGATACCTGATGCGCTCACTTCAATAGCGGGTCACGCGGAAGTCCAAGGATCCGCTCGGCGATTGTGTTGCGCATGATCTCGGAGGTGCCGCCCGCGATGGTCAGGCAACGAGCGAAGAGGTAGTCGTTCGTCACCTCGGAAGCATCACCGGTGACCCCGGAAGGCCCGGCGAGTTCCATCGCGAGTTCCGTCAGATGCTGAGAACTCTCGGCCTTCAACAGCTTGGTGACGTTGGCTTCCGGGCCGCTTCCGGCGCCGGCCAGCGCACGCGCGGCGATGCGGAGGTTGAGTGGTCGCAAGGTGTAAACCTCGGCGAAGACCTCACCAGCGCGGCGCAACCGCGACTCGCGCGCCAATCCTGACGCCCTATCCAGAAGTGCGGCAACGTCATTGGGGCCAATCTTGATGGACCCGCTTCCCCCGCCGATGCACACCCGCTCGTTGCCGAGCGTTGCGCGCGCCACCCGCCAACCCTGCCCGACCTCGCCGACGACGTCGGCGTCGGGGACGAACACATCGTCGAAGAACACCTCGTTGAACAGCGCTTCCCCGGTCAGTTCGCGCAGCGGCCGGACTTCGACGCCGGTGGCACGCATGTCGATCGCCATCATCGTGACCCCGGCGTGTTTGGGCGCAGCGTGGTAGGTGCGCACCGTCGCCAGACCCCACTGGCATTTCTGGGCAGCGCTGGTCCACACCTTCTGGCCGGTCACCCGCCAGCCGCCGTCCACCTTGACCGCCGAGGTTCGCACCGCGGCCGCGTCGGATCCGGCATTGGGCTCGCTGAACAGCTGGCACCACAATTCGCGGCCCCGCAGCACCGGCTCGACCCAACGCGCCCGCTGATCGTCGTTGCCGGCCTGGACTATCGTCAGCATCACCCAACCGGTGATGCCCATGTCCGGGATGTCGATGCCCTCGAACTCCTCGTCGATCACGAGCTGCTCGGTAGCTTCGGCGGCACGCCCCCAGGGCTTGGGCCAGTGCGGGACGAAATAGCCGGAGTCGACCAGGAAGTCGCGCTGTTGGTCGAGTGGCAGGCCGCGCACCGAGGCGGCGACCGACCGCGCCTCCGCACGGAATGCCTCGGCCTCGGGCGGCAGCTCGAATGACGGCCCGGTCGCCTGGCCGGATCGGTGGGCCGCGACGATGTCGGCGAGCGCGTCGTCGCCATGGTTGAGCAGCGCCGCGACCGTGCGGGCCCGCCGCAGGAAGAGGTGGGCGTCGTGCTCCCAGGTGAAGCCGATGCCGCCGTGCAGCTGAATGTTCATTTCGGCCGCGCTGACCACCGTGCGCGTCGCGTGCCACGCAGCGACTGCAGCTGCGAACCAAGCGCTTTCGATGTCCTCGGCGCGGGCCGCGTCCCACACCGCGGCGGTGGTCATCTCGGTGTCGACGAGCAGGTTGGCGACGTGGTGCTTGACCGCCTGGAAGGTGCCGATGGTGCGCCCGAATTGTTCCCGCACCTTGGCGTACTCGCACGCCATTTCCAGCGCCGCCCGCGCCGAGCCCAGCGCTTCGGCGGCAACCAGGATGCGCCAAATCGTTCGCAGCGGGCGCGCGCCGTTACGGATGACGCGGTCGTCCTCGATCCGCACACCGGTTAGGGCGAGGTCACCGATGTGCCGCGTGGTGTCTAGCGCAGCCGGCGCGGCCGTGACCGCGACGCCGCCGGTCGAGGCATCCAAGACCAGAACGTCGTCGCCGGCGACGATCGCGATGACGTCGGCGTCTGGTGCCGCCAGTACCGCCGGGCAGCGTCCCGTGAGGGTGCCGTCGGTGTCGACGTGCACCGGGCCGCAGAGCGCGACGGCCCCGACGGCAGACCCACTGGCCAGCGCCGGCAGGTATTCCGACCGCAATGCCTCGGAACCGCCGGCGTTCAGCGCGGCTGCCACCACCACGCTGGGCAGGAACGGTCCGGGGCACAGCTCGTGCCCCATGACCTCCAGCACGATCGCCAGCTCGGCCAGCCCAAACCCGGTTCCGCCGTACTGTTCGTCGACCGCCAGGCCATTCCACCCGAGACTTGCCGCGGCATTCCAGATTTCCACTTGGTGTGCGCTGGCCCCATCTGCGGTGGCGCGTGCAGCCGCCAAGGCCTGGCATCGCTTTAGTTGACCGAGCGCGGCCTCCGCGAGCTCGACGTGCTCGTCGGAGATGGCCAATGCTGATGTCGTCACTTGCCGATTCCTCCGTGCCAGTACATATGATTAATCTAAATAATACGTAGTAAAGCGTAGGGTGCCTGAGGTGGGCGGCGGCGAGCCGCCGTTGCACCCGGATCACCCGGAGCGGAGCTTTCTGGGCATGGTTCGACAACCGGTCAAGACCCCGGTTATCGCTGCGGTCAACGGTTTTGCGCTGGGTGGAGGATTCGAGGTCGTCCTCGCGTGCGATATCGCGGTCGCATCAGTCGGTGCCACCTTCGGGGTGCCCGAGGTCAAACGGGGCCTGTTGGCTGCCGCCGGCGGTCCGCTTCGTCTGCCGGTCGCGGTGCCGGTCAAGGTCGCGATGTACGCCATGCTCACCGGCGATCCGATCGACGCGCTCACGGCCGAGCGGTGGGGCTTGGTCGACGAAGTCCTGCCTGCCGCGGAGGTGCTGCCGCGCGCCATGGCGACAGCCGCACACATCGCGGCAAACGCGCCGTCGGCGGTTCGGGCCACCAAGGCGGTCGGACGCATCATCAGCGACGGTCAATTCGGCGGGGAGGAACTAGGCTGGCGAGTGATCGACGCCGAACTTCCGGCCGTCAAAAACAGCGCCGATACCCTCGAAGGTGCCCGGGCCTTCATGGAAAAGCGGGCTCCGATATGGACCGGACGCTGAGGGTTCAGACATCTGCGTCGGCGGCGGGAAAGTCAACGCTTCTCGGCAGTTTCGCTAATCGCCGATAACTCTGTGTAATTGAGGTTGCACCGTCGTGTGCCCTGAAGCGCGAAGATGTCATTGAGATAGTCCTCGGTGAGTGGCGTCCTGGTCATCTGAGGGTCGACGAGGCCGGCGAGCGAGAGTCGAGAATATCGGCTCGCCACAGCCGCGGGTAATCCATACTCCGCCATAGCATCGGCTAGCCCGGCCACACGCAGCTCATCGACCTGATGGACAACCCTAAAGGCCCCGCTGGATGGTGGCTCCGCCGTCCACCCTGAGCTGCATGCCGGTGACGTACCGTGATTCGTCGGACGCCAAATACAGTACGGCGTAAGAAATGTCGGCGGGCTCCACCCACGGGATCGGCATTGCCTGCATCGACCGGAAGCCAACTTCGGCTTCTTCAACGGTGGGGTTGGCAAGGTCGGGCCGGAACGTCTTGTACATGGGCTCGCTCTGCAGCATGTCGGTGTTGCAGTTGCTTGGGTGAACGGCGTTGACGCGAATCGACTTGGGTGCCAGCTTCACCGCGAGGGTGGTGCTGTATTCGACGATCACCCGCTTGGCGAGGTTGTAGCCGGCGCCGCCCAGTCCCTGGGGTCCGGAACCGGAGGACGAGCTTGAGAGCAGGCCGGCCACCGAACCGGTCATGATGATCGACGCGCCCTCGTGCAGATGCGGCAACGCGACGTGGACGGCGTTCATCACACCGATCAAATCGACATCGACCGCGTCGACGAACGCGTCCACCGATTTACCTTCGCCGAGGGGGCAGATGCCCGCGTTGGCCACGACGACATCGAGCTTGCCCAACTCGGAAACGCCGGTGCGCAGTGCCTCCGCAAGCGCCGTGCGATCACGGACGTCCGCCTCGATGGAAACGATGCGACGTCCGGTCTTTTCGACGAGCCGTGCGGTCTCGTCAAGATCCTCGCGGCGGGCGAGGGGATAGTCGTTGCTCGCGATGTCCGCGCAGATGTCCACCGCAATGATGTCCGCACCCTCTTCCGCGAGATGCACCGCGTGGCTGCGGCCCTGGCCGCGCGCGGCACCCGTGATGAAGACGACCTTGTCCTCGACACGACCCATGCTTTCCTCCTCTGAATTAACCCGTGCTGGGGTTGGCCCGTAAACCAGCCGCGATGAGCATGGTGACCAGCGGATGCGGTGAGACGACGTCGGTCAGGCCGGCATCCAGCGCGGCGCGCACACCCACCTCGGTGTTGTCAATTGCGGGGTAGTCACCGCCGGCGTGCGCCCGCAGCGGGCTGTGTTCGTGCGCGATCCGGCCGAGCTTCGACAGATCGGGGGTATCGTCCTCGGACCACGCCGTCAGTTCGAGAATGCCTTCGCGGACTTCACCCTCGGTACCGTCGATCGTGATTTGCTTGCCGGCGAGGGCCTGGGCGATCCCGGTACCGCACCCGACGACCGAAGGCCGATGGAGTTCGCGGGACACCACGGCCGCGTGGCTTGTCGCACCGCCGATTTCGGTGACGATGCCGCGGGCGGCCATCATTCCGTGGATGTCATCCGGACTGGTGCTGGAGCGCACCAGGATGACGTCCTGGCCATCTTCGGCCGCATCGATCGCCTCGTCGACGTCGTTGTAGGCCGTGCCGGACACCACCCCGGGGCATGCGGGCAGGCCCTTAGCCAGCAGCGGTGCGGCGAGCCTGGTTTCGGGCTGCAACGACGGCTGCAAGAGCATCTCGACCTGTCCGGGATCGATGCGGCACAGCGCCTCCAAATCGTCGATCAAGCCTTCGTCGCGAAACGCGAGGGTCAACCGCACCGCGGCTTGTGCCGATCGCTTGGCCACCCGGGTCTGCAGCAGCCACAGCTTGCCCTGCTCGACGGTGAACTCGATATCCTGAACATCTTTGGCGATGCGCTCAAGAGTGTCGGCCGCCCTCATCAACTCGGCGTAGACCGTAGGCTGCTCGTCGCGGAGCGCGGACACCGGCTCCACGTCGAAGGTCCCGGAAACGACATCCTCGCCCTGACCGCCGGGCAGCCACTCACCGAACGGCTCATTCGCGCCGGTCATCGGGTTACGCGAGAACAACACGCCGGTACCCGATTTGGATTCCATATTGCCGAACACCATCGCCTGCACCACGACGGCGGTGCCGCCGATCTCACTGAGGCCGTGATGCTTTCGATACGCGATGGCGCGGGGGGAATTCCACGACCTGAAGACCGCGCCGATCGCGCCGCCCAACTGGGCGAAGGGGTCGTCGGGAACTTCGCCGTTCTCGTCACCCAGCACGATTCGCCGGTACATGTGACGAAAGCGATTCCGCGTGTCGCTGGCGAACTCGGGGCTGTGCAGCTCCGCGAGCGCCGACTCGACCGCGTCGTCGATGCCGAGATCCAACACGCTGTCCAACATCCCCGGCATCGACAGCGCGGCGCCGCTGCGGACGCTCACCAGTAATGGCCGCGGTCCAGCTCCGAATGTTCGCGACGTCTCGGCTTCCAGCCAGCGCAGCTTGTCTCGTACCTCGCCGCGAATGGAAGCGGTGGTGGCGTCGGGCTCGGAGAAGTACCGTGCGCACACCTCAGTGGTGATGCAGAACGCGGGCGGGACCGGCAGGCCCTCGCGCCGCATGGCGTTGATGCCGTAGCCCTTGTTGCCCAGGATCTCTCGCGGCAATGTTGCCGTCCCGTCGAGCAGGACGACGGGTGGGTGCTGGAAGCCTGCAAATCCGGCCACTCCTGCCGACTCCTTTCTGCCGACCACAAGCTGTCCACTCATCGTTTCACTACCTCGATATCGGAGCTGTTGATGTCCCACGTGCACGCGGTGACGCCCTCGTCGCGCAACTGATGCTTGAGCACCTTGCCGGTGGCATTGCGGGGTAATTCAGCACGGAACTCGATGTAGCGGGGCACGGCAAAATAGGGCAGCTTGTCCAAGCACCAACGGCACAACTGTTCTTCGGTCAGATCGGCGCCTTCGCGGCGGACCGCCGTCACCTTGACGTCGTCCTCCGTCAGGTCCGACGGCACGGCGTGGACCGCAACATCGGCGATGTCGGAATGGGTGCGGAAGGTGCGTTCCAGCTCGTAGCTGGAAATGTTTTCGCCGCGCCGCCGGAGATAGTCCTTCTTGCGGTCGACGAACCAGAACCATCCGTCCGAGTCGAATCGTCCGATGTCGCCGGTGTGAAACCACAGATTGCGTAGCACCGCCATGGTCGCTTCGGGTCGACGCCAGTATCCCTCGAACATGACGTGCGGTTTGCGTGGCCGAACGATGATCTCGCCGGTCTGTCCATCCGGAACCTCGACGTCGTTGTCGTCGACGATGCGGACGTCGAAGTCGCCGTTACGGCGTCCGGAGGCGCCCAGCGGTGCCGCGAGACCTTGCTGATTACTGGTGATGAATGACGCCTCGGTGAGCCCGAACACCGAATTACCGGCGCTGCCGACACCGAACCGTTGTTTCCAGGTGGCAATCAGTTCCGGAGTCCACGGCGCGCCACCCACGTGCTTGATCTGCCCGAAACACTCCGCCATCTCGGGCGTGTCGGGCATCGTCGCGATGAGGGTGATCATAATGCCGAGTATGGAAACCTGTTGAGCGCCAGATCTTTTGATTTCCGGCCAGAACCGAGACAGCGAGAAACGCTCGGCGACCGAGACGGTCGTCTGGTTCACCGCGGTGGCTAGCACCGACGTGCCCGCGGCGTTGAGATGGAACAGCGGCAACGGCGTCCACAACGCGAAGGCGGGATTCCGCATCACGGCGGTGTTTCTCGCGACGTTGCAGATGTAGTTGTGGCTGATCATGCAACCCTTGGAAGGACCCGTCGTGCCCGAGGTGTAGATGAGCATCGCCAGATCGCTTGGGGCCACCGCGACGGGTTCGGCCAATCGTTTGTCCGGGGTGAGGGCATCCAGCGACGTCACGGAGCATGCGGACGACTCGGGCGCTGTCCCACGCACCACTAAGTGCTTGAGGTCAGCAAGTTCGTGGGCGATGTCGAAGATGCGCTGAACGTAGTTGGATTCGGCCAGTACCACCGTCGCGGCCGCATCACCGATCTGGTGGCGCAGGTATTCCCCCTTGAGCGCGGTATTGACGGGAACCCAGACCGCTCCGATGAAGTTGGTTGCAAACCAGGAAACGACGGCGTCGATGTTGTTGTCGAGGATGCAGACAACTGTCTGCCCGGGGCCGACGCCGAGGCGCTCCAGACCGGCGGCGCGCCGCAGGGATAGGTCCCATACCTCCGAGTAGGTGTACGTCTCGCCGGCGAAGTCGAGGAACACTTTGCCGGGTGACTGTTTGACCGCACGGGCCAGCACATGGGTCACCGTGTCCGCCTGCCCCGGTGCCCATACCGGCGACACGTCCGACGGCGCGCCGGACACGTCGGCTGAGGTCGCAGCGATCGTCACTGATCCTTGGTCCTTTCGAAAGGTCGAACCGCTCGTCACGGGAATTGTTCGTCGATGGGCACGAACTCGGGCATCGTGAGGCCCCGCCGTAGCCAGTTTCCGCCGTCGAGGACGAGGGTGTGGCCCGTCAGATACGCCGCATAGGGCGAGCAAAGATAGGTTGCGGCCCAACCTAATTCGTGCGGCTGGCCGACTCGGCCGGCCGGAATCCGTTTCCCGTCGGCCTCAGGGTCCTGGCGGGCCAGCAGCACCGGAGGCAGGTCCCGGTGCGGGAACAGGCCGGGAGCGAGGCAGTTGACGCGGATACCCTTGGGCGCCCATTCGACCGCCAGCGACTGTGTCATATTCGTGACGCCGGCTTTGGCCGCCGCCGAATGCGCGGTGCCGGGCCCGCCGGTCCACGAGTAGGTGGCACCGATGTTGAGGATGGCGCCGGGTGCCGAGCGCGCGATGGCCCGGCGGGCGAATTCGGCACTGCACAGGAAGGTGCCATTGAGCACGATATCGACGACGCTGCGCCAGGCGTTGGGGGACATCTTGACGGCCTGCGACGGGAAATTTCCTGCGGCGTTGTTGATCAGGACGTCGGCGGGGCCCAGTTCCCGTTCGACCTGTTCGAATGTCGCTGCGACGGCGCCCTCGTCCCGCACGTCTAGCTCGACACCGACGGCCCCGGCGCCCAGCGCTTTCAATGCCTGTACCCCGCTTTCACGGTGTTCGGGCTTGCGGCTGGCGACGGCTACTGCCGCCCCCAGCCGCGCGAATTCGGTGGCCATCGCCTTGCCCAACCCGGTGCCGCCACCGGTGACGACGACCACCTGGCCGGCATAGGTATCCGGTGGCAGCATGGCCTTGCCGACTGGAGGCGGCGCTGGTAGCGGCATGTCAGTTCACGTCGCTTTCGGATGGTTCGTCGATTCGGCGTTTGCGCAGCGCTTCATTCTTGAGGCTCAGGTATTCCTCGGAAGCGAATAACGCCGTCTGAGCGAGCAATTCCTGATTAAGGCCGTTGCGGATGTCGCCGACGGTGGCCTGGTTGACCAGCATCTTGCCCATCGACATCGCGAGTCTTGGCTGCGCCGCCAGCAAGCGGCACAAGGTCATCGCGCGTTCGTGGAGTTCGTCAACGGCAACGACTTCCTCGGCAAGCCCCCACGCGTAAGCGGTTTGGGCGTCGATACGGGCACCGCTGAGTACCAGATATTTCGCGCGCGCCGGGCCCACCAGGGCCGGCAGCAGCTGCGTTCCCCCGGTGTCCGGGATCAGGCCCAGCCCGACCTCGGGGAGCCCAAAGATGGCGTCCTCGGCAATGATGCGCATGTCGGCGGACAGGGCGATCTCGAAGCCACCTCCCAACGCGGCGCCCTGCACCGCCGCGACGACCGGTTTTGTCGACTCGAGCACATCCAAGCGAATCCGTTGGTGTTCCCGAACGAAGGTGAAGTCGTCTTCGCCGTTGGCGCGCTTGCCCAACTCCGCCTTGTCCCGCCCCGAACAGAACGAGCGGCCTTCGCCACGGATCAACACGCACCGCACCGAGTGGTCGTTGAGGTAGCCCCGCAGCGCCGAGCACATCTCGTCGAAAAGCGCGTCGGTGATGGCGTTGTGACGGTGCGGTCGGTTGAACGACACTACGCCCACACTGTCGACGAGTTCGGTCTTCAGCTCGGTGTCGTTCATGCTTCCTCACTTGTGTCCACACTGGGCAGCCCACCTAGCAGCTCCGCTGCCCGGGCGAAAGATTCTGTGGTGCAAAGGGTGTGGGTTCGCTTGACAAAGCGATGGGCGCTGTCTTCGACGGTGAAACCCATGGCTCCATGGATTTGGACGTTGGCCCGGGCGTTCGCGAATGCGGCGCGGCGACAACAAGCCGCGGCCGCCAGGGCATGGTAATCGGATTGGTCCGTTAGCGCGGCAAAGAAGGTGACGTTGTCCGCAGCAAGCGCGTGGGTGGCCATGTCCGCGCACTTGTGTTTGATCGCTTGGAACGCGCCGATAGGTTTGCCGAATTGAACCCGTGTCTTGGCGTATTCGGTTGCCAGATCTCTGGTAGCTCCGCAGATCCCGGCCAGCTGCGCCGACGTCAGGATGGTCAACACACGTCGCAGCCTGCTTACCGTTCGGCCGTCATCGGTGGCAACCAAAGGGGGGCCGAGGTCCGCGCGGCACGCATGGCCCACAGCCGTTCCGTCCTCGAGGCCGGCGCTTTGTTCCAGACGTCGCGGGCTGGCGTGGACGGCGGCCCGGTCACCGTCGACAACGAGGACCAAACCGGCGTCCTCGGGGTCGAGCACCAATAACCGGTCGTTCTCGCGCGGCAATGGGATGGCCCGCGCCACCCGCGTCTGGCCGCCAACCAAGTCTTTCGACAGCGCCGCATTCCCTGTCCACGCCGCTAACCGGGCAGCTGCCAGCGTCGTCAGGATGGGGCCCGGCACCAGGGCGCGGCCGATTTCCCGGAACACGAAGACCTCGTCGAGCAGCGTGGCCCCGGCGCCGCCGGCGTCCTCCTCGGTGGCCAGCCCAAGCCACCCCAGCTCGGCGATTTCCTTCCAGCGAACGTCGTCCAGCCTGGCGAGCGAATCGCTTAGCGGCAGCCGTGACTGGATGTACTGCCGGGTGGCGTCGATCAGGGCGCTTTGATCGGGGTCGGGAAGAAAGTCCACGGTAACTCCTAGCGGTTCCGCGGCAGGCCCAGGACGCGCTCGCCGATGATGTCGCGCTGGACTTCAGATGTACCGCCGCCCATGGTGTTTGCGTAGGAGTACAGGTACTCGTCGATGTCGTGGCCATACCTGCCTGCGCGGTCGAGACCTTGCGCGCCGATGACCTCCATGCGGGTGCGATGAATCCGCTGTGCCAGGTCGGCATAGAAGACCTTGATCATCGACCCCTCGGGGCCGGGAACATCGGTGCGCGCCGCCGAGGACACGGTCGCGTAGGTCATGGCCCGCATCGCCAGCACGTCGGCGCGCAGCTCTCCAAGTTCGGCGCGGACCCCCGGATTCTCGAGGGCACCGTGGCGCGCGGCGTCTTCGATCAGCCGCTCCAGGGCCACCGACAGCTCGGTCTGCAACTTCATGAAGCCGGTGCCGCGTTCGAAGCCGAGGGTGGACATCGCCACCGACCACCCGTCGCCAATCTCGCCGACCACGTTGTCGAGGGGAATGCGCACGTCGTCGTAGAACACCTCGCAGAACTCGGCCAAGCCATCCATCGAGACGATGGGCCGAACGGTGATCCCCGGGCTGTGCATGTCGCAGATGACCCACGTCAGTCCGCGGTGCCGGGACGACTCGGGATCGGTCCGTACCAGCAGTTCCTGAAAGTCGGCCATGTGGGCGTAACTGGTCCAAATCTTTTGGCCGTTGACCACCAATTCATCGCCCTCGATGGCGCCCTTGGTGGAGATGCCGGCGAGGTCGGAGCCGGCCCCGGGTTCCGAAAATCCCTGACACCAAACTTCTTCGCCCGCAAGGATCTTGGGCAGATGGCGCAATTTCTGCGCCTCGCTGCCCCGGGCGATCAGGGTCGGGCCGCCGTGATTCATGCCGACGAATCCACAGCCGATGTCGGGCCCTTTCGCCCTGGCATATTCCTCGAACCAGATGAGTTGACGGATCAGGGGCAGGCCCTGACCGCCGTACTCGCGGGGCCATGCGATGCCGCCGTAGCCGCCGTCGAACTGTCGGCGTTGCCAGGCCATGTCCCAGGCCCGAGCGCCGTCGAAATCGTGCGGGCGCTCGTGGGTCGGAATGTTGTCCCGCAGCCAGGTACGCACTTCTCGTCTGAAGGCGCAGTCCTCGTCGGTGAAGGACAGATCCACTCGGTCTCCTCGCTGTGGTGAAACGCAGGGTACAGTTTATCTAGATAAACTCTGCCGAATCAAGGTGGGCCGCCGATCGGTCCTCGGCAGCGACCCGAGCTCCGGACGTTGAGAATTAATCTAAAGGATCTATCGATTAGTCTTATGCTTCGTTGCGACCTGACGATTCGCCCGAGCGGGAGCCCAGCACCGGTGACCAACCACAACTTCTCGCCCACCGGATCTGACCGACGGGTGCGGCCCTTGAAGATGTCGGACCAGGTGGCCGCGCAAATCCGCCGGATGATCGCGCGCGGCGAACTCGCAGACGGCGACTGGCTGCCCACCGAAGCGGAACTTATTCGTCAGTTCGGAGTCTCCCGGCCGACGTTGCGTGAGGCCTTCCGCTTGTTGGAAGGCGATTCGCTGGTCACCATCAGGCGGGGGCCTCCCGGCGGCGCGCAGGTCACCGTGCCTGGGCCCGACGCCGTGGCCGGTCTCTTCGGCATGGTGCTCATGCTTGCCGGCACGTCTATCGGCGACGTCTGGGATGCGCGCCTGACCATCGAGCCGGCCGCGATCCGGCGGCTGGCCGAGAACGCCTCGGATATACAGCTTGCCGCTCTTGACCGCGAGCTCGACCAGGTGCGCGCGGCCGCGGCACTCGATCCCCGGTCTTTTCACCGGGCCGGCGTGCGTTTTCACGTCAGACTCGTCGAGCTCTCCGGCAGTCGAACGCTTACGGCCCTGATCGGCATGCTCGCCGAGATCATCGAGCGTGAGCTCGCCGACGCGGTGGCCGAGATCGGACCCGACAGCGGCGAGGTCCGGCGCGCGAACCGGCGAGCGTTGCGCGGGTATGAGAACGTCACGGAGCTCATCCGCGCGCGCAACGGCCCGGGCGCAGAGCAGGCGTGGCGCGAGCACATGACCACCGCCCGGCGCTATCTCGGCGGCACACACGGCGAGAGCCGGACTCTCGACGTGCTCTACTGACTTTCCGCGGCTCAGCCGTAGATTCGGCGCAGCTGAGCCAAGGTGTCGTCCGGATGTGAGTGCAAAATCGTGCGCATGCCGAGGGCGCGAGCCGGGACCAGGTTTACCTCGACGTCGTCTACGAACACACAGTCGGCCGGCGCCCGCCCGAGCTTCTCGGCGGCGAGTTCGTAGATCGCAGTGTCAGGCTTGCGGATTCCCACGTCCGAGGACACCACCACCTCGGAGAAACGCGGCAGGCGATCCCACGGATAACCGTCGCTGGGACCCCACGAGTTGCTGACCAATGCCGTTTGCACCCCTCGATCCGTCAGCTCCTGCACCGCCTGGACCATCTGCAGATCGATCCCTAGCGTCGTTTGCTGGACCCCGCGAAACCACGCCGCACCCTCGACGTCCCCGGCGGCATGCCGGGTAAGTATGGGGGTGATCCGGTCGAGAAATTCGGGAATGGAGATTTGGCCCAATTCGATCAGTGCGAACGGGCTGTCCTCCGCGTGGTCGGGGGCGAACACCTCGCCGATGAATCCGGCCGGGTCGACGCCATAGGCGAGACAGCTCCGCTCTAAGGAGCCCAAAACCGATCCGGTCAGGACGCCACCGAAGTCGACCAAAAGGGCTGGAAGGGCGCCCACGCGGTCACTCATAGCTTGAGATTATCTAGATGCGGGATCGGTTCGCCAATCGTAGGCCGCCGGGAGCCGCAAGAATCTAGAGAATCTCTACTCGGAGCATTGACACCGAGACGTCGTGCACCATAGATTTTCGGGGAACGGACTTGACGTAGACAGGCGACTTTATGCATGTGATGGTGACGGGCGCATCCGGGGACTTCGGTTCGTGCATCATCCCGGAAATCCTCGCTCGAGGTCACGACGTTGTCGGGCTTTCGCGGCGTCCGCACTCCCTGTCGTCGCCGCGCTACCGTCACGTGAGTGCCGACATTCGCGACGCCGGCGCGCTGACTGCGGCGATGTCCGGCATCGATGCCGTCGTGCACCTGGCCTGGACGACGCACCCGATGCATGACGCGGAAGCGACACGCGCGATCGACGTCGGCGGGACACAGGCGGTAGTCACGGCGATGGAGCGCGCGGGGGTCGCACGCCTGGTTACGGCCTCCTCGGTGCTGTCCTACGGAGCCAACGCGGACAACCCGCCGCTGTTGAAGGAGGGCGACCCGCTGCGGCCGTCCGCCAAACACCTCTATTCCATGCACAAGGCCGAAGCCGAGGCGCTGGTCGCCGCGTCGCCACTCAACGCCGTCATGATCCGTGCGACCAACATCATGGGCCGCGGCACCACCGGGGTCACCCAGGAAGGATTCGCCACCCCGGTGATCCTCGGCATGAAGGGCGGCCGGAACCTGTTTCAGTTCGTCCATCCCGACGACCTCGCCCGGTTCTTCGCCGATGCGCTCGACCACCCGGAGTGGTCGGGGCCGGTCAACCTCGCGGCCCCCGACACGATCAAGATGCGAGAGATCGCCGAAATCCTAGGCAAGCGCTACGTGGAAGTCTCGCCGAAGCGCGCCGATGCGGTACTCAGCTTTCTGTGGGAGCGCGGGTGGTTCTCCCTCGACCCGGGGGCGGTCGAGGCCTTCCTCAATTTCCCGTTGGTTGAAACCACCCGGCTGACCGAAGAATTCGGTTTTCACTGCGCGTGGTCGTCGCGGCAATGCGTCGAAGACTTCGGACGCACCAACCGGGCGCACATTTTTCTCGGCACCCGGCAGATACAGATTCCGTGGCGCTGGCCGTGGGGCTGGGTGCCTGAGCCGCCTACCGACGGCGACCGCCGCCCGGCAGCGCCCGAGGGTGTGGCCGGTGAATTCGACACGTCCGTCCATCCGAACTGGCAGGTTTTCACGGCGGCGAATACATCGGAGGCGTTTCCGGGCCCGATGACGCCGTTGTCGGTGGAATTGGCGATCGACGCGCTGCGCGCCGCCGGCGCTCAAGCCGCCGACGTGTTGCGGATCGACGGTGAACTCAAGCGAGCCCTTAGCCAGGAGCCGGTCGGCGCCTTCGGGCACGGTGTATACGCGAACCTCTCCATCGTCTATGCGATGGGGACCTTGATGCCGGGTGGGGGCGCATCCGCTTGGCAGGACATGCTATTCGGCACGGGCGGCGCGGACGTTCCGTCGTTCGACAAGCCCGGCGCGTGGGAAATGCTCAGGAGGCTGCCGCTGGCGGCGATCCAGATCACCGGCTTCGGGAGGGCGATCCGAGATATCGACGCCCAGGCCCGCCGGTCGGCGCGTGACAGTGCGTATTATGCGAAGCTCTCCGACGCCCAGCTGTACGCAGGGTTGGAACGAACCCGCGACGAAGCGGCCAATGCCTGGGCCGGCGCAGCGCAGGCCTCATCCTTCGTCGTCCCGCTGATGGGCCTCATCCAGTCGCAGGGCGGAAAGGGTTTCGCGACCCGCATCCGCGGGGGCACAGACGATCTCGCCAGTGCCGGGGTTGCGCGCGGCGCCTACGCTTTAGCGCGGCTCGCCAAGGCGGACCCCTTGATCGAGCAGACGCTGCGCAACAATTCGGCGGCGGTGGCGTCCGAGATCTTGCGTCGTGAGCGTCCCGGGTTCATCGCCAAACTGGACGACGTGGTAGCCGAATACGGTCACCGCGGCCCGCGGGAAACCGAGCTGGCCAATGCGATGTTCGCCGACGCGCCCGACCGGCTGCTCGACGTGGTGGCAAAGCTCCTCGCTAGCCGCGAACGCGCCGGCGACGATTCGCCGGATTTTGGTCTACCCCTTCGGATCTTGGCGTCCTTGGGTTCGCGATTTCAGCGGTTGCGGGAAACAGCTCGCGACGCCACCATTCGCCAAACACACCAGTACCGGCTGATCGCGCGTGAAATCGGTGCCCGGTTGGCCGCGCGTGGGGTGATCGACAGCCCCGACGACGTGTTTTATCTGGTTCGGGCCGAGTTGAAGAACCCACCGGCCGACGCCAAGGCGGTGATCGCGCGGCGACGCGCCGAACGCAAACGGCTCGAGACCCAACGCCCGCCGCTGAACTTCGTCGGCCAATGGACGCCAGACGCGGGCGCCGACACCGAACTGATGCCCGGCGAAATGTTGCGCGGGACCGCCGTTTCGGCCGGACTGGCCAAGGGCCCGGTGCGCGTGCTCACCGTCGATTCCATGGACGAGTTGGAACCGGGTGAGGTGTTGGTGACCGCGTTCACCGACACCGGGTGGACGCCATTTTTTGCGTACGCGGCCGCCGTCATCGTTGACACCGGCGGAGAAATGTCGCACGCTGCTGTCGTAGCCCGTGAATTCGGAATTCCTTGTGTAGTAGGGACTTTAACTGGGAGCAAGGTGCTGAGGACGGGCCATGTGGTCGAGGTGGACGGCGCGTCGGGAGTGGTGACCAGGGTCGAATGAGATCTCAGTACGACGGCCTGTTCGTCAACGGTGGGTGGCGACCAACCGATGCGGTGGCGCCGGTAGTGAATCCGGCGACCGGGGAGACCCTCGCCGCCGCCCCGTGGGGGGCGGGCGCTGACGCCGACGCCGCCGTGTCGGCGGCGCGCCGCGCGTTCGACGACGGGCCATGGCCCACAATGACGCCCGCGCAACGATCGGCAGCGCTGGGCCGGCTGCGTGACGTGCTCGCCGGGTGGGCCGACGACATCGTGGGATTGGTGGTCGCGGAGGCCGGCATCCCGGTATCGGTGGCGCGTCCCAGTCAGTTCGACGCGCCGATGCAGCTTCTCGACTTCTTCGTCGAGCGATGCGCGGCGTTCGAGGCTCTGCGACCGTTGCCAGTCACCACCTTCCGCAACCGCCGCGGCTCCACCGTGCTAGGGGCGGGCGTCGTGCAACGTTCCCCGCGCGGGGTCGTCGCCGCGATCACGCCGTTCAACGCCCCCTTCTTCGTCAACCTGCTCAAGGTCGGCCCCGCGCTGGCCGCGGGATGCACTGTCGTGCTGAAGCCCTCGGATTTCACGCCGTTGGAGGCACTCCTGTTGGGTGCCGCGGTGCAGGAAGCGGAGTTGCCGCCGGGTGTGCTCAACGTGATTACGGGCGGAGTCGAAGTCGGCGAATACCTGACCTCCGACCCACGGGTGGACATGGTCACGTTCACCGGATCCGACGCAGTCGGCGCCAAGGTAATGGCGCAGGCGTCGGCCACGCTCAAACACGTCACCCTCGAACTCGGCGGAAAGTCGGCGATGATCGTCCGTGAAGACGCCGACCTCGACGCCGCGGCCGCCAGGGGCGCTCAGGAACTGACCTTGTTCTCCGGCCAGGGATGTGCGTTGTGGACGCGGCACTTGGTGCAGCGCTCGATCTATGACGATTACGTCAAAGGCGTCACCGCGGTGCTGCAGCGCCTCCCGGTCGGCGATCCCACCGATGCGCGCACCATCGTCGGGCCGTTGATCCGCGAATCTGCGTGCGCCCGTGCCGAGAAGTACGTCGCGGGCGCGTTGGAACAAGGCGCGCGGCTGGTGGCCGGCGGGCGTCGCCCCCCGCACCTGAACCGTGGCTATTACTACGAGCCGACGCTGTTGGCCGACGTGCACAGCGGCATGACGGTTGCTCAGGAGGAGGTCTTCGGGCCCGTCGGGGTGGCGATTCCGTTCGACGATGACGACGAGGCCGTGCGGATCGCGAACGACTCCGTCTACGGTCTGTCCGGTTCGATCTGGACCGCCGATCCGGGTGTGGCGTTCGCGATGGCGCAGAAGATTCAGACCGGCAACATCAGCATCAACGGCGGCACGGGTGGGATGAGTCCGTGGGCGCCCTTCGGCGGCTATAAGCGGTCGGGCGTGGGGCGTGAGCTCGGTGCCCAGGTGCTCGACGACTTCACCGAGACGAAAGCGATTCAGTTTCATGCCGGTTGAGGCCTTACCTTGGGAGCAGCCATCATGACCACCCGTACCGGCTCCGATTTGCGAGAGTACATCCGCGGCGCCGATGACAGCGCATACGTGGCGTCCGCCGCGGCGGAGACACCACGCTCACGGATCGTGGATCTCTACGGCCCCTTAGGGGAGGCGCGCCGACGCGCCCCGGTGCATCCCGTCAAACAGGCCGAGTTGCTGGGCCAGGAGGATTACCGCAAGGAGGAGGCCTTCAAGGCGGCGTTCTCCTGCGCCCTCAGTTATGAGCACTGCCAGCAGGCGCTCACCGATGAAAGGCTGTCTTCAAAATTCTGGCTGGACACGATCGGTCGCGTGTGGGGCCGCAACATCATCGGAATGGACGGCGCCGAACACCGACGACACCGCGGCCTGATCTCGCAGGCCTTCACCCGCCGTTCCCTCGACCGCTGGCAGGAAACGGCGATCCAACCGGCGGTACACGGGCTTATCGACCGCTTCGAACACAAAGGATTGGCCGATCTATACCGCGAATTCACGCTTTTGTTCCCGGTCTACATCATCACCGAGATGATGGGCCTGCCTTACGAAGACATCGAGCGCTTCAACACCTGGGCGGGCGAGACGGTCGGGGCTTTTTACGACATGGAGCGCGCGCTGCAGGCCTCCCGCAATCTGGAAAACTACCTGTCCCCGTTGATCGAAGAGCGCCGCGGCGGCGACGGCGAGGATCTGATCACCCTGCTGGCGAACGCCGAACTGGACGGGGGCCGGCTGGAGACCATCGAAATCGTCTCGTTCTTGCGGCTGCTGTTGCCGGCGGGAGGCGAGACCACCGCGCGTTCGACCGCCAGCACGCTGCTCGGTCTGCTGGCGAACCCCGAGCAGCTCGATGCGCTGATCGCCGACCGAAGCCTGATGTCCCAGGCGATCGAGGAAGGCCTGCGCTGGGAGCCACCATTGATGTCCATCAGTCGGATCGCGTTGGAGGACTTGGAACTCGGCGGTGTCACAATCGCCAACGGCAGCGTGCTGGAGGTGTCGATCGGAGCGGCAAACCGCGACCACACGCGCTGGGAAGATCCTGATTCCTTCAACATCTTCCGGGAGAAGAAGCCGCACATCGCATTTGCCTGGGGCCCGCATGCCTGCCTTGGCGCACACCTTGCCCGCGCCGAGATGTCGGCGGCGTTGACCGCGCTGTTCGACCGCCTGCGCGGACTGCGGCTCGACCCGGAAACCGGCCACGAGGCAAGGGTTCAGGGCATAGGCCTGCGCGCACCCAACAAGGTTCCGGTCGTCTTCGAAGCGACGTAAGCGTCAGAAATCGAATCGGGACCGATGCGCTCAAACAGGCGGCGACGATGTGACTGAACTGGGCGATGGCTTTCGCGTCGCGGTTGTGGGCGCCGGTCCGGCCGGATTCGCCGTGACATCGGCACTTCTCGCCGACGGCGCGCTCGACGTGACGGTGGACCTCGTCGATCGGGCCTCGCTGCCCGACGGTCTGCTGCGGCACGGCCCGGCCGCGGGGGCAGAGCGCCTGCGCAGGGTTGCGCGCGCGGTCGATGCGGTGCTCAATGACAGCCGCGTGACCTACTTCGGCAATGTCGTGATCGGTTCGGCACTACGACTGCACGAATTGCGTTCCGCCGCTGATGCAGTGGTGCTGGCGACCGGCGCACCTCGCGACCTGCCGTTGGCGCTTGCCGGCGGCAACTCGGTGGGTATCGGGACGGTAAGCCACGTCGAGGCGTGGCTTACCGGTAGTAGGGACGTGGAGGTGGACGAGCTCGACCTCGCGATGGACTCCGCGGTGATGATCGGAATTTCCCCGGAGACGTTGCGCGTCGCCCAAGTGCTCTGCGGGCGTGTACCCAGCGGTGTCCCAGAGGGGGTGTTTTCCCGGCTGGCGACCAGCAGACTGCGCCATGTGCGGCTGGTAGACCCGCTCCCACGGTCCGGAATGTGCGTGCCCCCAGGAGGTCTCGCGAATCTGGAGTTTCGGACCGGGCTGACACCGGTCGGCGTAGTCGGACGAAACCGGGCCCGCGCGCTGCGGTGCGTGCGCAGCCCCGACAAGCACGGCAGGGTGGTCAGCGAAGACCTGCGGGCGCAATTGCTGTTTCGCCCCCGCACCGAGTTGTTCTGCTGGAACGGTCTCGATGAGGACCGAGGATGCATCGCGCATCGTGAGGGTCGCATATTGATCGACGCGACGCCGAGCGCCGGGCTTTACGTCGCCGGTTGGGCGGGGCGATCGCCGTCCGGCGAGGGTTCGCATGCCGACGACGCTGCCGCCGTCGCCGCCGCCATACGTGCCGACGCCGGCACACTCCCACGTCCACGCAAAGCGCTGGCTGATGCGCTGTCCGAGCACAACATCCAAGCGTCGCGGCTGGGCGGCTGGTCGGCCGTCGAGGCGACAAACGTGTTGCTCGATCGTTTCGCCGGGGAGGGGCTGGTTCCACTGGCGGACTACGAGGCGTTGGTGGGGCAGGTGGATGAGGATTAGGCCTTCTATGGGCGGCGGCGTTATTGGACTGCGGCCAGATCGCTCTATGGCGGCGGTTGTAACCCATCGGTCTTCCGGCCGCGCGCTCCTGCGACGCGCCGTCGTCTGGGCGCTGATCAGTGCCATAGCGCGGTCCAGGCGCCTCACCCGATTGCTGGCTCAGCCGTTGCCCGGACTGAGTTCCGCCGCTTGCATAGTCCCGCTCACTTTGGTGAGTCTGGTCGTCAGCGAGTTCCCGCTGCACACCCTCGTCGCGCAAGCGGCGTCGACCGCAGCCCCGCTCCGTCGCGGTGCGCTCCGAAGTCCCCACGGCGCGTTAGGCCTTCTTCTGGCGCTCGGCGCTTGGTCTCGGCTGCTGGCCGCGCGGCGCGATGCGCTTCGTGCCGGGGACGTCCTCGAGGCAAGTCTGCGGTCGGCGCTGGGGGAAGACTATCGCGGGGAGCTGCCCACCGATTGGCCCGCGGATTCCCGTCTTTCGCTTCGCGACATCTGGCTGCCCCGCTTCACGGAACGCAGCCGATATCTGCAGCATGAAGACCTGTGCTATGGCGAGTCAGGGGTGCGGAACCACCTCGATATCTGGCGGCGCAAGGATCTGCCGCTGGATGCGCGAGCTCCCGTGCTGATCCAGATTCACGGCAGCGCTTGGACCAAGGGCAGCAAACGCGGTCAGGGCTACCCGTTGATGGCACACATGGCGGAAAAGGGTTGGGTATGTGTGGCGATCAACTACTCCTTGGCGCCCGCCGCGCGTTGGCCGGCCCACGTAATCGACGTCAAGCGCGCGATTGCGTGGGTCAAACGCGAAATCGTCGAGCATGGCGGTGATCCCGACTTCGTCGTTGTGACGGGCGGCTCCGCCGGTGGTCACCTTTCAGCGCTGGCGGCGCTGACCATCAACGACCCCGTGTTCCAGCCGGGTTTCGAGGATGCGGACACTTCGGTACGTGCGGCCGTCCCGCTATACGGGGTTTACGACCTCCTGGATCGAGCGGGCGACTCACCTCCGGAGCAGGAAGAGTTTCTCAGCAGAATCGTGATCGGGGCCTCGCAGGATGAGGCGTACGACGTCTGGGACCAGGGTTCGCCCCTTTCACACGTGCGACCGGACGCGCCGCCGATCTTCGTCATCCACGGAAGCATCGATACCTTCACCAATCACGAGCAGGCCCGCGCTTTCGCCGACGCGCTCCGCGACGTGTCCGCCAGCCCGGTCGCCTATGCGGAGTTGCCCGGCGCCCAGCACTCCTTCGATGTGATGCCTTCGGCGCGCACCGCGGCGACGGTGCGGGCAATCGACCGGTTCCTAACAGTCGTGCGCAGCCGCGCATACGAAAAGACACTTGTCACGGCTCGATTCGCGCACTGAGTCCTATGCTGCGCGGTTTCTGGCGCGCTTGCCTCTGCGGTCAGGTAATCCTTTAGGACGGTCCGCGCAGCAGCCCGAAGCCGAAGTTGGTGCCCAGCCCGCGGCGCAGCGCCAGGTGAATCCACAGCAGCGCGTAAGGCTCGAGCAGCCGCGCCAATGTCAGGTCGCCGACGTCGACGGTCTCGAAGCCAAGCTCGCCGACCAGCCCGGCGGTCACCGCCTTGGCGTCGTCGTCGTCGCCGCAGACGAACATGACCGGTCGGCCCGGCATGCGACGCGCGTCCATCATTGGCGCGCCGATCTGGTTCATCGCCTTGCAGACCCGGGCGCCGGTCGCCCACTTCGCGACTTCTTCGGCGCCGGAGTTCTCGAACCCGACCTCTAGGGACGTGACGTCGGGTGTCAGCGGGTTGGTGCAATCGATGAGGACTTTGCCCGACAGGTCGCCGCAGCCTTGCACCGCCGCCCGGGTGCTGTGCCACGGCGTGCAGAGCACCACGACATCGGCCGCAGCGGTGGCGAATTCGTTCGTCTCGACGGAACTGAGCGACGCATATCTCGGGTCGTCCGGGTCTCGCACGCCGAACATGATCCGGTGGCCTCGATTGGCCCACGCGGTGCTCAATGCGTTCCCGACATTGCCGGCCCCAATGATCGCGATCTTGATGTCGGGCTCCTCTCCGGATTTCGGACCGCTACCCGCTAGGTTTGCACCTATGAATGTGTATGACGTCGGGTTACTGCTCCTGCGGCTGGTGCTGGGACTGACGCTCGCCGCGCACGGCTTCAACAAGTTTTTCGGCGGCGGCCGGATTCCGGGAACGGCTCGGTGGTTCGAGAGCATCGGCATGAAGCCGGGCAAGTTCCACGCCACCGTGGCCGCCATCACCGAGGTGTCCGCCGGGCTGGGCCTGGCGGCCGGGCTGCTCACGCCGATCCCGGCCGCGGGCTTCGTCTCGCTGATGCTGGTCGCGGCGTGGACCGTGCACCGGGCCAACGGCTTCTTCATCGTCAAGGAGGGCTGGGAGTACAACCTGGTGCTGGCGGTCAGCGCCGTCGCGGTGGCCACGCTGGGTCCCGGGAAGCTCAGCCTGGATTACCTGATTTTCGGCGACAAGCTGTGGTTCCCCGGCTGGCCCGGCCTGGTGATCTCGGCGGGGCTCGGCCTGGCCGGCGCCGTCGGGCAGTTGGTGATCTTCTACCGGCCGCCGGTCAAGCAGGCGGGATAGCTCCCGGCGCCGCGAGCCGGATGCCACTGCGAGAATCGGCCCGATTTTTCGCAGCCACGTTCGGCTCGCGCGGCGCTGCCGGGCTACGGCGTCCCGTTCTTCCCGTTCTGGCCCAGGACCAGCCCGGCTGTCCCGCCGGTGCCGGGCGTGCCGGGCGGTGTGCCGGTTCCGCCGTTGCCGCCATTGCCGCCGTCGCCGATCGCGACGGCGTTGCCGCCATTCCCGCCGGGGCCGCCCGTGTTGCCGGTACCGGCCCCGCCCGCGCCGCCGTTTCCGCCATCGCCGATCGCCCCGCCCTTGCCGCCGGCCCCGCCGGCGCCACCGGTGGTGAGTGCGCTGTCGCCCGAGTTTCCGCCGGCGCCGCCGGCGCCGCCGGAGCCGCTGAGGAGGCCGGCGTTGCCGCCGGCCCCGCCGGTCGCGCCGCTGAACCCGCCGCCGCCACCCTGGCCGCCGGCGCCGCCGTCGCCGAAGAGCAGGCCGCCGTTGCCGCCGGCGCCGCCGATCCCACCGGTGCCGGACCCGAGGTTGTTGCCGCCGCCACCGCCGGCCCCGCCGGCCGCGCCCATGCTGAGCAGGCCGGCGTTGCCGCCGCGCCCGCCGGCCCCGGCGGTGGAGAGGGCGGCTCCGCCGGTGCCGCCGGCGCCGCCGGCCCCGAACAGACCGCCGTTGCCGCCGGCCCCGCCGGCTCCGCTGCTGCCGTTGAGGTTGCTGAACCCGCCGGCGCCGCCGGCCCCGCCGTCGCCGGACAGCATGCCGCCGGCCCCGCCGGCGCCGCCGGCGCCGCTGGTCTGACCGAACGCGCCGTCCCCGCCGATTCCGCCGCTGGACATCAGCCCCCCGGCGCCGCCGGCCCCGCCGGCGCCGCCCGTGCCGTTGCCGTTGACGCCCGGTGTGAAGGCGACGCCGCCGGCGCCGCCGTTCCCGGCGGCACCCCCGAAGAGGCCGGCGTTGCCGCCCGCGCCGCCGGCTCCTCCGGTGTTGGCGCTCGGTGCGCGTCCGCCGGCGCCGCCCGTTCCGCCCGCGCCGAACAGCGCGCCGCTGCCGCCGGCCCCGCCGGCGCCGCCATTGCCGGTCGCCGACGCGCCGCCCGTGCCGCCGGCGCCGCCCGCGCCGAACAGGCCTCCGCCGGCCCCGCCGTGCCCGCCGGCGGCGCCCGCGGCCCCCGAGCCGCCGATCCCGCCGTTGCCGAACAACAGTCCGCCGTCCCCGCCGGCCGCGCCGGTCCCGGCGGCACCATTGGCGCCGTTGCCGATCAGCGGATGCCCGGTGAGCGCCTGGACGGGCGCGTTGATCGCGGAGAGCGCCTGCTGCTGCGCGGCGTGCAGCGGTGAGGCGCTCGCGGGAGCGTTGAAGCCGTCGAGACCCAGCAGTTGACCGCCGATGCCGCCGGCGCCCGTCGCGCCCCGCGTCTGGCCGAGGCCGCCGTTGCCGCCGTTGCCGCCGTCGCCGATCAGCCCGCCGCTGCCCCCGGCTCCGCCCGCGCCTCCGACGCTGCTGACCGCGCCCTCGGCCGTGCCCCCGCTGCCGCCGTTACCGCCGTTGCCGATGAGGCCGGACCTGCCGCCGGCGCCGCCGACCCCGCCCTGGGCGGTGCCGCCGTCGCCGCCGGCCCCGCCCGCGCCCCCGGAGCCGGTAAGCATGCCCGCGGCACCGCCCGCCCCGCCGCGCCCGCCGGTCTGCGGGCCGAACCCGCCGTTGCCGCCGACCCCGCCGTCGCCGAAGAGCAGGCCGCCATTGCCGCCGGCGCCGCCGGCCCCACCGATGCCGACCACCGGGGTGATGCTTTCGCCGCCCGCGCCACCGGCCCCGCCGGGTCCCATGCTGAGCAGGCCGGCGTTGCCGCCGGCGCCGCCGGCCCCGCCGAAGGTCGAGCCGTGCCCGCCGGTCCCGCCGTCTCCGCCGGCCCCGAAGATCCCGCCTGCCCCGCCGGCTCCGCCCAACCCGCCGGTGCCGCCGTTGGTGGCTCCGCCGCCTCCGCCGCTGCCGCCGGCTCCGAACATCCCGCCGGTGCCGCCGGCCCCGCCGGTGCCGCCGGTTCCGCTCACGCTGGATCCGCCGAGCCCGCCGGCGCCACCGCTGGAGAACAGCCCGCCGTTGCCGCCGGCGCCCCCGTCCCCGCCGGGACGGGTGATGCTGTCGCTGCGTCCGCCGAGGCCGCCCGTCCCGGCCGCGCCGGAGAGCATGCCGGCGTTGCCGCCGGCCCCGCCGTTGCCGCCGGTTCCCGCGTCCGAGCTGCCGCCGGCCCCGCCGACGCCACCCGAGCCGAACATTCCCGCCGACCCGCCGTGACCGCCGTTGCCGCCGTTGCCGCCGAGGGCCAAGGGTGTTCCGCCGGCGCCGCCGGCCCCGCCGTTGCCGATCAGCCCGCCGTTCCCGCCGTTCCCGCCGTTGCCGCCGTTGTTGCCGCCGCCGGTGCCGGATCCGCCGGCGCCGCCGTTGCCGATCAACCAGCCGCCGTCCGTCCCGTTCTGCCCGGTCCCGGGGGCGCCGTTGACGCCGTTGCCGATCAGCGGGCGCCCGGTGGCGGCCTGGACCGGCGCGTTGATCGCGTCGAGCAGGCTCTGCAGCGGCGACACGTTGGCGGCTTCGGCGGCCGCGAACATCGCCCCGCTGGTGCTCATCGTCTGCGTGAATTGCTGATGGAACAGCGCCGCCTCGGCGCCCAGCGCCTGAAACTGTTGGGCGTGGCCGGAAAACAGCGCCGCCAACGCCGCCGACACCTCGTCGGCGCCGGCGGCCAGCACCGCGGTCGTCGGGCCCGCGGCCGCCGCGTGGGCGGCGCTGAGCGCCGATCCGATGTTCTCCACATCCGCCGCCGCGGCCGCCACCAGCCCGGGGTCCACTATCACGAACGACATCGCTTCCTCCCGATCGTCCTCGAGTAATCGACTCAAGGATCCGAATGATCGGGGCGACGAACGTCGGTCAAAGCTCGTAGATCTCGTGCGACCGGGGGTCGTAGATTTGCGCGTTCGCCGTGCTTAGCTGCGGCCGGCCACTTGCTGGGCGAGTTGGACGCGAGAGGTGATGCCCAGTTTCGCGTACACGTGCGTGAGGTGGGTTTGCACCGTCCGCCGGGAGATGAACAGCCGGGCGGCGATCTCGTTGTTGGCCAGCCCGTCGGCGACCAGCCGCGCGACGTCACGTTCGGTCGGGGTCAGGGAGGCCCAGCCGCTCGTCGGACGCTTGCGCTCCCCGCGCCCGCGGCGCGCGTAGGCGACGGCCTCGCCGAGCGAGAGCCCGGCGCCTTCCGCCCACGCGCCGTCGAAGTCTTGCTCGCCCATCGCGTCGCGAAGCGCCGCGAGCGTGCGCGCATGTTCCGCGTCGTAGACGCGGAACCGGACCGCGCCGAGCTGCCGTCGGATCGTGTCCGCGGCGCCCATGAGACGCGCCGCGTCGCGATGGCTCAGGCCGTCGGCGGCCAGCTGGCCGAGGCATTCGAGGATGTCGGGGACGGCCAGGTGCGCTCCGCACTCCGCGGCGCAGGCGAGCGCCTTGTGGGTGTCGCGCTCCGCCTGATCCGGCTCGCCCTTGGCGATCGCGACGCGCGCGCGCCGCGTCAGCGCCCGGGCCAGGTGCCAGCCCGCCGACGAAGCGACCTGGTGATCGGCCCAGCGCCCGGCCTCGATGAGATCGCCGCGCGCCAGGGCGACCTCGACGATCGGGTTGGCGATCGCCGCACCCAGCTCGCCCTCCACGGTCACCCGCTGCTGCGCAGCCTCGGTGGCCGCGGCCGCCGTGTCGACATCGCCGGCGGCCAGCGCCGCGGTGGCCAACACCGCGTAGCTGAATCCCTCGTTGTACGGCCACAAATCGGACGCCGCCTCCAGCGACGCGGAGGCCGCGGCCGCCGCGGCCTCGACCTCGCCCTGGAAGGAGAGCACGAGGCCGAGGCTCAGCCGCGCGCCCCACCGGAACAGGACGTCGTGCGCCGCGTCGGCATCGGCGGTCACCGCGTCGAACTGCTCGACGGCCTCGCCCAACTCGCCCTTCATCATGTGCGCCAGGCCGAGCGTCCAGTGGCAGGAGCGCGCATGGAACCGGTCGCCGAGCGAGGCGGCGAGCTCGCAACCCTCTTGGGAGGTCTCCTCGGCGGCGAGGGGTTCCCCCGCGTAGAACGCGCCGTTCGCCTGCCAGGTCAGGATCTGGGTCAGCCGCCATTGGTCGCCCAGCGTGCGCGCGATGCCGATGGCCTCGGCCAGGTACGGCCGGGCCGCGTCGGCGCTGTAGGAAGCGATCGCCCCGCAGGCGGTGAGCGCGCGCGCCAGCAGCGCGGGATCGTCGATCTCGCGTGCGATCGCCACGGCCTGTTGCGCCTGCTCGAGGTTGTCGCCGATGCTGCGCGACGCGTCCAGCGCCGCCTTGTCGGCGAGGGCGCGCCCGCGCACCACGGCCGAGATCCCCGCGTTGTCCTCGGGCAGGGTGGCGTCGAACCAGGCCAGCCCCTCCTGGATGCGGCCGCGGGTCTGCCAGAGCGGTTGCAGCGACGACGTCAACTCCAGCGCCCGCTCGACGTCACCGGTTCGGCGGCTCCACGCGAACGCGGCCCGCAGGTTGTCGATCTCGAGCTCGACCTGTTCGATGCGGCGCTGATGGTCGGGGTCCGCAGGGCTGTCCAGCAGCGCCGCCAGCGCCGAGTAGTAATCGCGGTGTCGCGCGTGCACCTCGTCGGCTTCACCGGATTCGAGCAGCTTGGACAGCGCGTAGTGGCGCACCGTATCGAGCAGCCGGAAGCGCGTCCGGTCACCGGCGTTTTCCGCCACGACGAGGGACTTGTCCACCAGCTGGGCGAGCCGATCGAAGATCTCGAGTTGCTGGGCGGGGTCGCCGTCGCCGATGACCCGCGCTGCGTCGAGGTCGAACCCGGCCGGGAAAACCGCCAGCCGGCGAAACAGGACACGCTCCGGCTCGCTCAACAGCTCGTGGGACCAGTCGACCGATTCACCCAGCGTCCGCTTGCGACGGGTGCCGGGACGGACGCCGGTGACCAGCCGGAAGCGGTTGCGCAGCCCGTCGAGGATCTCGGTCAGCGACATCATCCGCACCCGCGCCGCCGCCAGCTCGATCCCAAGCGGCAGGCCGTCCAGGCGGTCGCAGATCTCCCGCACCGCGGCGGTGTCGTTGACGGCGATGCCGAAGTCGGGCCGGGCCAGGCGCGCGCGGTCGACGAACAGTTCGATCGCTTCGTCGGCGAGCGACAGCGACGGCACCCGCCAGGTCACCTCGCCGGCGACCCCGATCGGCTCGCGGCTGGTGGTCAGGATCGTCAGCTGTGGGCAGGCCCCCAGCAGCCGGACCGTCAGGTCAGCGCACTCGTCGATCAGGTGCTCGCAATTGTCCAGCACCAGCAACACCTGACGATCGCCGAGGAACCGCACCAGCGTGTCCGTCGCCGAGCGGCCCGGCTGGTCCGGCAGCCCGAGCGCCCGCAGCGCCGCGACCGGCACCACCTCGGGGTCGGTGACCGGCGTCAGATCGACAAACCACACGTTGCCGTCGAATTCGGCCGCCGCCTGCGCGGCGACCTGAACCGCCAAGCGGGTCTTGCCGACGCCGCCTGCGCCGGCCAGGGTCACCAGCCGGTTCTCGGACAGCGCCTTGGCGATGTCGTTGGTCAGGGTGACGCGGCCCACGAACCGGGTCAGCTGCACCGGGAGGCCGTGCGGAACGACGCTGCCGGTGGTGCGCAGCGGCGGGAACTCGACGTCCAGGTCGGAGTGGCACAGCTGCGCCACCCGCTCGGGGCGCGGAAGGTCGCCGAGCTGATGGGTGCCGAGATCGGTCAACCAGGCGTCGGCCGGCAATCGGTCGACGACCAGGTCGCGGGTGATGCCCGAGAGCAGGATCTGGCCGCCGTGCGCCAGTTCGCGCAGGCGGGCCGCCCGCTCGGGCGTCGAGTCGACGTAGTCGCCGGCGTCGTCGAGCTGGACCTCGCCGGTGTGCACGCCGACCCGCAGCCGGATCGGCGCCAGCGGCGCGCGCTGCAACTCCACCGCACACGCCACCGCGTCGGTCGCGTGCGCGAACGCGGCCATGAAACTGTCACCGGCGCCCGGCTCGGTCACCAGCACGCCGTCGTGGACGGGGACCAGCTCGGCGGCGGCGCGATCCAGCCGCACGAGCGCGGCCGTCATTTGCTCCGGCTGGGACTGCCACAGTCGCTCGGAGCCCTCGAAATCGGCCACCAGCAGGGTCACCGTTCCTGTGGGCATAAACTCCCTGACCCCAGGGTCACTCCTGTTCCGTGACCGGATGCCCCCGCGCACATCAGTTTCGCTCATGCCACCCACCGCATATTTCAAGGGTCCGATATCCATCGAAAATCATTGAGGTCATCGCGGCGGCGGAGCCTGACACGGCCGGCCCGCAGACACGGGCTGCCGCTTTGCCGGGGGCGGTCCTACGACCCCGGGCCTTGCCGCAATTACGACCCCTCATGCTCTGTATCTACGCGATTCGACCGACGTTAGTTCGACGCAATCCCGCGCATATTTGACTCGTTTCCAACGAACGTCGGGGGCCGGGTTCGCAATTCGCTGCGTTTCACCCTTCGCCCGACGGCAAGCGAGCGGGAGGGACAGCGATGTCGTACGTGGTAGCGGCCCCGGAGATGCTGGCGGCCGCATCGGCGGATCTGGAGGGCATCCGCTCGGCGTTGGGCGCGGCAAACGCGGCGGCGGCGGCTCCGACCTCCGGGGTGCTGGCCGCCGGCGCCGACGAAATCTCTGCGGCGGTGGCGGCCCTGTTTTCCGGGCACGCCGAGCTGTATCAGGCGCTGAGCGCGCAGGCGGCGAGCTTTCATGAGCAGTTCGTTCGGGCCATGAGCGCCGGCGGGGCGCTCTACGCGGAAGCCGAGGCCGCCAACGCTTCGATGATTGGGGCGCCCGCGCAGGCCGCGGCGCAGAACGTCCTGGCCAACTTGGGCATCGGCAACGTCGGGGCCGGCAATGTGGGCGGGGGCAACCACGGCAACGGGAACGTGGGCAGCGGCAACGCCGGCAACCAGAACGTGGGCAGCGGCAACGTCGGCAACACCAACGTCGGCAACGGAAACAACGGCGTCGGCAACATCGGCGACGGGAACCGCGGCAGCCAAAACCTGGGTAGCGGGAACGCGGGCAACAACAACACCGGCTTCGGGAACAACGGCATCGGCAACGTCGGCGCCGGAAACCTCGGCAACACCAACGTCGGCAACGGGAACCTGGGCTCCGGCAACATGGGCAGCGGGAACCGCGGCGACGCGAACATGGGCTTCGGGAACCGCGGCAGCAACAACGTCGGCGCCGCGAACACCGGCAACCACAACATCGGTTTCGGCAACACGGGCAACAACGACATCGGCTTCGGGCTCACAGGTGACAACCAGATCGGTTTCGGCGCACTGAATTCCGGCAGTGGCAACATCGGCTTCGGCAACTCGGGCACCGGGAACATCGGCTTCTTCAACTCGGGCACTGGAAACGTCGGCATCTTCAACTCCGGCAACCACAGCTTCGGCTTCGAGAACTCGGGCAGCTTCAACACCGGGTTCACCAACTCCGGTCAAGGCAACACCGGCTTCCTGAACAGCGGATTCAGCAACTTCGGTGCGGGCAACGGCGGCGCCAACAACATGGGCATGTTCAACGCCGGCTCCCAGAACTTCGGGATGGGGAACTCCGGCTTCCAGAACACGGGCAGCGGAAACGCCGGCTCCCTCAACACCGGTGACTTCAACACCGGCAACTTCAACACCGGATGGGGAAACTCGGGCGCGAGCAACACCGGCGGTTTCGACTCGGGCAACCTGAACACCGGCTTCGGCAGCGCCATCACCCCGGCCGGGGTGAAGAACTCGGGCTTCGGCAACACCGGCCTGGACAGCTCCGGCTTCTTCAACTCGGGCGGCGACACGTCCGGCTTCCAAAATGCAGGCCTGGCCTTCGAGTCGGGCTTCCGAAATTCCGGCAATGGCAACAACGTCGGCATCGGCAACTCGGGCAGCTTCCTTGCCGGGATTGGAAACACCGGCTTCGACAACATCGGCATCGGCAACTCGAACGTCTTCAACTCCGGTATCGGTAATTCGGGCAACGACGACTCCGGCTTCTTCAACCGGCGCGACGCGCAGTCGGGCTTCTTCCAGTAAGGACATGTGATGAGTTTTTTGGTGTTGCCGCCGGAGATCAATTCGGCGCGGGTGTATCTGGGTGCGGGGCCGGGCCCGATGTTGAATGCGGCGGCGGCCTGGGAGGGGTTGGCGGGCGAGTTGGGCTCGGCGGCTTCGTCTTTCGGGTCGGTGACGTCCGGGTTGGTTGGGGCGGCGTGGCAGGGTCCGGCGGCGGTGGCGATGACGGAGGCGGCGGCGCCGTATGCGGGGTGGTTGTCGGCGGCGGCGGCGCGGGCGATGGGGGCGGCGGGGCAGGCGCGGGCGGCGGCGTCGGCGTTTGAGGCGGCTGTGTCGGCGACTGTGCATCCGGCGGCGGTGGCGGCCAACCGGAGCCAGTTGGTGTCTTTGGTGCGCTCAAACCTGTTGGGGCTCAATGCGCCGGCGATCGCGGCGGCCGAGGCGCAGTACGAGGCGATGTGGGCTGCCGACGTCTCGGCGATGGTGGGCTATCACGGCGGGGCGTCGGCGGTGGCCGCTCAGCTGGCCCAGACGGCCTTGCCGAACATCAACCTCGGCCTCGGCGACATCGGCGGCCTGAACGTGGGCGGTGGCAATGTCGGCGACGCCAACGTGGGCGCCGGAAACGTCGGCAACACGAACGTGGGCATGGGAAACCTCGGCACCGGAAACGTGGGCAGCGGGAACGCCGGCAACAACAACTTCGGCAACGGCAATAGCGGCACCGGAAATGTCGGCAGCGGAAACCTCGGCGCCGGAAACGTCGGCTCCGGTAATCGGGGCAGCTTCAACATGGGCTCCGGGAACCGCGGCAGCAACGACGTCGGCTTCGGAAACGCGGGCAGCCACAACTTCGGCGTCGGGAACACCGGCAACAACGACATCGGCTTCGGGCTCACCGGCGACAACCAGGTCGGGTTCGGCGCGCTGAACTCTGGCAGCGGCAACCTCGGCTTCGGCAACTCGGGCACCGGCAACGTCGGCTTCTTCAACTCGGGCACCGGAAACGTGGGCTTCTTCAACTCGGGCAACGGCAATTTCGGCTTCGGCAATGCGGGCGACACCAACACCGGGTTCTGGAACGCTGGCGCCACGAACACGGGATTCGGAAACGCCGGCGAAGTCAACTTCGGCTTCGGCAACGGGGCGTCCTTCAACTTCGGCGCCGGGAACGCGGGCAGCTCCAACTTCGGCTTCGGAAATTCCGGCGGCAACAACACGGGCAACTTCAACACGGGTCTCGACAACACGGGCGACTTCAACAACGGCATGTTGAACACGGGCTGGGCGAACGCGGGGAACACCAACACGGGCGCCTTCAACACCGGCGACCTCAACACCGGCTTCTTCGGCGCGATCACCCCGGCTGGTATCACAAGCTCCGGTTTCGGTAACACCGGCGCTGGGAGCTCAGGGTTCTTCAACGGGGGTTTCGACAACTCCGGCTTCATGAACACCGGTGCGGGCTTCAACTCCGGCTTCCACAACACGGGCGGCGGGGTCGACGCGGGCATCAACAACTCGGGCGTCTTCGCCGTGGGCATCGGCAACGCGGGCGCCGACGTCACCGGCATCGGGCTCACGGGCCTGCTCTCGTCGGGCATCGAGAACCTGGGCAACTTCAGCTCCGGGGGCTTCAACCACGGCAGCAACCAGGCCGGGTTCTTCCACTAGCGAGGCGTGCCCGAATGACGATCTACGACCCCGTGCCCCGCAAATCTACGAGTTCTGACCGACGTTGTTCGGTCCACCGCTTCGCATAGTTGGGATTGTGATGTCGGACTTTTCGTTGTTGCCGCCGGAGATCAATTCGGCGCGAATGTATGCCGGCGCGGGCCCGGGCCCGCTGTTCATGGCGGCGACGGCATGGGAGGGGCTGGCCGCCGACCTGCGCTCGTCGGCGTCGTCGTTCGCCTCGGTCGTCTCGGCGCTGATCGGCGGCCCGTGGACGGGTCCGGCGTCGAAGGCGATGGCGACGGCGGCGGCGCCCTACGTTTCGTGGTTGGCCGGGTCGGCGGCGCAGGCCGAAGGCGCGGCGGCGCAAGCCCGGGCGGCGGCGACGGCGTTCGAGGCGGCGCAGGCGGCGACCGTGCATCCCGTCGCCGTCGCCACGAACCGGGCGCAACTGATGATGTTGGTGGCGAGCAACTTTCTCGGCCAGAACAGCCCGGCGATCGCGGCGACGGAATTCCACTACGGCCAGATGTGGGCGCAGGACGTCGCCGCGATGGTCGGCTACCACGCCGGGGCGATGTCGGTGGCGTCGTCCTTGGCGCCGTTCGCGGTGCCGCCGGTCGAGATGGCCGCCGCGGCGGCGCAGGGAGGCGGAGCCGCCGATCCTCTCTCGGCCCTGGTGGCCGCGTTGCAGTCGCTAGTCTCCGGGGCGCCGTTGCAGTCGCTTTCGTCGCTGGCCCAGGTCGCGACGTTGCCGATCAGCATGCTGATGTCTCCGATCATGTCGCTGGCGCAAGGGGCGAACGCCGGCTCGGCGGGATTGGCCAACGCCGCGGTGGTGGGGGCCGATGTCCCCAAGCTCGTCGGTAGCACCGCGCCGGTGACCACGCCGCTCGGCGGCGGCCCGGGTTCCCCCGTGGCGGCGGGCTTGGGCAAGGCGCAGCTGGTGGGGTCGATGTCGGTGCCTGCGACGTGGCCGGGGTCCACGCCGGCGCGGATGGTCAGTGCGGCGATGTCGGGGCTGGGCGGCGAAATACCCGGCGGCGCTGGGGGAGTCGGCCCCGCGGCGGGCGGCATGCCGATGATGCCGATGCCGATGGGCGGCATGGGCGGTGGAGCGCCCGGCGGGATGTTGGGCCGCGGCGGGGCCAGCCCGCATGTGGTGCAGTCGCGGCCCAGCGTGGTGCCGCGGGTCGGGGTCGGATAGGGCGGGGGTGATCTACTTCTACCAAGCATGTTCGGCAACAAGAACTTTCATGAAAGGAGCAAAATGATGACTAGTCGGCTTATGACCGATCCGTACGCGATGCGGGAAATGGCGAGCCGTTTCTCGGTGCACGCGCAGACGGTCGAGGACGAAGCGCGACGCATGTGGGCGTCGTCGCAAAGCATTTCGGGTACCGGCTGGAGTGGGGCTGCGCAGGCGACGTCCTACGACACGATGGGACAAATGAATCAGGCCTTTCGCAACATCGTGAGCATGCTGCACGGCGTGCGCGACGGGCTGGTCCGCGACGCCAACAACTACGAGCACCAAGAGCAGGCCTCGCAGCAGGCGCTGAGCAGCTAGGAGATTCGGCAATGACGATCAATTACCAATTCGGTGACGTGGACTCGCACGGCGCCCTGATCCGCGCCCAGGCGGCATCGCTGGAGGCCGAGCACCAGGCGATCGTGCGAGACGTACTGGCGGCGGGGGATTTCTGGGGCGGCGCCGGGTCGGTGGCCTGCCAGGAATTCATCACGCAGCTGGGCCGCAACTTCCAGGTGATCTACGAGCAGGCCAACGCCCACGGCGCCAAGGTTCAGTCCGCGGGCAGCAACATGGCCAGCACCGATTCGGCGGTGGGTTCCGGCTGGGCCTGACCGATTTCACACGCCTAAGTGACTGCGGCAGCGGTGGTTTCGGTCGCCATCACCTCGGCGGCCGCACGCTCGCCCGATCGGATCGCGCCGTCTATCCACCCGCACATGATCGCCGAGCTCTCCGTGCCGGCCCAGTGCACGCGACCGCAGGGCTCCCGCAGGGTGTAACCGAATTCGGTCAGCACGCCGGTCGGCGCGTGGCTGATCATGCCGCCACCGGAATAGCGCTCGGTCGTCCAGTTCTGCTCGTGGAATTCCAGCGGCGACTCGGCCTTGCTGCCGAACCGATCGACCAGCTCGGCGATGACCGCCGCTTTCCGATCGGCCTCGTCCATTTTCGTCAGGCGGCGTGCGGCCGGTCCCTCGGTGATCACGCACATGATCCCGAGGTTCGCGGTGTTCGTGCAGGCGTCGATGGTGAGCGTGGCCAGGGACCCGGGCGCGGCCGACTGGCCGCACAATCCGGCCGCGCGCCAGAACGGCTCGTCGTAGAGGATCGATATCTTGATGACAGCGCCACTTGGCATGCGCTGGTGCAGCAGTGTCCGGTCCACGGGCAACATCGGCTCGTACACGATCGAACTGGCGATGGCAAGCGGGATCGCGACGATGGCGCGCCGCGCCCGCACCATCAGGCCGTCCGCGGCGACCGTCACGCCGTCGGCGTCCTGGGTGATCTGTCGCACGGGGCGCGAAAGGTGCAGCGCGTCACCGAGTTCGGTGGCGATCTGCCGGTAGATGGCGCCCATCCCCCCGACGGGCCGCGCGTCCTGGGCGCCGCCCTTGCCCGAGATGACGAAGGTGGGCCCCCCGCCCGACCCCATCTGGGTCAGCGCCCACAGCAGCGACGTCTCCGACCCGGCCGAGGTGTATACGCCGGACAGCGCCATGTCCAGCATCTCGCGGGCCTGCTTGGACATGGTGTTCTTGTCGATCCATTCGCCGAGGCTGATGCGGTCCCACTCGTCGGCGTTCTTCGCCTCCCACGGCGCCTCGCGCGGGACCGATTTGCACATGTTCTCGATCGAGAGCAAACCCACGCCGAGGTTGGCGACCGCCCATGGGCTCATCGACCAGGGGATGGTGCCGCCGTAGCGGTGTTTCTTTCCGTCGACGATCATCATCGCGTCGCCGTCGTTGTGCTGCTTGTATTCCGGCACGCCGAACTCGTCCATCATCGCGTAGATGCGATCCTGGCCCGGCCCGACCCAGGCGCCGCCGCGGTCGATCCAGGTGCCGTCGTCGCGAGTGACCGTGAACGTGCGACCGCCGACCCGGTCACGCGCCTCCAGCAAGGCCACCGAGCGACCGGCCTGCCTGAGCCGCAGGGCGGCCGTCAAACCCGCGAACCCGGCCCCGACCACGCAGTAATCGACATCTGACACGACTGGCTCCTTCACTGGTCAGCCCCAAAGCAGCAAACTACACCGATCGGAAGGCGGGCAGTAGCGGGTTCACCCCGATTTCTCGCGCGCTTCAAATCCGTTGACGCGACGGGGTCAAAGGTGATGGGCCTGATTGCCGCCGCGGCGTTTGGCGGTGTACATCGCGCTGTCCGCGACGTCGATGAGTTTCTCGATGAGCCCGGGAATGTCGGACGTGCCCATCGGGGACAGCTCGGCGGTGGCCGTGCCGATGCTGGCCGTCAGGCCCTGCGGGAGGGCGGCGATGGCGGCGCCCAATCGCGCCGAGACCGCCTCGGCGTCCTGGGCGGGGCCGATGGTGGCGATGAGGAACTCTTCTCCGCCCGCGCGGCACAGCACCGCTGTCGGCGCGGCTTGCTGCGCCAGCACCTCGGCGACCGCGATAAGTGCGCGATCCCCCGCGGCGTGGCCGTGGGTGTCGTTGATGCGCTTGAACGCGTCCAGGTCGACCATGGTCATGGTCAAGTGGGTGTCGTCGGCGCGCGGATCGGCGAGTCTGCGGGTGAGGGCGGCGGCGAACGCTCGGCGGTTGAACAGCCCCGTCAGCGAGTCTTCGTCGGCGCGTTCCGCGTAAGTCCCCATGGCCCGCGACATCCCTCGCATCGCCACGGGAAACGACACGTTGAGCATCGCGATCACCCAAAACGCGGCGAGCCCGGTGCCCACGTCGACCTCACGCGCCAGGTGCGCCGCCGTCGCGACGGTGACGATGCCCGCCAAGGTGGCGCTGAACGCCAGAAATCTATTGTTGTGGAACAGCGCGACATACCCGCTATTCGTGGCCATGGCGCAGCAGCCGACGGCCGCCAGGGCGGCGGTCGGCTGGGTCAGGCTCCACCCGGCGATACATGTCGCGGCGATGACTCCGAAGATCTCCGATTGGATTCGGGTCGGCCAGCGCGTCAACCAGTAGACGCTTACCGCGACGACGAAGACCGCCGCGCCCGCGTCGACGAGCACCACCTCGACCGTCGGGCGACGCAGGCTCAGCATGGTGGCCACCGGTACCAGCGCCGATATCGAGGAGATGACGGCCAGGGTCACCTGTGCCGCGCGAAGCAGCCCGCGCTCGCGCAAGGTGGCCGTGATCCAGTCGAAGTGATCGGGCTCGCCCAGCCACGACTTCAACGCGGACATGCTGCGCACCTCCCTTCAGGGGATAGCTCAGCATCAAACGGCGGACAGCGTTGCGAATCCGACGAAACCAGCATGACCGCCCCGCATAGGGTGCGGTCATGCTGGTGCACACGGTCCGGGCCCGGCGCAGCGCCGACGACTTCCCGCGCTCCGAACACCTGGCCGCCAAGATCGCGGAGGTCGCGGCCGACCCGGTGGCCGTCGAGCCGGTAACGGCGGAGATGGTGGCCAACCGGATCATCGACAACGCCGCCGTCAGCGCCGCCGCCGTGCTGCGGCGGCCCGTCACCGTGGCCCGCCTGCAGGCGCAGGCGCACCGAGCCCAGCGGGGGGCGCGCGTTTACGGTGTCGCCGGCGCCTATTCGGCGGAATGGGCGGCGTGGGCCAACGGCGTCGCTGTGCGCGAACTCGACTTCCACGACACGTTCCTGGCCGCCGAGTACTCCCACCCGGGCGACAACATCCCCCCGCTTGTCGCCGTGGCGCAGCAGCTCGGCGTGGGCGGCGCCGACCTGATCCGCGGCGTGGCCACCGCGTACGAGGTCCAGATCGACCTGGCCCGCGGAATCTGCTTGCACGAGCACAAGATTGACCACGTCGCGCATCTCGGGCCCTCGGTGGCCGCCGGCATCGGCACCATGCTCCGGCTGGACATCGAGACCATCTACCAGGCGATCGGGCAGGCCCTGCACCTGACCACCAGCACCCGCCAATCGCGCAAGGGCGCGATCTCCAGCTGGAAGGCGTTCGCGCCGGCGCACGCCGGAAAGGTCGCCATCGAGGCGGTCGACCGGGCGATGCGCGGCGAGCGGTCGCCGGCCCCGATCTGGGAGGGCGAGGACGGGGTGATCGCCCGGTTGCTGGGCGGGCCCGAGCGCGAATACCGCGTGCCGTTGCCCGCTCCCGGCGAACCCAAGCGCGCCATTCTGGACAGCTACACCAAGGAGCACTCGGCGGAGTACCAGAGCCAGGCGCCGATCGATCTGGCCTTGCGGCTGCGCGGGCGGATCGGCGACCTCGACCAGGTCGCGGCGATCGTCCTGCACACCAGCCACCACACCCACGTGGTGATCGGGACCGGATCCGGCGATCCCCAGAAGTTCGACCCCGACGCGTCACGGGAGACGCTCGACCACTCGCTGCCCTACATCTTCGCCGTCGCGTTGCAGGACGGCGCGTGGCACCACGAGCGCTCCTACGCCCCGCAACGGGCCCACCGCCGCGACACCGTCGACCTGTGGCGCAAGATCTCCACCGTCGAGGACCCGGACTGGACCCGCCGCTACCACTCGACCGACCCGGCCGAAAAGGCGTTCGGGGCCCGAGCCGAGGTGACGCTCAAGAGCGGCGAGGTGATCTGCGACGAGCTGGCCGTGGCCGACGCGCATCCGTTGGGCGCCCTGCCGTTCCGGCGCCCGCAGTACATGGACAAGTTCACCGGGCTCGCCGACGGGGTGGTCGATCCGGCCGAGCAGCGCCGGTTCCTCTCCGCCGTCGACGCCCTGGCCGGGCTCGAGTCGGTGGATGCGCTGAATATCGTGATCGATCAGCGGGTGCTGGACGGTGCGCCGCCGACGCCGCCCGGGATCTTCGGCTGAGAGCGCAGCTAGGGCGTGGAGGGTCCGCCGTACTGCCACACCAACGAATGGGCGCCGGTCATGGTGGGGTTGCACCACATCGTGCGGCCGTTGGCGTCCTGGGTGGTGGCGTGCAGCACCGTGCAGGAGTCACCCGGCCCGGGGGTGTCCGCCCGGGCCACACCCCCGGCCACCGGCGCGACGGCAGCCATCAGCGCCGCGACGAGGAATCGAAGTCTGTTCATGGTGGAGTCCTCCTAGCGACTTCACGGTATCCGGGCATTAACTCCCAGGCAAAGGATTCTTTGCCCCTTCCCAAGCCACGCGCCTAGAACGCGTTCTAATCTGTCAAACCATGGGATTTCTCAAGCCCGAGCTGCCGCAGCTCGACATGGAGGAATGGAACAAGGGCACCCGCAGCGAGAAGATCCGTCCGATGGCCCGGCACTGGGCCGAGGTGGGCTTCGGCACGCCGATCGCGCTGCACCTGTTCTACGTCGTCAAGATCCTGCTCTACATCCTCGGCGGCTGGCTGTTCGCCTCCGCCACGAAGGGACTCGGCGGGTTCACCAACGTCGCGCACTGGTGGTCCGAGCCGATCGTCTTCGAGAAGGTCGTGCTCTACACGATGCTGTTCGAGGTGATCGGGCTGGGCTGCGGCTTCGGTCCGCTGAACAACCGGTTCTTCCCGCCCATGGGCTCGATCCTGTACTGGATGCGGTTCGGCACCATCCGGCTGCCACCGTGGCCGGACCGCGTCCCGCTGACCCGAGGCACCACCCGCAAACCGGTGGACGTCTTCCTCTACGCAGCGCTGTTGGTGATGACGCTGTGGGCGTTGTTCTCCGACGGCACCGGGCCGGTGCCGGAGCTGGGCACCAGGGTGGGGCTGCTGCCGACGTGGGAGATCGTGTGGATCCTGCTGTTCCTCGCGGCGGCGGGCCTGCGTGACAAGGTGATCTTCCTGGCCGCCCGCGGCGAGGTCTACGCGACCATGGCCGTGACGTTCCTCTTCGGCGGGCCCGACATGATCGTCGGCTCCAAGGTGGTGTTCCTGATCATCTGGATGGGCGCGGCGACGTCGAAGCTCAACAAGCACTTCCCGTTCGTGATCTCGACGATGATGTCGAACAACCCGCTGGTGCGCCCCCGCTGGCTGAAGCGGCAGTTCTTCGAGAAGTTCCCCGACGACCTGCGGCCCGGGCGGCTGTCACGCTTCCTCGCGCACGTGAGCACTGCGATCGAGATGTTGGTGCCGCTGCCGCTGTTCTTCTGCCACGGCGGCTGGCCGACGACGGTGGCCGCGATCGTCATGGTCTGCTTCCACCTGGGCATCCTGCTGTCCATTCCGATGGGGGTGCCGCTGGAGTGGAACGTCTTCATGATCTTCGGTGTGCTGTCGTTGTTCGTCGCGCACGCCCGGCTGGGATTGGCCGACCTGAAGCATCCGGTGGCGGTGGCGATCCTGTTCGTCGTCGTCGCGGGAATCGTCGTGCTGGGCAACATGTTTCCGCGCAAGATCTCGTTCCTGCCGGGCATGCGCTACTACGCCGGCAACTGGGACACCACGCTGTGGTGCATCAAGCCGTCGGCCAACGACAAGATCGGCCGGGGCATCGTGGCGATCGCCAGCATGCCGCAGGCCCAGCTGGAGCGGTTCTACGGCAGCCCGGAAGCGGCGCAGATCCCCATCTACATGGGGTACGCGTTCCGCGGGTTCAACACCCACGGCCGCGCCCTGTTCACCCTGGCGCATCGCGCCATGGCGGGCCAGAACGAGGACGACTACGTGATCACCGACGGCGAGCGGATCTGCAGCACCGCCATCGGCTGGAACTTCGGCGACGGCCACATGCACAATGAGCAACTCATCACCGCCATGCAGCAGCGCTGCCATTTCGAGCCGGGCGAGGTACGGGTCGTGCTGCTCGACGCGCAGCCTATCCACAAGCAGACGCAGGCCTACCGGCTGGTCGACGCCGCGACCGGCGAGTTCGAGCGCGGCATCGTGCGGGTCGCCGACATGGTGACCCGCCAGCCCTGGGCCGACGACGTGCCGGTCCAGGTGCTGACGGAGGAGGCGCCGAACGTCACGCCAGAGTGACGCTCGGCGTCGAGAGCCACGCCAGCGTGACGCTCGCGGTCACGTACCGGCTCGCACCTCGTGCGCCGCGGCGACCATGTTCCGCAGCGACGCGGTCACCTCGTCGGCGTTGCGCGTCTTCAGCCCGCAGTCGGGGTTGACCCAAAGCCGTTGCGGCGGCACGGCTCTCAACGCCGCCCGCAACGACTCGGCCATCTCTCCTGCGCTCGGCACGCGCGGTGAGTGGATGTCGTAGACGCCCGGGCCGACGCTGTTGGCGAAGCCGACCGAGTTCAGGTCGTCCAGCACCTCCATGTGCGAGCGGGCCGCCTCGAGCGACGTGACGTCGGCGTCCAGGTCGGCGATGGCGCCGATCACCTCACCGAATTCCGAGTAGCAAAGGTGGGTGTGGATCTGCGTCGAGTCGGCCACGCCGGACGTCGCCAGGCGGAAAGCCGCCACGGCCCAACGCAAGTAGTCCTCCTGCTGGGCGCGGCGCAGCGGCAGCAGCTCGCGCAGCGCCGGCTCGTCGACCTGGATCACCGCGATGCCCGCGGCCTGCAGGTCCACCGTCTCGTCGCGAATCGCCAGCGCCACCTGGTTGGCGGTGTCGGCCAGCGGCTGGTCGTCGCGGACGAACGACCAGGCCAAAATCGTGACCGGCCCGGTCAGCATGCCCTTCACCGGCTTGTCGGTCAGCGACTGCGCGTAGCTGATCCACTCGACGGTCATCGGGCGGGGCCGCGCGACGTCGCCATAAAGGATCGGCGGTCGCACGCAGCGGCTGCCGTAGGACTGCACCCAGCCGTTCTGCGTGGCGAAGAAGCCCTCCAGCTGCTCGGCGAAGTACTGCACCATGTCGTTGCGCTCGGGCTCCCCGTGTACCAGCACGTCCAGACCCAGTTCCTCCTGCAACGCGATGACGTCGGCGATCTCCTTGCGCATCTTGGCGACGTACTCGGCCTCGTCGATCTCGCCGGCCCGAAAAGCCGCGCGCGCCTTGCGGATCGCCGATGTCTGCGGGTACGAGCCGATCGTCGTGGTCGGCAGCGGCGGCAGGTGCAGCCGCGCCTCCTGGCTGGCGCGGCGCCCCGCCGCGTCGCCGCGGTGCGTGCCCGACGCGATGATCTCCTCGATCCGGGCGCGGACCGCGCTGTTGTGCAGCCGCGGATCGCTGCGACGGGAGGCGACGGCCGCGTTGGACGCCGCGATCTCCTCGGCGACGGCGTCTCGCCCGTCCCGCAGTGCGCGGGCGAGAGTGACCACCTCGCTGACCTTTTCGGCCCCGAACGCCAGCCAGCTGCGCAGGTTTTCGTCCAGACCCGTTTCGGGCTCCAGCGAATACGGCACATGCATGGTGGAGCACGATGTCGAAACCGCCACGCTGCCGGCCGAACCCAGCAGGGTGGCCAGCTTGGCCAGCGCCGATTCCAGGTCGGTGCGCCAGACGTTGCGCCCGTCGACGATGCCGGCCACCAGCAGCTTGCCGGACAGTTCCGGGATGCCCGCCACCGCGGTGCCGGCGCCGGCCACCAGGTCGATCCCGATGGCTTCGACGGGCGTGCGGGCCAGGCCCGCCAGCGCCGCGCCCGGGTCGCCGAAATAGGTGGCGACATGGATCGCCGGCCGGTTGCTCACCGCCCCGAGCGCGGTGTAGACCGCCTCCGCCAGCGCCGGGGCGTCGGGGGAGATGTCGGTCACCAGGGCGGGCTCGTCGAACTGCACCCACCGGGCGCCGTGCTCGGCGAGCAGCGAGAGCAGCTCGGAGTAGATCGGCACCAGTTCGCGGAGCCGCTCGATCGGCGCGCCGCCTCCGTTGATGCCCTTGCTCAGCAACAGGAACGTGATCGGGCCGATGAGGACGGGACGCGCGGGAATCCCTTGCGCAAAAGCCTCTTTCAGCTCCGATAGCACCTTGTCGGGGTTGAGTGCGAATCGCGTCGCGGGTTCGATCTCGGGGACCAGGTAGTGGTAATTGGTGTCGAACCACTTCGTCATCTCCAGCGGCGCGATGTCGTCGTTGCCGCGCGCCAGGGCGAAGTAGCGGTCCAGTTCGTCGGCGACTGCGGTGGCCCGCACCGGCAGCGCGCCGAGCATCACGGCCGTGTCGAGCATCTGGTCGTAGTAGGAGAAGGTGTTCACCGGGACCGAGTCCAGGCCGGCGGCCGCCAGGTGGGTCCACATGTCGCGGCGCAGCGAAGCCGCGACGGACTCCAGTTGGGTGCGGTCGGTGCGCCCGGCCCAGTAGCCCTCGGTGGCGCGCTTGAGTTCGCGTTTCGGGCCGATGCGGGGGGAGCCGGTAACCGTGGCGGTGAATGGTTGAGAGGTGCTCACTTCTTCGTCCTAACACTCGACGGGTGGATCACCGCCGGCGGACGCAACAGCCGAGTCCGTCGCGGCACACAAGCCGCAACGGCAACGACCAAACGCCCATTCCACGAGGCGATGACCCGGCCGGACGCGGCGCGCCCGGCACAGCCGGCAGGTCTTCGGACTCGCAGGCGCGCACCGAGTGGTGCTCCTAGTGGCCGTCGCTTCCCGATCTTTCGATCAGTGCGTGTGACGGCGGTCGTTCCTGCTCACCGCTGCGGGACAGTCCCGGACTCCCACCGGGTTCCCTCTCGCGAAGCGTGTCTAACATGCCTCGCTCGATGCCGGCGCCACGGTTGCGGCGACGGCAAACCAGCTGCGCAGCGGAGTTTACAAGGCCCTCGTCACCAGCGGCAGCTTCGGCAGCCACAAGGAGTTCTCGGTGTTCGGGAACCCGGCCGTCGGCCGGAAACCGGGGGCGGGCCCGAGACGCCCGGCCCGGCCGACCCACTCCTCGACCAGCACGCGCAACACCTGCCGGACAATGTGGCCGCCACGGCAACGCATGGACCCAGCACCCAGGCTCCAATGCCGGTGCGCCCTAACGCCAATCACGAGATCGTCGGTGGACATGGTGTCGCTGCCGTCCCGCTGCACCGCGGCGATGCACAACATCACCACCATGCCGGCGGGTAGCTCGACCCCGCCGACGGTCGTCGGCTGGGTGGTGAATCGTTGGCAGCCCTGCACCATCGGCTCCAACCGGAGGACCTCTTCAACGAACCCGCGGATCAGCTCGGGCTGGCGTCGAAGCGCGTCGCACAATTCGGGCTCGCCCGCCAGCACGAGTAAATGCCAGCCGGCGTGCTTGAACAGGTTGCGGCACGCCTCGGCGAAGACGTGGCCGGACTGCCCGGCCAGGTGCTCGGCGGGCAACAGCCGCAGGCGCGCCACGATGTCGAAAAGCGCGTCCGCCATCGGCGCGGTCACCTCGGCCACGGCGTCACCGCCACCGGCGGCGGCGAAACGATCGATCAGCGCGGCGGCGGTCGGGCGAAACGCCGCCGCAATCTCGTGAGCGGCTTTCGGGGCGAACAGCCGTTGATGAACGTCGAGATCGCTCTCGGGAAGGGCGCGGGCCCGATCCAGCCTCGCGTCGTCGAGATGCGCCAACACCTCATCCCGCCCGACGACGAACACCCAGTTGCCCGCCGGATCTCGCAAAACCGGGCCGGCCTGTCGCGCCAGGCGCCAACCCACCCCGCGGTCCGTGCTCAGGGCGGCTCCCGCCTCGGCGGGAAAGACCGGGCAGTCGGCAAGCTTCACGTGCCCTGTCCCTGGTGAGCCAGTGCGTCGGCGATGGGGACGCCGGTCCCGTCGGCGCCGTTGTTGAATTCGATGGTGCGGCCGATGGTCGAGACCTCGTGCAGCGACGTGGCCACCGCGAGCGCGACGTCGGCCCGGGAGACCTCGCCTTTCCCCTTGCCGATGACGATCCGGCCGGTCCCCGGTTCCAGGGTGAGGTGGCCCGGTCCCAGCACCGTCCAATCCAGGTCGCTGGCGCGCAGGTGCGCGTCCGCCGCCGCCTTGGCCTCCGCGTACGGGAAGAACGAATTCTCGCTCGGCACACCATGATCCGGCCCCGCGCCGAAGTAGGACACCATCACGAACCGCCTGACGCCCGCCCCCGCGGCGGCATCGATCACCCGGATCGCCGCGTCGCGGTCGACGGCGTAGGTGCGCGCCGGGTTGCCGCCGCCCGCGCCGGCGGAGAACACGACGGCGTCGTGACCCGCGAGCAGGCCGGCCAGCGCGCCGGTGTCGAGTCGCTCGATGTCGGCCACCACCGGAGCGGCGCCGGTTGCGGCGACGTCGTCGGTGTGGTCGGGGTTGCGAAAGACCGACGTCACCTCGTCGCCGCGCTCGGTCAGGATGCGGGCCAGCTGCAGCGCGACCTTGCCGTGGCCGCCGAAGACGATGACTCGTGCCATGCCCCGACCGTACCCGGCGGGACCGCAGGCTATCTGCGACGCAGTCCCTCGATCGCGAGCTCCATTATTCGTTTCGCCTGTCGCTTGCCCGCTGCTCCGTCACCGACCCGCCATAGCGAACTCATGAGCCACACGACATCCGCGGGATCGAGATCGGGCCGCAGGGAACCGTCCCGCGCGCAGGCATCGAGCAGCTCGCCGACCGCGCCGACGAAGGGTGCGTACGTCTCATTGATCGCGTCCTGGACCGCCGCGCTGTGCAGGGCATCGCCCAGGCCGTGTTTGACGCGAACGTAGTCGGCGGCCTTGAAGAACCAGATGCGATACGCATCCAGCGGCGGATGGGCGCGCAATAGCCTGGGCACCAAATCCACCAGTCGCTGCACGTCGTGGCGGTATACGGCGAGGATCAAGGCTTCCCGGGTGGGGAAGTGGCGGTACAGCGTCCCCGCCCCGACGCCCGCGCGCTTGGCGATCTCGTTGAGCGACGTCGCTCCCGACTCGGCGAAGGCGTCGTGCGCCACCTCGATGATGTGCTCTCGATTGCGCAGGGCGTCGGAGCGAATCCGGGCGACACCGTCGTCGGCCACAGACCGCCACCTCCTGGTTCTGGTCAAAACCCCGTTGTCGTAGCACGAGGATAAGGGGAGATGGCTAACTGGCCGTGGACAATTGGGGTATCCGCTCCGCCACCGCCTGCAGCAGAGTGTCGTCGGAGACGCCCTGGAAGTCGTAGCGCGGTGTGTAGGGGGCCTCCAGCCGGCGCGTTTCGGCCTCGCTGAGCTCGAGGTCAAGCGATGCGATCGCCTCGTCGATCTGGCTGATGCTGCTGGCCCCGATGATGGGCGCGGTCACCACGGGTTTGGAACGCAACCAGGCGAGCGCCACTTCGGCCCGGCTGACGCCGCGCCCCTCGGCGACGGCGCCGACCGCGTCGACGATGGCCTTGTCGGAGCCGTCACCGACACCGGCGTACAGCATGTCGGCAAATCCGTCGTTCGATGCCCGCGCGGTGACTTTGGCGTCCGACCACGATCGCGCCAGCCTTCCGCGCGCCAGCGGACTCCACACGATGGTGCCCACGCCCTCGTCGAGGCACAGCGGGATCATCTCGCGCTCCTCCTCGCGGGCCAGCAGGTTGTAATGATCCTGCATGGAGACAAACCTCGCCCAGTTGTTCGCGCGCTGCAGGTGAAGGGCCTTGGAAAACTCCCATGCCGGCATCGACGACGCCCCCAGGTAGCGGACCTTGCCGACCTTCACCAGATCGTGCAACGCCTCGAGGGTTTCCTCCAGCGGGGTGGTGTGATCGTTGCGGTGAACCTGGTAAAGGTCGACGTAATCGGTGCCGAGCCTGCGCAACGAATGGTCGATCTCGGCCATGATCGCCTTGCGGCTCAGGCCCTTTCCGTTGGGCCCCGAACGCATCGGATGCCTCAGCTTGGTGGCGACGACGACGTCGTCGCGGTTGGCGTAGTCGCGCAGCGCGCGTCCGAGGATCTCTTCGCTGCTTCCCTGCGAATAGATGTTGGCGGTGTCGAAGAAATTGATCCCGGCCTCGACCGCATGCTTGATCAGGGGCCGCGATTCGTCTTCGGGCAGGGACCACACGGGATGTCCGGACCGCGGATCGCCGTACGTCATGGCTCCGATCGCCAGGGGGGACACGTCCAGGCCTGAGTTGCCGAGCTTGATGTATCGCAATGGTCTCTCCTTCGCGAGCAACGTAGCGGAGAATTCTCCGGTACGCTCGAAAGATACCGGAGACTTCTCCGGTTATCAAAACGGATGGGAATCGAACCGGATGAACGTTGACGACGTCTACCACGTGTTGCCCCGCGCGCGATTAGCACCTACCGAACGGACTCGATGACGTCATGGCGTACAACTGGTTTCGCACGCGATCGCCGGAGCAGGCTATCCACCTTTGCGAATCGGCTTTTCACCCCCACAAACTTCGGCTGCTCGGCCCCGCTGACGGGTTCGGCTTCAGCCAGCGCCTGATACACGCCGGGCCCATCACGCTGGCCGATCTGAGCTACGACACCGACGTGTCGCTGCGCTTTTCGGCGGATCGCGACAGCTACTACGTTCACGTCCCGGTCGACGGCCGGCTTGAGTCGCAATACCTCGGGCAACGCTGGGTTTCGACTCCTGCGACGGCCACGATCTACGGCCCCCAGGCCGAGATGAGCGTCACCCGCTGGCCCGCGGCCAGCCGGCACCTGGGGGTCAAGCTCGACCAACTGGTCGTCGACACGGCACTCGAAACGCTGTTGGGCAAGCCGGCAAGGTCATCCGTTCCCTTCGCCGTGGCGCTGCCGCTGGCCGACCATGCCGCGCGGGGCTGGGTGACCCAAGTGCATTGGCTCAATCGGGAGCTCGCCCATTCGGAAAGCCCGATGTGGCATCCGGCCGTGTTGGATCCACTGCTGGAGAGCCTGGTGTACGGCCTGTTGCTGGTGGCCGACCATCCCCACCGCGAGGCCCTCGCATCATCGGTCCGGCCCGTCCGGCCGGCGGCCGTCCGCGAGGCGATGGACATCATCGAGAGCGCCCCGCAATCGGCGCTGACGACGTCGCGGTTGGCGCTCGAGTGCCACATCAGCGTGCGCGCGTTGCAGGAGGGTTTTCGCCGGCACGTCGGGATGTCACCCATGGCCTACCTGCGCGCGGTCAGACTGCGTCGTGCGCACGGTGAGCTGCGCTCGGCCCACCCCTCGCACACCGGCGTCGCCGCTGTGGCGCATCGCTGGGGATTCGCGCACCTCGGTCGGTTCGCGGCCGCCTACAGGGCGATGTACGGAGAGTCGCCGCTGCAGACCCTGCGCGGGCCGCGTGATCGCGGGGGCTATCCGGGCAGCGCGGACCGATAGCCGAAAACCGCGCTCCAGGGCTCCGGAGGTCGCTCGGGCGGTGCCGGCGGCGTCACCCTGAAGTATCCGTGGCCGGCCATCCGAGACGCCACCCAGCCCTGGAAGCGAGAAGCTCCATGACATCAACCCCCGTCGAGATCGGGCGTTCCACAGCGATATTCGCCGAGCGGGTCCGCCGCAACCAGCGACGGCTTGGTGCGGAGTTGAAGCCGCAATACGACTTCGTCGTGTGCGGATCGGGATCGAGCGGCTCGGTCGTGGCCCGGCGCCTCGCCGAAAACCCCAACGTGAGCGTGCTGGTGCTCGAGGCCGGCGGCCCCGACGAAGGACCCGAGATCAGCGAACCGGGAATGTGGTTGGCGAACCTCGGCAGTGAGCGCGACTGGAACTTCATCACCGAGCGCAACTGCCACCTCAACGGGCGAGCGATCCCGTACGCGATGGCCAAGGTCCTCGGCGGGGGCTCGAGCATCAACGTCATGGTGTGGGCGCGCGGCCACAAAAGTGACTGGGATTACTTCGCCGCCGAAGCCAAAGACCAACGGTGGAACTATGATTCGGTGCTCGCGATCTATCGCGCCATCGAGGACTGGCACGGGGCTCCCGATCCCCAGCATCGCGGCATCGGCGGACCCGTTTACGTCGAACCCGCCGCCGAACCGAGCCCGATCGCGCACGCCGGGCTTGAAGCCGGCAAGTCGCTTGGCATTCCAGCCTTCGCAAGCCCGAACGGCAGCCTCATGGAGGCCGACGGTGGCGCATCGATCGTCGATCTGCGCATCCGCGACGGACGCCGCGAATCGGTCTTTCGCTCTTACCTTTTCCCGCTGATGGACCGGCCCAACCTGACGGTCCTGACGGGCGCGTTGGTGACCCGCGTGACGTTCGAGGGGTCGCGGGCCACCGGAGTGGAATTCCTGCACGACGGTGAGTTGCGGCGCGTCGGTGCGGGGTCCGAGGTCGTGCTGTCGCTCGGCGCGATTCACACCCCGAAAGTGCTCATGCAATCGGGTGTCGGCGATCAGACTCACCTGCAGTCACACGGCATCGGGGTCGTGCAGCATCTGCCCGGCGTCGGTCGAAACCTGCAGGACCACCCCGGGTTCTCGTGCGTCTGGGAGTATCGCGAACCCCTGCCGTGGCGCAACAGCGGCGGCGAGGTGACCTTTTTCACCAAGAGCGACCCGAGTCTCGATGCGCCGGATCTGCAGGCCTACCAGCTGGAGTTCCCGTTCTCGAGCGCGGAGAACGCGCAGAAGTTCGGCGTGCCCGAGGAGGGCTGGGCCATGTACGGCGCGGTGGTGCGGCCAAAGAGCCGCGGGCACATCACCCTTACCGGGCCAGATCCCTGCGACCCCGTGAGAATCCACGACGGTTTGATGTCGCGCCCCGAGGACCTCAAGGCCGCGGTTGCGTGCGTCGAACTGTGCCGTGAAATCGGCAATGCACCGGCGCTGCGTCCCTTCAACAAGCGAGAAGTCATGCCGGGCAAGCTCGACAACGCCGACCTGGTGCGCTTCATCCGCAACGAGGTCACCACCTATCACCACCAGACGTGCACCGCGAAGATGGGCCACGACAACATGTCGGTGGTCGACGGGTCGCTGAAAGTGTATGGGGTAGAGGGACTTCGAATCGCCGACGGGTCCATCATGCCCCGGGTCACCACGGGGAACACCATGGCCCCCTGCGTCATCATCGGCGAGCGCGCCGGGCAGATTCTGCGCCACCAGCACGCCCTGTGAACCGGGTGGGAGGGGATATGGGGATGAAATCCATGGTGGATTTGACCGGTAGCTTCACCACCCGGATGCACGACGTGCTCGCCGAGGCCGCGCGGCGCGGACCGTTGGCCACCGACGAGATCACCGGCGCCACAGTGGTGTTGCGCCATCACGACGTCGAAGCCCTGGCCCGCGACGCGCGGCTGAACGGAATCGGGCTGACCCTGTTCGACGCCATGGGCATCGGCGACGGTCCGCTGCGTGACTGGTACAGCAAGCTGATGTTCACCACCGAGGGTGACTACCATCGCCGCCTCCGGTCGCTGGTTTCCCGCGCCTTCACCCCGCGCTCGGTCGAGGAGCTGAGGTCGACCGCGGCGGACATGGCCGCCGCTGCCATCGCTTCTGCAACGGTGAACGGGGGAGACCTGGTGGCTTCCTGCGCCGGCCTGGCAACCCGGTTGATCTGTCGCCTCCTCGGCGTCCCGGACAGCGATGTCGGTGCATTCTCGCGATGGGCGGACGCCCTGAGTCCGGTGTTCTACGTGATGACCCCCGACCAGATCGCGAAGGCAACGCGCGCGATCATCGAACTGCAGGATTATGTTGCGGCGCTGGCGCGGCGCCGAACCGAAGATCCCGGTCCCGATCTCATCACCGGCTTGCTGACCGCAGAGGCCGGCGGGGAGCGGCTCACCCGCGACGAGACCGTGGCGATGATCGCGAATCTTCTTGTCGCCGGCCACGACACGATGGGCAGTCAGATACCGTGCAGCCTGCTGGTGACGCTGCAGTACCGCGACCGCCTTGCCGGGGTCGCGCACGATGACGCGCGGCTGGCGAGCGCGGCCGCGGAGACCATTCGCTTGGAGCCCAGCATCCCCCTCATCCCGCGCACCGCCGTCGCGCCGATCGAGTTGCACGGCACCACCATTCCGGCGGGGGCGATGGTTCTGCTGTGCATCGCCTCGGCCTGCCGGGACGCCTCGGCGTGGCCGTCGCCGGACCGCTTCCTTCCCGAGCGGTTCACCCGTGCGGGTACGCCCCGGCTGATGAACTTCGGGGCCGGCGCGCACTACTGCCTGGGTACCTCGCTCGCGAAAGTCGCCGTGGAGGAGTGCGTTCGCGCCGCGCTGGCCGCACGCCCCGCCCTGCACCTGGGGCAGAACCCCGCCGACATCGCGTGGCGCCGCGTCCTGGGCCGCAGCCCGGAACGCCTACTCATCGGTGTCGACGAGGACTAGAGCTTCACCCGGCCCATGATCAGATCGATGATCGGCTTGCCGGGCGGGTAGGCGCCGGTCAGCGACGCCATCGTGTGCCCGTAGTCCACCAGCAGCGTGATCCCGTTGATGCCGAACGCGGCGGCGCTGTTCAGGAACGCCATCACGTCACCCATCTGCTCGGGGGTGTGCACCTTCGAACCGGTCTCGTCGCGGTAGTCCTGGGCGAACGTCAGCCACAGGTCGGCATTGGCCTGCGCCAGCGGGGTGTCGGTGGGACCCGGGCAGATCGCGTTGATCCGGATGCCCTTCTTCAGCAGCGGGTAACCCTGGGTCGCCACGTAGGCGTTGACGGCCTTCTTGGAAAAGCCGTAGTGGATGATGCCCTCGGCCTCGTGCGCTTTCACCCACTCCTGCGCCGACGCGAAGTCCGCGTTGGCGAGGAACTCGGTCAGCAGTTCCAGGTCGTTCTCCCAGCCCATGCCGGCCACCGAGGAGATGAAGCAGATCGCCGAGCCCGACGGAAGCTGGTTCTTCTCCAGCAGGCGGTCGATGACGTAGCGGTGGCCGATGAAGTTGATCGCCATCAGGTCGGTCGTCCCTTCGGCGATGCCGGCCGCCGAGAACAACGCGTGGATCGGACCGTCCACCTGTGCGAGCGCGGCATCGATCGACGCGGGGTCGCGCAGGTCTACCTGCACCGACTGGGCGACGTCGTAGCCGACGGGCGCGTAGTCCAGCACGATGACCTCGGCGCCGAGTTCGGCCGCCGACTTGGCCGCCGCGGCGCCCATGCCGGTCGCGCCGCCAACAACGAGTGCGCGCTTGCCGTCGTAACGCAACCGATCGACGATAGTCATGGAAATCCTCTTCTCGCTCACTGCCAACGCGGTTCTAACTGCCCAACTGTATGGGTAACGGTTATTGGGTTTCAATACCTACTTGCCGCGGACCGCGACGCCACGCAGCACCGTGTCGCGGGCGTGCACCAGTGCGGCGCGTTTGCCGATGGCGCGCAGGATGTTCTCCGGTATCCACTGCAGGCCGATGACGCATCGAGCCAGCATCGCCGTGGACGGGGCGTCGATGCGGATTTGTCCCGACTGGATGCCCTCCGAGAGCAGCGATTTCATCTGCCGAAGCCGCGTGGCGTACAACCAGCCCGGGTTCGGCGTGTTCGGCGGCGACTGGCGCATCCACGCGAGCTGAATCCTGAACTCGTCGGAAAACCGATCGAGCGCGTTGACATTGACCCAGGACAGCGCGTCCAGCTTCTCGACCGCCGTGGCGTCCGAGCGCAGGACGCTCACCCAGCCGGCCTCCACCTTCCTGCCGAAGGACTCCATGATCGACGCGAGGAGTTCGTCCTTGGACCCGATCACCCGATAGACGGTCCCGGTGCCCAGCCCCGCCGCGGATGCGATGTCCCGGATGGTGGTGACCTCATACCCCTTGCGGCCGAATTCCGTTCGCGCCACCGCGAGGACGTGGGCCGCCTTGTCGTCGGGATCCGCGTCGCCGTCGTCGGCCCACGTGCCGATGACGGCGTTTGCCGCCGCGAAGGCTTTGGACCGGTTCAACGCCGCGTCGGTGGGCGGCCGGGCCGCCAATCCCTCCAAGATGATTCGGCACAGCAGCCCCGCGACCTGGTCGGCCGGGGAATTGTGGCGCATGACGGCGAGCCCCACCTGCAGCATCGTCTGGCAGATGCGGTCGGCCAGCGTGGGCAGGTCGATGTCGGGTTTGATGTAGCCGCTCCACCTGCCGGCGCGCAGCGTTTGCAGCATCGCCTGCTGTACGGCGGTGGGTGCCTGCTGCGTCAGCGTCATCAGCTCGGGATCGTCGCCCGGGCCCTCGTAGAAGGACATCTGCAGAGCGGCGCCGTGCCGCACGGCGCAGTTGGCGATCGCCGATCCGAGCTCGACGATCTGCTCCGCGGCGGGACGCGAACCGGGCTCGTCCAGCCGCACCTGGGCGGCCTGCCCGATTCGGGTCAGGTCCTCCTGGTAGCGGCGGGTCAGCTCGACCAGGATCGCCTCTTTGGACTCGAAATGGTGATAGAGGCTGCCGGGCAGAATGCCGGCCGCGTCCGCGATCTCCTGCAGCGAGGTCCGCAACCCCGAGGACGCGATCAACGACGCCGCGGTCTGCAGGATTTCGGTTCGGCGGGTGCCGGAGTCGTCGGCGCTCGGCCGCTCGGCCACGGGCGAGCGGGCTCTGGCAGGATTCGCGGCCCTGCGCATTCGTCCTCCCGCCCGAACCAAATCTTTGTTAGAGGCTATCAGACCGGGCAGAGCAAACGCGCTGCACAGAGCTGCCGACGCTGCCATTTAGCGGCCCATTCTAAAGCCGCGGGCCGGCCCACGCGTCGCGCGCAACCACCTGGTCGACCGGGCGCCGACGAGCCGGCCGGAAGGTGTGCCCGGCCGCCAGCCGGCCCACCGGCAGTTCCGTAACCGCGGGTGTGCAGCGCGAGCTGAAAGTTCCAGACGGCCGGGAAGATCGAGCCGTACAGCGTGGCCCGGTGGAACGATTCGTCGCCGTCGATGCGGGGCAGGTAGGGCTGGTGGCACGGGATCACCAGCACCGGCGCCCGGGCCATGTTCCTCGTACCGGCCACTCCGCCGACGACGTGATGCGACTTTCCGGTGTGCCGGCGGGTAGCAGGTCAGCCAGCAGCTGCCCGCCGACGCGAAGCAGGTCGACTCGCGGTACAGCTCGCCGATCTTGTCCCGCGTCGCGGGGTCGGTCACCACCAGCCACCGCAGGGACTGCTGATTCGAGCCGTTGGCGGCCTGCATGCCGATGCGCAGGCACTCCCGGACGTCCGCGAGGTCGACCGGCGCATCGAGGTCGAGCGACCTACGGGCCGAACGGGTCGCGGTCAGGAGGTACTCGACGTCCATCACGGGCCCCTGTTGGCAAGGCGCGCACCGATTTCGGTCAGGTAGCGATCGGGCCTATCCAGAAGTTCGCTCCAGCTCAGCAGGCGCTTGAGGTAAAGATGGGCATCGTGCTCCCAGGTGTAGCCGATGCCGCCGAACACCTGGATGGCGGTGTCGCCCACGGTGGCCAGTCGCCCGGCGAACGCCTTGGCCCGCAGCGCGGCGAGGTGGCGTTCCTCGGCGCCGGCGTTGTCGGAGGCCCACAGCGCGTGGATCACGCCGCTGCGGGCCAGCTCGACGGTCTCGTACATGTCGACGCACAGGTGTTGGACCGCCTGGAACGAGCCGATGACCTGACCGAATTGCTTTCTCACCTTTGCGTATTCGACGGCCAGCTGCATCACCGCCCGCGCGGCGCCCAGCGCGTCGGCGGCGGTGGCGATGAGGACGTCGTCGATCACCGCGCCAACGTCGTCCGGCGCGGCTGCGGCCAGCCGGTGCGCGGACGCCCCGTCCAGCTCGACGCGAAAACGCTTGCGGGTCGGGTCGATACCGCGCTCGGGTGCCACGGAAATCCCGGGCGAGCCGGTTTTCAGCGCGTAAAGACCGATGCCGGCCGGATCCTCGGCGAGCACCAGCAAGGTGTCGGCCGCCGCGGCGTCGGGCACGCCGGCGATCTCGCCCCGCAGGACCTGCCCGGCCGCCTCGACGGGGGCGCCCTCGAACGGAAGGCCAACGGTGGCGACGGTGCTGCCGTCGGCGATTCCGGCCAAAATCGTTGCGCCACTGCCATTGCCGGCGATCCGCGTCAGCGCGCGCGCCGCCGCCACCGCGCTGGACAACCACGGACCCGGGTGCAGCGCCGCGCCGAGCTCCTCGGCGACCACACCGGCCTCGACCATCGTCATCCCGGCCCCGCCGTGTTCGTCCGGCACCAGCAGGCCGGTCACGCCGAGGTCGGCCAGGCCGCGCCAGACCGCCTCGTCGACGCCGGTCGGGTCGTCGAGCAGCGCGCGCACGTGCCCCGAAATCGGTGCCTTCTCGGCGAGAAAGCGCCGCGTGGTGTCGCGCAGCGCGACCTGCTCGTCGGTGAGTTCGAGGTTCATCGGCGCGGCAACCCCAGCACGCGCTGCGCGGTGATGTTCTTGTTGATCTGGGTCGTTCCGCCCGCGATGGTCAGCGAGCGCGACGTGAGGCGGTAGCTCGCCCACGGGGCGCCGCCGCCGTGGCTGCCGAGCACGTCGAAAGCCAGGGCGGCCATGTCCTGCCCAATCTCACCCCACACGGTCTTGGCTAGGCTGGCCGACGCGAACGGGTCGCCGCCGTGCAGCGTCGCGGAGATCGACCGCTGGCAGAGCACCTCGAGATACTTGATGCGGACGGCGATTTCGCCGAGGCGCCGCAGTATCACCGGGTCCTCGAGCGCGTCGCTTTGGGTGGCGAAGTCGTCGACGAGCTCTTCCAGCCGCACCTGCATCTCGGCGTACAGCCGGGCCGCCCCGGCGCGCTCATGGCTCAGGGTGGTGGTGGCCACCTGCCAGCCGGCGTTCAGCGGCCCGAGCAACGCGTCGGCCGGCACGCGGACGTCGTGAAAAAACACCTCGGCGAAATCGGCGTCGCCGTTGAGCGTTACGAGCGGGCGGACCTCGATGCCCGGCAGCGACATGTCGACGATGAGGCAGGAGATCCCCTTGTGCTTCGGGGCGTCGGGATCGGTGCGCACGTAAAGCTGACACCAGTCCGCGCGATGCCCGAGCGAGGTCCAGATCTTCTGGCCGTTGACGACGAAGTCGTCGCCGTCGCGCACGGCCCGGGTACGCAGCGCGGCGAGATCGGATCCGGCTTCGGGCTCCGACATGCCCTGGCACCAGATGTCGTCGGCGCGCATCATACGGGGGAGCAGCGTCCTCTTCTGCTCTTCGGTGCCATACTGCATGATCGCGGGGGCGATGTTGTTCATCCCAATGACGTTGAGCGGCATGGGTGCCCGCGCGCGGGTGGTTTCCTCGGTGTAGACCAGCTGCTCGAGAACGGTCGCACCGCGGCCACCGTATTCGCGCGGCCAGGACACGGCGGCCCACCCGGCGTCGGCCATCGTCGCGCTCCAGCCCCGCAACAACTCGATCCCCGCGTCGTCGCGCCCGGCCGGGCGGCGGGCCGCCACCAGCTCGTCGGTCAGATTCGCCGCCAGCCAGTCCCGCAGCTCGGTGCGGAACTGTTCCACTTCGGCGGGGTAGGAGAAGTCCATTTTTCCGGACACTACGTTGGAGCAGATATTAGGTCAACTATGCAGTCAGCCCCGCGCGGGGATCGGGCAATGCGACGGTGGCGTCGGCCCCGTCACCGGCTGAGGCCCGCGCCCGGCGCCGGTGACCACCGCCACCCGGTCGGTGAAGTCAATCATGGTGCGCTCCTTGATAAGTACGACCAACCTCCCAGCGTAATTGACCGCGGGTGGAACCGAGCCCTACGCTGGAACAGATATTTGGTCGACAATCTGCACCGATGCGGGGGCCGATGACGAACGACGCGCGTGGCGATCGATCGCAGGCACTCGGCATGTTCGCTTCCGCACTCGCGGGCCACCCCGTCACGGTCATGGAACTGCCGCCGGGTGAGGCCTCGTGGACCGACGGCCAGACGATCCACGTCGGCGCCGCCGGGGCCCTCGGGGCGATCGCCGTGCAGGCCTCGATGATCGCGGCCGGCAGCCTCGAGCCCGACGTGGTGCGCGCCCTGGTCCGCCGTCCCCGGCTGGCCAGGCGCTATCTGGCGGTCGAGGGTCACCGCGCGCTGGTGGCCAACGGCGCGTTGCTGCCGGGCGGCCTGGCGGCGCTGGGCAACCGCGAGATCGCGGGCCGCACCGACTCGCCCGCCGCGTCGCTGACGATCGCCGGGGGACGAGAAGCGATCGATGATCCGCCGCCCGAGTTCGGCGTGATCCGGCCGGGCAAGGTGCTGGCCTTGTCTGCCCGGGCGGCCGAACAAGAGGAGGCCAATCCACCGCACGTGCCGCGAGACCGGGCGGGGCCACTCGCGGAGCTCGACGACGACGCGCAGACCGACGATTCCGACGACCCGGACGTGTTCACCAGCCCCGTCGGCGGGGGCGGCTTCATCGGCAAGTGGCTGAAGAAGATGCTGTCGTCCGCGCGCAAGACCGGCAGCGGCGGCGGACCGCCCGGCGCGGATACCCCGACGCACCGGACGAATTCGGCGAAACGCGGGCCGCACGCCGTCGCCACGCTGGCGTCCACGTCGCCCGATGACAGCGCCGACCACCGCGCCCCGACGCCCAAGGACGGCGTGACGTATCCCGAATGGGACTTTGTCCGCAGGAGCTACCGGCCCGCGTGGTGCACCGTGCGCGAGGTCGAGCCGACCATCAGTGCCCTGGTGACCCAATCGATCCCAGATAGGGGAGCCGCAATCGGCGTGCGGCGCCCGCTGTCCCGCCTCGGGATGGGCCTGCACCGCCGCCACCGCCAGTCGCAGGGCGACGACATCGACATCGACGCGGCGGTGGAGGCTCGCGTTGAGGTACTGGCCGGGTCGGTGCCCGACGAGGCGGTCTACCTCGACAGCCTGCGACGCCGGCGCGACCTGTCGGTGTTGCTCCTGCTCGACGTGTCGGGGTCGGCGGCGGAGCACGGAACGGTCGGGCGGACGGTGCACGAGCAACAGCGATCGGCGGTCGCCAATCTCGCCGTCGCGCTGCACGATCTGGGCGACCGCGTTGCTCTGTACGCCTACTACTCGCAGGGCCGGCGCGCGGTGAGCATGGTGCCCGTCAAACGCTTCGACGACCCCCTCGACTCGCTCGTCATGAGGCGGCTGAACAGCCTGGAACCCGGCGCCTTCTCCCGACTCGGCGCGGCCATCCGCCACGGCTCGGCGGTCCTCGAGGCGCGCGGGGGTACGTCACGGCGGCTGCTGGTGGTGCTGTCAGACGGGCTCGCGTACGACCACGGATACGAACGCCCCTACGGCGCCGCGGACGCACGCCGCGCGTTGACCGAAGCCCGCCGCCGCGGCACCGGCTGCGTGTGCCTGACGATCGGTGCGGGAACCAACGTGGTGGCGCTGCGCAGGGTCTTCGGCAGCGCCGCGCACGCGACGATCGCGCGTCCGGATCAACTCTCCGGTGTGATCGGGCCACTGTTCCGGTCCGCGCTGCGCTCGGCCGAGGTCCGCCGTCGAGTCGTTGAAACAAACATCTGTTCCGGATAGGCTCCGGTCAACGCGGGTGGAAGGGAAGCTATGGCCGAGGCGTCCGGGCTTGGATACCGGAACGGCGCGATCCCCGAGGCTGAGATGGCACGGCCCTACTACAAGGCGATCGGCGGCGAAGAGGCCATCTTCAAGGCGGCGTACCGCCAGGGGCTGTCGCTCCTGCTCAAGGGGCCCACGGGTTGTGGCAAGACGCGATTCGTCGAGGCGATGGCCTACGATCTCGGCCGGCCGCTGATCACCGTCGCCTGCCATGACGACCTCACCACCGCGGACCTCGTCGGCCGGTACCTGTTGCAGGGCGACGAGACGGTGTGGGTCGACGGCCCGCTGACCCGCGCGGTGCGCGAGGGGGCGATCTGCTATCTCGACGAGGTGGTGGAAGCGCGGCAGGACACCACCGTGGTGCTGCATCCGCTTGCCGACCATCGCCGCCAGTTGCCCATCGAGCGTCTCGGGGTCACGCTGGACGCGGCCCCCGGGTTCGGGCTGGTGGTGTCCTACAACCCGGGCTATCAAAGCGTGCTCAAGGACCTCAAGGACTCGACCCGTCAGCGGATGGTCGCCATCGAATTCGGTTTTCCCGCAGCCGATGTCGAGGAGTCGATCATTGCGCACGAGGCCGGGGTGGACGGCGCCACCGCGGCCGAGCTGGTGCGTTTCGGGCAGGCCATCCGCCGGCTGGAGACCGGCGGGCTGCGCGAGGTCGCGTCGACGCGCGTGCTGATCGCGGCGGCCAGGCTGGTGGCGGAGGGCCTGACGATGCGGGAAGCGGCCCGGGCCGCGATCGCCGGGCCGCTCACCGACGACGTCGCGGTGGGGCAGGGCCTGGCCGAGATGATCGACATCTATCTGGGCGGGCCCGGCGCACCCGGCGATTGACGCTACAAACGGCCGCCGCTAGGGTCAGAACAAATATTAGGTTTATGAAATCGGGCGCGTAGGTATGCCACCCCGGGAGGTCAGATGTCCTACGAAAGCACCGCGGAACCGATCAAGGTCGGCTACCTGATGGACTTCAAGCTGCCACCGGGATTCCCCGAGGAACTGTTGGCGAGTTTCACGCGGTGCTTCGACCTGGTCTTCGAAGAAGCCCGCGAACAAGGCATGATCGATCGCCCGGTGCAAATGATCTACCGCGAGGTGGAGGGGTTGCCGAAGGGATCGGTCAAAGCGGTGATCGACGCCTTCGGGGAACTCGTCGACGAGGGCTGCCTGGTGGTGTTCGGCCCCCACATCACCGACAACTGCGTGCCCACCCGTGAAGCGATCGAGGAGCGATTCAAGGTGCCCGCGATCAGCGTCACCGGCACCGACGACTGGTTGGGCGAATGGACGTTCTCCTTCCCGCAGGGTTCGTTGACCGACGAGCCGATCTTCATCGCCGACCTCGTCGCCAAACGCGGGCACGCCGAGATAGGGGTGCTCGTCGAGCAGAACCTGATCGGCGAGACCTACCTGAAGAATCTGCGAAGTGCCTGCCGGCGCAAGGGCATCCGCATCGTCGCGGAGGCGGCGATCGCGCAGACCGCACAGGACATCAACGAGGCCGTGCGAACCCTGCACGACGCCAAGGCCGAAGCGATCGTGCACCTGGGTTTCGGTTTCGGGATCGTGTTCATCAACCCGGCGCTCGAGGCCGTCGATTGGGACCCGCCGCGCTTCACCACCACGGCCTTCCAGAACGCGTGGGTGAACCCGATCATGTGGAAAGCGTTCATGGGTTGGGTCGGGGTCGATCAGTACGACGAGGCGAATCGGGTCGGCCAGGACTTCCTCGATCGCTACGCCGCCAGGTATGAGGGCAGCCGTCCCGAATATTGCGTGCCGGTGGTCAACCGGGATGTCGGCGCCACCCTCGTGCGCGCATTTTCCGACGCCCACCCGCTCAGCCCGCGCGGCGTCAAGGAGGCGCTGGAGCGGGTGAAGATGATGCCCGCCGCCTCGGGCGCGCCCGGCACCCGGGTGTCGTTCGGCAAGTGGACGCGGCGGGCGTGGATGGGCGCCGGCTACCTGGTGGCGCGGACCCTCGACGCCGACGGCACCAACTCGCACCTTGTCGATCGCTTCGGAGAGGACGGCTGATGTCGACGGAACAGTCCACACCGCCCGTCGCGAACAAGCAACCGCCGGCCGCACCGCGACGCGAAAAGCGCGGCTGGGGCGGTTGGATCGCCGGCGCGGCGCTGGCGGCGTTCGCGCTCTTCTTCATCGCGAACTGCCGCGTCGCGCTCGACCCGCGGGTCGCCAACCCCAACGTGCGAGGCCGGCCGCGACCGGTGAGGTTCATCTTCGGCCTGGACTACATCACGTTCCTGCACATCTCGACCGTGATCATGCTGCTGGTCCTGCTGGTGGTGTTCGTCCGGGGCTGGCGCCGCAATCCCGGCAGCCCGGTCATGCTGATGTTCCTGTGCACCACGTTGATCGTCTGGCAGGACCCGATCATGAACTGGGCGCCGTTCGCGGTCTACAACCCCGACCTCATCCACTGGCCGGAGTCGTGGCCGCTGGTGTCGCTGTCGCCGACCGTCGAACCGTTCGTCGTATTCGGCTACGTCACTTTCTATTTCGGGCCATATTTCCCGGCCGTCTGGATCCTGCGCAAACTGCAGGCCAAGTACGGGCCGACGGCTTTCGTGTCGCGGCACCCGCTGGTCAGCCTGGGCGTGCTGACCTGTGCGATCGGCTTCGTCTTCGATGCCTGGCTGGAGATCCAGCTGGTCCACATGGGCATGTACATCTACTCGCAGGTCATTCCGTGGGGCTCGGTGTTCACCGGCACCACCTTCCAGTTCCCGCTGATCTGGGAGTCGTTCTCGGTGACGTTCGTGATGGTGCCCGCGGCGATCCTCTGCTATCGCGACGACACCGGTAAATCCGTGGCGGAGAAGCTGGCCGCGAAGGCACGGATCTTCCCCGGCCGTCCGGTGCTCGGCACGTTCCTGGTGATGTTCGCCATCATCAACGTTTCCTACTTCGCCTACGGCGCATGGTTTGCCGTCATCAAGGCCAGCCACGCCGCGACCTCTGTCGCCTGCCCATGGCCCTACCCCGAAGCCAAAGTCTATGACCCGCAGGGCTATTACGAGAAGGCCGGCGCCCAGGGCCCGTACTCGGTCGGCATCTGGTCGACGTGGGCGAGCGGGGAGCCGAACGGCCGGCCGCACGTCGACCCGCCACCGCGCGGGCAAGGCGCCTGTGCGACCCCGAGCCAGAATGGCTGAGCCCCGCACCGTCGTCATCACCGGCGCGTCCCGCGGGCTCGGGTTCGCGTCCGCGGTGCGCCTGTATGGCGAAGGGTGGCGCGTCGTCGCTGCCATGCGGACACCCGACAAAGGAATGCCGCTGCTGCGCGACGCGACCGGCGCGACACCCGATGACGATCGGCTGATCGGCGTGCAGCTCGACCTGATGGACGCCGCGTCGATCTCCGCGGCCGCCAAGGCGATCGAGGAAGCCGTCGGCGCCCCCTACGCGCTCGTGCACAACGCCGGGATCTCCGCCGCGGGCGTGGTGGAGGAGACCGATATGGCGTTGTGGCAGAGGATGTTCGCCACCAGCGTCATGGGGCCGGTCGCACTCACGCAGGCGCTGCTGCCGTCGATGCGGGCCGCGGGCGAGGGGCGCGTCATCCTGGTATCCAGCGCGGCCGCCGTGCGCGGCCAACCGGGCACCGCACCCTACGCCGCGGCCAAGGGGGCGCTGGAACGCTGGGGCGAGTCGATGGCGTGCGAGATCGCGCCCTTCGGCCTCGGGGTCACCGTCTTGGTGGCCGGCATGTACGACACCGAGATCATCACCGACGCTGGCACCACCGACAATCGCGACTTCGGCGGCCCATACGCCCGGCTGCACAACACGATGAACACCCGCGGGCGCTTCGCGATCAGTTTCGCCCGGCCGCCCGAACGCTTCACCGACGGACTGCTCACCGCGCTCGACGACCGGCGTCCGTTCCGCCGCCGCGGCGTGGGGCGGGATGCGTCAATGCTGTTGGCCGCCAACAGGATCCTTCCCGCTTCCGGCATGCACCACTTGTCGCGCATCGTGCTGGGCATACCCAAACAGGGCTCGATGCGGGGCGGGGCGTGGCCGCTGACGGCGAGCCAAAAGGCGATGGTGCGCCTCGCGCGGGTCCTTCCGCAGCCACTGCTGCGGCGGGTGGCCGCACGACGTCAAGAATCCTAAGGAGCGCGATGGAACAGCTTTTCGACGACCTGGAGGACTTCGGCGCCTTCGACGACGCGATCTCCGGTGACGTGCGTGACCCGTACACCGAATTGGCGCGGCTACGCCGCGACGAGCCGGTGCAGCGACTCGAGACTTCTGGAGCGCTTCCACACGAGGAATCGCTGCCGATGTTCATCGTGTACCGCCATGAGGATGTCCAGCAGATGCTGCGCGACAACGAGACGTTCTCCTCGGCCGCCGTCATCGCCGCGTTCGGCCCGGTGCTGGGTGAAGGCGTGATGCTCGGCATGGACGAACCAATCCACGGCCGGCTGCGTTCGCTGGTGTCAAAGGCGTTCTCGCAGAAGTCATTGGCGCGCTGGCAGGACGAGTTGGTCGGTCGGGTGGCGAACAGCCTGATCGACAACTTCGCCCCGAATGGCAAGGCCGACCTGGTGAAGGAGTTCACCTTCGACTATCCGAGCCAGATCATCGCGGGCCTGTTGGGTCTGCCGGAAAAGGACTACCCACAGTTCCAGCGGTGGTCGATTTCGCTGCTGAGTTGGCTGATGAACCCAGAGCGCGGGCTTGCGGCCTCGGCCGCCCTGTGTGAGTACTTCGCCCCCATACTCGAGGCCCGCCGGGCCGAACCGAAGGACGATCTGATCAGCGCGCTCGGTGCGGCCGAGATCGACGGCGAGAAGCTGGCGGACGAGGAGATCTTCTCGTTCCTGCGGCTACTGCTGCCCGCCGGCGTGGAGACGACCTACCGCGCGCTGGGGAGCCTGCTCTTCGGGCTGCTGTCGGACCCCGCGCAGCTGGATGCCATCCGCGCGGACCGGTCGCTGCTGCCGCAGGCCATCGAGGAGGGCGTGCGGTGGGAGCCGCCCCTGCTGACCATCACCCGGGTCGCGACCCGCGACACCGAACTCGGCGGGGTGGCGATCCCGGCCGGTGCGACGGTGATGCCGATGCTGGGCTCGGCCAACCGGCAGGAAGATCGTTATCCCGACCCGGACACGTTCAACATCCACCGGCAGCAAAAGCCCAACCTCGCGTGGGGCCACGGCGTGCACGTGTGCCTCGGCATGCACCTGGCGCGGCTGGAGATGCGGACCGCCGTCAACCTGCTGCTCGACCGGCTGGGAAACCTTCGGCTGGATCCGGACGGGGACGAGCCGCACATCCGCGGGCAGGTTTTCCGGTCGCCGACGTCGCTGCCGGTGCTCTTCGACCCCCAGTGACCAGCCCGGCGGCGGTTGCACCTTGTCAATCGGCGAGTTTCCAGTAAGGCTCTCTGTAGCCCCGCAACGACTCAGAAGAGAGTGACAAACATGACCGAGGCTGTAAAGGTCCGCTTCGAGCCCAAGATGATGATCGACGGCCAGCTCGTCGACGGCCAGGCCGGCACCTTCACCAACATCAACCCCGCGACCGAGGAGCCGCTCGGCGAGGTCGCGGACGCCTCGAAGGAGGACATGCACCGGGCCATCGACGCCGCCCGGCGCGCGTTCGACGAGTCCGACTGGTCGACCAACCGGGAGCTGCGCAAGCGCTGCCTGCTGCAGCTGCACGAGGCGATCGAATCGGAGAAGGAAGAGCTGCGCGAGGAGCTCATCCTGGAGGTCGGCTCGCCGCGAGCCATCACGTTCGGCCCCCAGCTGGACGCCCCGCTCCAGGACGGGCTGAAGTACCCCGCCCGGCTGATCGACGAGTACGCGTGGGAAACCGACCTCGGCGACCGGGTGATCAGCCTCACCGGCACGAACACCTCCGTCAAGGTCTGGCGTGAGCCGGTGGGTGTGGTGGGCGCGATCGTGCCGTGGAATTTCCCGTTCGAGGTCACCATCAACAAACTCGGCCAGGCGCTGGGCACCGGCAACACCGTGGTGCTCAAGCCGGCACCCAACACGCCCTTCAACGCGACCCGGCTGGGCCGGCTGATCGCCGAGAAGACCGACATCCCGGCGGGTGTCGTCAACGTCGTCACGGCGTCGGATCACTTTGTGGGCGAGGAGCTCACGCTGTCGCCGAAGGTCGACCTGATCTCGTTCACCGGCTCCACCGTGGTCGGCCAGCGGATCATGGAAAAGGGTGCGGCCACCATGAAGCGGCTGTTCCTGGAGCTCGGCGGCAAGTCGGCCACCATCGTGTTGGAGGACGCCGACTTCGGGATGGCCTGTGCGATCGGCATCGCGCCGTGCATGCACGCGGGCCAGGGTTGCGCGAACCCCACCCGGATGTTGCTGCCGCGGTCCCGCTACGACGAGGGTGTCGAGATCCTCAAGAGCATCTACGAGAACGTCACGTGCGGTGACCCGCAGGACCCGGGGACCCTGTGCGGCCCGGTGATCTCCGAGGTGCAGCGCAACCGGGTGATGGGCTACATCCGCAAGGGCGTCGAGGAGGGCGCCACCGCCCTGGTCGGCGGGCCGGACGCGCCCACCGGCTTCGACAAGGGATTCTTCGTCCGCCCAACGCTTTTCACCAATGTGGACAACTCCATGACGATCGCCCAGGAGGAGATCTTCGGGCCGGTGCTGTCCGTCATCCCGTTCGACGACGAGGAGGACGCGATCCGGATCGCCAACGACAGCCGCTACGGGTTGGCCGGCAACGTGATGTCGGGTTCGCTGGAGCGCTCGCTGGCGGTGGCCCGCCGGATCCGGGCCGGCTTCATGGGCGTCAACGGCGGAGCGCCCTACGGCGCCGACACCCCGTTCGGCGGTTACAAGTACAGCGGGGTCGGCCGCCAGAACGGCGTCGCCGGGTTCGACCAGTACACCGAGGTGAAGTCGGTGGGGTATCCCGCCGGTTAGGCCGGGCCGCTAGCTGACGCCGTTGACGCTGGCGGAGAACGAGTCGACCGACGCGCCGACGCTGCCGGTCCAGGGCTCGAAGCCGGCCTGAATGCTGGTCAGGTACCACGAGTTGGTCACCGGCTCAAGCGTTTCCGTGTTGTCGATGAAGGCCAGCACGTCCATGTTGTTCCACGACGTGATCGGCGCGGTGGCGACATAGGAGACGACGTTGTTCTGGCCGTTGCCGCCTTCCCACACGACAAAGCTCCGCCCGTCGATCGTGGCGTTGCCGACCACGGAGCCGACCGGCTGGATAGGGCCGACGTGGTTGAACCAGATCATGATCTCCTGCTGGTTGACACCGGTCGTGATGGGTGTGGGATTCAGCCAGATGTCGTAGGAGGCGTCATAGATTCCGCTGCCGGGATACGTGTAATTGATACTGCTCGTGGCCGTTTGGATCTGGGTCAGTTGCAGAGGCAGATTCGTCCCGGGCGAACCGGTGCCGTAATGCCAGCCGTCGTAGATCGACGGGTACCCCAAAGGGGCGCCGTTGGTGGGGGCCGAGCCGTTCTCGGTGGCGATGGAGAACCCGGTGGGGCTGACGCTGATCGATTGTCCGCCCGGGTTGTTCCACGCGTTGTTCTGCACCACGTACGCGTTTTGGATCGTCGTCGTTCCGTACTGGGTGGAGATGACGGTCCCACCGGTCGCGCCGCCGGTGCCTGTGCCTGACCCAGTGCCGCCGGTGCCGCCCGTGCCGGCACCGCCGACGGTCACCGGTTGCCCGTTCACCAACAGATTTGTCGGCGGCGAGTAGGTGCCGGTCTGGCTCGCCTGGAATCCAATGGTGACCGAGCCGCCCGGCGCAATGGTCGCGTCATAACTGACGGGCGTGAGGGTGTATTGCGTCCCCGATTGGGCGACCTGTGCATTCCACGCACTGGTAATGGATTCGTTTGCCGGCAGGGTGAATTGGGCCTGCCAGTTGGCCAGCGGGGCCGCGCTCGAATTCGTGATCGTATAGCCGGCGGTGAAACCGTTGTTCCACTGCGACGTGAGCGCGTACGTCGCCGTCAGCCCGCCCCCGGTGGTGGTCCCCCCGGTGCCGGTGGTGGTTCCCCCGGTGCCGGTCGTGGTTCCGCCCGCACCGGTGCCGGGACCGCCGCCCGTGGCGTTGTCGCCCAAAGGCACATTCAAGAGGCCCAGCACTTCCCGGGCGAGGCTACGCAACGGCGATGCGTTGGCCGACTCGGCCAGCGCGTACAACCCCGTGCTTTGCACCAGCACCTGCAAGAACCAGGTGTGAAACTCCGCGGCTTGGGCGCTCAAGGCTTGAAATTCGTCACCGAACGCGCCGAACAACGCGGCGACGGCCGCGGACACCTCATCGCCGGCCGCCACCGCGACCCCCGTCGTCGCACCGGCCGCCGCCGCGTTCGCGGTGGCTAGGTTCGAGCCGAGGTCCGCGATATCGCTCGCCGCCGCAGCGGATGCATCCGGTGCGAAACTCAGGTACGACACGCGCGATCCTTCGACTGGCTTGCGGCAGTCCGTCATGACGGTCTTATCGTTCGATGCTAAAGGACGCTGAAAACCTTTGGTGCGAAATTTGCGGGCTTGCAACGGATTCGCTTGATTTCTGGCGCCGATTTCGATTGAGGCAGGACGCATTTCAGCGTGATTCGTCAACAATTGCGACCGATTGATATCCGCTGTCCAGCTCGTTGACACCACCCCGCCCCTCGCCCGTCCAACCCCTTGGTTGACAATCGACGGAAGGGACCCAGTCAAAGGAGACACCACCATGCCTGAAGCCGTCATCGTCGAGGCCGTCCGCTCACCGCTCGGGAAGCGCAACGGCGGCCTGGCTGGGGTGCACCCGGCCGACCTGTCCGCGCAGGTCCTCAACGGGCTGGTCGACAAGGCCGGCATCGACCCCGGAATCGTCGACGACGTCATCTGGGGCTGCGTGATGCAGGCCGGTGAGCAGGCCCTCGACATCGGCCGCACCGCGGTGCTGGCCGCTGGTTGGCCCGAGACCGTCACGGGCGTGACCGTCGACCGCCAGTGCGGGTCGAGCCAGCAGTCCATCCACTTCGCCGCGGCCGGCGTGGTGGCCGGGCACTACGACGTGGTCGTCGCCGGCGGCGTCGAGTCGATGTCGCGGACCCCGATGGGATCGTCGCTCGCCAACGGCGGCAACCCGTACCCGCGGGCGTTCAAGGACCGCTACGACCGCACGCCGAACCAGGGCATCGGCGCGGAAATGATCGCCGAGCAGTGGGGCTTCGACCGGCTGGCGCTCGACGAGTTCTCCCTGGGATCGCACGAAAAGGCCGCCGCTGCACAGGATTCCGGCGCGTTCGATGACCAGATTGTCGGCATCACGGTAACGGACGGCTCGGAAAAATCAGTGATCCTCAAGGACGAGGGCATCCGCCGGGGCACCCCGATGGAAAAGATGGCGTCACTGAAGCCCGCGTTCAAGGAGGACGGCGTGATCCACGCCGGCAACTCCTCGCAGATCACCGACGGTTCGGCCGCGCTGCTGTTCATGTCCGCCGAGAAGGCCAAGGAACTGGGGCTCACGCCGATCGCCAAGGTGCACACCGCGGTACTGGCCGGCGCCGACCCGGTGATCATGCTGACCGCGCCCATTCCCGCGACCCAGAAGGCGCTTAAGAAATCCGGGCTCTCCATCGGCGACATCGGCGCTTACGAGGTCAACGAGGCGTTCGCGCCCGTCCCGCTGGCGTGGCTGAAAGACATTGGGGCCGACGAGAAGAAGCTCAACCCCAACGGCGGCGCGATCGCGCTCGGCCACCCGCTCGGCGGCTCGGGGGCGCGGTTGATGACCACGCTGCTCTACCACATGCGGGACAAGGGAATTCGCTACGGCCTGCAGACCATGTGCGAGGGCGGTGGCCAGGCCAACGCCACCATCGTCGAACTCCTGTGAGCCAAACCGAAGACGGCCAGCCGGGGGCCCTCGCCGAGCTCCGCGGCAACGTGCTGGTGATAACCATCAACCGGCCGGAGGCCCGCAACGCGGTCAACGGGGCCGTGAGCGTCGGTGTCGGGGACGCCCTCGAGCGGGCGCAGCACGACCCGGACGTGCGGGCGGTGGTCATCACCGGCGCCGGCGACAAGTCGTTCTGCGCCGGGGCCGACCTCAAGGCGATCTCGCGCCGGGAGAACCTGTATCACCCCGACCACCCCGAGTGGGGCTTCGCCGGCTACGTGCACCACTTCATCGACAAGCCCACGATCGCCGCGGTCAACGGCACCGCGTTCGGCGGTGGCACCGAGCTCGCGTTGGCCAGCGACCTGGTGGTGGCAGACGAGAGGGCCAAATTCGGGTTGCCGGAGGTCAAGCGCGGGCTGATCGCGGCCGCCGGCGGCGTCTTCCGGATCATGGACCAGTTGCCCCGCAAGGTGGCGATGGAGCTGCTGCTGACCGGCGAACCGATCACCGCGGCCGACGCATTGGACTGGGGTCTGATCAACCAGGTGGTCGCCGAGGGCACGGTGTTGCAGGCCGCGCTGGCCCTGGCGGCGCGGGTGACCGCCAACGCGCCGCTGTCCGTGCAGGCCAGCAAGCGCATCGCCTGCGGGGTCGACGACGGTGTCATTGTCGGCGACGAACCCGGTTGGGAGCGCACCATCCGCGAGATGCGAACCCTGATCCGATCCGAGGACGCCAAGGAAGGACCCTTGGCGTTCGCCGAGAAGCGAGAGCCCGTCTGGAAGGCGCGCTAGCTACCGCGCGAGGGTGTTCACCGCGCGTTCGAATACCCCCGGCAGCAGCGTGCATGCCGGCACGATGGCGCGGCGGGCCACGCGGGGCGCGCTGCCCAGCACCAGCGCCCGGGTGAGCAGCCGGTAGTTGCGGGTGACCCGGTGCCAGGCGGCCTCGTAGGACGACGGGGCGTCGTTGGCGACGGCCTCGACCGCCGCGCCCGCCTGCTTGACCGCGAGGCTGATGCCCTCGCCGGTCAGGGCGTCCTCGTAGCCCGCGGCGTCGCCGACCAGCAACACCCGCCCCGCGACGCGGCGGGAGACCACCTGGCGCAGCGGGCCGCAGCCGCGGGCGTGCCCGCGCTCGGCGCCCTCCAGCTGACGGGCCAGCCACGGGAACCAGCCCAGGTCGGGCCGCCCACCGGACAGGATCGCCACGCCGACCAGGTCCGGCTCGACCGGCGTCACGTACGCCTCGCCCCACCGGGACCAGTGCACCTCGACGAACTCCGACCACGCCGGCACCTTGAAGTGCCACCGCACGCCGTGGCGCCGCGGCGTTCCGGCCGTGGCCTTGATCCCGACGGCGCGGCGCACCGGCGAATGCAGCCCGTCGGCGGCCACCAGCCATTTCGCGCGCACCCCCGCGGCCGTCACGCCGTGCGCGTCCTGCTGGAGGCTCGTCACGCGGGCCCGAATCCAATCGGTGTCTTCCTCTTTGGCCCGCGCGGCCAGCGCCGCGTGCAGCGTCGTGCGGCGCACGCCCCTGCCCGGCCCGGTGCGAAACCGCGCCTCCGCCCGGCGTTGTTCGTTCACGTAGGCGATCCCGCGGAAGGGCATGCCGGCCGGGTCGACGCCGAGCGACGTCAGTTCGGCCAACCCCCCGGGCATCAGCCCCTCGCCGCACGCCTTGTCGATCGGGCCCTCGCGTGGCTCGGCCACGATCACCGAAAGCCCAAGACGTCGAGCGTGTAATGCCGTGGCGAGGCCGCCCGGGCCGCCGCCGACGACCAGCAGGTCGGCGTCGTAGTCGGTCATGCGTATCCCGGGGTCGTGTTGTATCCCAATGCCGAGTTCTCCACCCGCAGCCGCACCCGCAGCAACGCCGCGTTGGCGAGCGTGAAGGTGATCGCCGTCAGCCACGCGGTGTGCACCAACGGCAGCGCAAACCCCTCGGCCACCACTGCGACGTAGTTGGGGTGGTGGAACCAGCGGTAGGGGCCCTTGACCACCAGCGGCGCGTAAGGCAACACGATCACCCGGGTATTCCATCGCTTACCGAGAGTCGTGATGCACCACCAGCGCAGTATCTGGCTCAGGGCCGCCACGGCCACCATCGGCCAGCCCAGCCACGGGATGAACGGCCGGTGCAGCGCCCAGGGTTCGATGAGGCAACCAAGCAGCAGCGCGGTGTGCAGCGTCACCATCACCGGATAGTGGTCGTGGCCAAACTCCTTGCCGCCCTGGGCAAAAGCCCATCGCGCGTTCCGTTTCGCCACCACCAGTTCGGCGAGCCGTTCGACGCCTACAGCGAGAATCAGCAAGTAATACATAGCCATATCGCGCCCTACCAGCTCAGCAGGACGAGTTCGGCGGAGAAGCCCGGCCCCATCGCGATCATCAGCCCGATGGAACCTGGCGGCGGTGGGTCGGCCATGGTGGCGTGCAGTATATCAAGGACCGAAACCGACGAGAGGTTTCCGTTGTCGCGCAACGAGTTTCTGGTGCTGTCGAACGCATCCGCCGGTAGGTCCAAGGCTTTTCCGACGGCGTCGATCACCCTCGGTCCCGCGGCGTGCAACAGCCAGGTCGAGACGTCGGTGGTGCTCAACCCGTGGTCGGCGAGGAAATCGCGGATATCGTCGCCGAGGTACTTCTCGACGATGTCCGAGATCTCGACGGACAGGACGATCCGAAACCCGCTGCTGCCGATGTTCCAGCCCAGCACGTCTTCGGTGTCCGGGTAGGTCCGGCTGCGGGTCGCCAGCAGCCTCGGCCCGGCCCCCGATCCGGAAGCCCGGTCGGCGCCCGTGGCGACGACGACCCCGGCCGCATCGCCAAACAGGCTGGACGCCACCAGGTTTGGGATCGAATGATCCTCCCGCTGAACGGTCAGCGAGCACAGTTCGACCGCCAGCAGCACCGCCACCTGATCGGGGTAGGCCCGCAGGTAGTCGTACACCCGCGCCAGGCCGGCCGCGCCCGCCACACAGCCCAGGCCGAACAGCGGGACGCGCTTGACGTCCTGGCGCAACCCGACCCGCGAGGCCAGCCGGGCCTCGAGGGACGGCACCGCGAGCCCGGTGACCGTCGTGGAAAACACCACGTCGACATCCGACGGCTCGACCTTCGCCTGGTCAAGCGCCGCGCGCAGCGCCTGTTCGGCCAGGTCAAGGGCGATTTCGAGGTAGGCGTCGTTCGCCTCGGTGAAGCTGCTCAGCTCGCCGTATCGCGAGACCGGCAGCGCGATGTTCCGGAATTCGACGCCGCTGGTGCGGGCGAACTTCTGAAATTCCGGCCCGGCGAACTCGGTCAGCGCCCCGATGGTCTCATCCTGGCTGTACCGGTTTGGCGGGAACTTGACCGAAACTGCTGCGACTGACGGATCCGCGGCGGCTGTGGTTGTTCTCGACGCTAACCGTGCGGAATTACCCCCGATTATTTCCTCCATGTGGGGGGTTACGTCACCGCCGCCTGGCAGGTTCAATGTGTGGTGCGCCACAGCGCCGGGATGGCAGGTGATCGAGGCCCGCGCCGGCATCGACGCGGCTCTGTGAAAACGAGGGCCGAGGTTCGCCTCGGGCTCCAAAGAGACAGTTGCGCAACGGTTCTACGTTGCCGAGACCCGGTGTTGAAGCCAACGGAACCATTGTTGTAATCCCGGCCTTTTATACCCGAGTCGAATAGCGCGTTATACCCGAGTCGAATAAGGGTGCCGGCATTGGAAATACCGACGCGGGTTTTCGGCCGACAGGCGAGTTTCATTTCGAGACCAACCATTCGGCAGAAAGCGGGATCGCCGCGACTGACCGTCGCGTGCGTGTTCCCGGGCCGGCCCGCATCGTCGGTAGTGTCGGGAGTATGCGGATTCTGGTCACCGGCGCCACCGGTTATGTCGGCTCGCGCCTGGTCACGGCGCTGCTGCCGGGTGGGCATCAGGTCGTGACCGCCACCCGAAACCCGGAGCGTCTCAAGCGTTTAGGGTGGTTCGACGACGTCACGCCGGTCACCCTCGACGCGTCGGACCCGGAGTCGGTGCGGGCGGGTCTGGCCGCCGCCGGCCCGATCGACGTGCTGTATTACCTGGTGCACGCCATCGGTCAGCCCGGCTTCCGTGACGCCGACGAGGCCGCGGCCACCAACGTCGCGGTGGCCGCCCGGGACGCGGGTGTGCCGCGCATCGTCTATCTCGGCGGTTTCGTGCCGGCCGACGAGGCGCTATCGGAGCACCTGACCAGCCGCGCCGAGGTCGCCGAGGCCCTGACGGTCGAGGGCGGCCCGGAATTGGTGTGGCTGGGCGCGGCGATGATCATCGGGGCCGGCTCGACCTCGTTCGAGATGATGCGCTACGTCGGCGACCGATTCCCGCTCATGCCGATACCGAACTGGATGGACAACCCGATCGACCCGATCTCCATCCGCGATGTCCTGCACTATCTCGTCGCCGCGGCGGACCCGGACGCGGTGTCCGCGGGCGCCTACGACATCTCCGGGCCCACCACCACCTCCTACCGGGAGTTGCTCAAGACGTATGCGCGCATCTCCGGCAGGTGGCACGCGGCCGTACCCGTTGGCAGGGTCGACACCGGGCTGGCGTCGCTGGTCACCGGGGTCGCGCTGCCGGTGCCCCCCGGGCTGGCGGCGGACCTGGTCGAGTCGCTGGACCATCCGATGGTCGCGTCGGTCAGCGGCCTGCGCGATCGGGTGCCCGACCCGCCGGGGGGACTGCTCGGGGTCGAAGACGCCATTGCCCTGGCGTTGGCGGACCGGTCCAACCGCCGGCCCAAACCCGTCAACGCGCTGACCGATCCCCATCAGCTGGCCGACAGCGACCCCGCCTGGGCCGGCGGCGACGCCCTGCGCATCCGGCGGGTCGCCCGCGCGATCACGCCGCCCATCGCGCGACCCACGCTGCGGTTGGTCAACCGCGTGCCCGGCCCGCTGGCCGGTGCGCTGCGCACCGGCCTCGACATCCTGTTCGCCCTCAACGCGAAGGTTCGCCCCGCATGAGCCAGTCGACCGCTCCGTACCACGCCAGCGTCGCCGCCGAATTGCGCCGGGCGATCACCAATGTCGCTGTGCCCCATAACGAACCGCCCGGTGTGGTGCGACGCCGGCGCGTCGTCGTCGCGATCACGCTGGCAATCGGCGCCGTGGTGCTCGGATTCTCCCTGCGCCGCCATCCGGGCGAGTCGAGCTTCTACTGGCTGACCCTGGTGCTGGCCGCGGTGTGGATCGCCGGCGGATTGCTCTCGGGCCCATTGCATCTGGGCGGCATCTGCTGGCGCGGGCGTAACCAGCGGCCCGTCATCACCGGCACGACCGTCGGCCTGCTGCTGGGTGGTGTTTTCCTGGCGGGCGGGCTGATCGTCCGGGAGATACCGCCCGTGGCGGACTTGATCACCCGGGTGTTGCTGTTCGCCCATCACGGGTACCTGCCGTTTATCGTGGCGATCACCGTGATCAACGGCATCGCCGAGGAGATCTTCTTTCGCGGCGCGCTTTACACCGCGCTGGGCCGCCGCCGCCCGGTGGTCATCTCGACGCTGCTCTACACCTGCGCCACCCTGGTCAGCGGCAACCCGATGCTGGGGTTCGCCGCGGTCATCCTGGGCACGGTGTGCGCGCTGGAACGCCGGGCCAGCGGCGGGGTGCTGGCGCCGGTGCTGACCCACTTCGTGTGGGGCCTGATCATGGTGCTCGCTCTGCCCCCGCTGTTCGGCGTCTGAGGCGTCCCGACGCATCGCGCGCCAACGCGCGTAACGCGGCAATCCGCAACGGCCGCAACCCGATCCAATACAGCCGTCCCGGTAGGCCGCGCGGCACGAAGATCGCCCGCAGCGTGTAGCGGCTGCCCCCGCCGTCCCCGGGCGCGACGCCGATCTCCAGCCACTCCTGACCCACCGCGCGCGCCCGGGAGCGCAACCGCAGCGCGCCGCCGGGCTCGCGGTGCTCCACGACCCAACCCTTGAACGGCCGGCGCCGGGCGATCCCCTCCTCGATCGCGCGCCAAACCTCGCCGGGCTCGGCGGGGATCTCGGCGGTCCGAACCTCGGAGTGGATGATCTCGCCGGCCCAGTCCGGGTCGCTGGGCAGCGGCTCGGCGGGGTCCGAGCCCAGCGAGGCCCAGGTGGCGTCGGTCAGGCCGCGGGTCCCGCGATCGAGCGCGAGTTCCACGGCGTGCCGGTAGCCGGTCAGGCCGCCCGGCGGTGGCCCGATGATGCCGTCGATGTCCGAATTGCGCATCACCGCATCGCATTCCAGCGATTCGATCAGCGGGCGCGCCAGCCCGGGGGGGATCGGCGTGACGGTACCGATCCAGAGGCTGGCGATCGTCGGCGTCAGAAACGGCAGCACGATCAGGTAGCGCCTGCCCAACCCCGCGACCTCGGCGTAGCCGCGCATCATGTCGCCGTACTCGAGGACGTCGGGTCCGCCGATGTCCCACGTCCGAGACTCCGGCACCGGCGCCGTCGCCGCCGCGACGAGGTAGTGGAGCACGTCGCGGACTGCGATGGGCTGAATCTTGTTGTGCACCCACTTCGGCGTGGTCATCATCGGCAAGCGGTCGGTGAGGTGCCGGATCAGCTCGAACGACGCGGAGCCCGACCCGACGACCACCCCTGCCTGCAGTACCAAAGTCTCGATGCCGGAGTCGATCAGGGCTTCGCCCACGGCCGCACGGGACTCGAGGTGCTCGGACAGCTTGCGGCCCTCGGGATGCAGCCCGCTCAGGTACACCACCCGGCGCACGCCGGCGCGGCGGGCGGCGGTCACCACGTTGCGTGCGGCGCGGTCTTCCTCGGCGGCGAAATTCTTCGACGTGCCCATCGAATGGACCAGGTAGTAGACCACGTCGATGCCGTCGAACGCCGCGGTCAGCGACTCGACGTCGCCGAGATCGCCGCGCGCCACCTCCGCCCGGTCGCGCCACGGCACGCCGGCCAGCTTGCCCGGGTCGCGGGCCAGGGCGCGAACGTGGTGGCCGTCGTCCAGCAGTCGGGGCACCAGCCGGGCCCCGATGTAGCCGGTCGCCCCGGTGACCAGGCAGCGCGCCATCGTCTCTCCGTTCCTCGCCTGTGTATTCGGAACCAACGCGAGGGAGGATTGCCGGTTCTGGCCGGGAGTAAGCGCTTCAGCGGTCGGTGAAGCCGGGCGCGCGGCGCTCCTGGAAAGCCGTTGTGCCCTCCTTGAAGTCGTGCGACACCAGCAGGCGCGACTGCCCCTCGTATTCGAGCTGCAGGGCGGGGTCCAGCTCGGTGAGCGTGGCCGCGTTGATCGCCTGCTTGGTCTTGGCGAACGCGACCGCCGGGCCCGCCAGCAGCCTCTCGATCACCTTGTCCGCCTCGGCGTCGAAGTCGTCCGCGGGATAGACCGCGGTGACCAGTCCCCAGGACAAGGCCTCGGTGGCCGGCAATCGTTCGGGCAGCAACGCCATCTGCATCGCCCGGGTCCGGCCGATCGCGGCCGCGATCAGCGCCGACGCGCCGCCGTCGGGCATCAACCCGATCTTGGTGAACGCGAGCATGAAAAACGCTTTCTCGGAAGCCAATACGACGTCACATGCCAGCGCGAGGGACACGCCCACGCCGGCCGCCGGACCCTGGACGACGGCGACCACCGGGTGCGGCACCGCGACGACGGCCCGCACCAGCCGGTTGATCTCCAGGACGATTTCGTCCGGCGGGACCCCGCCGCTGCCCGACATGTCGTCGGCGCTGATGCCCGCCCCGGAGCAGAAGCCGCGGCCGGCTCCGCCGAGGCGCACGACCCGGACGTCGGGGTCGGTGGCCGCCCGTTCCATCGCGTCGGCGATGCCGGTGATCACCGGGATCGTCAGGGAATTCAGGCTGTCGGGGCGGTTGATGGTCACCGACAGCACCCCGTCGGTCAGCGTGACGTCGAGACCCGCGACGGGTGCGAGCGTGGCGATCCCAGAATCCGGCATGGGCCCCAGACTAGGTGACCGGGCTGCGCGGGCGTTCGGCGCGGCTGCGAAGATGCGAACAACCGGTTGTTCGACGACGAAAGGTCGGTGCGCCAATGGCGGGACCGCTGCGGGGATTGCGTGTTGTCGAGTTGTCCGGCATCGGGCCCGGCCCGCATGCCGCGATGATTCTGGGGGATCTCGGTGCGGATGTGGTGCGCATCGACCGGCCGTCGGGTAATGCCGCGGATGGCGGCAGGGACTCAGTGAAGGACTCCATGAGTCGCAATCGGCGCGTGGTCACGGCCGACCTCAAGTCCGACGAGGGACGCGACCTGGTGCTGCGGCTCGTCGCCAAGGCCGACGTGCTGATCGAGGGCTACCGGCCCGGGGTCACCGAGCGGCTCGGCCTGGGCCCCGAGGACTGCGCGAAGGTCAATGACCGCCTGGTCTACGCCCGCATGACCGGCTGGGGCCAGGCCGGCCCCCGCAGCCAGCAGGCGGGCCACGACATCAACTACATCTCGCTGAACGGGATCCTGCACGCCATCGGCCGGGCTGGCGAGCGGCCGGTGCCGCCGCTCAACCTGGTCGGCGACTTCGGCGGTGGCTCGATGTTCCTGCTGGTCGGCATCCTCTCCGCGCTGTGGGAGCGGCAGAGCTCCGGCAAGGGGCAGGTCGTCGACGCCGCCATGGTCGACGGGTCCAGCGTGCTGATCCAGATGATGTGGCAGATGCGCTCCTCGGGCATGTGGACCGACGTGCGCGGCACCAACATGCTCGACGGCGGCGCTCCCTATTACGACACCTACGAGTGCGCCGACGGCCGCTACGTCGCCGTCGGCGCCATCGAGCCCCAGTTCTACGCGGCGATGCTGGCCGGGCTGGGCCTGGACGCCGCCAACCTGCCGCCGCAGAACGACGCCGCCCGCTGGCCCGAGCTGCGGGCGGTGCTGACCGAGACGTTCGCCAGCCGGGACCGTGACCACTGGGCCAAGGTGTTCGCCGACTCGGACGCCTGCGTGACGCCGGTGCTGGCCTTCGGGGAGGTGCAGACCGAGCCGCACATCACCGAGCGCAACACCTTCTACGAGGTGAACGGGGGCTTGCAGCCGTTGCCGGCGCCGCGGTTCTCCCGCACGTCGCCGGACACCCCCCGCCCGGCGGAGCCGACGGCCGACATCGAATCGGTGCTCAGGGACTGGGTATAGTCGCCAACCAACTGGTTGGCTGGACGATTGGAAGGACTCGCATGGAGATCAAGGACGCCGTAGCCGTCGTCACCGGGGGAGCGTCGGGGCTGGGCCTGGCGACCACCAAGCGGCTGCTCGACGCCGGGGCGCAGGTGGTGGTGCTGGACCTGCGGGGCGAGGAGGCCGTCCGCGAGCTGGGGGAGCGCGCCCGATTCGTGGAGGCCGACGTCACCGACGAGGCCGCCGTCGCCAAGGTGCTCGATGTGGCCGAATCGCTTGGGCCGCTGCGCATCAACGTCAACTGTGCCGGCATCGGCAACGCCATCAAGACGCTGTCCAAGGACGGCCCGTTCCCGCTGGCCGGCTTCAAGAAGGTGGTCGAGGTCAACCTGATCGGCACCTTCAATGTGTTGCGGCTCGCCGCCGAGCGCATCGCGAAAACCGAACCCCTCGGTGAGGAGCGCGGCGTCATCGTCAACACCGCCTCCGTCGCCGCGTTCGACGGCCAGATCGGCCAGGCCGCCTACTCGGCGTCCAAGGGCGGCGTGGTCGGCATGACGCTGCCGATCGCGCGCGACCTGGCCCGCGAGCTCATCCGCGTGGTGACCATCGCGCCCGGGCTGTTCAAGACCCCGCTGCTGGGATCCTTGCCCGAGGAGGCGCAGAAGTCGCTGGGCAAGCAGGTGCCGCACCCGGCCCGGCTCGGTGACCCCGACGAGTATGGGGCGCTCGCGGTGCACATCATCGAGAACCCGATGCTCAACGGGGAGGTCATCCGCCTGGACGGTGCCATTCGCATGGCGCCCCGCTAAGGCGGGGAAACGAAAACCCCCCGCGGTGCGCGGGGGGTTTTCGTCTCAAGCAAGATCGATCGCTATCGACGGAACCATCGGGTGATGGCGGGTTCGGCCATCAGCAGCCGTGCTAGCACGCTCATGGGCGGTCAGCTTGCCGTAGGCAGCGTGTGCTGGTCTTCGAACTGCTCGGAGGTCTCGCCTTCCACCAGCACGTCGCCGTGGTAGAGAGCCTCGAAGTCAGCCTTGATGACATCGGCACTCGAGTCGTCGATCCACATGACTATGAGCGTATGGGTCACCTCTAAGGAATCGGTGAGTCACGATTCGGAAAATAATGGCAATTTACCGACGGGTAGGTTTCCGGTGGGTAGGTGCCGGTTGGAACCGGTTCCAGAGGGTTTGAACCATCCGCCCGCGGGGAGCCGTATTTATCGATAGTGTTGTTTGACACCTGTTAGTTATCGCTGATAAGTTACCGCCGGGTCAGTTGCGGTCCAGCGTGACCGGCACGGCGGCGGGAGGACCGGGGACATGCTGCAAGCGATCGCTCGATTGGCCATAGCGGCACCACGACGAATAATCGCGATCGCAGTCCTGGTCTTCATCGGCGCGGCGGTCTTCGGCATCCCCGTCGCCAAGAGCCTGGCACCCGGGGGCTTCCAGGATCCGAACTCGGAATCAGCGCACGCCATCCAAATCCTCACCGACAAGTTCGGGCAGAGCGGCCAGCAGATGCTGGTCATGGTGACCTCGCCCGCGGGCGCCCAGAGCGACCAGGCGCGCAAGGTGGGCACCGACCTGGTCCGCGATCTGCGGGGTTCGACGTTGGTCTACAACGTGACCTCGGCCTGGACCGCGCCGCCGCAGGCGGCCGCCGATCTGGTCAGCAAGGACGGCAAGTCGGGGCTGATCGTCATCAACCTCAAGGGCGGCGAGAACTTCGCGCAGAGCAACGCCCAAACCCTGGCGGACCAATTCGTCCACGACCGTGACGGTGTCACCGTCCGCGCCGGCGGCCCGGCGATGCAGTACGCCCAGATCAACAAGCAGAACCAGGAAGACCTCGTCGTCATGGAGATCATCGCGCTGCCGCTGAGCTTCCTGGTGCTGATCTGGGTGTTCGGTGGGCTGCTCGCGGCGGCGCTGCCGATGGCCCTCGGCGCGCTGGCGGTGGTCGGTTCGATGACGGTGTTGCGGCTCATCACCTTCACCACCGAGGTGTCGATCTTCGCCCTGAACCTCAGCACCGCGCTGGGCCTCGCGCTGGCGATCGACTACACCTTGCTGATCGTCAGCCGATACCGCGACGAACTGGCCGAGGGCAGCGACCGCAACGACGCGCTGATCCGAACGATGGCCACCTCCGGCCGCACCGTGCTGTTCTCCGCCGTCACCGTGGCGTTGTCGATGTCGGCGACGGTGGCGTTCCCGATGTACTTCCTCAAGTCGTTCGCGTACGCCGGTGTGGCCACCGTGGCCTTCGTCGCCACCGCGTCCATCGTGGTGACCCCGGCCGCGATCGTGCTGCTGGGGGACCGGCTGGACGCGCTGGACGTGCGCCGGCTGATCCGCCACGCCCTGCGCCGGCCTGACCCGCTGCACCGGCCGGTCGAGCAGTGGTTCTGGTACCGGTCGAGCAAGTTCGTGATGCGGCGCTGGGCGCCGGTCGGCCTGTCCGTCATGGCGTTGCTGCTGTTGCTGGGGCTGCCGTTCTTCTCGGTGAAGTGGGGCTTCCCCGACGACCGGGTGCTGCCGCGTTCGGCGTCGTCGCATCAGGTCGGCGACGAGTTGCGCACCGGGTTCGCGCACGACTCCGCGACGGCGGTGCCCGTCGTCGTCCGTGACGTCCGCGGGCTCAACCCGGCGGATCTGGACAAGTACGCCGCCGACCTCTCCCGGGTGCCCGAAGTGTCGGGCGTATCGGCGCCGGGCGGGACCTTCGTGAACGGAAACCCGGTGGGGCCGCCCGCCGCGGCCACCGGGCTGGTCGACGGCAGCGCCTTCCTGACGGTCAACAGCACGGCCCCGCTGTTCACCCAGGCCAATGACACTCAGCTCAAACGGTTGCACGAGGTGCCCGGGCCGGGCGGCCGAGCCGTCGAAATGGGCGGTGTCGCACAAATCAACCGGGACAGCGTCGACGCGGTGACCGACCGGCTCCCGCTGGTGCTGGGACTGATGGCCGCCGTCACGTTCGTGTTGCTGTTCTTGCTCACCGGAAGCGTGGTGCTGCCGCTGAAGGCATTGGTGTGCAACGTGCTGTCGCTTAGTGCGGCGTTCGGGGCGCTGGTGTGGATTTTCCAGGACGGCCACCTCGGCGCGCTCGGCACCACCCCCAGCGGAACGCTGGTGGCCAACATGCCAGTGCTGTTGTTCTGCATAGCCTTTGGGTTGTCGATGGATTACGAGGTGTTCCTGATCTCCCGCATCCGGGAGTACTGGCTCGAGTACCGACCGGCGAATCCGACCGCAAGAGAGGCGCACGCCGCCAACGACGAAGCGGTGGCGCACGGCGTCGCCCGCACCGGACGGGTGATCACCGCGGCCGCGCTGGTGATGTCGATGTCGTTCGCCGCGCTGATCGCCGCGCACGTGTCGTTCATGCGGATGTTCGGTCTCGGGCTGGTGCTCGCCGTGTTCGCGGACGCGACGCTGGTGCGGATGGTCCTGGTCCCCGCGTTCATGCACGTGATGGGCCGCTGGAACTGGTGGGCGCCAAGGCCTTTGGTGTGGCTGCACGAGCGGTTCGGCATCAGCGAGGCGCCGTCGGAGATCGCGCTGCACGCCGAGCCGACCGAGGGGCCGGTGCAGCACAACGGGCGCCCGATCGAGGAGTCGGTGACCCACAGTGGTTGACGTATCGGCCGAAGGTCTGCGTCGCGCGAGGGCGCCTCGCGGCTCCGGCGAGCGCCTGCGCGACGAGATCCTGGACGCCACTACCGAGCTGCTGTTGGAAACCGGGCACGCCCGCTCGGTGTCGATCCGTTCGGTGGCACAACGCGTCGGCGTCACGCCGCCGTCGATCTATCTGCATTTCTCCGACAAGGACGCCCTGCTCGACGCGGTGTGCGCGCGCTACTTCGAAAAGCTGGACCCCGAAATGCGGCGCCTTGCGGCCGAACACACCTCCCCGGTGGCGGTGCTGCGTGCGCAGGGGCTGGCCTATGTCCGGCTCGCGGTCCAGACCCCGGAGTTGTACCGGATCGCCACGATGGGTGAGTGGCGGTCCGGGAGCAGCGTCGACGCCACGCTGAGCAACTCCGCGTTCGAGCACATCCGCGCCACCGTGCAGCGGCTGATGGACGACGGCACCTACCGCCCCGTCGACCCGACCACCCTCGCGCTGGAGTTGTGGACCGCGCTGCACGGCGTCGCGGCCATGTTGATCGCCAAGCCGCACCTGCCGTTCGGCGACGCCGAGGCGTTCGCCGACCGGGTGCTGTCCTCGGTGTTCTGCGGACAATTGGTAATGGGATACTGCGGCCGGGACGCCACACCCCAGATGCTGGCGTCATGGGTGGCGGCGCATCGGCCGCAGGAGGAGTCGCGGAGATGACGCAGGCAGCCGAGCGCGCGATCGACAACCCGTTCTTCGCGCGTGTTTGGCCCGTCGTCGCCGCCCACGAGGCCGAGGCGGTTCGGGCGCTGCGCCGGGAGAACGTGGCCGGCCTGTCGGGCCGGGTGCTGGAAATCGGCGCGGGCGTCGGGACAAACTTCGCCAACTACCCGCCGGGGGTCGAGCAGGTGGTCGCGGTCGAGCCCGAGCCGCGGCTGAGGACCCATGCCCTTGCCGCGGCCGAGGCGGCGCCCGTGCCCGTCGTCGTGATCGGGGAGACCGCCGAGGCGTTCAGCGACGGCGAGCTCTTCGATGCCGTGGTGTGCTCGCTGGTGTTGTGCTCGGTGCGCGACGTCCCCGGCGTACTGCGGCGCATGTATTCGCTCCTGCGGCCCGGTGGGGAGCTGCGGTATCTCGAGCATGTGGCCAGCGCCGGCGGGCGCGGCCGGCTGCAGCGGTTCGCCGACGCGACGCTGTGGCCCAGGCTGTTCGGCAACTGCCACACGCATCGCGACACCGAGCGCGCGATCGTCGACGGCGGTTTCGAGGTGGACACGTCGCGGCGGGAGTGGACGTTGCCGGTGTGGGCCCCGTTGCCGGTGTCGGAGCTGGCGCTGGGCCGGGCGCGGCGGCCGTAGGTCTTTTCGCCGAGACTGCGCTCAGCGCGTGGGTCGGGGGTTAAATCGCGATCTGTGCGCAGTCTCGGCGCATTCGCGAAAAGCCAACGCGTCTCTAACCCGGCCGATGATGTCGGTGGGACGGTCCGATGCCGTCACCCGGATGACGATCCAGCCGAGCCGCTCCAGCGCCTCACTGCGCCGAATGTCTTTGGTGTACTGCCAACGGTCTATGCGATGCTGCTCGCCGTCATACTCGACGGCAACCATGACGTCGTCCCATCCCATATCGAGGTAATACAGCTGCGCCCAGCGATTACAGGGATCTGGGTCGTGGGCCGCGGCAGGCCCGCGCGGATCAACAGCAGGCGGAGCCACGTCTCTTTCGGTGACTGCGAACCGGGATCGACTAGCGCCAGCGCTCTTTGGAGCCGCCTGAGTCCCCGCGCGCCGCGATGTCGGCCCGCGATTTCGAGGATTTTGCTCGTCTTGGTGCCGGTCGCCCGCATGAGGGCGTCCAAATATGCGATTCCCATTCCCGTGGCCTTGCGCCGACCGATGTCGAATGCCGTGCGCTCAGGCGTGGTAACGGGAATGCCCGCGATCACCCGGATCTCTTCCGGAGGTAGCTCGAAGTCGAACGTATGCAGGCCGCGTGGCGACCGCGCGTTCGACCACACCAACTCAACGGGTAGGTCCTCGTCCACCCACTTCGCCCCGTGCCACGCAGCTGCGGTCAGCCCGGCGAGCACGCCCTGCCGGTGCGACCACAGCCAAGCCGCCACGGCGCGGTCGCGCAGTGTCAACTGTCGATCCCGTCGCACGTAGACGTCGGGAAACACCGCGCGGAATCCAGAGCGCAGCTGGTGCTTCCGCAGCGTCCCGGCCTTCACCGCCTCGCTACCTACAAAAGGTTCGCCGCGCGTCATGAGCGCACGCTCGCCGATCAGGCGGACAGAGACGCATCGAGACTGCGCTCAGTGCGCGATTTTGTGGACAAACCGCGATCTGTGCGCAGTCTCGATGGGCTAAGGAGAATTCAGCAGGGCAGGCAGCCGCTGCAGCAGCTCCGGCAACGCCTGGCTCGCACTCTCGCGGATGCTGATCGTGGCGTTCCGGGTGAGCGGCGTCGGCTCGGGGTTGACCTCCACGACGACGGTGCCGCGGGACAGCGCCAGGTCCGGCAGCCCGGCCGCCGGGTAGACGATCGCCGAGGTACCCACCACCACCATCACGTCGGCGGACTGCGTCGCGTCGACCGCCCGCTGCCACGGCTCATCGGGTAGCGGCTCGCCGAACCAGACGATGTCCGGCCGGATCAGGCCGCCGCAGTGGCACACCGGAGGCTCGACCTCGACCGCCGGTTCGGCCATTCGGGGCAGCGGCCCGGTGTAGTCCATATCGCAACGGTCGCAACGGAATTCAAAGAGGCTTCCGTGCAAATGGTGGACCGGTGTGCTGCCGGCGCGCTCGTGCAGGTCGTCGACGTTCTGGGTGACCACGGTGACCTCGGCGTGATCCTGCCACGCGGCGATGGCGAGGTGCCCGGCGTTGGGTTCGACGTCGGCGACCAGGTAGTGGCGCCACAGATACCAGCCCCACACCCGTTCGGGGTTCTTGCGCCACCCTTGCGTGCTGGACAGCTCGTAGGGATCGAAGCGGGCCCACAATCCGTTCTTGTCGTCCCGGAATGTCGGCACGCCGCTCTCCGCGGAGATCCCCGCGCCGCTGAGCACAGTTACTCGCATCCCACAAAGATAGTCGTGCTTGGGACATACTGAAGAAGTGGAGCTGCGGGATTGGCTGAAGGTCGATGTCAAGGCGGGCAAACCGCTGTTCGACCAGCTCAGAACCCAGGTCATCGACGGGGTCCGGGCGGGTGCGTTGCCTCCTGGTTCCCGGCTCCCGACGGTGCGTGACCTGGCGGGCCAGCTCGGGGTCGCGGCAAACACCGTGGCGCGGGCCTACCGCGAGCTCGAGTCGGCGGCGATCGTCGAAACGCGCGGGCGCTTCGGCACTTTCATCTCCCGCTTCGATCCGACCGACGCCGCGATGGCCGCGGCCGCCAAGGAGTACGTGGAGGTGGCCAAGGCGCTGGGCCTGAACAAGTCCGACGCGATGCGCTACCTGACCAACGTGCCCGACGACTGACGTTGGCGCGCAAGGCAATCAACGCAACACTTTGTCCAGGGTGCGCAGGTTGCGGGTGGTTGTCGAGGACTTGTAGCGGGGCTTGCCCATCGTTTTGCCGATCGTGCTGTCCAGCGTGCTGCCCTTCCGAACCTGCCAGTAGACGACGCCGTCGCCGCGGCTGATCTTCTCGTCGGGGCCCGCGCGCAGCTTGGCCAGCTCGTCGAGCACCGCCTCGTCGGCGACGAACGTGACGTAGGACTGGTACCCCTCGACCTCGCGCTCGAAGGGGTAGGCGTCGACGACGGCACGCACCGTATCGATGTCGTACACCAGCACCCACGCGTCATAGCCGAACCGCTCGCGCAGCGTGGCCTCGGCCTTCTTGCGCACCGCGGCCGCCCCGCCGGACGACTCCAGCAGCACGTTGCCGCTGGCCAAGATCGTGCGGACATTGGCGAACCCGGCTCCGGTCAACGCGGCGGCCACCTCGGCCATTTTGAGGTTGACGCCGCCGACGTTGACCCCGCGCAGGAACGCCGCGCATGTGGTCATACCTCGATTTCACCACGACGTAGGCTCGGTGCATGGGACGCCAAGTCTTCGACGACAAGCTGTTGGCCGTGATCAGCGGGAACTCCCTCGGAGTGCTGGCCACCATCAAGCGCGACGGGCGGCCCCAACTGTCGAACGTGAGCTATCACTTCGACCCGCGCGAGTTGGTGGTGCGCGTGTCGATCACCGAGCCGCGGGCAAAGACGCGCAACCTGCGCCGCGATCCGCGTGCCTCGATCCTGGTCGACGCCGACGACGGATGGTCGTATGCCGTCGCCGAGGGGACGGCCGAGCTGACGCCCCCGGCCGCAGCGCCCGGCGACGACACCGTCGAGGCGCTGATTGCCTTGTATCGCAACATCGCCGGGGAGCACCCGGACTGGGATGAATTCCGGGAGGCGATGGTCACCGACCGGCGGGTGCTGATGACGCTGCGGATCTCGCACGTCTACGGCATGCCGCCGGGTAAGCGGTAAAACCAGGAGCCACGCGCGCCCGTCCAGGCTAGGCTGCCGGTATGGCCGAATCGAACTCCGAACACGAGGACGACACGAAGCGCAAGTTCCGCGAAGCCCTCGACCGCAAGAAGGCCAAGTCGGCGGGCGCATCCGATCACAAAGACGGCGGCGACAAGCACTCGCGGGCACACGGTCCGGTGGAGAGCCGCCGCGAATTCCGCCGCAAGAGCGGTTAATTCGTGTGGGCCCTGTCCACCAGCTGCGGGGTCAAGCCGAATTTGTCGACGAGCAACAACCAATCGCCGGCGGCGACGGAGTAGTCGGCCGGCCGGTTCACCCGATCCGGAACGGTGCCGCGCCACGCGAACCGCGCTGAGTAGTCCAGGAGGCCGCGGTACTCCTGACATCCGATGGGCATGGGCTCCACGCCGGGAACGCACAGCACGACAACGGGCGACGGCTCGGGTTGCTTGTAGGGCGGGCCGTTTCGCCACCGCCGGCACCTGTAGGTTTCCGGCGTCGCGCTCACCTGCGCGCACGGCGCCGTGGCGATGACGGCCCCGTTGCTCGCGTCGACCACGCGGATCCAATCCGCGCCCAGCTCCAGGGCCACCAGTGGTTGCGACGACGATGCGAAGAGTCGTTGCTTGCCCGCGACGGACCACGTCGACATCTGCTGCGCCAATTCCATGTTGGGATACAGCAGGCAGCGAGTCAGTTCCGCCGCCCCTAGTCGGTGCGCATCCAGGCGACTTCGGCGGCCGACCATGGCGAGCAGCTCGTCGAAATCCGAGGCCCACAACCACGCGTCGACGTAGCCCTGGGGCGATTCGTCGAGCAGGGTCCCGGCACCAACGCGATGATCCCGTCCGCCGAGCACAAAGTGATGGGCACCGGAGCGCAGGTGCAGCGCGCTGCCCATCGTTTTGGTCCTGCCACCGTAGGCCCAGAGGCCGAGCGTCGCATCGCTGAACGAGAACACCACCGCGTGCCCCTTATTGACGGTCAGCCCGTCGGCCGCGACCGTAATCGGGATCTCCCCGGTGGCGCGCCACCCGACGTAGGCGAGCGCCATCACGACAAGGACGATCCCGACCACGACGGTCGCGGTGCTGTGTTCCCAGCCCGCCGGGGCGTGCTCCGCCACATAGAAGCCGCCGTAGACCGCCGCCAGCGCCACCCCCATGACGATGAAGTAGATCCAGTTGGGGCGCGCCTCGTCGGTGATCATTCGGGATATCGCCTTGGACATCGGGAACGGGAGCTTGGCCACGAACTGCCGCCCGGCGGTCGACTCGTCCCGCACGCTCATCCCGAAAGGATGTCACCGGTTCAGTCGACTGTGAATAGGCCGATCGACGGGTCGGCCTGGCCGGGTTGGCCGCGCAGGCTGCCCCGGGTGCTCGGGTGTCCGAAGTTCAATTCCGACGGGTCCTTCTGGTACGCCCAATCCGCCACGATCGTGCGGTGGCTGAACTTCCAGGCGCCGTCGTGTTTGAGGTACCGGTCCAGATACCGGCCGCCGATGATGACGTCGATGTCGTGCTCGGGACCGGCGAACGTGTGAAACACCAGGCAGTAGATCTCACCGCGGGCCGTGTCGCCGTCGATCACGAAATTCGTTGTGGTGACGTTGTGTTGGGAGACGCGCACATAGGGCTCGGCAACCCGTAGTTGTCCGATGAACTGTTCGACGCCGCCGCTGGAGAACGAGCCGTGCGAGTCGGTCGCGTCGGGGTGGTACAGGTTCCGCAGCGCTGCATAGTCAGCGCGGTCGACGGCCCGGCAGTAGGCGGTGACGAGCTGATGCAACTCGTCCCGGGCCAGCATCAGTTCCAACTTGGCCTCATCCACCACCACGCCACGATAGCCCGGGCGCTAGAGTCGGCGTATGTCGAAGCTCTGCCTGGCGCAGGAGCCCGGGGCCGATGCGCTGCTGGAAGATGACCCGTTCGCGTTGCTGGTCGGCATGCTCCTGGACCAACAGGTGCCGTTCGAGACGGCCTTCGCCGGCCCGAAGAAGATCGCGGACCGGATGGGCGGCCTGGACGCGGCCAAGATCGCCGACTACGACCCGGACAAGTTCGCCGCCTTGTGCTCGGAAAGGCCTGCGGTGCACCGCTTCCCGGGATCGATGGCCAAGCGCATCCAGGCCCTGGCGCAGATCATCGTGGACCGCTACGACGGCGACGCCGCCGGGTTGTGGAAGGCCGGCAAGCCCGACGGGCAAGAGCTGCTGCGCCGGCTCAAGGGGCTACCCGGTTTCGGCGAGCAGAAGGCGAAGATCTTCCTGGCGCTGCTCGGCAAGCAGTACGGCGTGACGCCGACGGGCTGGCGGGCGGCGGCCGGCGACTTCGGCAAGGCGGGCGCGCACCTGTCCGTCGCCGACATCGTCGACGCGCAGTCCCTCGGGAAGGTGCGATCGTATAAAAAGCAGATGAAGGCAGCAGCGAAGGGAAAGGCGGCAACGTGAAGACACACATAACGTGTCCCTGCGGCGAAGCCATCACGGGCAAGGACGAGGACGAGCTGGTCGAGCTCACCCAGGCTCACCTCGCCAGCGCCCATCCGGGCCTCGAGTACGACCGCGACGCCATCCTCTTCATGGCGTACTAGCTACACGCCACCCCCGGCGGCCGACAGCTGACGAAGGACGCGCAGGAACGCGCGGCGATCGTCGGCCGACAGCCGCCCCAGCCAGCGCTCTTCGCCGCGCTGGATGTCTTCCTGCGCACCATCTTTCGCGGCACGGCCCGCCTCGGTGAGCGCCAGTAGCCGCACGCGCCGGTCGTCCGGGTCGGGCCGGCGTTCGATGTAGCCCCGCTCCTGCAAGTCGTCGAGGGTGGGGATGATGCGGGTCTTGTCGGCGCCGATCGCCTCCGCGAGGGCAGCCTGGCTGCGTACCGGCGAGCGATCCAGCGCGCTCAGCACCACGTAGCCCCACATCGACAATCCGTGCGCCTGCAGCACGGGGACCTCGGCCGCCATCATCTCGCGAACCAGCGGCGCCATCATCGCCGCGAGATCGGGACGCCTGGTCGCCATGCTGGAAGCGTAGCGTTGACAGACGATATGCGCATGCATACGATCTGCCCATGCATACGATATCTGACGTTCGACCGTTCCACCGCGCGGCCGTGCAGGCGTCCGTCGAGATCGTCGCGGCCGTTACCCGCGACGATCTGAATCGGCCCACACCCTGCGCGGGCTGGAACCTGCTCGACCTGCTCGCCCACATGACCGCGCAGCATCACGGGTTCGCCGCCGCGGCGCGTGGCGGCGGCGCCAGCGAGACGGTTTGGGCGACCGACCGCGTGGTCGACGCCGTCGCGGCCGATCCGGGCGGCAGCTACGCCGCGGCGGCGGCCGACGTGCTCGACGCGTTCGCCGCCGACGGGGTGCTCGAGGCGAGTTTTTCGTTGCCCGAATTCGGCCCCGGGGCGGCGTTCCCCGGCGCGATCGCGATCGGCTTCCACTTCGTGGACTACGTGGTGCACGGCTGGGACGTCGCGCGGAGCATCGGTGCGCCCCTTGCGCTTTCGGACGACGTGGTGGCCGCCGTGCTACCGCTGGTGTTCGTCGTTCCGGACGGGGAGTACCGCACGACGCAGGGTGCCCCGTTCGGCCCGGCCCTCACCGCGCCCGACGGCGCGAGCGACCTCGACCGCATTGTCAGCCATCTCGGTCGCTCGCCCGGCTGGAAACTCTAGGGCACCACAGTCGAGCCGATGGTGGGCATGAACTGGCACTGCTTTTCTTTGGTGGTGACCTGGCCGAAGATCGTCGACATGATGCTGCCCGAGCCGGTGTCGACGATCGCCGTCAGCGTCGTCGGCCCGTCCCCGTTGATGTCGGTGCGCGGCTTGAGCGCCACCGTCCCCGACTTGCCCGTGGTCAGGTTGACCCAGGTGACGTTCAACGGCAGCTTCTGCACCTCGGCGGGCCCCGGCGTGCCGACCGCGGTGAACACGTAGGCGGTCTGGCCCGGCCCGGGTCCCGGCGTCGGGATCTTGGCCGGCCCCGCCACCGATAGCGCGGTCGCGATCGAACTACTGCCGTCGGCAAGGCAATTCGTGCCGATCGAGGGATACATGAAGTCCTGCGTGGGCGGGGCGTCAGGGCCCAGACCCGGCGCGGGAGCCGGCGCGGACGCGGGTGCGGCGTCCGGGGCGGGAGCCGGCGCGGGTGCCGGTGCCGCGGCGGGTGCCGGTGGCGGCACGGCGGCCGCGACGGGCTCGGTGCCCGGCGTGGCGGCCGGCGGCGTGGCCGCGGAGGGGGCGGCCTGGGGTGCCGTAACGGGCCCCGGGCCCGCCGCGCGAGCCGGATCGATTCCCGGCGGCAGGTGCGACTGCAGCCCGGGCTCGATGCCCAAGGGCGGCACGTGCTGCACCGGTGCCCCGGAAACCGGCGCACCCGGCTCGGCCACGAACTTATTCACGGACGCCGCAACGTTTTTGGATTCGTCGGGCGCCGTCGGGTTGTGCGTGAAAGCTTGAGCGGCCGCCATCAGCAGCTGCGTAGCCTGCCCGGGATTGCTGGCCGCCTGCTGGATTATCGGGCTCAGCTCCGACAGCGCCGGCAGGCCGGGCAGCTGCTGGGTCGAGTTCGCCTGCGGTGTCGGCTGCGGCGCCGCCGGGTCGGCCACCGCGCTCGGGCAGAACCCGAACGCGGCAGCCGACGCCGTGACGAGAGCGGCCAAACCCTTGGACAGATTCCGAGTGGTTGCCACGATGTCCTCCGGTCGTTGGTGGCGGTTTAGTCGGCTAACGAACTGCTCAGGGCAGGGCCGAAAGCAGCGGCGACATCGGGCTGACCGGCGCCGGTGCGGCCGGTGCGGCCGGTGCCGCCGGAGCCTGTCCCGCGGCCAGCGCCTGCAGATCCTGCGGAATCGTCAGCTGCGCGGGCACGTTGATCGGCAGGCCCGACGGCAGCGCCGGCATGTCCACCTTCGCCTGCGGGATCTGCGGGGTGGCCGGCGCGGCCGGAGCCGCCGGCGAGGACAGGCCCGGGATGGCGGGCAGCCCCGGAATCGACGGCGCGGTCGGGACGGCGGGTGCCGCCGGCGCCTGGGCGAGGCCCGGGATCTGGCCAAGGCCCGGGATGGTCGGCGTCGCCGCCGGGGCCGTGGCCGCAGCGGGCGGGGTGAGCCCCGGAATGGACGGGATGCCCGCCGAAGGCGAGACCGGCGAGCCCGCCGAGGGCATTCCCGGGAAGGTGATGCCGGGCGACGCCGGCGCCGCGGGCGGCGTGGCGCCGAGCGCGGTAGCGAGGTTCTGCAGGATTTGAGGCGCGTTGGCCGCAGAGGCGATCAGCTGCTGCGGAATGTTCGGCACCGGCGGGGCGGGCACGGGGTCGGCGTGGGCGATACCGCCCGTCAGTAGCGCTGCGGACGAACCGACCACGACGGCGGCCGCTCGCAAATAGGTCCAGATGGTTGGCATGACTCTCCCTGGTTGTCGATGACGGGTCCGGGGCCGAAGTTACTTTGATGCTGGTGTGACTCAAGTGACACGTGTGGCATTTATTCGATCGTTACCGATACGAGTGACGGCGGTGACCGAGCGGCCACAGAACCCGGGGTGATGGCTAAAGTCGGGCGGATAGACACCATCCCCGCCGCCCCGGCGGCGCCCCGCACCCGGCGGCTGGCCAGCCCGCTTCAGGCGGCCGCCCCGGCACTGCTGATCGCGAGCGTCGCCGCGCGGCTCGCCTGGACCTACCTGGCGCCGAACGGCGCGAACTTCGTCGACCTGCACGTCTACCTCGGCGGCGCCGCCGCGATCGACCATCCGGGCACCCTGTACAGCTACGTCTACGCCGACCAGACGCCGGACTTCCCGCTGCCGTTCACGTATCCGCCGTTCGCGGCGGTCGTGTTCTACCCGCTGCATCTGCTGCCGTTTGGGCTGGTGGCGTTCCTGTGGCAGGTCGCGACGATGGCCGCGCTGTACGGCGCGATCCGGATCGCCCAGCGCCTGATGGGCGTGCCGGCCGGGGCCGGTCACCGCGTCGCGATGCTGTGGACGGCGATCACCATCTGGATCGAGCCGCTGCGCAGCACCTTCGACTACGGCCAGGTGAATGTCCTGCTCATGCTGATGGTGCTGTGGGCGGCCTGGTCGACGCGCTGGTGGTTATCGGGGCTGCTGGTCGGCGTGGCGGCCGGGATCAAGCTGACGCCGGCGATCGCCGGGGTCTACCTGCTCGGCGCGCGGCGCTGGGGTGCCGCCGTGTTCTCGGCGGCGGTGTTCCTGGCCACCGTCGGCGTGTCGGTCCTGGTCGTCGGCGATCAGGCCCGCTACTACTTCACCGACCTGCTGGGCGACGCGCACCGAGTCGGGCCGATCGCCACGTCGTTCAATCAATCCTGGCGCGGCGGCATCTCGCGGATCCTCGGCCACGACGCCGGCTTCGGTCCGCTGGTGGTGGTCGCCCTCGCGGTGACGGCGGCGCTGGCCATCCTGGCCTGGCGGGCGCTGGGCCCGACCGACCTTCTGGGCAGGTTGCTGGTGGTCGAGCTGTTCGGGCTGCTGCTCTCGCCGATCTCGTGGACCCACCACTGGGTGTGGCTGGTGCCGCTGATGATCTGGGCGATTCACGGGCCGCCGCGCGGGTGGCCCGGCGCCCGTCTCGTCGGCTGGGGCTGGTTGGCCCTTACGATCGTCGGCGTGCCCTGGTTGCTGAGCTTCGCGCAACCGACGATCTGGCAGATCGGCCGACCGTGGTACCTGGCCTGGGCCGGGCTGATCTACATCGTGGCGGCGATGGCGACGCTGATCTGGATGGCGGTCGCCGGGCGACGGGACGCCTCGAGGGTCTAGCCCCCGACGATCCCGTCGATGTCGCGCGCCATGTCGACGTCGTTCTGGGTGATGCCGCCCTCGGAATGGGTGACCAACGCGAAAGTCACCGTCCGCCAACGGATGTCGATGTCGGGGTGATGATCCTTGCTCTCGGCGTGCTCGCCCACCCGCCGCACGGCGTCGATGCCGTCGAGAAACGCGGGGAACTTGATCGACCGGCGCAGGGTGCCGTCGACACGCTCCCATCCGTTGAGTTCGGGCAGTGCGGCGTCCACTTGCTCATCCGTTAACACAGCCATGCCGAAGGCATCCTCTCATCTGGGATAGGCGGTCACCTACGAGGCTACGGCGGGACCGGCCGGCGCTTGACTTCTCTGGTCCAGGGGCACCACGACGCTCGCCTCCGGCAGGTTCTTCAGTTGCTGGTATGCGGACTCAAGGCTGGCCGGAACCGCTTGCAGGTCGCGGGCAACACCCATCAGTTCTTCGAGGATCATGATGCGCTGCTGGTTCGCCTCGGCCACCGCTTGCCGGGCCTGCTCATGGAATAGCCGAGCTTGCTGCTTTGCGTCGGCGAGGAGCTGCTCACGCTGGTGCTGGGCTTCCTCCCACGCGCGATCGATCGACGATTGGGCTTCAGCGCGCCTCCCGGCGATCTCGGCGTCGACATTTCTCTTGGTTTCCGCACACTGCGTTTCCAGCGCCTTTTGCTGTAAGGCTATGTCCGCCAACAGTTCTCGGTGCTCTCGCTGCGCGGCCTCGGCCCCGGCCTCCGCCGCCGCGACCAGGGTGTCGGCCTCGGCTCGCGCCTCGACCTGCATCCGGGACGCCTCATCGAGCGCCCGCCGCAGCATCTTCGCCATCCGGTGTTGCATCGCGTAGGGCGACGGCGAGGTGTCCGACAGCATGGCGACCTCATCACTGAGGCAGGCGACTTCGATCCGCAGCGCGGCTGCCTCGTCGCTGCATTCCTTGCGCTCGGCTCTTAGGTTCTGAACCTCGTCGATCAGCAATTTCTGCTTGGCGAACAACATCTCGATGTAGGCATCGACCGCGGCCGTGTCGTAGCCCCTGAACGTGCGGGAGAACGTCGTTGCGGATTCGGTGATCATTGCCAACCCCGATTCTCAGAAAGTGCCCGGTAGAGGTCGTGACCGACAGAGTCAAGTATTCCACGATGACGCTCAAACTGTAATAGAGGCATTGTGCCCCAATGGAATTCGATGCCGAGCGGCTCCCCTGATGCATGAAACCGTTCTCGGGACGATGGCCACCCCCGGCGAGCCGCGCACCGACGGTATACCGTCCTGGCCATGCCGACCCAGATCGTCGTCGCCGCAGCGGTCATCTCGGGCTCCAGGGTCTTGGTCGCGCAGCGGGTCCGGCCGCCGGAATTGGCCGGCCGCTGGGAGCTGCCCGGCGGGAAGGTCGCTCCCGGCGAAACCGAGCGCGCAGCGCTCGCCCGCGAGCTGGCCGAAGAGCTCGGCCTGGTGGCGAACGACATCGAGGTGGGTGACCGGCTCGGCGCCGACATTCCGCTGAACGAAACGATGACGCTGCGGGCGTATCGCGTGCGACTGCTCGACGGCGAGCCGCACCCGCGCGACCATCGGGCGCTGCGTTGGGTGACCGCCGCCGAACTGCCCGACGTCGACTGGGTGCCGGCCGATCGCGGCTGGCTGCCGGACCTGACCCGGGCGCTGTGAGCAGGCTCATAACAAGCCCACAGCCTGCATGCAGGCAACGTACAGCGCTATCGCAGCTGACACGCGTGAAATCGGAAGGTAATAGTCCCGAAACACCGTAACCTGCGATTTGCATGCCAGTAGCGATCCCGATGGTTGTTCGAACGGTGTGGCCGCACCTGCCACGCCGGGTCTCGACGAATTTTTATCCTGTAAATCACTTTGCCACAATGGATTTCGCTAACATGCCCGTCATCGCCCGGCCGGCATTCGAACCCGACGGCGAAGTACAACGTGGATCTACTAGGAGGCTTTTCTCTTGACCGTGACACCTCACGTTGGTGGACCGCTCGAGGAGCTACTGGAACGCAGTGGGCGATTTTTCACCCCGGGCGAGTTCTCCGCCGATCTGCGCACCGTCACCCGGCGGGGCGGCCGCGAAGGCGACGTCTTTTACCGGGACCGGTGGAGCCACGACAAGGTGGTGCGCTCCACCCACGGGGTGAACTGCACCGGGTCCTGCTCCTGGAAGATCTACGTCAAGGACGGGATCATCACCTGGGAAACCCAGCAGACCGACTACCCCTCGGTGGGCCCGGACCGGCCCGAATACGAGCCGCGCGGGTGCCCGCGGGGTGCGTCGTTCTCCTGGTATAGCTACTCGCCCACCCGGGTGCGCTACCCGTACGCCCGCGGCGTGCTGGTCGAGATGTTCCGCGAGGCCAAGGCGCGCCTCGGTGACCCGGTGCTGGCGTGGGCCGACATCCAGGCCGACCCCGAGCGCCGGCGCCGCTACCAGCGGGCGCGGGGCAGGGGCGGTCTGGTGCGGATCGGCTGGGCCGAAGCGACCGAACTGATCGCGGCCGCCCACGTGCACACCATCAAGGCCTATGGACCGGACCGGGTCGCCGGGTTCTCGCCGATCCCGGCGATGTCGATGGTGTCGTACGCGGCCGGTTCGCGGTTCGTCGAGCTGATCGGCGGCGCGATGACGTCGTTCTACGACTGGTACGCCGACCTGCCGGTGGCCTCGCCGCAGGTGTTCGGCGACCAGACCGACGTGCCGGAGTCGGGCGACTGGTGGGACGCGGCGTACCTGATGATGTGGGGCTCCAACGTCCCCATCACCCGGACCCCCGACGCGCACTGGATGGCGGAGGCCCGCTACCGCGGCACCAAGGTGGTGACCGTCAGCCCCGACTACGCCGACAACACGAAGTTCGCCGACGAGTGGATGCCGTGCGCCGCCGGCACCGACGGGGCGCTGGCCATGGCGATGGGCCACGTGATCCTGTCGGAATGCTATGTGCGCAAGCCGGTTCCGTTCTTCGTCGACTTCGCGCGCCGCTACACCGACCTGCCGTTCCTGATCAAGCTGGAACGGCGCGGCGAGATGCTGGTGCCGGGCAAGAACCTGACCGCGGCCGACATCGGAGACGTCGTCGAAAACGCCGCGCTCAAGCCCACGGTGTTCGACGAGGCGACGAATTCCGTTGCGGTGCCCCAGGGCTCGCTGGGATTCCGGTACGGGGAGGACGGCGTCGGGAAGTGGAACCTGGATCTCGGCGAGCTGAAGCCGGCGCTCACCGTCCTGGGGTCGGGCGACACCGCGCTGGTGCACCTGCCCAGCTTCGACACCGTGAACGGCGAGGGCAGCACGGTGGCGCGCGGCGTGCCGGTGCGCCGCGTCGGTGACAACCTGGTGTGCACGGTGTTCGACCTGATGCTCGCCCACTACGGAGTGGCCCGCCCGGGGCTGCCCGGCGACTGGCCCACCGGTTACGACGACCCGAGCCGGCCGAACACCCCGGCATGGCAGGAGCCGATCACCGGAGTGTCCGCGGCACAGGCGATCCGGGTGGCCCGGGAATTCGCCCGCAGCGCGGAGGAATCCGGTGGCCGATCGATGATCATCATGGGCGGCGGCATCTGCCACTGGTTCCACAGCGACGCCATCTACCGCGCAGTGCTGGCGCTGCTGATGCTGACCGGGTCGATGGGCCGCAACGGCGGGGGATGGGCGCACTACGTTGGCCAGGAAAAGGTGCGTCCGCTCACCGGATTTCAGACGATGGCGATGGCCACCGACTGGTCGCGCCCGCCGCGGCAGGTGCCCGGCGCCTCCTACTGGTACGCCCACACCGACCAATGGCGCTACGACGGCCACGGCGCCGACAAGCTGGCCAGCCCGGTGGGGCGGGGCAGGTTCGCGGGCAGGCACACGATGGACCTGCTGGCCTCGTCGGTGGCGATGGGGTGGAGCCCGTTCTATCCCCAGTTCGACCGATCCAGCCTCGAGGTCGCCGACGAGGCCCGCGCCGCCGGTCGCGACGTCGCCGAGTACGTCGCCGAGCAGCTGGGGCAGCGCACGCTCAAGCTGGCCGTGACCGACCCGGACAACCCGGCCAACTGGCCGCGGGTGCTAAGCGTTTGGCGTGCCAACCTGATTGGCTCGTCGGGCAAGGGCGGCGAGTATTTCCTCCGGCATCTGCTGGGCACGGACTCCAACGCGCAGGCCGAGCCGGCGAGCCACGGCGACATCCCGGAAGGCAAGCTCGACCTGCTGATGTCGATCGACTTCCGGATGACCTCCACCACATTGGTGTCCGACGTGGTGCTTCCGGCGGCCACTTGGTACGAGAAGGCCGACCTGTCCAGCACCGACATGCACCCGTACGTGCACGCCTTCAGCGCCGCCACCGACCCGCCCTGGGAAACCCGTTCGGACTTCGACGCTTTCGGCGCCATCGCCCGCGCCTTCAGCGCGATGGCCAAGGACCACCTGGGCACTCGCAGCGACGTGGTGCTCACCGCGCTGCAGCACGACACCCCCGACGCGATGGTGTATCCCGATGGCACCGAACGGGATTGGCTGCACGACGGCGGCACTCCCGTGCCGGGGCGGACGATGGCCAAAGTCACCGTGGTGGAACGCGACTACGCCGCCGTCTACGACAAGTGGCTGACCCTGGGTCCGCTCGTCGACACGTTCGGCGTGACCGCCAAGGGCATCACGGTGCAGCCGTTCCGTGAGGTGGAGGAACTGGCCGCCAAGTTCGGCGTGATGAATTCCGGTGTGGCGGCCGGCCGTCCGGCCGTCACCAGCGCGGAGCGGATGGCGGACGTGCTGTTGCTGCTGTCCGGGACGACGAACGGCCGGCTCGCCGTCGAGGGCTTCCGAGAGCTGGAAAAGCGCACCGGCCAGCGGCTGGCACACCTGGCCGAGGGCAGCGAGGAGCGCCGCATCTCCTATGCCGACACCCAGGCGCGTCCGGTGCCGGTGATCACCAGCCCGGAATGGTCGGGCAGCGAAACCGGCGGGCGGCGCTACGCCCCGTTCACCATCAACATCGAGAACCTCAAACCGTTCCACACGCTGACCGGGCGGATGCACTTCTACCTGGCCCATGACTGGGTCGAGGAGCTCGGCGAGCACCTGCCGGTCTTCCGTCCGCCGCTGGACATGACGCGGCTGTTCGGCCAGCCGGAGCTCGGCCCGACGGGGGACGGCATCGGGCTCACCGTCCGGTATCTGACGCCGCACTCGAAGTGGTCGTTCCATTCCACCTATCAGGACAACCTGTACATGCTGTCGCTGTCCCGCGGCGGCCCGACGATGTGGATGAGCCCCGGGGACGCGGCGAAAATCGGGGTGCACGACAACGATTGGGTCGAGGCGGTCAACGCCAACGGCATCTACGTGTGCCGGGCGATCGTGTCGCACCGGATGCCCGACGGCGTGGTGTACGTCTATCACGTCCAGGAGCGCACGGTGGACACCCCGCGCACCGAGACCAACAACAAGCGCGGCGGAAACCACAACGCGCTGACCCGGGTGCGGATCAAGCCCAGCCACCTGGCCGGCGGCTACGGCCAGCACGCCTTCGCGTTCAACTACCTGGGCCCGACCGGCAACCAACGCGACGAGGTGACGGTGGTGCGCCGCCGCAACCAGGAAGTGACGTACTGAGGCGATGAAAGTCATGGCGCAGCTCGCGATGGTGATGAACCTCGACAAGTGCATCGGCTGCCACACCTGCTCGGTCACCTGCAAGCAGGCCTGGACCAACCGCAGCGGCACCGAGTACGTGTGGTTCAACAACGTCGAAACCCGCCCGGGACAAGGCTATCCGCGCACCTACGAGGACCAGGAGCGCTGGCGCGGCGGCTGGATCCGCGACACGAAGGGGCGGCTGCGGCTGCGTGATGGCGGCCGCATCCGCAAGTTGTTGCGGATCTTCGCCAACCCCAAGCTGCCCACCATCGACGAGTACTACGAGCCGTGGACCTACGACTACGAGAACCTGACCACGGCGCCGGCGGGTGACACGTTCCCCACGGCCGCGCCGAGGAGCATGATCAGCGGCGAGCCGATGAAGGTGTCGTGGGGACCGAACTGGGACGACAACCTGGCCGGGTCACCCGAGATCCTTTCCGGCGACCCGATATTGAAGAAGGTCAGCGACGAGATCAAGCTGAAGCTCGAAGAGACCTTCATGTTCTACCTGCCCCGCATCTGCGAGCACTGCCTCAACCCGTCCTGCGTGGCGTCGTGCCCGTCCGGCGCGATGTACAAGCGCAGCGAGGACGGCATCGTGCTGGTCGACCAGGACCGCTGCCGCGGCTGGCGGATGTGTGTGTCCGGATGCCCTTACAAGAAGGTCTATTTCAACCACCAGACGGGCAAGGCCGAAAAGTGCACGCTGTGCTACCCGCGCATCGAGGTCGGCCTGCCGACGATCTGCTCGGAGACGTGCGTGGGCCGGCTGCGCTACCTCGGGCTGGTGCTCTACGACGTCGACCGCGTGCTGGAGGCGGCGTCGGTGGAAAACGACACCGACCTCTACGAGGCGCAGCGCCGGATCCTGTTGGATCCCAACGACCCCGACGTGATCGCCGCCGCGCGGGCCGACGGGATCTCCGACGAGTGGATCGACGCGGCGCAACGATCACCGGTGTACGCGCTGATCAACACCTACCGGGTGGCGCTGCCGCTGCACCCGGAATACCGGACGATGCCGATGGTCTGGTACATCCCGCCGCTGTCGCCGGTCGTCGACGCGGTCAGCCGCGATGGTCACGACGGCGAGGACCTGGGCAACCTGTTCGGCGCGCTGGACGCGCTGCGCATCCCCATGCAATACCTGGCCGAGTTGTTCACCGCCGGCGACACGAACGTCGTCGAGGGCGTGCTGCGGCGGCTGGCGGCGATGCGTTCCTACATGCGCGACATCAACCTCGGGCGCGAGACGCAGCCGCACATCCCGCAGTCCGTCGGGATGACCGAGGAGCAGATCTACGAGATGTACCGGCTGCTCGCCATCGCGAAATACGAAGAGCGGTATGTCATTCCGTCCGCCGTCAGCGCTCAGGCGCGTGATCTCGAGGAGATGGGCTGCTCGTTGTCGGGCGAGGGCGGCCCGGGAATGTACGAATCCGGTCCGTTCGGCGAGGGCAGCGGCGCTCACCCGGTCCCGGTGGCCGTGGAGACCTTTCACGCCCTCAAACAGCGGCAGCGCGGCGAGAGCAGCAACGGGAACGGTCGGGTGAACTTGCTCAACTGGGACGGCCGCCAGGCGCTGGCCGGGATGTTTCCCGAGGGGCAGCAGCGATGAGGCTGCTGGCCCGGGTCCGGGAACGGTCGAGCGATCGGGTGATGGCCGACCGGCTGGTGTGGCAGGCGGCGTCGCTGCTGCTGGCTTACCCGGATGACGGCCTGGCCGATCGGCTGGACACCGTCGACGAATTGTTGAGCCACATCGGCGAACCGGCGGCCGCGCTGCTCGGTGGGACGGTCGCGGCCCTGCGCGCCCTCGAGCCGATGTCCGCCGCCACGCGCTACGTCGAGACCTTCGACATGCGCCGGCGCACCACCATGTACCTGACGTACTGGACCGCCGGGGACACCCGCAACCGCGGCCGGGAGATGTTGGCGTTCGCCACCGCCTACCGCGACGCGGGCGTCGACCCGCCCCGCTCCGAGGCGCCGGATCACCTGCCCGTCGTGCTCGAATTCGCCGCTACCGTCGACCCCGACGCCGGGCGCAGATTGCTGACGGCACACCGGATTCCGATCGATGTGCTGCGCGGCGCCCTGGCGGAGATCGAGTCGCCCTACGAACACGCCGTCGCGGCGGTCTGCGCGACGCTGCCGGCCGCGACCGACCAGGAGGCGCGCCGGACCGAACGCCTCGCGCAGGCCGGCCCCCCGACGGAAGCCGTTGGGCTGCAACCGTTCACCCTGACCGTCCCGCCGAAGCGCAGCAAGGGGGCCTGACGATGGTTCACATGAAGCTGATCGAGATCTTCTGGGACGACGTGCCCTACGTCGTGCTGGCATCCGCCGCCGTGGGCACCTGGTGGCGGTACCGCTACGACAAGTTCGGCTGGACCACGCGGTCGTCGCAGCTCTACGAGTCGAAACTGCTCTCGATCGGCAGCCCGCTGTTCCACTTCGGCAGCCTGCTGGTCATCATGGGCCACGTCATGGGCCTGTTCGTCCCGGAATCCTGGACGCGGGCGCTCGGCATGAGCGACCACCTCTATCACCTGCAGGCGCTGCTGCTGGGCGTGCCGGCCGGCTTCGCCACCATCGTCGGCATCGGGCTGCTGATCTACCGGCGGCGCACCCACGGGCCGGTCTTCGCGGCCACCACCCGCAACGACAAGCTGATGTACGCGGTGCTGGGGTGCGCGCTGGTGGCGGGGCTGTGCTGCACCCTGGCGGGCGCCACCCACTTCGGCGAGCTGCACGACTACCGCCAGAGGGTGTCGGTCTGGTTCCGGTCGATCTGGATCCTCGACCCGCGGGGCGACCTGATGGCGCACGCGGCGTTCTACTACCAGATTCACGTGGCGATCGCGCTGGCGCTGTTCGCCCTGTGGCCGTTCACGCGGCTGGTGCACGCGTTCAGCGCCCCGATCGGCTACCTGTTCCGGCCGTACATCGTGTACCGCACCCGTGACGCGGTGGACACCCACGAGTTGATCGGGTCGGCGCCGCGCCGTCGCGGCTGGTAGCCCGGTTCGCTATCTGAGGCCCCCGCTGCCAGAATCACCGACGTGCCATTCCGCAATGTCGCCATCGTCGCCCACGTCGACCACGGCAAGACGACCCTGGTCGACGCGATGCTGCGGCAGTCCGGCGCCCTGACGCACCGGGGCGACGACACCCAGGAACGCATCATGGACAGCGGTGACCTGGAAAAGGAAAAGGGCATCACCATCCTGGCCAAGAACACCGCCGTGCACCGCCATCACCCGGACGGGACGGTGACCGTGATCAACGTCATCGACACCCCGGGCCACGCCGACTTCGGTGGGGAGGTCGAGCGCGGACTGTCCATGGTGGACGGGGTGCTGCTGCTGGTCGACGCCTCCGAGGGCCCGTTGCCGCAGACCCGGTTCGTCCTGCGCAAGGCGCTGACCGCCCATCTTCCGGTCATCCTGGTCGTCAACAAGACGGACCGGCCCGACGCGCGCATCGCCGAGGTCGTGGACGCCAGCCACGACCTGCTGCTCGACGTCGCGTCGGACCTCGACGACGAGGCGGCCAAGGCCGCCGAGCATGCCCTGGGCCTGCCGACGCTGTACGCGTCCGGGCGGGCGGGCATCGCGAGCACCGAACAGCCGGCCGACGGCGAGGTGCCCGCCGGCGACAACCTCGACCCGCTGTTCGACGTGTTGATGGAGCACATCCCGCCGCCCTCGGGCGACCCCGAGGCCCCGCTGCAGGCGCTGGTGACCAACCTCGACGCGTCGGCCTTCCTCGGGCGGCTCGCGCTGATCCGCATCTACAACGGCAAGCTGCGCAAGGGCCAGCAGGTCGCCTGGATGCGCGAGGTCGACGGGGTGCCGGTGATCACCAGCGCCAAGATCACCGAGCTGCTCGCCACCGAGGGCGTCGAGCGCAGTCCCACCGACGAGGCGGTCGCCGGGGACATCGTGGCGGTGGCGGGCATCCCCGAGATCATGATCGGTGACACGCTGGCCGACCCCGACCACGCCCACGCGCTGCCGCGCATCACCGTCGACGAGCCGGCGATCTCGGTGACGGTCGGCACCAACACGTCGCCGCTGGCGGGCAAGGTGTCCGGTCACAAGCTGACCGCGCGAATGGTCCGCAGCCGGCTGGACACCGAGCTGGTCGGCAACGTGTCGATCCGGGTGGTCGACATCGGCCGGCCCGACGCCTGGGAGGTGCAGGGCCGCGGCGAGCTCGCCCTGGCCGTGCTGGTCGAACAGATGCGCCGCGAGGGCTTCGAATTGACCGTCGGCAAGCCGCAGGTGGTCACCAAGACCATCGACGGCCAGCTGCACGAGCCGTTCGAGGCGATGACCATCGACTGCCCCGAGGAATTCGTCGGCGCGATCACCCAATTGATGGCCGGCCGCAAGGGCCGCATGGAGGAGATGGCCAACCACGCGGCCGGCTGGGTTCGGATGGATTTCGTCGTGCCCAGCCGCGGCCTGATCGGTTTCCGCACCGACTTCCTCACGATCACGCGCGGGACCGGCATCGCCAACGCCGTGTTCGACGGCTACCGCCCGTGGGCGGGGGAGATCCGGGCCCGCCACACCGGCTCGCTGGTTTCCGACCGGTCGGGCGCCATCACGCCGTTCGCCCTCATCCAGCTCGCCGACCGGGGCCAGTTCTTCGTCGAGCCCGGACAGGACACCTACGAGGGCATGGTCGTCGGAATCAACCCGCGCGCAGAGGATCTCGACGTCAACGTGACCCGCGAGAAGAAGCTGACCAACATGCGGTCGTCGACCGCGGACGTCATCGAGACGCTGGCCAAGCCGCTCGAGCTCGACCTGGAACAGGCGATGGAGTTCTGCGCGCAGGACGAATGCGTCGAGGTGACCCCCGAGATCGTGCGAGTGCGCAAGGTCGAGCTCGACGCCACCTCCCGGGCCCGCAGCCGGGCGCGGGCCAAGGCCCGGGGCTAGTGGCTTGGCGCCGGGCCGCGTCGAGGGCGTGGTTGGGCGGGCTGCTGAGCGGCTGCTCGATACCCTGATGGGCGTGCCGAGACGAGCCAGCCGCCTGTTCCTGAGGGTCGGCGTGCTGGTCTCGCTGGTGGGGCTGGTGCTGGCGGCGTGCACGGTCAACCCGCCGCCGGCGCCGCAGAGCACCGACACGCCGCACAACTCGGCGCCGCCGCCGCAGCGGCCCACCCAGATCATCATGGGCATCGACTCGATCGGCGCCGGGTTCAACCCGCACCTGCTGTCGGACCTGTCGCCGGTGAACGCGGCGATCAGCGCGCTGGTGTTGCCCAGCGCGTTCCGGCCGGTGCCGGACCCCGCCACGCCGACGGGTTCGCGCTGGGAGATGGATCCCACCCTGTTGGTGTCCGCGGACGTGACCAACCAAAATCCGTTCACGGTGACCTACAAGATCCGGCCCGAGGCGCAGTGGACCGACAACGCGCCGATCGCCGCCGACGACTTCTGGTACTTGTGGCGGCAGATGGTCAGCCAGCCCGGCGTGGTCGATCCGGCCGGCTACGACCTGATCACCGGGGTGCAGTCGCTCGAGGGTGGCAAGCAGGCGGTCGTCACCTTCGCGCAACCGTATCCGGCGTGGAAAGAGCTGTTCAGCAACATATTGCCGGCCCACATCGTCAAGGACGTGCCGGGCGGATTCGGGGCCGGGCTGGCGCGGGCCCTGCCGGTCACCGGCGGCCAGTTCCGGGTGGAGAGCATCGACCCGCAGCGCGACGAGATCCTGATCGCCCGCAACGACCGTTACTGGGGCCCGCCCGCCAAACCCGCCCTGATCCTCTTCCGCCGGGCCGGCGCGCCGGCCGCGCTGGCGGATTCGGTGCGCAACGGCGACACCCAGGTGGCCCAGGTGCACGGCGGCTCCGCGGCCTTCGCGCAGCTGTCGGCCATCCCGGACGTGCGCACCGCGCGGATCGTGACGCCGCGGGTCATGCAGCTCACGCTGCGTGCCAACGAGTCCAAGCTGTCCGACTCCCAGGTCCGCAAGGCGATCCTGGGCCTGCTCGACGTCGACCTGCTGGCGGCCGTGGGCGCGGGCAGCGACAACACGGTCACGCTGGACCAGGCCCAGATCCGCGCGCCCAGCGACCCGGGCTACGAGCCGACCGCGCCGCCCGCGATGACGACGCCCGCAGCGCTGGCGTTGCTGGAGAGCTCCGGATACAAGGTCGAACCCAACACGACGGCGTCGCCGACGCCGACCCCCGCGAGCACCGGGCCGCCGGAAGTCACCCGCGGCCGCATCAGCAAGGACGGCCAGCAGCTGTCGCTGGTCATCGGGGTGGCGACGAACGACCCGACCTCGGTCGCGGTGGCCAACACCGCCGCCGACCAGCTGCGCAACGTCGGCATCGGCGCGACCGTGCTGGCGCTGGACCCGGTGACGCTGTATCGCGACGCGCTGGCCAACAACCAGGTGGACGCGATCGTCGGCTGGCATCGGGCCGGAGGAAACCTGGCGACGCTGCTGGCCTCGCGCTACGGCTGCCCCGCGCTGCAGACGACGACGGTCCCGACCTCGAACGTGGCAACGACGACCCCCACGGCCGGGCCCACACCGTCCACCGGGCCGGCCGCCACCGCCACGACGACGCCCACCCAGACGCCGCCCAGCCGCCCGCCCGAGCCCGGCGCCCTGGTGCAGGCGCCGTCGAACCTCACCGGAATCTGCGACCGCAGCATTCAGTCGAACATCGATGCCGCGCTCAACGGCGCCAAGAGCATCAACGACGTGATCACCGCGGTCGAACCGCGGCTGTGGAACATGTCCACGGTGTTGCCGATCTTGCAGGACACGACGATCGTCGCGGCCGGGCCGAGCGTGCAAAACGTCAGCATGACGGGCGCGGTCCCCGTCGGCATCGTCGGAGACGCCGGCCAATGGATCAAAACAGGGCCGTAAGCGCCCGTTCCAGATAATGAAAACGACCATTTTCTAGAAATGGTCGCGACGCCGCCCCGGGCGAACCAAAAGTAACGAATTCACTACGAATCAATCGGTGTCAATACCCACAAAATTCATTAGTGCAAACACGCGTTTTCGCTGCGCCATTTCGATACGCTCCGGCCATCGCGAAGCGACTGCGCGGGAAACAGTCGGATAGCGATCGTCGTGGGGTGAACCGGGGAGGTCATAGTGTCGTTTCTCATTGCAGCGCCAGAGCTGATTGCCGACGCGGCAACGGATTTGGCGAACCTTGCTGCCGTTATCGGTTCGGCCAACAGCGCAGCGGCCGTCGCGACCATGGGCCTGCTGCCCGCCGCCGCCGATGAGGTTTCGGCGGAAATTGCCGCATTGTTTTCCTCGCACGCCTCGGGCTACCAGCAACTCAGCGCGCAGGCCGCGCTATTTCATCAGCAGTTCGTTCAAACTTTGAGCGCTGGCGCGGGCAGCTACGCGGCCGCCGAGGTAAACGTCGTGCAGACACTGGCGAGCGCGGTGCCCGCGCTCGGCATCGACCTGAGCGGCGGGATCTCGGGGCTGGCGGCCAGCCTGAGCGCCGACCTCAACGCGATCGGGGTTTCGCTCAACGCCGCGGTATCGGGGAGCCTTGGCGCCAACGTCCTCGGGCTGGCGCCGCTCGGTGCGTCGATCGCGACGAACGTGAACAGCGGGCTGACGGGCCTGGCCCAGACCGGCGGGGCGATCGCCACGAACATCGGCACCGGGCTGTCCGGGCTGGCGGGCGGCTTCAACGCCGCGCTGCCAGGCCTGCAGGGCAGCCTGAGCGGCGGGCTGTCGGGGCTGAACGCCTCCCTCAACGGCGCGCTGTCGGGCACCTTGGGTGCCGGCTTTGGCGGGTTCGGGCCCCTCGTGGCGACGTTCGCCACCGACTTCGGCAATGAGTTGGGCGGCTTCATCCAGGCCGCCAACACGCTCGCTGCGAACCTCGGCGCCGGGCTGGCCGGCGGACTGAGCCTCGCGTTGCCGGGCCTCGCCGCCAGCCTCAGCGGCGGCCTCGGGGGCCTGAGCGCCTCGATCAATGCCGCGCTGTCGGGCGGCCTCGGCGGCAGCCTTTCGGGGTTGGGGCCCCTCGGCGCCACCCTGGCGGCGGACATCAGCAGCGGGCTGTCGGGATTGGCCCAGACCGGTAATGCGCTGGTGACAAGCCTGACCGCCGGGTTCCCGGGGCTGCAGGCCAGCCTCACCGGTGGGCTCGCCGGGCTGAACGGTGCGATCAACGGCGCGCTCTCGGGCGGCTTCGGTGGCAGCCTGTCCGGCCTCGGCGCGGCACTGTCCGGTGCGTTGCAGACCGGTGGGTCGCTGATCGGCAACCTGACCGCCGGCCTGCCGGCCCTGTCGGGCGGCATCACCCTGCCGGCCAACCTGACCGCCGCGCTGAACATGCTGGGCGGCGCCCTCGGCTTGAGCCCCAGCCTGGGCGTGAACATCATGGCCGGGCTCAACGGGCTCAGCGCCCAGCTGAACGCCGCATTGAACGGGGGCATCAGCGTCGGGATCGCCGGGCTTCCCACGCTGTTCGCCAACCTGGTCGCGCCCTGGCAGGTGCTGTTGACGGCGCCGAACGTGCCCGCGTTCCTCACCCAGCTGCAGGCGATGGAGGTCGGCTTCAACACGGCGCTGATCACCAACGAGCTCGGCCTCAACACGGCCCTGGTCGCCCAGGAGACCGCGCTCGAGACTGCGCTCTTCGGCGGCACCGGCGCCTTGGGCGGCTCGATCGACAGCTTCTTCAACTTCTGGAACACGGTGCTGGGCACCGGAGAGGTGACCTTCGACAGCCTGCTGGGCGCGCAGCTGCCCACCGGCGGCGCCATCCTGGCCAGCCTTGCCGTCGGCACCCCGGCCAACCTGATCGCCGGCGGCACCCTCGGCGGGTTCTTGGGCGCCCTGGACACCAAGTTCCTATGGGACCTCAACGCCATCAGCGCAGTCGCGACCTCGGCGACCGGCAATGGGTCCCTTCAAGCCGCGTTGACGGCGGGGATCAACGCGGCAGGCTTGCAGGCCTCACTGAACGGGGGCCTGAACGGGTCGCTGCTCGCTGGGGCGCCCAACCTCGGGGTGGCGCTGGTGGCGGCGCCCACCGCGGGGTTGCAGGGCCTGGCCTCGGGTCAGCTCAACTTCCTGTCCAACCTGATCCCCGCGGAGCTCGGCTTCAACGCCAACCTGATGAACAACGAATTGGCTTGGGAGACAGCCACCTTCGGGAGCAACACCGCTCTCAACGGCGGATTGAACCGGCTCTTCAACATCCCCAACCTGTTCGTGCTCACCGGCGAGCAAACGCTCAACAGCTTCCTGGGCGGTGTGCAGTTCCCGGCGGTCGGCACGGTCCTGACCGGCACCGGTGCGCAGGTCTTCAACGGCGGCAACATCGGCGGCATCGAGGGCATCTTCGACCAGACCCTGGCCGCGGGTGCCGACTTCGCCGGCCTGTTCGTGGCCTAGCTGCCGGCCGCCGCGGGCGACCGCGGCGGTATCACGGTGTCGACCACCAGCGCCAGTTCCCGCCGGTTCGGCGGCTCGCCGGTGAGCAGGAAGTGGTGGTTGAGCAACGCCGGTCCGACCCGGGCGGTCAGCGGCGTGATCGTGGCCGGATCCAGGTCGCCGCACTCGACGGCGGCCTGCAGGATCGACTCGACGATCTTGAGGCGAGGGGCGACCACGGCATCGGCGAAGATGGTGCGCATCTCCGGTTCGTGCAGCAGCTGCTGGACGACGTAGAGGCCGGGGAACGTGGTCTTACCGGCCAGCATGTCGCGGTGCGCGGTGAACAGCGTCAGCAGGTTCTCCCTCGGCGACCGGCCGGGTCGCAGCTCGGGCACCGGCGGCAGCGCGTACACCAGGGTGGCGTGCACCAAATCATGCTTGCTGCACCAGCGCCGGTACAGCGCCGCCTTGCCGGTGTGCGCGCGCGCCGCGATGCCTTCCATCGTCAGCCCGCCGTAGCCGACTTCGGCCAACTCCGCCAGCGTCGCCTCGTAGAGCGCACGTTCGAGCACCTCGCCACGTCGGCGGCGCCGGGTGCTGCTCCGATCCTGGGTTAGCTGCGGCATTTCTCGATAGTAGCCGCCCGCGTTCCTATTCGCTGCGGGTCGGCGACGCGGAGGTAGGGTGCCTCCATGCCCGAGACTCCACGGCTGCTGTTCGTCCATGCGCATCCCGACGACGAGAGCCTCGCCAACGGCGCCACCATCGCCCACTACACCGCCCGCGGGGCGGAGGTGCGCGTCGTCACCTGCACGCTCGGCGAGGAGGGCGAGGTGATCGGCGACCGGTGGGCCGAGCTCGCCGTCGACCGCGCGGACCAACTCGGCGGCTACCGGATCGGTGAGCTCACGGCCGCGTTGCGAGAGCTGGGCGTCGACGCGCCCCGCTACCTCGGGGGCGCGGGCCGCTGGCGTGACTCGGGCATGGAGGGCACCCCGAGGCGGGGCCGCCAGAGGTTCATCGACGCCGACGAACGCGAGGCCGTCGGCGCGCTGGTCGACATCATCCGCGAGCAGCGCCCCCACGTCGTCGTGACCTACGACCCCAACGGCGGTTACGGGCACCCTGACCACATCCACACCCACACCGTCACGACGGCCGCGGTCGCCGCCGCCCCCACCGACGATTACCCGGGCCGGCCCTGGGCGGTGCCGAAGTTCTACTGGACGGTCCTGGCCACCAGCGCGTTCCAGGCGGGCTGGCAGCAGCTGGATCGCGACGACCTGCTGCTCGACTGGATGGTCCCGCCGCAAGACGAATTCGACTTCGGATACGCGGATTCCGACATCGACGCCGTCGTGCAGGCCGCCCCGGATGCGCTCGCGGCGAAGATCGCCGCCCTGGCCGCGCACGAAACCCAGCTCGTCGTCGGCCCGACGGGCCGGGCCCTCGCGCTGTCGAACAACCTGGCGTTGCCCATCCTCGCCGAGGAGCACTACGTCCTGGTCGCCGGTTCCGCGGGGGAGCGCGACGCGCGCGGCTGGGAGACGGATCTGCTCGCGGGACTCGGTTTGACCGCCGCCGCGACGCGGTAGGCTGCCAAACAGGCAGCCACGGAAGGAATTCGAATGGACCCCGACCTGGACCCTAATATGCAGCACTGGCAGGACCGGCTCGACAGCCTGCAGTGGGTCATCGGCTCGATACTCGCGAACGTCGACAGCGTCCCGACCTGACCGAAACCAAGCCACGCGCCGCGTCCATCCAGGACGGCGGCGCGACGGATCCCGCGATTCGTTTCGTCGTTTTGGCGCTGCTGGCCGTAGACGGGATTCTCTCGGCCCTGGCCGGCGCGCTGCTGCTTCCTTCCTATATAGGCGCGACTCCCTTCCCCATCAGCGCACTGGCCAGCGGTCTGGTCAACGCGGCGCTGGTGTGGGCGGCCGGCCTGTGGACCCGCTCCGCGCGGGTGGCAGCGCTGCCGTTGTGGACGTGGCTGCTGACGGTCGCCGTGCTGAGCATGGGCGGTCCCGGCGACGACGTGATCCTGGGCGGCCGCGGACTGATGGCGTACGGGGCACTGGTCTTGATCGCACTGGGCGTCGCGCCCCCGGTCTGGGTGCTGTGGCGGCGCGGCCAGCGGGGCTGACGGCCCGGGTTAGGGGAAGAAGGGCGGCAGCGGCGGCAGCGGGGGGAGGAAGCTGAGCGCCCAGTAGACCTCGGTGTTGATGAACTGGTTGATCGACGCCGTGGTGGCATCCCAGAAGTCGGCCAGCCCCTGGGCGAAGTTGATGCTGCCCTGCAGCCAGTCGATCGTGTTGAACAGGGCGGCCTGCACCATGGGCTCGAAAAGGTCGTAGAAGAAGTAAATCTGGGGGGCCACCCAGCTGATATACGGCAGGTAACCGGCCACGTACGCGGCGAGGTCGAAACCGTACTGGACGTAGGGCTCGACGAGCAGGTACCCGGCCTTGATGGCATCGCCGATCGACCCGGTTGCCGCCGGCACGACCGCGGCGTTGGTCATGGCCGCCGGTGTGACGAGCGAGCTGGCCGCGGTCAGGGCGCGGATCCCGCCGGTCGGCACCAGCGCGCCGGCCTCACTGGCGAGCGCCGAAAGACCACCCGGGAAGCCGGCCCCCAGCAGCCCGGCGCCGCCGAGGAAATTGGAGGCGGCCACGGCGCTCTCGACCTGGGTCACCGCGCCGGACAGGCCGCCGACCATGACCGCGCCGCCGCCGCCGCCCACCAGCCCGGCACCGCCCAGGAAACTGGAGCCGGCCACGGCGCTCTCGACGCGGCTCACCACGTTGGACACCGCGCCGCCGACCACGCCCGCGACGCCGCCGCCCCCGCCGCCGAGCAGCGTGGCGGCGGGCGCGTTCACCGCGCTGGCGAGGTTCTGCGCGGCGCCGGGCAGCGCCGCGGCCGGCGCCGCGGCGCTGGCGAGGTTCTGCGCCGCACTGGACTCGGCCGCCGCGAACGCGTTCGCGCCGGAGCTCAAACTCTCGACAAATTGCTCATGGAACTGCGCGATTTGCGCGCTGAACTGCTGATATCCCAGCCCGTGCTCGGACAGGAAGGCCGCGACCTGGGCCGACACTGCGTCGGCCGCCGAGGCCGCCACCGCGGAGGTCGGGGCCGCCGCCGCCGCACTGGCGCTGTTGATGGTCGAACCAATGCCAGCCAAATCCGAAGCCGCTGCCGCCAGCGCCTCCGGGGTGGCGAATAGGAACGACATTCGGTACCTCCCTGGATACGACGGATGCTATCTCGATCGCCGCTGGCTGGCGGGCAAGTTGGGCAAACACTTAACTTGCGGCTCCGCGGGCGGGCGCGAGGCCGGGATGTCGACCGCAGGCCGGCGGGAGCCTGGCGCTACTGTTGCGCGTATGGCACCGCTGCCCAGAGCTGCACAGGCTGGCGGATGAAATTCGATCGTGGGGAAGTTACACCAACGTGCCACTGACACCGGAGCCTCCGGCGCCCAGCGCTCTGCCTAGCCCTGTCGTTCCGCCTAAGGCCAGCGCGTCGGCGTTGCGGCGCGTACTGCGGCGGGCCCGGGACGGGGTCGCGCTCAACGTCGAAGAGGCGGCCGTCGCCATGACCGCGCGCGGGGGGGACCTGGCGGATCTGTCCGCGAGCGCGGCGCGGGTGCGCGACGCGGGCCTCGAGTCGGCGGGCCGGCGCGGCGCGGGCGGCCGGCTGCCGATCAGCTATTCGCGCAAGGTGTTCGTGCCTGTCACCCACCTCTGCCGCGACAGCTGCCATTACTGCACGTTCGTCACCGTTCCGGGCAAGCTGCGCGCGCAAGGCGCCGGCATGTACCTGGAGCCGGACGAGATACTCGACCTGGCCCGCCGCGGCGCCGAACTCGGTTGCAAGGAAGCGCTATTCACCCTCGGTGACCGGCCTGAGGACCGGTGGCCGGAGGCGCAGGACTGGCTCGCCGAACGGGGCTACGACTCGACGCTGTCCTACGTGCGGGCGATGGCGATCCGGGTATTGGAGGAAACCGGGCTGTTGCCGCACCTGAACCCCGGCGTGATGAGCTGGTCGGAGATGTCGCGGCTCAAGCCGGTGGCGCCGTCGATGGGCATGATGCTCGAGACGACGTCGCGGCGGCTCTTCGAGACGAAAGGGCTTGCGCACTACGGCAGCCCGGACAAGGACCCGGCGGTGCGGCTGCGCACTCTCACCGACGCCGGCCGGTTGTCGATTCCGTTCACCACCGGGCTGCTGGTCGGCATCGGCGAGACGCTGGCCGAACGCGCGGACACCTTGCATGCGATTCGCAAGTCGCACAAGGAGTTCGGGCACGTCCAAGAGGTGATCGTGCAGAACTTCCGGGCCAAGGAACACACCGCGATGGCGGCGTACCCCGACGCCGGGATCGAGGACTACCTGGCGACGGTGGCGGTCGCGCGCCTGGTGCTCGGCCCCGGCATGCGCATCCAGGCGCCGCCCAACCTGGTGTCGCGTGACGAGTGCCTGGCCCTGATCCGCGCCGGGGTGGACGACTGGGGCGGCGTCTCGCCGTTGACGCCCGACCACGTCAACCCGGAGCGGCCCTGGCCCGCGCTGGACGAGCTGGCCGCCGTCACCGCCGAAGGCGGATACGACCTGGTGCAGCGGCTGACCGCGCAACCCAAATACGTCCAGGCCGGCGCCGCGTGGATCGACCCGCGGGTGCGGGGACACGTGCTGGCGCTGGCCGATCCGGCGACCGGCCTGGCCCGCGACGTCAACCCGGTGGGCATGCCCTGGCAGGAGCCCGACGACGTGGAGTCGGCCGGCCGGGTCGACCTCAATGCGGCGATCGACACCGAGGGCCGCAACACCGCGGCCCGCAGCGACCTGGACAGCGCGTTCGGTGATTGGGAATCGATCCGCGCGCACGTGCTTGAGCTGGCGGCGCAGGGCGCCAAAGCGCCGGCACGCCTAGACACCGACGTGCTCGCCGCGCTGCGTTCGGCCGAACGCGACCCCGCCGGCTGCACCGACGACGAGTATCTGGCCTTGGCGACCGCCGAGGGCCCTGCGCTGGAAGCCGTTGCCGCGCTGGCGGATTCGCTGCGACGCGACGCCGTCGGCGACGACGTGACCTTCGTGGTGAACCGCAACATCAACTTCACCAACATCTGCTACACCGGGTGCCGCTTCTGCGCGTTCGCGCAGCGCAAGGGCGACGCCGACGCGTACTCGCTGTCCACCGAGGAGGTGGCCGACCGCGCGTGGGAGGCGCACGTCGAGGGCGCCACCGAGGTGTGCATGCAGGGCGGGATCGACCCCGAGTTGCCGGTGACCGGGTACGCCGAGCTGGTGCGCGCCGTCAAGGCCCGGGTGCCGTCGATGCACGTGCACGCGTTTTCCCCGATGGAGATCGCCAACGGGGTGACCAAGAGCGGGTTGAGCGTTCGCGAGTGGCTGATCAGCCTGCGCGAGGCCGGCCTGGACACCATCCCGGGCACCGCCGCGGAGATTCTGGACGACGAGGTGCGCTGGGTGCTCACCAAGGGCAAGCTGCCCACCTCGATGTGGATCGAGGTCGTCAGCACCGCGCACGAGGTGGGCCTGCGGTCGAGCTCGACGATGATGTACGGCCACGTCGACACCCCGCGGCACTGGGTGGCCCACCTGAACGTGCTGCGCGACATCCAGGACCGCACCGGCGGCTTCACTGAGTTCGTGCCGCTGCCCTTCGTGCACCAGAACTCGCCGCTGTACCTGGCCGGCGCGGCGCGCCCGGGCCCCAGCCATCGGGACAACCGGGCGGTGCACGCGCTGGCGCGGATCATGCTGCACGGCCGCATTTCCCACATCCAGACCAGCTGGGTCAAGCTCGGCGTCGAGCGCACGCGGGTGATGCTCAACGGCGGCGCCAACGACCTGGGTGGGACGCTGATGGAGGAGACCATCTCGCGGATGGCCGGGTCCGAACACGGGTCGTCGAAGACCGCCGCGGAGCTGGCCGCGATCGCCGAGGGCATCGGCCGCCCGGCGCGCCAGCGCACCACCACGTACGCCCCGCTCGCCGCGTAATCGTCACCGGCCGCGGGTACACCCGAGGCCGTGAAGCGACATATCGACGACGACCGGTTCCCCGAATGGCGTCCTTTTGTGGACGCCGTGCAGCAGCGCCCACCTGAGGCCGGCACCTGGTGCGAAGCGTGGACGGTCCGCGACATCGTCATCCATCAAGCCGGAAACGCCGAGGAGCTCGCCCGGGTGCTGGCGGCGCATCTGGAGGGCGAACCCGTCGGCACGCGCGGCTTCGAGGAACGGGAGGCTCCGCTGCGCGCCATGAACGACGCGGACCTCTGGGATGCGCTGCACGACCGGATGGCCACCCTCAACGAGGTTGCTGCCGCGGCCGAAAGCGTCCCCGCCGATACCGACGTGGCGTGGACCGGGCGCATCATGAAGGTGCCCTGGTTCGCCGAGCACATGCGAGAGGAACTCGTCCTGCACGGCTGGGACGTCACCGGCGATGACGGGGCGGCCCAGGCCCGCCTCGCCGAACCCTGGATGACGACGCACAGCGTCGTCGCGGTGGGACGGCCGCTGCTCGCCAAGGGCGCCAAGTCGCTGGGGCCCGGTGAGCGAATCGAGGCGCGGTTGCGGGTCTTCGGCAGCGACGACGTGGTGATCACCGCGGACGCGGAGCGGACCTCGATCGGAATGGCCGGGCCCGAAGGCCCGGCCACTCTCGAAACCGATTCCGCCGCAAGGGTTTTGCTGCTCTGGGGTCGCCGACCCGGAAACCCGTCGCGAATTTGCAGCGACGCCGGGCCGAAACTCCTGGGCCAGGTGCGCCGGCTGCTCAGCGGCTACTGAACGCTCAGTAGCTGTTGCAGCTCCCGGCCACCGACAACACGTCGTTGAAGTACGGCGCGGCCTGCGGCATGGCCTGGATCTGCTGGGCCATCTGCATCCGCTTCGGCGGCGGCGAGGCCAGGAACTGGCGCAGGTAGCTCGTCGCGATCGGCGACGCGGTGAGCTGCGCGGCAGCCGCCGGGTCCGTCGCGTTCAACGCTGCCATCACCTGTCCGTAGTTGCAGGTCGTGTTGACGACCGGATCCAGCGGATCGGCGGACGCGATCCCGGCGCCGGCGGTCAACGCAAAAGCAACGCCCCCTGCGGCAGCAGCCAATTTGGTCAACGACAGCTTCACCATCTGTGGACACCTTCCCCAATTCAATGCACCGTCGGTTAACGGCGACGACATCTGCCCAACGGTTGCCGTCTGCGGTCGAGGTTACCAGGCCCCGTGAGCATTCATCTATCGGAACGGTTATCGCACAGGATCTTCTAATCGTAACTATGCGCAGGTCAGGGCGTTTTGCGCGCCTGTTCGCCCACGGTGAAATGCGGCCCGGCCCGGCGCACCCGTGCCGGGTGGTTGACGTGTATGTGCAACGTCTAGTATCAGTAACCGAATGCTTGCGCTGTCGCGGCCGGAGCGCCGCGGCGAGCCGAACCGCAGCCCACACGCAGTACATGGAGGAGATGTCTGTGACGTACACGATCGCCGAACCCTGCGTCGACATCAAGGACAAGGCTTGCATCGAGGAGTGCCCGGTCGACTGCATCTATGAGGGTGCCCGGATGCTGTACATCCACCCCGATGAGTGCGTCGACTGTGGGGCCTGTGAGCCGGTCTGCCCCGTCGAAGCGATCTATTACGAAGACGACGTGCCCGAGCAGTGGAGCCAGTACACACAGATCAACGCCGACTTCTTTGCTGAGCTGGGGTCGCCGGGTGGTGCCGCGAAGGTTGGCATGACCGAGAACGACCCACAAGTCGTCAAGGACCTGCCGCCCCAGGGCGAAGGCGACTGAGCGAGCGAGTGTCGGCGTCCCTGCCGGAGTTTCCCTGGGACACGCTGGCCGACGCCAAGGCGCGGGCCGCGGCTCATCCGGACGGGATCGTCGACCTGTCCGTCGGGACCCCGGTCGACCCGGTCGCGCCGCTTATCCGTGAGGCGCTGGCCGCGGCCAGCGCCGCGCCGGGATACCCGGCCACCGCCGGAACCGCGCGGTTGCGCGAATCGGCGGTGGCCGCGCTGGCCCGCCGTTTCGGCATCAACGGGCTGACCGAGGCGGCCGTGCTGCCGGTGATCGGCAGCAAAGAGCTGATCGCGTGGCTGCCGACGCTGCTCGGCATGGGCTCCGCGGACCTGATCGTGGTGCCGGAGCTGGCCTATCCGACCTATGACGTCGGCGCGCGGCTGGCCGGCGCCCCGGTGCTGCGCGCGGATTCGCTGACCCAGGTGGGCCCGCAATCCCCGGCGCTGTTCTACCTGAACTCGCCGAGCAACCCGACCGGGCGGGTGCTGGGCGTCGACCATCTGCGCAAGGTCGTCGGATGGGCGCGCGAGCGGGGGGTGATCGTCGCCTCCGACGAGTGTTACCTGGGCCTGAGTTGGGAGGCCGCGCCCCTGTCGGTGCTGCATCCCTCGGTCTGCGACGGCGACCATACCGGGCTGCTCGCGATCCACTCGCTGTCGAAGAGCTCGTCGCTGGCCGGTTATCGGGCCGGCCTGGTCGCCGGGGACCCGGCGCTGGTCGGCGAGCTGCTCGCCGTGCGCAAGCACGCCGGCATGATCGTGCCGACACCGGTGCAGGCCGCCATGGTGGCCGCCTTCGACGACGACGCCCACGAGCGGGAGCAGCGCGAGCGGTACGAACGGCGGCGGGCCGCCCTCCTGCCCGCACTGCGCTCGGCCGGTTTCGCCGTCGACCATTCCGAGGCCGGCCTCTATCTCTGGGCCACCCGCGGCGAGCCGTGCCAGGACAGCGTCTCCTGGCTTGCCTCCCTCGGCATCTTGGTGGCGCCCGGCGACTTCTACGGCCCGGGCGGTGCCCGGCACATCCGGGTCGCGCTGACCGCCACAGACGAGCGCGTCGCCGCCGCGGTCGAGCGGCTGACTTAGCCCGTCCGCCTGCCGCGTGGAATGGCGGGGCGGCAGAATGCAGGTCGTGACAACTTCGACGGGCAAGGTTCCCATCCCGACGTCCGTCGGCGACATCGCCAGGCGGGTGTTTCTGGGCAAGCCGTTGATCACAGAGAACCTGTCGCACGAGAAGTTGTCCAACGGGATTGCGCTTGGGGCGCTTTCGCCCGATGCGATCTCCTCCACGGCCTATGGCTCTGAGCAGATCTTGATCGAGCTGCTGCCCAACGCCGGCCTGGCGGCCTTCGCGTTGCTGCTGCCCATCAACGCCGCGATCCTGGTGATTCTGGTGTTGGTGGCCGCGTCGTACCGGCAGGTCGTCATGGCCTACACGCGGGCGGGCGGCTCCTACATCGTGGCGCGGGAGAATTTCGGACCCAAGGTGGCGCAGGTCGCCGCCGCGGCGCTGCTGATCGACTACGTGGTCACCGTGGCGGTGCAGGCGGCGGCCGGGACGGTGGCGGTGGCGTCGGCGATCCCGGCCGTCGGCCCCTACAGCCTGGCGGTCACCGTCGCCGTGGTGCTGCTCATTTGCTACGCGAACCTGCGCGGATTGCGGGAAGCGGGCGTGCAATTCGCGCTGCCGACTTACTTTTTCGTCAGCATGATCGCGTTGACGATCGTGGTCGGCGTCATCCGCGAAATCTTTTGGGGATTACCGGTTTACGATGCCCAACACATCGCTGGAGCGGTGCCGGTTCATCAAGGCGACGGCCTGGTGATGGGCGCGACGGTGCTGGTGCTGCTGCGCGCGTTCGCCAACGGCGGTTCGTCGCTGACGGGGGTCGAGGCGATCTCCAACACGGTCAACGTCTTCGAGAAGCCGCAGGGCCGCAACGCCCGCCGGGTGCTCACGATCATGGCCTGCATCCTCGGGTTCCTGCTGGCCGGCGTCGCCTACCTGACGTTCGTCACCCACGCGACGCCGTTCGAGGCCGGATACCCGTCGGTGTTGTCGCAGGTCGCCCGAACTGTGTTCGGCCACGGGACAATCGGCAACGTCCTGTACATCGTCGTCCAGGCGTCGACGGCCGCCATCCTGTACACCGGCGCCAACACCAGCTTCAACGGCTTCCCGGCGCTGGCGAGTTTCGTCGCCGAAGACCGCTTCCTGCCGCGTCAGCTGATGAAACGCGGTCACCGGCTGGTGTTTTCGAACGGCATCATCGCGCTCACCGCGCTGTCGGTGGTGCTGCTGGTGACGACGGGCGGCTCGGTCACCGCGCTGGTCCCGTTCTACGCGATCGGCGTGTTCACGGGCTTCTCGATGGCCGGCTACGGGATGACCAAACACCATCTCACCCATCGGGAGCCGGGCTGGCGACGTCGCCTCGCGATCAACCTGTCCTCGGCGATCCTGTCGACCATCGTGGTGGGCATCTTCGCGGTGGCGAAGTTCACCGAGGGTGCGTGGCTGGTGGTCGTGGTCTTTCCGGTGCTGGTGTTCGTGCTGATGCGCCTGAACCGGGAGTACCGCGCCGAGGCGGCCATCCTCGAGATGTTCCGCACCGACCGCCCCGAGTTGGTGAAGTACGCCCGGCACAAGGTGTTCGTGTTCGTGAACTCGCTCGACCTCGCGGTCATCGAGGCGCTGCGCTACGGCCGGGGGTTGCGGGCCGACGAATTGGTCGCGGTGCATTTCATGGTCGACGAAGCCCATGCGAAGGCGTTGCGAAAGCGTTGGGACGCCTTCGATCTCGACACCCCGCTGCGGGTGGTCGACTGCCCGGACCGCAGGGTCACTCGGGCCGCGCAGGTGCTGGTCGCCAAGGCGCGCGACGAACACAAGAACACCAACGTGACCGTGCTGCTGCCGCGCCGGACCTACGCTCCGCTGCTGGGCCGCCTGCTGCACGACCGCACCGCGGACAAGGTGGCCCAGGCGGTCAGCCTGATCCCGGACGCCGCGGCGACGATAGTTCCGTATGACGTGGAGTCCCGCATCAAGGAGGCGTATCCCGAGGGGTTCGAGCAACGAATCTCCCGCGAACTCGACAAGATCGAGGCCTGGGTTTCGAGGGACGAGGAACAAGAGGTCGAGGCCTACGAACACCCCGACCGGTCGGCGTCGGTGATCACGGTCGGCGGCCTGATCCCCGGGCAGCGCGCCACCTTCGAGGGGCGGGTCAACGAGGTCCAGGACATCAACGAACGCCGGCGCACCGTCCGGCGGGTTGTCGTCGGCGACAGCAGCGGCGAGATCTGCGTGACGTTCCGGCACGGGCGCGGCGGCGCCGACATCCAGCCCGGCCAGCTGCTGCGGATCACCGGCAAGCCCCGGCAGAGCGGCACCCAGCCGATGGTGTTGGTCGACCCCGCGTATCACGTCGTCGAGGACCCCGCGAAGGCCGCCGGGTCGTGAAACGAGCGGCGGCCGTGTTGGTTTCGGCGTCGGGCTTGGCGTACACGGCCAACGGCTACCGGCCGTTGACGCGGGATCGCGTCGGGTCGGGTTTCGCGTTCGCCCACGGTTTGTTCGCGTCGGAGCTCCCGATGCAGACCCTCGCCGTCCAGGTGGCAGCGCAAGCGGTGGTGTCGCGCCTGCTGCCGCCGCGGCTGCGCCGTCTCAGCTGGCTGGCGGCGGCGGCGTCCTGGCTGGGGCTGTTGGGCCTGCGCCGCGTGGGGCACGGCGCGCACCAGCCGCTGTCCGCGGCGCTGGACGCCGGCCTGGGCCCCGCCCGGCGCACCGAATCCGGCGACCTCTGGCGGCGACCCGCGCCGGGCGGCGCGACCGTGAAGAAACCCGGCCCCGCACGCATGCTACGGATCTACCGCGACTACGCCCACGACGGCGACATCGCCTACGGGGAGTGCGGCTCGCGCAACCATCTCGACATCTGGCGCCGGCCAGATTTGGACCGCGGTGGGCGGGCCCCGGTGCTCCTGCAGGTTCCCGGCGGCGCCTGGATGGTGGGAAACAAACGGGGACAGGCACATCCGCTGATGAGCCATCTCGCCGAGCTCGGCTGGATCTGCGTCGCGATCAACTACCGGCTCAGCCCGCGCTCCACCTGGCCCGATCACATCGTCGACGTCAAGCGCGCGATCGCGTGGACGAAGGAGCACATCGCCGAATACGGCGGCGACCCGGACTGGATCGCGATCACCGGGGGCTCGGCCGGCGGGCACCTGTCCTCGCTGGCCGCGCTGACGCCGAACCATCCGCACTTCCAGCCGGGTTTCGAGGAGGCCGACACCCGCGTGCAGGCGGCGGTCCCGTTCTACGGCGTCTACGACTTCACCTCGAACGACCAGATGCATCCGCTGATGGCGCCGATCGTGGCGAAGCGCGTGTTCAAGCTGAGGCACGCCGACGTGACCGAGCCGTTCCGGATGGCCTCGCCGATCACCCACGTGTCTGCGGACGCACCACCGTTTTTCGTGCTGCACGGCACCAACGATTCGCTGATCCCCGTCGAGCAGGCCCGCAGTTTCACGGCGCGGCTGCGCGAGGTCAGCCGTGAGCCCGTGGTGTACGCCGAATTGCCATGCGCACAGCACGCTTTCGACATCTTCGGCTCCGCGCGCGCGGCGCACGCCGCGGTGGCCGTCGAACAGTTCCTCGCCGAGACCTACGCAACTCCGCACCATGGGCGGGGGGCTAGCCAGAGCGCCCCCAGCTCAGTGGTAGCGACTTGAGCGCGAAACTCTTCGACGGAAACCTGATTTCGGGCGTATAGCCCTCCGGCAATTCGAAGTCGGGGATCTGGGTGAGCCACTCGTCGATGACGATGGCCAGTTCTATCCGTGCCAGGTGGGAACCGATGCAACGGTGTGGCCCACCGCCGAATCCCCAGTGACGGTGCACTTTTTCGTCCATGACCAATTCGTCGGTGGAGATCTCGTCGCTGGCGTCGCGGTTGATCGCGGCGGTGCACAACCGCACCGGCGTGCCCGGGGGCAGCGTCATGCCGCCGACCTTGACGAAGTCGGTGGTGACCCGGGCCGCCAGCGGCGCCGCGGGCTCGAGCCGGACGATCTCCTCGATGAAGATCTTGATCTGCTCCGGATCGCGGCGAAGGTCCTTGCGCAATTGCGGTCGGCGCGCCAATTCGAAGAGCGAAAAACCGATCGCCGCGGCCACCGTGTCCAGACCGGACAGAATCAACAGGTGGCTCATGCCGAGCAACTCCAGGTCGGTGAGATCGCCCGGACCTGTCATCACTTCGGACAACATGTCCTCACCCGGGCTCTCCCGGCGTTGGCGGATGACCTCGGTGAAATACGTCAGCAGATCGTTGCCCTCGGGGCTGCCGTCCACCGCGGCGTCCTTCCAGGCGATCACGCGGTCGCGGTCCTCGAGCGGCAGCCCGTAGAGGTCCATGAAGACCTGATACGGGTAGAGGCGGCCGAAGGCCGACATCACCTCGCACTCGCTCTCCGCCGCGAGGGCGGCGATCATCTCGACCGCGTGGCGCCTCATCACGGGTCGGGACTTGGCCAGGGCGTGCGGGCTGAAATGGGGCTGCAGGATCTTGCGGTATCGGGTGTGCTCGGGGGGGTCGAACGCCGATGGCAGCACCGGCACCGGGCTGCCAGGGGGCTGAAGCGCCAGATGAGCCGAGAACAGGTTGGGTTCGCATAGTGCCCTCAGCACGTCCTCGCGGCGCGTGAGGTAATAGGCGCCGTTCATGAACACGACCGGCCCGGCGTCCCGCAACGCCTTCCATCCGACGCCGCGGTCGGCGGCCAAAGGTAAGGTGGAATGCTCCAGCCGGGGCAGGTGGAAGGCGGGTGGCTGGTTGCCGCCGAGGACAGGGTAGCCAGGTGTGGAATTTATTTGTTGCGCAACGGAATCCATGGGTGCTTCCTCGAGAGGGGTCGACGGCCTGTCCCGAAGCAGCCGCGGGTAATTCGGCATGAACGGGCCGAGTGCCGTGCTTTGATGTGTGCGGGCCTTAACGGCCCGTCAGCAGCGTGCGATGCAGAGTCGCGTCAACACGTCTCTTTCGTCAGGCGCTTTCGCCGATGCGTCCCATCGGACGCGATCCGGCGGCACCACAGACGCGCCAAACGACGCCGGTAGGGCGAACCAGGCCGATTGTGGCGACAAGTGGGTCACCGTGGCCGGCCGGTCGCGCGTCATCCACATGCTGTGGAAGGGCTTCTTGTTTGTCGGCGTGGAGCCGGGTGAAAAATCGTGGGCGGCAACGCGAAGCTCGTCCTGGCCGGCATCGGCTTGGACATCCGGGGCCGCATGGGTCCAGGCGGCCGGCTCGGGCGGTGCGGCCGCGGAGAACTGGGGACGCAACGACGATCCCGCGATCAGGGCGACGAACACGCTCAGCGCGGCGACGATCGCGATGGCTAGCCGCCATCGCCGAGTCGCACCGGCGAGCCGAGGTTCCACAGTGGCAGCACTGTACAGCGAGATGCTTGGGCGGAAAATCCCAGCAATCTGTGAAGATGCTCAAAGTCGAGCGCCGCCGCGGGAGCACGAATTCGTCACAGCCGGCTGGACGTAATAACCGAATTGGCTGGAAATCTCCTGTAAATCAGCCAAGTTAACTTGTCGAGCGTTTTCCGTTCGGCTCCAATGATCTACGACGTGCGTTGGCGGGGCGGGGTACCGGGTTGTCGACGCACGATGGCGGTGGGGCTCGCCAATAACCGCGCGTCGCTGATGACGGCCAACGGTCCCTGCGGAACAGACACCAAGTGGTCGGCTGGCCGATTGTGCAGCCTTATGTGACGCGGAGGATCGTAAGTGGCGGTTCGATATTCGCTCGATATCGTGATTGATGCCGGCGGTTTCTGAATTGTACAGAGGCCCAACGGAATCTGACTCCGTATGCACACGGGGTGGCTCGACGGCCGTGTCTCCGTCGCCGGTGAAAGGTAGATATCGCGTGCGCCGTTCGCATCGCATCGTCGTTTGGGATCCGGAAGACGCGGTGGCCTGGCAAGCCGGTAACCACGCCATTGCCCGCCGCAACCTGGTCTGGCAGGTCGTCAACGTGCATGTCGCGTTTTCGATCTGGTACCTGTGGTCGGTGATGGTGCTGTTCATGCCCCAGTCCGTCTACGGCTTCTCGACCGGTGACAAGTTGCTGGTGGGCGCCACAGCGTCGCTGGTCGGGGCGCTCGCACGAATCCCTTATTCCATGGCGGCCAACTGGTTCGGCGGCCGCAACTGGACAATGTTCTCCGCCGCGGTGCTGCTGTTTCCGACGGCCGGGGCCATCTTTCTCCTGGCCCACCCCGGCCTGCCGCTGTGGCCGTATCTGGTGTGTGCTGCATTGACCGGCCTGGGCGGCGGCAACTACTCGGCGTCGCTGGCCAAGGTCGACGGGCTATTTCCGCAGCGGCTCAAGGGCTTTACGTTGGGCCTCACCGGCGGGATGGCCAACCTGGGGTCGGCGGGCATCCAGGCGGTCGGACTGGTGGCGGTGGCCACCGCGGGCCACGAGGCGCCGTACTGGATTTGCGCGATCTACTTGGTGCTGCTGGCCATCGGAGGTGTCGGCGCCGCTTTCTTCATGGACAACGTCGTCGCGCACCGGACCGGCTTGTCGCTGCACAACTTGCGGGCCATCGTCGCGGTTCCCGATACGTGGTCGATCTCGTTTTTGTACCTGTGCGCCTCCGGCTCGTTTCTCGGTTTCGCGTTCGCCTTCGGTCAGATTTTGCAGCACAACTTCATCGCCGCCGGGGAAAGCCATGGACAGGCGTCCCTGCATGCCGCGGAGGTTGCCTTCATCGGTCCTCTGCTGGGTTCGTTGGCGCGGATCGTCGGTGGAAAAGTCAGCGACCGGTTCGGCGGCAGCCAGGTGACGCTCGCGGTGTTCACCGCATCGATCGTGGCGGGCGGGTTCCTGGTGGGCGTCAGCATGCGCGCCGATGCCGCCGAGGACCGGGGCGCTGCGGTCACCGGCTTTACGATGGTCGGCTACATCGTCGGGTTCATCGCGTTGTTTATCTTCTGCGGCGCGGCCAAAGCCGCCGTGTACAAGCTGATCCCATCTGTCTTCGAGGAGCGCGCCCGCGCCCTGGGGATCAGCGCGACCGAGCGCGGTCACTGGGCCCGCGTCCGGTCGGGGGCGCTGATCGGGGTAGCCGGCGCCTTTGGGGCGCTCGGCGGCGTGGGGATCGACCTGGCGTTGCGGCAGTCCTATGACACCACCGGCACGGAGACGCCGGCCTTGTGGACCTTCTTGGTGTGCTACATCGCTGCCGGGGCGCTGGTCTGGTACCGCTACGTGCGACCCGGCGCCGACGACACCGCAATGCCGGAATCGACACGAGCTGACGCGGAGGAGGTCGTCAAGACATGACCGCGTTGAAAACCGAGGATTCGACCGGTGAGCTGTTGGACAACGTAATCGTGATAGCGGTCGACGCCGGAAAGCTGATCCTCGAACATCAACGGCGCCCCGTCGTCGCCACCAAAGCGGACTCCTCCCCGGTCACCGACGCCGACTTGGCGGCGCATCGCCACATTGCCCAACACCTGGAAGCGTTGGATTCGGGCATCCCGATCATTTCGGAGGAAGCCACCGCGGCAAAAGCGGGCTCCTAAGTTTCGGATAAAACGGCCCCTTCGCGGAAGGGGCCAGTTTTGGTGTCCCCGGATAAACAAATCTGAGCAATTCAGCCAAGGAACTCCGGTATATCCGAAACGCGGTTGATCCGCCCAAGCAACAGGAAGCGTCCAACTTAAACACAGCCAGTCATAAGCTTGCGTCACCATAATAAGAATCATGCTGAGTAAAATACGCACGGCGATGTGGTCGGTACTTCGGGTACGCGCCGATCGCGATAGAAAGCTCCAGCTCAGGCGGACTTTTGCGGGCCGCGAAGGCGGCTTATAACCGACCGCCGCGCGGGCTATCGCTACCGCTTGCCGAGATTATGGGAAGGGAGGGCTGCGTTTAGAAAGATTCTTTTCTAAACCGACCTCAATTTTTCTTGCAAAGCCCTCGTTCGCGCCATGCGCGACCGAGCTGACGGAAGGCATTTAGTTTATGGAAAAGCAGCTGCTCGCTCCGACGAGAGTCCTGCGCGACTACCTCTCCAATTCGATGGTGTGGGAAGACTTTCTCGCCCAGGGCGGCTTCGTCGAGGGAGACATCGTCGTTGCGGATCCATTCAAGGCCGGCACGACGTGGACCCAAAGGATCGTCCAGCAGATCCTTCACAACGGCGAGGAGCCGGAAGGGGGGTTGTCGGACACGTCGCCCTGGCTCGACTCGAGCTGGGGTGATCATGCCGGCATGCTCAAAGTGCTTGGAGAGCAGCGTGAGTCGGGAATGCGGCGGGTGATGAAGTCGCACCTGCCCGCGGACGCTCTGCCGATCGCCCCGGAGGCGCGCTACGTGTTCGTCGGCCGCAACGGCAAAGACCTTGGGATCAGCTTCCACAACTATCTCTACAACTTCTCCGAAGCCACGATGTCGCAGATCAATCGGATCCACGCCAAGTGGTCCGGCGACCCCACGCCGCTGGTGATCCCTGAGGACATGCAGGAGTTCTTCGACCTGTGGCTCGACAACGATGGGTACCAGTGCTGCGACCTCCTCGACATCATGAAGTCGTGGTGGGAGCTGCGGGACGAGCCGAATATCCTTCTCCTGCACTACGCGCAGCTCAAGAGGGACCTACGCGGCCAGGTCGCGCGACTGGCGGAGTTCTTCTCCATCGATCCCGCCTCGCTGCGCATGGACGCCATCGTCGAGCATTGCTCGTTCGATTACATGAGCGCCCGGGCGGAAAAGATGGCGCCGTTCGGCGGATCGCACATGTCGAGCGCGAAGGCCTTTTTCCACAAGGGGCTCAAGCGTGATCACCGCAATGAGTTGACGCCGGCGCAGGTCGAGCGCTTCGACCGGGTGGCCCTGGAAAAGCTTGGCAGCGAATGCGCCCACTGGCTGGAAACCGGGCAAAGGCCCTGAGCCGGTTCCCCTTCGGGCGAAGTGCGGCTTCGCCGAGCCCATGGCTGATGCAGGCCGTTGCATTGGCTTACGTCGCGGTGGCGGCGCAGTGCAACGGCTGGCATTACCTGTTCTTCCCAGGGCTGACGGCACTTTCGCACGACGTGTTGACCCGCCCGTGGGGCAAGTGGGCGAGTCAACCGGGGCGGCTCATCGTGACGCCGGTTCTGGGCGCCGCCATCGGCACGCTGGTCACCGCGACGTTGCCGTACGGCGTCCTGAGCGTTCTACTCGTCGTTGCGCTGTGCGTGCTGCTGATCGTTGCGCTCAGGTCGAATATCGCCCCGGGGATCGCGGCGGGGTTGCTGCCACTCTTCCTTGGCATCAAGACCTGGGTGTATCCGGCGTCGATAGGGGTCAGCCTGGTGGTGTTGGTCGTCATTTTGCTGCCCTGGCGAAGGCGTTGCCGACCGACGTCTCAGGACCTTGACGACGGCTTGGAAGCGCGGCCCAGCGGAAGTTCCTGGTTTCTAGCGTTTTTCGCGTTCGTCGCGGCCATGGCTTTGTTCGCGGCGACCTCGGGACTGCGGCTCGTCCTGTTCCCTCCGCTGATCGTCATCGCTTACGAGATGTTCGCCCACCCCACGGTGTGTCCGTGGGCGAGAAAGCCGGCGACCCTGCCCGTTGCGTGCTTTCTGACGGCGACCGCGGGGTGCGTCGCCGTCGACCTCCTCGGAAACGGCGGTATTGCGGCGGCATGCGCAATGGCGTTGGGCGTCATCGTGCTTCGGCTGTTGAGGCTGCACATGGCACCAGCGCTGGCCGTAGGGCTTCTTCCCCTCGTCATCCATTCCCCCGAAGTCACATACCCAGTGTCCGTGGCCATCGGGACAGGAGCACTGACGCTCACTTTCAAGCTGTACCGCCGGTGGGTCGTCCGCCAGAGCCACGCCGGCCGAAACATGACCGATAACTTGAGGAGTGCGTGATGTCAAACAACCAATTGACCGCCGTGATATTCGTCTTACTGGCGCTCGTCGGTCTCGCGCAATTGCTGGGCTACGTATTCGTGAAGATGCGGCAACCGAAGGTAGTCGGCGAAATCCTGGCCGGCGTGGTGCTGGGCCCGGCGCTGCTCGGCCGATTCCCGTTCGTCGAGCACGTCGTGAGCACCGCCAGGCACAACACGCAGATCCTCAGCTTCGTCTACTGGCTCGGGCTGCTGCTGCTGATGTTCGTGTCCGGCGCCGAGGTGCAGCAGCTGTTCGGCAGGGGCGACCGGCGCACCGTGAGTTGGCTCGTCATCGTCGGGACCGGCATCCCGTTTCTCCTCGGCCTGATCTTCGCGCCCCACCTGATCACCCCGAGTCTGGCTGGACCGCACGGTAATCCGGCGTCGTTGATCATCATTCTCGCGGTCGGCGTCGCGGTGACGTCGGTGCCGGTGGTGTCGAAGATCTTCGCCGACCTCAAGATCCTGGACACGCGGTTCGCGCGGCTGATCCTCGGCGTCGCCGTGCTCGAGGACATCGTCCTGTGGCTCGCGCTCGCGATCGCCACGTCGATCGCCGCGAAATCCCATCTGAGTCCGTGGCAGATGTCGTTGCACCTCTTGGTGACGGTGGTCTACTTCGGGCTGGGGCTCACGGTGGTGCCGCGACTCATCAAGCGCATCAACACGGCTCGCTGGAATGCCCTGGCGCGCCACTCGCCGACCGGCTACGCGATCGCGGTCCTGCTGGCGTACTGTGCGGTCGCCGGCGCGCTCGACGTCAACCTCGTCTTCGCCGCGTTCCTTGCAGGTTTCGCCCTGGTGCATCGGAAGCGCAGGATCTTCGACGACTCGATCGACGCGATCAGCAAAGTGTCCTTCGCGTTCTTCATTCCGGTGTACTTCGCGATCGTGGGGCTGAAGCTCGACCTCATCCGCGGCGTCTCGCTGCCGATGATGGTCATCTTCATCGTCGGCACGTGCGCGGTCAAAATGGCGTCGGTCGCGCTGGCCGGGCGGTTCGCCGGCTTCAGGGGCCTCGAACTGGTCAACCTCGGAATCACCACCAACGCCCGCGGCGGTCCGGGCATCGTCCTGGCCAGTGTCGCCTTCGACGCCGGCATCATCAGCTCGAAGTTCTACACCACGCTGGTGGTCGCGGCGGTGCTCACGTCGCAGCTCGCCGGCGCATGGCTCGACCACGTGTTGCGCAAGGGTTGGCCGCTACTGAAGTCGGACGACGCGAGCGAACCCGTGGAGGTGGCGACACCGCAAGCGCCGACGCCCGCCTAGCCTTTTACGCGCCGGCCACCCCGGCCACGAGCAGAACGCTGCCGACCGCGGCCAGCAGGGCGGCGACCTCGACGCGGCGTCGCGAGCGGATCCAGTCGTGCAGCGCGCCCATCGCCGTGCGCGTTTTTCGCGGCGCCAGGAGATAGGCGAGCAGTGGGAGCTCCACCAGCGCGAAGGCCACGGCGTTGAACATCAGCAGCGCGCCGACCTGCGTCGCCGCCGCGGCGCCCGACGCCAGGATGACGGCCAGCGCGGCCAGGTAGTCCACCGACGGCAGCGCGATCCCCAGCCCGGCGGCTCCCGCCACCCACAACGAGCGCCCCTTCAACAGGCGCCGGGCGTGTGTCGCCAATCGTTGGTGCACGGCGGCGCGGCTCGCGTCGGGTCGCACGAGCACCGCGGCGGCGACCACCAGCGCCAGCGCGCCGATGGCGATCTGCACCCTGGGCAACGTGAAGTACGTCGACCCCAGCAGCCTGCGGCGCAGCACGAACAACACCACCAGGCCCACGGTCAGGCCCATCGCGAAGCCACCGCACAAAAAGGCGAGCAGTTGCAGCATGGGCCGTGGCCGGTTAAGCATCAGAACCGTCATGCCGACCCGGAAGGGCTCGAGGCTGACGGCGATGGCCATCACCAGGATGGTGATCCACATTGCCGGCCAGGTTACCGGCTGGCCTATGCGCTAGGCCGTTACGCCCCAATGCAACACGCGTGAGGTGAGCAGGACGATGCCGAGCGATACCGACGCGACGGTGAGCCCGATGACCGCGACGACCAGCGGCCGCCATCCGGTGCGGGCGATTTGGCGGATGTCGGTGTTGAGCCCGACCCCGGCGAAGGTGAGCAGAAACGCCCATTTCGACACGTTGGCGAGGTTGGCGCTCTGGCCTTTGGTCAGCCAGTGCGCGGTGGCGATCGCCGAGACGGCCAGGAAGCCGAGCACGAATTTCGGGAACTTCTTCCAGACGAACGCGGCCTTGGCCTTTGCGCCCGGCGCGATCTCGTCGGCCTGCCCCCGCGCGGCCCAATACAGCGCGAAGCCCAGGACGACGAACCCGATCAGCGCGTTGCGGGTCGACTTGACCAGCACGGCGATCTTGCCGGCGTGGTCGGAGAACAGATAGCCCGTGGCGGTGGTTTCGGCGGTGTTGTCCACGGCGAGCCCCACCCAGATGCCGAATTCGCGATCGGTGAGGCCGATCGAATGCCCCAACGGCGGCAGCACGAACAGCGCCACCGCGCCCAGCGCCAGGATCGCGGCGATCGCGTAGCCGACGTCGGAGTTGCGGGCCCGGATCGCGCCCTTGGCGGCGATGATTGCCGACACCCCGCAGATCGAGGTGCCGATCGCCAGGAGCGAGCCGAGTTTGCCGGACAACCCGAACGCGCGGGCGGCGACGATGACGATGGTGCCGGCGACCGCCATGTCGACCAGAATCTGGACCAGACTGAGCCCACCGAGTTTGGCGACGTCACCGAGCACGAATCGGGCCCCCAGCAAGACGATTCCGACTTTGAGCCAGAACTCGTAGGTTTGAACGCCGGGACGGAATATCCGATGCAGGCCGACGATGTTGGTGATCAACAGCCCAATCACGATGGCCCACAACACGTATTCGATGTCGGGCACTCGCCAGTGTTCGTGTTTGGCCAGCGTGTTCCACCAGGTCTGCGCGTATTTGCCGAGCAGACCCACGCCGATCAGCAACAGGATGCCCGGTAGGTAGTCCAGCGGTTGCCCGCTGGTGAAGGCGGGCTCGTCGAGCGCCTCGTCGTGCTCGGTGGACCGCACCTCGGTGGTACTCACGCGATCACCAGGGAATCTTCGGCAGCACATTGGCTACCGCCAATGCCGCGATCGCACCGGCGAGCAGGGTCGCCCACCAGTCCACCGACACCGAGCTGACCCGTTCGCGCCAACCGGGCGGCTTGGAATCCTTTTCGCTCACGATGACATCGTTGTCCGGCCGGCGACCGCGACCAAGCGATTGGCTCGCGCTGAATCTAGGTGGGTAACCCGTCCCGTTCGGCGTCCGTTCGGTAGCGCTCCACCCATTCGTCGGAGCGTTGGTCGGCCTGGCGCTCCAGGGCCGGCTCGGGCGCCAGCCGCGGGTCGAGCCCCAACGCCTCGAGGATGCTGGCGACCACCTGAGTCAGGTTGCGCCACAACACCGGATACGGAACTTCCATCCGCTCGATGTCTTCCTCGGCGAACCAGGTCCGCCAGCCCTCCTCCTGTGCGCGCAGCATGCGGACGACGTGTGCGATCGCCTCGGCGTGATAGGTGGCGCGCGCGTCGCGCGCCGGATCGGGCCTGCCCCGCCACACCCGCGTCTGCACCGCTCGCCAGAACGAGACCGCCTGCGACACCACATCGGGGCGATGCACGTGGATGAGGAGCGGTTCCTCGCCGATGACGTCGCGGATCGCCGCCCGCAGGCCGTCGCCCGATCGATTCGGCAGATCTTTCGCCCGGTTCAACAGCAGCGGTGTTTGGTTCCACATCAGCTTGCCGCCCCACACGCCGTTGGGCGTACGCCCGACCGTGCGGATGTAGTCGCGCCAGATCTCGGCCGGCGCGAGGTCGGGCGTCCCCTCGTCCAGGGGATCGAGTAACCGCAGGACCGACTCGTCGTCCACGTCGGCGAACCACTGGCGCGGCTGTGGGGCCTGGCTGGTGCTCGGCAGGTACTGGAAGAACTCCTGCGGCTCGCCCGCGACGCCGGTCGCGCGCAGCGATTCCACGAGCAGCGTGCTGCCGCTGCGCTGGGAAGCCAGCACCAAATACGACGACGGCTTTTCTGTCACCAAGGAAGCCTATCCGGCCGAAAATCCGCTGCAACACTTTGAATTGGCTTCACACTGAGCCTAACCATTGCGGGCGGCGGCCGCTCTTTCGCGGTTGCGGCACGGTGATGCGATGATGACCGGCGTGCAAAACTCCGCCAAAGAGGCGGCCCGCCGGAACATCTGGCGGGCCGAGCGGGGCGCCGGGGTGACCGGCCGCCCGACGAGATCGCGGTAGAAAAAGAAAGGAGCATCGAATGAACACCATCTCGGCATTGGGTGCGGCGGTCGGGGTCGCCGCCCCCGCGGTCTTGCTTTTCGGTGCGGCGGGTGCGCACGCCGACGACAATTACCAGCAGTTCGCGTCGGCATCGAGAAACATACGGTGCATTCTCAACGGCCAAGACGCTCCGCTGCCGATAGTCATGTGTCAGATCGGGGACCACACTTACCCGGTCCCACCGGGATTGGGCCGGGACAAGAATGGGGGGCCGTGTCCGCCCGGATCGGATCTGGGTCGCGATTTTCGTCTCGACCAGGGCCAGGCGCCCTATGTCACGTGCACTTACTCGGCGCTCGGTTCGGGGGCCGGCGCGTGGCCGGCGCTCGGCTTCGGCCAGACGAGATCGCTGGGCACGCTCACCTGCAGCAGCGAGCCCGCCGGGGTGACGTGCACCGACGCCGGGACCGGGCATTTCTTCCGGGTATCGCGCGAGTCGTATGAATTGGGTTGAGGCAGTTATTTGACGCCTGTATTAATACGCGTTAATTGGCGCGAGCGACAATTATTTAAAGATATTCGGCTCGTTTAACCGGTTTAATGCCGGGCATGTTTGGGTAAAATTCCACATGCCCCTCGGGAAATTGCACACACGCCACTATAAATTGCTCACCGCCACGGCGACCGTCTGCCTGGCCGCCTGGTTTGGTTCCGGAATTGCGCACGCCGACACCAATCGGGAACGCGAGGCGTGCGCACTGATGGACGACCACTCCAGCGCGATGATCAACGGGTACTCGTCGTACGCGGGGCAGTACGCCTTCGTGGTGCTGTCCCACGAAATGCCGCCATTGGATGCGGCGCACGTGCTCAAGGCCGCCACGATTGACGTGTGCCCCAACCACGCCGGCGATCTGCCGGTCGACTGGCAGTAGGGCCACCCCAGTTGCCGCCGTCTAGAACGGCGGGGGCTTGTTGCGTTCGGCGACGCGGTCGTCATTGAGGGCGCGTTCGGCGTCGATGCGACGGTTGCGGTCTTGTTCGCGGGTGCGGCGCCGGGTGGGCATCATGATGCCGCGACCGCCGAGGGGCGGGTATGCGGTTGGGGCACTGGGCAATTCGCCGGTGGGCAGGCATAGGGCGGGAAACAGCAGCCGGCTGCCCGGCCGGGTGACGTACTCGCGCCCGGCAGGTGAGGTCCACACGATGGTGCCATCCGGCCACTGTCGGTCGCGCCAGCCGGGCCAAAACGTCTTGAGCAGGTGATGTTTTCGGCACAGGCATTTGAGGTTGGACGGATGGGTGGGCCCCAGCGGATAGGGGATGGTGTGGTCGATGTCGGCGCATTCGGCGGGACGATCACAGCCCGGGAAGCGACATGTCATGTCGCGGCAGCGGATGAATCGCTGTAGCTGGGCCGAGGGCCGATAGCCCGGTTCGGGTGGGGCATCGGCGGGAAAGCGCACGGGCCTGACCTTGGCCCCACCGCGAATCAGCTCGGCGACCATCGACGCAGGCAGCGTGCCGCCGCCGAGCAGATGCGCGGCCGGGGGCCGCGGTCCGGGCGGCAGGTCGGGTTCGGGATCGGGGGCCAGGGCCTCGGCCAGGGGCATCCCCGGGGTGACGGGCCGCGACGCGCGCTCCCCGGAGGTGTGCGGATCGGGCTGGGCCTCCAACGTGTCCTCGCGGGCGATGACGTGGACGACGACCGCGCCGGCGCGCGGGTCGATCTCCACCGCGGCGGGGCACTCGTCGCTCCCACAGCCGCAGGCCAAGTGCTGGCTTCCCGCGGCCAGGGCGCCCAGCGCGTCGGCGCGACGCTGGTCGAGGGTGCGCGGGTCGTCTGGGCAGACCTGCTCGGCCATGTGGGTCAGTTGGCGCTCCAGCAGGGCCGCGTCGGTGGCCAACAACGAACCCCAAAGGGATGCGGTGCCGGACTGGTCGTCTGCGGGACTGATCGTGACGTGGCGCCCGCGCGCGCCGGTGCGGGCGCGGCGCAGGGCCGCGGGGTCGTGGCGATCCACGATGGCGTCGATGGCCTGGGCGGTCCGGCTCACCGACATCGGACCGAAGTGCTTGGCGTCGGCGGCCAGCGTCTCGTCGACCAACCGCAGCGTGTCGGGGTCCTTGATCAGGTCGGTGTGCCACACCAGTGCCGACGTCAGCCGCGCGCTGATCGTGCCCTCGGCGAACAGGGCCGCGACCATGGGCAGCCGGTTGCGCAGCGTCACCGCCAAATACATCTGCCCCGAGGCCATGGCGTGGCTGATGCCCTGGGCGGCAGCGACTTCGGCGGCCATCGCGTCCCAGTTGTCGCACGACCAGTGCGCGCGATCCGTCGGGCCGTCGGCTCGCCGGGTCACCAACTCGGCGATCGCCGCCAGCCGGCGCGCCGCGGCGGCCGCCTCGGCGCGGGCGCCGTCGGTGATCGCGTCCACCACGTCGGCGTCGGGCGTCTGGGCATCGAACATACTTTCGAACCTAGTGATGCCCGCTGACGTGAGCCATTAGCGAGAACCGCAATTGTGGACAAACCGCCAACTGTGGATAACTAGGCCGAGCGCTCGGCCGCCCGCAATCCCAGCGAAAACACCAACCGCACCTCGGGGTCCGACAGCGAGGTGCCAAGCAGCTTCTCGATCCGCCGCACCCGGTAGCGGACGGTGTTGGGGTGCACCTGCAGCCACTCGGCGGCGGCGGCGACGTCGCCGAAGCTGTCCAGGTACGCCCGAAGGGTCTCCGCCAGCACGGGGTCGCGCGCGCGCAGGTCGCGTATGCGCGTGTCGACCAGCCGCTCGTTGGCGCCGACCAGCGTGACGATCTCGTCGAGCAGGACGGTGGTGCGCGCTTCGGCCACCGATGTCACACGTCCGATCGAAACCGGGTGTCGCTCAGCGCTATCGAGCACGCGGTCCAGTTCGGCGCGCGCGGCGGCGACCGCCGCCAAGCCGGCGACCGGCGCGGCGATGGCGGCGCGAAGCTCTACGCCGATCTCGGCGCGCAGCGCGGCGATCGTGCCACGGACCCAGGAGGCGACCGACCGCATCTGGGTCTGGGGCAACAGCACGTAGATTCGCGAATCGTGCGACGCGATTTGGGCGTCCCGGCGAAAAGCGCTGGCGCTCAGGGCCAGAACCTCGGGCAGCCGTGGATGGGGGTCCCCGATGGTATTCCACCCGATCAGCGCGGCGGCGCCATCGGCGGCGAGGCCGAGGTCGCGCGCGATGGCGCCCACGTCGGCCGGCTCGTCCGTCAGACCCAGAAGTTGCTGCACCCGCCGCGCCTGCGTGGACGGCCGGGCGGCCAGGCGGGCCATTATCCGGGCAGCCAATACCGCTGCGCCGCGCAACATCTCGTCGGCGTCGTCGGCCAGGGGCTGCGACCCTTGCTGCACCCAGATCGTGCCGGCGAACACCGGCGGCCGGCGGGCACCGGCCGGCGGTTGGTGGACCCCGATCGCCAGCCGCGGCCGAAGCCCCAGCTCCGGGCGTTCGGCGACGCGCACCACCTCGCCGCTGGCTCGCAGCGCGTCGAAGATGCCCCATTGGCCGATCCACTGCAAATGCTCGGGCGGGCCGGCGCGGCCCAGGATGGAAAGGCGGCGCAGTTCGTCGGCCTCGTCGTTGGAGGCCGAATAGGCGAGCACGTGCGACTGCGCGTCTTCGATGCTGACCATGCCGTGGATGCGGTCGGCCAGCGACTGGGCCAGGCCGAACAGGTCGGTGCCCGAATCGTCGACCGGCTCACCGCGGTCCCCATGGTGTTCCAGGACGTGGTTGACCAACTGGTAGAGCCGCTCCCAGCGCGCCCGCGGCTCGACGGCCACCACCGCCGATCCGGCCGCGACCGCCTTGGTCACCAGCGCGTTCGACGGCTCTTTGGCGAAGACCGCCACCGGCGCGCGCGCCTGCCCGGCGAGCCATCGCACGGCCTCGTCCTCGGCGACCCCGAGCAGGAAGAAGACGTCGGCCGAACCGGCCGCGGCCGCCAGGCCCAGCCGCACGTCGTCGGAGTCGATGAGCGCCGCGGATCCCACCGGAAGGTCGAGGCCCCGGGGGGCGTCGACCAGCCTGACCAGCGTCGCGTCCAGCGCGAGCAGCAGCTGGCCGAGGCCGACCGGCGGCGATTGCATATTGTCCGATCTTACTACTAAACGCGGTGGATCCTGTCCAATCGGCTAACAGGATCGCGCCCCGCCCGGGGGACCCTTAGCGGCATGGACGCGATCACCCAACCGCCCGCCCCGGCCAACGAGCCGGTCCACGACTACGCCCCGAAATCCCCGGAACGAATCCGCCTGTTCGCCGAGTTGAGCGCCCAGGCCGGCAACCCGATCGACCTGCCGCACGTCATCGGTGGCGAGCACCGGATGGGCGACGGCGAGCGGATCGACGTCGTGCAGCCGCACCGGCACGCCGCGAAGCTGGGTACCCTCACCAACGCCGCGCACGCCGACGCGGCTGCGGCCATCGAGGCCGCGATGGCCGCCAAGAAAGACTGGGCGGCAATGCCTTTCGACGAGCGCGCTGCGGTGTTCCTGCGTGCGGCCGACCTGCTGGCCGGGCCGTGGCGCGAAAAGATCGCCGCCGCAACGATGCTCGGCCAATCCAAGTCGGCTTATCAGGCCGAGATCGACTCGCCCTGTGAGCAGGTCGACTTCTGGCGGTTCAACGTGGCGTTCGCCCGCCAGATCCTGGCGCAGCAGCCGATCAGCGGGCCCGGCGAGTGGAACCGCAGCGACTACCGGCCGTTGGACGGCTTCGTCTACGCGATCACGCCGTTCAACTTCACCTCGATTGCCGGCAACCTGCCGACCGCACCCGCGTTGATGGGAAACACCGTGGTGTGGAAGCCGTCCATCACCCAAACCCTGTCGGCCTACCTGACAATGCAACTGCTCGAGGCGGCCGGCCTGCCACCCGGTGTGATCAACCTGGTCACCGGCGACGGGTTCGCAGTTTCCGATGTGGCGCTGGACGATCCGCGGCTGTCCGGCATTCACTTCACCGGGTCGACGGCCACCTTCCAACAACTTTGGCGGCGGGTTGGCGCCAACATCGGCCGCTACCACAGCTATCCGCGGCTGGTCGGGGAGACCGGCGGCAAGGACTTCGTCGTCGCGCATGCCTCGGCGCGCCCGGATGTGTTGACCACGGCGCTTATTCGCGGCGCGTTCGACTACCAGGGGCAGAAGTGCTCGGCCGCGTCGCGGGCGTTCGTGGCGCACTCGGTGTGGCAGCGCATGGGCGACGACTTCCTGGGCCGGACCGCCGCGCTGCGCTACGGCGACATCACCGACCTGACCAACTACGGCGGCGCGCTGATCGACCGGCGGGGCTTCATCAAGAACGTCGACGCCATCGAGCGGGCGAAGGGCGCGCCCGGAATGACGATCGCCGTCGGCGGCGAATACGACGACAGCGACGGCTATTTCGTGCGGCCCACCGTGCTGCTGTCCGACGACCCCACCGACCAGGCCTTCGCGACCGAGTACTTCGGCCCGCTGCTGTCGGTCCACGTCTATCCCGACGACCAGTACGAACGGATTCTCGACGTCGTCGACACCGGTTCCCGCTACGCGCTGACCGGCGCCGTCATCGCCGACGACCGTGCGGCCGTGTTGACCGCGCAGGACCGGCTTCGGTTCGCCGCCGGGAACTTCTACGTCAACGACAAGCCGACCGGGGCGGTGGTCGGGCGCCAGCCGTTCGGGGGTTCGCGCGGATCTGGCACCAACGACAAGGCCGGATCGGTGCTGAACCTGTTGCGCTGGACGTCGGCCCGCACCATCAAGGAAACATTTATCCCGGCCACCGACCACACCTACCCGCACATGCAGGGCGACTGATGGCCGGCGTCTTTGCGCGCACGGTTCGTCCGGCGATCATGGCGGCCCGGCGACGCGAGGGGTTGCGCCGGGCCGCTGAGCGGCTGCCGATCACCCGGCGGGTGGTGCGCCGGTTCGTGCCGGGGGAGACCATCGATTCGGCGCTGAACAGCGTTGCCGCGCTGCGTGAATCGGGTCGATGCGTCAGCGTCGACTACCTCGGCGAGGACGTCACCGACGTTGACGACGCCGACGCGGCGACGCAAACCTACCTGGATCTGATCGAGGTGCTGAGCCGGTCCGGCGATCTCGGTGATGACGGCATCCGGCCGCTGGAGGTGTCGCTGAAGCTGTCGGCGCTGGGGCAGTCGCTGGAGCGCGATGGCGAGAAGATCGCGCGGGAGAACGCCTGGTCGATCTGCTCCGCCGCGCGGCGGGCCGGGATTTGGGTGACGGTGGACGCCGAGGACCACACCACGACCGACTCGACGCTGTCGATCGTGCGCGACCTGCGGGCCGAATTCCCCTGGCTTGGCGCGGTTTTGCAGGCCTATCTGCGGCGCACGCTCGGCGACTGCGAGGAATTCGCCGCTTCCGGGGCCCGGATTCGGTTGTGCAAGGGCGCCTACGACGAGCCCGCGTCGGTGGCCTACCGTGGCGCCGCCGAGGTCACCGAGTCCTATCTGGCCTGCCTTCGGGTGCTGATGGCCGGGTCGGGCTATCCGATGGTAGCGTCGCACGACCCGGCGATCATCGAGGCGGTTCCCGGCATCGCCGGGGAATTGTGTCGTGGCGCCGGCGATTTCGAATACCAGATGCTGTACGGCATCCGCGACCGCGAACAGCGGCGGTTGGCCGACGCGGACAACCGCGTGCGGGTGTACGTACCGTTCGGCACGCAGTGGTACGGATACTTCCTGCGGCGGCTCGCCGAGCGGCCGGCCAACCTGGCGTTCTTCCTGCGGGCGCTGACGCACTAGGGCGTAGCCTCTGCGCTATGAGCCTGGTTGTCGACGAGATGCCCGAGCTTGGCATCACGCGGGTGTCGCGCTGGATCTTCAACTGTTACGTGTTGCGGGGCGACGACGGCATGGTGGTGGTCGACGCCGGACTGCCGCGGGTCGCCGGCGACCTCGCGGCCGTGCTGGGCCGCGGCGGGACCCTGCAGGCTGTGGTGGCGACGCACGGCCACAGCGACCACGTCGCCGGCGCGGTGGAACTGGCGGCACGCCACCGCGCGCCGATCTGGCTGCCCGAGGCGACGCTCACTTACCTCGAAGGGGTGAAGCCGCGGACGCCGACGCCGGCCAAGGCCGCAAGCATCTGGCCCACCATGATCGACCAGCCGCTCGATCGGGTCGGCGTGGCGGGGCTGCTGGGCGGCGCCCGGGTGGCCGGATATGGCACCCCGCTCGGCATGCGCTGGAGGGGTCCCTCGCCGGCCGGCGGGCTCGGCGACGGCCGGCCGCTGCCCGGCGCGTCGCAGTGGACCGTGGTCAATGCTTACGGTCACACCGACGACAGCATCGCGCTGTGGAATCCGAGCACCCGGACGCTGCTGTCCGGTGATGCCGTGCTGACCGTGCGCGGCAAGGCCTGGCACACACCGGAAATCGTCGACGCGTCGAGTGCCGCCGCCACCCGCCGGCGCCTCGAGGAGCTGCCGGTCGCCCACCTCCTGCCTGGCCACGGCCGACCGGTTCACGCCCCCGAAACCGTTTGGCCGCAACAGCGGCGCTGAGCCCTAGCCGCGCCGGGGCCGCGGGCGATCGCCGGCGAATCCCCGCACCACGTGCGCGCGTACGAACTCCGCCACCACCTCGGGGTCGTTCATGTCCAGCGTCGACGACGGCGTGCTGAAGAGCGAAAAGAGCATGCGGGCAAACCATTCCCCGGCGGCCTCGACGTCGAGGTCCTTGCGGACCTCGCCGGTGAGCCTGGCGGCGGAAAGGTAGGGCGCGAAGAACTCGACGCACTCGCGCAACAACACCGCGGCGTCCTTGGTCAGCAGCAGGCTGGTGGCGTCCTCGTCAAAGTACTTCTCGGAGGCCAGGACCTGCCGCGCCTGGGTGACGAACACCGCCGCGCGGCTCAGCTTGTCCTCGAGCGAGCTGCCCGCCTCCATCGCCCTGGACATCTCGCGGTAGAAGCGTTCGGACGCGTGTTCGGCGCACGCCTCGACGATCGCGCCCTTGTCGCTGAAGTACTCGTAGATGGTGCTGCGCGAAACGCCGGCCTGCTTGGCGATGTCGACGATGGTCGCCTTGTCCAATCCCTGTCTGCCGAAACAAATGAACGCGGACTCGACGATGAGTTCGCGCGTGTCGGTGGTCTGCGCCGCCTGGGTCGTCACGGCACCAACGCCCCCCTCGGCACCAGCCCGGCGTCGGCGGCGGCGAAGGCGTCGTTGACGTCGTCCAGGCGGAACGGTTTGGGCATCAGCCGGCCGAAAGGAAAATTGGTGTGCCGCAGGAAGGACAACCCGATCGCCAGCGTGACCGGGTCGTAGAGCATCACGCCGCGCACCGACTTGTTGCCGTAGACCAGGGCACTGGGATCGAGCTCGAAGGTGCGTCCCATCCCGACGTTGCCGACCTCGAGCAGCGTGCCGCCGTTGTTCAGAAAGCCGATGCCTTCGGGAATGACGCCGGGCACGCCGACGACCTCGAGCACCCAGTCGGCGCCGATGCCGTCGGTATGTTGGCGGACCCGCTCCGTCACCTCGTAGGAGGAGATGTCGCTGGCGTCGATGCAATGGGTCGCACCGAAATCGGATGCGACGTCGAGTCGTTCGGCGATCTTGTCGATGACGATGACGGCCGCCGCGCCCGCGGTGCGGGCCACGGCGGCGGCGTTGATGCCCAGCCCGCCCGCGCCCTGGATGACGACGGTGTCGCCCAGTCGCACGTCGCGCAGCGCGAAAAGCACCTGTGCCAGCGCACAATTGAGCGGCGTGACGGCCTCGTCGGAGAGCTCCTCGGGCACCTTGTAGACCGGTTGTCGCCGACTGGTGTAGTAGTACTCGCCGTGCGCGGCCACGAAGTGCGGGGCCTGCTCGTGGGTGCGGTATTCGCCGGCCATCAGGTTCTGGCACGCATACGACCGGCCCCGCGCGCACGCATGACACTGCCCGCAGGTCCAAAAGTACGGTGTGACGACGCGGTCGCCGACGGCGAGCGGCTTGCCGGTCGCGTCGGAGGTCAGCCCCTCGCCGAGTTCGGCTATCTTGCCGACCATTTCGTGGCCCAGGGCAAAGGGGCACGGCAACGGCAGCTCGCCGCGGAAGATGTGCAGGTCGGATCCGCAGATGCCCGCCATCCGCAGCTTGAGCGCCGCGGTCCCCGGCGCGGGCGCGGTGAGCGGGAATTCGGCCAGCTCGATCGGCCCCCCCGGTGCGGTCAACACCGCGATCTTGGGCATGAGCTTCCCCTTAGTCGGCGGGCGCGAGGATCAGCCCGCTGGTCGGCACGCCGGTTCCCGACGTGACGAGTACGTGCTCTACGTTGTCGACCTGGTTATGCGAGGTGCCGCGCACCTGTCGCACGCCCTCGGTGATGCCGTTCATGCCGTGGATGTAGGCCTCGCCGAGCAGCCCGCCGTTGGTGTTGATCGGAAATTCCCCGCCCAGCGACAGCCGTTCGACGGTGGCGAAGTCTTTGGCCTCGCCGCGCCCGCAGAAGCCGAGCTCCTCGAGCTGCGTGAACACGAACGGCGTGAAATGGTCATAGATGAACGCGGTTTGGATGTCCTGGGGCTTGAGGCCCGAGTCGCGCCACAGCCGGTTGGCGACCACCCCCATCTCCGGGAGCCCGGTGATGTCGTCGCGGTAGTAACTGGTCATCATCTCGCCGTTGGCGGCCGCGCCCTGGGCGGCCGCGGTGATGATGGCCGGCGGCTGCCTCAGGTCGCGCGCGCGTTCGGCGCTGGTGACCACCAGGGCGACCCCGCCGTCGCTTTCCTGGCAGCAATCCAGCAGGCGCAGCACGGGTTCGACGATCCAGCGCGACTTCTGGTGATCCTCGAGCGTGATGGGGCGCTGGTAGAACCAGGCGTCGGGGTTGGTCGCCGCGTGCGCGCGGTCGACGACGGCGATGCGGCCGAAGTCCTCGTTGGTCACCCCGTACGTCGACATGTAACGCTGGGCGTGCATCGCGACCCACGCCGCGGGGGTGAGCAATCCGAACGGGGCGTAGTGCGCCATGAACAGCGGGGTCGCGGTCATGTCGCGCCCGCTGCCGCCGAACCGGAAGCCGGACCGTTCGTTGAACGCGCGCCAGCAGACCACCACGTCGGCGACCCCCGTCGCGACGGCCATCGCCGCGTGCACGACCGTGCCGGCCGCCGCGCCGCCGCCGTGATGGACGCGGGAGAAAAAGCTCAGGTCGCCGATGCCCACGTTGCGGGCGATGTCGATCTCGTCGCTGGAGTCCATGGTGAAGGTGACCATGCCGTCGACGTCGGCGGGCGTCAGGCCGGCGTCGTCGAGAGCGGCGCTGACCGCCTCGCAGGCCAATTGGAGCTCGCTGCGCCCGGATTCCTTGGAGAACTCGGTCTGGCCGATCCCGACGATGGCGCAGCTGCCGGGCAGCGAGGAGCTCATGCGCGGGCCCCGTCGAGCAGGCTCAGCACCGCGGTGCCGGAGACGTGATCGCCCAGGCTGTTGGAGCCCTTGAAGGTCACCTCGACGAAGTTCTCGCCGTCGGAGCCCTCGGTTTTGGACGTCACGCTGCCGGTGAAGCGCAGCGGGTCGTCGGGGAAGCACGGCACGCCGAGGCGGATCGACAGGTTCTTCACCATCGCCTCGGGACCGGCCCAGTCGGTCAGGAAGCGCACGCAGTATCCGTTGGTGGTCAGGATGTTCATGAACAGGTTCGGCGAGCCCTGCTTGTTGGCGAAGTCGCGGTCGTGGTGCACCGGCATGAAATCCCGCGACGCGATGGCGCCGGCGACGATCATCGTGGTGGTGATGGGGATTTCGAGCGGGGTCGCCTCGTCGCCGACGTTGATGTCGACCCACTTGAGGGTGGTGCGGCTGGTCATCGGTTTCCTTTCGGATAGGTGCTGCCGATACTGGCCAGCTGCGCAGTGGCGGGACCGAGGGCGAGCTCGTTGTGCTTGGCCCACAGGAAATAGCGGTGCAGGGGATAGGTGACGTCGATCCCGATGCCGCCGTGGACGTGTTGGGTGGTGGCGGCGACCCGGGCGCCGGCGTCGGCGGCCCAGAACTTCGCGATGCGAGCCGCCCGGTCCGCAGCTCGTTCCCGCGCGATCAGCCAGGCCGCATGCCAGGTGGTCCATCGGATCGCTTCGACGTCGATGAAGGCGTCGGCCATCCGCTGCTGCACCGCCTGGAAGCTGCCGATGGGCCGCCCGAATTGCTCACGGCCGCTGGTGTAGTCGGCCGCGATGCGCAAGGCTCGCTCACAGACGCCGAGCTGGATCGCGCACAGGCCGACCAGCGCCCGCATGTGCAGCGATTCGATCGGTCCGTCCAGCCGGTCCCGCGCGGAAACCGTTGCACCATCGAGGAATACGTCGGCATGCGGTTCGCGGTTGGTGGTCGCGACCGGCCGGATCTCGACGCCGTGGGCGTCGGTGGGCAGCAAAAACAGGCCGACCTCACCGTCGTCCGTAGCGGCGGGGATCAGGACGGTGTCGGCGAGCTGGGCGGCCGGGACCAGCTCCTTGGCCCCGTCCAGCCGCCAATTCGCCCCGTCGCGAGAGGCTTTGGTGGCCGGGCTAGCCGGATCGGATCGGCCGGGCTCCTGCAGGCCCGCGCTCAGGACGCGGGTTCCGGCGACGACGCCGGGCAGGAACCGTTGCCGTTGCTCGGGGGATCCGTGTCGGGCGATCGGGTCGGCGCCGAGCACCAGCGTCGCGTAGGCGGGCACCGGGGCGACGCTCCAACCCACCTCGGCCAGCAGCACGCCCAGCTCGAGGAACCCGCCGCCGTTGCCGCCGACCGCCTCGGGCAGCGCGGTGCCCAACAGGTCGGCGGCCGCGAGCTCGCTCCAAAGCGCGGCGTCATAACGGGTTTCGCCGGCCTCCAGTTCGGTCAGCCGTTCGGGGGTGGCCCGGCGCTCGAAGATATCCCGGGCGAGTTTGGCGATCGTCTCCTGCTCTTCGGTGAACGTGAAATCCATCGCCCCACCTACCGGACGGGCCGAAACTGGTGCAGCACCAGGTCGTCATCGAAGGCCTGGTAGTAGACCTCGACCGGCATTCCGACCGTCACGTCGGCGGGGTCGATGCCACACAGGTTCGACACTACCCGCACCCCTTCGTCGAGCTGCACCAGCGCCACGATGTAGGGATATTCGAAGAACGGGAACCGGGGTTCGTGCGGCATCACATAGCTGTACACGGTGCCGCGGCCCGAGGATTCGATCGGCTCCCACTGCAGGGACCGGCAGTTCGGACACATGGGGCGAGGCGGGTGGCGCAGCGCGCCGCATCCGCCGCAGCGCTGGATCAACAGCTTGTGCTCGCGCAGGCCGTTCCAGAAGAACTCGGTGTCCGGGCTGATCGCCGGCGCCAGCCGGGGGGCCATCAGGCTGCCGGCCTGAATCGCAGGACGCGGAATCGCTGTCGCCCCAGTACCTCACCGGTCTCGTCGGTGTAGGTGATCAACCAGGTCAAAAAGAAGCCGGTGCCCAGCGCCGTCTTCTTCTCGTCGGAGACGTCCTCGAACACCGATGTCGCGCTGATGACGTCACCCAGCCGCGGATAGCGTTCGATCTCGAATTCCGAGTTGGTCGCCACCGTGCTGGTGTACCCGGCCTCGTCCAGGAATGCCGTTGGGTTGCTGAGGATCTCGACGGGGGCGCCGCCCCGCTCGCGGATTCCCTCCAGCTTCGGGGACGGCATGGTCCAGGTTTGCAGCATCACCGGCGGCGACACGATGCCGCCGAACCGCGACGACGCCGCGAACTCCGGGTCGAGGTAGACCGGGTTCATGTCGTCGAGCGCGTAGGCCCAGTGCCGGATCATCGGCTGGTTGACCGGATCCGGTGCCACCGTGGGCAGTCCGGTGCCGCCGGTGGGTTGGCCGACGAGCGCCCGCAGCTTCGCAAGCACCTCGGAATCTTGGTCGGTCATGATCCTCCTGTTTCCTGGGGGCGAAGGTCGCGGGGCGCTCTCGGCATCCCCAACCCGGCCATGGCGATGATGTCACGCTGAATCTCGTTGGCGCCACCACCGAACGTGTTGATGACGGCCCAGCGATACGCGGTTTCCAGGGCGCCGCGCAACGGCGCGTCGTCGCCGCGGCGCACCCCGTTGCCGTCGAGCACCTCCAGCAGCTCGCGGGCGACTTGCTGCGTGAGCTCGGTGCCGAAGACCTTGGCGGCCGACGCTTCTCCCATGCTGAGCACGCCCTTCGTCATCGCGGCGTTGATCCGCGTGTTGACGAGTTTGTACGCGGCGACCTGGGCCTCCACCCTGGCCAGCGCGAGCCGCACCCACGGCTGGTCGATGACGCGTCCGCCGTCGAGCTCGGTGGTGGTGGCCCAGTCCAGGGTCTTCTCGAACAGCGGCTCGAGCGCGCCGAGGTTGCCCAGGGCGGCGCGTTCGAAGTTCAACTGGGTGGTGATCAGCTGCCAGCCCTGGTTCTCGCCGGCCACGATGGCGCTGGCGGGGACCCGGACGTCATCGTAGAACGTGTAGAAGGTGGAGATGCCCGGCATGGTGTGCAGCGGCTGCCAGGAGAACCCGGGCGACGAGGTGGGCACGATGAAAATCGAAATGCCCTTGTGCTTCTTGACGTTCGGGTCGGTTCGGGCGGCCAGCCAGATGTAGTCGGCGTAGGCGGCGCCGCTGGTGAACATCTTCTGGCCGTTGATCACGTAATCCGCGCCGTCGCGCACCGCGGTGGTGCGCAGCGACGCCAGGTCGCTGCCCGCTCCCGGCTCGGAGTAGCCGATCGCGAACTCGACGCTGCCGTCGAGGATGGCCGGCAGGAATTTCCGCTTCTGCTCCTCGGTGCCGCATTGCATCAGGGTGGGGCCGACCGTGTTGAGCGTCACCAGCGGGATCGGTGCGCCGACCCGCTGCGCCTCCTGGGCGAAGATGAATTGCTCGATCTCCGAGAAACCGCGTCCGCCATATTCTTTGGGCCAGCCGACGCCCAGCAGCTTGGCCGCCGCCAGGGCGCGCACGCATTCGCGCACCTCGGGGCCGCCCTCCATGCGCTCGCTGAGGGCCATGGTGCGTTCGGGCGTCATCACCTCTTCCAGCGCGGCGCGGATCTCGGCGCGCAGCTGCTGCTGCTCAGGCGTGTAGTCGAGCTCCATCACCGGGCCGTCCCGAGCCGCACCGGCATCCGCTTCACGCCGGGCACCATCGTGGCCCGCATCCGATCCACCTCCCCGACCAGCTCCAGCCTGGGGAAGCGCCGCAGCAGCTCGTCGAACATCACCGCGGCCTCCAGGCGCGCCAATTGTGCACCGACGCAAGAGTGTTCACCGCATCCGAACGCGATGTGCGGGTTCGGATGGCGGGTCACTCTGAACTCCTCCGAGTCGGCGCCGAAGATGTCCTCGTCGCGGTTGGCCGACCCGTACAGCATCACCACCGAGTCGCCCTCGGCGATCCGCTGCCCCCGGATCTCGACGTCGGCCGTCGCGGTACGCGCCATGTGCGTCACCGGGCTGTTCCAGCGCAGCATCTCCTCGACGGCGCCCGGGATCAGCGAGGGGTCCTCGACCAGCAGCCGGCACTGGTCGGGGTGGGTGATCAGCGCGCACGTGCCCAAAGCGATGAGATTGCGGGTGGTTTCGTTGCCGGCGACCAACAACAGGAACGCGAAGTTGAGCAGGTCTTCGTCGGTGAGGCGGACCCCGTCGATCTCCGCGCCCGCCAGTACCGACAACAGGTCGTCGTGCGCCTCGACGCGCCGCTGGGCGATCAGCTTCTGGAAGTACTCGAAGAGCTGCCCGATGGCCACGAAGGGATCGAGTTCGATCTCTGGGTCGGCGCTGCCGGTGGCGGCGTCCGACCACGCCCGGAACTGCTCCCAGTCGTCGGGCGGGGCGCCGATGAGCTCGGCGATCATCCGGGTGGGCAGCGGCGCGGCGATCTCTTCGGCGAACTCGTGGACGGAGTCGGGTCGGACGTCGTCGAGGATGCCCCGCACGATCTCGCGGATCTTCGGCTCGAGGACGGCCACCCGGCGCCGGGTGAACCCGGAGTTGATCAGCTTGCGCATCTGCCGGTGCCGCGGCGGGTCGGTGAAGATCAGGCTGCCCTGCTGGACCGGGCTCGGCTGGGCGGGATCGGGGATGGTGATGCCCTCGGTGGAGCTGAACAGCGCCGGGTTGCTCGACACGAAGCGGATGTCCTCGTACTTCAGCAACGCCCAGAAGTTCGTCACGTCGTTCCAGCACACCGGCGACGACGCGCGCAGCTCCCGGTACGCCGGGTACGGGTCGCCCGCGTAGAAGTCCGGGGAATGCAGTGGAACAGCGGTCCGCATGGCGGGCCTCCCTCGGCAGGCGATCCGACACATCACACCGATGTGTCTTGCGACGTTGTGTCTACTCCGGTGCGGCCGTGTCTGTCAATGCGCCGCCAACGCCGTGCAGTAGCGCGGAATTCGTTCAATTGGTGATTGACGCCGGGGGGCCGTGGGTGAACACTGGCTGACTAGATGACCGACGTTCGGGTGAGGAAGCGCGCATGACCGAGCTACAGACTCCGGGATCTCTTGTCGACACCTACCAGCTCTACATCGACGGCGGCTGGGTCGACGCCGAGGACGGTCGCTACGACGACATCAATCCGGCCACCGAACAATCGATCGGCACCGCGCCCGACGCCAGCATCGCCCAGGTCGGCGCGGCGATCGACGCCGCGCGCCGGGCCTTCGACAGCGGGCCGTGGGGCCGCACGGGTCCCGACGAGCGGGCCGCCTGCCTCAACCAGCTCGGCACGGCGCTGCTGAAGCACGCCGACGAATTCTTCGCGCTGTCGCAGGCGGAGTGGGGCTGTGTGTCGAACGAGCGGATGATGCAGATCGACGGGGCCGGCTACATGTCGATGGTCGCGGCCCAGCTCGCCGCGCAGCTGGGCGAGGAAGCGGTGACCGGAATGAGCGCCGGCACCACGCTGCTGCGCCACCAGCCGCTGGGCGTCGTATCGGTCCTGACGCCGTGGAACTTCCCGCATTGCCTCAACGTCATGAAGCTCAACCACGCGCTGGCCGCGGGCAACACCGTCGTGCTCAAGCCCTCGCCGCTGACCCCGCTCGCGGGGCTGGCGCTCGCGCGGATCATCGACGAGGAGACCGACATCCCGCCCGGCGTGGTCAACGTCGTCACACCGTCGGGCGTGGAGGCCGCCCGGCTGCTCACCACCGACCCGCGCATCGACATGGTGAGCTTCACCGGCAGTTCGGTCGTCGGGCGCCAGGTCATGTCCGCGGCGGGCGACACCATGAAGCGGATCCTGCTGGAACTGGGCGGCAAGTCGGCCAGCATCGTCCTGGACGACACCACGGTCACCGACGAGATGTTGCGGCAGATGCTGTTCGAGTCGTGCTCGCTGCACGCCGGGCAGGCCTGCATCCTGCACAGCCGGATGCTGCTCCCCGATTCGCTGCACGACGACGTCGTCGACCGGCTGGTGGCCCTAGCCCGCGACGTCAAAGTCGGCGATCCCGCCGACCCCGACGTGCAGATGGGGCCGCTGATCAGCGCGGCGCAGCGGGACCGGGTCCAGGCGCACGTCGACGGCGCGGTCCACGACGGAGCCCGGCTGGCGACCGGCGGTGGCCGCCCGGCCGGCCTGGACGTCGGATTCTATTTCGAGCCAACGATTCTCACCGGCGTCGATCCGGATTCGACCATCGCCCAGGAGGAGGTGTTCGGGCCGGTGCTGACGGTGCTGCGCTACCGCGACGACGACGACGCGGTCGCCATCGCGAACAACTCCCAGTACGGACTTTCCGGGGCGGTATGGGGCGGCGACGTGGACCGCGCCGTCGGTGTCGCGCGACGCATCCGCACCGGACAGGTCGCGGTCAACGGGGTCGGTCCCGGCGGCGCGCCGTTCGGCGGGTTCAAGCTGAGCGGGTTGGGGCGCGAGGGCGGCGGCCTCAGCGGCCTGCACCAGTACATGGAGGCCATGGCGATCGGGGTTCCCGCGTGAGCGGACCCCTCGCGGGGCTGTCCGTCGTCGAAATCACCAAGGAAATCTCCGGCCCTTATGCGGCAAAGCTTTTGGCCGACCTCGGTGCCGAGGTCACCAAGATCGAGCCGCCGGGCGGGGATCCGCTGCGCCACTGGGGCAGCGGTGGGTTGTTCGAATACCTCAACGCGGGCAAGCGAATTGTGGCACTGGAGGACGCCCCGGACCTGATCGCGCAAGCGGACGTGCTGGTGGAGAACCTCGGCCCGGGAGAGCTGGAAGCGTTGGGCTTCGATCTCGACAGCGTGGTGCTGCTGCGCATTTCCGCGTTCGGGCAGTCCGGGCCGTGGCGCGACCGGCCGGCCACGTCACTGACGTTGCAGGCGGCGTCGGGCTGGGTCAGCGCCCGCGATCCCGACCGCCCGCCGGTGCAGGTCGGCGCGCGCATCGCCGAGTACGTCGCGGGTGGCTACGGCGCACTGGGCGCGTTGACCGCGCTGCGGTGCGCGTCCGATGAAGTTGTGCGGGTGGATGTTTCGGAATTCGAATCCTTGCTGTCGACGCTGCCGTATCCCATGCTGATGGCGCAGAAGATGGTCGGCCTGGGCCTACCCGCCAACGCCCGGAGCGCTCCCATGCTGGGGGTGGTCCGCGCCGCCGATGGCTGGGTGGGCATCAACTGCCTGACGGGCCAGCACTGGCTGGACGTGTGCGCGATGCTGGGCCTGCCCGAGTTCGGCGAGCAGCAGATCGCGATCATGCTGGGCGGCCCCGAACGCGCCGAATTCTATGCTCGCACAGAGCCATTGCTCGCCGAGCAAACCGTCGCCGAGATCGTTGAACTCGCCCAGGCGATGCGCATTCCGGCCACCCCGGTCAACGACGGCGCCACCGTCTTGGAGTGTCCGCAATACGTCAAGCGCGAGTTCTTCGTCCAACAGGCCGGCTTCCGACGCCCAGGGAAGGCGTTTCGGCTGACGAAAGGCCCTGCGGTACAGCGGTATTCGGAGCTACCCCGGAAGCCGGCGACCCTGCCGTTCGCGGGGCTGAAGGTGCTCGACCTGAGCACCTTCTGGGCGGGCGCCTACCTGACCTGCTACCTGGGCGCGTTCGGCGCCGACATCATCAAGGTCGAGTCGATCCAGCGGCCCGACGGTTTTCGCTACTCGGGCGCGTTTCCCTTCGAGGGCGACGACTGGTACGAGCGCAGCGGCCTGTGGCAGGCCACCAACCTCAACAAGAAGGACCTCACGCTGGACCTGACCTCGCGGCGCGGCCGGGAAATCGTCCGGCGGCTGGCCGCGCGGGCCGACGTCGTCGTGGAGAACTTCTCACCGCGGGTGGTGGAGCAGTTCGGCCTGGGCTACGAGTCGCTGGTGGAGCTGAAACCCGACGTGATCATGATCCGGATGCCGGGTTTCGGCTTGCAGGGCCCTTGGCGCGACTACGTCGGGTGGGCGTTGAACTTCGAGCAGACCGCGGGGATGTCGGCCGTCACCGGATATCCGGACGGGCCGCCGTGCAACCCGCAGGGACCGGCCGACCCGATCGTCGGCGTGCATGCCGGCGTCGCGCTGCTGGCCGCGCTCGAGCATCGGCGCCGCACGGGGGAAGGTCAGCTCATCGAAATCGCACAGATCGAGGTCGCGGCCGCCGTGACCGCCGAACCGGTGATCGAGTACTCGATGAACGGCGTCGTGCAGGCGCGGCAAGGCAACCGCCGGCGCGGCTACCTGCAGGGCGTCTACCCGACGAACGTCGACGACGCGTGGGTGGCGCTGTCGCTACCCGGGGACCCGGGAATCGACCATGACGCGTTCGACGAACTGGTCGCCGCGTGGACCCGCACCCAGCCGCCGGAGGCGATCGTCGAAACCCTTCGGGTCCAGGGCATCCCGGTCGAGCAAGTGATGACCGGCGAGAAGATGTACGACATAGTCCAGCTCGACGCGCGCGGGTTCTACGAGGAGCTCGCGCACCCCGTCACCGGATCGCACCGCTATCCCGGCTGGCCGTTTCGTATCACCCCTGGGCCGGCACGCCACCACCGCGGCGCCACGCCGACGCTGGGCCAGCACAACGACGAGATCCTGTCAGGGCTTGGCCTTTCCGCCGACGAGCTGGCCGCCCTGCGGGCCGAACGGGTCATCGGGGAGCGGCCGCTCAACGGGTAGGTCGTGAGCCTTTGGTAAACGGCCCGTCACATGCAAAGCTGCTGGCATGGTCATCCAGATCGCCCGCCCCAAGCTCGAAGGCAACATCGCGGTCGGGGAGGATCGCCAGATCGGCTTCGCCGAGTTCGGCGCCCCCTGGGGTCGCGCGTTCTTCTGGTTCCACGGAACTCCCGGCGCCCGTCGGCAGATCCCCATCGAGGCCCGGGTCTACGCCGAAGAGCACGACATCCGCCTGATCGGCATCGACCGGCCGGGCATCGGGTCGTCGACGCCGCATCGGTACAAGAACATCCGGGCATTCGGCGACGACCTGCGGACCATCGCCGACACCCTGGGCATCGACAAGATGGCGGTCATCGGCCTGTCCGGCGGCGGCCCGTACGCGCTCGCGTCCGCCGCGGTGCTGTCCGACCGCGTGGTGGCGGCCGGCGTGCTGGGCGGCGTCGCGCCGTTCCTCGGCGACGAGGGGATCACCAGCGGCCTGATGAACCTGGGCAAGCGGGCCGCGCCGCTGCTGAAACTGGGGGGTGACCCGCTGCGAATCGGGGCGAGCCTGGTGATCCGGATGATCCGTCCCGTCGCGAATCCCGCGCTGTATCTGTATGCAGCGGTGTCGCCGGAAGGCGACCGGCGACTGCTCACCCGGCCGGAGTTCGCCGCGATGTTCCTCGACGACCTGCTCAACGGCAGCCGCAAGCAACTGGCGGCACCCTTCAACGATGTCATCCTGTTCACCCGGGACTGGGGCTTTCGGCTCGACGAGGTCAAAGTCCCGGTCCGCTGGTGGCACGGCGACAGCGACCACATCGTTCCGTTCGCCCACGGCGAGCACGTGGTGTCCCTGCTGCCCGACGCCGAGCTCATCGTGCTGCCCGGCGAAAGCCACCTCGCCGGGCTGGGCCGCGGCGAGGAGATCTTGGCCACCCTGACGAAGATCTGGGACGAGCAGCCCTGACGCTGCCGGGTAACCTGCAGACGTGCTGCTCGCGTCGCTGGACCCCTCGGCCGTTACCACCACCGACATCGCCGACGCGGTGCGCATCGACGGCGCCACGCTCAGCCGCAGCGACTTGGTCGGCGCCGCAACGTCGGTGGCCGAGCGGGTCGCCGGCGCCAACCGGGTCGCGGTCCTGGCCACGCCGAGCGCGGCCACCGTGCTGGCGGTCACCGGCTGCCTGATCGCCGGCGTGCCCTTCGTGCCGGTGCCGTCCGACGTGGGCGTGGCCGAGCGCCGGCACATGCTCACCGACTTCGGCGCGGAAGCCTGGCTGGGCCCCGAGCCGGACGACCGCGACGGGCTGCCGCACATCCCGGTGCGCCTGCACGCCCGCTCCTGGCACCGCTACCCCGAGCCCCCGCCGGACGCGACCGCGATGATCATCTACACGTCGGGCACCACCGGGCTGCCCAAGGGCGTGCAGCTGAGCCGCCGCGCCGTCGCCGCCGACCTCGACGCGCTGGCCGAGGCCTGGCAGTGGACGGCCGACGACGTGCTGGTGCACGGCCTGCCGCTGTTCCACGTGCACGGGCTGGTGCTGGGCCTGCTCGGGTCGCTGCGGATCGGGAATCGCTTCGTGCACACCGGAAGACCGACACCGGCCGGCTACGCGCAGGCGGCCGCGGAATGGGGCGGATCGCTGTTTTTCGCGGTCCCCACCGTGTGGTCGCGGGTGGTCGCCGACGGCTCGGCGGCCGAGGCGCTGCGCCCGGCGCGGCTGCTGGTGTCCGGCAGCGCGCCGCTGCCGGTCCCGGTGTTCGACCGGCTGGCCGGGCTCACCGGGCATCAGCCCATCGAACGCTACGGCGCCTCGGAATCGCTGATCACCATCTCGACGCGCGCCGACGGCGAGCGCCGCGCGGGCTGGGTGGGCCTGCCCGTCGCCGGCGTACAAACCCGGCTGCTCGACGACGACGACAACCCGGTGCCGCAGGACGGGGAAACCGTTGGGCGCCTTCAGGTTCGCGGGCCGATGATGTTCGACGGCTACCTGAACCGGCCCGAGGCCACCGCGGAGGCGTTCGCGCCGGACGGTTTCTACCGCACCGGCGACGTCGCGGTGATCGACGGCGACGGCATGCACCGCATCGTCGGGCGCGAGTCGGTCGACCTGATCAAGTCCGGCGGATACCGCGTCGGCGCGGGCGAGATCGAGACGTCGCTGCTGGGGCACCCCGGCGTGGCCGAGGCCGCCGTCGTCGGCCTGCCCGACGAGGACCTGGGCCAGCGCATCGTCGCCTACGTCGTCGGCTCGTCCGAGCTGCGCGCCGACGAGCTGATCGAGCACGTCGCCAAGGAGCTGTCGATCCATAAGCGGCCGCGGGAGGTCCGCCTGGTGGCGGCGCTGCCGCGCAACGCCATGGGCAAGGTCCTCAAGAAGCAGCTGCTGTCCGAGGGCTGAGCGCTGAGCGCTTAGGCGACACGCAGCGTTTTGCCAGGTTTTCCATCGAGCGGGACGGTGAACCTTCACCTACCGTCGTAGGCGTGACGGAACTGCCGACGGTCGCGCCCGCACCCGCCCGCACCCCCATGCGGCGGGTGGCGGCCGCCTGCCTCGTCGGCTCGGCGATCGAGTACTACGACTTCCTGATCTACGGCACCGCGGCCGCGCTGGTGTTCCCGACGGTGTTCTTCCCGCGGCTCGGTTCGACGCTGGGCGTCATCGCCTCGCTGGCGACGTTCGCGACGGCCTTCCTGTCCCGGCCGCTGGGCGCCGCGGTGTTCGGGTACTTCGGCGACCGGCTGGGCCGCAAGAAGACGCTGATCGCCACGCTGCTGATCATGGCCGTCTCGACCGTCAGCGTCGGGCTGGTGCCCAGCACAGCCGCCATCGGGGTGGCCGCCCCCTTGATCCTGATCGTGTTGCGGCTCATGCAGGGGTTCGCCGTCGGCGGCGAATGGGCGGGGTCGGCGCTGCTGAGCGCCGAGTACGCGCCGCCCGGCAGGCGGGGCCGTTACGGCATGTTCACCCTGCTCGGCGCCGGCACCGCGGCCGTCCTGGCCAGCCTGACCTTCTTGGGCGTCAACTTCAGCATCGGGGAACGCAGCGCCGCGTTCATGCAGTGGGGATGGCGGCTGCCGTTCCTGTTCAGCGCCGCGCTGATCGGGATCGCGCTCTACGTGCGGCTCAACATCGACGAGACCCCCGTGTTCGCCGAGGAGAAGGCGCGCGACCTGGTGCCCAAGGCGCCGCTCGGGGAGGTGTGGCGCCTGCAGCGCCGCGAGATCCTGCTGGCCGGCGGCAGCTTGCTGGGCGGGTTCGGTTTCGGCTACCTGGGTCACACCTATCTGCTCATCTACGCCAATTCGCACCTCGGGTATACGCGCGGCTTCATCTGGTCGGTGGGCGCTCTGACCGGGCTTGTCAGCATCGCCACGGTCGCGGCGTCGGCCACCCTCTCCGACCTGGTCGGGCGCCGCCGCCTGATGCTGCTGGGCTGGTCCCTGCTGCTGCCGTGGGCGTTCGTGGTGATGCCGTTGCTGAACACCCGCAACCCGGCGCTGTACGTGGTCGCCGTCGTCGGCATGGCCGTCGGCGGGGCGATCGGCGCCGGGCCCACCGCGGCCTTCATCCCGGAGCTGTTCGCCACGCGTTACCGCTACAGCGGGTCGGCGCTGGCCCTCAACCTCGCCGGAGTCGTCGGCGGTGCCCTGCCGCCGCTGCTGGCCGGGACGCTGGTCGCGACGTACGGCAGCTGGGCGATCGGCGCCATGCTGGCCGCGCTGACGACGGTCGGCCTTCTTTGCACCTACCTGCTGCCGGAAACCAACGGCACCGCACTGGGTTTGGAGGATGCGCCCCGCTGACTCAGTTGGCGTGCAGGTCCTCGTTGAGCGCGATGCCCTGACCGTCGCGGGCCACCACCTCGACCGCCCCGGTGACCGAATTGCGCCGGAACAACAGGTTGTTGGCGCCGGAGAGCTCGCGGGCCTTGACCGCTTTGCCGTCGGGCATGGTGACCTTGGTGCCCGCGGTGACGTACAGGCCGGCCTCGACGACGCAGTCGTCGCCCAGCGAGATGCCCAGGCCCGCGTTGGCGCCGAGCAGACAGCGCTTGCCGATCGAAATCACTTCGGTGCCACCGCCGGACAGCGTGCCCATGATCGACGCCCCGCCGCCGATGTCCGACCCGTCGCCCACCACGACCCCGGCCGAGATGCGCCCCTCGACCATCGACGCGCCCAGGGTGCCGGCGTTGTAGTTGACGAAGCCCTCGTGCATCACCGTCGTGCCCGGCGCCAGGTGCGCGCCCAGGCGGACCCGGTCGGCGTCGGCGATGCGCACGCCGGTGGGCAGGACGTAGTCGACCATCCGCGGGAACTTGTCGACGCCGTAGACCGTCACCGGCCCGTGGCGGCGCAGCCGCGCGCGCACGGCCTCGAAACCCTCGATCGCGCACGGACCGCGGTTAGTCCACACGACGTTGGTCAATACCCCGAACAAGCCGCCGGCGTTCAGCCCGTGCGGCGCCACCAACCGGTGCGACAGCAGATGCAGCCGCAGGTAGGCGTCGTAGGCGTCGGCGGCCACGTCGTCCAGCGAACCGATGACCGTGCGCACGGCGACGGTCTCGGTGCCGCGCTCGTCGTCGCGGCCGACCAGGGTGACCAGTTCCGGCGGAACGTCGGACAACGCCAGCCGCGACGTGCCGCCGGCGCCCGATTCCGTCAGTTCCGGTGCGGGAAACCACGTGTCGAGCACCGACCCGTCGGAGGCCAGCGTCGCCAACCCAATGCCTGCAGCTCCAGTCACGGCGGCCAGGTTACTTGTGCCGCCGAGCAGACGCAGAATCGCATCCCAAGGCGGATAGTGCGATTCTGCGTCTGCTCGCCGAATGAAGGCGACCCATTACCCTTGGGGGCGTGCTGGACCTATGCGGGGACCCCGTCGAGCTGACCGCGGCGCTGGTCGACATCCCCAGCGAATCGCGCGACGAGGCGCGCCTCGCCGACGAGGTGGAGGCAGCGCTGCGCGCCCAGACCGACGGGTTCGAGATCGTCCGTAACGGCAACGCCGTGCTGGCGCGTACTTCGCGGGGCAGGCCGTCGCGGGTGCTGCTGGCCGGGCACCTCGACACCGTGCCGGTGGCGGACAACCTGCCGAGTCGCTTGGAGGGCGGCGACCTGTGGGGTTGCGGCACCGCGGACATGAAATCCGGTGACGCCGTCTTCCTGCACCTGGCCGCCACCGTCGCCGAGCCGGTGCACGACCTGACGCTGGTCTTCTACGACTGCGAGGAAATCGACGCGGCGGCAAACGGTTTGGGCCGCATCGAGCGCGAGCTGCCGGAGTGGTTGACGGCCGACGTCGCGATCCTGGGCGAGCCGACCGGCGGCTACATCGAGGCCGGCTGCCAGGGCACGCTGCGCGTGGTGGTCAGCGCCGCGGGGACGCGCGCGCATTCGGCGCGATCCTGGTTGGGCGACAACGCAATTCACAAGCTCGGCGCGGTGCTGGACCGGCTGGCCTCCTACCGGGCGCGCAGCGTCGACATCGACGGCTGTGAGTACCGCGAGGGCCTGTCGGCGGTGCGCATCGACGGCGGCGTGGCCGGCAACGTGATCCCCGACGCGGCCGCGGTGACGGTCAACTTCCGGTTCGCCCCGGACCGGTCGGTCCAGGCGGCGCTGCGGCACGTGCACGAGGTGTTCGACGGGCTGGACGTCCGGATCGAGATGACCGACTCGGCGGCCGGCGCGCTGCCCGGCCTGTCCCAGCCCGCGGCCAAGGCGCTGGTCGAGGCCGCCGGCGGGCGCGTGCGCGCGAAATACGGCTGGACCGACGTGGCGAGGTTCGCCGCGCTGGGCATCCCGGCCGTCAACTTCGGGCCGGGCGATCCCAACCTGGCGCACACCCGCGACGAACGTGTGCCGGTCGCCAACATCACCGCCGCGGTGGAGACGCTGCGGCGGTATCTGAGCGGCTGACGTGGCCGAGTCGCGCGCCGGCGTGGCGTTCGGCGCCGACGGCCGCGCTAGCGCGACGTTCGGCGGAACGTCGGGGCGTCACGCCGGCGCCACGGCCACGTCGACCCTGGCCGCGCCCGGGCTGGCCACGACGGCCAGCACGGGTGCGTTGGGTGCCGAAACCACTTGTCCGCCAGTGATACTCACCTGGTAGCCGTTCGGATACTCGACGGGCGGTACCGAGATGAAGGTCTGCGCGCCGGGGGCGAAATTGCCCGCATGGTCGGCCCGCTCGATCGTGTAGCACAGCCGGAAGACGCCCGATCGGAACGACCACCCCCTCGGCGTGCCCGCCACCACCTGCGGGTACGGCGCGGCGAGCACCGCGAGCTTGGCCGCGTTCACGTTGGCTCCCGTCGGCGGCTGGCTCGGGTCGAAGACCAGCGCCTGGTCCGTCGGCGACGAGCTCGTCTTGTCGTTGCCGGTGTAGGCCCACTCCAGCCAGCCCATCCGCTGGTGGTCGGTGTGGCGCGTCACCTCGGCGAGGTTGTTCAGGTCGTTGGTGGCGCCGAACTCCGTCAGCAGCGGCGGGACGTGGTGGAAGCCCGAGTAGAGGTTGGCGTTGGTGATCGTGAGGCCGTCCTCGAAGCGGCAGGTGATGTTCTTGTGCAGCACCGATTCGATGGCGCAGTAGTCGTGGAACGAGAACCCGGTGTTCGGGTCGGCCACCCCGCCGATGTCGGTGTGGACGCCCTCGTCGGACAGCGTGTTCGGCTCGAAGAACACCAGCGTGGTGGGGTCGGCCGTGCGGATGACCGGCACCACCTTCCGATAGAACACGGTCAGCTTGTGGTCCTGGATCGGGCAGCCCAGCACGAAGTTGAAGCAGCCCTCCCAGATGAAGCCGGGCCACGGCTCGTTCAGGATTTCGTAGCCGAAGACGCCCGGGTTGCCGTGGAAGAAGCCCGCGACGTGCGCCCACGCGCGCGCGTAGTGGTCCTGCAGCCCGATCCCGTCGGGCGCCGGGGCGTCGCGCCAGAAGGCGTTCCAGGCGAACTCCTCCGCGGGGTTGAGGAAGTAGTTGCCCGGAAAGCCCAGCTGCGGGTTGGGCAGGCCCGCCTGCGCCACCGCCCACGCCGGGGCGCCCTCGCCCTGGAACGCCTCGTTGTAGAGGTCCTGGTGGAAGTCGAGCAGGCTGACGATGCCGTGCGACGCCAGCGTGGCCACGGTCTGCGCGATCGAGGTGAGGTAGTTGTCGTCGTAGGTGAGCGGCTGGGGTTCCACGGCGGCCCAGATGACGCCGACCCGCATCGCGTTGAAGCCGTTGGCCTGCAGGAAGGCCGCGTCGTCGTCGCCGAACCCGTCGGCCGACGGCGTATAGGGCGGCACCTTGTACACCTGGTTGAGCCCGTGCAGGATGACGACGCGCCCGTCGGCGTCGGTCATCCACCGGCCGGCGTGGCCGAGCGGTAGCGTCGGCCCGGTGGGCGCCGCCAGGGCGCGTAGCGGGGCGACGACCGACGACGCGTCAGTCGTCAGCGCGGCGATCAGCAAACCGGCCGCGAGCAGCCTGGCCGCGCGCGAAGGGCGGATACGCATGCAGCCTCCAAGCCCCGAGCGAAGTCACTCTGGGAAACAGTGAGGCGCAATAGTCACTGTGGTAACTCGGGGGAGTCACGGTTGGCGCACAATGCGGCGCGCCTGCGCGGCGGCATCGTCAGCCGCGGCGTGCATCCCGACGGCCGCCAGCTCGTCCGCCACGGCCCGCAGCGCCGCCGCGTCGCCGGCCGCCAAGGCGCGCGCGTGGGCGAGCGCCAGGCCGCCCGCCGCGCAGTCGACCTCGCCGCACAGCCGGGTCAGCGGGTCCACCGCGCGGGTGTCGCCCAGGCGGACGGCCTCGTGCCAGGCGCGCAGCGCCACCGCCGACTGCCCGCCGCGTTCGGCCATCCGGGCGGCCTCGCGGGCGGCCGCGACGGCGCCGGGCCCGTCGCGGGTGGCCGCCAGCCGCCAGGCCCGCGCAATGCCGAGCTCCGGACCGAACAGCGCCGACTTCGTTCCATGCCGAGACTCGGCTCGGCTCAGCGCCTTCGCCGTGGCGGCGATGTCGCCCTGCTGGGCCAGCGCGGTGGCCAGCAGCGTCAGCGACAGCGGCCCCCACGAGTAGCCGGTGCGTTCCAGGGTCGCGGCGGCCGGGCCGAGCAGCGCCGCGGCTTGGGCGAACTCGCCGTCGGCGATCAGCACGTGTGCCAGCAGCACCTCGCCGATCGCGCGGCCGGGCTGCTGCAGCTCAGCGAAATCGGTGAACTGCTGGGCCAATTCGCGCGCCCGGGCGTGCTCGCCGGCCATCAACAACGCGGTGGTCTGGCCCAGCCCGATGGTGAACCGCAGCAGGCCGGGGTGCTCGGCGGACAGGGCGCGCTGCGCCAGCGGTTCGACGTCGCCGAACCGGCCCTGCCGGGCCGCGCACAGCGCGGCGGCGCTGGCGGCCCAGGCCACGGCCTGGTCGTCGGCCGACGGCGAGTCCAGCACCTCGCCGGCGACCTTGACGGCGTATCCGACGTTGCCGGCGTTCATCGCGAAGGTGGCGCTCAGCGCGTCGAGCGTGGTGCGCGGGCCGGGATCCGCGATCCGGTTGCGGACGGTCCGCAGGAACGCGGTGGCCCGCTCGGGCTCGCTGAGCATCCAGAACTGGTTGGCGGCCCGCAGCAGCGCCCAGTCCATGAGCGCCGGCTCGGCCAGTGCGGCGGAGTCGACCTCGGCGAGCAGCGCGTCGGCCTCGCGGCCGCGGCCCTGCCACGCCAGGGCGTGCGCCAGCGAGAGCCGCGCGACCAGGCTCCCGGACCGCTCCAGCGCCCAGCGGGCCAGCCGCTCGCCGAGCGCGAGGTCGCCCAGGCGCAGCGCCTGCTGCGCGGCGGCGGCGACGTCGGCGACGCGCTGGGGGGTGTCGCTGTCCAGCGCCAGGGAAGCCAGCCGCAGCCGGTCGCTGAGGTGGTCCGAGGCGCATTGGGACAGCAGCTCGACGACCTCGCTGCGCCGTCGTCGCGCGTCGTCGGGACCGAGCGCGGCGCGCGCCCGCTCGGCGAACAGCGGGTGCGCGGTGTACACGACCGGCTCGTCAGGAACATCCGAACTGCCGCCGCGCGCCCGGGTTTCGGCCGCGCCGGCGTCCTCCGCCGCGCCGACCGCGCCCGCGCCGGCGAGGGCGGTCAGGTCGGCCAGCGACAGCGGCTCGGCGACGGCGAGGTAGTCCAGCACCGCCCGCGCCGCGGCGGGCAACTCGGCGAGGAACGCGTCGACTTGGGCGGGCGTGGTCGCGCCCCCGGGCGCCTCGACGTCGATCCGCTCCAACAGGCCGTCGGTCCACAGCGCCGCGATGGCCTCGGGCGCGGCCTCGGCGCGGGCGGTGACGACCATCCGGGCCGTGCCGGCCAGCGCCAGCTGGTACACCAACGTGGCCGACAGGACGTCGAGCTCGTGGGCGTCGTCGACGACGAGCAGCAGATCTTCCGGGCGGTCTGGGTCACCCAGCGAGGCCCGGGCCGCCCGCAGGAGCGCGGCCGGCTTGCCGAGGTCGGAGATCGCCACCAGGTGGCTGAACGCCCCGAACGGGACGGCGCGCTCGGTCGGGGTGCCGGTGACCCAGCGGGTGAGCGTGCCCGGGTGTTCGCGGTCGTAGCCTTCGGCGGCCAGCCGGGCCAGGGTGGATTTGCCGCAGCCGTCGGGCCCGAGCGCGACGGCCCCGCGCCCGTTCCCGAGCGCGTCGTTCAGCCGCTCCAACGCCGCCGCGTGTTGGGGGACGTTCCAACGAATCGGCACCCGCCGGAGTTTATTGCGCGCGGTGTGCGGGCCGCACCGGGCGTGGTCTACCTTTCGTTGTATGAGCTCCGACTGGGCGGTGTGCGTTTACTGCGCCTCCGGTCCCGAGCATGCCGAATTGCTTGAGCTGGCTTCGGAACTCGGTGATGCGATCGCGGAGCGCGGCTGGACCCTGGTGTGGGGCGGGGGCCGGGTTTCGGCGATGGGCGCGGTGGCGAGCGCGGCGCGGGCCCGCGGCGGGCGGACCGTCGGCGTCATTCCGCAGCACCTGATGCGCCTCGAGGTCGCCGACCGCCACGCCGACGAGCTGATCGTCAGTGACACCATGCACGAGCGCAAGGAGATCATGGAGGCCCGCGCCGACGCGTTCATCGTGCTGCCCGGCGGGGTGGGCACCCTGGACGAGCTGTTCGACGCGTGGACCACGGGTTATCTCGGGGTGCACGACAAGCCCATCGTGTTGCTGGACCCCTTCGGGCACTACGAGGGGCTGTGGCTGTGGTTGTGCGGGCTGCTCGACAGGGGGTACATCACGCAAGCGGCGATGGACCGGTTGGTGCTGGTGGATAAGGTGGGGGCCGCAGTGGAGGCGTGCGCACCCGCCTGAGTTTGCGGATCTGCACCTAGGGGAATCGAGGATGACGTGTCCGACCACGACGGGGGAGCCCGCACGGCCGTCAGGCTGACCGACATCGCGTCTCGGGTGCCGGGGCTGCTGGCCGACCTGCCGGCGATCGTGCGCGGGGCACGGACCGGTCTGCTGGCCCAGCCCGGCTCCAAGAAATCGATCGGCACGGTGTTTGCCGAGCGGGCCGCCCGCCACGGCGACCGGGTCTTCCTGCGGTTCGGCGATCAGCAGGTGACCTATCGCGACGCCAACGCGACCGCCAACCGGTACGCCGCGGTGCTGGCCGCGCACGGCGTCGGCAGCGGCGACGTCGTCGCGATCATGCTGCGCAACTCGCCCCACGCGGTGCTGGCGATGCTGGCCGCGGTCAAGTGCGGCGCGGTCGCCGGGATGATCAACTACCACCAGCGCGGCGAGGTGCTGGCGCACAGCCTGGGCCTGCTGGACGCCAAGGTCCTGATCGCCGAGACCGACCTGGTCAGCGCGGTGGCCGAGTGCGGCGGCACGGGCGCCACCGAGACGCTGACGGTCGAGGACCTGGACCGCTTCGCCGTCAGCGCGCCGGCGACCAACCCGTCGTCGGCGACGGCCGTGCAGGCCCGTGACACCGCGTTCTACATCTTCACATCGGGCACAACGGGTTTCCCGAAGGCCAGCGTGATGACGCACCTGCGCTGGCTCAAGGCGCTGGCCGCGTTCGGCGGCATCGGGTTGCGGCTCAAGAGCACCGACACGCTGTACAGCTGCCTGCCGCTGTACCACAACAACGCGCTGACGGTGGCGTTGTCGTCGGTGATCAACTCCGGGGCGACGCTGGCGCTGGGCAAGTCGTTCTCGGCGTCGAAGTTCTGGGACGAGGTGATCGCCACCGAGGCCACCGCGTTCATCTACATCGGCGAGATCTGCCGCTACCTGCTCAACCAGCCGGCCAAGCCGACCGATCGCGCGCACAAGGTCCGGGTGATCGCGGGCAACGGGCTGCGCCCGGAGATCTGGGACGAGTTCACCAAGCGGTTCGGCATCGCGCGTGTGTGCGAGTTCTACGCGTCCAGCGAGGGCAACACCGCGTTCATCAACGTCTTCAACGTGCCGCGGTCCACCGGCGTCTTCCCGATGCCGCTGGCCTACGTGGAATACGACCCCGACACCGGCGAGCCGCTGCGCGACGAGAACGGGCGGGTGCGCCGGGTGCCCGCCGGCCAGCCCGGCCTGCTGCTCAGCCCGGTCAACCGGCTGCAGCCGTTCGACGGCTACACCGACAAGGAGTCGACCGAAAAGAAGTTGGTGCGCAACGCTTTTCGCGAGGGCGACTGTTGGTTCAACTCGGGCGACGTGATGAGCCCCCAGGGCATGGGGCACGCCGCGTTCGTCGACCGGCTCGGCGACACGTTCCGGTGGAAGGGCGAGAACGTCGCCACCACCCAGGTGGAGGCGGCGCTGGCCTCCGACGAGTCCGTCGAGGAGTGCACGGTGTTCGGCGTCGAGATCCCGCACACCGGTGGGCGCGCCGGGATGGCCGCGGTCCAGCTGCGCGAGGGCGCCGAGTTCGACGGACACTCGCTGGCGCGCGCGGTGTACGGGCAGCTGCCGCCGTATGCGCTGCCGTTGTTCGTGCGGCTGGTCAAGACGCTGGAGCACACCTCGACGTTCAAGAGCCGCAAGGTGGAGCTGCGCGAGCAGGCCTACGGGTCCGACGTCGAGGATCCGCTGTACGTGCTGGCCGGCCGCGACGAGGGCTACGTGCCGTTCTACGACGAGTACCCCGAAGAGGTCGCGGCGGGTAAGCGGCCGAAGGGCTGAGTTCGCTTGCGCCGAGCGTGCGGCCAGCCGCACGTCGGCGTCCAACGTGCGGCTGGCCGCAGACTCGCGGACCGGGCCAGGCACCATGGACGGGTGCATTCGACGTTCTGCGGCCGGCCGGTCGCGGGGGATCGCCCGCTGATCATGGCGATCGTCAACCGCACCCCGGACTCGTTCTACGACCGGGGTGCGACCTTCAGCGACGCGGCGGCCCGGGACGCCGTCCATCGGGCCGTCGCCGAGGGCGCCGACGTCATCGACGTCGGCGGGGTCAAAGCGGGCCCCGGCGAGGACGTCGACGAGGACACCGAGGTCGCCCGGCTGGTGCCCTTCATCGAGTGGCTGCGCGGCGCCTACCCGGACCAGCTGATCAGTGCCGACACCTGGCGCTCCGGGGTGGCCCGGGTGGCCTGCGCGGCCGGCGCGGACCTGATCAACGACACCTGGGGCGGCATCGACCCGGCCCTGCCCGAGGTGGCCGCCGAGTTCGGCGCGGGCCTGGTGTGCTCGCACACCGGCGGCGCGCTGCCGCGCACCCGCCCGTTCCGGGTGAGCTACGGGAACGCGACACGCGGGGTGGTGGACGACGTGATTCGCCAGGTGACCGGCGCCGCCGAGCGGGCGGTCGCGGCCGGGGTGGCGCGGGACCGGGTGCTGATCGACCCGGCCCACGATTTCGGCAAGAACACCTTCCACGGGCTGCTTTTGTTGCGACACGCGGGCGAACTTGTTAACACCGGATGGCCCGTCCTGATGGCTTTGAGTAACAAGGACTTCGTTGGGGAGACTCTGGGTGTGGAACTGACCGAACGGCTGGAGGGGACGTTGGCGGCCACCGCGCTGGCGGCGGCGGCCGGCGTCCGAATGTTCCGGGTGCATCAGGTGGAGGCCACCCGGCGGGTGCTGGAGATGGTGTCCTCGATCCAGGGGACACGCCGACCGGCGCGCACGGTGAGGGGCCTGGCATGACGGAGCTCGCGGACCTCGCCGGCGTGGGCATGCTCGCCGCGCGGCCCGGGGACGTCTGGCTGGCCGACCGACGTAGCAGCCGTGGCGGCCGGACGGTTCGCGAGCTGGAGGAGGCGAAGGCCGGCCGGACCGTCTCGGTGGTGCTGCCGGCCCTCAACGAGGAAGCCACCGTCGAGTCGGTGATCGACAGCATCTCACCGCTGGTCGACGGCCTGGTCGACGAGCTGATCGTGCTGGATTCCGGCTCGACCGACGACACCGAGATCCGCGCCATCGCCGCCGGCGCCCGCGTCGTCAGCCGCGAACAGGCGCTGCCGGAGGTGCCCGTCCGGCCCGGCAAGGGCGAGGCGCTGTGGCGCTCCCTCGCGGCGACCAGCGGCGACATCGTGGTTTTCGTCGACTCCGACCTGATCAACCCGCACCCGATGTTCGTGCCGTGGCTGGTGGCCCCGCTGCTCACCGCCCCACCCTCTCAAGGGATCCACCTGGTCAAGAGCTTCTATCGACGCCCGCTCAAGGTGGGCGAGACGGGCGCCGCGGCGGCGACGGGCGGCGGGCGGGTGACCGAGCTGGTGGCGCGGCCGCTGCTGGCGGCGCTGCGCCCGGAGCTCAGCTGCATCCTGCAGCCGCTGGGCGGCGAGTACGCGGCCAGCCGCGAACTGCTGACCTCGCTGCCGTTCGCGCCGGGCTACGGCGTGGAGATCGGGCTGCTGGTGGACACCTTCGACCGGCTGGGCCTGGGCGCGATCGCCCAGGTCAACCTCGGCGTGCGGGCGCACCGCAACCGGCCGCTCGCCGAGCTCGGCGCGATGAGCCGCCAGGTCATCGCCACCCTGCTGTCGCGCTGCGGGATCCCCGACTCCGGGGCCGGGCTGACCCAGTTCTTCGCCGACGGGCCCGACGGGTACGGCTACACCGCGCACACCTCGCCGGTCTCGCTGGACGACCGGCCGCCGATGAACGGGCTCAGGCCGCGCTAGGTTTGTCGGTCGGATAGGGCAATATCGACGGCGTGGCATTGGTGTTGCTGTACCTGGTGGTGTTGGTGCTGGTGGCGATCGTGTTGTTCGGCGCGGCCAGCCTGCTGTTCGGCCGCGGTGAGCAGCTGCCGCCCCTGCCGCGCGGGACGACCGCGACGGTGCTGCCCGCCTACGGCGTCACCGGCGCCGACGTCGACGCCGTCAAGTTCACCCAGGTGTTGCGGGGATACAAGACCAGCGAGGTGGACTGGGTGCTGGACCGGCTCGCCCGCGAGCTCGAGGCGTTGCGCGGCCAGCTGGCGGCCGTGCACGCCCCGTCTGCCGCCGCGGACGAAGACCCACCCGGCGCCGCGGAACCCGCGGACGCCGAGAATCGTCAGGACTAGATGTGAGCGACGACGGCCTGGTTCGGTGCGGTTGGGCGGCCATTCGGCCCGGGCCGGACTTCGAGATGTACCGCGACTACCACGACCAGGAGTGGGGCCGCACCCTGCGCGACGGGGTGGCACTGTTCGAGCGGATGAGCCTCGAGGCCTTCCAGAGCGGCCTGTCGTGGCTGATCATCCTGCGCAAACGGGAGAACTTCCGGCGGGCCTTCGACGGGTTCGACATCGAGACGGTCGCCGGCTACACCGACGCCGACGTGCAGCGTTTGATGGCCGACACCGGGATCGTGCGCAACCGCGCCAAGATCGACGCGACCATCGCCAACGCGCGCGCCGCCGCCGAGCTGGGATCCGCCGAGGACCTGTCCAAGCTGCTGTGGTCGTTCGCGCCGTCGCCGCGTCCCCGCCCGGCCGACGGCTCCGAAATCCCGTCGGCCACCGACGAATCGAAGGCGATGGCCAAGGAGCTGAAACGGCGCGGATTCCGCTTCGTCGGGCCGACCACCGCCTATGCGCTGATGCAGGCGACCGGCATGGTCGATGACCATATTCGCGGTTGCTGGGTGCCCGCCACGCCTGTTTGACGGCCCGATGCCGCATCAGAAGCGGGTCTTTGTGTAACTGCCGACCCGAATAGGGAACAATGGAGGGGTGATTTGGCAGTTCAATGTCGGGTATGGCTGGAAATCCACTGGCGGGGCATGCTCGGCGCCGACCAGGTCCGGGAAGCCGGGCCAGCTCGAATCTGGAGGGAGCACTCGATGGCGGCGATGAAGCCCCGTACCGGAGACGGTCCTTTGGAAGCGACCAAGGAGGGGCGCGGCATCGTTATGCGGGTACCACTCGAAGGAGGCGGACGGCTGGTCGTGGAACTGACGCCCGACGAAGCCGCCGCCCTGGGTGACGAACTCAAGGGCGTAACCAGCTAAGGCGGCGTTACGCGCACACCTTCCGGTAGATCTCCAGCGTCTGCTCGGCGACGTGCGCCCACGAGAAGTCCTCGACGCACCGCTGACGTCCCGCCTCGCCATAACGCTTCGCCTTGTCGGGGTCGGCGACGAGCTCATTAACCGCTTCGGCCAGGCCGGCCCGGAAAGCCGTCGGGTCCTCGGCGTCAAAGCGCACCAGCGACCCCGTGACGCCGTCCGAAACCACCTCGGGTATGCCGCCCACTCTGGACGCCACCACCGCCGTCGCGCAGGCCATCGCCTCGAGGTTCACGATACCCAACGGCTCGTACACCGACGGGCACACGAAAACCGTTGCCGCCGAAAGTATTTCGCGCAACTCCCCGATCGGTAGCATTTCCTGGATCCAGAACACCCCATCGCGCGCACGGGCCAGCTCGGCCACGGCGGCCCGGACCTCCTCGGCCAGCTCGGGCGTATCGGGAGCGCCGGCGCACAGCACCAACTGCACCTCCGGGCTGAACCGGTGCGCGGCCGCCACCAGGTGCGCGACGCCCTTCTGCCGGGTGATCCGCCCCACGAACGCCACCATGGGCCTGGCGGGGTCCACCCCGAGTTCGGCCAGTACGGACCCACTCTCCGCCGGGCCGGCCGGATACCAGACGCCGGTGTCCACCCCGTTGCGCACGACGTGCACCTGGCTCGGATCCAGCGCGGAATACACGCGCAGAATGTCTTCGCGCATCGCCGAGCTGACCGCGATGACGGCATCGGCGCCCAGCACCGCGGTCCGCTCCACCCACGTCGACACCCGGTAGCCGCCGCCGAGTTGTTCGGCCTTCCACGGCCGCAGCGGCTCGAGCGAATGCGCGGTCAGGACGTGGGGGATGTCGTACAGCAGGGCGGTCAGATGCCCGGCCAGCCCGGTGTACCAGGTGTGCGAGTGCACGACGGTCGCCGCCGATGCGGCGTTGGCCATCAGCAGGTCGGCGGACAACGTGGACAGCGCCGGGTTGGCGCCGTGGATGCGCGGGTCGGGCTCCTGCGCGAAGGCATCCGGACGGGGCGCGCCCATGCAGTGCACGTCGACCGGGCACAGCCGGCGCAGCTGGGCGACGAGTTCGGTGACGTGTACCCCGGCTCCGCCGTAGACGTCTGGTGGGTACTCCCGAGTCATCATCGCAACCCGCATACCCGCACCGTAGTTCGGCGACCGGGCCGCGCGCATCTCGGGGGAGGATCGCGCCGCGGGCGGAGCCAAAACCATTGACGGACAGCCCGTCAGGGGGCGGCCAATAAGCCGCTCCCCCTGGCAGCGGTTCGCGGGGGCCGATAGTTTGTAGCCATGAGGGAAGCGCCACACGTGCTGGGGATTGTCCTGGCCGGCGGTGAGGGCAAGCGGCTGTACCCTCTGACCGCCGACCGGGCGAAACCCGCCGTTCCCTTCGGGGGCGCCTACCGGCTGATCGATTTCGTGCTCTCCAACCTGGTCAATGCCCGCTACTTGAGAATTTGTGTTCTCACGCAATACAAGTCGCATTCACTCGACCGTCACATTTCGCAGAACTGGCGGCTGTCCGGCCTGGCCGGCGAGTACATCACCCCGGTGCCCGCGCAGCAGCGCCTCGGCCCGCGCTGGTACACCGGCTCCGCCGACGCGATCTATCAGTCCCTCAACCTGATCTACGACGAAGACCCCGACTACATAGTCGTTTTCGGCGCCGACCACGTGTATCGGATGGATCCCGAGCAGATGGTCCAGTTCCACATCGACAGCGGGGCCGGCGCGACGGTGGCCGGCATCCGGGTGCCGCGCAGCGACGCCAGCGCATTCGGCTGCATCGACGCCGACGAGTCCGGTCGCATCCGCAATTTCGTGGAGAAGCCGCTGGAGCCGCCGGGCACCCCCAATGACCCGGAGACGACGTTCGCTTCGATGGGCAACTACATCTTCACCACCAAGGTCCTCATCGACGCGATTCGCGCCGACGCCGATGACGACCACTCCGATCACGACATGGGCGGCGACATCATCCCGCGCTTGGTGGACGACGGGATCGCCGCGGTCTACGACTTCTCCGACAACGAGGTGCCCGGCGCCACGGACCGCGATCGCGGCTACTGGCGGGACGTCGGGACGCTGGACGCGTTCTACGACGCGCACATGGACCTGGTCTCGGTGCATCCGGTGTTCAACCTGTACAACAAGCGCTGGCCGATTCGCGGCGAGTCGGAGAACCTGGCCCCGGCCAAGTTCGTCAACGGCGGCTCGGCCCAGGAGTCGGTGGTGGGCGCCGGCAGCATCATCTCGGCGGCGTCCGTGCGCAATTCGGTGCTGTCGTCGAACGTCGTGGTCGACGACGGCGCCATCGTGGAGGGCAGCGTGATCATGCCGGGCGCCCGTGTCGGCCGGGGCGCGGTGGTGCGGCACGCGATCCTGGACAAGAACGTCGTCGTGGGCCCCGGCGAGATGGTCGGGGTGGACCTCGAGAAGGACCGCGAGCGCTTCGCGATCAGCGCCGGCGGCGTGGTCGCGGTCGGTAAGGGCGTCTGGATTTAGCGCGGCTGGTTGGCCGCTCGCGAGGTGACTACCACACGTTGGGCACCAAGCGATACCGCACGTGCTGCGCGTATTCGCGGTACCCCGGCAGGTCCTGGACGAGCAGCTTCTCCTCGTCGAGGATGCGCAAGACCAGCACCGCGATTCCCGGGACGACGAAGAGCAGCCCCCAGTACGAGCCCAGCGCCAGCGGCATGCCGACCATCATGATGACGTTCCCGACATACATCGGGTGCCGGACGAGCTTGTAGACGCCGCCGGACGCCACCTTCTGGCCGGCTTCCACGGTGATGTTGGCCGCGGCGTAACTGTTTTGGATGATCACCAGCATGGCCAGACCGAGTCCGGCCGCCACCAGCGCGTCGCCGAGCAGGGACAGCCACGCCGGCACCGTGGACCAGCCCATCCGATGATCGAGTGCGCTGAACGCCATCATCGCGAAGAGGACCAGGAACGAGCTGGTGATGATGACCTTCTGCGCCGGCCTGGTCTCCGCCCGCGGGCCGGCGTGCATGCGGCGCTGCAGGGCCGCCGGGTTCGCCTTGGCCAGGTAGATCGTCGGGCCCAACGAGGCCACCGTGAACACGGCGAGGAAAACCCATGCCCGCCAGTAGTGGAACGTGCCCGCCGGTCCGAACAGGATCAAGCAGGTCGCGGCGGTCCCGAAGACCGAGGATGCGGCCAGTCGAATAGCGGTTTTCATGATCGTGCCCTCCCTAGCAACGTAGATCACGGCGTCGAAAAGCCATGATTCCCAAGGTGATCAGCGCGGCGTCGATGGCCAGCAGCCACAGCAGCGGCGCGGCGGTAAAGTCGGCGCCGACCCGCGGCGTGTGCGCGAACGGTTCCAGGTCTTGCACCCACTGCGGGAACCGGGCCAGCGAACCGATCAGGTACACGGTGATGAACGCGATCAGGACACCCCATGCGACCGGTGTGAACCGCGGGGCCAGGCCGAACACCGCGACGGTGACGGCGGCCAGCAGCCACACGGCGGGCAGCTGGACGGCCGCGGTGCCGACGACGACGGCGACCTTGCCGCCGACGTCGCCGGCCGCGACCCCGTAGACGAGCCCGCCCGCCACGCCGCTGACCAGCATCGCGATCGCTGACCCGGCGAGGGCGGCCACCAAATGGCTTGCCAGCCAGTGGGTTCGGGAGACCGCGCCGGCCAGCGTGGCCTCGGCGCGCTGGCCGGTCTCCTCCTGGTGCGGGCGCAGGGCGAGCGAGATGGCGAACGCGGCGGCGACCATACCCATCATGGCGTATGCCACCGCGACGAAGGCCTCCTCCAGGGCGCTGGTGCCGCCCATCCGCGCGACGATGTCGCGCACGATGGCGCTGCCGCCGATCTCGTCGCCGATGCCGTGCACCACGCTGCCCATCAGCAGGCCGTACAGGCACAGGCCCACGGTCCACAGCACCAGCGCGCCGCGGTCCAGCCGCCACGTCAGGCCGTCCACGCTGCCCAACCGCGGGCCGGCCCGGCCCGGACCGGGACGTTCGGCGATCAGCCCGGCGCCGACGTCGCGGCGGGCGAGCAGCCGGTACGCGACCAGGGTGAGCACGGACGTCGTCGCCACGTGCAACAGCAGCACCCACCAGCGATCGCCCGCGTACGGACGGACCTGCAGCGACCACCCCAGCGGCGAGAGCCACGACAGCGTTCCGTCGCCGGCGTCACCGATGGCGCGCAGCGTGAACGCCGTCCCCAGCACCGCGAACGCGGTGCCGCGGGCGACGCGGGCGCTCGGCGAGAGCTGCGCGGCGACCGCGGCGACCGCGGTGAAGACCAGCCCGGAGCACGCCAGCGCGGCGCCGAAGGCGAGCGACCCGCCGCGCGGGATGTCGGTGGTCAGCAACCCCGCCGCGCCGATCGCGCCCGTGGCGATCGACGCCCCGAACGACAGCAGCAGGGCCGCGCTCAGGCTGGCGTACCGCCCGACCGCGGTCGAGTCCACCAGTTCGGTCCGGCCCGTCTCCTCGTCGGCGCGGGTGTGCCGGATCACCGTGAGGATGACGGCCACCGCGATCAGCAGGTGGAACATGCCGGCCTTCCAAATGCCAACGGCGCCAACGCTGTGGTTGTACACCTGGCCGTAGAGCGCGCGCTGGGCCGGGCTGGCCATGATGGATGCCGCGAACCCGGCGCGGGCGGTCTCGGAGGGGTAGACCTTCAGGACGCTGCCGACGTAGACACTGGCCAGGGGCACCGACAGCAGCAGCACCCACAGCGGCAACGAGACCCGGTCGCGGCGCAGGTAGAGCCGCAGCATCCCAAGCGTCCCGGAGAAATTCGAACCGGCCCGAGGCGCCGGGTGCGCCGGGTGGCGTGGCCGATCCAGGGTCGCGGTGCTCATGCCGAGACCTTGTCGGTGGTGTCGTAGTGGCGCAGGAAGAGCTCCTCGAGGGTCGGGGGCTGGCTGACCAGGCTGCGCACGCCCGCGTCGCCGAGGGCCCGGATGAGTTCACCCAGGCTCTCGCTGTCGACCTGGGCGCGCACCGTGTTGCCGTCGATGCTGACGTCCTCGACGCCCTTGATCCGCCTGAGATCGCCCGGGTCGCCGATCATTTCGGCGCGAATCGAGGTGCGGCTGAGGTGCCGCATGGACTCCAGCGTGCCGCTCTCGATGGTCTGGCCGGCGCGGATGATGGTAACCCGTTCACAGAGCGCTTCCGTTTCGGCCAGGATGTGGCTGGACAGCAGGACCGTCGTGCCACGGTCGCGCGCCTCGGCGACGCACTGCTGAAACACGTTCTCCATCAATGGGTCCAGGCCGCTGCTCGGCTCGTCCAACAGGAGCAGCCGCGCGCGCGACGAGAAGGCCGAGATCAGGGAAACCTTCTGCCGGTTGCCCTTCGAGTAGGTGCGCGCCCTCTTGTGCGGGTCGAGGTCGAATCGCTCGATGAGCTCGGCGCGACGCCCTTCGTCGATGCCCCCGCGCATGCGGGCCAGCAGGTCGATGGTCTCGCCGCCGGTCAGTGACGGCCACAGCGTGACATCACCTGGCACGTAGGCGATTTGGCGGTGCAGCTCCACGGCGTCGGTCCACGGGTCGCCGCCCAGCAACCGGACGCTTCCGCTGTCGGCCTTCACCAGGCCCAGCAGGATGCGGATGGTGGTCGACTTCCCGGCGCCGTTGGGCCCGAGGAAACCGTGCACCTCTCCCGCACGCACCGTAAGGTCGAGGCCGTCCAGCGCGCGCACCGCGCCGAAGTTCTTGGTCAGTCCCCGGATTTCGATGGGTGCGACATTGGCGGAGTTGTCAGCCGGCATGGGATTCTCCTTGATCTTCTGCTGCCAGAAATGCGTCGTACATGGTGCGATCGACCATCAGGCCCTCCGTGTAGATCTCAAGGGCCGGCAGGATCATGTCCCGGGCGTAGTCGCGCAGGACCGCACGCAAATCGGTTGGCGTGTCGTGCATTTGGATGTAGAGCAGGAGGCTGCCGCCTCCGCTGATACCGAGATATTTGGCCCTGGCCTTCGGATCGCGGCTGGGCTTGACCGTGCCGGCCCGCACGCCCTCTTCCATGTACTCTTCGGCGTTGTCAATCATCCTCTGCCACAACATCTTCGCCAGATCGCCGCCGGTCTGCATGCTGCGCACCAGGTAGGCCGTCATCGGGGCGAATTCCTCGATCTCGGCGAGCCGCGCGAACCAGGTGGCCGGGTCGTTCGACTTGATCGTCTCCGACTTGGTGTCGCGGATCTCTTCGGCGATGTATTCGTCGCAGGCCCTGCGCAGGCCTTCCTTGGAGCCGAAGTGGTGGATGACCAGGGCGGCGCTCACCCCCGCGGCTTCGGCGATGGCCCGCAGTCCCACGCCGAAGCCGTGCTGTCCGAACTGCTCGATGGCCGCGTCGCGGATTCGAGCCGTTGCGGTCAGGTCGGCTGAACGCATGTTCAGTACACTAAACGCGCGTTCAGTCACCGGTCAAGGGGGTGCCCCCGTCAGGAACTCGTAAAGATTTGGCTCGCCGGGAGAACTAGTCGCGGACGGCGGCCAGCAGCCCGTCGCCGAGCGGCACCAGGGCGGGGGTGAGCCGTTCGTCCTCGGCGATCAGCCGGGCCGCCTCGCGCACCGCGGTCACCTCCGCGTCGCGGGCCGCGGGATCGCCCGCCCGGCCGCCCAGCGCCGCGCGGTGCACCACGATGACGCCGCCGGACCGCAGCAGCCGCACGCCCTCGACGACATAGTCCGGCTGGTCGATCGGGTCGGCATCGATGAACACCAGGTCATAAGACTGGTCGGCGAGCCGGGTGAGCACCTCCTGGGCGCGGCCGCCGATCAGCCGGGTGCGCGACGGTCCGACGCCGGCGTCGGAGAACGCCTGCTTGGCGATCCGCAGGTACTCGGGCTCGATGTCGATCGTGGTCAGCACGCCGTCGTCGCTCATGCCCGACAAAAGCCAGAGCCCGCTGACGCCGGCGCCGGTGCCCACCTCCGCGACGGCCTTGCCGCCGCTGAGCTTGGTCAGCAGGCTCAACAGCGCCCCGACCGCGGGCGTCACCGCCGCGGCGCCGATCTCCTCGGCGCGTTCGCGGGCGGCCGCCAGGAGCGCGTCCTCGGATATCGACGCCTCGGCGTGCGCGACCAGCGATTCGGCTCGACTCGGGGCCGCCGGGGCGGGGGTTTTTTCGTCGGTGCCGTCCATGCCCGCAGCGTATTCCAATTCGCCGCGCACTCGGGCAGGCGCGCCTTAGCCGGACCGCCCCGACACGCCCGGAGCCCGGGGCGCGACGCAGCTCACTGTCCGACGGATTCGCCCTGCTCAACGCTTGTAACGATATGGTTTCTCAGCCAAACCTCAGATTGCTCCTATGCCCCGCATACGCCGATGGGTGACGGTATGCATATGGAACGCGGGGTGCGGGGGACCGGGAATACAAATCGCCGGAATGGGAATACACGCTGGGAACTCCGCGTTGACGCGGTCGATGAGCTGTCGGACTTCGACGGCAGGCCAATTCTGGAGGATCCAATCACCACAGCGCTTTTGAGCCCGACCACCATGTCGCACGCCCAGGACTGCCGGGACGACGAATGGGTGGAGCCGACGGACGCGTTGCAGGGCACCGCGGTGTTCGACGCGACCGGGGACAAGGCGACCATGCCGTCGTGGGACGAGCTGGTGCGCCAGCACGCTGACCGCGTGTACCGGCTGGCCTACCGGCTCTCCGGCAACCAGCAGGACGCCGAGGACCTGACCCAGGAGACCTTCATCCGGGTTTTCCGCTCGGTGCAGAACTACCAGCCCGGAACCTTCGAGGGCTGGCTGCACCGGATCACCACCAACCTGTTCCTCGACATGGTGCGCCGGCGCGCTCGCATCCGCATGGAGGCGCTGCCCGAGGATTACGACCGGGTGCCCGCGGACGAACCCAACCCCGAGCAGATCTATCACGACTCGCGGCTCGGGCCCGACCTGCAGGCCGCGCTGGATTCGCTGCTGCCGGAATTTCGCGCCGCGGTCGTGCTGTGTGACATCGAGGGTCTGTCCTACGAGGAGATCGGCGCCACGCTGGGCGTAAAGCTCGGCACCGTGCGCAGCCGCATCCACCGCGGGCGCCAGGCGCTGCGCGACTACCTGGCCGCGCACCCGCAACACGGCGACGCGGCCCAGGCCAAGTCGGCTTAGCGGCCCGCACTTCCAGATCGCAGTGAATTTGGCTGCGAATCGTGGGGTTTTGCGGGCCGTACAGGGGGTGTCGGGGGCCCGGCCGCGCTACATTCGAATTATGCGCGCCTTAGATTTCTTAGAGGTCCTTGAAGGGATGCGGTGATGGTCGACCGCGGAGAGGTGTTCCGCCGCGCGTTCTCCTGGCTTCCCGCACAGTTCGCCTCCCAGAGCGACGAGCCCGTCGGCGCCCCGCGCCGGTTCCGTTCCACCGAGCACCTGTCCATCGAGGCGATCGCGGCGTTCGTCGACGGCGAGCTGCGGATGAATGCGCACCTGCGGGCCGCGCACCACCTCTCCCTGTGCCCGGAATGCGCGGCCGAAGTCGAGGATCAGAGCCGGGCGCGGGCCGCGCTGCGGGACTCGCACCCGATCCGCATCCCCAGCAACCTGCTCGGGCTGCTGTCCGAGATCCCGCACTATCCGTCCGACGACGACACATCCGAGCGTGATACGCGCGACCAGCGCAAGCGCCGATAGTCACCGCACCCGTGGATACTAGGGTGGACAAGCACAGTGCCGCCGCGCCGCAGCGCGCCTCGTAAGCGGCCTGTCTCGAGCGCTCGAGAAGAGAATCCAAAGGGGTAACGTGACCTCCGACGGCAACGACACCGGAAACGCGGACAGCAGGGGCGGTAACCGCCTGGCGCCGCGTCCCATCTCACGGCCCCCGGTCGACCCCGCATCGCGTCAGTTGTTCAGCCGTCCCGCCGGGCAGCAGGGTTCCTTCGTCGCCGATCGCGTGCGCCCGTCGAAGTACCGCGACGAGGGCGAATTCGCGCCCCACGAGCAACCGGCCGACCCCGTCCTCGAGGAGGCCTTCAGCAAGCCGGTCGGCACCATGGACACGCTGCAGCGGCACCCGATCGATGCCGGCGCGCTGGCGGCCGAGCAGGACGGCGCCGAGCCGGAGGGCGCCGAGGACCCCTGGCGCGACCCCGCCGCCGGGGCCGCCCTGGGAACTCCGGCCGTGGCGCCGGCACCGCCGCCGGGCGTGCCGGGTTACACCGGCAAGCTCGGGGTGCGCGACGTGTTGTTCGGGCGCAAGGTGTCCTACCTGGCGCTGGCCGTCCTGCTGTTGATCGCGTTGGTGGTCGGCGTGATCGGCGGCGTGATCGGGCGCAAGACGGCCGAGGTCGTCGAGGCGTTCACCACCTCGAAGGTGAGCCTGGCGACCAACGGCAACGGCGAGTCGCCGGCGGGCCGGTTCGCCAAGGTGGCCGCCGCGACCGCCAATTCCGTGGTCACCATCGAGTCGAAGAGCGACCAGGAGGGCATGCAAGGCTCCGGCGTCGTCATCGACGGCCGCGGCTACATCGTGACCAACAACCACGTGATCTCCGAGGCCGCGAACAACCCGAGCCAGTTCAAGACGACCGTGGTGTTCAACGACGGCAAGGAAGTCCCCGCCAACCTGGTGGGACGCGATCCGAAGACCGACCTGGCCGTGCTCAAGGTCGACAACGTCGACAACCTGACCGTGGCCCGGCTCGGCGACTCCGACAAGGTGCGGGTCGGAGACGAGGTGATCGCCGCCGGTGCGCCGCTGGGGCTGCGCAGCACCGTGACCCACGGCATCATCAGCGCCCTGCACCGCCCCGTCCCGCTGTCGGGCGAGGGCTCGGACACCGACACCGTCATCGATGCGCTGCAGACCGACGCCTCGATCAACCACGGCAACTCCGGCGGCCCGCTGATCGACATGGACTCCCAGGTGATCGGCATCGACACCGCGGGCAAGTCGCTGTCGGACAGCGCCAGCGGGCTGGGCTTCGCGATCCCGATCAATGAGGCCAAGCAGGTCGCGCAGACGCTGATCAAGGACGGCAAGATCGTGCACCCGACGCTCGGGGTCAGCACCCGCTCGGTGAGCAACGCGATCGCCTCCGGCGCGCAGGTCGCCAACGTCAAGGCGGGCAGCCCCGCGCAAAAGGGCGGGATTCTGGAGAACGACGTGATCGTCAAGGTTGGCAACCGCAAGGTCGCCGACGCCGACGAGTTCGTCGTCGCTGTCCGGCAGCTGACCATCGGGCAGGACTCCCCGGTGGAGGTGGTCCGCGACGGCCGGCACGTCACGCTGACGGTGAAACCGGACCCGGATTAGCGATGTTCTCCAACCTCAGCTGGGAACACATCCTGGTGCTCGTCGTCGTCGGGCTGGTCATCCTCGGGCCGGAGCGCCTGCCCGGCGCCATCCGCTGGACGTCCACCGCGTTGCGGCAGGCTCGCGACTACCTCAGCGGGGTGACCAGCCAGCTACGCGAGGACATCGGGCCCGAGTTCGACGACCTGCGCGCCCCACTGTCTGAGTTGCAGAAACTGCGCGGCATGACCCCGCGCGCCGCGCTGACCAAGCACCTCCTGGATGGCGACGACTCGTTCCTGACTGGGAACTTCGACCGGCCGGTGAACGGCGCCCCGCCCGCGGCGGCGCCTGCGCCGCGGCCCGTCGAGGGCCCCGTGCCGTTCGATACCGACGCGACCTGATCCTTCGGCGCGAGCGACCGCAAATGCACGCCTACGACGGCGTGTCGGCGTACAAACACGGTCGCTCGCCGGCAGTGAGTCAGCGGCGCGTGGGGTCCAGCCCCAGCGACACGCCCGCCAGCCCGCGCTTTCGCGACGACAGGGCGTCGGCCACGCCGCGCAGTTCCTTGCCGACCGGGGAATCCGGCGCGCTCAGCACGACCGGGACGCCGGAGTCGCCGGCGGCCACCAGCGACGGGTCCAGCGGGATCTGACCCAGCAGCGGCACGTCGGCGCCGACGGCGCGGGACAACCGCTCGGCGACCTGCCGGCCGCCGCCCTCGCCGAACACCTGCATCGTGGTGCCGTCGGGCAGCGTCAGCCCGGACATGTTCTCCACGACGCCGACGATGCGCTGGCGGGTCTGCAGGGCGATGCTGCCGGCGCGCTCGGCGACCTCGGCCGCGGCCAGCTGGGGGGTGGTCACGACGAGGATCTCCGCGTTGGGGATCAGCTGGGCGACCGAGATGGCGACGTCGCCGGTGCCCGGGGGCAGGTCGAGCAGCAGGACGTCCAGGTCGCCCCAGTACACGTCGGCCAGGAACTGCTGCAACGCCCGGTGCAGCATCGGCCCGCGCCACACGACCGGGGTGTTGCCCTGCGTGAACTGGGCGATCGAGATGACCTTCACCTCGTGGGCGATGGGCGGCAGGATCATCGACTCGACCTGCGTGGGCCGGTCGGTGGTGCCCATCATCCGCGGGATGGAGTGGCCGTGGATGTCGGCGTCCAGCACGCCGACCGACAGCCCGCGGGCGGCCATCGCCGCGGCCAGATTGACCGTGACCGTGGACTTGCCGACCCCGCCCTTGCCGGAGGCGACGGCGTAGACCCGGGTCAGGGAGCTGGGCTGGGCGAAGGGGATGACGGGCTCGGCCGCGTCACCGCGTAGCTGCTTGCGCAGCTCGGTGCGCTGCTCGTCGTTCATCACGTCCAGGCTGACCTTGACCGCGCCGGTGCCGGGCACGTCGGCGACCGCGGCGGCGACCCGCTCGGTGATTTCGGTCTTCTTCGGGCAGGCGGCGGTGGTCAGGTAGATCCCCACGTGCACCGCGCCGTCGGCGTCGACGTCGACGCTCTTGACCATCCCGAGTTCGGTGATGGGACGGCGCAATTCGGGGTCGATCACCTTCCCCAGGGCGGTGCGGATGGCGGCAGCTAGATCGGTGGTCATCAACACCGAGTCTAGGCGTGCGTGGTCGGACCGGTTAGCCGGCCGGACCGGGCGCCCTGGGCGCACCGGCGGGACCCGGGCCGCCCGGACCGGCGGGCGGGGCCGCGGGCATCGGCGGCGGGGGCGGTGGCGCGAACGGCGGCTGCCCGAAGGGTGGCGGCGGCGCCGGGTTCTGGGGACCGATGCAGATCACGGTGCAGCCGGGCAGCTGCGTGGGCGCCTGCTGCGGCGCGGGCGACATCCACGGGTACATCGGCTGCTGGCCGGTGGGCGGTGTCCCGCTCAGGTCGATCAGCGGCGTCCGCGCGAAAAAGTCGTCCGACGGCAGGCCGATGACGTTCATCGGCAGGTTGGGCCCGAGGCCCTCCGGGTGGTCGTCGTGCGCGTTGCCGAGCGGCGGGGGCGGTCCGGTCATCGGCGGCAGGTCGACGGGGACCACGCCGGTGGCGTAGGCCGCGGCCCAGCCCAGCACGTTCTGCGCGTAGGCCATCGAGTTGTTGTAGCGCAGGATCGCGGACATGACCTGCGCCGGGTCGCGCAGGTTCAGCCCGCCGCTGCACAGGTAGCGGGCGGCCGCCAGGGTGGCGTCGAACAGGTTCTGCGGGTCGGCGGTTCCGTCGCCCTTGCCGTCGGCGGCGTAGCGCGCCCAGGTGCCCGGCAGGAACTGCATCGGCCCCATCGCGCGCGCGTAGGTGGGGCGGTTGCCGGTGCTGCTTTGCAGGATGACCTCGTTGCCGGGCAGCGTGCCGTCCAGCGCGGGGCCGTAGATCGGGACGACGGCGGTGCCGCGCGCATCGACGGCGCCGCCACTCGCGTGGCCGGATTCGATGCGCCCGATCCCGGCGAGCAGGTTCCAGCTGACGCCGCAGCCCGGGGCGGCGACGGCCATCTTCTGTTCGGCGCTGCGGTACGCGGCGAGCGCGACGGACGGAATGCCAAGCGCGCCGGGCGCACTCACGACCATCGGGGGAGGCGGCGCGGACGGGGCGGCCTCGGCGATGTGGAACGCCGTCGGCGCCCGGTCGATGGCGAAGACGACCGGCCCGGTGGTGTCGGGCACGGTCGGCGACACCGCGGCCACCGGAAAGATGGCGGCGTCGCGCACCGGCATGACCTGGCTGTGCACCGGCGGGGTACGCCCGGGAAGGGCGGGGGCCGCGCCGCCGACCGCTCCGGCGAAGACCAGGGGAGTGATGACGGCAACGCCGAAAGCCGGCGATTTTGTCAGGCGTGCGCGCTGCCGCTCGGCCGCGGCGTCGGGGCGTTTACCCCAGCGTGCCCCAATGCGCACTCGACGGTCCTAAGGTCGGGAAACTACCTGCTTAGCTTCGTGAACCAGATCACAATACATAACCCCCGTGACGGGAGTGGCGCAATGGGGGATTTGATAATTAGCGGGATTTCTTAGCCGTCGGCTCCCAGTCGTCACCCGCCCCCACAGCCTTCCCGTCCGCACCTTCCGGCAATAGTTCGGTCAGCATAGAACGCAGGTCCTCCAGTTCGTGGCGCAGGTATTCGCGCGTCACGACCTCGCCCACGGCCAGCCGCAGCGCCGCCAGTTCGCGGGCCAGGTACTCGGTGTCGGCCTTGGTCTGGGCGGCGCGCCGACGATCCTCTTCGAGCGCGACGCGGTCCCGATTCTCCTGGCGGTTCTGGGCGAGCAGGATCAGCGGCGCCGCGTAGGCGGCCTGCGTGGAGAAGGCGAGGTTCAGCAGGATGAACGGGTACGGGTCCCAGCGCAACGCCGCGGCGAACACGTTCACCAAGATCCACGCAATCACGATGATCGTCTGGATCAGCAGGTAGCGGCCGGTGCCGAAGAAACGCGCGACGGACTCGGTGATCTGCCCGACGGATTCGGGGTCGACGCGCGGCGAATACCGGCGCGACGTCCGGGGGGTGTAAAGCCGTCGCGGTGCCGTGGACTTGCTCACCCGGACCCTCCCAGTCGTCGTTCGATTCGGCCGGTGGTGTCCAACTGCTGCACATCCACCCGCCAGTCGTGCGGGAGTAGGTGGTCGAGCAGGTCGTCCACGGTCACCGCGCCCAACAGGTGGTTCTGGTCGTCGAGCACGGGTCCGCACACCAGGTTGTACGCGGCGAGGTAGCGGGTGACCGCGCCGAGCGGGGTCTCCGGCGTCAGCGTCAGCAGGTCGCTGTCGACGATCCCGCCGACCAGCTCGGCCGGCGCCTCGCGCAGCAGCCGCTGCAACGGGATACAGCCCAGGTAGCGCCCGGTGGGGGTGGCCGTCGGAGGGCGCGCCACGAACACCATGGACGACAGCGCCGCGGTGAGGTCGGGGTCGCGCACCCGGGCCAGCGCCTCGGCGACGGACGTGTCCGGGGTGAGCACCACCGGGTCGGAGGTCATCAGGCCGCCGGCGGTGTCGGGGGAGTGGGTCAACAGCCGGCGCACCGGTTCCGACTCGTCGGGGTCCATCCGGGTCAACAGCATCTCGGCGTCCGTCGGGTTCAGCACGCCCAGCAGGTCGGCGGCGTCGTCGGGATCCATCTCCTCGAGCACGTCTGCCGATCGGTCGGTGCCGAGCTGCGAGAGCACGTCGGCCTGGTCCAACTCGGGCAGCTCCTGCAAGACGTCGGCCAGCCGGTCGTCGTCGAGCGCCTTGAGCACCTCGTAGCGGCGCTTGGGCGGCAGCCCGCGGATCGCGTCGGCCACGTCGACCGCCTTACGCCCCTCGAACTGGCCCAGCAGCTGCGCCACCCCCTGGCCCGGCAGCGCCAGCGCCGACGGGGTCAGGCCCTGGACGTTCTGCCAGTCCACGACGTGCACGGGGCCGCGCCGGCCCAGCCGTCGCTGCGTGCGGACGGCGACGCGGCTGACCAACCAGTCGCGCGTGCGGATCTGTTCGATGCCCAGGTCGGTGATGACGACGTCGAGGCCGGCCAGCTCCGGCAGTTCGGGATCGTTGACCCTGACGACGGTGTCGAGCACCTGGCCCATGGCCAGCACCTCGCCCGGCCGCTGTTCGAAGTGGCGCAACGACACGCTGCCGGTGTTGAGTGTGACGGCGTTGGGCTCGATCGCGGCGACCCGCAGCATCGGGATGAAAATGCTGCGGCGCGTGGCCAAATCGACGACCAGTCCCAGGACCCGGGGCTGCTGGCGGACGATGCTGATGCTGATCACCACATCGCGCACGCGGCCGAAGCTTTCGCCGAGCGGACCCAACACCAGCATTCGTGGGAGCCGCGCGACGTACACCCTGTTGACCGGTCCCATGCCAGAGAGCCTATTCAGGCGCCGCGCGGATGGCAGGCGGCCACGCCCGCTTTTCCGCTGGGCCGCCCTAATGGGAACGGATGCTGAACATCGCGACGACCAAAAACACCACCAGGGTGCCCGCGCCGATCACGATGCCCGTGACTGCCAGGCCGTAGCCCTCCTGGCGGGTCTGCTTGATCTGGCTTAGCGCGACCACGCCCAGCACGATGGCCAGGATCGAGCCGATGCCACAGCAGAGGAAGCCGGTGAAAGACGAGATGAGCGAGGCGATCGCCATGCCGTTGGTCCCGGGCTGGACCCGGTAGTCCGGTGTCGCGTAGTAGCCGCCGGGATAGGACGGCGGCCCGTAGCCGGGGTATGGGGGCGGATATGCCGGGGGCCCGTAGCCGGGCGGCGGGTAGGGCGGGGCGCCGTAGCCCGGCGGCATCGGCGGGGGATAGTCGGCGGGATAGGCGGGCGGATAGCCGGGTGGGTAACCGGGCGGCGAATACGCCGGATAGTCGATCGCGGGCGGATCCCAGGGCGGCGTCCAATCGTCCCGGCCGCCGCCTTGCGGCGCGTTGGCGTCGTCGGCGGGGCCGCCGGGGGCTGACATGCTGCTCAACCTAGCAAAACGGCCTCGGGATGAGAGGATGGCCGAGGCGGAGGAGAATGAGCGGCGATGACTAGTCCTTTCCAGCCCGGACAGGTTCCCGGCGCCACGCCCACGGGCGCGGCGGCCGGCCGGCGCGGCGTGCCCTCGCTGCCGACACCGCCCAAGGGCTGGCCCGTCGGCTCCTATCCCACCTACGCCGAGGCGCAGCGCGCCGTGGACTACCTTTCCGACCAACAGTTCCCGGTGCAGCAGGTGACCATCGTCGGCGTCGACCTCATGCAGGTCGAACGCGTCACCGGTCGGCTGTCGTGGCCCAAGGTGCTGGGCGGCGGGGTGATCAGCGGGGCCTGGCTCGGTCTGTTCATCGGGTTGGTGCTCGGCTTCTTCAGCCCCAATCCCTGGGCCGCGCTGGTCACCGGCCTGGTCGCCGGGGTGTTCTTCGGTTTGATCACCTCCGCCGTCCCGTATGCAATGGCCCGTGGCACAAGGGATTTCAGCTCCACCATGCAGTTAGTGGCCGGCCGCTACGACGTGCTCTGCGATCCGCAAAACGCAGAGAAGGCGCGGGATCTGCTGGCGCGCCTGGCGATCTGAATTGGTGGTGAGTCGTCGTGGGCGCGCACGCCGACTAGGCGCAGTCGTCCTGGCGACGCTCACCATCGCGTCGCCGGCCTGCGGGGCGCCCGGCTCCGGGCTGGTGGTCAGCTTCTACACGCCGGCCACCGACGCGGCGACGTTCACCGCGGTCGCGCAGCAGTGCACCGCGCAATTAGGCTTCACGGTCCGACACGTGAGCCTGCCCAGGGGGCCCGGCGAGCAGCGGGTGCAGCTGGCCCGGCGCCTCAGCGCGCACGACCGCGGCCTGGACGTGATGGCGCTGGACGTGGTGTGGACCGCGGAGTTCGCCGAGGCCGGCTGGGCGCTGCCGCTGTCCGACGATCCCGCGGGGCAGGCCGAGACCGACGCCACCGTCGACACCCTGCCGGGTCCGCTCGCGTCGGCGCGCTGGAAGCAGCGGCTCTACGGCGCACCCGTGACGACCAACACGCAATTGCTTTGGTACCGACCGGATTTGGTGGCGGCGCCGCCGGCGACCTGGGACGCGATGGTGACCGAGGCCGCCCGGCTGCACGCCGCGGGCCAGCCCGCGTGGATCGCCGCGCAGGCCAACGAGGGCGAGGGCCTGGTCGTGTGGTTCAACACGCTGCTGGTGAGCGCCGGTGGGCAGGTGCTCTCCGAGGACGGCCGGCGGGTCACGCTGACCGACACGCCGGCGCACCGGGCGGCCACCGTCGACGCCCTGCGGGTCCTCAAGTCGGTGGCCACCGCGCCCGGGGCCGACCCGTCGGTCACCCGGACCGACGAGGGTACCGCGCGGCTGGCGGTGGAGCAGGGCAGGGCCGCGCTCGAGGTCAACTGGCCCTACGTGCTGGCGTCCCTGCTGGAGAACGCGGTCAAGGGCGGGGTGCCGTTCCTGCCGCTGAACCGCGATCCGGCGCTGGCCGGCAGCATCGACGACGTCGGCACGTTCGTGCCCACCGACGAGCAATTCCGCATCGCCTACGAGGCAAGCCGGCAGGTGTTCGGTTTCGCGCCGTATCCGCGGGTGGCGCCGGGCCGGCCGGCCAAGGTGACCATCGGCGGGCTGAACCTGGCGGTCGCCAGCACCACCCGCCACCGCGCGGAGGCGTTCGAGGCGGTGCGCTGCCTGCGCAGCCTGCAGAGCCAGAAGTACGTGTCGATCCAGGGCGGCTTGCCCGCGGTGCGGACGTCGCTGTATTCCGATCCGCAATTTCAGGCCAAGTATCCGATGTACACCGTGATCCGCCAGCAGCTCACCGACGCGGCCGTGCGCCCGGCAACGCCGGTGTACCAAGCGTTGTCACTGCGGCTGTCGGCGGCGCTGAGCCCGATCACCCGGATCGACCCGGAGCGCACGGCCGACGAACTCGCCGCGCAGGCGCAGCGGGCCATCGACGGCAAGGGGCTGCTGCCGTGACCGCAACCGATTCGGAGCGGCGGCTGGCCTTCGCGCTGGTCGCACCCGCCGCGACCCTGATGCTCACGGTGACGGCGTATCCGATCGGCTACGCGGTGTGGCTTAGCCTGCAGCGCAACAACCTTGCCACGCCGGGCGACACCGCCTTCATCGGGCTGGGCAACTACCAGACGATCCTGACCGACGGGTACTGGTGGACGGCGCTTTTGGTGACGCTGGGGATCACGGTGGTTTCGGTGTCGATCGAGTTCGTGGTGGGCCTGACGCTGGCCCTGGTGATGCACCGCACGCTGGTCGGCAAGGGCCTGGTGCGCACCGCGGTGCTGATCCCGTACGGCATCGTCACCGTCGTCGCGTCGTACAGCTGGTACTACGCCTGGACGCCGGGGACCGGCTACCTGGCAAACCTGTTGCCGCAGGGCTCCCCTCTTACCCAAGCGCCGCTGACGCAACAGATTCCGTCGCTGGGCATCGTGGTGCTCGCCGAGGTGTGGAAGACCACTCCGTTCATGGCGCTGCTGCTGCTGGCCGGGCTGGCGCTGGTGCCCGAGGACCTGTTGAAGGCCGCGCAGGTCGACGGGGCGGGCGCGTGGCGCCGGCTGACCCGGATCACCCTGCCGATCATCAAGCCGGCGATCGTGGTCGCGCTGCTGTTCCGCACACTGGACGCCTTCCGCATCTTCGACAACATCTACGTGCTGACCGACGGCGCCAACAACACCGACTCGGTGTCAATCCTGGGCTACGACAACCTGTTCAAGGGCTTCAACGTGGGCCTGGGCTCGGCGATCAGCGTGCTGATCTTCTGTTGCGTGGGCATCATCGCGCTGGTGTACATCAAGGTGTTCGGCGCGGCCGCGCCCGGTGGTGGCGATGGCCGCTAACCCGATGGCGGCTAACCCGCGCGCCGCCCTGTGGGCCGTGATCGACACGCTGGTCGTGGTGTACGCCCTCGTCCCGGTGCTGTGGATCGTGTCCCTGTCGCTCAAACCGTCGTCAACGGTCAAGGACGGCAAGCTGATTCCGTCCTCGGTCACCATGGAGAACTACCGCGGCATCTTCCGGGGCGAGTTCTTCAGCTCGGCGCTGATCAACTCGATCGGGATCGGGTTGATCACCACGGCGATCGCGGTGGTGCTGGGGGCGATGGCGGCCTACGCCGTTGCGCGGCTGGACTTTCCGGGCAAACGGCTGCTCATCGGCGCCACCCTGCTGATCACGATGTTCCCGGCCATCTCGCTGGTGACACCGTTGTTCAACATCGAACGCGCGCTCGGCCTGTTCGACACCTGGCCCGGCCTGATCCTGCCGTACATCACTTTCGCTCTGCCCCTTGCCATTTACACACTGTCGGCGTTCTTCCGGGAGATCCCGTGGGACCTGGAGAAGGCGGCCAAGATGGACGGCGCCACGCCGGGACAGGCCTTTCGCCGGGTGATCGTGCCGCTGGCGGCGCCCGGGCTGGTGACCGCGGCGATCCTGGTCTTCATCTTCGCCTGGAACGACCTGCTGCTGGCGCTGTCGCTGACCGCCACGAAGGCGGCCATCACCGCGCCGGTGGCGATCGCGAACTTTTCCGGCAGTTCGCAGTTCGAGGAGCCGACCGGCTCGATCGCGGCCGGTGCCGTCGTGATTACCGTCCCGATCATCGTTTTTGTTCTAATTTTCCAACGACGGATTGTCGCCGGGTTGACCTCTGGCGCTGTGAAGGGATAGCGCGATGGCCGAGATTGTGTTGGAAAACGTCAACAAGAGCTACGCCGACGGCGCCGCGGCGGTGAAGGACCTGAACATCACCATCGCCGACGGCGAATTCCTGATCCTGGTCGGCCCTTCCGGCTGCGGCAAGACCACGACACTGAACATGATTGCCGGGCTTGAGGACATCTCGTCGGGCGAGCTGCGCATCGACGGCGTACGGATGAACGAGAAGGCGCCCAAGGACCGCGACATCGCGATGGTGTTCCAGTCCTATGCGCTCTACCCGCACATGACCGTGCGGCAGAACATCGCGTTTCCCCTGACCCTGGCGAAGATGAAGAAGGCCGAGATCGCGCAGAAGGTGGAAGAGACAGCCAAAACCCTTGACCTGACCGAGCTTTTGGACCGCAAGCCGTCCCAGCTTTCGGGCGGGCAGCGGCAGCGGGTCGCGATGGGCCGGGCGATCGTGCGCCATCCCAAGGCGTTCCTGATGGACGAGCCGCTGTCCAACCTGGATGCCAAGCTGCGGGTGCAGATGCGCGGCGAGATCGCCCGGCTGCAGCGGAGATTGGGCACCACCACCGTCTACGTCACCCACGACCAAACCGAGGCGATGACGCTGGGGGACCGGGTGGTGGTGATGCACGGCGGGGTGGCGCAGCAGATCGGCGCCCCCGACGAGCTTTACGAGCGTCCCGCCAATCTTTTCGTCGCGGGGTTCATCGGCTCGCCGGCGATGAATTTCTTCCCCGCCGACCTGACGCCGAACGGGCTGAACCTGACGTTCGGCGAGGTGATGCTGGCGCCCGAGGTGCAGCAGGTGATTTCGCAGCACGACAAGCCGGCGAACGTCATCGTCGGGGTGCGGCCCGAGCACCTGGCAGACGCGGCGTTGATCGACGGGTACCAGCGCATCAGGGCGCTGACCTTCGAGGTCAAGGTCGACATGGTCGAATCGCTGGGCGCCGACAAGTACGTGTACTTCACCACCGCGGGCCCGGCCGTGCGCTCCGCCCAGCTGGATGACCTCGAGGCCCAGGGTGAGATGCACGAAAATCAGTTCGTCGCAAGGGTTCCCGCGGAGTCGAAGGCGACCATCGGGCAGTCGATCGAGTTGGCCCTCGACACGACAAAGGTCGCCGTATTCGACGCCGACTCCGGGGCGAACCTGACTCTGGCGCCCGCCGAGTGACCCTGGAGCTCGTGCGCGCTCACCTGCGCGACCACTTCTCCGGCGCGGAGCCGGACTCGGCGAGCGTGACGTTCCTGGGCACCGAACCCATTGAGGTGCTGCGCTTTCGCAGTGGTGGATTGGTTCACTACGTGTCGCTGGGCTGCTCGCGCCACCCGATGACCGACCCCTCCGAAGTTGTCGCCGACCCGTTGCGCGGCCCGCGCGCCGAGATCGTCTTGCGGCTGCGGGATCCCGGGCCGGTGACCGGCATTGCCCGCAGTGTGGCGGTGCTGGCGGCGACGCCGGCCGTCGACGGGGTGGTGCTGGTCGCCGACGCCCTGATCGACATCGGTTCGCCGCTGTGGGCATGGCCGTCGGGCCGGGTGCCGTTCACCGCGGTCTTGTTGGGCGACAGCGGTATTCCCGATCTGCCGCTGGACCCGCCGCGCGAACCGGTTCGTTTCCTGTCGGCCACCCCGATCACCGCGACGGAGGCCGCCTGGGTGCGGCTCAAGGGCGCCGAGGCGATGCGGCAGGCCTGGAGCAACGACGGCGTCGACGTGCTGGATCCCAAACGCCCAGCGGCGCAACCCGACTGATTGCTTCCGCGAGCAGACGCAGACTCGCATGAATCATCGCGAAAGTGTGCGATTCTGCGTCTGCTCGCAGAGAAAAAGGTTACAGCCAGTGGTTGCGGCGGAATTGGAAATACAGGATCAGGCAGGAGAGCGCCATCAGGGCCATGATCCCCGGGTAGCCCCACGTCCAGTTCAGCTCGGGCATGAAATGGAAGTTCATCCCATAGATGGCGGCGACCGCGGTGGGCAAAGCCGCAATACCGGCCCAGGCCGCCATCTTGCGCATGTCGTTGTTCTGCTGCATGCCCACCCGGGCCAGGGCGGCCTGGATCAGCGAGTTCAGCATGTCGTCGTAGCTGTTGATGTGGTCGGCGGCCTCGGACTGGTGGTCGGAGACGTCGCGCAGGTAGCGCCGCACCTCCTTGGAGATCACGTCCTTGTTTTCGATCTGTATCCGATGGAACGCGGACGACAGGGGGTTGACGCACCGGCGCAGTTCGACGACCTCGCGCTTGAGCAGATAGATCGGCTCGACGTCGATCTTGCGGCCCGGGGCGAACGCCACCTCCTCGATGCTGTCGATGTCCGACTCGATCAGGCTGCTCACCTCGAGGTAATGGTCGACGACGTTGTCGGCGATCGCGTGCATCACCGCGTACGGGCCGAGGCGCATCTGCACGGGGTCGGCGTCCAGGCGCTTGCGCACCTCGGAGAGCCCGCCGTGCTCGCCGTGGCGGACGGTGACCACGAAGTCCTTGCCGACGAACACCATGATCTCGCCGGTTTCGACGATCTGGCGGGCCGCCGCCACCGACTCGTGCGGGACGTAGTTGACGGTCTTCAGGACGAGGAACACCGTGTCGTCGTATCGCTCCAGCTTGGGTCGCTGATGCGCGCACACGGCGTCCTCGACGGCCAGCGCATGCAGCCCGAAGACGTCCGCCACGTCCTGCATCTCGGTCAGGCTCGGCTCGCGCAAACCGACCCAGACGAACGCCTCCTGCCCGAACGCTTCGGTCTGGCGCACCCGGGTGAGCGCGGCCGCGTAGGTGAACTTGCCCGGCAGCCGATTGCCGTCGGCGTAGACGGCGCAGTCGCCCAGGGTCTCGATGGGCGGTTGCTCGACGGGCTGGATGCGCGGCTCGCGGGGCTCGTGCGCGAGCGGTCGCAGCACTTCGGGCAGTGCGTCAGGTCCGGGAAACACCTTCACCTCCGATCGCGGCGCGGGTCGGGAAAGCGGTGCTTAATGCTACGCGTCCTGGTGAAACGCGGCGTGAAGGCTCCGCGCGCCCCGTGGACCGGAGATTTCGCGCCGACGGCGGTGCGCTAGTTTCGACGTCGACCGCAACTGTCCCGAGGAGTAAATCGACGTGAGCGCAAGTCCTGTCAAGGTCGCCGTCACCGGCGCCGCCGGCCAGATCGGCTACAGCCTGTTGTTCCGCCTGGCCAGCGGGGCGCTGCTGGGCGCCGACCGCCCGATCGAGCTGCGGCTGCTGGAGATCGAGCCGGCGCTCAAGGCGCTCGAGGGTGTCGTGATGGAGCTCGACGACTGCGCGTTCGGCCTGCTGGCGGGCGTCGAGATCGGCGCCGACCCGAACAAGATCTTCGACGGCGTGAACCTCGCCCTGCTCGTCGGCGCGCGGCCGCGCGGCCCGGGCATGGAGCGCGGCGACCTGCTGGAGGCGAACGGCGCGATCTTCACCGCGCAGGGCAAGGCGCTCAACTCGGTCGCCGCCGACGACGTGCGCGTCGGCGTCACGGGCAACCCGGCCAACACCAACGCGCTGATCGCGATGACCAACGCGCCCGACATCCCGAAGGAGCGGTTCTCGGCGCTCACCCGCCTCGACCACAACCGGGCGATCACGCAGCTGGCCAAGAAGACCGGCGCCGCCGTCACCGACATCAAGAAGATGACGATCTGGGGCAACCACTCGGCCACCCAGTACCCCGACATCTTCCACGCCGAGGTTGGCGGCAAGAACGCGGCCGAGGTCGTCGACGACCAGGCCTGGATCGAGAACGACTTCATCCCGACCGTCGCCAAGCGCGGCGCGGCGATCATCGACGCGCGCGGCGCCTCGTCGGCCGCGTCGGCCGCGTCGGCGACCATCGACGCCGCCCGCTCCTGGCTGCTGGGCAGCCCGGCGGGTGACTGGGTGTCGATGGCTGTCGTGTCCGACGGTTCCTACGGCGTGCCGGAGGGCCTGATCTCGTCCTTCCCGGTGACCACCAAGGACGGCAACTGGTCGATCGTGCAGGGGCTGGACATCGACGAGTTCTCCCGCGGGCGGATCGACAAGTCGACCGCGGAGCTGGCCGACGAGCGCAACGCGGTCACGGAGCTCGGGCTCATCTGAACCGATCCAGCAGAAATTAGGCCTACTAATGGGTAGCCCTTACCCTGGTGCGATGCCCGAAACCGCGCACCGGCAGCTGGCCATCGGAGACGACGAGATCTTCGACGCGCACGTAGGCGGGAAGCTTTCGGTGGCGCTCAGCGCGCCGCTGGACACCCAGCGCGCGTTGTCGATCGCGTACACCCCGGGCGTGGCGCAGGTCAGCCGCGCGATCGCCGCGGACCGCACCCTGGCCGCCCGCTACACGTGGTCGAACCGGCTGGTGGCCGTCGTCAGCGACGGCAGCGCGGTGCTCGGCCTGGGCGACATCGGGCCCGCGGCGTCGCTGCCGGTGATGGAGGGCAAGTGTGCCCTGTTCCAGGCGTACGGCGGGCTCAATGCGATCCCGATCGTGCTGGACACCAAGGACCCCGACGAGATCGTCGAAACGCTGGTGCGGCTGCGCCCGACGTTCGGCGCCGTCAACCTCGAGGACATCTCCGCCCCGCGCTGCTTCGAGATCGAACGGCGGGTCATCGAGGCGCTGGACTGCCCGGTGATGCACGACGACCAGCACGGCACCGCGATCGTCGTGCTGGCCGCGCTGATGGGCGCCAGCAAGTTGCTGGGCCGCGACATGTCCTCGCTGCGCGTCGTCGTCTGCGGCGCCGGCGCCGCCGGCGTGGCGTGCACGAACCTCCTACTGACGATGGGTGTTTCGGACATCACAGTGGTCGACTCGCGCGGCATCCTGCACACGGGGCGCGACGACATGAACGGCGTCAAGGTCGATCTCGCGCGGCGGACCAATCCCGACGGCCTGTCCGGCGGCCTGGTCGAGGCGCTCGAGGGCGCGGACGTGTTCCTCGGCCTGTCGGGCGGCGTCGTCCCCGAGGAGCTGGTCGCCACGATGGCGCCGGGCGGGATCGTGTTCGCGCTGTCCAACCCGGACCCGGAAGTCGATCCGAAGGTCGCGGCCAAGTACGCGGCGGTGGTGGCCACCGGCCGCAGCGACTTCCCGAATCAGATCAACAACGTGCTGGCGTTCCCCGGGGTGTTCCGCGGCGCGCTGGACGCCGGGGCGCGCCGCATCACCGAGAAGATGAGGGTGGCCGCCGCCGAGGCGATCTTCTCCGTCGTCAGCGACGACCTCGCGGTCGACCGGATCGTCCCGAGCCCGCTGGACGCCCGGGTCGGGGAAGCCGTTGCCGCCGCCGTCGCGATCGCTTCCGACTCTTCCGTGTGACCAGGCTCGCCGCCGCGCTGCTGGCCGCGCTGCTGGCGCTGGCGGGCTGCGGCGAGCGACGCCCGGCTCCCGAATTGGTGGTCGGGTCCCAGTCGTCGCTGCTGGCCGCCGTCTACGCGGCGGCGCTGCGGTCCTACGGCTTTGCGGCCCGGCCCGAAACCGTTCCCGACCCCATGGCCAAGCTGGATTCGGGCGCGTTCACCGTCGTGCCCGCGTTCACCGGCCAGACGTTGCGGCTGCTGCAGCCCGGTGCGACGGCGATGTCCGACGCGCAGGTCTACCGCGCGATGATCGCGGCGCTGCCCGAGGGCGTGCTGGCCGGCGACTACACCACCGCGGCCGAGGACAAGCCCGTGCTGCTGGTCACGCGGGCCACCGCCAAGGCGTGGGGCGGCCACGACCTCACCGCGGACCTGAGCGCGCTGCCGGCGCATTGCGACGGGCTGGCCATCGGCGCGGTCATCGGGTTTACCGCGCCGCCGGCGGTGGGATCCTGCCGGCTACCTTCGCCGCGCCAATTCCCTTCCGAAGCAGCGCTTTTCGACGCCGTGCGGGGCGGGCAGCCGACGGCGGGCTGGACCACCACCGCCGACCCGGCCAGCCCGGGCGACCTGGTCGCGCTGGCCGACGGCAAGCCCGCGCTGATCCAGGCCGAGAACGTGGTGCCGCTGTATCGGCGCAACGCGCTCTCCGATCGGCAGCTGCTGGCGATCAACGAGGTGGCCGGCGTGCTGGACACCGCGGCGCTGGCCGACATGCGCCGGCAGGTGGCCGGCGGCGCCGACCCGCAGGCGGTGGCGGGCGGGTGGCTGGCCGAACACCCGCTGGGGCGGTAAGTCTCGGCGGTTAGGGGCGTCAGAGCTTGGGCCGCTAGGGCTTGGGCATCAGGCGGCCCATTACGGGGCCGAACAGCTGCTGGTAATACGGGCCGGCGACCCGCACCATCACGTCCAACAGCTTGGCGTCGGTGCCGACCAGCACCCGGGCCTTCTTCTTGCGGACCGCGTCCAGGATGACCTTGGCGGCGCGTTCCGGGCTGGTCCGGGCGAGCCGCTTGTCGAACAGCTTGGCCAGTTGCTCGGGGTCGAGTCCCTCGGCGGCGGTCGCATTGCGGGCGATCGCGGTCTGGATGCCGCCCGGGTGCACGGTGGTCACCGCGACCGGGTGATGGGCCAGCGCCATTTCCTGCCGCAGCGCCTCTGTGAAGCCCCGGACGGCGAACTTGGCCGCGTTGTACGCCGCCTGCCCGGGCACCGAGAACAGGCCGAACACGCTCGAGACATTGATCACATGGCCGTCGCCGGAGGCGATCAGGTGCGGCAGGAATGCCTTGGTGCCGTTCACGACGCCCCAGAAGTCGACGTCCATCACCCGTTCGATGTCCTTGAACTGGCTGACCTCGACGTCCCCGGTGAACGCGATGCCCGCGTTGTTGTAGATCTGGTTGACCTTGCCGAAGTGCTCGGCGACCGCGTCGGCGTAGGCCAGGAAGGCCTCCCGCTCGGTGACGTTGAGCCGGTCCGCCTTGACTGGCGCGCCGATCGCCTTCAGCTTCTGCTCGGTCTGCGCCAGGCCCTCGGTGTCGACGTCGCTGATGGCCACCTTGGCGCCCGAGCGGGCCAACTCGATCGCCAGCGCCTGCCCGATGCCCGAACCGGCGCCCGTGACCACGGCGACCTTCCCCGCGAATCCCTGCATGAGCACCCTCCTCGTGTCGGCTCTCGTCGAGGCTAGACGGTACCCGGGGTTACGGATTACCCCGGCCCCGCGGGCCCGACGGCCGATAACGCTGCGCCTGAACGGCTCCTAAGCGCGAGCGTGCGCAAAATGCCGGCCAAAGCGGCGGGTCGCCGTACGAACACGCTCGCTCGCCGTCGAAGGCGGCGTCAGCGGAACGCAGTGTCCAGGATTTCCTGCTGCTCGACGGCATGCACCTTCGACGAACCCGACGACGGCGCCGACATGGCCCGCCGCGAGATGCGCTTGAGCCCGGTTAGCTTGTCCGGCAACAGTTCTGGCAGCTCCAGCCCGAAGCGCGGCCACGCGCCCTGGTTGGCCGGCTCCTCCTGCACCCAGAAGAACTCCTCGGCCGCCGGGTAGCGGTCCAGCGTCTCGTTGAGCCGGCGCTTGGGCAGCGGGGCCAGCTGCTCGATGCGCACGATCGCGACGTCGTCGCGGTTGTCCTTGGCCTTGCGCGCCACCAGCTCGTAGTAGATCTTCCCGCTGGTCAGCAGGATCCGCCTGACCTTGCTGCGGTCGCCGATGCCGTCCTCGTAGGTGGGTTCCTCGAGCACCGAGCGGAACTTGATCTCGGTGAAGTCCTTGATGTCGCTGACGGCGGCCTTGTTGCGCAGCATCGACTTCGGCGTGAACACGATCAGCGGGCGCTGGATGCCGTCCAGCGCGTGCCGGCGCAACAGGTGGAAGTAGTTGGACGGTGTCGAGGGCATCGCGATGGTCATCGAACCCTCCGCCCACAGCTGCAGGAAGCGTTCGATGCGCCCGGAGGTGTGGTCGGGGCCCTGCCCCTCGTGCCCGTGTGGCAGTAGCAGCACCACGTTGGACAGCTGGCCCCACTTGGCCTCGCCCGAGCTGATGAACTCGTCGATGATCGACTGCGCGCCGTTGACGAAGTCGCCGAACTGCGCCTCCCACAACACAAGCGCGTCCGGGTTGCCCACGGTGTAGCCGTACTCGAAGCCGACGGCGGCGTATTCCGACAGCGGCGAGTCGTACACCAGGAACTTGCCGCCCGTCGGGGTGCCGTCGAGGTTCGTCGCCAGCAGCTGCAGCGGCGTGAACTCCTCCCCGGTGTTGCGGTCGATGATCACCGAATGCCGCTGGGAGAAGGTGCCCCGGCGGGTGTCCTGCCCGGACAGCCGCACCAGCTTGCCCTCGGACACCAGCGATCCGAGCGCCAGCAGCTCGCCGAACGCCCAGTCGATCTTGCCCTCGTAGGCCATCTCGCGGCGCCTTTCCAGCACCGGCTGAACCCGCGGGTGCGCGGTGAAACCGTCTGGCACGGAAAGGAAAGCGTCGCCGATGCGGGCCAGCAGCGACTTGTCCACCGCGGTGGCCAGCCCGGCGGGCACCGGCTGGTCGGCCTCCACCGACGCGCTGGGCTGCACGCCGTGCTTCTCCAGGTCGCGGACCTCGTTGAACACCCGCTCCAGCTGGCCCTGGTAGTCGCGCAGGGCGTCCTCGGCCTCCTTCAGCGAGATGTCGCCGCGGCCGATCAGGGCCTCGGTGTAGCTCTTGCGCGCCCCGCGCTTGGTGTCGACGACGTCGTACATGTACGGGTTGGTCATCGACGGGTCGTCGCCCTCGTTGTGGCCGCGGCGCCGGTAGCACAGCATGTCGATGATGACGTCCTTGTGGAACCGCTGCCGGAAGTCGACGGCCAGCTTGGCCACCCACACGCACGCCTCCGGGTCGTCGCCGTTGACGTGAAAGATGGGCGCCCCCACCATCTTTGCGACGTCGGTGCAGTATTCGCTGGAGCGCGAGTACTCCGGCGCGGTGGTGAAGCCGATCTGGTTGTTGACGATGATGTGGATGGTGCCGCCGACGCGGTAGCCGGGCAGGTTCGCCAGGTTCAGCGTCTCGGCGACAACCCCTTGGCCGGCGAACGCGGCGTCGCCGTGCATCATCATCGGCACCACGGAGAAGGCCTTTTCGTCGCCCTGGTCCTCGGCGCCGTGGCCCAGCAGGTCCTGCTTGGCCCGGACGAGGCCCTCCAGTACCGGGTCGACGGCCTCCAGGTGCGACGGGTTGGCGGTCAGCGACACCTGAATGTCGTTGTCGCCGAACATCTGCAGGTACACGCCGGTGGCGCCGAGGTGGTACTTGACGTCGCCGGAGCCGTGCGCCTGCGACGGGTTGAGGTTGCCCTCGAACTCGGAAAAGATCTGCGAGTACGGCTTGCCGACGATGTTGGCCAGCACGTTGAGCCGGCCGCGGTGCGGCATCCCGATGACCACCTCGTCGAGGCCGTGCTCGGCGCACTGGTCGATGGCCGCGTCCATCATCGGGATCACGCTTTCCGCGCCCTCGAGCGAGAATCGTTTCTGCCCAACGTATTTGGTCTGCAGGAACGTCTCGAATGCCTCGGCGGCGTTCAGCTTGCTCAGGATGAACTTCTGTTCCGCAACGGTCGGTTTGACATGCTTGGTCTCGATCCGCTCTTCCAGCCACCGCTGTTGTTCGGGTTCGAGGATGTGGGTGTATTCCACGCCGATGTGGCGGCAGTAGGCGTCGCGTAGCAGGCCCAGCACGTCGCGCAGTTTCTTGTATTCGCAGCCGGCGAAGCCGTTGACCTTGAAGATGCGGTCGAGGTCCCACAGCGTCAGGCCGTGGTTGAGGATTTCGAGGTCGGGGTGGCTGCGGAACCGTGTGCTGTCCAGGCGCAGCGGGTCGATGTCGGCCATCAGGTGCCCGCGGTTGCGGTAGGCCGCGATCAGCTCCATCACCCGGGCGTTCTTGTCGACGATCGAGTCCGGGTTGTCGGTGCTCCAGCGCACCGGCAGGTATGGGTTGCCCAGCTCGCGGAAGATCTCGTCCCAGAAGGCATCCGAGAGCAGCATCTCGTGGATGGTGCGCAGGAAGTCGCCGGACTCGGCGCCCTGGATGATGCGGTGGTCGTAGGTCGAGGTCAGGGTGATCAGTTTGCCGATGCCCAGCTCGGCGATGCGCTCCTCGCTGGAGCCCTGGAACTCGGCGGGGTACTCCATGGCGCCGACGCCGATGATGGCGCCCTGGCCGGCCATCAGCCGGGGCACCGAGTGCACGGTGCCGATGGTGCCCGGGTTGGTCAGCGAAATCGTCACGCCCGCAAAGTCTTCCGCGGTGAGCTTGCCGTCGCGGGCGCGGCGCACGATGTCCTCGTAGGCGGTGACGAACTGCGCGAACCGCAATTCCTCGCAGCGCTTGATGCCCGCCACCACCAGGGAGCGCTTGCCGTCCTTGCCCTGCAGGTCGATGGCCAGGCCCAGGTTGGTGTGCGCGGGCGTGACGGCGGTCGGCTTGCCGTCGACCTCGGCGTAGTGCCGGTTCATGTTCGGGAACTGCTTGATCGCCTGCACCAGCGCGTAGCCCAGCAGGTGGGTGAAGGAGATCTTGCCGCCGCGGGTGCGCTTGAGCTGGTTGTTGATGACGATCCGGTTGTCGATGAGCAACTTGGCGGGGACGGCGCGGACGCTGGTCGCCGTCGGCACGTCCAGCGACGCGGACATGTTCTTGACGACGGCGGCGGCCGCGCCGCGCAGCACCTGCACCTCGTCGCCCTCGGCCGGCGGGGGAGCGGCGGACTTGGCCGGCGCCGCGGGTGCCTGCGCCGCCGGTGCCGGGGCGCCGTTGCCCGCGGTGGGCGCGGGCGGTGCCGGCTTGGTCTCGGCGGGCTTGGCCGCCGGGGCTGCGGCCTGCCCGTCGGAGGGGGCCGCGGGGGCGCTCGGGACCACCTCGGTGGCGGGCTCGGGGTTGTAGTCGACCAGGAACTCGTGCCAGCTCGGGTCGACCGAGGAGGGGTCATCGCGGAACTTGCGGTACATCTCCTCGACCAGCCATTCGTTTTGCCCGAATGGTGAAATGTTGCTCACGGCCCCTGTTCGCCTCAATTCTTTTGTCCTGCAGGCGCGCTGTACGCGTTGCTAGCGGGGCACCTCACTCCCGCGATGGTCCTGGAACGTTTCCGCCCCAATAAAGGCTAGCCGTTCGCGGGAGATTCGCGAGAGGGACCGGGTCAGGCGGCCGTTAGCCGGCTTCGTGGATCGGCGGCAACAGCCGCAAGGTGCTCGGCCAGCGCGAGGGCGGCAGGCCGAACGCGTGGCGGGCGTTGCGGACGATCTTCTTGCCCACCATCCGGTTGCCGGCGCCGCCGACCACGGCGCCGATGCCGACCGGCAGCGCCTTGCCGAACATCAGGGCGCCCTTGCGCACGGTATAGCGCTTGACGAAGTAGCCGAGCATCCGGGTGTTCAGCCGCGACAGCGTCGGCAACGGCAGCGAGGCCATGCCCTCGGCCAGCCAGCCCCCGTTGGTGCGGCCGGGCCCGATCAGCTCGCCGATGGCGCGCTGGCTGTCGTCGCCGACCAGGACGGCGAGGACCAGCGCGCGGCGCCGTTCGCGGTGGTCGGCCGGGACGTTGTAGACGACGGCCTTGGCCAGCACGAACAGAGCGGTGGCCTCGATGAAGAAAACCGTTTCCCCGGCGCCGGCGGACACCGCCGTCAACGTGCCGACCCCGGGAAACGTCGCGGCCGAGCCGACCGCGGCGCCGCTGGCCGTCAGCGCCGCCAGGAAGCGCTTCTCCAGCTTGGCGTCGATTTCGGCGGGGCCGGCGGCGGGGTGTGCGCGGCGCAGCCTCGACACGTAGGCCTCCGCGGCGGGTCCGTGTATCCGGGTGCTCCGCTCGATGACCTGCGCCAACGCCCGCGCCGACGCCTTCGGCCGGCCGCCCTGGCCGGCCGCCGCCTGCTCCGGCGTCGACATGGGTGACGTTCTGTTCCGTCGGGCCCGCATTCTGCCTCGCTTCCACATGTCCTTCCAGGCTAACGTGCGCTCGCCGATCCGCGGCCGAGCGGCGCATTTGCCCACGCGGGATAATGCGGGCTGGGTGGCGATTCACGCCAAGGGTGCGAGGGGGTTAGGTCAGATGAACGCGGCGACGCCTCGGTCGCCGGGGGAGAGCCGGCGCGCGGTGCCGAGTCGCGCCGAGTTCGTGAAGCGCTGGAACTCCCTGCTCGCGTCCGGCCCGCGGAATCCGTGGAACGCGCTCTTCGCGATGATGATCGGCTTCTTCATGATCATGGTCGACTCCACCATCGTCGTCATCGCCAACCCGACCATCAAGATCGACCTGCACACCGGGTACGCCACCGTGGTCTGGGTGACCAGCGCCTACCTGCTGGGGTGCGCGGTGGTGTTGCTGGTGGCCGGGCGGCTCGGCGACCGGTTCGGCACCAAGAACCTCTATCTCATCGGGCTGGGCCTGTTCACCGTCGCGTCGATCGGGTGCGGGCTGTCGGGCAGCGTGGCGGCGCTGATCGCCGCCCGGGTGGTCCAGGGCGTCGGCGCCGGCGTGCTGACCCCGCAGACGCTGTCGATGATCACCCGGGTCTTCCCGCCGGAGCGGCGCGGTGTCGCGGTCAGCGTGTGGGGCACCACCGCCGGCGTGGCCACCCTGGTCGGGCCGCTGGCCGGCGGCGCGCTGGTCGACGGGCTGGGCTGGCAGTGGATCTTCTTCGTCAACGTCCCCATCGGCGTCGCCGGGCTGGCGCTGGCCGCGTGGCTGGTGCCCGTGCTGCCCACCCAGACGCAGCGCTTCGACCTGGTGGGCGTCGCGTTGTCCGGGCTGGGCATGTTCCTCATCGTCTTCGGCCTGCAGGAGGGCCAGGCGGCTCACTGGCAGCCGTGGGTCTGGGCGATGATCGTCGCCGGTGTGGGGTGCATGTCGGTGTTCGTGTACTGGCAGGCCGTCAACACCCGCGACCCGCTGATCCCGCTGCGCATCTTCGCCGACCGCGACTTCGGCCTGTGCAACGCCGGGGTCGCCGTCACCGCGTTCGCGATGACGGCGATGATGCTGCCGCTGCCGTTCTTCCTGCAGGCCGGGTGCGGGCTGTCGTCGACGCGTTCGGCGCTGGTGATCGCGCCGATGGCGGTGGTGGGCGGTGCGCTCGCGCCGTTCGTTGGCATGATCGTCGACCGGTACCACCCGGGGCCGGTGCTCGGCTTCGGGTTCTCGACGATGGCGATCGGGCTCACCTGGCTGTCGTTCGAGATGTCCCCGTCGACGCCGATCTGGCGGCTGCTGCTGGCGTTCGCCGTGATCGGTGTGGGCAGCGCGTTCGTGTGGGCCCCGCTGACGGCGACCGCGACGCGCAACCTGCCCCCCGAACTGGCCGGGGCGGGTTCGGCGGTCTTCAACTCGGTGCGCCAGCTCGGGGCGGTCCTCGGCAGCGCGGGCATGGCCGCGTTCATGACGTGGCGGATCGGGTCCGAGCTGCCGTCGGCAGCGCCGTCGGCCGCGGCGGAGGACGCCACCGCCGTGCAGCTTCCCGAGTTCCTGCGCGAGCCGTTCGCGGCGGCGATGGCCCAGTCGGTGTTGTTGCCCGCGTTCGTCGTGCTGTTCGGCGTCGTGGCCGCGCTGTTCGTGCTCGGGTTCGCGCCGTCGGGGGACGCGGTCGGCGAGCTGCCGGATGAGGGCGACGACTACGAGGACTATGACGACGACGACTACGTCGAGTTTCTGCTGGTTCGTGAACCGGACGTGGCGCCCCCGCCGCCGCGCGCCCGGCCGGCGCCGGTGCAGCAGCCGGCCCCTTCCGGACCGATCGGCTTCGCGCACAACGGGTCTCGCGTCGAGGGCGGGAAGCGGTTCCGTCCGATGGCCTCACCGGGCCACCGCTACCGCCCCGATCCCGACGACGACCCTGCCGGCTACGGCCGGCACTCGTCGTAATTAGTCCCCCGCGCCGCGCCGAACGTGGGGGTTATGTACCGATTTTGCCGAATTTTGATACATAGCACGCACACTCGGCGGACTAGCCCTGCGTCAGCGCCAGGAAGGCGCCCAGGTCGACCAGGCCGCCCGGCGTGCCGGGAAGGTACTCCGTGAGCAGCCGCGACCGCACGATCACCGCCGCGTACTGCGCCCTGCTGATGGCGACGTTGAGCCGATTCCGGTTGAGCAGGAACGAGATCCCGCGTGGCACCACGTCGACCGACGATGCCGTCATCGACACGAACACCACCGGCGCCTGGCGGCCCTGGAACTTGTCGACGGTCCCAACCCGGACCGCGCCGAGCCCGGCCTCGCTGAGCCGTCGTCGGATCAGGGTCACCTGGGCGTTGTAGGGCGCCAACACCAGCACGTCGGAGGCGGCCAGGGGCCGGGTGCCGTGCTCGTCGGTCCACGCCCGGCCCAGCAGCGCGTCGATGTGGGCTGCGATCGCGTGGGCCTCCTCGGGGCTCTCGGTCGAATTGCCTTGGTGTTCAACGACGCTCACGTGCACGCCCGGGCTTTGCCCGTCGAGGTGGCGCGCCTCGGTGCACTCGTGGGAATGCAGCCGGCCCTCGTAGGACAGCGCGGAAACCGCGGCGCAGACCGCCGGATGCATGCGGTAGGAACAATCCAGGAAGTAGCCGCGCTCGTCGGGCAGCGTGCGCCGGCCGTCCACCAGCCAGTCCAGCGCCGACGTGTCGACCGGTTCCGGATGCGTTCCCTGGCTGACCTGTGGCAGCTGCTGCGGGTCGCCGAGCAGCATCAGGTTGGCGGCCGCCGGCGCCACGGCGATGGTGTTGGCCAGGCAGAACTGGCCCGCCTCGTCGATCACCAGCAGGTCCAGGCTGCCCGGCGGCACCCGGCTCGCGTTGGCGAAATCCCAGGCGGTGCCGCCGATCACGCAGCGTTTCGTGTTCGCGATGAAGGCCGGGTACTCGCCGGAGTCGATCTCCTGCCAGCCGGGGGCGTCGTGCCCGGCGGGTTTCTTGGCGACCCGGGCCGGATCCAGTCCGGCGTCGATCACGCAGCCCAACAGGTTCTCCACGGTGGCGTGGGATTGCGCGACCACGCCGACGCGCCAGCCGTGGTCGGCGACCAGGGCTTTCACCACCCGGGCGGCGGTGTGCGTTTTGCCGGTGCCGGGTGGGCCGTGCACGGCGAGGTAGGACGAGTCGAGATCGAGTGCGGCGGCGGTGATGTCATCGATCGTGTCGGCGCCACGCGGCAGCGGGGCGGCGCTTTTCGTGCGGGGCGCGCGGCGCAGCAGGACGTCGATCACCGCGGTGGGCGGCAGAGTTGGCAGGCCGGCGGCGAGGGCGGCCGCGGTCGTTTCGATCGCCTCCCGCAACGCCGTCGTCGCAATCGGCGGCCCCGGGGTGAGCGCGAACGGCAGCTGGTCAAACGTGCTGCCATCCTTGCCGACTCGCTCGGCGATGACCACCGTGGTGGGCACCGCCGGGTCATCGACCGACACGACCTCGGCGCGGCCGGCGGCGCGCCGGTCGGGGTTGTCGGTCATGCCCGGCGGGGCGGGGGGCTCGTAGAGCGCGAAGACCTCGGTCATCAGGTCGCCGCGCGCCAGCTCTCCCTCCAGGCGCACGTGTCGCCGCGGCTTGCGCGCGCGGGGCGGGGTGTGCCAGTCGGCGTCCACCGACGCCGTCTCGGCGAGGAAGACGTCGGTGTCGTCGGACCACTCCTCGACTGGGAAGTTCAGCCGGTCGAAATGCGCCCACCAGAACGGCTTGTCCTCGCGCCGGTGGTAGCCGCGCGCCGCGGCCACCAGCGCCACCGCCGTCTGCTCCGGCCTGCGGTCGGCGACGCCGGCGTCGCCGGTGAACGCCGACAACGTCATCGCCAGCCGGTCGCGGTCCTCGACCCGGTTTCCTCCCGGAACCGGTTGCGCGCCAATGGGTACGACGCCGGATTCGTAGGCGCGCAGCATCAGCCAGTTGCGTAAAGCCTGTGTCGACCGGCAGTCGTAGTGGTTGTAGTCCTCGATCTCCTTGAGCACCGACGCGGCGCCGTCGAATTCGCCGGCGGCCCGTAGCTCGCAGTAGCGGGCGTAGGAGGTGATCGACTCGGTGGCCGTCGTGACGTCGCCGGCGCGCAGCTGTGAACCCATGTACAGCGGCTCGAGCGCCTTGAGGCCGAACGACTCCGCGCCCACCCGAATGCTCTTGCGCACCACGGGGTACAGGTCGACCAGCGTGCCGCTGCGCAGCAGCTCGTCCACGTCGTCCTCGCCGACCCCGTACCGCCCGGCGAGCCGCAGCAGCGCGGCCTTCTCGTACGGCGCGTAGTGGTAGATGTGCATGTTGGGGCGGCGCTTGCGGCGCTTTTTCACCATCGCGAGAAAGTCGGTGAGCGCCTTGCGCTCGTCCACCCGGTCGTGCGCCCACAGCGGGTGGAAATTCCCGGCGGCCTCCAGGACGCCGAACAGATATTCCAGGCCCCAGTCGCGCCCGTCGGCCGTCCACAGCGGGTCGCCCTCGAAGTCGAAGAACAGGTCGCCGGGGTCGGGCTCGGGCAGCAGGGTCAGCGGCTGCGGGTCGACGATCTCGAATTGCGGGGTTTCGGTAGCGCGTTGGCGCACTTGCAGTTTGGCCTGCGCGGTGAGTTTGTTCAGCGCGCTGGGCGCCAGGTCGGCGACCGGCTTAGCGCCCTCGGCCAGCTCGGCGACGGTGCTGATGCCGGCGTCGATCAGCTTGTCGCGCTGGGTGACTCGCATCCCGGCGACCAGCAGCAGGTCGTCGGTGGCGCGCAACTGTTCGGTGCACAGCGGGCAGCGGAGGCACGCGCCGACGTGTTGGTCGTCCCAACGCACCGGGGTGCCCGCGGCGTAATGCTCGTCGAGCAGCCGCTGCAAAAGCGCGCGCTGGGAACGGTAGACCGGGATCAGGTCGCCGATTCGGTAGCGCACGACGGCGCCGTCGCCCAGCTCCAGCTCCGCCTCCGGCGACACCGGGATGCCCGAGGCGCGCAGCGTGTCGGCGTAGGCGGCCAGCTGCAGCAGCGCGGGCACCTTGGGCGAGCGGGCCAGCTTGGTGTCGGTGACGCGGTACCGGTCGCCGTCGAGTACCAGAAAGTCGGCGAATCCGACGAACCGCCCGTCGAACATCGCGGCCTGATACACCACCGGGGCGCGGTTGGCGATCGCGCGCCGGGTTGCCTCGGCGGCGGCCGTCAGCCCGGCGAGCGTGTAGGCCGGGCGGCCGATCACCGCGACGCCGTCGCCGAGTTCGGCGCGGTATCGGTCGAGGCGGCGTCGTTCGTGCTCGGTGCCGAGGGCGGAGGTTCGCGCGAGCAGGTCGTCCTCGACGGCGACGGCGGGGCCGCGGCCGAGTTTCGCGTCGAAGTCCCGCAATAGGGCGTATTCGCACCGGGCGGCGGACGCGAGGTCCGACGCGCTGTAGACGACGGTTTCGTCGGTGACGAACACAGGTGCAACTGTAGGTGAGGGGGCCGACACGGCTCGGCGGGTCGGCGGTTGATCGCGCGCGGTCGACGGTCCGCGTGTGAAATGCATTGTTCGGCAAGGTAATCAGCGAGCTCGGTGGGCCGCGCGCCGCGGCGCCCCGGCCAGGCGGTAGCTTCGGCAGGTGATCGTCACGGGGGCCTTTCTCGCCGAAGCGGCAGAGGTGGTCGACAACAAGCTCGACGTGCGTGGCGGCGTGCTATCCCGATTCGTCGTCGGGCCCGACCGGTTCGCCACCTTTCTGCTCGTGGTGCTGACCCAGTCCGAAGCCGACGATGGGGACGGGCGGGTCGACGTCGAGATCTGGCCCCCGACCGGTGACAAGCCCCTTCAGGTCGCCTTCGAGCTGCCGCCGGCGGCCACCGTCGGTGAAATCGGGTTCGCCTTCTTCCCGGTCTCGGTGGCCATGCCCGTCGATGGCCGGTGGGTGATCGTCGTCGCCGGCGGCCCCGGCGTGATCTCGCTTCCGCTCATTGTCAGCAGCTGACGCGGGGCCGCCCCCGGGTTCAGTGGCCGGGGCCGTTACCGATCAGCTGGACACCGTTGCCGTCCCAATGGAACCGCACGTCGGTGTTGAGGCCGTTGACCCCGCCGGGGTAGGTCAACGCGACCGTGTCGCCGGTGGTTTGCGCGGCGTCGATGCCGTTGAACCCGTAGGTGTCGGGCACCCCCTGCGGAATGAACTGGCCCAGGTGGAACAGCACCGCGCGGGTGGTCGGATTCACGGCGTTGGTGTTGGCCTTGATGATCACCGCCGACAGCTGCGCGCACTCGTTGTAGTTGCCGGCCACCGGTTCGGGATTCCAGGGCTGCTGGCTGCGCGGGTCTTTCGGCAGTTCGGAGACGACCTTGGCGATGGTGGGGGAGGCCAGGTTCACCGCGCACGGGTCGGGCGCCGCGCTGCTGGGTGGGGCGGCCGCCCCGGACGTCGGCATGGGCGTGGCGGGGGCGGTTATCGACGCGGTCGAGGTCGTGGTGGCCTGCGGCGTCTTGGCGACGGTGGAATCTCCCGAACCGCATCCGGTCAAAGCGATGGAGGCCGACGCGAGAACGGCTACGCCCGTCAGCGCGCGGCAGGGTAGCGAGCACACATCGCGCAACCTACCGTCATCCGGGGCGGCGTTGTGGCAGGTGTGCCAGCGTGCCGTAGGAGCGACCGCCAATCACACTGGTCCCGATGGTGGCGACCCGCAGCGCCCAGCTTCGCTGGCCTCGCGATCGCCCTGGTCCCGATGGTGGCGACCCGCAGCGCCCAGCTTCGCTGGCCTCGCGATCGCCACTGGTCCCGATGGTGGCGACCCGCAGCGCCCAGCTTCGCTGGCCTCGCGATCGCCACTAGACTCTTCACACGATGACCGTTCCGGACAGCCCGCCCGAGGCTGCCTCTCCCACGTTCGCCGACCTGCAGATTCACCCTGCGGTCCTGAAGGCGACCGCCGACGTCGGCTACGAAACCCCGACGGCCATCCAGGCGGCGACGATCCCGCCGCTGATGGCCGGGTCCGACGTCGTCGGGCTGGCGCAGACCGGCACCGGCAAGACGGCGGCGTTCGCGATCCCGATCCTGTCCAAGATCGACGTCAAGAGCACCGCGACGCAGGCGCTGGTGCTGGCGCCCACCCGCGAGCTGGCGCTGCAGGTGGCCGAGGCGTTCAGCCGCTACGGCGCGCACCTGCCGCAGATCCACGTGCTGCCGATCTACGGCGGCTCGTCCTACGGCGTGCAGCTGGCCGGGCTGCGGCGCGGCGCGCAGGTGGTGGTCGGCACCCCGGGGCGCGTCATCGACCACCTCGAGCGCGGCACGCTGGACCTGTCCCACATCGACTACCTGGTTCTCGACGAGGCCGACGAGATGCTCACCATGGGCTTCGCCGAGGACGTCGAGCGCATCCTGTCCGAAACCCCGGAATACAAACAGGTCGCCCTGTTCTCGGCGACCATGCCGCCGGCGATCCGCAAGCTCACCAAGAAGTACTTGCACGACCCGTTCGAGGTCACCGCGAAGGCGAAAACCGCCACCGCCGAGAACATTTCGCAGCGCTACATCCAGGTCGCGGGGCCCCGCAAGATGGACGCGCTCACCCGCCTTCTCGAGGTGGAGCCGTTCGAGGCGATGATCGTGTTCGTCCGCACCAAGCAGGCCACCGAGGAGGTCGCCGAAAAGCTTCGGGCCCGAGGGTTTTCCGCCGCCGCCATCAACGGCGACATCCCGCAGGCGCAGCGCGAGCGGACCATCGCCGCCCTCAAGGGTGGCAGCATCGACCTCCTGGTCGCCACCGACGTGGCCGCCAGAGGCCTTGATGTGGAACGCATCTCGCACGTGCTGAATTACGACATCCCGCATGACACCGAGTCCTACGTGCACCGCATCGGGCGCACCGGGCGGGCCGGGCGCTCGGGCACCGCGGTGTTGTTCGTGTCCCCGCGCGAGCGCCACCTGCTCAAGGCGATCGAAAAGGCCACCCGGCAAACCCTCACCGAGGCCGAGCTGCCCACCGTCGAGGACGTCAACACCCAGCGCATCACGAAATTCGGCGACTCCATCACCGACGCGCTGAGCGCCCCGGAAATCGAGTTGTTCCGCAAGCTGGTTCAGGACTACGAGCGCGAGCACGACGTCCCGATGGCCGACATCGCCGCGGCGCTGGCGGTGCAGTCCCGCGATGGCGAGGCGTTCCTGATGGCGCCCGAACCGCCGCCGGAACGCCGCGAACGCCGCGAGCGTCAGGAGCGCCACGAACGCCCCGAAAGGCCAAGGCAGCAAAGAAACTTCGCCACCTACCGGATCTCGGTGGGCAAGCGGCACAAGATCGGCCCCGGCGCGATCGTCGGCGCCATCGCCAACGAGGGCGGCCTGCACCGCAGCGACTTCGGCCACATCGCCATCGGGCCCGACTTCTCGCTCGTCGAGCTGCCGGCCAAACTACCCAAGGCGACGCTGAAAAAGCTCGAGCAGACCCGCATCTCGGGCGTGTTGATCGACCTGCGGCCGGACCGCTCACCGGGCAAAACGAAACCACGCCGGTGACGCTCTCCGAGGAACGCGACGCCCAGGGCGGGCTCGAGCAGGTCTCGCACGTCGACCGCGTCGCGTCGCTGACCGGCATCCGCGCCGTCGCCGCGCTCACCGTCGTCGGCACCCACGCCGCCTACACCACCGGCAAGTACACCCACGGCTACTGGGGCCTCGTCGGCTCCCGGCTGGAGATCGGCGTCCCGATCTTCTTCGTGCTGTCGGGCTTTTTGCTGTTCCGCCCGTGGGTGAAGTCGGCCGCCACCGGCGGCCCGCCGCCGTCGCTGAGTCGCTATGCGCGGCACCGGGTTCGGCGCATCATGCCCGCCTACGTCATCACCGTGCTGATCGCCTACGTGCTCTACCACTTCCGCGAGGCCGGCCCGAACCCCGGGCACACCTGGCTGGGGCTGGTGCGCAACCTGACCCTGACGCAGATCTATTGCAACGGCTACCTCGGCAAGTACCTGCACCAGGGCCTCACGCAGATGTGGAGCCTGGCTGTGGAGGCCTCGTTCTACGTCGTGCTGCCGCTGCTGGCCTACCTGCTGCTGGTGCTGATCACCCGGCGGCAATGGCGGCCGACGTTGGTGCTGGCAGCCCTTGGCGCGATGGCGCTGATCAGCCCCGGGTGGTTGATCCTGGTGCACACCGACCACTGGTTCCCCGACGGCGCCCGGCTCTGGCTGCCGACCTACCTGGCTTGGTTCCTGGCCGGCATGGCGCTGGCCGTGCTGCAGGCGATGAAGGTGCACTGCTACGCGTTCGTGGCCATCCCACTGGCCGTCATCTGTTATTTCATCGCCTCCACGCCGATCGCCGGCGCACCCACGACGTCACCGGCGACGCTGAGCCAGGCCGTCTGCAAGACCGTGTTCTATGCCGTCATCGCCGCGCTCGCGGTGGCGCCGCTGGCGTTGGGCAATCAGGGCTTGTACGCGCGGCTGCTGGCCAGCCGGCCGATGGTGTGGTTGGGCGAGATCTCCTACGAGATCTTCCTGATCCACCTCATCACCATGGAATTCGCGATGGTCTACATCGTCCGCGCGCACGTCTACACCGGCTCGATGGGCTACCTGTTCGTCGCGACGCTGGCCGTGACGATCCCACTCGCCTGGCTGCTGCACCGCTTCACCCGGGTCAAGGACGGCTAGGTGGCCGACGACGGGGACGGCGCGACGGCCGTCCACCCCCGCTTGACCCTGCTCGCGGTGTGCCTCGCGGTGTTCATGCTGCTGCTCGACATGACCATCGTCTCGGCCGCGCTCGCCAACATCCAGGCGTCCCTGGACGCCGACCTCAGCGGCCTGCAGTGGGTGGTCGACGCGTACGCGCTGCCGATGGCCGGGCTGCTGCTCACCGCGGCCACGCTGGGTGACCGGCTCGGACGGCGACGGCTGTATCTGGCCGGGATGGTCGTGTTCACGCTGGCCTCGGCCGGCTGCGCGCTGGCGCGCAGCATCGAGGCGCTCAACCTGTGCCGGGCGCTGCAAGGCACCGGCGGCGCGGTGCTGCTCGGCGTCTCGCTGCCGATGGTGGCGGCGGCCTTTCCCGAACAGCGGGGCCGGGGCATCGCGATCGCGATCTATGGCGCCGTGATGGGCGCGGGCGCGGCCGTCGGGCCGTTGCTCGGCGGGGCGCTGGTCGGGGCGTTCGGTTGGGAGTCGATCTTCCTGATCAACGTGCCGGTGGGGGTGGTCGCGCTGGCGATCGCCGTGCGGTTCGTCCCGGAAACCCTTGGTGCGCAAGACCGTCCAGTCGACCTGGTCGGCACGGCCGTGTTGTCGGCCGCGCTGTTCGCCGGCGTCTACGTGTTGATCGAGGGCAACCGGCGTGGCTGGACCAGCGGGGTGATCCTGGCCCTGGGCGCGTTCTCCGCGGCGGGCCTGGCGGTGTTCGTGTGGTGGGAGTCGCGGTGCGGCGCGCCGATGCTCGACCTGACCGTGGTGCGCCGCCCGGGTTTTGCCGGGGTATCCCTGGCGGCGTTCGCTGCGGCCGGAACGCTGATCGCTTCCACCAACTACCTGGCGCTGTATTTCATGAACACCCTGGGATACAGCCCATTTCAGTCCGGCCTGCGGGCCCTGCCGCTGACCGTCGCCTGCGTGCTGGGCGCCCCGCTGGCCATGGTCGGCGCGCGGTATTTTCCGGCCTGGATGTCGATCCCGGGCGGGGTCGCGCTGATCGCGGCGGGCCTGTGGCTGATGACCGGGGTCGGTGCGGACACCCAGTGGACGCATTTCATCGCGGGTTCCGTCGTGGCCGGGCTCGGCCTGGGCGGCCTGTTCGCGTTGACGTCGGACATCGCACTGCAATTCGTGCCGGTCGCGGACGCCGGGATGGCGACCGGCGCGGTGAGCACGGTTCGCCAGGTCGGCATCCTGGCCGGCGTGGCCGGCCTGGGCGCCCTGTTCGGTCGGCGCGGGTCCGCCAGCGCCACGCGCGAACTGGCCCAGCTCGGCCTCGGCGGCCCCGGCCCCGCGCAACGCCTCGTCGACCGGTTGTCCGCCGGCGCCGGCCTTCGGGCGCTCGATTTCCTGCCCGCCGACTACCGCGCCGCGCTGCCCGCGATCGCGCGGGCGGCCCGTCAGGCCAGCGCCGCCGGAATGCAGGTCGCTCTGGTGGCCGCGGCCATAGCGGCCACCGCCGCGGCGGTCGCCAGCGCGATCTTGATCGGCGTCGGCGCGCGCCGCCACGATGAGCCCGAAATGCCGTTTGCTGAAGGCATGTCCGTGTAACGTTCCGATCCATGTTGGGCGATGCGATCATCATCCCGGCGACGGATAACAACCGTTACAGCGTCATCATCTCCAGCGACCCGGCAAACATCGAAGCCGCGCAGCGGTTGCGTTACCAGACGTTTGCCGAGGAAATGGGCGCGGCGCTGCCGCAGGCGATCCGCGGGCCCCTGACTGGAGAGATGATCGACGTCGATCAGTTCGATCCGTACAGCGACCACCTGCTGGCCCGGGACGAGACGAGCGGACAGATCGTCGGGTGCTACCGGCTGCTGCCGCCCGACGGGGCCAAGGCCGCCGGCGGCCTCTTCGCGGACACCACGTTCGACATCGGTGGCCTCAACGAGTTGCGCTCCGAGCTCGTCGAACTCGGCCGGGTGAGCGTGCATCCCGACCACCGCAGCGGCGCGGTGATGGGGCTGTTGTGGGCGGGAATCCTTCGATACCAGGAAATCAGCGGCTACCAGTATGGGATCGGGTCGTTGTCGGTCCGGATGGACGACGGCGGGCCGCGCGGCGCGCTGGCGCGGGGTGTGCGCGACGCGGCGTTGGGCCGGCATCCCGCCCCCGAGCGATACCGTGTCTTTCCGCGAAACCCCGTCACGGTCAACGGATTGAGCCTCTCCGAGCTGCCCGACCCGGGGCGCGTGCGCATCCCGCCGATGGTGCAGGGGTCGCTGCGGATCGGTGGGATGATCTGCGGGGAACCCTCCTACGACCCGGACTTCGACATGGCCGACTTCATTGTGCTGATCGACAGGGCCACGGTGCGGGAACGCTATCTGGAACGGTTGGCGAGGTCTTATGCCCACACCTGAGAAGACCGCCCTGCTGGGCGTCGGCTTCGGGCCGTCGAATCTCGCGTTGGCGATCGCCCTGGACGAGCGGCGCATGGCCGCCGTGTTCGTCGAGGAGCAGGACGAGTTCGGTTGGCACCTCGGGATGCTGCTGCCGAACGCCCGCATGCAGATCCCGTTCCTCAAAGACCTCGTCACCCTGCGGAACATCAAGAGCGACTTCACCTTCCTGAACTACCTCAGCGAGCGCGGCCGGCTGGTCGAATTCATCGGCCTGCACACGTTGTTTCCCACCCGAATTGAGTTTCACGACTATCTCGAGTGGGCCGCGGCCCGCGTCGCCGCCGATGTCCGCTACGGGCACCGCGTCGTCGAAATCGGTTCGGGTGAGCCGGGTTTTGTGGTGCGCACCGAACCCGACCGCGTCATCCATGCGGCGAACCTGGTCCTGGCGACCGGGCTGCACCCCGTGCTGCCGGCGGGCGTCGTCGAGACGTCCCGGCAGTGGCACAGCCACCGGCTGCTCGACAACCTGGCCGCCCTGAACCTTGACGGTCCGGGGCGATTCGCCGTGATCGGCGCGGGTCAAAGCGCGGCCGAGGTGGTTGCTCATTTGCACGCGACCTACCCGCAGGCCGAGGTGCATGCGGTTTTCGCCCGGTACGGATACAGCAGCGCCGACGACACCCCGTACGCGAACCGCATTTTCGACCCCTCGGCGGTGGACGAGTTCTATCGCGCCGACACGCATGTGCGCGAACGACTGCTCGATTACCATCGCGCGACCAACTATTCGGTGGTCGATCCGGAGTTGATCGACGACCTCTATTCCCGCGAGTACGCCGAACTGGTCGCGGGCGATCGGCGGCTGTTCATCCATAACGCCTCGGAAGTCGTTGCCGCGCGGGAGTATCCGGAAAAGGTTCGTGTGACGGTGTGCCACCTGATCGATCGCTCGCGCGCGACGCTGGACTGCGACGCGGTGATTTACGCGACCGGCTACGAACCGCTGGACGTCCAAGGCTTCCTCGGCGACCTGGCCGGCCGGTACGAATTCGACTCGGACGGGCGCCCCGCCGTCACCCGCGACTATCGACTGGTGGCAAAGGCCGGGGCGCCGGGGGACATCTACCTCAACGGCGCCGTCGAGCATACCCACGGCCTGTCGTCCTCGCTGCTGTCCAACGTGGCGGTGCGCGCCGGGGAAATCGTCACCGCGTTCGCGGCGCGTGGGGAGCGCAGGCCGCACGTCGCCTCCGCGTAGTGATCTAGCCTCGGGCGCCGACCGGCGCCACGGTCGGGACGACGAACTCCCCGATCATCGCCCGCTCGTCGGCCTCGTCCCGGCCGGGGTAGGTCAGCAGCGACGTGAGCACCCGCACCACCCAGCGCGCCCGACGCTGCACGACGGCGGGATCCTCCGGGCCGAGCGAGCCGACGAACGCCGCCGCCAGCGCCGTGATCACCTCCGACTGCGCCAGTTCGCCGCCGATCGGCGGTCGGCTGGCGGCGAACCACGCTGACAGCGCGGGGCTTTCGCGCACCATCCGCAGCGCGGCGGTCATGCTCGCCACCAGCCGTTCGCGCGGGTCCTCGATGCCGCCGATCTCGTCGGCGATCGCGCGGCCGAGCCGTCGCGCCTCGCGGTGCACGTACGCGGTGCGCAGCGCCTCGCGGTTCTCGAAGTAGCGGTACAGCGTCGCGCGGGAACAGCCTGCGGCCCGGGCGATCTCGTTCATGCCGATGGACTCCTGTTCGCGGCGCGTGTAGAGCCGCTCGGCGGCGTCGAGTATCCGGTCCGCAGCCGCCTCCCCGCGGTGCTCGGCCAACCAGTCGGGCATCAGGCGTTCACCCGGATCGGCACGCACAGCGGGCGGCGCACGTAGCTGCCGCCTGACCACACGATGCCGGACTCCTCGACCTCGAAATCGGGGCAGCGGGACAGCAATTCGGTCAGCGCGACCCGCGACTGCATGCGGGCCGCCGCCGCGCCCAGGCAGTGGTGCGCGCCGTGGCTGAACGTCAGGATGTTGCGCGGGCAGCGGGTCACGTCGAGTTCGCCTGCGTCCGGCCCGTATTGGCGTTCGTCGCGGTTGGCCGACCCGTAGAGCAGCAGGACCTTGCGGCCCGCCGGGACGGTGGTGCCCTCGATGGTCACGTCGCGGGTGGTGGTGCGCGCCAGGCCCTGCACCGGCGAGGTCAGCCGCAGCAACTCCTCGACCGCGTCGGGGATCAGCCCCGGGTCGTCGACCAGACGTCGGCGCTGGTCCGGCCGCTCGTGCAGCAACGGCATTGACCCGCCCAGCATCCCGGTGACCGTGTCGTTGCCGCCGGTGACCATCGTGAACGTGAACGCCAGCACCGACAGCGTCCCCGCGATGTCCCCGTCGGCGCCCACCCCGGCCGCCACCAGATGCGAGATCGTGTCGTCCTCGGGTTCGGCCCGGCGCCGCTCGATCAGTCGCGTGAAGTAGGCCATCATCGACCCGACCGCGTCCAGCGACGTGCCGATTCCCCCCTCGGACGTGTTGGCGGCGACAATCGCCTGGGTCCAGCCGTCGAACTGCGCGCGATCCTCCTCGGGAACGCCGAGGTAGTGCGCGACGACCATCGACGGCAGCGGCTTGAACAGGTCGGTGACGATGTCGCCGCCGCCGTCGGCGCGGATTTTCTCGATGCGCTCGACGACGAACTCGCGCACCTTGGGCTCCACCGCCTCGACCTGTCGCGGCGTGAAACCCCGCGACACCAGCTTGCGAAACTCGGTATGCACCGGGGGATCCTGCATCACGAACGGCGGATTGTCCTGCAGTCCAATCAGTTCCAGCTCACCATACTCAACGGTCAGGCCCTGTGCGGAGGAGAACGTCTCGTGGTCGCGCGCGGCCGCCCAGACGTCGGAGTGGCGGGCCAGCACGTAGTAGTCCCGGTCGGGCCGGGTCTCGGGGACGACGTGGTGCACCGGGTCGTGGTCGCGCAGCGCCCGGTACATCGGCCAGGGGTTGGGCCAGGTCTCGGCGGTGGCCAGCCGAAATCCGTGAGACATCACCGGTGACATGTCTCATTTGTAAGGCATCTAGGTAACAATGTCAACCACGCCGCCCGCCCCACTCGCCGAGACTGCGTCCACCGCGCCAATTTCCGCCGCGGCGGGAGCAGTCTCGGCGCCACGGGCGGCCCAATGGTTGTACACTTCGTTCAGTCCGTACTGAACGAACCAGAGGAACCTGATGTCCCCGGAGGAAGCCGAGTTCGTCGACCGCATCGGGCTGTTCTTCGAGCTCCTCGGGGCGACCCGCACCATGGGCCGGGTCTATGGGTGGCTGCTGATCTGCCATCCGCCGCAGCAGTCGCTGACCGAACTGGCCGGCGCGCTGTCGGTGAGCAAGGCCTCGATCAGCACCGTCGCCCGGCAGCTGCTGGAGGGCGGCATGATCGAGCGGCTGCCGAGCCCCGACCGGCAACACCTCTACCGCGTCACCCCGGGCGGGTTCACCAGCGTGCTGGAGACGCAGCTGTCGCTGATGCGCCTGGGCATCGAGCCCGCCGAGTTCGCCCTGTCGGTGCTGGGGGAGGACCGTGCCGAACAGCGCGAGCGCGTCGAGGACTTCCGCGACTTCTGCGAGTTCTGCACCCGGGACTACCGAGAGCAGCTGATGCGGATGTGGACCGAATACCGGGAGGGGAAGCGACAGCGATGACGATGACGGACAAGGTCGACTTCAGCGACGTGGCGTGGGGGTCGGTGGAATGGACCAACCTGTGCACGCTGTATCTGCGGGCCTACGAAAGCCGCTCGCCGGTACCGATTCTCGATGACAAGGCGGCCGCCGAGGCGGTGGACCGCATCGAATACGACTGGGCGCGCATGCGGCGCGCCATGCGGCCCGGATCCAACCAATATCTGGTCGCCGTGCGCGCCAAACAGCTCGACGAGTGGAGCGCCGGCTTCCTGCGCCGCCACCCGGACGCCGTCGTGCTGCACCTCGGGTGCGGTATGGACACCCGGGCGTTCCGGCTGCGCCCGCCGGACACCGTGCAATGGTTCGACGTCGATCAGCCGGACGTAATCGCCCTGCGGCGCAAGCTTTATGACGACCGCGACGGCTACCGGATGATCGGCTCGTCGGTGACCGACGAGGCCTGGCTGCCCGAGATCCCCTCCGATCGCCCGACGCTCGTGGTCGCGGAGGGACTGGTCATGTACCTCGTCGAGCCCGAGGTACGCGCGCTGCTGCGGCGCCTCACGGATCGGTTCGCCGGCGGCGAGATGCTCTTCGACACGACGTCGCCGCTGGGGCCGCGGCTGTCCAGGGTCCTCACCAAGGGCATCACCAAGTGGGGCATCGGCGACATCCACGAACTGGAGCGCTGGAATCCGCGGCTGCGCTTCCTCGAGCAGGTTCCGGTGATCGCGCTCTACGAGCGTGTCCCTTCGGCGCCGGTGCGGCTGCTGTGGCGGTTGGTCAATGCCACGCCGATGCGAAATTTCGACGTGCTCAACCGCTTCGAGTTCTAGATCGCCGCTGCCGTCGATCGTGCGGCCAGCCGCACGTTCGACGCCGAGTGTGCGGCCAGCCGCACGCTCGAGGCGCAAAGGGCCTTAGATCGCCGCGCCGGGGTTGAGGATCCCGAGCGGGTCCAGCGCCCGCTTGATGCGCTGGTTCAACTCCATCACCTCGGGGCCGAGGTAGCCATCCAGCCACGGCCGCTTCAACCGGCCGACGCCGTGCTCACCGGTGATCGTGCCGCCCAGACCGACGGCCAGGTCCATAATCTCGCCGAAGGCCAGGTTGGCGCGCTCGGTCATGGCGGCGTCGGCGGGGTCGTACACGATCAGCGGATGAGTGTTGCCGTCGCCGGCGTGCGCGATCACCGAGATCATCAGATCCCGTTCCGCGGCGATGCGCTCGATCCCGGTGACCAGCTCACCCAGCGCGGGCAGGGGCACCCCGACGTCCTCCAGCAGCAGAGAGCCCTTGGCCTCGACCGCGGGGATGCAGAACCGGCGGGCGGCCACAAAGGCCTCGCCCTCGTCCGGGTCGTCGGTCGAAAAAACCTCTGTGGCACCGTTTTCCGCGAATACCGCGGCCATCACCGCCGCGTCCTCCCCGGACGAGCGCCCCCTCTCGTCGGAGCCGGCCACCAGCATGGCGGCCGCCGAGCGATCCAGGTCCATGCGCAGGCTGTCTTCCACGGCGTTGATCGCCGCCGAGTCCATGAACTCCAGCATCGAAGGCCGCAGCCGCGCAACGACTCCCAGCACCGCGTCGACGGCCGCGCCGACCGAGGCGAACGTCGCGACCACCACGCTGGACACGTTCTGGGCCGGCAGCAGCCGCAGCGTCACCTCGGTGACGACGCCCAACGTGCCCTCGCTGCCGACGAACAGCTTGGTCAGCGAGAGCCCCGCGACGTCCTTCAGCCGCGGCCCGCCGAGGCGCACCGCGGTGCCGTCGGCCAGCACCACCTGCATGCCCAGCACGTAATCGGTTGTGACGCCGTACTTTACGCAGCACAACCCGCCGGCGTTGGTGGCGATGTTGCCCCCGATGCTGCAGATCTCGAACGACGACGGGTCGGGCGGATACCACAGTCCGTACTCGGCGACGGCCTTTTTCACCTCCGCGTTGAACAGGCCCGGCTGGCATACCGCGGTGCGGGTGACGGGGTCGACGGTGATGTCGCGCATCTTCTCCGTCGACAGCACGATGCCGTCGTCCAGCGCGGTGGCCCCGCCGGACAGGCCGCTGCCGGCGCCCCGGGTCACCACCGGCACCCGGTGGGCCGAGGCCCAGCGCATCACGGTCTGCACCTCCTCGGTGCGCCGCGGCCGGACCACCGCCAGCGGCTTGCCGGCCGACGGGTCGAAGGCGCGGTCCTGGCGGTAGCCCTCGGTGATGGTGGGGTCGGTGACGACCATCCCGTCGGGCAGCTTGGCGATCAGCTCGGCCAGCGCGTCGGCGTTCACGATCCGATCCTACGGGCCAGGTCGCGCTACAGTTGGCGGATCTCGGAAGGGGCACGATGTTCGGGCGCAGAGATCTCAGCAAAGTCGGCGTCCGCGCGTTCGCGGACGTCCTCACGGCGGAGCAGTCGGCGATTTCGGTCACCGTCGGCAACCCGAATCTGGTCGGCAACACCGAGGTTCGCTGGAAGCTGCGGCTGCGCGTCACCCCCGACGCCGAACCGCCATTCGAGGCCAGCGTCTCCGCGCTGCTGCCCCAGCTGAGCCCGCCGCGCCCCGGCACTCGGCTGCCCGTGCTCTACGACCCCAAGGACCACGGCCGCGTCGAGATCGACCACCGGTCGGCCGCCACGCCCGACGTGGCGATCGACGCCGTGACCGCGGCCCGCCCCGACCTGGCGGGCGCTCAGGTGATGGGGATGCCGATGGGCGATGTGATTCGCCGGGCCATCGCCGATCCCACCGGATTCCGCGACGAGATGATGCGGCGCGGCGCCGAGATGCAGCAGCAGGTGCTCGGCGCGGCGCAGCCGGCGCAAGCCCACCAGGATCCGATCGATCGGCTCGAGCGGCTGGCCGCGCTCAAGGACCGCGGGCTGCTCACCGACGAGGAATTCGAGCAGCAGAAGCGCAAGATCCTCGGCGACTGACGGATCAGCGCGGCGTATCCGCGGCGAGTTCCGGCACCGGACGGTCCAGCTCCCGCAGCGACGGCAGGCCGCACGCGACGAGGCCGACCAGCAGGATCGGCACCGCCAACGCCAGGAACGTAGTCCGCAGCCCGGCCGCGTCGGCCAGCGGACCGGCCACCAGCAATCCCAACGGGCCGGCGGCGTACATCAGCCCGGTCATCACCCCGACCACCCGGCCGCGCAGGTGGTGCGGCGCCCGGGTCTGCATCACGTAGTTGTAGATCGGCTGGGTGGGCCCATAGACCAGGCCGGTCACCCCGCACAGCACCAGGATCACCGGCAACGGCGGCAGGAACGCGATGCCGATCGCGGCCACGCCGAAGGTGAGCGTCGCCGCCAGCACCACCGTGCGCCGCGGCGTATATCTCGAGAGCACCGCGTAGCCGAGCGCGCCCACCAAGCCGCCGACCCCGAGCGCCATCAGCACCCAGCCCAGCTCTGCGGGCTGGTGATGGTCGCTGAAGTATTTGGGAAACAGCACGCTCTCCATCGGCAGGTACAGCGCGGTCACGACCAGGTCGATCAGCCCCAGCGTCCGCAGCACCCGCAGGTTCCAGACGAATCGCAGGCCCTCGGCGATGCCGGACACCAGCCCCTGGGGTCGCGTCGCATGGTGCGGCTTGCCGACGCCCTCGAGCCGCAGCCCGCCAATTGCCAAGAAGGACAACCCGAATAGGCCCGCAGTGACCCACATCGTGTTGACGCCGCCGACCGTCGCGATCATCAGACCGCCGATTCCCGGGCCCACGATGTAGGCCAGGTTGAGGATCGCCTCGTAGACGCTGTTGGTGCGGTCCAGCGACCAGCCGGCCCGGGCGGCGGCCTCGGGCAGCATCGACTGGCGCGCCGTGGTGCCGGCCGGATCGAACGCGGCCGAGAAGAAAGCCAAAACGGCCAGCTCGGCGACGTTGATCGCGTCGGCGCCGAAAAACCAGGCGGTCAGCGGCACGGCGGCCACCGCCGTTCCGGACAGCGAATCGGAGACCAGCGACACCCGTCGCCGCCCGAAAAAGTCGACCGCGGTCCCGGCCACCAGCGTGGACAGCACCAGGGGGAGCGTCATCGCGGCGGCGACGACGGCCGCGTCGCGCGCGCTGTCGCGGTGCTGCAGCGCCAGCCATGGGAACGCGACGATCGAGATGCCGGTACCCGCCGTCGCCGTCAGCGTGGCGAACAGGATCAGAACCGCTGGGCCGCTGCTTTTCATGGGATATCGCCGCTGAATTTATGCCAACGGCGTGATACGCGGCCACCGATTTTTCGGCTCATGCAGGATGTTCATGTGCTTGCCCATCCACGTAGCGGCCAGGCATTCGCGTCTCCGGTGGTCCCCGGCAGCGGATGGCCGGGCGATCCGGCCACGCCGCGGACGCCGGTGGCCGCCGACGCGGCCCGGGTGGTCGCGCTGAGCGACGGGGCCCGGTCGATCGCGGAACTCGACGCCGCGATCAGCGTGTGCCGGGCCTGCCCGAGGCTGGTGACCTGGCGCGAAGAGGTCGCCGCCACCAAGCGCCGGGCGTTCGCCGACCAGCCCTACTGGGGGCGGCCGGTGCCGGGCTGGGGATCGGAACGGCCCTGGCTGCTGATCGTCGGGCTGGCGCCCGCCGCGCACGGCGCCAACCGGACCGGGCGCATGTTCACCGGTGACCGCTCCGGCGACCAGTTGTACGCGGCGCTGCACCGGGCGGGGCTGGTCAACCAGCCGACCAGCGTGGACGCCGCGGACGGCTTGCGCGCCAACGGGATTCGGATCTCCGCGCCGGTGCGTTGCGCGCCACCGGCCAACGCGCCGACGCCGGCCGAGCGGGACACCTGCTGGCCGTGGCTTCAGGCCGAATGGCGGCTGGTGTCCGGCGACGTCCGGGTGATCGTCGCCCTGGGCGGGTTCGCCTGGCAGATCGCGCTGCGGCTGGTGTCCGGGGCGCCCAGGCTGCGCTTCGGGCACGGCGTCGTCGCGGAGCTGGGATCCGGCCTGCAATTGCTCGGCTGCTACCACCCCAGCCAGCAGAACATGTTCACCGGTAGGTTGACTCCCGTAATGCTCGACGACATCTTCAGCGACGCAAAGAGGTTGGCAGGTATCACGTGACCGACATTTTGGTTTCCGGTGCCAGCGTGGCCGGCATAACGGCTGGGTATTGGCTTGCCCGCCAGGGCTATTCGGTCACCGTCGTGGAACGGTATCCGGGGTTGCGGCCGGGCGGCCAGGCGATCGACGTGCGGGGCCCGGCTCTCGGGGTGCTGGAACGCATGATGTTGCGGGCGGCCGCCGACCACGTGCGGACCCGGATCCGCGGGGCGTCCGTCGTCGACCGCGACGGCAACGAACTGTCCGAGGACACCGAATCGACGCCGACCGGCGGGATCATCGCCAACCCCGACATCGAGCTGTTGCGCGACGACCTCGTCGAATTGCTCTACGACGCAACCAAACTCAACGCGGAATTCGTGTTCGACGACAGCATCGCCGCGTTAGAGGACGACGGCACGGCCGTCAAGGTGACCTTCGAGCGCGCCGCGGCGCGCAGCTTCGATCTGGTGATCGGCGCCGACGGGTTGCACTCCAATGTGCGACGGCTGGTCTTCGGCCCCGAGGCGCAATTCATCGAGCGGCTGGGCACCTACGCGGCGATCTTCACCGTGCCCAACTTCCTGGACCTGGACTACTGGCAGACCTGGCACTACGGCGAGAACACCATGGTCGGCGTCTACAGCGCGCGCAACAACACCGAGGCCCGGGCCATGGTGGGCTTCATGGAGGCCGACCTGCGGATCGACTACCGCGACACCGAGGCCGTGTTCGCCGAGCTGGAACGGCGGATGGCCGACGACGGCTGGGTCCGGCCGCAGCTGGTGCAGTACATGCGGACCGCACCCGACTTCTACTTCGACGAGATGTCGCAGATCAAGATGGATCGCTGGTCGAAGGGCCGCGTGGCGCTCGTCGGCGACGCCGGGTATTGCTGTTCTCCGCTCTCAGGGCAGGGGACCAGCGTGGCGCTGCTGGGCGCCTACGTCCTGGCCGGCGAGCTCGGTGCGGCCGGCGGTGACTATGAAAAGGGCTTCGCCAGCTATCACGCCGAGTTCCACGACTACGTCAAGCGCAACCAGTGGCTGGTGATCGACAACATCCCCGGGGGTGCGCCGATCCCGCAGGAGGTGTTCGACCGCATCGTCAACTCGATCACCCTGAAGGACTACTGAGCGCGCGTAGGGAACGTTCGCCCCGCTGCAAGCGTTGACGCCGTCGTGCGACTTTCCGTCCTTGACCTCGTGCCGGTGCGCAGCGACCAGACCACCGGCGACGCGCTGGCGGCCACCGTGCAGCTCGCCCAGACCGCCGACCGGCTCGGCTTCACCCGCTACTGGCTCGCCGAGCACCACAACATGCCGTCCGTGGGCGCCACCAGCCCGCCGGTGCTGATCGCCCACCTGGCCGCGCACACCACCCAGGTCCGCCTCGGCTCCGGCGGTGTGATGCTGCCCAACCACGCGCCGCTGGCCGTCGCCGAGCAGTTCGCGCTGCTGGAAGCCGCCGCCCCCGGCCGCATCGACCTCGGCATCGGCCGCGCGCCCGGCTCCGACCCGGTGACCTCGTACGCCCTGCGCGGCAGCCGCGACGACGAGGACATCGAACGCTTCCCCGACTACCTCGACGACGTGGCCGCGCTGATGAGCGCGCGCGGCGTGATCGTGCCGCTGCGCTCGGGGGACTACCGGCTCAAGGCCACCCCGGCCGCGGCGAGCGAGCCGAGGCTGTGGCTGCTGGGCTCGTCGATGTACTCGGCGCACCTGGCCGCGGCCAAGGGGCTGCCGTATGTGTTCGCGCATCACTTCTCCGGTCAGGGAACCGAGGAGGCGCTCGCGGTCTACCGGTCCCGCTTCAAGCCCAGCACGCTGACGCCCGAGCCCGTTACGTTCCTGACTGTCAACGCCGCGGTGGCCGAAACGCGCGACGAGGCGACGGCTTTGATGCTGCCCAACCTGCAGGTGATGGCGCGGCTGCGCACCGGGCAGCCGCTCGGCCCGGTGCCGCTCGTCGAGGAGGCCGAGGTCGCCCAGCTGACCGACCAGCAGCAGCACATCGTGGAAAGCGGGCTCAAGCGCGCCGTCCTCGGCACCCCGGAAGAGGCCGCCGAACAGGTGCGGGCGCTGGCCGAACGGTTCGGCGTGGACGAGGTGATGGTCCACCCGGTCGCCTCGGCCCACCTCGGCACCGATCCCGCCACCGCGCCCGCGCGGGTCGCGACGCTGGAGCTGCTGGCCAAGGAGCTGTTCTAGTCAGTCCGTCACGCCCGCCTGAGACTTGGTGGTGGGCGCGTGCTGGCAGATCCAGTGCAGCAGGTCTTCCGCCGGTAGCGGCGGGCTGTGCACGAAACCCTGGGTGATGGTGCAGCCGTAGCGGCGCACTGCGCGCAGGGTGACCTCGTCTTCGACCCCCTCGGCCACCAGGTCGGCGCCCAGGCTGCGCGCCAACGCCACCGTGGACCGCACGATGGCGACCGACCGCGGGTCCTCGGCCAGCCGCGCCACGAAGATCCGGTCTAACTTGAGCTCGTCGACCGAAACGTCCTGCAGCCGCGCCAACGACGACCACCCGGTTCCGTAGTCGTCGAGCGAGATCCGGACGCCGAGGCGCTGCAGCGCGGCGACGGTGTTGCGCGAGCGCGCCGAGTCGACCAGGGCGCTTTCGGTGATCTCGACGATCAGCGAGTCGGGGGGCAGGCCGTGCGTCTGCAGCAGCCGCTCGATCGTGCTCACCAGGTCCAGGTCGAGCAGGTTGGTGGTCGACAGGTTCACCGCGACGGTCAGCGGCATACCCTGGTCGCGCCAGGACCGGATCTGCTCCAGCGCGACGTTGATGGCGCGGTTGGCCACCTGACGCATCAGCCCGGCGCGTTCGGCGGCGTTCAAGAATTCCTCGGGGAGCAGCAACCCGCGGCTGGGATGCCGCCAGCGCAGCAGCGCCTCGACGCTGTGCACGCTGCCGTCGCTCGCGTTGATCTTGGGCTGGTAGTGCACCGTCAGCTGGTCGTCGTCCAGCAGCGCGACGCGCAGTTCCTCGATGAGGTTGGGGTCGTTGTCGCGGTACATCTCGTAGGCCGAGTCGTACACCGCGATCCTGCTGACGGCGGATTTCGCGTGGGGGATCGCCATCTCGGCGCGGGTGAGCAGCTCCTGCGGATGATCGCAGTGGTCGGGGCACAGCGCGATGGCGATGCGGGCATCGACCTGCACGGTGATCGGATCGAGCGCGAACGGCTCGCTCAGCGCCTCGAGCAGCCGGCCCGCCTGGGCGCGCGCGGCGATCAGGTCGGACCCCTCGCCCAGCAGGATCGCGAATTCGTCCTCGCCCACCCGCGCGAGCAGATCCTCGTGGCGCACGCAGAGCGAGAGCCGGTGCGCGACATGGCTCAACAACTCATCGCCGAAGTGCTGGCCGACGGAGTCGTTGATCTCGTCGAACTCATACAGGTGCAGCAGCAGCAGCGCCCGGCGCGACGGGGTCCCGGGGATCGACAGCGGTCCCGCCGGCGCCACATCGGACAGCCCGGTCAGGGCGGTCGCCAGCGACCGCCGGTTGGGCAGGCTGGTCACTTCGTCGGTCATGGCCTGCTTGTGGCTTTCGGCGAGGATGCTGACGTCGCGGAAGGCGACCGAGAGTCGCCCGGCGACCGCGACCAGGCTCAGCGCGGCGAGAATCGTTGCCAGCCTTGAGTTGTGACCCACGACGACGGCCAGCGCGACGACGGTGCACGCCACCGGCACCGCGTAGAAACCGAGCCCGCGTTTCGGTACGGGCGGCGTCGACGACCACGGCGCCCAGCTGGCGATGGCCACCAGCAGCGACGCCGCGGGCCAGAGGGCATCCAGCGTGGTCCCGACCCGGTAGCTGCCGTCGGCGGTCTCGAAGAGGTACGCCGTGTCCGCGACGGCAAAGGCGACGAATCCCACCACAAGCAAGGCCCAACGGAATCCCTTGCGCCAGCCCAGGATTGGCAGCATGCCAGCGGTCAGGGCCAGCAGGACCAGGTCACCCCACGGGTAGACGAGTCCCACCAGCACGGTCGCCGGCGCGCGGACCGCGGCCGCGTGCATGGGCCCCGCGCGCAGCGCCACGCCCACCGCGGCCGCGGCCAGCGCGCACACCAGGGCATCGAGCCGGATCGGAATCGGCACCACCTTCAGCCGCGACCGCATGACCAGCAGGAGCCCCGCGTACAGGAGCGGGTAAAACGCCAGGTACTCCGGGTCGGCCGCGGACGGCGACTGGCCCGCGGGCACCCACGTCACGTAGACGATGTCACCCGCCGCCGACACGGCCATGCCGGCCGCGATCAACGCCCACGCGAGACGGTCGGCCCGCACCCGGTAGGCGCGATACGCGATCAGCGCCGCGGCGGACAGGTTCAACGCCGGGTACAGGCATTTGGCGAAGAACGCGTTGCGCGCGGCATCGGGGTCCACCAAGCTCGTCACCGCGAAGGTGGCCACGCCAATCCCCAACGTCGCCAAGGCGATCCGAATCGCCGTCGGGGGCCACCGCATGCCGTCGGGGACGTCGTGCGATCGCTCCCGCGGTGCCGTTGCGGCCGCGGCGATCGGTGCCAGCGAGCGCGCCAGCCTCGTCTCCTTGCCAAAGGCGCCCGCCGGGGTCGCGGCGGCGCCCCGGTCCACACCCGCTTGCCCTTCTTGCAATGCCGACTCGGCCGACTCGGCCAACCGAGGGAACGCGTACGGGAACGGCAGGTCGGGCAGGAAACCCCGAACACATTGCCCGCCTTCGCGTTTGGCGGCGTACATGGCCAGGTCGGCGTGCTGCAGGAACTGGTCGACGGTGCAATTCGATGCGCCCGTGGCGACCGTGTAGCCGATGCTGGGCCTGACCTCGATGGGGACACCGTCGATCACGATCGGCGTCCCGAACGCGTCCAGCACGCGGTCCGCGGCCTGCTTCGATTCATCGGCCGAAGCCTCGATGAGGACGGCGAACTCGTCGCCTCCGAGACGCGCCACGGTACCGGTGTCGCCGAGCGCGGCGGTGAGCCGGCCGGCGACCCGGACCAGCAGCTCGTCGCCGGCGGGATGCCCCAGGGCGTCGTTGACCGCTTTGAAGTCGTCCAGGTCGAGGCACAGCACCGCGATCGGCCCGCCCTCGAGGCGTTGCCGGGCAACGGCCTGCTCCAAGCGGTGCAGGAAGTGCGCCCGGTTGGCCAGGCCGGTCAGGCTGTCGCGGAACGCCTCCCGCGCGACCTCGGACAGCAGGCCCTGGTTTTCCATCAGCACGATGAACTGGCGGGTGAGCACCGCGGCGACGAGGATCCCCAGCGCGGCGAGCAGCGGTCCGTGCGCCATCAGGCTCACCGCCTGACCCAGGCCGACCGCGGCGGCCAGCATCAGCGGCAGGTAGGGCAGCCAGAGCAGGGCGGGGGACATGATCTCGGTCCGCGCCTGGTCCGTGGCGCTCTCGTGGACGCTGGCCAGGCCGGCCAGCGAGAGCAGCGCGAATCCGGCCACCCGCCCCAGATCCGTCAGGTCGCCCAGGTGATAGCTGCCCACCCCGGTCTGGAAAACCATCGCGATGTCGGAGGCGGCGATGGTGGCGATTCCGCCGGCCAGCAGGCCCCGGCTCGGCAGGTCGTTGGAGCGGATCCGGGACAGCATCAGGATCGCCGTCGTCAGGAGGACGACGTCCGCGAAGACCTCGATCAGTGTCGCGAGCCGCGAGCCGTTGTTCTCGCGCAGCTGCTTGTCGAGGACGAACACCCAGGAGATGACGAACAGCGAGGTCGCCACGATGAGGCCGTCCAGCACCAGCCGCCGGGGACTGTGGCGCGACAGGTGCGACAGCAGGGCCAACGACGCCATGGCGCCGATCGGATACAACGTGAACACCGCCTCGGCCGCGGCGGGGTGGGTGGCGTGCTCGATGTCCGGGCGCACCTCGTACACCGACCAGAGGACCTCACCCGCGGCCCAGCCCAGCAGGCCGATCACCAGCGCCAGCCAGCCGAATCTGCGCCGCCCGGTCGAGAAACGGGCCGCGTAGCCGGCGGTTGAGGCCGTCACCAGCAGGCAGAGCGCGAACACGCCCTCGTCGACCGGCCGCGTCCCGTACACGCCGCGCCACCTATGCGCCGACGAGGCCACGACCAGCACCGCCGCCGTGCTGTAAAACGCGACGAGCAGCCAACCTGCTCGTGCGGACAGCCCGAACCGCCGCCACGGATTGCCCGCCCAGCGTGTCATACCCGCTCCAGCCGATCCCGCGCCCTTGCGGCGAACTGCTTCACCGCGCGTGTCAGGAGAATAGACCGCTGCGCGGCTATCCGGGCCTACCTGGCAATATTCACCGCGGAGTCAATAAAAAGACCGGGATGGGCCGCGAAGTCCGGCTTTGGTAGCCGCTGTAGCGGTTGGCGTTGATCTTGTTGACCAGTTCCCACAGCCGCGGGTAGTCGGCGTCGTCGGGGCCCACTTTCCTGGCGGTCACCGGGATGCGCTTGGCGCCGACGTTGATCTCGCAGTCGGGCCGCTTCCGCAGGTTGTGGTACCACCCGGGGTTGTGGTCGTCGCCGCCCTTGGACGCGACGATGACGTACGAATCGCCGTCCTCGGCGTAGGTCAGCGTGGTGGTGCGCTGCTGGCCGGTCTTGGCGCCGATCGTGTGGAGCAGCAGGCTGGGCGGCATCCCCGGTATCTGGTGACCGACGCGGCCGTCGGTCTTGCGGTAGATCGTGTCGTGCAGGCGCAGCATCGGCACGAGCACGAATTGTTCTAGCGGAGTCAGATTGCTCATGGTTTCAGTCTGGCTGACTCCCGTTGAGCCGCGACATGGCCTCCCGCAGGATCTGCGCGGTGGACTCCCGGTCCGGGTCGCGGCGCAGCAGCATGCCCTTGGCGAAGGACAGCTTGTCGCCCTCGCGCCGCGGCAGTACGTGCAGGTGGATGTGCATCACCGTCTGGAACGCGGGGCGACCGTCGTTGATCGCGATGTTCGTCGCGTCGGCCAACTCCGTCGTGCGGGCGGCGCGCGCGATCCGCTGGCCGATGGTGGCCATGCCTGCCAGCGTCTGCGGCGGGGTGTCGGTGAGGTCGACGGTGTGTCGTTTGGGGATCACCAGCGTGTGGCCGCGGGTGAACGGGCGGATGTCGAGGATCGCCAGGTACCCGTCGTCTTCGTAGATCCGGTGGGCCGGGGCCTCGCCGGCGACGATCGCACAGAACACGCAGGGCATGTCGCCCACGGTACTGATCGCCGGATACGCTGCGGCGGTGGACGCTCGCGACGTCGCCTTCGCCGGCGCGGCCGAACAGGCCCGGATGTTGGCCGACGGTGAACTGACCGCGCCGGAGCTCCTCGAAATCTATCTGGAACGGATCGCGCGGCTGGACAGCGAGCTGCGCTGCTTTCGCGTCGTCCTCCCCGACACCGCGCGCTACGAGGCCGCCGCGGCGCAGGACCGCCTCGACGCGGGGGAGCGGCTGCCGCTGCTCGGCGTGCCGATCGCGATCAAGGACGACGTCGACGTCGCCGGCGAGGTGACGGCGTGTGGCAGCGGCGGGCACCGCCCCGCGGTGACGTCCGACGCGGAGGTGGTTCGGCGGCTGCGTGCCGCGGGGGCGGTCGTCATCGGCAAAACCAATGTGCCCGAGCTGATGATCTTTCCCTTCACCGAGTCGCTGACCTTCGGCGCCACCCGCAACCCGTGGGACCTGAGGCGCACCCCGGGCGGCAGCAGCGGCGGCAGCGCGGCCGCGGTGGCCGCCGGGCTGGCGCCGCTGGCGCTGGGATCCGACGGCGGCGGCTCGATCCGCATCCCGTCGTCGTGGTGCGGGCTGTTTGGCGTGAAACCGCAACGCGACCGGGTGTCGCTGGAGCCGCACGACAACGCGTGGCACGGGCTGAGCGTCAACGGCCCGATCGCCCGGTCGGTGCGCGACGCCGCGACGTTCCTGGACGCGACCTCGACCGTCCCCGGTCCTGAGGGCGAGTTCGTCGGGGCCGCATCCCGTCACCCCGGCCGGCTGCGAATTGCCTTGAGCACCAAGGGCCCGATGCCGGTTCCCGTCCGGGTCGGTAAGGCGCAGCTGGCGGCCGTGCACGAGGCCGGCGCGTTGCTGCGCGACCTGGGGCACGAGGTCATCACCCGCGACCCCGAGTACCCGCCGGCGGCGGTACTGACGAACTACCTGCCCCGCTTCCTGCGCGGCATCAGCGACGACGCGGACGCGCAAGCCCACCCCGAACGCCTCGAAGCGCGCACCCGCAACCTGGCGCGCGCCGGCGCGCTCTTCTCGGACCGCAGGATGGACGCGATCCGTGCGGCGGAGCCGGCGGTGGCCGCCCGGATCCAGGCGATCTTCGACGACGTCGACGTCGTCGTCACGCCGGGCAACGCCACCGGCCCGTCCCGGATCGGCGCCTACCGGCGCCGCGGCGGCGTCTCGACGCTGCTGCTGGTGGCGCAGCAAGTCCCGTATTTCCCGATCTGGAACCTGACCGGGCAGCCCGCAGCGGCCGTGCCGTGGGACCTCGACGGCCACGGCCTGCCGATCGCCGTGCAGCTGGTCGGCCGGCCGTACGACGAGGCGACCCTGCTGTCGCTGTCGGCGCAGATCGAGTCGGCCCGGCCGTGGGCCCACCGGCGACCGCCGGTGTCATGAGCCCGGTGTCATGAATATTGACGATCTGCTGGAGGGGCTCGAGGGCGAGGCGCGCGCCGAGCGGGCCGAACTGGTGAAGTGGTTGCTGGATCAGGGCATCACCCGCGACGAGATCCGCAGCACCAACCCGCCGCTGCTGCTGGCCACCCGCCACCTCGTCGGCGACGACGGCACCTACGTCTCCACCCGCGAGATCAGCGAGACCTACGGCGTCGACCTGGCGCTGCTGCAGCAGGTGCAGCGCGCCATCGGCCTGGTCCGGGTGGACGACCCCGACGCGGTCGTGCACATGCGAGCCGACGGCGAAGCCGCCGCCTTCATCCAGCGGTTCGTGGAGCTCGGCCTGGACCCGGAGCAGCTGGTGCTGGTGGTCCGGGTGCTGGCCGAGGGCCTGTCCCGCGCGGCCGAGGTCATGCGGTACACGGCACTTTCGTCGATCATGCGCCCGGGGGCCACCGAGCTGGACATCGCCAAGGGGTCGAAGGCGCTGGTGTCCCAGCTCACGCCGGTGCTCGGCCCGATGATCCAGCACATGCTGTTCATGCAGCTGCGCCACATGATGGAGACCGAGGCCGTCAACGCCGCCGAGCGCGCCGCGGGCCAGCCGCTTCCCGGCGCGCGTCAGATCACCGTCGCGTTCGCCGACCTGGTCGGCTTCACGCGGTTGGGCGAAGTGGTGTCGGCCGAGGAGCTGGGGCACCTGGCCAACCGCCTGGCCCACCTCGCCCGGGACGTGACCGTCCCGCCGGTGCGGTTCATCAAGACCATCGGCGACGCGGCGATGTTCGTCTGCCCCGAGCCGGCGCCCATGCTCGACGTCGTGCTGAAGCTGGTCGAGGCCGTCGACACCGACAACGACTTCCCCCGGTTGCGGGCGGGCGTCGCCTCCGGCATGGCGGTCAGCCGGGCCGGCGACTGGTTCGGCAGCCCCGTCAACGTGGCGAGCCGGGTCACCTCCGTGGCGCGCCCGGGCACCGTGCTGGCGGCCGATTCGGTCTGGGAGGCGCTCAGCGCCGCGGGCTACGGCGGGAATTTGCAAGGCTCGTTCGCCGGTGCGCGCCGCCTCAAGGGCATCAAGAACGAGGTCAAGCTGTTCCGAATTCGCCGCGGCAACGCATAGGCAGGCCCGGGCGACTCTAGGGGGCGTTTGACGCTTAGGTCGCACGCGGCTGGTTTCCTACCCCGTTTCCCAGCGCTTCGAATCGGTCGCTTCCGGGCCTGCTTCGCTACCAAAAATACAACTCCGAACAGCCCATATCAACGGTTTTTCTCCCGCCAGAAGGACCCGGCGCCCGCCCGGCCGGCGTTCGCCTCCGGTGAACGCCATTCCATTACATGTGTAACGGTGTAATTATGTAATCATGAAGTCCCATCACACCCACGGGCGGCGCTACGGCCGCCCCGGCGGCTGGCAGCAGGCCCAGCAGCCCGACGCGAGCGCCGCGGCGGAATGGTTCGCCGGACGCCTACCGGAAGCCTGGTTCGACGGCGACCCGACGGTCATCGTCGACCGCGAAGAGATCACCGTCATCGGCAAGCTGGCCGACGGCTCGGAAGAGAGCGAGGAGCGCGCCGAAGGCCGCGTCTCCCGGTTCCGCGAGGAGACCCGTTCCGAGCGAATGCGCATCGCCGACGAGGCGCAGGATCGCTACGGGCGCAAGGTTTCCTGGGGCGTCGAAGTGAAGGGCGAGCGAATCCTGTTCACCCACATCGCCGTACCGGTGATGACCCGCTTGAAGCAACCCGAGCGCCAGGTGCTCGACACGCTGGTCGACGCCGGCGTCGCGCGGTCCCGCGCCGACGCGCTCGCCTGGACGGTCAAGCTGGTCGGCGAGCACACCGAGGAATGGCTGGCCAAGCTGCGCGACGCCATGTCGGCGGTCGACGACCTGCGCGCCGAGGGGCCCGACCTCCAGCCGTAAAGCCGCAGTGCGCCTTGGCTATTCGGTGCCGACCTTGGCGACGATCTTGTCGATGATCTGCCCACCCTGATCGGTGATGTGGTAGCCGCACGCGTTGACGTCGACGATGACGTTGTTCGCCACGCCCATCGCCCGCTGGCACGCCCAGCCGTCGGCGCCTTCCTGCGTCTCCATCATGCTGATCTTCGGCGGGGAGCCGTTGAGTTGGGCGAACGTCCACCTGTACTGCTTGCTCTTGTTGGTCACCGTCACCGTCTTGCCGGCGCAGCCCTTCCACTTGTCCGCCGATGTCTGCACGAACGCCTTGGCCTTGTCGGCGGACGGAAACGCGACGACGGCCTGATTGACCCAGTGGTCGTTGTTGTCGCCCGGTTCCGAGGACACCAGCCCGCTAATTCCGCTGTAGCCGGTGCCCGTGTACACCGGGTCCTGGCTGGTGTAGAGCGCACCCTGGCAGTTCGGCAACGACAGCGTCACCGAGGACGTATCCATCGACGTGATGGGCTTGCCCGGCGTCATTTCGGAGGAGCCCATGACGTTGTTGATGTCCGACGGGTCCAGCAGCAGGGTGCTGAGCCGGTCCGGTGACACGGGCTCTGGCGGCGGCGGCGCCGGCTTGGGCTTCAGGATCAGCCACGCCCCGACCGCGCCGACGGCGAGGACGATCACGACGGCGACGGCGGCGACGATGGGCCACGGGCTGCGCTTGGGCTTGGGCGGCGGCTGGTTCCACCCCGCCTGCGCCGGGCCGCTGAATTGTGCGGGCGGCGGGGCGCCCCAGCTGCCGCTGCCGCCCTGGTAGTACGGCGCGCCGGGTTGACTCGCGGCGGGAATGGGCCCGCTATCGGGCGCCCAGGGCCGGGGCGTTTGGCCGGCTTGCGGAATGGGACCGGACGCGGGATAACCCGGCACGGGCGCCGGCGGCGGGGTGGTGACCTGTGGTTGGGGCGGGGCCGCCAGGGTGGGGCCGGGCACGTCCGCGGTGCTGGCCTGGGCGGTCGCGGGCAAGGTGGCTTCCTGGCTGCGGCGCACGATGTTGTTGGCGTGGTCCTGGTCGGGGTCGGACAGGGCCTCGTGCGCGGCCAGGGCCAGGTCGCCCGCGCTGGCGTAGCGGTCCTCGGGTTTCTTCGCCATGCCGCGCGCGATCACCACGTCGAACGCCTTGGGCACGCCGGAGCGAACGTCGCTCGGCTTCGGGATGGGGTCCAGCAGGTGGGCGGTCACCAGGGTGCTGGCGCTGTCGGCGCGATAGGGGGGCGATCCGGTCAGGGCCTCGTGCAGCACGCAGGCCAGCGCGTAGATGTCGGCGCGGTACGTGACCTCGTCGTTGGAAAACCGTTCGGGCGCCATGTATTTCCAGGTGCCCACCGCGGTCCCGAGCTGCGTCAGCTTTTCGTCGGTGGTCGCGCTGGCGATGCCGAAGTCGACAAGGTAGGCGAAATCGTCGCGGGTGACCAGGATGTTGGGTGGCTTGACGTCGCGGTGCATCACTCCGGCGGCGTGGGCGGCGTCCAGGGCGGAGGCGATCTGGGTGATGATGGCCACCGCGCGCGGCGGGGTCAGCGGGCCGAACCGCTTGAGCAGGGTGTCCAGGTCCACGCCCTCGATCAGGCGCATCTCCATGAACATCTGGCCGTCGATCTCGCCGTAGTCGTGGATGGGCACCACGTGCGGCTCCTGCAAACGGCCGGCGATGCGGGCTTCGCGCTTCATCCGCTCGCGGAAAACCGGGTCCTTGCTGAACGTGTCGGACATCAGCTTGACGGCGACCGTCCACTCCTTGACGGTGTGCTCGGCCTCGTAGACCTCGCCCATCCCACCGCGGCCCAGCAGCCGTTTCAGGTGATAGGGCCCAAACATCGAGCCCACCCGTGAGGCTTGCGCGTCGCTCATCCCTGACCCTCCAAACCAACCCCGGACCCGCCGACCATATCAACACCGTCCGGCCCGAGCGGCCGGCCGCGAGGCCCCGGCTCAGCAATCATTGTTACCGCGGGCGCCGCCACAGCAGGAGATAACGCCAAAACAGCAGCCGGCGCACACGGGCGCGCGGCAGGACGGCGGCCGCGACCGCACGGGCCTGCCGGGTCGTCAGCGGCGCGTCGACGACCTTCGGCATCGCCTCATCGACCGGGTCCGGCCCGTAGCAGCCGCCGGAACCCGTCGCCCGCAGCGCGGCGAAGAGCGCGCCCAACGCCCGATTGCCCACCGCCGCAAGTACTTCGGTGGGCGCCTCGCGGGGCAGGTCCACCCGCGGCAGGACGATCGCGGCCAGCACGCCGCCTGGCCGCAGCGCCGGCGCCAGGTGCCGCAGGGCCTCGTCGAGCGGCAGGTGATGCAACGCCGTGATCGACACGATCGCGTCGTAGTGATCCGCCGGCAATGGCAGTTCCAGCACGTCGGCGAGGATGGGGGTGACGTTGGCCGGTGCGCGTCGCCGGGCCGCCTCGATCATCGGCGCCGACCTGTCGACCGCGTCGACGTGCCGGGCGGTTTCGGCCAGCCGCGCCGCGAATGCGCCCGTCCCACAACCGACGTCGAGCACCCGCCCGCACGGCCGCGGTAGCCGGTTCAGCAGCAGCCGCTGGTAATACGCGTTGTGGTCCCAGTCGAGTTTCACTAGGAGTGGGCGGCCCACCACTTGTACAGCTGGTCGAGGTTCGGTCCCTGCACATCCCCGCCGACGACCGCGAGCACCATGGTCTGTTGGTTGGTCCACATCACCTGCGGCTCATCGCCTTTGTATTTTCCGCACCCGATCTGACCGAGGATGGTATTCGGGTCCTTGTTGTGCCACCAGGTGCCCGGTGAGGCCTTGTCCCCGGGGCACTTGACGGTGGTGTCGGCCTCCATATAGCCGTTGAACGCGTCCTGCAGCCCTTTGAGATCGGTGAACAGCCCGTATTCCCCGACGTTGGGGCCGTTGGGTTCGGTGTTCTGTCCGCACATGACCGAGACGCTCGCGCCCGGCATCGGCTGGCCCTCCAGCTTGCAGGTGCCGGGCGGGTAGCCCGCGGGCAGCAGGCCCAGCAGCTTGGTCGCGGCCCCGGGCGGCGGGGTGGAGGTCGGCGCCGTCGTGCGGGTGGTCGTCCTCGTCGTGGTGGTGGTCGTCGTGGTCGCGGTGGCCGCGTTGGGGGTGTCGCTGTCGTCGTGTCCGACGGCCATCGAGATGCCGATCGCCGCGGCGACGAGGACGACGACGGCGGCGGCCGCGCCGGCGACGATGACCCAGGGGTTGCGCCCGCGCGGTGGCGGCGGCGGACGCCCATGGCCGTAGGGGGGCGGCCCGGCGAACTGTGGTGGCGGACCGGCCCACTGGGGTTGGCCGGGCGCGAGATTGGGCGCGGGCGGGGACGCGCGGGGGATGGGTCCGCTGTCCGGCGCCGGGTTCCGGGCCGGCGCGGGCCGCGCGGGCGGAACGACGCCCGGGCCCGCCTTCACGCCCGGCAGGGTGGATTCCTCGCCGTGGCGCAGGATGTTGACCGCCTGGGTCTGATCGGGGTTGGTGAGCGCGTCGTGGGCGGCGCGGGCCAGGTCGCCGGCGCTGCGGTAGCGGTCCTCGGGCTTCTTGGCCATGCCCCGGGCGATCACCCCGTCGAAGGCCCGCGGGATGCTCGAACGCTTGGCGCTGGGATGCGGGATGGGCTCCATCAGGTGGGCGCTGACCAGCACCCCGGCGCTGTCGGATTCGTAGGGCGGCGACCCGGTCAGGCATTCGAACAACACACACGCCAGCGAGTAGATGTCGGCGCGGTAGTCCACCTCGTCGTTGGAAAACCGTTCGGGCGCCATGTATTTCCAGGTGCCCACCGCGGTACCGAGCTGCGTCAGCTTCTCGTCGGTCTTCGCGCTGGCGATGCCGAAGTCGACAAGGTAGGCGAAGTCGTCGCGGGTGACCAGGATGTTGGGCGGTTTGACGTCGCGGTGGGTCACCTCGGCGGCGTGGGCGGCGTCCAGGGCCGAGGCGATCTGGGTGATGATGGCCACCGCGCGCGGCGGGGACAGCGATCCGAACTGTTTGAGCAAAGTGCCGAGATCGGTGCCCTCGATGAGGCGCATCTCCAAATACATTTGGCCGTCGATCTCGCCGTAGTCGTGGATGGGCACCACGTGGGGTTCCTGCAAACGGCCGGTGATGCGGGCCTCGCGTCGCATCCGCTCGCGGAACACCGGGTCGCTGCTGACCGATTCCGACATCAGCTTGAGCGCCACGGTCCATCCCTTGACAGTGTGCTCGGCCTCGTAGACCTCGCCCATCCCGCCGTGGCCCAGGGCCCGCTTGAGCTCGTAGGGACCGAACATCGACCCCACCCGCGAGCCCGGCGCCCCGCTCATCGTTCCTCCCAACAACCGCGACCCGCCGACCCTATCAATCCGTTCCAATCGGGTCTGCCGGTCACAGTGCGTCAGGTGGTGACGACGATCAACTGGTCGCTGCTATCCCAGGCCTTGAGGAAGAGCGCCATCGGGATCTGCTCGTCGCGGCCCTTCGGATCACCGCTGTCGTTGAGATGGACGATGCCGTAGCCGGTGTCGACTCCGGTCACCACCACGGCGTGGTCACCCTGCGGGTTGCCGTATTCGTCCTTCGTCTCGACGGGGACGTTCCAGATCATTTCGCCGTTGACGCTGACGATGACCTTGTGGCCGGTGCCCAGTTCCTGCTCGATCCCCGAGATGCCGGCGGGGATCCCGGCCGCCGCCGCGTGCTGCCGGTCGGCGACAGCGGCGCTGACCTTGTACTCGGTCAGCAGCGTCGGGAGATCGGCGAACATGGTGCCCTGGCCCGAATTCGGGTGTTTGGTGTCGGACGGCTTGATGTAGATCGACCCGGGGTGGATCGTGCTGGGGGTGGACTGCGCCTTCTTGATGATGGCCTCCTCCGAGGGCTCCTTGCCGGTCACCTGACCGACCACATCCGCGGCGGCCATCAGCAAGCAATCGTCGTATTTCTGGTAGCGCCACCACTTGGCGGCGGCGTCGGGGTCGCCGTAGGTGGCGCCCGATGCGGCGCCGGCCGGTGCAGCCACCCCCAGCGCGACGGCGCCGGCGGTCACCGCGAGGGTCGCGGCCTTGGCGAAGTTGATGATCTGACTGGTCTTCACTGCTTGTTCCTTTTCCTCGTTCCGCTGTGTTGCGGTTTGGTTGAGAAAAGGTTCCAATGTCGGCCTTCTCGTTATCTCAAAAGATTCTTGAAATTTACTGTGCAGCAATATTTTTCGTGCGAAATGAAGAATGAGGGACCCCGGTGATCGGGATCCCTCATTCGGGCGGGGCGAGTCGGCTACGTCAGCTGGGCGGACAGCTGCGGGCAGTAGACCTGGGCCGCGTCGACGACGAAGTAGGCGGCCTGCTTGGTGGTCAGGTTCGTCTGGCTCAGCACCTCTGTGGCAACGTCCGTCCCGGTCTTGCCCGCCGCCAGCTCCTTGCACACCTGGTGGCCTTCCTGGACGGCCTCCTGCGGCGTGGTGAAGGTGACGCCGAGGCCCCTCATCTCGGTGATGAAGGTGTCGTCGGCGGTGCTGGCACCGGCCGCCCCGGCCGTGGCGATCGCCAGCCCTGCGGCGGCGGCGCCGATGGCCGTGGTGACGACGGCGGTGATGCGGGGAGAGAACATTGTCGTGATCCTTTGCTGTGGGTTCGGCCCTGGATGCGTTCAGCTTCGGGCCGAGCCCTTGGAGGATTCTCAACGAATTCTTGATGCCCGCGTTACCCCTGGGTGACCTCGAACGTGAACTCGTGCTCACCGATGCGGATGTGGTCGCCGTCGTGCAGCGGGGTGGCCGAGCGGATGCGCTCCTGTTGCACCTGCACGCCGTTGGAGGACCGCAGGTCGTTGATCACCCAACTGGTGCCCGTGTCGACGATGACGGCGTGGTGGCGGCTCACCTTGGGGGTGTCCAGGACGATGTCGTTGTCGCTGAGACGCCCGATGCGGGTCGCCGCCTCCTGCAGCGGATAGCTGCGCCCCGTGCTTTCGCGCAGATACGCGACGGCGTTGCGCTCGGAAACCCTGGTGTGCTGCTCCATGACCGTCTGCGTGACGGCGGCGGTGGTCACCGCGATCTTCTTGACGTCCAACGGCTCCTGCCGCAGGATCCGGTCGTTGAGCGCCCGCAGATTGGGCCCCGGGTCGATGCCCAGCTCGTCGGCGAGTGTCTGCTTGACGCGGCGATAGGCCGCCAGCGCGTCCGATTGGCGCTCGGTGAGGTAGTAGGCGGTGATCAACTGCGCCCACAGCGGCTCGCGGTAGGGGTGCTCGGCGATCAGGGCCTCGAGCTCGGTGATGACGGCAAAGGCGCGCCCGCAAGCGATTTCGGCCTCCGCCTTGGCCGTGTGGACCAGAATCTTCTCCTCGACGAGGGAGGTGGCGTAGGTCTCGACGAACTGAAAGTCGCGCAGGTCCTCGAGCACCGGCCCGCGCCATTCCGCCAGGGCCGCCGACAGGTGCTTGCTGGCCTGTTCGAAACGGGCGGCGGCGGCCGCGTGCACGCCCGCGGTCTTCTCGGCGATGAACCGCCCGATGTCGCAGGCGTTGTCGGCGATGCTGAGGCGGTAGCCCGGGGGCGCCGCGGCCAGCGCCACCCGCGGGTCGATCCCGACGCCGCTGAGCAGCTTCCGCAGGTTGGACACGTAGGAGTGAATACTGGCCCTCGCCCCCGACGGAGGCGACTCTTCCCACAGGGCCGTGATGAGCCGGTCGACGCCGACCGGGCTGTTGCGGTTCATCAGCAGCATGGCCAGCACCGCCCGCTGTTTGGGCGTGCCCAGGGGCACCAGGGTGCCGTCGACGCTCATCTCCAGCGGGCCGAGCAGACCGAACTCGAGGCGTTTGTCCACCATCGCGCGTCACACCCTCCCGTCTTCCGCGGCGTTGCGTTAATAGATTGTGATACGAACCCCGCGAATTCGGTAACACCACAACGCGACTAGAGCGTAACGACCATCAACTCGTCGCTCGTCTCCCACGCACGAGCGAAAAGCTCGATGGGAACCTGCTCGTCGCGGCCATCGGCGATGCCGCTGTCGTTGAGGTGAACGATGCCGCGGGTCGCGTCGACACCGGTCACCACCACCGCGTGGTCGGATTCGGGGTTGCCGCTCTTGTCCTTCGCGTCGATGGGCTCGTGCCAGATGAGTTCCGCGTTGAGGCTGACGATCACCTTGTGACCGCCGCCCAGCGCCTGCTTGAGCCCCGCGATGCCCGGGCGGATTCCGTTCACGGCGCGGTCGTCCCGGTCGATGACCACGGCCGTCACCCGGTAGCGCGCGAGCAGCGCCGGGACGTCCTCGAGGCTGGCGCCGGCGCCCGAATTCGGGTCGTCCGGGTTGGCCGGCTTGGTGTAGATAGGGCCCCCGTGGACCACGCTCGGAGTCGAGTGGGCCTGCTCGATGATGGCCGCCTCCGAGGGCGCCTCACCGGTTATCTGACCGATGACGTCGGCGCTGGACATCAACACGCAGTCGTCGTATTGCTGCTGGTGCCAGTACCGGCCGGCGGCGACGGGGTCGCCGTACACGGCCTCCGAGGCCGCATTCGCCGGGGCGGCCAGCACCAACGCGACGGCTCCGGCGAACACTGCGAAAGCGATTGTCTTGGCTGCGTTCATGAGAAAGACGTTCCGGCACCGGCCTTGTCGTTCTCTCTGCGAATTCTTGGAGCGCCCCGGTTATCTGGCGAACTGCGGGCAGTAGGCCTTGGCGGCGTCGACGACGAAGTGATCCGCCCGGACGGCGCCCAGGTTGGTCTGGCTCAACACCTGGCGGGCGATCTCGGGCCCGCTGTGGCCGGCGTTGAGCTCCGGGCACACCAGGTAGCCGTCCATGACCGCCTGCTGCGGCGAGTCGAAACCGATGCCGTGGTCGCTGATTGCGGCGCCGGAACAGGGCGCACAGACTTCGGACGCCCCCTTGAGCGTTCCTCGACAAATCCTTGGTGCGAATCCTTGGTGGCTAGGCCTGGGTCATCGCGTAGTAGGCGCCGCGGCGGGCCAGCAGCTGGGTGTGGTTGCCCTGCTCCACAATTCGGCCGGCCTCCACCACCAGGATGCGGTCGGCGTCGCGGATGGTCGAAAGGCGGTGCGCGATAATGAAACTCGTGCGGCCCCGGCGGAGCTCGCGCATGGCGCGCTGAACCAGGACCTCGGTGTGGGTGTCCACCGAGCTGGTCGCCTCGTCCAGGATCAGCAGCTGCGGCCGGGCGAGGAACGCGCGGGCGATGGTGATGAGTTGGCGCTCACCGGCGCTGATGTTGGCGCCGCCGCCGCTGACCCGGGTCTGGTAGCCCGCCGGCAGCGTGCGCACGAACCGGTCCACGTACGCCGCCCTGGCGGCCTCGATCACCTCGTCTTCGCCTGCCTCCGGGCGCCCGTAGCCGATGTTCTCCGCGATCGTCCCGTCGAACAGCCAGGTGTCCTGCAGCACCATGCCGATTCGCGATCGCAGCGACTGCCTGCTCACCGCGGTGATGTCGACCCCGTCGATCAGTATCCGGCCCGAGTCGACGTCGTAGAACCGCATCAGCAGGTTCACCATCGTGGTCTTGCCCGCCCCGGTCGGTCCGACGATCGCCACCGTGCTGCCCGGCTCGGCCACCAGCGACAGGTCGTGGATCACCGGCGTGCCCGGCCGGTAGGCGAAGTTCACGTGCTGAAACTCGACGCGGCCGCCGTCGCGCGGGCCCTGCCCATTGGGGAGCGTTCGCGCGGGGTCCGGGGGCTCCTCGGGCTCGTCGAGCAGGCCGAACACCCGCTCGGCGCTGGCCACCCCGGATTGCAGGGTGTTGTACATCCCCGCCACCTGGCTCACCGGCGCGTTGAACTGCCGCAGGTATTGGATGAAGGCCTGGATGCTGCCCAGCGTGATCTGCCCGGTCGCCACCTGCAGGCCGCCGACCACCGCGACCGCGGCGTAGCCGACGTTGCCGATGAACCCCGTCGCCGGCGCCACCAGGCCGGAGAAGAACTGGGCGCCGAAGCTGGCGCGGTAGACGTCGTCGTTGAGACGGCGGAACTGCTCGCGCGCGGCGGCTTGATGGCCGAACGTCCGGACCACCGTGAAGCCGCTGTAGGTCTCCTCGATATGGGCGTTCAGGCGCCCAGTGCTGCGCCACTGGGCCACGAACAGGCGCTGGGAACGCCGCGCGATCGCCCGCGTCGCCAGCAGCGAGATCGGCACGGCCAGCAGCGTGATGCCCGCCAGCAGCGGAGAGATGGACACCATCATCGCCAGCACTGCCACCACCGTCAGGACCGCCGTCAGTAGCTGGCTGATCGTCATCGACAGCGACGACTGGACGTTGTCGATGTCGTTGGTGACCCGGCTCAGCAGCTCGCCGCGCTGCCGGCCGTCGAAGTAGGACAGCGGCAGCCGGTGGATCTTGTCCTCGACGTCGGCGCGCAGCGCGACCATGGTGCGCTGAATGGTGACGTTGAGCAACCGGACCTGCACCCAAATCAGCAGCGCGGAAACAACATACAGGACCAAGGCCAGCGCCAGCGTTCGGGCCACCGCCCCGAAGTCCACGCCCCGGCCCGGCACCACGTTCATCCCGGACAGCAGGTCGGCGAAGGCGTTCTGGCCCCGGGCGCGGGCGGCGGCGACGGCCTGCGCCTTGCTGATCCCGGCGGGCAGCCCCCGCCCGATGACCCCGTTGAACAGCAGGTCGGTGGCGTGGCCCAGGATCCGCGGGACGACGACTCCGATCGCGGTGCCGGTGACGCCCAGCGCGATCACGGCGAGGCTCAATCGCCGTTGCGGCGCAAGCCGTTTCACCAGCCGGGCCGCCGAGGGCCAGAAGTCGCGGGAGCGCCCCGCCGCCGGTGCCACGGGCGCCACGGTCATTGCTCGCCCCCCACCCCGGCCCCCACCGACTGCGAGTCGGCGAATTCCGCGTAGACGGCGCAGTCGGCCAGCAGCGATTCGTGCGTGCCCGCGCCCACCAGCTTGCCGTCGTCGACGACGATCACCTGGTCGGCCTGGGCCGCGGTTGAAACGCGTTGCGTGACAACGATGATCGTCGCTGGATTGTTCGGGCCGGACGCCAGGCCCAGCGACGCGCGCACCCGCGCGTCGGTGTGCACGTCGAGCGCGGCGAACGAGTCGTCGAACAGGTAGATCGCCGGCCGGCGGACGACGGCCCGCGCGATCGCCAGCCGCTGCCGCTGGCCGCCGGAGAAGTTGATGCCGCCCTGGGCGACGCGCATCTGCAGCCCACTATCTGCTGGGCCGTGGGCGCCCACGAACCCGTCGGCGTCGGCCACCCGCAACGCCTCCCACATCTCGTCGTCCGTCGCGTCCGCCTTGCCGTACCGCAGGTTTTCGGCCACCGTCCCCGAGAAGAGGTAGCCGCGCTGGGGGACCAGCCCGATCGCCGACCAGAGCCGCTCGCTGTGGTAGTCGCGCACGTCGACGCCGTCGACCAGGACGGCGCCGGAGGTGACGTCGTATAGCCGGCAGATCAGGGACACCAGCGTCGACTTGCCCGAGCCGGTGCCGCCGACGATCGCGGTCGTCGTCCCGGGCCGCGCGGTGAACGAAATGTCTTGCAGCACTGGGCGATCGGCGCCCGGATAGGTGAAGCTGGCGCCGTCCAACCGCACCACGCCCGTGATCCCGTCTGGCGGGAATTGCGGGTCCGGCGGGTCCGCGACCGCGGCGCGGGTGTCGAGCACCGCGGTGATCCGTTCGGCGCACACCGCCGCGCGCGGCAACACCACCAGCGTCATCGTGGCCATCAGCACGGCCATCAGGATCTGGGTGAAGTACACCAGGAACGCGGTCAGCGAACCGACCTGCATCTGGCCCCGATCGATCCGCAAGCCGCCGAACCAAATCAGCGCGACGCTGGAGACGTTGATGGTCAGCGTGGTCAGCGGCAGCATGAGCGCCTGCAGGTTGCCGGCGCTCAGCGCGGTGTTCGACAGCGCGGTGCTGGCGCGGGCGAACCGGTCGCGCTCGTATCCTTCGCGGGCGAACGCCCGGACCACCCGGACGCCGGACAGTTGGTCGCGCACCACGCGGTTTATGCCGTCGATCAGGCCCTGCATCCGGCGCAGCAGCGGCAGCATGCGCGACATGACGAAGTAGTTGGTCACGGCCATGACGGGCACGCTGACCAGCAGCAGCCAGGCCAACGCCGCCTCCTGGTGGATGGCCATGACGATCCCGCCCACGCACATGATCGGGGCGGTGATCAGCACGGTGCCGCTGATCTGGACCAGGTATTGGATCTGGCGCACGTCGTTGGTGCTGCGCGTCAACAGGGTTGGCGCACCGAATAGGTCGGCCTCGTGCTCGGAGAAGGTGGTGACGTGTTCGAAGATGGCCTGGCGCAGGTCGCGGCCGAAGCCCATGCCCGTCCGCGAGCCGACGTAGACGGCCCCGACCGCGCACAGCACCTGCAGCCCGGTGACCGAAAGCATCACCATGCCGAGCCGGACGATGGTGGCGGTGTCGCCCTTGGCGACGCCTTCGTCGATGATCGCCGCGTTGACTGTGGGCAGGTACAGCGATGCCAGCGTGCTGGTCAGCTGGAGCATCAGCAGCACCGCAACCAGCCGCCGGTACGGCCGGATGTACTGGCGCAGCAGTGCCAGGAGCATGTCGCTACTGTCGCACACGGTGCGCGCCGCGTCGGTCACCACCGCGCTGAAATGCCTGCTCAGGCGTTGCGTAAGCGGTTGGCCCCCGCCCTGCCGCTACAGTGCATCGTGTGACGAGCAGAAGGCGGGGCGCGCGGGCGCTGGCTCTCGTGGCGTCGGCCTTGGCGATTCTGATCCCGACGATCGCGGGTTGCTCGGGTTCCGGCGACAACAAGCCGGGAGCGACGGCGTCGTCGACGCCGGGCAACGGCGAGGGCCACCACGGGCCGATGTTCCCGCAATGCGGCGGCGTCAACGATCAGACCGTGTCGGAGCTGACCAAGGTGACCGGGCTGGTGAACACCGCCCGGAATTCGGTCGGCTGCCAATGGCTGGCGGGCGGCGGGATTCTCGGCCCGCATTTCTCCTTTTCCTGGTACCGCGGCAGCCCGATCGGGCGCGAACGTAAGACCGAGGAGCTGTCGCGCGCCAGCGTCGACGACATCAACATCAACGGCCACGGCGGCTTCATCGCCGTCGGCAACGAGCCCAACCTGGGCGACTCGCTCTGCGAGGTGGGCATTCAATTCCAGGACGACTTCATCGAATGGTCGGTCAGCTTCAGCCAGAAGCCGTTCCCGCCGCCGTGCGACATAGCCAAGGAACTGGCCCGTCAGTCGATTGCGAACTCCAAATGAGCAGACGAACCGTTCGTGCCTGCGTGGCCGTGGTGTTCGCCGCGCTGTTGGTGTTGACCGGATGTTCGAGGTCCATCGGGGGTAACGCCATCAAGGCGGGCGGCAACCCCCCGCGCAACAACAACTCTCAGCAGCAGTATCCGAATCTGCTCAAGGAGTGCGAGGTGTTGACCAGTGACATCCTGGCCAAGACCGTCGGCGCGGATCCGCTTGACATTCAAAGCACCTTCGTCGGAGCGATCTGCCGGTGGCAGGCGGCCAACCCGGCCGGGTTGATCGACATCACCCGGTTCTGGTTCGAGCAGGGCAGCCTGGGCGAAGAGCGCAAGGTGGCCGAGTTCCTGAAGTACAAGATCGAGAACCGTGCGATCGCGGGCATCGAGTCCATCGTGATGCGCCCCGACGACCCTAACGGCGCGTGCGGCGTGGCGAGCAACGCCGCGGGCGTGGTCGGCTGGTGGGTCAACCCCCAGGTGCCCGGGATCGATGCCTGTGGGCAGGCGCTCAAGCTGATGGAGCTGACCCTGTCCACCAACTCGTAAGCTAGCGAGGCACTTCGAAACCGGTCAGCGCGGCCCGGCCCGGTTCGAGCCCCTTCCACGCGCCCGGCACCGCCAGCACCGCGATCGCCGACGTCGGGAATTTCGCCGAAATGCGTTCCAGCACGGCGACGTCCGTGCCGTCGTCGTCCGCCAGCACGAGCGCAAGCCCCGACATCGTCGGCTCGTGACCGATGACCAGGAGCGTGCCGACGTCGTCGGCCGTCTCGTTGATCTCCTCGATCATCGTCCCCGGGGTGGCGCCGTACAGCCGCGCGCTGTAGCGGACCGGGGCGCCGATCCCGGTCCTGCCCAAGGTCTGCCGCGCCCGCGTCGCGGTGGAGCACAGCACCGCGTCGACGGCGGGGACGTTGGCGCGCAACCAGTCCCCGGCCAGCCCGGCCTCCCTTATGCCGCGCGGCGCCAACGGCCGGTCGTGGTCGGGTACGCCATCGGGGTAGTCGGATTTCGCGTGCCGCATCAGCAGCAGCGTGCGCCGTTCGCTCACGGGCTCACGCTACGCCGCATCGTCGGTTTCGGGGTACCGCGACGAAGTTCAGTCCTCATACGGGACGAAGTCGGCCTTGCTGACACCGCAGACCGGGCAAACCCAGTCGTCGGGAATATCGTCAAAGGCGGTGCCGGGGGCGATCCCGCTGTCCGGGTCGCCGTCAGCGGGGTCGTAAATCATTCCGCAGCGTTCGCAGATCCACAGTTGGGTGGTGGCAGCGGCGTTCATGAGTGTCCTTTCAAAGGTTGCGCGGGGCGGTGGGTTTCAGGGTTCGATCGATGCGGCGACAGGGCCGAATCGGTTCGCTCGACGGAACGTCTGGAAGTCGTTGAATCGGACGCCGTTGTCGCGCAGCACCTCCTGGCAGTCGCGCTTGATCAGCTCGCGCAGGTAGAACGGGTCGCGCACCAGGAAGTGGTGGATCGCATGCGTTTCACCGAAGTTGAAGCACAAGGCGTGGAACGGCTTGAGCCACTTCGCGGTCCAGACCTGCGTCTGCTGCAGTACGTTGTGCGGTTCGACGTCGCCGTAGTAGTGCATGTTCGAGCTCACAAAGTGCAGGCAGAATGTGCGGATCATGTTGGGCGCCAGGATCGTGACCGCGAGGAAGTAGAGCACGCCCTGGCCCGGCATGTGGGTCGGCCCGACGAACGTGTGGTACAGCCACAGGATGATGATCAGGTGCCACAACCCGTAGTGGACAAGACCGAGTGGGAAGTACGCCAAACGGTTGATGTTCGCGAGGTGACGCGCTTCCTCCGGCGTCCGGGCCGCATGCTCGACGTAGGTCTGCACCAGGTGGCGGATCCGCATCGGCTTGGTGTAGATGCCGACGATCGAGTCGAGGAGCGCAACGGTCCGATGAGCACCCCAGCCCTGACCGTTGGTGATGGCGCGCTCCTCGAGATCGGAGTCGGTGCCGGAAACCTGGTGGTGGTGCAGGTGCAGCCGTCGGCGCACCCATGGGTTGATGGTGCTGGGCCGGAAGAACCAGACCCCGAACATCATCGCGTTGTGGATCACGCGGTTGTTCCGGTAGTACATCGAGTGGATCAGGTCGTGCTCGATCTCATGCAGGATCGACAGCCAGAAGGCCGTCAACAGAATGGTTGCCCACCAGGGCACAACGCCCGTGGCGTAGAGAACGGCGTCGCCGAGGACGCCGGCGATGCTGATCAGGAACAAGGTGAGGCCGATTTGGTCCTGGTGCGCGGCGAGCCACGGGTGACGTGCCCGCCACTCGTCGCCGATGTTGATCAGCGCACCGCGGATGTGGGCGATCTTGTCCCTGTCGTCGGCGGCGAGGCGGCGTTCGCCAGGAAGCCTGGTTGCGATTCTCATGGTTCCTCCTTCTGGATATATCGCTAACCAAAGTGTTCCTGGATCTGAAGAACAATTTCTTGGCCAACTGGAGTGAATTTTGAGTTTGATTCATACTCAGAGTGTGAATTCTGGTCTGCACGCCGAGCCACTGGTCCCAGCCCCGATCGCCGACGCTCTCTACGTTGAGCTGGCCGCAGCTACCGACGACATCGTCAACGCGGTGGCAACGCAGTTTCCGCCTTTTGCCGAAGCGTTCCAGAGTGAGATGGGCCAGGCGGGCATAAGAGCCGTCAACACCATGCTGGCGGGCTTCTTAGCCACTACGTGCGGACCCAGGCCCGATCGGCAGCCTGTCGACATCGCGGCCGTGCATCAGGCCGCGTTCGCCCTCGGCCGTTACCAAGCGCATGTCGGGCGGTCGATCGACCCGATCAACGCCGCCTTCCGGCTCGGAGCGCGCATCGCGTGGCGGCACTGGAGCACCGTCGCTCAAGCCCACGACATGGGCACCTCCGGCATCGTGCGCTTCGCCGAACTCCACTTCGATTACCTCGACGACCTCGCCGACGCGTGCGTCAGCGGCCACGCCAACGAGCTAGCCACGGCGAGTGGGCGCCGCCAGCGCCAACTGGAAAAACTGACCGAACAACTCCTGCTCGGCGTCGCGAGCGACGAGATTCTGGAGACCGTCCGGCTGGCCGGCTGGCAGTCACCCGACGCCATGATCGCGATCGTCCTTCCCCGCGCCGATGCGCACAATGTCGTTCCGCTGCTTGATAATCAGACGCTGCGTGCCAGCGGAGATCTGCTGCCCAGCCCCGCGCATTCGGGCCTCACCGTGTTGTTGGTGCCGGTGACTGCCGCAGCACCCCGTGCCGCTCTGATCCAACGGCTGGCCGGCATCCACGCGGCCATCGGGCCTGAACAACCGTGGCTCGATGTCAAGTACTCCGCGGAGCTTGCAGCGCGCGCGTGGAGATGCTGCAAGCCTGAATCCTGGCCTATCGATACCGATCGGTCGTTGGCGGCGTTGGTAATTCATGCGGATCCGCCGATCCGGGAGCGCCAGCGTGCGGCGGCGCTCGCGCCGTTCGATCACCTGCGGGCCGACGCGAGGGCACGGTACGAGGAGACGTTGCGGGCGTGGCTCTTGCACCAGGGCCGTCGGGAGGATGTGGCGCGTCACTTGCTGCTGCACCCGCAGACCGTGCGGTACCGCATGGACCGGATTCGTGAAATCCTGGGCGACGGCTTGAACGATCCGAACCGAGTGCTCGACTTTGTGATCGCCCTCGCGTGATGTCGTGGCATACCTTCGGCTCGACCGCGGGAAATCGCCTGGCTCCGCACCGTCGTGCTCGTCGATCAGAGGCGGCCGGATGCCCTCGTCGAGCGGAACTGGTCGTCGATCCCGGTCCTGTCTAAGGGCTGCCGCGCCGGCGTCGCGGTGGAGCACAGCACGGCATCGATGGCGGGGACGTTGGCGCGCAACCAGTCCCCGGCCAGCCCGGCCTTCTTGATGCCGCGCGGCGCCAACGGCCGGTCATGGTCGGGCACGCCATCCGGGTAGTCCGATTTCGCGTGCCGCATCAGCAGCAGCGTGGGCCGTTCGCTCACGCGCTCGCGCTACGCCGCGTCGTCGTCGTCTTCTTCCTCGCGGTGGAGGAGTTTTTCGGGGTGCCAGTAGTTGTTGGTCCGGGGTTGGCCTCTATCCAAATGCGGCGGCGGGATCCATTCGGTTTCGCCTTTGGTGTTTTTGCGGGTGGTCCAGCCGTCGGGGTCGAGCATGCGGTGTTGGGCGCCGCAGGCGAAGGTGAGGTTGTCGACGTCGGTGCACCCGCAGACGGTGTAGCCAACGACATGGTGGACTTCGCTGTAGTAGCCGGGCACGGTGCACCCGGGTGCGGTGCAGCCGCGGTCCTTCGCGTACAGGACGATTCGCTGGCCGGGGGAGGCCAAGCGTTTGGTGCTGTACAGCGCCAGGGTTTTGCCTTTGTCGAAGATCGCCAGGTAGTGCCGGGCGTGGCGGGCCAGGCGGATCACGTCGCTCATCGGCAGGATGGTGCCCCCGCCGGTCAGGGCACGCCCGGCGGCGGCTTCCAGCTCGGCCAGCGTGGTGGTCGCGATGATGGAGACGGGAAGCCCGTTGTGCTGGCCCAGGTTTCCCGACGCCAGCAGGGCGCGCAGCGCAGCCAGCAGCGCGTCGTGGTTGCGTTGGGATGCCGAGCGGGCGTCTTTCTCGATGGTTTCTTGGGATGGTGGGCCGTCCACGCACGGCGCGTCGTCCAGGGGGTTGCACATGCCGGGGGCGGCCAGTTTGGCCAAGACGGCTTCGAGGGTGGCGCGCAGCTCGGGTGTGAGCCAGCCGCGCAGCTGCGACATGCCGTCGGCCTGCTGGTTACCCAGGGTCAGCCCGCGCCGGCGGGCGCGGTCGGCGTCGGTGTAATTCCCGTCGGGGTTGAGGCAGTCGGCCAGCGTATCGGCCAGCGCGCCCAGTTGTTCGGGGCGAAACCGGGTGCCCTCCTCAGCCAGCTTGGCTTCGACCTGCTCACGGGTGGCCTCATCGATCCAGCCGGGCAGCTCATGACAGAACCGCCGGATCACCGCGACCTGGCCGGTACCGAGTTCACCGTCGCGCTGGGCCGCGGCCGTAGCGGCCAGCACCGGCGCAATGCGTTCGCCGGTCAGGCCGTGGCGCGGTCCCAGATCGGCGGCCTCCTTGACGCGCCGCGACGCCTCGGCTCGGGTGATCAGCGTCACCTCGGCGATCGCATGCGACACCTTGCCGCCCAACTCCTCGGCGGTGGCCTGCCGGGCAACGGAATTGATGATTGGATGCTCCAAGGCCGGTATCCGCCGGCGCATCCTCTCAAAACGCTCGAGCAACGCCAGTTGCTCGCGGGTCGTCAACGCCTCGCAGTCAAACTTCGCGACCGCGTCGAAGTCGGCGTCCCAACGATCTAGGGCGGCCGACAACGCCTCCCGGTCAACGACGCCGTCCGAACTCATGCCCCCAAACTAACGAGGGGGTCCGACAAAAGACGGCCGCGCAGAAACCCATGAAACCAAAGTGACAGAAGGGATTTGGTCTGGGCACGACCCGGGGACGAGTCGCGTCGGGCACGGAGTCCGGCGAACAGGGGCCGAATGGCCCTAGGCCGGGATCGCGCCAAGAGCGGAGTCTGTGAAGTCGAATACGCCGGGTCCCAACGCGTTGGCCGGGAGGAAGGTACCGACCCTCATGCCGCATTGCCCGAGCGCACCGGAGAACGGCGAACACCGGCATGGCCAATGCGGTGCACGATGAAGGCGATTCGGATCTCCGCCAGCCGCCTGGGGGAAGCCATCACGACCGATCTCTGCGAACGCTGCTACTGGTTGAAACTTCATCTCAATCATCAGTTGCCGTTCCAGATATTTCCGAGCATCTTCAGTTCGATCGATTCGTACACAAAAGACGTCGTCCACTCCTGGTTTGATGCCCATGGAGTGCCGCCTCAGTGGCTCGCACCGCTGGGACCGATTGTCGCCTACCAAGAACCCCGGCACTGGTCCGACTTTCATACCGTCGACCCGGAGTACGGCATCGAGCTAACCGGGGTTGCCGACGCGATTTTCAAGTATGCGGACGGTTCCTACGTAATCGTCGACTATAAGACGGCGCGATTCAGGGACCGTGAGAACAGGAAGTTGATGCCACGCTACAACGTGCAGCTCAACGCGTACGCCCGCATTGCCGCTGACCGCGGCCCGCGCCCGGTGTCGCATCTCGCGCTCGTTTACATGGAGCCCGCCACGAAGGGCCACGCCGTAAACCACTGCGGAAACTGTCGTGAAGACGGCTTCGTCATGGGCTTCCGGGCGCGCGTGGTCGAAATCCCGCTCGGTGATGGGTTATTGAAGGACGCGATGGCCAGGACAAGGAGGATTTTCGACCTGGCTGACGCACCCGACGGCGCTCCAAGATGCGGCGACTGCCCGCTCGTGCTCGACTTGGCCGAGACGCTCTGGCCTGGAATCAGCGACGTCGACTTGGTCGACAAGCTGCAGCGCATGCTGGCGGCTCACGAAAAAAGCGCCGCGGCACCGCGACGTTAGGTCGATTCCCCCCACTGGCCCGGAGACCTGCCGGTCCGCATCCCGCGCGTTGTCGGTCGGCGGTCCTAGACTTCGCGGTGCCCTGATAGCCACGACTCGAAAGGGGTCCGCCGGATGCGATTCCTGCACACCGCCGACTGGCAATTGGGCATGACCCGGCACTTCCTCGCCGGCGACGCCCAGCCACGGTATTCGGCCGCGCGCCGCGACGCGGTGGCCGGGCTGGGCGCGCTGGCGGCGGAGGTGGGCGCCGAGTTCGTCGTCGTCGCCGGCGACGTCTTCGAGCACAATCAACTCGCGCCGCAGGTGATCGGGCAGTCCCTGGAAGCCATGCGCGCCATAGGGATTCCCGTCTACCTGCTTCCCGGCAACCACGACCCGCTCGACGCGTCGTCGGTGTACACCAGCGCGCTGTTCACCGCCGAGTGTCCCGACAACGTCACCGTCCTCGATCGGGCGGGCGTTCACGAAATCAGGCCCGGAGTCGAGATCGTCGCCGCCCCATGGCGCTCCAAGTCGCCGACCACCGACCTCGTCGCCGAGGTCCTCGACGGGTTGAGCCCCGGCCCAACGACCCGCATCCTGGTCGCCCACGGCGGCGTCGACGTCCTGGACCCCGACCGCGACAAACCGTCGCTGATCCGGCTGGCAAAACTCGAGAACGCGCTGCAGCAAGGCGCCGTCCACTATGTGGCACTGGGGGACAAACATTCGCTCACCAAGGTCGGCGACCGGGTCTGGTACTCCGGCTCGCCGGAAGTCACCAACTTCGACGACGTCGAATCGGACCCCGGGCACGTCCTCGTCGTCGACGTCGACGACGACGGCGTCACCGTGGAGCCCCGCGACGTCGGGCGCTGGCGCTTCGTCACCCTGCACCGCCAGGTCGACACCAGCCGCGACATCGCCGACCTCGACCTGAACCTCGACCTCATGACCGACAAGGACCGCACCGTCGTGCGGTTGGCGCTGACCGGATCGCTGACGGTCACCGACCGCGCCGCGCTGGATGCGTGCCTGGACCGGTACGCGCGGCTGTTCGCCCACCTGCGCACCTGGGACAGCCACACCGATCTGGTCGTGGTCCCCGCCGACGGCGAATTCACCGACCTCGGCATCGGCGGGTTCGCCGCCTCGGCCGTCGACGAGCTGGTGGCGACCGCGCGCGACGCAGGCTCCGAGGAGGCCGCCGACGCGCAGGCGGCCCTGGCCCTGCTGCTGCGCCTCGCCGATCGGGGCGCCGCGTGAAGCTGCACCGCCTCGTCCTGACCAACTACCGCGGCATCGCGCACCGCGAGATCGAGTTCCCCGACCACGGCGTGGTGGTGGTCTGCGGCGCCAACGAGATCGGCAAGTCCTCGATGATCGAGGCGCTCGACCTGCTGCTGGAATCCCGGGACCGCTCCACGAAAAAAGAGGTCAAGCAGGTCAAGCCGACCCACAGCGACGTCGGCTCCGAGGTGAGTGCCGAAATCAGCTGCGGCCCTTATCGTTTCGTCTACCGCAAGCGGTTCCACAAGAAACATGAGACGGAACTGACGGTGCTGACGCCGCGCCGCGAACAGCTCACCGGCGACGAAGCCCACGAACGGGTCCGGGCGATGCTGGCCGAGACCGTCGACAACGACCTCTGGCGCGCCCAACGGGTGCTGCAGGCCACGTCGACGGCCGCGGTGGACCTGTCCGGGTGCGACGCGCTGTCGCGCGCCCTCGATGTGGCCGCGGGAGACGCCGCCGCGCTGTCCGGCACCGAGCCCCTGCTGATCGAGCGGATCGACGCCGAATACGGCCGCTACTTCACCCCGACCGGACGGCCCACCGGCGAGTGGGCCAGCGCCATCAAACACCTCAACGACGCCCTGGCCGCGGTCGCCGAATGGGCGGCGGCGGTGGCCGAGGTCGACGACCGGGTGCGACGCCACGCGGAGCTGACGGAGCGGGTGGCCGAGCTGTCGCAGCGGCGCGCCGCCGCCGGCCCCCGCCTCGAGGCCGCTCAGCACGCCGCCGAGCGGATCGTCGAACTGACCAACCAGGCGCGCGAGGCCAGGCTGCTCGCCGACGCCGCGACCGCCACCAGTTCCGCGGCCAGCGCCGCCCACAACGGGCGGGTGCGCCTGCTCACCGAAATCGACACCCGCACGGCAAGCGTCGCCGCCGCCGAGGCCGAAACACAAGAGGCCGCAGAAGCGCGCAACACGGCGGCGGCCGACGCGCAGGCCGCCCACGCGGCCGTCGAGCAAGCCGTCCAGCTCCTAGCCGATCTGCAGCTCCGCGCCGAATCCGCACGACGCGCCGTCGACCAGCTCGCCGCCCGGGAGGAGGCCGACCGGCTCGCCGCCCGGTTGGCCAAGATCGCCGCCCTCCAGCGCGACCGCGACCGCGTCTGCGCGGAGCTCGCCGCGGTCAAAATCACCGAGGAATCACTACGGCGAATCGAGGAGGCCGCAGCCGCAGTCGACCGCATCGGCGGGCAGCTGGCATTGACGTCGGCCGCGATCGAATTCACCGCCGTCGCCGACATCGAGCTCACCACCGGCGACCAACGCGTGTCACTGCCCGCCGGCCAGAGCTGGTCGCTCACCGCGACCGGCCCCACCACCGTCGAGGTGCCCGGCGTGCTGACCGGCCGAGTCACTCCCGGCGCGACAACGCTCGATATCCAAGCCAAATACGCTGCGGCACAAGATGAATTCACGAGAGCGCTGAAGGCCGCCGACGTGCCGGACCTCGCGGCGGCGCGATCCGCCGACCAGCGCCGCCGCGAACTGCAGGGCGGTCGCGACCAATTGGACGCCACCGTGTCCGGGCTGCGCGGCGATGACGACGTCGACCAACTGCGGGAGCGGCTGGCTCAGCTGCGCGCCGACCACCCGGCCTATCCCGACCAACCGGCGGACCCCCATGCCGCCCGCGCCGGACTCGACGCCGCCGAGGCCGCCAAGCAAGCCGCGGCCACCGAATGCGAGCAGCGCCGCCGGCTTTCAGCCGCCGCCGACGCGGCGCTCGCCGAGTCATCCACGCGCGCAACGGTTTCCCAGAACCAGCTGGACACCCACCGCGCCGAGCTCAACGCCGCCACCGACCGGCTGGCCCGGGAGCGCGCGGAAGTGAGCGACGCAGACCTGGCCTCGGCGGCGCAAGCCGGGCTCAACGCCGCACAAGACGCCGAGCGGCGCATGACCGAAATCGCCGGCGAGCTCGCGGCCGCAGCGCCGGACGCGGTCACCGCCGAATTGGCCGCGGCCACCGCGGAAGCGGACACGCTGAGCAATCACTACGAAGACGCCAACCGCGCCTTGCGCGAAATCGGCATCGAGCTCTCGGTTTTCGGCAGCGAGGGCCGCCAGGGCAAGCTGGACGCCGCGCAGACCGAGCGCGAGCACGCCGCCAGCCAGCACGCCCGGGTCGGCAGCCGGGCACGGGCCGCGCAGCTGTTGCGCTCCGTGATGACACGCCACCGCGACACCACCAGGCAGCGCTACGTCGAGCCCTATCGCACGGAACTGCAGCGGCTGGGCCGGCCGGTGTTCGGCCCCAGCTTCGAGGTCGACGTCGACAGCGATCTGTGCATCCGCAGCCGCACGCTGGACGGTGTCACGGTGCCGTACGAATCGCTGTCCGGCGGCGCCAAGGAGCAGCTCGGCATCCTCGCGAGGCTGGCCGGCGCGGCCCTGGTCGCCAAAGAGGACACCGTCCCGGTGGTGGTCGACGACGCGCTGGGTTTCACCGATCCCGATCGCCTGGCCAAGATGGGGCAGGTGTTCGACACCGTCGGCGAGCACGGCCAGGTGATCGTGCTGACGTGCAGCCCCGACCGCTATGACGGCGTACACGGCGCGCACCGAATCGACCTCAACGTTTAGCATGTAGCGCTCGACGGTATTTGTCTCGGTGGAGCGCTATGACCATGAACTCGAATCGGCGTCGGCAGCAGGAAAAGCTGGCGGCATTGCCCGGTGTGCGGGCGGTGCGTCGGCCTGTCTCGCCGGGTAGTGCCGAAGAGTTCGATCTCTACTACGTGCGCGGCGGCCGCAAGTCCACCCACCCGCTGGTGATCATCCCGGGAGGCCCGGGAGTCGCGTCGGTCCAGATGTACAAGGGGCTGCGGCGCCGGGCCGCCGCCGCGGGCCTCGACGTCATCATGATCGAGCATCGCGGGGTGGGAATGTCGCGCCACGACGACTCCGGTGCCGACCTGCCACCCGAGGCCCTCACCGTCAATCAGGTCGTCGACGATGTGGCCGCGGTGCTCGACGACGCCGGCATGGAATCGGCGGTCATCTACGGAACGTCGTACGGCACTTACATCGCCGCCGGGGTCGGCGTGCGCCACCCCGGCCGGGTGCGGGCGATGGTCCTCGATTCGCCGCTGCTGTCGCGGCACGACATCGTGATCGTGCGCCGTGCGATCCGCCGGCTGTTGCTCAGGGGGGACAGCCCCGAAACCGCGCCGCTGGCACCGAAAGTCCGCAAACTCGTCGATGCCGGCGTGATGACGGCGTCGGCCACCCAGGTGGTCGCGACGATCTACGGCCACGGCGGGGCCGCCGTGCTCGACCGGCAACTCGACCTGCTGCTCGACGACCGAAGGCTGTTGTGGTGGGCGCTGTCCCGGTTCGCCACCCTCGGCAACCTTCCGTACCGGTACGAGGAAGACCTGGTGAGCCGCATCGCCTTTCGCGAACTCGACTACGCCGCCGAGCCCGACGGCCTGCCGCTCGACCCCGCGGTGGCCGAGCGTGAACACCGCACCCACACGGTGACTTTCGAGGACGAACCATACGACCTGCCGGCCGAGATGCCGAATTTCGGCTGGCCCACCGCGGTGATGTCCGGGGGCCGCGACCTCATCACGCCGCCACCGGTCGCCCAGCGGGTGGCGTCCCTGATTCCCAACGCGCAGCTGCTCAAGCTGCCCACCATGGCCCACAGCGCGCTGGACTTTCGCGAGCCCGCGGCCATGGCCGTCGCCGGCGCGGTGTTCCGCGGCGAGTTCGAGGGCCTGGCCGCGCAGGGGCCGGCGCTGGACGCGCTGCCCCCGCGGCCGTCGGTTCGCTTGCTGTGGAAGGCGATAGAACTCGCCGCCATCGCGGAGGGCGCGCTGCCGGTGCTGCGGCTGCCCGCGATGCTGCGGCGGCGGATCAGGTCCGCGTGAACCCGATCGCGGTGTAGTTCAGGTCGCCGAGGCCGGCCGCGCCGAAATTCGCCAGCGTGCTGCGCACCGCGACGTCGCCGGGGGACTGCGTCAGCGGCAGGCTGAACCCCTCGGCCCAGATGAGCTTGTCGAGGTCGTTGGCCAGCGCCTGCGCCTTGACGGGATCGAGTTCTTCGAGCGTGCGCTCGATCGCCTCGTCGATCTCCGGGCTGCCGATCTTCCCGAAGTTGCTCGCCCCGTCGGACTGGTAGATCTGCGTCAGCGACGAGAGCGGGAACGCGTCGCCGAGCCAGCCGAACTGCGCGATGTCGAAGGCGCCGACGTTGACGTAGTTGGTGAAGAAGCCGCTGCCGGACCGCGCGACGAGTTCGAGCTTGACGCCGATCTGCGCGAGGCTGTGCTGGGCGATCTGCGCGAACACCTTGCTGCCCTGCGCGTCGTAGAACAGATCCCGGATGACCAGCTGGCGGCCGTCGCGCTCCCGGAACTGGCCGTTGAGCTTCCACCCCAGGGCATCTAGCTCCCGGCTCGCCGCGGCCGGGTCATAGGGGACGATGAAGCTGTTGTCCTGATAGCCCTGCTGCCCGGCGACATAGATGTGATTGCCCAGCGCCACCGGGTTGCTGGTGAGGCCGTACTGGACCACCTTGGCGATGGTCTGCCGGTCGATGCCCTTGGAGACGGCGACCCGTAAAGCCTTGTCTTCCAGGATCGACCCGTGGGCGCCGTTGAGGGTGAAGTGAGACCAGCTCGGGGCGGGGGCGCGCCGTATCGAAATGCCCTTGGTCCGTTGGGCGATGGTCAGCTGGTCGACGGTGCCGATCCCGGCCGCGTCGATCGTGTTGTTCTGCAGCGCCGGGATCCGGGCGGCGTCGTCGAGCACCAGGTAGGTGATGCTGTCCAGCCGCGGGCGCGGCCCCCACCATTTCGGGTTGCGGGTCAACACGATTCGCTGCGTGGTCCGGTCCAGCGAGGACACGATGAACGGGCCCGCCGTCGGGCCGGGCCCGTCGAGCTGGCCCTTGTTGAATGCCTCGGGAGTGGAAGTCATGCTGGCCGGGAGCAGCATGCCGTTGCCGGCGAACATGCCGCGCCATTCCGCGTACGGCTTGGCGAACGTCATGACGGCCTGCCGGTCGTCGACCCCGCGGGTCACCGACGCGACGCGGTCGGCGCCGCTGGGCCCGGCGATCTGGAATTCCCTGTCGACGCCGGACAGCGCGTGGATCTGGCTGGCGATGTCCTGCCAGGTGATCGGCGTCCCGTCGGACCAGACGGCCTTGGGGTTGATGGTGTAGGTGACCACCTGCGGGTTGGTCCCGGTGAGCTCGACGCTGGTGAAGTAGTCGGTGTCGACGGTGGTCGAGCCGTCCGGCCCGATCACGAACGCCCGGGGCAACGTCGCCTTCATCATCGAGGCGACCTCGGCCGAGTTGCCGTCGATGCTGAGGATGTTGAAGTTGGGCGGAAAGTCGCTGAGCGCCAGCCGCAGGTTGCCGCCGTCCCGCAGGGTGGCGGGGTCGCGCGGGTTGAGGTCGCTGGTCGTGCCGATCGAGGCCGTGTTGCCCGTCGGGGGCGTCAGGTCGATGGCCGGCGAGCATCCGGTGAGCACCAACGCCGCGACCACCACCAGGCTCAGCCACCGCCGAGACTGCGTCCAGCGCGTGAAAACACCCCAAACCGGCGCTCTGAGCGCAGACTCGGCGCCAAAGAACCTAGACATGCGGCACCGCGCCCAGCAGCCGGCGCGTGTAGTCGTGCTGCGGATTGGCGAACAGCTGCTCGCTGTCGCCCTGCTCCACGATGGCGCCGGCGTACATCACCGCCACCTGATGCGCCAGGTGCTTGACCACCGAAAGGTCGTGGGAAACGAACAGATACGACAGCCCGAACTGCTCCTGCAGGTCGAGCAGCAGGTTGATGATCCCGGCCTGGATGGAGACGTCCAGGGCGGACACCGGCTCGTCGAGGGCCAGGATCTTCGGCTGCAGCGCCAGCGCCCGCGCGATGCCGATGCGCTGCTTCTGGCCACCGGAAAACTCGGCGGGGTAGCGGGTCGCGTCCGCCCGGCGCAGGCCCACGATCTCCAGCAGCTCGGCGACCCGCGCGAACGTGGCGCTCTTGTCGAAGCCGTTGGCCCGCAACGGTTCCGCCAGCAGCTCGTAGACGGGCAGCCGCGGATCCAGCGACGCCACCGGGTCCTGGAACACGACCTGGATGTCACGGCGCAGCTCGCGGCGCCTCACCGGGCTCAACGCGGCGACGTCGTCGCCCAGCACCTCGATCGAACCCGATTGCGGCGCAACCAGTTCCAGGATCTCGTGCAGCGTGGTCGACTTGCCCGAACCCGACTCGCCGACGATGCCCAGCGTCCGGCCCTGCCGCAGCTCGAAGCTGACGCCGTCGACGGCGCGGACCTCGCCGACGGCGCGGCGGAACACCACGCCCTTGGTCAGCCGGTAGGTCTTGACCAGATCGCGCACCCGCACCACGACCGGCGAGTCGCCGGGAGCCGCCTCGATGCGCGCCAAGGTGTTGACCCCGTAGATGTCCGCGGCGCTACGGTCGCCGACCTGATCGGTGCGGATGCAGGCGGCCCGATGATCGACAGAGAGTTCGATCAATTCCGGTTCGGCGGCGCGGCATTCGTCGATGGCCAGCGGGCAGCGCGGCGCGAAGGGGCATCCGGGATCGAGCCCGGCCAGCGACGGCGGCGCGCCGGGTATGGGCACCAGCCGGGTGCCCTGCGCGGCGTCCAGCCGGGGCACCGACCCCAACAGGCCCACCGTGTACGGCATCTGGCGGGCCCGGTAGAGGTCGCTCACGCCGGCCGACTCCACCACCCGGCCGGCGTACATCACCAGCGCCCGGTCGGCGAACTCGGCGACCACGCCCAGGTCGTGGGTGATGATGAGCACGCCCGCGCCCGTGACGTCGCGGGCGGTCTTGAGCACCTCGAGGATCTGCGCCTGCACGGTGACGTCCAGGGCGGTGGTGGGCTCGTCGCAGATCAACAGGTCGGGATCGTTGGCGATCGCGATCGCGATGACGACGCGTTGCCGTTCGCCGCCGGAGAGCTCGTGCGGAAACGCCCGGGCTCGCCGCTCGGGCTGCGAGATGCCGACCAGCTCAAGCAGTTCGACCGCGCGCCGGCGGGCGGCCCCGCGGCCGACGCGCGGCTGGTGCACCTCGATCGCCTCGGCGATCTGGTCGCCGACGGTGTACACCGGCGTCAGCGCCGACATCGGATCCTGGAACACCATGCCGACCGTCTTGCCGCGGAACCGTGACATCGCGTCGTCGCCGAGCCCCAGCAGCTCGGTGCCCTGCAACCGGACCGAACCGCGCACCCGCGCGTACTCCGGCAGCAGCCCCACCACCGCCATCGCCGACACGGACTTGCCCGACCCCGATTCGCCGACCATGGCCACGACTTCGCGGGGCTCGATGCGGTAGCTGATGCCGCGCACCGCCGTCACCGGCTGGCCGTCGGTCGGGAACGTCACGGCCAGGTCGGTCACCTCCAGCAGCGGGCTCATCGGGCGCCGCCCCGCCCCATCCCGCTGCCCGGGTCGAGCGCGTCGCGCAGCCCGTCGCCGGTCAGGTTGGCGCACACCAGGATCAGCACCAGCACCCCGGCCGGGAACAGGAACACCCACGGGAACGTGGTCGCCGACTGGGTGCCGTTGGCGATCAGCGTGCCCAGCGACACGTCGGGCGGCTGGATCCCGAAACCGAGGAAGCTCAGGCCGGTTTCGGCCAGGATGGCCGAGGCGACGTTGAGCGCGGCGTCGATGATCAGGATGGACGCCACGTTGGGCACCACGTGGCCGACGATGATCCGGCGGCTCGAGACCCCCATATACCGTGCGGCGCGGATGAATTCGCGCTCGCGCAGGCTCATGGTCATGCCGCGGACCATGCGCGAGCTGATCATCCACCCGAATGCGGCCAGCAGCAGCACCAGCAACAGGACGCTGGACGACTTCTTCACCCGCGGCGTGAGGATCGCGATCAGGATGAAGCTGGGCACCACCAGCAGCAGGTCGACCACCCACATCAGCACCCGGTCCCGCCAGCCGCCGAAATAGCCCGCGACCGACCCGACCGTGGCGGCGATACCGGTCGAGATGAACGCCACGCACACGCCGATCAGCATCGACTTCTGCATGCCCCGCAGGATCTGCGCCAACAGGTCCTGGCCCATCGCGTTGGTGCCGAGCCAGTGCCGGGTGTTGGGTGGCTGCAGCAGCGCGTTGAAATCGAGGTCATCGTAGGAGTAGGGGAGCAGCGACGGCAGCGCGTAGCAGCCGACGAACAGCAACACCAGCAGCGTCAGCGACGCCACCGCGAGCCGGTTGCGCCCGAACCGGCGCAGCACGAGCGTCCGGCGCGACGTGAACCCTTCCGGCGTCGAAACCCCTTGCGCCGCAGACACTTGGGCCGTCATGACACCCGCACCCTCGGATCGAGCGCCGCGTAGAACACATCGGACAGCAGGCCGGCCAGCAGCACCACCGTGCCGGAGAACAGCGTGATGGCCGCGATGATGTTGGTGTCCTGGGCCGAAATCCCTTGCACCAGCCATTCGCCCATGCCGTGCCAGCCGAAGATCTTCTCGACGAACACCGCCCCGGTGACCAGCCCGGCCACCCCGTAGGCGAACAGCGTGGCCAGCGGTATCAGCGCGGTGCGCAGCCCGTGCTTGAACAGCGCGCGCCGGCGGGTCAGCCCCTTGGCGCGGGCGGTGCGAATGAAGTCCTGCCCGAGGACGTCGAGCATCGCGTTGCGCTGATAGCGGCTGTATCCCGCCGCGGCCATCAGCGCCAGGGTCAGCGTGGGCAGGATCAGGTGCCGCAACCGGTCGAGCGATTGCGCCCAGAACCCGCCGGCCACGCCCGGAGACGTCTCACCGGTGTAGTCGAACAGGTGCATGCCGACGGCCCAGTTGGTTCGCAGCGCACCCAGGATCAGCAGGTTGGCGATGACGAACGACGGAGTGCTCAGCACCAGCAGCGCCAGCAGGGTGACGACGCGGTCGCTGAGCCGGTACTGGCGGATCGCGCCCCACGCCCCGGCGACGATGCCCAGCACGGTGCCCACCACGGAGCCGACCACCAGCAGCCGCAGGCTGACCCCGACCCGGCGCCACAGCGTGGCGGCGACGGGCTGTCCGGTGATGGTCGTGCCGAAGTCGCCGCGGGTGACGTGCGAGGCCCAGTTCGCGTAGCGGATCGGGATCGGCTTGTCCAGGCCGAGCGCGTGGGCCTTGGCGTCGATGACGGCCTGCGGCGGGCGCGGGTTGCGCTGCAACAGGCTGTCCAGCGGCGAGAAGGCCACCGAGGTCAGGCAGTAGGTCAGAAACGACGCCAGCGCCAGCAGCACGATGTAGTTGAGCAACCGGCGCGCGAGGAAGCGAATCATGCCCGACCGAGCCGCCCGTTCCGCATTGGGACAGGTTAACCAGCCGAGCGGAGCCTTGTGATCCGGCTGATTTTCATGCCTGAATTACGGGTGGCTGGCTGCTACTTTCAGGCCGCCACATTCAGAGGAGGCTTGCGTGACCGTTACCGATGACTACCTGGCCAACAACGCCCGGTACGCGAGCACCTTCAAGGGCCCGCTGCCGATGCCGCCGAGCAAACACGTCGCGGTCGTCGCGTGCATGGACGCCCGGCTCGACGTCTATCGCCTGCTCGGCCTCAACGAGGGCGAGGCCCACGTCATCCGCAACGCGGGCGGCGTCGTCACCGACGACGTGATCCGCTCGCTGGCCATCAGCCAGCGGCTGCTGGGGACCCGGGAGATCATCCTGATCCACCACAGCGACTGCGGCATGCTCACCTTCACCGACGACGACTTCAAGCGCGCCATCCAGGACGAGACCGGGGTCAAGCCGCCGTGGGCGGCCGAGGCGTTCCCGGATCCCGCCGAAGACGTCCGTCAGTCGCTGCGCCGCATCGAGAACAGCCCGTTCGTGACCAAGCACGTGTCGCTGCGCGGCTTCGTCTTCGACGTCGCCACCGGCAAGCTCCAGGAAGTCACCCTCTAGCGCTCTCGCCTTCCCAGCGCGAGCAGACGCAGAATCGCACGGAAAGCCGCGATCTGATGCGATTCTGCGTCTGCTCGCCGCAAAAACTAGCCCACCTTGTACGTGGCCAACGCCTTGGCGACCAGCGTGCCCGACGGGTCGACGATGTCCGCCTCGCAGTTGACCAGCGACCGCCCGCGCCGCAGCACCCGGCCCACCCCGATCAGGTCGGTGGCCCGGGCCGGCGCCATGAAATCCAGCGCCATCGACACCGTGACGCCGCGCAGCGACGGGGGAGCGTCGGCGCCGCACCACGCCGCCGCCATGACGGTCAGGTCGGCGAGGGTGGCGATGGCGCCGCCGTGCACCATGTCGCCGACGGTGACGTTGGAGGGATCCCACGGCAGCCGCAGCCGGACCTCGTCGTCGCCGAGCTGATCGGCGACGATACCCAGCTTCGCGACGAACGGCGATTGGGGGAGGAATTGCGAGATGACATCGCGGCCGCTCTGCGTTTCAGTTGCCATGCGTCCATGCTTTCGCATCGGCGAGCCCCCGCAAATACCCGACAGGTCATTGACACCGGCGGGACCGGCTGGTTCCATATAGGACAATGACCATAAAGATGGTCAGTTCGACCAAGTTTATCGGGAATACAACGAGGTGCCTATGACCAGCGTTGTCAACGCGGCCCCCGCGGCCGGCCAGTACGAGTTGAGCCATCTGCGCTCGCTCGAGGCCGAGGCGATCCACATCATCAGGGAGGTGGCCGCGGAGTTCGAGCGCCCGGTGCTGTTGTTCTCGGGCGGCAAGGACTCCATCGTCATGCTGCACCTGGCGCTCAAGGCGTTTAAGCCCGGGCGGCTGCCGTTCCCGGTCATGCACGTCGACACCGGACACAACTTCGACGAGGTGATCGCCGCCCGCGACGAATTGGTGGCCGAGTCGGGGGTGCGGCTGGTGGTGGCGTCGGTGCAGGAGGACATCGACGCGGGCCGGGTCGTCGAGACGATCCCGTCGCGCAACCCCATCCAGACCGTGACGCTGCTGCGCGCCATCCGGGAGAACAAGTTCGAAGCCGCGTTCGGTGGCGCGCGCCGCGACGAGGAGAAGGCGCGCGCCAAGGAGCGGGTGTTCAGCTTCCGCGACGAGTTCGGGCAGTGGGACCCCAAGGCCCAGCGGCCCGAGCTGTGGAACCTCTACAACGGCCGGCACCACAAGGGCGAGCACATCCGTGTCTTCCCGCTGTCCAACTGGACCGAGTTCGACATCTGGTCCTACATCGGCGCCGAGAAGATCAAGCTGCCGTCGATCTATTTCGCGCACCGGCGCAAGGTGTTTCAGCGCGACGGCATGCTGCTGGCGGTCGACCGGCACATGCAGCCGCGCGCCGACGAGCCCGTGTTCGAGGCCACCGTGCGGTTCCGCACCGTCGGCGACGTCACGTGCACCGGGTGCGTGGAGTCGGAGGCCGCCACCGTAAGCGAGGTCATCGCCGAGACGGCGGTGGCGCGGTTGACCGAGCGGGGTGCGACCCGCGCCGACGACCGCATCTCGGAAGCTGGAATGGAAGACCGCAAACGGCAGGGTTACTTCTGATGACGACGTTATTGAGGCTCGCAACCGCCGGCTCCGTCGACGACGGCAAGTCCACCCTGATCGGGCGCCTGCTGTATGACTCCAAGGCCGTGATGGAAGACCAATGGGCGTCGGTGGAAAGGGCGTCCGAGGAGCGCGGCCACGACTACACCGACCTGGCGCTGGTGACCGACGGCCTGCGGGCCGAGCGGGAGCAGGGCATCACCATCGACGTCGCCTACCGCTATTTCGCCACTCCCAAGCGGAAATTCATCATCGCCGACACGCCGGGACACATCCAGTACACCCGCAACATGGTGACCGGCGCGTCGACCGCTCAGCTGGTGATCGTGCTCGTCGACGCCCGCCACGGCCTGCTGGAGCAGTCCCGACGGCACGCCTTCCTGGCGTCGTTGCTCGGCATCCAGCACATCGTGCTGGCGGTCAACAAGATGGACCTGATCGACTGGGACAAAGAAAGATTCGAGTGGATCCGCGACGAGTTCCACGCCTTCGCGGCCCGGCTCGACGTGCAGGACGTGGCCACCATCCCGATCTCCGCGCTCAACGGCGACAACGTGGTGAGCAAGGGGGACAACTCGCCGTGGTACGAGGGCCCGGCGCTGCTGTCGCACCTCGAAGAGGTCTACATCGCCGGTGACCGCAACCTGGTCGACGTGCGCTTCCCGGTGCAATACGTCATCCGGCCGCAGACCCACGAGCATCGGGATCACCGCAGCTACGCCGGCACGGTGGCCAGCGGGGTGATGCGTCCCGGCGACGAGGTGGTGGTGCTGCCGATCGGCAAGACCACCCGGATCACCGCGATCGAGGGCGCCTGCGGCCCTGTGCAGGAAGCGTTTCCGCCGATGGCCGTCTCGGTGAGCCTGGCCGACGACATCGACATCTCGCGCGGCGACATGATCGCCCGCACCCACAACCAGCCCAGGGTCACGCAGGATTTCGACGCGACGGTGTGCTGGATGGCCGACAACGCGGCGCTTGAGCCCGGCCGCGACTACCTCATCAAGCACACCACCCGGACCACCCGCGCGCGGGTGACCGCGCTGGAGTACCGGCTCGACGTCAACACCCTGCACCGCGACAAGTCCGCAACGGCGTTGCAGCTCAACGAGCTTGGCCGCATCTCGCTGCGCACCCAGGTTCCCCTGCTGCTCGACGAGTACACCCGCAACTCCAGCACCGGCTCGTTCATCCTCATCGACCCGAACACCAACGGCACGGTGGCGGCGGGCATGGTGTTGCGGGACGTCTCGGTGCAGACGTCCAGCCCCAACACCGTGCGGCACAAGTCGCTCGTCGGCGAGGGCGCCCGGACCCGCGGCAAGACGGTGTGGTTCACCGGCCTGTCGGGGTCCGGGAAGTCGTCGGTGGCGATGGAGGTCGAGCGGACACTGCTCGAAAGCGGTATTCCCGCTTACGTTTTGGACGGCGACAACCTGCGCCACGGCCTGAACGCCGACCTGGGCTTCTCCATGGCCGACCGCGCCGAGAACCTGCGCAGGCTGGCGCACGTGGCGGCGCTGCTGGCCGACAGCGGCCAGGTCGTGCTGGTGCCGGCGATCAGCCCGCTGGCGGAGCACCGCGAATTGGCCCGCAGGGTCCACGCCGACGCCGGCCTGGAGTTTTTCGAGGTGTTCTGCGATACCCCGCTCGACGAGTGCGAGAAGCGTGATCCCAAGGGGCTGTACGCGAAAGTGCGCGCCGGTGAGATCGAGAACTTCACCGGCATCGACAGCCCGTATCAGCAGCCGGAGAATCCGGACCTGCGGCTGACGCCGGATCGCGACGTCGAGGAGCACGCGCAGAGGGTCATCGACCTGCTGGAGTTGCGCCCCTAGCAGTCCCGCGCGCGGATGGCACAATCCTCACCATGCGGATGTCGGCCAAGGCGGAGTACGCGGTGCGGGCGATGGTCCAACTCGCCACCGTCGACGGCGGCGCACTGGTGACGACCGACGAATTGGCCCAAGCCCAGGGCATACCGCCGCAATTTCTCGTCGACATCCTCACCAACCTGCGCACCGATCGCCTGGTGCGCAGCCACCGCGGCCGCGAGGGCGGTTACGAATTGGCCCGGCCCGGAAACCAGATCAGCATCGCCGACGTGCTGCGCTGCATCGACGGGCCCTTGGCCAGCGTCCGCGACATCGGGCTCGGCGATCTGCCCTATTCCGGGCCCACCGCGCCGCTGGCCGACGTGTGGCGCGCGCTGCGGGCCAGCATGCGCTCGGTGCTGGAACGGACCACCGTCGCCGACGTCGCGGCCGGCGCCCTGCCCAAGCACGTCGCGCAACTCGCCCACGACTACAAGGACCAGGAACACGTGCGGCACGGCTCGCCGCGCGGCGATTAGCCCGAGCCGTAGGGGCGGGTCAGGATCTCCATGGCATGCCCGCAGGGATCGAGGAAGTAGACGCCGCGCCCGCCGTCACGTTGGTTGATCTCGCCCGGCCGTTGTTGGCGAGGGTCGGCCCAGTGCTCCATGCCGCGCGACGAGATCTTGCCGTAGATCGCGTCGAAGTCATCCTCCGAGACGAGAAACGCGTAGTGCTGACGCCGCACTTCCTCACCCTCGGGCACGTCGGCGTAATCGAGGCTGGCGCCGTGCTCGAGCTCGACGACCATGAAGTGGCCGAACGGCTTGGGGCTGGGCAGGCCGAACAGTTCGGCGAGGAATTCCGCGGACTTCTGCTTGTCGCGGGCGGCGACGATGGTGTGGTTGAAACTGATGGGCATAGTTCCTCTTTACCCCTCCGCGAGCGTGCGTGTTCGTCCGGCGACACACCGCGCGGGCTGGCATTCTGCGCATCCTCGCGCCGGGTCCGCACCTACTTGGGCGCCGTGAGCTCCAGCGCGATGTTGTCCGGGTCGCGGAACTCCAGAATGTAGGACGGGCCAATGTCTTTGACGGGCTCGTGCGGGACGCCGACCTCGTCGAGATGCGTGGCCGCGGCGTCCAATTCGGCCCTGCTGCCGAGCCGGAACGCGATGTGGTCGAGACCGCAGCGATCCTCGTGGAAGCGGTCCGTGGCGACCGGCCGCAGGCCGAGCAGCGTGCCGCCCAGGTCGTAGATGACGCCGCCGAACAGGAAGGCGAACTGGTTGCGGGTGGCCTCGTCGGCGTTCTCGGGAACCTCGAGCAAGACCGGCCAGCCGAACACGCTCTCGTAGAACCGCCGCGATCGCTCGATATCGGTGACGGTCAGCCGGACATGCGCGATGGAGGTGCTGGTGAAACCCATCTGCCTCATGCTGCCAGAATCGCGTCTGTGCAGATAGCGATGACCATGCCGGTGATGGAGCCGGATTTGGACGCGACGGTGCTCGAAAACTGGGCCCGCGCCATCGACGAGGGCCCGTTCTCGTCGCTGTGCTGGGGCGAGCGCATCGCGTTCGAAAACCCGGACAACCTGACGCTGCTCGGCGCGCTGGCCGCGTGGACCACCCGGGTGCGGCTGATGACCACGGTGATCGTGCCGCAGCTGCACGATCCCGTCATGTTGGCGAAGGGCCTGGCCACCGGCGACGTGCTCAGCGGCGGCCGGCTGACGGTGGGCATCGGCGTGGGCGGCCGGCACGAGGACTATCACGCCGTCGGCGCCGACCCGGCGACGCAGACGATGCGCGGCATGGCCGAACGGGTGGCGGTGATGAAGCGGGTGTGGGCCGGCGAAAAGATCACCGAGTCGGTGCTGCCGGTCGGGCCGGCCCCGGTGCAGCCCGGCGGTCCGCCGCTGTTCGTCGGCAGCATCGGGCCGAAGACCGTCCGCAGCGCCGCGGCCTGGGCCGACGGGCTGGCCGGCACCACGCTGGACCTCGACGTCGCCAAGCAGAACGAGCTGTTCGACGTGGCGCGGGAGGCGTGGGCCAACGTCGGTAGGCCCAAACCGCACCTGGTGACGTCGTTCTGGTTCGCATTCGGCGAACCCGAGCAGGCCCGCGCCCAGGTCCATCGCCACCTGCTGCGCTACATGAACTGGATTCCGGCCGAGTACGTCGACGCGATGGCGCCCATGACCGGCTGGGCCGGCAGCGAGGACGAGCTGCTGGCGGTGCTGAAGAAGTTCCAGGGAATCGGCGCCGACGAGGTGCAGCTCATCCCGACGAGTTCCGACCTCGACCAGCTGCGCCGCGCGGCCGACGTGGCCGCGCGGTTTTAGGCCGACGCGCGCTCATCGTCGGCGGCAGGCTCCTGCGGCGGCTGGCCCTTGCGCAGCGTCGCCAGCAGCTCGCGGTACGGGCCGACGAGATAGACGGTGTCGCCGCCGCGCAGCCAGGCGTCGCGGCGCGGGTGCAGTTCGACCGGCATGTCCTGGCGGGTGATCGCGATGACCCGGGTCTGGGTGGACAGCTCGAACATCTTCAGCCCGTCGAGTTCGCTGCCGGCGGCCACGTGCATGGCGCCGACCATGAAGGAGCGCTGCCCCACCCAGAACGTTCCCAGCACCTGCAGCCCCATCGCGGCGCCGATGAACCACGGCGCGGCCAGATCAACGGTCGAGCGCACGTTCTCGAAGCCGAACCGCTGCGCCACCGCGGCGCCCAGCGCGCGGTCGTAGATGCGCAGCACGACCGGCACGTCGGGGCGGACCAGCTCCGGCATCACCCGCGGGCCGAGCATCTCGCGCAGCACGATCCCGGTCTCGATGTTGGTCATATCGTCCTGGGTCAACACCGCCACCGCGCGGGCCCGGTCGACCCGGGCCGAGGCCAGGGTCTGGCGCAGCGTCGCGTCCCCGAAGATCACCGGCACGTCCAGATCGTCCGCCGCCGACAGGAACCGGTTGTTGTCGTCGCGCTCGATGACCGCCACCTCGTACCCGGCGCCGGCCAGGTCGGCGATGACGCGGCTGCCGAACGAGCCCAGCCCGACGACGATGACGTGATTGTGCAGATGGCGGGCCCGCCGGCGGCCGGCCGAATGGGCGAACCGCCGCGATAACAGCAGGTCCGCCATGAACGCGACGAGTAGCGCCGTGGTCGTCACGCCCGCGAGCATCAGCATGATGCTGAACAGCCGCAGCCAGGTGGGCTGCTGCAGGAAGCTGAAGTCGCCGTAACCGACGGTCGCGATCGTCTCGGTGCTGAAGTACAACGCGTCGAGCCAGGTCATCTTCTGGTGCGGCTGGTAGGTGAAGCGCAACACGACCGTCGACCCGATCAGCAGCAGCGCCACGGCCAGCAGGGCGCGCGGCAGCATCGGATTGACGTCGTCACGCAGGCCGCGCGCGGCGTCGAGCAGTCGGCGCAGCCAGGCCCGGCGCGACCGCCGCGCGGTCGGTTTTGGGACCTTGATGCCGCGGGCGGCCAGCTCGTCGGCCGTGCCGATCATCGCGGTCCAATCGCCGGCGTGCACCTGCAGATCCCGGCCCGGGCATGGCTCCACCTGGCCCGGGGTAGCGCAGTTCTCGCCGTGAATGACCGCGACGGGCGCCAGGTCGCCGTAGATCTCGCGCAGTGTCGCGTCGCGCGGCGCCTCGGAGCCCGAGACGACGAACCTGATGCCCGCCGCCTCGAACGGGTGCACGGTGTGCGCCAGGCACGCCTCGACGACGGACGGCGCCGCGAGATCCGCGACGTCCAGAATCGCGCCAGGGCGCTTGTCGGCGGCCATCGCCGTGCGCAGCACGTCGTTGGCCAGCCGCGCCACCACCCGCACGTCGGGGTTGGCTTTCCTTGCCAGCAGGGCGATTTCGAGATTTATCGCGTCGTCGTCCCCGGCGCAGATCACGGCGCGGGCGCGGGCGATCCCGGCGGTGGCAAGCTCGGTCGGGCTGGTGAGCTTGACGATGTGCACGCCGGCGTTGTTGAGCTCCTCGACGATCGTTGTCGCCAGCGCGTCCTCGCCGCTGACGATGATGTGGCTACGCATGCCGGAGCGGGGGATCGCCGCCTGCAGGGGTCATCGATGCATTATCGCGCTACAGGACTTTGAAGTCCGAGGGTGACCAGAACGCCCGCATCGACGTGATCTTCGCGTCCTCGTCGAACGACATCGTCGAGATGGGGGAGAGCCGGCTGCGGCTGTCGCCGCCGTCGAGCGTGAGGTTCCACAAGAACGCGGCTTCGCTGCCACCGACCCGGATCTCGAGGAGTTCGGTCTCCTTCTTGGCGTCTTGAAAGCCCGCATAGAACTCGCGGATCGCGTCGTGGCCACGGCGGAGGTCCGCGCCGATCGGGTCCTCGAGGATCGCGTCGGCGGCGTAGAGCGCCACGATGTCGTCGGTCTTGCCGTCGGCGACGAGCGCGAGGTAGCTCTTTACGGTCTCGGTGATGGCTTCGGGGGATGGCATGGCTCCGGACGCTACCGCACCGGCGATACTGGGCGACGTGCCCTTCATCGAATGCGTCGCGTCCCGCGAGATCTATCGGAACCGATGGCTGGCGGTGCGTGAGGACCAGATTCGCCGCCCCGACGGCAGCGCCGGCATCTACTCCGTGATCGACAAGCCGACCTACGCGCTGGTGATGCCCTACGACGGGCACCGTTTCCGGCTGGTCGAGCAGTACCGCTATCCCCTCGGCGCGCGGCGCTGGGAGTTCCCGCAGGGCAGCGCCCCCGATCACGCGGAGGTCGACCCGCACGAGCTGGCCGAGCGCGAGCTGCGCGAGGAGACCGGGCTGCAGGCGACGTCGATCGAGGCGCTGGGCCTGCTGGACGTCGCCGCCGGCATGACGAGTCAGCGCGGGTGGGTGTTCCTGGCCACCGGCATCGTCGAGGGTGAAGCGGACCGCGAGCACGAGGAACAGGACATGCACAGCGAATGGTTCTCGCGCGCGGACGTCGAGGAGATGATGCGCACCGGGGTGATCGTCGACGCGCAGTCGATCGCCGCGTACGGCCTGTTCCTGCTGCGCGAGCGATGACTTCTGCATGCGGCGTCGGTCAATACCGGTATGACGATCACAGAGCGCAACCTCGACGGGTACGGCGCACCGCCAATTGAATGGGACCGCGTCCAGGCGGCGCTGGACGGTGAGCTGCCGCAGGCGCCGGGCACCGGCGGCCCGCAACGCCACACCGTGTGGCTGAGCACGATCAATCCCGACGGCAGCCCGCACGTGATGCCGGTCGGGGTCGTTCGGTGCGGCGACAGCTGGTATTTCACCTCCGGGCCTTCGACGCGCAAGTCCCGGAACTTGGCGCGCGATCCCAGATGCGTCGTCAGCGTCGCCACCGAGCCGTTCGACCTCGTCGTCGAGGGCGCCGCCGAGCGCGTCACCGACGAGGACGAATTAGCTTCCGTCGCAGCCACTTTCGTCCACGACGGCTGGCCCTGTCAGGTGGCGGGCGACGCGGTCACGGCCGAGTTCAGCGCCCCGTCGGCCGGTCCACCGCCGTGGCACGTCTACCGCGTCGAAGCGTCGACGGTCTTCGCCCTCGGCACGTCGGAGCCCTTCGGCGCCACCAAGTTTCAGCTCGACTGAGCTAGTTCACTATGCGCGACTCAGCCGTGTCCGCTGTTAACGATCCGCATCATCTTGAGGTTGAGCCGAACAAAGCGCCAAAACTGGACGAACAGGTTCTGCCGCATCCGCAGCGTGGCGCGGGTGGGCAAGGGAGCGTCAGCGATGCGTTCGGCGGTGCGCGCGTCCACCTCGGAATAGATGTTGCCGTCGCCCATGGGATCGCCTTTCATTCCGGGATCAGCCACCAGAACGGTCTGGCCTTGGCTTTGTAGATGAACAGGTAGTGCAGCATCACTTTGATCCAGTGCCCGGCCAGGCCCAGCTCGCCGGAGGTGCCGGCCACGTCACGGCCGGTCTGCGGGTACTTCACCGGATTGGGGACGACCGGGAACATGGTCATCGCCGCCGCCGAGCCCTTGCGCAAGCCGGTACCGGCGGAGGCGACGCACGCGGCGCCCATAGTCGCCATCGACGCGCGGTGCGCCGCGGCTCCGGGGTTTTTGATGCGGTCTCGGATGGTTTCGGCGACTGTTTTGGCCATGATGCCCGACGGCATGCCGGTGCGCGGCGGGCTGGGCGTGATGACGGTTCCGCTGCGGCTCTTGCGCGGCCGGGAGATCGGGTGCGGCGGCGCAAACGCGATGCCCGGCGCGAAGATGTTCGGGTATGCCGGCGACTCATAGGTGTGCGGCCAATCCTCCGCGGACCATTCGTCGTATGGCTTGCCCGAGTAGTCGGCGTCGACCTTGAGGAAGCCCGACGGCGCGAACAGGACGGAAGTGATGTCGTTGCCGTCTTTGTCGTAGGCGGCGAGCGCGACGCCCTTGAACGGCGGCAGCAGCATCGCGAAGTCAAAGTCCAGGTCGTGCTCCTTGCCGTCGAGCTGCTCGTAGCGCAGTTTGCCTTCCATCACCTCGTGCACGGCCGCCTGGGTGATCGCCTTGACGCCGCGCTCGCGGAAAAGCGACTCCGTCCACAGCCGGCTGGACTGGACGAAGCCCTTGTCGACGAAGCTCATTCCGTCTACGCCGAAGTCGCCCAACTCGTATTCGTTGGTGAGGTAGACGATCTCGGCAAGGTCGCGCACGCCGGCGGCTCGCAACACGTGCTCGACATTGAAGGTGTATTCGAACGCCGCACCCTCGCAGGTGCAAGTGCCGTGCCCGACGCCGATGACTAGGCGCTGCTTTTCGCCGGACTTGAGCTTGGCGATGACCTGATCGAGAGCCCTCGCCGCCTCCACGGCGTGGGCGGCGGTGCACACGGAATGGGAGTGGCCGTCTGGGCCCAGGCCGGGTGTGGCCGCAAAGTTGAGCTGCGGGCCGGTCGCATTGATGAGGTAGTCGTAGGTGATGGAGGCGGTCTGGCCGCGGCGCTCGTCGTCGGTGTAAGTGAAGTCCACCGAGGGCGCCGCCTGCTCGGCCGTGCCCTCGGGGCGGATCGCGGTGGCGAACCCCTGGTGGAAGACGATGCCGTTGCGCCGGTAGATCGGCTTGAGCGGGATGAGGACCTTGGTTGCCTCCATCCTCCCGACGCCGACCCAGATGTTGGATGGAATCCAGTTCCAGTCCGGATTTGGTGAAACCACGACGACCTCATGAGCTCGCGGTAGCCAGCGGCGCAGGTGCAGCGCGGCGGTGTGTCCGGCGATCCCAGCGCCGAGAATGACGACTCGTGCCATTGCTGCTCCTCAGTGAGACGCGGGCCGATGGGTTTCAGTTAACACATTACATACGGGGTGGGGTATATGCGAATGAAGCTCCCAAGTCATCACTATGGGGCCGATGACATCCGATGATTAAGGGCCGAAGGTCCCGCGCGTGTGGGCCGAACGGAAGGAAGTGCCTCGGCTGACGCGCAATTCCGTGAACCGGTGGAATACCCATGGGGGTATCTGCGCTATAGTGGTCATCAGGAGACGCCGGTGCGATCGAAAGGATGCGAGCGATGCCTGTAAAAGCGCTTACCGCGACCGATTTCGAGACGACGATTTTGGAAAGCCCGATCGTGCTCGTTGATTTCTGGGCACCGTGGTGCGGGCCTTGCCGGGCCTTTGGGCCGGTCTTCGAACGGTCCGCCCAGGGCCACCCTGACGTCGTTTTCGCCAAGGTTGACACCGACACGGAGCGTGACCTGGCCGCGACGGTAGGCATCCGGTCCGTTCCCACCATCATGGCGTTCCGTGACGGGATTCTCGTGTACAGCCAACCCGGAGCGATGCCGCCATCGGCGCTCGAGGATCTGATCGGCAAGATCGAGGCCCTGGACATGGAGCGCGTCCGTGCTGCGATCGCCGAACGCAAAGCAACCGCGCAGGTGTAGCGGCGTGTGCTACCCCGTGCGCTGCCCTCGCTGCGGCAAGACCACCTGGTCGGGCTGCGGCCGGCATGCCGACCGCGTCATGCAATCGGTGCACCCCGGCCAGCGGTGCACCTGCCGCCACGACGCCGCCAGGTGACACGTCGAATAGCACCACCACGACATCGGGAGGACCGATATGCCGAGCGAGAAACCGTATGGCTACAGCACTGACGAGCTGATGAACGTAGCCCGGTGGCTGATCGCCGAGAACACCCACTACACCAACTACATCCACGCGGCGATGTATCGCAAGCAGATGGAGTTGGTGGCACGTCTGCACCAAGCCCGCGAACACAACGAGCGCCTCGCGGCCGCCAACGCCAAGCTCGAGGAGCGTGTCGCCGCACTCACCGGTGCTCGCGCGACATTGTTCGGTGATGCACAGGAGCACCTGCGCACTGCTGCCACGTGACCATCGGCCCTACGCGCCGAAGGCGGATCAGTGCACGCTACAAGAGGCACCAGATAAGCGAGTTGAGAATCGTTTCAGGAAGGACGGATCGCCATGAGCGTCGATTCGGATGGAGCCGTCGCGACAGCACAGATGCCACGTATCGGTGACCCAACCCCCGCATTCACTGCCCCGACTACCCAGGGTGAAATCGACTTTCCCGCTGACTACCAAGGAAAATGGGTGATCCTCTTCTCGCACCCGGCTGACTTCACCCCCGTCTGCACCACCGAGCTCATGACCTTTGCCTCGATGCAGCAGCAGTTTGCGATCTACAACACGGAACTGGTGGGACTTTCCGTCGACGGCCTGTACAGCCATATCGCCTGGCTGCGGACGATCAAAGACAAGATCGCCTTCCGCGGCCTCAAAGACGTCGAAATCGCTTATCCCGTAATCGAAGACGTCTCGATGGAGGTCGCCAAGAAATACGGGATGATCATGCCCGGCGAAGACTCGACCAAGGCGGTACGAGCAGTTTTCGTCATAGATCCGCAAGGCACGATCCGCGCGATCATCTACTATCCGCTCAGTCTCGGACGTAACTTCGACGAACTGCTGCGCGTGGTCAAGGCGCTGCAGACCGCGGACCATTTCGGCGTCGCAACCCCGGCCGATTGGCGCCCCGGCGAACCGGTAATCCTGTCGGCTCCCGGCTCCGCGGGCACCGCCGACGAACGCATGCGCGGGCGCGATGACAAGACTCATTGCGAGGATTGGTTCTTTTGCACCAAGGAGCTCAGCGCCGACGAAGTCGAATCCGCGATTCGGGCTGCCGGCGACTCGGGGTCGTGATGACAACGCGCAAGCTCCCCGCGTGGCGCTCCGTACTGGCTGTGGTCGCCCATCCCGACGACGAATCATTCGGTTTGGGTGCCGTCCTCTCTGCATTCGCTGACCGCGGATCAGACCTGGCGGTGCTGTGCCTCACGCAAGGTGAGGCGTCGACGCTGCACGGCGTCCCCGGCGAGCTGGGCCGAATCCGAGCGCACGAGTTCGCCGCCGCCGCCGAGCAACTCGGCGTTTCGACGGTGCGCCTCTTACGTTATCCGGACGGGCAGTTGGCCGATCGATCCATCGATGAGCTGGCGATCGAGGTCGCCGATCTGGCGGAGTCATTCGGCGCTGAGGGTCTGCTGGTGTTCGACCCGACCGGCGTAACGGGACACCCGGACCATCGGCACGCTACCGCCGCGGCACGGGCCGCCGCGGGCCGGGCGATGCTCCCGGTGCTGGGATGGACCTTGCCCGATGATGTCGCTCAGGCCTTGAATGACGAGTACGGGGCGGGCTTCATCGGACACCGGCCGGACGACATCGACATAGTCGTGCCAGTCGACCGAACCCGGCAGTTTCGGGCGGTACGCCAGCACCGCAGCCAGGCCCTGCCAACCAGCGCGTTGTGGCGACGCCTGGAACTGCTCGGTCCGCGCGAATATCTGCGCTGGCTACCCCCCGCCGGTGAGGTGGGCATCGCGGCGTAAGCGTCGGTATGCCGGGTCGCCCTCCTAACGGCCACCCGCACCAGCAAGACCGGCGGCAGCCCGGATCTCCCGGCGCGCCGCCGCACGGTCGCCGTCGGGAAATATGTAGTGGCTCAACGCCGTCCGCGCGATCGCGCCGGCGAGTGCGCGCGGGTCCACCGCCGTGGCGAACGCGCCCTCGCGGGCGCAGCGCCGTAAAACCGTCACCAGCCCCTCGGCGAGCATGGGCAGCGCCTCGGCCATCTGGTCGTGGGCGAATGTCGGCTCCAGGTCGAGCAGCCGCCCGGGCGGTTGCGCCTCGACGAAGGTCGCGACGACGTCGATCGCCGCCTCGAGGCGGGCGACGCCGACGACCCCGGACGTCGCGTCGTCCATCGCGGCGGCGAAGCGGTGGCGCTCCCGCTTGCCCAGCGCGTCGATGAGTTCTTCCTTGGACGCGAAATAGCGATAGATGGTGGGTCGCGAAACCCCGGCGAGCGTCGCCACATCCGAGAGCGATAGCTTCCGGGCGCCCGTCCGGAACACCAGGCGCTGGGCCGCGTCGAGGATCCGATCGGACAGATCCACCGCGGCGGCCCCTACAGCTTGCCGAGCTCGCGCAGCCATGAGATCAGCAGCCTTAAGCCGTCATCGAAGGACATGGGCGCATAACCGAGCCGCCGGGTGGTCAGGTTGTCGGTCGCCCGGGGCTTGCGCTCGCTCTTGGCCGCGGCCTTCGCGATCGCCATCAGGGTGGGTCCGAACTCGGCGGTCAGCGCCTCGGGGTCGCTGCGGTAGTCGAGATCCTCGACGCGGTGGTCGATTCCGGCGATCTCGCAGGCGCGGTTGATGCCGCCGGCGGTGCTGAAGGTGTCCTCGGGGCGGCCGACCAACAGGTAGCGTTCCCCGGCCACGCCCTTGTCCAGCGCGGCGATCGAGCCCTTCGCGACGTCCGCCCCCGCCACCCAGGTCACGGGAAAAGCCAGATAGCGCTTGATCTTTCCGCGCATGCCGGCCAGCAGCACCCGGTTGAAGCTGGTGCGGTGCAGGGCGCGCGCGACGACCAGGCCGGGACCGAAGATCGCCCCCGGGTGGCATGTCAGCACGTCTTCGCCCGCGGCCGCGCGCCGGTGCGCTTCGAGAAAGGCGGCGAGCTTGGTGACGGTGTAGGGGTCGCCCGGCGGGTTGCGCAGCACGGGCGCCTCTTCGAAATCGACGCCGGTGCTCAGGTCGAGGAAGGTGGCGGTGCTCAGGGCGACGACCCGGCGCATGCCGTGGGCCTTGGCGGCGTCCAGCACATTGATGGTGCCGACCGTGTTGACGGCCCTGAAGTCCTCGAGGTCCTGGCTCGCGCCGCCCAGCAGTGCGGCGCAGTGGATGGCCGCCTCGGCGCCCTTCGCCGCGGCCAGCACGTCGTCGGCGTCGGTGATGTCGCCCTTGACCAGCTCGACGCCGATCGCGGCCAGCGCGGCGGCGTCGTCGGGTTCGCGCACCAGCGCGCGGACGTGGTCACCGCGCTCGATCAGCTGCTGGGCGACGTTGCCGCCGGTCTGCCCGGTCGCGCCGGTGACGAAGATCGTGCTGGCCATGGCGACCCTCCCGTGCATTACACATCGAACATATTCAGTTCAGACCGTAAACCTTGACGTGCGGATATTCTATAGTCATCGTCATGGCACTCGATCCCTCCAGCGTTCTTCTGACCGACCGCGTCGCGGTCGTCACCGGCGGCGGCGCGGGCATCGGCCGCGGCATCGCGGCGGGGCTCAAGGCCTTCGGTGCGCGCGTCGCGATCTGGGAACGCCACCCCGACTCGTGCGCCTCGGCCGCCGAAGAGATCGGCGCGCTGGGTCTCACCGTCGACGTGCGGGACAGCGCCGCGGTGGACGCCGCGCTGGCGCAGACCTCCGCCGAGCTGGGGACGGTGTCGATCCTGGTCAACAACGCCGGCGGGGTTTTCTGGTCGGGCATTCTCGACACCAGCGAGAACGGTTGGGACGCGCTGTACAAGTCGAACCTGCGCCACGTCTACCTGTGCACGCAGCGGGTGGCGCGCGCCCTCGTCGAGCAGAAGCTGCCCGGCAGCATCATCAGCGTCACTTCGATCGAGGGCGTGCGCGCCGCACCCGGGTACGCGACCTACGCGGCGGCCAAGGCCGGCGTCATCAACTACACCAAGACCGCCGCGCTCGAGCTCGCGCCGCACGGCATCCGGGTCAACGCGCTGGCGCCCGACATCACCCTGACCGAAGGCATCAGGGCGATCGCGCCGCCCGGCTCCGAGCAGCGATTCGGCCTCACCGTCCCGATGGGCCGGGCCGGTCACGTCGACGAAATGGCGGGCGCGGCAGTCTTTCTCGCGTCCGAGATGTCCAGCTACATCACAGGTCAGACGATCCACGTCGACGGCGGCACGCATGCCGCCAGCGGCTGGTATCACCATCCCGAGACCGGTGCGTACGCGCTCGGGCCGACGAGCGGTTAGTCGCCGGTGTCGAGGCCGACATGAGCGGACATCCCGCCGTCGATCGCGATCATCTGCCCGGTGATGTAGCGCGACGCGTCCGAGGCCAGGAAGACGACGAGACCGGCGACGTCTCGCGGCTCCCCGAGGTACGGCGTCAACGTGGCCCGGCCGAGGCGGCCGATGATCTCCTCGGAGAGGTGCGCGCGCACGGCGTCGGTGAGGATCAAGCCGGGCACGATCGTGTTCGCCCGCACGCCCGCCTTGCCCTCGCTGGTCGCGACGTACATCGTCAGGGCGTGCACCCCGGCCTTCGAGACGCCGTAGGCCAAGCGGGTGCGGTCGCCTTTGAGTGCGGCCCCCGACGACATATTGACGATGGAACCCCCTCCGCCCCTTCGCATTTCGGTGACGGCGTACTTGCACATCAGCAGCTGGCTGCCGAGATTCACCTGCAGGGATCGCTGCCACACGTCCTGCGACATCTCGGTGACCGTGGTGTCCCGCGACAGGAAGTCGCTGGCGGTCAGGGCCGCGTTGTTGTGCAGGACGTCGAGGCGCCCGAATTCCGCGACCGTCGATTCCACCACGTCTCGCGCGGTCGCCTCCCGCGCGAGATCGCCGCCGAGCGCGATCGCCCGGGCCCCGGTGCGCCGGATCTCGTCGGCGACCCCGGCGGCCTTCGCCTCGTCGACGTCGACGACGGCGACGGCGGCGCCCTCGCGGGCCAATTCGCGCGCCGTCGCCGCACCGATTCCGCCCGCACCCCCGGTGACTATCGCGACCTTTTCGGCAAGTCTGGACATCGAGTTCTCCCACTCATCGGGGCTTTTCGGCCACGCACAAGAAAGTTAGCCTGATTTATGCCGCGTATTGCGCCAATCCCAATGGAACAGCTCAGCTCGCGCTCCCGCGAGATCGTGGAGGCCGGCGTCGCCGCCGGGCTCTACGCAACCCCGGTGCCGCTGCAGATATTCGCGTATCGCAGCGCACAACTCGAACAGGTCGACATGGCCAGACACCAGCTCGGTGCCGGCACCCTACTCGGCGGCCGGATCCTCGAGTTGCTGCGCATCCGCAGCGCCCAACTCGGCGAGTGCGAGCCGTGTCGCCAGTCGCGCAAGCACGACTCGATCACCGACGAGGACGTCGCCTGCCTGCTCGCCCCGGGCCACGGCGACCTCACCCCGCAGGAACAGATGGCCGTCGAGTTCCTCGATTTGCTGTCGGCCGACCATCACGCAATGGACGACGAGTTCTACAAGCGGCTGGGGGAGCACTTCACCGCCGCGCAGATCATCGAGCTGGGCTTCACCTGCGCCGGGGTGATGGGCGTGCACCGCTTCATCCACACCCTCGACGTCTACGGCGACTCGCCGCCCGCCATCGAATACACCCAGGATCAGGTCGACGCCACCAAGCCGGAATGACTTAGGTAAGCGGGTAGGGCCCGAAGCGGCCCCACGCGACGAAGACGGCGAGCACCAGCAGCACCGCGTTCATCGCGACGAACGGAGTCTCCTTGCGCCGGGCGTGCACCACAGAAGCGCCGACCATCACCGCCGCGAGCCCAATCGCGGCCAGCGGCACCAGGATCGGCGCGATGTGCGTCAGGGCCGGCACGATCAGCCCGATCGCGCCGAGGATCTCGGCGACCCCGATGAGCCGGATCGTCGTCGGGCTGTAGTCCTCCGCCCAACCGAAGCCCGAGCCCACCAGTTGGTCCTTGGTGCGAACGAGTTTCAACAGCCCGCTCCCGACGAATGCGACCGCCAGAACGATCGCGACGATCCACAGCGCCATGTTCATCCAGACCTCCTCAGAGAAGGGCGATCTCGCGATCATCCAACGACGGGCCGCCCGCGGCAAGGGTGTCACTCATTGGCACCCACTTGAGCCGGCGATGCAATTGCGGCAAGAATGACACCATGTCCGACCGGTCCTTCGACGCCACCAACCCGTTTCATCGAATGATGCGCACCTTCGCCGCCACGAAGGTGGGGGCGGCGTTCATGCGCCCGGCGGCGCACCATCTGGACCGACTCGTCACCAAGGTCACCGGCGGCCGAAGCAGCTTCGCTGGGATCGTGACCGGGGTTCCCGCGGTCATTCTCACCACCACCGGCGCCAAGTCGGGTCAACCCCGCACCGTCGCGTTGTACGGAATCCCGCACCCCGATGGCGTCGGCCTCATCGCGTCCAACTGGGGCGGCGAAAAGCACCCGGCCTGGTACTACAACCTCAAGGCCAACCCGAAAGCCACGGTGTCGATCGGCCGCGACACTTGGCCTGCCACCGCCCGGTTGGCCACGCCGGCCGAGCGCGACGAGATCTGGGCGAAAGGGCTCAAGATGTACCCCGGCTGGCGCAAGTACGAAGTGCGCGCCGGCGACCGCCGCATCGAGGCGTTCGTTCTCAGCCGGACGTGAGGGCATAAGACCGCCGGAAGGTGGGTACTTCTCTTGGGCTAACGGGCATCTGACCGTGCTCGCGGTCCAGGTAAGAAGGGCCGGCAACTGGCGAAGCGGGCCAGCGCGGCCGGCGGCGGGAGCAACACATGAACCGCGGCGACGACGACCAATACCTCACCGAAGCGGTGGGGGAGACGACCGCGGATTACGGCACACAGTTCCTCGACGAACCGGATGACGGTTCGACCGCCACCGAGGCGGAAACCGCCGAACGGCTGCCGAGCGGATCCGCGCTGCTGATCGTCAAGCGTGGCCCGAACGCCGGTTCCCGTTTCTTGCTCGATCGACCCGTTACCTCGGCGGGGCGCCATCCCGACAGCGACATTCTTCTCGACGACGTCACCGTGAGCCGCCGTCACGCGGAGTTTCGGCTCGACGAGGACGGCAACTGGGCCGTCGCCGACGTCGGTAGCCTCAACGGCACCTACGTCAACCGGCAGGCGGTGGACTCAACAGTGCTGGCCAACAACGACGAAGTTCAGATCGGTAAGTTCCGGCTGGTTTTCCTGACTGGATAGCCGAGTCAGCCCTTCATTCCCCGCTCGCTTCGGACGAGCAGGGCGGGGCCGCCAAGCATGAGCGCGAGCGCGAAGCCGGTGACGTCGGTGCTGGTGGGTTGATGGGTGCTCATGTCGAACGCGGTGATCCCGAAGGTCGCGAGCAGGGTGAGCACGAAGATCATGCCGGTGTAGCGGGTCGGCGCGAGGGCGAGGAAGACGAGCCCGACCAAAGCGATGAACAGCGACAACATCAGGTCGGCACCTGACCTTCGCGTCGCACCAACCTAGCCTCCTCATCCGAGCCGCCCGGCCGCCAGGCACACAGCGTAGCCGTGTCGTGTTCGCCCGTTGAGGCAAACGGGAGACTTGTATCGGCTGCTAACTCTCAAAGCCTCCGCTCGAAGACGGAGACCCAACGACGGTGGTCGGCGCGGCGGGACCCGCACCGGCTGGCCCGCCGGAAGCTCCGCCGAGACGATCGGCCACAACGGCCGCGCCCTGGTCGATCATTGCCCCGTTGCTCGAGTACGTGGTTTTCGGGCACCGACCCGCGCGGGCCAGCCCGATGCGCGATGACTGGGCCGGGCTACCATGCAACCTCATGACGCGCACTGCCGCGCTGCTGGCAGCGGCCCTTTTCCTGATGGTTATCCCGTCCGCTCATGCGGACGACAACGACACCGCGTTCCTGAACGCGCTCCACAATCAGGGCATCTCGAGCGCCAAAGGCGATCAGGGCCTGATCAACATGGGCCACAAGATCTGTGCCCTGTTGGCGCAGGGCCGCAACATGGATTCGATCCTGGGCATGTTTCAGTCGCACGAGCGCAACGGTATGACGGACGACGACGTGAGGTTTTTGGTGCGAACTTCGGCCACGTCATACTGCCCCGAATACGCGCCTTAAGGGTTACCCGTTCGTGCAGGTGCTCGTGCCGCTCTGAGCTGCGGGGGAGATGGTGCCCCCGGCAGGATTCGAACCTGCGGCCTTCTGCTCCGGAGGCAGACGCTCTATCCCCTGAGCTACGGGGGCGCAAAACAAGATGATGCGCCAGCGGGCCCAGCCAGAGTAACGCATCGACGTGACGGTCGTGACCCCGCCAGGGCTCAACTGGCCTTCGCCTGCGCACTCGGACGCAGCGCGCCCGGCGATCGCCCGGTGTGTTTCTTCACCAGTCGGTGCAGCGTCGCGGGATCCGCCAGCCCGACGGACGCGGCGATCTCCTCGAGCGGCATGCGGGTGGTGCGCAACAGATGCAGCGAGCGCTCGAGGCGAACCCGCTGCACCAGCTGGAGCGGGCTGAGCCCCACGGCATTTCGCGTCCGGCGCGCCAGGGTCCGGGTGCTCAGGCCGCAAAACCGGGCCAGCGAGTCGAGCGTGTGCGGCTCGTCCAGCCGGGACCGGACGAATCGCTCCAGCGTCGCGACGGTTTCGTCGCGCGCCGCCAGGTGCGAGGGGATGAGGAAGCTCGCCTGCGACGTCCGCTGATCGGCCACGAGCCGGTTCGCGAGCTCGTCGGTGAGCGCGGCGCCGCCGAGGTCGCGCATCAACGCGAGCATCAGGTCGATGTGCGCGAAGGCGCTGCCGGCCGTCCAGATCGACCCGTCGCGCACGACCATTTCGTCGATGACGACACGGGCGGCCGGCGCGACCCGGGCGAGGTCGGCCCCGAGCCACCACGTTGTGACGCAGCGCCGTTGATCGAGAAGTCCGGCCGCGGCCAGGACGAATACCGCCGTGCAGGAGGCCGCGATTTCCGCGCCGCGGGCGTCCGCGGCGGCCAGCCACTCGGCGGCGACGGCGACGTCGGCGCCGTCGAGCCTCTCCGCGATCTCCTCCGGCTGTGCGGCGCCCAGCCCGGGCACCACGACGACGTCTCGCGCGCCGGCGTGCGTCAGCGGTTGCGCGGCGACGGCCAGGTCACCGCGCAGGGCGACCTGGCTCTCCGGGGAGACGAACCGCAGGTCGAACGCGGACTTGCCGAGGATCCGGTTGGCCGCCGAGACCACGTCGATCGTGACACCCACCGCGCTGGCGCTGGCCCCGTCGAGCACCAGCACATCGAAACCGATCATGTGGCGAATTATGCAAGAAAGCTGTCTGCCTCGCCACTGGATTCTGCGGCGCGGCCGGAGGAGATTACGAGGGCAAGAACTCCCTGAAAGGACATGTCATGCCGCTGATGCGCGTAACACTGACGCCGGGCGCCTTCGACGAGACGGGCAAGGAGCGCCTGGTGACGGGTCTGACCGAGGCGGCGTGCCGCGCCGAGTCGGTGCCCGACCGGCCCCAGCACCGGATGCGGGCCCTGGTCCTGCTGCACGAGCTCACGCCCGGGTGCTTTTACTCCGCCGGCCTGCCGGCGGACGCCGCGGTCGCCGGCGTATTCATCGATTGGCAGGTCAGCACCGGGGTGCTCGACGGGGCCCGCAAGGCGCGATTCGCCGGCGAAATTCAGGAGGTCGCCGCGGCGGCGGCTCAAGCCAACGGCGACCGGATGGTCGTCACGTCGTGCGTCATCCATGAAGTGCCCGAAGGCCAGTGGGCTCAGAACGGCGCGATCCGCCGACTCCCGGACATCGTCCCGATTGCGGGATTCGAGCACCTGACGTCCGTCGCCCCCGGATGACGATGCGTCCGGCGGAATCGTTGGCGCAAGCCATGATTGGCGAGCCGAACTCACGATTCCGCCTGCCCACCCCGGCGCTGATCCTGGACGAGGCGGCGCTGGACGCCAACATCGGCCGAATGGCCGATCGCACCCGCGGCAAGGTCGCCCTGCGCCCGCACGCCAAGACGCACAAATGCGCCTGGATCGCGGGAAAGCAGATCGCCGCCGGCGCGGTGGGGATCTGCTGCGCCAAAATCGGGGAGGCCGAAGCACTTTCGGCGGCCGGCGTGCGCGGCATCCTCCTGACGTCGCCGGTCGCCGATCCGCTGATGCCGAAGCGGCTGTGCGACGTGGCGTCGCTCGACCCGGGTTTTGCCTGTGTGGTGGATCATCCCGACCCGGCGACCGCGCTCAGCGCCGAAGCGTGCCGCCGCGGCATTCACCTCAACGTCCTCATCGACGTCGACGTAGGCCTGGGCCGCACCGGTGTCTCCGGGCCCGAACAGGCGGTGGCGCTGGCCGAGCACGTCCATCGGTGCGACGGGCTGACGCTGGCCGGCGTTCAGGGCTACGGCGGGCATTGGCAGCACATCCCCGGCTTCCAACACCGTTGCGACGCAGTCAAAATAGGCATGGATACGCTCACCGTGGTGGTCGACGCGCTGCGCACCGCCGGTCACCCGGTCGGCATCGTCACCGGCGGCGGCACCGGAACCGTCGCGGCCGATCTGGACTTGGGCGTCCTCAACGAGTTGCAGCCCGGCTCTTACGTCTTCATGGACGCCGAATATTCCGACGCACTGGGCGACGACGACGACGGAGCCTTCCGAACCAGCCTGTGGGTTGCGAGCCAAGTCGTGAGCGCCAACGCCGACGCCATCGTCACCGTCGACGCCGGCCTCAAGGCTTTCGCGACGGACGGTCCCATGCCGCGGCCGGCCGGTGCACGGTTCGGCGGCTCGACCTACGCGTTCTTCGGCGACGAACACGGCGCACTGACCCGGCCCGCTGGCGCGCCCGTCAGCCTCGGGGAACGTGTGGAGTTCGCCACCCCGCACTGCGACCCCACCGTCGATCGGTATGACGCCTATCACGTCGTCCGCGGCGACCGGCTGGTGGACATCGTGCCGATCGAGGCCGCCCGCGCCAGTCGGTAGCGGCCCGGGCCCCGGTGCGGCCGCGCTGCCCCCTGCAATAGATTCGGGGCCGGGGGACCCTAGCCAATAGGATGGACGCTCGTGACCCCCGCCGACCTGGCTGAGCTGCTCAAAGTCACCGCCGCCGCGGTGCTTGCCGAGCGCGGGCTCGACGCTGCCGCGTTGCCGGCGACGGTTACGGTCGAACGGCCGCGTAATCCCGATCACGGTGACTACGCCAGCAACCTGGCGCTGCAGCTGGGCAAGAAGGTCGGCGCCAACCCGCGTGAGCTGGCCGGATGGCTCGCCGAAAAGCTGGCCGGCGCCGACGGCATCGCGGCGGCGGAGGTCGCCGGGCCGGGCTTCATCAACATGCGCCTCGAGGCGTCGGCGCAGGCGGTGGTCGTCACCAACGTCATCGACGCCGGCGACGAGTTCGGGTACTCCGACGACCTGGCCGGGCAGAAGATCAACCTGGAGTTCGTCTCGGCCAACCCCACCGGGCCGATCCACATCGGCGGCACCCGCTGGGCTGCGGTCGGCGACGCGCTGGGCCGGTTGCTGTCCACCCAGGGCGCCGACGTGGTGCGGGAGTACTACTTCAACGACCACGGCGCGCAGATCGACCGGTTCGCGAACTCGTTGATCGCGGCGGCCAAGGGCGAGCCGACGCCACCAGACGGCTACGCGGGCGCCTACATCAATGACATCGCCGCGCAGGTTCTGCAGAAGGCGCCCGACGCGCTGAGCCTGCCCGAAGCCGAAATGCACGAGACCTTCCGCGAAATCGGCGTCGACCTGATGTTCACCCACATCAAGGAGTCGCTGCACGACTTCGGCACCGACTTCGACGTCTACACCCACGAAGACTCGATGCACACCAGCGGACGCGTCGAGCAGGCCATCGCCCGGCTCCGCGGGACCGGCAACGTCTACGAGAAGGACGGCGCAACCTGGTTGCGCACCAGCGCTTTTGGTGACGACAAGGACCGCGTCGTGATCAAGAGCGACGGCAAGCCGGCCTACATCGCCGGCGACATCGCCTACTACCTGGACAAGCGGCAACGCGGCTTCGACCTGTGCATCTACATGCTCGGCGCCGACCACCACGGCTACATCGCCCGGCTGAAGGCCGTGGCCGCCGCATTCGGCGAAGACCCGGCCAGCGTCGAGGTGCTCATCGGGCAGCTGGTCAACCTGGTCCGCGACGGCCAGCCGGTCCGGATGAGCAAGCGGGCCGGCACGGTGCTCACGCTCGACGACCTGGTCGAGGCGATCGGCGTCGACGCCGCGCGCTACAGCCTGATCCGCTCGTCGGTGGACACCCCGATCGACATCGACCTGGCGCTGTGGTCCTCGGCGTCCAACGAAAACCCGGTCTATTACGTGCAATACGCGCACGCGCGGCTGTCGGCGCTGGCCCGCAACGCCGCCGAGCTCGGCCTGATCCCCGGCGGCGGCCACCTCGAGCTGCTCAGCCACGACAAGGAAGGCGCGCTGCTGCGCAGTATCGGCGAATTCCCGCGAGTGGTGAAAACCGCCGCAGCGCTGCGGGAACCGCACCGGATCTGCCGCTACCTGGAGGACCTCGCCGGCGACTACCACCGGTTCTACGACTCCTGCCGCGTCCTGCCGCAGGGCGACGAGCAGCCGACCGACCTGCACACCGCGCGCCTCGCGCTGTGCCAGGCCGCCCGCCAGGTCATCGCCAACGGCCTGACGATCCTCGGCGTCACCGCACCGGAGCGCATGTGAACGTCCATCCCGCCGGTCCCCGGCACGCCGACGAGACGCGCCACGCCGAAAGCCCGCCCCGGCCGCAATCCCCCGAGGAGCTGCTGCTGCTGGCGCCGAACGTGTGGCCGCGCAGCACAACTCGCGACGAGAACGGCGCGGCCGTCATCGGGGGAGTCGCGGTCACCGACCTCGCCCAGGAGTACGGGACCCCCTTGTTCGTCGTTGACGAGGACGACTTCCGCTCCCGCTGCCGCGACATGGCGGCGGCCTTCGGCGGCGGCCACAACGTGCACTACGCCGCCAAAGCGTTCCTGTGCACCGAAATCGCCCGCTGGATCGACGAGGAGGGCCTGTCGCTCGACGTGTCCACTGGCGGCGAACTGGCCGTCGCGCTGCACGCCGACTTCCCGCCGGAGCGAATCATCTTCCACGGCAACAACAAATCCGTCGCGGAACTGACCGCCGCCGTCAAGGCGGGAGTGGCGCACATCGTGCTGGACTCGCTGATCGAGATCGAACGCCTCGACGCGATCGCGGGGGAGGCGGGCATCGTCCAGGACGTGCTCGTGCGCCTCACCGTCGGGGTCGAGGCGCACACCCACGAGTTCATCTCCACCGCGCACGAGGACCAGAAGTTCGGGCTGTCGGTGGCCAGCGGCGCGGCGATGGCGGCGGTACGCCGGGTGTTCGCCACCGATCACCTGCGGCTGGTCGGGTTGCACAGCCACATCGGCTCCCAGATCTTCGACGTCGCCGGCTTCGAGCTGGCCGCGCACCGCGTCATCGGGCTGGTGCACGAGATCGTCGACGAGTTCGGCGTGGACAAGACGGCCCAGCTGTCGACGGTCGATCTCGGTGGCGGCTTTGGCATCTCGTACCTGTCGGCCGACGATCCCCCTCCGGTGGGCGAGCTGGCGGCCAAGCTGGGCGCCATCGTGCGCAGCGAGTCGGCGGCCGTCGGGCTGCCCACCCCCAGGCTGGTCGTCGAGCCGGGGCGCGCCATCGTCGGACCGGGCACCATCACCCTGTACGAGGTCGGCACCGTCAAGGACGTCGACGTGAGCACGACGGCGCACCGGCGCTACGTCAGCGTCGACGGTGGCATGAGCGACAACATCCGGACCGCGCTCTACGACGCGCAGTACGACGCCCGGCTGGTCTCGCGGGTCAGCGACGCGCCGGCGGAGCTGGCCCGAATCGTCGGAAAGCACTGCGAGACAGGCGATATCGTCGTCCGCGACACCTGGGTCCCAGGGGATCTGCAGCCGGGCGACCTGCTCGGGGTCGCCGCCACCGGCGCCTACTGCTATTCGCTGTCGAGCCGCTACAACATGATCGGCCGTCCCGCGGTGGTGGCCGTGCGCGGTGGGCGCGCCCGCCTGGTGCTGCGCCGGGAGACGGTCGACGATCTCTTGAGTCTGGAAGTGAGGTGACCCGTGCCCGGTAACGAAAAGCCCGTCGGCGTAGCAGTACTCGGGTTGGGCAACGTCGGCAGCGAAGTCGTCCGCATCATCGAGGACAGCGCCGCCGACCTGGCGGCGCGTATCGGTGCCCCGCTGGTGCTGCGTGGCGTCGGGGTGCGTCGCGTCGCCGCCGACCGCGGCGTCCCCATCGGGCTGCTGACGGACAACATCGAAGAGCTGGTATCCCGCGCGGACGTCGACATCGTCGTCGAGTTGATGGGACCCGTCGAGCCCGCCCGCAAGGCGATCCTGGCCGCGCTCGAACACGGCAAGTCCGTGGTCACGGCCAACAAGGCGCTGCTGTCCATCTCCACCGGGGAGCTGGCCCAGGCGGCCGAAAATGCGCACGTCGACCTGTATTTCGAGGCGGCGGTCGCGGGCGCGATCCCCGTCATCCGCCCGCTCACCCAATCGCTGGCCGGCGACACGGTGCTGCGGGTGGCCGGCATCGTCAACGGCACCACGAACTACATCCTGTCCGAGATGGACAGCACCGGCGCCGACTACGCCAGCGCCCTGGCCGACGCCAGCGCGCTGGGCTACGCCGAGGCCGATCCCACCGCCGACGTCGAGGGCTACGACGCCGCGGCCAAGGCCGCGATCCTGGCGTCCATCGCCTTCCACACCCGGGTGCATGCCGACGACGTCTATCGCGAGGGCATCACCAAGATCACCCCGGCCGACTTCGCGTCCGCGCGGGCGCTGGGCTGCACCATCAAACTGCTGTCCATTTGCGAGCGCGTCACGGGAGACGATGGCCAGCAACGGGTTTCGGCCCGCGTCTACCCCGCGCTGGTGCCGTTGTCGCATCCACTGGCCACGGTCAGCGGGGCGTTCAACGCGGTGGTGGTCGAGGCCGCGGCCTCGGGGCGGCTGATGTTCTACGGGCAGGGTGCCGGCGGCGCGCCCACCGCGTCGGCCGTCACCGGCGACCTGGTGATGGCCGCCCGCAACCGGGTGCTGGGCAGCCGTGGCCCCAAGGAGTCCCGGTACGCCCAGCTTCCCATCGCCCCGATGGGTCTCATCCCCACCCGCTACTACGTCAGCATGAACGTCGCCGACGAGCCCGGTGTATTGGCATCGGTGGCAACGGAATTCGCCAAGCGTGAGGTGAGCATCGCCGAGGTGCGCCAGGAGGGCATGGTCGACGAGGGCGGCCGGCGGGTCGGGGCCCGCGTCGTGGTTGTCACCCACACCGCCACCGACGCGGCGCTGTCCGAAACCGTCAGCGCCCTGGCCGATTTGGACGTCGTGCAGGGCGTGACGAGCGTGCTGCGACTGGAAGGAAACGGCCTGTGAGCATCCCCCGGACGGCCATCCACCAACCCTGGCCGGGAGTGATCGCGGCCTACCGCGATCGGTTGCCGGTCGGCGACGACTGGACCCCGGTCACCCTCCTGGAGGGTGGCACCCCGCTGATCGCCGCGACCCGGCTCTCGGAAAAGACCGGCTGCACCGTCCATCTCAAGGTCGAGGGCCTCAATCCCACCGGCTCCTTCAAGGACCGGGGCATGACGATGGCGGTCACCGACGCCCTGGCCCGCGGCCAGCGGGCGGTGCTGTGCGCATCGACCGGCAACACCTCGGCCTCGGCGGCGGCGTACGCCGCGCGCGCCGGCATCACCTGCGCTGTGCTGATACCGCAGGGCAAGATCGCGATGGGCAAGCTGGCGCAGGCAGTCATGCACGGCGCCAAGATCATCCAGATCGACGGCAACTTCGACGACTGCCTGGAACTCGCCCGCAAGATGGCCGCCGACTTCCCGACGATCTCGCTGGTGAACTCGGTGAACCCGGTGCGCATCGAGGGCCAGAAGACGGCGGCGTTCGAGATCGTCGACGCGCTGGGCGCCGCCCCCGACGTGCACGCGCTTCCGGTCGGCAACGCCGGCAACATCACCGCGTACTGGAAGGGCTACACCGAGTATCACCACGAGGGCGTGATCGACAGGCTGCCCCGCATGCTCGGCGCCCAGGCCGCCGGCGCCGCGCCCCTGGTGCACGGCGAACCGGTCCGCAACCCGGAGACCATCGCCACGGCGATCCGCATCGGCGCCCCCGCGTCGTGGACGGCCGCCGTCGCGGCGCAACAACAGTCCAACGGCCGCTTCCTGGCCGTCACGGACGAGGAGATCCTGGCGGCGTACCACCTGGTGGCCGCCTCCGAGGGCGTCTTCGTCGAGCCGGCGTCCGCGGCCAGCATCGCGGGGCTACTCAAGGCCGTCGACGACGGCTGGGTGGCTCGCGGCTCCACGGTCGTCTGCACCGTGACCGGCAATGGCCTCAAGGATCCCGACACCGCGCTGAAGGACATGCCGACCGTGTCCCCGCTGCCGGTCGATCCCGTCCTCGTCGTCGAACAACTGGGCCTCGCGTAAGAAATGGCGGTTCAGATGCTGCCCGCCGGGCTGGTGGCCAGCGCCGTGGTGTCGGCGTCCAGCGCCAATCTCGGCCCCGGGTTTGACAGCCTCGGCCTGGCACTGGACCTGCGCGACGAGATCGTTGTGGAGACAACCGATTCCGGCCTGCAGGTGGTGGTCGAGGGCGAGGGCGCCGACCAGGTGCCGCTCGACGCCGACCATCTGGTCGTGCGCGCGGTGCGGCGCGGGCTGGACGCCGTCGGCGTCGGCGCGCCCGGCCTGGTGGTGCGCTGCCGCAACGCCATCCCGCACTCCCGCGGCCTGGGCTCCTCGGCGGCGGCCGTCACCGGGGGCCTGGCGGCGGTGAACGGGCTTGTGGCGCAGACCGATTCGACCCCACTGAGCGTCGAACAGCTGATCCAGCTGTGCTCGGAATTCGAGGGGCACCCGGACAACGCCGCGGCCGCGGTGCTGGGCGGCGCGGTGGTCTCCTGGACCGACCGCACCGGCGAGCGGCCCCGGTACTCCGCGGTGTCGCTTCGGCTGCACCCGGATATCCACCTGTTCTGCGCGATTCCCGAGGAACGCTCGCTGACCGCCGAGACCCGGGTGCTGCTACCCAGCCTGGTCGGCCACGACGAGGCCAGCTTCAACGTCAGCCGGGCCGCGCTGCTGGTCGTCGCGCTCACCGAACGCCCCGACATGCTGATGCCGGCCACCGAAGACCTGCTGCACCAACCCCAACGCGCCCCCGCGATGCGGGCATCCGCGGAATATTTGCGGCTGTTGCGGCGTCATAGCATCGCAGCGACGCTTTCCGGGGCCGGTCCCTCGCTGATTGCACTGAGCACAGAGTCGGAGTTACCCACGGAGGCGCTGGAGTACGGCGCCGCGCACGGATTTGCCGTCACCAAGATGTCCGCTGGCGAAGGAGTTCGCTGGGGCCCGGGCGTCACCGTCGCCGGTTAATCCACAGCGTGGCCGGAGGGTTTGCTTGCTTCCGGCAGGGATGCAGGTTATCCTCGGAGCCGTCCAGCAATCGCAGCATCTGCATCTGCAACTGCCTTGCCGCTAGGACAACACCAATTCTTCTCGTGAACGAGGTTCGCCGTCTTCTCCGCCGATCCGGGCGATCACCGTTGCAGAGTCGATGATTGGGCGCACTCGGCAAATTGGCTGAATGCAACGAACCCCCGTATGACCTGATCAGCGGGGGAAGAAAGGAACTCCGTGACAGATACGGACCTATTCACGGCTGGCGAAAACACCGATAGCAATCACGCTTCGGACGCCGTGACCACAGACACACCCGACGTGAAAACCAACGCCTCGGCCGGCTCCCTGTCCACCATGGTGCTGCCCGAGCTGCGTGCGCTGGCCAGCCAGGCCGGCGTCAAGGGGACGTCCGGGATGCGCAAGAACGAACTCATTGCCGCGATAAAGGAAGTCAGGGGACAGGCCAACGGGACTGCGGCTCCGGCCGCCCCGGACACCGCCCCGGCGGACAGCGGCAAGTCCGACCAATCCGACACGGCCACCGCCGACGCACCGGCGGAAGCACCGGCCGCGCAAGGGGAACAGAACGGTTCCACCGGCGAGGCGCCGCGCCGCGAACGACGCGGTGCCTCCCGCGACGCGGGATCACCGTCTGAAGAGCGGGACCGCGAGGACGCGGACGCCCAAAAGGGCGGGGCCGCTCGCGAAGCCGACAAGCGCCAAGACCGCCAACAGGGCACCAAGACCGACGAGCGCGGCGGCGACCAGGGCGGCCAGCAGAATCGCGGCGGTTCGAACCAGCAGGACGACGACGGCGAAGGCCGCCAGGGCCGGCGGGGACGCCGGTTCCGCGACCGCGACCGCCGTCGCCGCGGCGAACGTTCGGGCGAAGGGGCCGACACCGAACTCCGTGAGGACGACGTCGTCCAGCCCGTCGCCGGAATCCTTGACGTGCTCGACAATTACGCGTTCGTGCGCACCTCCGGCTACCTGGCAGGCCCACACGACGTCTACGTCTCCATGAACATGGTGCGCAAGAACGGCCTGCGCCGCGGCGACGCGGTGACCGGCGCGGTCCGGGTGCCCCGGGACGGCGAGCAGCCCAACCAGCGGCAGAAGTTCAACCCGTTGGTGCGCCTGGACAGCGTCAACGGCGGCTCGGTCGAAGAGGCCAAGAAGCGGCCCGATTTCTCCAAGCTGACGCCGTTGTACCCCAACCAGCGGCTGCGCCTGGAGACCACGCCGGACCGGCTGACCACGCGCGTCATCGACCTGATCATGCCGATCGGCAAGGGCCAGCGCGCGCTGATCGTGTCGCCGCCCAAGGCGGGTAAGACGACGATCCTGCAGGACATCGCCAACGCGATCACCAAGAACAACCCGGAATGCCACCTCATGGTCGTCCTCGTCGACGAGCGGCCCGAGGAGGTCACCGACATGACGCGCTCGGTCAAGGGCGAGGTCATCGCCTCGACGTTCGACCGGCCACCGTCGGACCACACCTCGGTCGCCGAGCTGGCCATCGAACGCGCCAAGCGGCTCGTCGAGCAGGGCAAGGACGTCGTGGTGCTGCTCGACTCGATCACCCGCCTGGGCCGCGCCTACAACAACGCGTCGCCCGCGTCGGGCCGGATCCTCTCCGGTGGTGTCGACTCCACCGCGCTGTATCCGCCGAAGCGCTTCCTCGGCGCGGCCCGCAACATCGAGGAGGGCGGGTCGCTGACCATCATCGCCACCGCGATGGTCGAGACCGGGTCCACCGGTGACACGGTCATCTTCGAGGAGTTCAAGGGCACCGGTAACGCCGAGCTCAAGCTGGACCGCAAGATCTCCGAGCGCCGGGTCTTCCCCGCGGTCGACGTGAACCCGTCCGGCACCCGCAAGGACGAGCTGCTGCTCTCGCCCGACGAGTTCGCCATCGTGCACAAGCTGCGCCGCGTGCTATCGGGTCTGGACCCCCACCAGGCCATCGACCTGCTGATGTCGCAGCTGCGCAAGACGAAGAACAACTACGAGTTCCTGGTGCAGGTGTCGAAGACGACCCCCGGGTCGATGGATAACGACTAACTCACCCGCGCCGTGGCGGAGACGCTGCAGCAACTGCTTCGGCAGCGCTCGGACCAGGACACGCCGGCGCTGAAGTATGGCGACCGCGTCTGGACCTGGCGTGAGCACCTGGCCGATGCCGCCACCACGGCGGCCGCCGTCATCGGCGTCGCCGATCCGGACCGCCCGCTGCACGTGGGCGCCCTGCTGGGCAATACCCCCGAGATGCTGACGGCCATGGCGTCGGCGGCGCTCGGCGGCTACGTGCTGTGCGGCATCAACGACACCCGCCGGGGCGCCGCGCTGGCCCGCGACATCGCGCGCCGGCGCCGCGCTGGCCCGCGACATCGCGCGCGCCGACTGCCAGATCCTGCTCACCGATCCGGCGCACCAGGGGCTGCTGGACGGCCTGGACCTGCCCGGCGTGCGGGTCTTCGACGTGTCCGGCGAGCCGTGGCGGGCGCTGCTGGCCGGCGCCGGAACGCTGACCCCGCATCGCGAGGTCGCGCCGACCGACACCTTCATGATGTTGTTCACCTCCGGCACCAGCGGCGACCCGAAGGCCGTGCGGGTCACCCATCTCGTCGTGCTGTTCGCCGGGGCGACGCTGATCGGGCGGTTCGACCTCGACGCCTCCGACGTCTGCTACCTGTCGATGCCGCTGTTTCACGCCAACGCGCTCTATGCCGGGTGGAGCGTGGCGGTGGGCACCGGCGCGGCCATGGCCCCCGCGACGTTTTCCGCGTCCGGGCTGCTGGCCGACCTGCGCCGGTACGGGGCGACCTTCATGAACTACGTCGGCAAACCGCTGGCCTTCGTGCTGGCCACCCCGGAGCGACCCGACGACCACGACAACCCGCTGCGGGTCGCGGTCGGCAACGAGGCGAGCGATCGCGACATCGCCGAGTTCAGCAGGCGGTTCGACTGCACGGTGTGGGACGGTTTCGGCTCCACCGAGGGCGCGATCGTCATCACCCGCGAAGACGGCTGCCCGCCCGGCTCGCTGGGCCGGGGCTTCCCCGGGGTCGCCATCTGCAACCCCGACACCCTGGCCGAATGCCCGCCCGCCACCTTCCGGGACGGCGCCCTGACCAACGCCGACGAGGCGATCGGGGAGCTGGTCAACACCACCGGCGCGGGGCTGTTCGCCGGCTATTACAACGACTCCGAGGCCACCGACGCGCGGATGCGGCACGGCATGTTCTGGTCCGGCGACCTCGCCTACAAAGACGCCGACGGATGGATCTACTTTGCCGGGCGCAGCGGTGACTGGTTGCGTGTCGACGGCGAAAACATGACCACGGCGCCCATCGAGCGCATTTTGCAGCGGTTGGCACCGGTCAGCCACGTCGCGGTGTACGCGGTGCCCGACGAACACTCCGGCGACCAGGTGATGGCGGCGATCGTGCCGGCCGACGGCGCGGAGCTGACACCCGAGGAATTCGGCCGGTTCCTGGCCGATCAGCCCGACCTGTCGCCCAAGGCGTGGCCCCGCCACGTCTGGCTCACCGACCGGTTGCCGATCACGGCGACCAACAAGATCCTCAAACGCGAGCTCAGCGCCCTGGGGCCGACGCCCGGGAGCGGCAAGGTGTGGACCCGCGACGCAAAAAGCCGCGTCTATCGCGACGCGTCTCGGCCCTGAGCAGCCGGGAATGCGGGCGACCAGCTCGCTGTTTGGGCTGATGTAGGTTGACCTGGCATAATCGAGGGTCGACTAACCCAGGACCAGATCAGGTTCCCGGAGTTCGCGCCCGGTCCGGGCGGCAAACGATCGAAGAGGACATCATGAAAGCTGACATTCATCCCGCGTACGGGGAGACCACCGTGCACTGCGGGTGCGGGAACACCTTCACCACGCGCAGCACGAAGCCCGGCGGGCAGATTCACGTCGAAGTCTGCTCGCAGTGCCACCCCTTCTACACCGGCAAGCAGAAGATCCTCGACAGCGGCGGCCGGGTGGCCCGCTTCGAGAAGCGCTACGGCAAGCGCAAGGCCGCAGCCGACGCGGCCGAGGCGACCGACAAATAGCTGGCTTACCGACGCCCGAACTGTGCGAGCCGCACAGGCCGGGCGTCGGTTTGTGTCCGGGGCAGGAGGTGTGACATGACGAAGCCGGTACAGACCATCGACGTGTTGCTCGCCGAGCACGCCGACCTCGAGAAGCGGCTGGCCGACCCCGAACTGCACAGCAAGCCCGACGAGGCCCGCAAAGCGGGACGCCGATTCGCCCGATTGGCCCCGATCGTCGCCACGCACCGCAAGCTGGAGGCCGCGCGCGGCGACCTCGACACCGCGCGGGAGCTGGCCGCCGACGACGAGTCGTTCGCCGACGAGGTGACCGAACTCGAGGCGCGGGTGGCCGAGCTGGACACCCAACTCACCGACATGCTGGCGCCGCGCGACCCCCACGACGCCGACGACATCGTCCTCGAGGTCAAATCCGGTGAGGGCGGCGAGGAATCGGCGCTGTTCGCCGCCGACCTGGCCCGTATGTACATTCGCTACGCCGAGCGGCACGGCTGGACGGTCACCGTGCTCGACGAAACCACTTCGGATCTGGGTGGCTACAAGGACGCGACGCTGGCGATCGCCAGCAAGGGCGACGCGGCCGACGGGGTGTGGTCGCGGATGAAGTTCGAGGGCGGGGTGCACCGGGTGCAACGCGTTCCGGTGACGGAATCCCAAGGCCGCGTTCACACTTCGGCGGCGGGCGTGCTGGTCTATCCCGAGCCCGAGGAAGTCGGCGAGGTGCAGATCGACGAGTCCGATCTGCGCATCGACGTGTACCGCTCGTCCGGCAAGGGCGGGCAGGGCGTCAACACCACCGACTCCGCCGTCCGGATCACGCACCTGCCCACCGGGATCGTCGTCACCTGTCAAAACGAGCGGTCGCAGCTGCAGAACAAGGCCCGCGCCCTGCAAGTGCTGGCCGCCCGCCTGCAGGCGCTCGCGGAGGAAAAGGCGCTGGCCGACGCTTCGGCCGACCGCGCCAGCCAGGTCCGCACGGTGGACCGCAGCGAACGGATCCGCACCTACAACTTCCCGGAGAACCGGATCACCGACCACCGGATCGGTTTCAAGGCCCACAATCTCGATCAGGTGCTCGACGGCGACCTCGACGCGTTGTTCGACGCGCTCGCCGCCGCCGACAAGCAAGCGAGGCTGCAACAGGCATGACGCTGCGGCAGGCGATCGACTCGGCGGCGGCGCAACTCGCCGCCGCCGGGATCGGTTCCGCGCGTTACGACGCCGAGGAGCTGGCCGCCCACCTCGCCGGCACCGAACGCGGACGGCTGACGCTGCTCGAGTCGCCGGGAGACGAATTCTTCGGGCGTTATCGCGACATCGTGCAAGCGCGCGCGCAGCGGGTGCCGTTGCAACATCTCACCGGGACGGCGGCGTTCGGGCCGGTGACGCTGCGCGTCGGCCCAGGCGTGTTCATCCCGCGCCCGGAGACCGAGGCCATGCTGGAATGGGCTACCGCCCAACCACTCCCGGCCCGGCCCGTGATCGTCGACCTGTGCGCGGGATCCGGCGCATTGGCAGTGGCGCTGTCCCGGCACCGGCCCGCCGCGCGGGTGATCGGCATCGACGACTCCGAATCGGCCCTCGGCTACGCGCGGCGTAACGCCGCGGGCACCGCCGTGGAACTCGTGCGCGCCGACGTCACCGCCGCCGGACTGCTCGCCGAGCTCGACGGAAGCGTCGACCTGGTGGTGGCCAACCCGCCCTACGTTCCCGACGATCACGCGGTGGAAGCCGAAGTGGCCCAACATGATCCGCCGCACGCGGTGTTCGGCGGTCCGGACGGGATGGCGGTCATCGCCGCGGTCGTCCGACTCGCGGGACGCTGGCTGCGCCCGGGCGGCCACTTCGCCGTCGAGCACGACGACACCACGTCGTCGCGAACCGTCGAATTGCTCGAAACCGCTGGGCTTTTCGACGGCATCGAGTCCCGCCGGGATCTGGCCGGGCGGCCGAGGTTCGTCACCGCGAGGAGGGGGGAGCAGTGACGACGGTGTTCGACTGTTCCGATCCCGACCAGCGTTCGGTCGGAATCGCTTCGGCCGTCGGGGCGGTCAAGAACGGCCGGCTCGTCGTGCTGCCGACGGACACCGTGTACGGCATCGGCGCCGACGCTTTCGACAGCACCGCGGTGGCCGCGCTGCTTGCGGCGAAGGGCCGGGGCCGGGACATGCCGGTGGGCGTCCTCGTCGGCTCCTGGCACACCATCGAGGGCCTGGTCTACGCGATGCCCGACGGGGCGCGGGATCTGATCCGCGCCTTCTGGCCGGGCGCGCTGAGCCTGGTGGTCACGCAGGCGCCGTCGCTGCATTGGGACCTCGGCGATGCCCGTGGCACCGTGATGCTGCGGATGCCGCTGCACCCGGTGGCCATCGAGCTGCTGCGCGAGGTCGGGCCCATGGCGGTGTCCAGCGCCAATGTCTCCGGCCGCTCACCCGCGGTGCAGGCCGACGAGGCCCGCGACCAGCTCGGCGATCTGGTGGACGTCTATCTCGACGCGGGCCGCTCGCAGCAGCAGGCCGCCTCCACGATCGTGGACCTGACCGGTGAGGCCCCGCGCATCCTGCGCGCGGGCCCGGTGAGCGCCGAGCGGATCGCCGACGTGCTCGGCACCGACCCCGCAAGCCTGATCGCGTAGCCGAGCGCGGCCAATCTGGCCTCAGCCCGGTGCAGTACGGTTTCGGTGGTGTCCAGCCTTGCCGGTGGTCTGCTCGCCCTGTCCGATCGCGGCGCCGGCGTCCCCCTGCGCGAGCTGGCCGTGGTTGGGCTGACCGCCGCGATCGTCACGTACTTTGCGACCGGACCGGTGCGCGTGCTGGCCACCCGGCTGGGAGCCGTTGCCTACCCGCGGGAACGCGACGTGCACGTGACCCCCACTCCGCGCATGGGCGGGCTGGCCATGTTCCTCGGCGTGATCTCGGCCGTCTTTCTGGCGTGGCAGCTTCCGGCGCTCACCCGCGGCTTCGTCTACTCCACCGGCATGCCCGCCGTCCTGGTGGCCGCCGCGGTGATCGTCGGCATCGGCCTGATCGACGACCGCTGGGGCTTGGACGCCCTGACCAAGTTCGCCGGCCAGATCACCGCGGCCAGCGTGCTGGTCACCATGGGTGTGGCCTGGAGCGTGCTGTACATCCCGATCGGCGGTGTCGGCACGATCGTGCTGGACCAGGCGTCGTCGATCCTGCTCACCCTGGCGCTGACGGTGTCGGTCGTCAACGCGATGAACTTCGTCGACGGGCTCGACGGGCTGGCCGCCGGGCTGGGGCTCATCATGGCGATGGCGATCTGCCTGTTCTCGGTCGGCCTGTTGCGCGACCACGGCGGCGACGTTTTGTTCTATCCGCCCGCGGTCATCTCGGTGGTGCTGGCGGGGGCCTGCCTGGGCTTTCTGCCGCACAACTTCCATCGCGCCAGGATCTTCATGGGCGACTCCGGCTCGATGCTGATCGGCCTGATGATCTCCGCGGCCGCGACGACGGCGGCCGGCCCGGTTTCGCAAAACGCCTACGGCGCCCGCGACGTGTTTGCTCTGCTGTCGCCGTTCCTGCTGGTGGCGGCCGTGATTTTCGTGCCGATGCTCGACCTTTTACTGGCGATCGTGCGCCGCACCCGCGCGGGCCGCAGCGCATTCAGCCCGGACAAAATGCACTTGCATCACCGGTTGCTGCAGATCGGTCATTCGCATCGCCGGGTGGTGCTGCTCATCTATTTATGGGTGGGCATTGTCGCTTTCGGAGCCGCGAGCACAATCTTTTTCAACCCGCGCGACACCGGCGCGGTGATGCTGGGGGCGATCGTGGTCGCCGGCGTGGCGACGGCGATCCCGCTCCTGCGCCGGCGCGACGACTACGTCGACGAGGACTACGACACCCAGTAGTAGTGGGGCCCGTCGTATGGTACGGTGCAGGTAGAACCCCAAAAAGAAACCTTGAGGGTTGCCGGCCAGCCGGCCCTTCGGACGCTTGTCCGACGGCGCCGAGTCACGACCGACATAGGGAGCTACCCCTTGGGTGATTCCAGCGTGACGTGCGATACGCTCGGCGGGCCACCGATCGGTCGGTCGAGGGTTTCCCGCTCTACAACCTGGGATTGAGGTGCTGCAGTGACGACACCAGCGCAGGACGCGCCGTTGGTGTTCCCCTCTGTTGCTTTCCGTCCGATTCGGCTATTGGCGATCAGCGTCGCGGTCACCGCGCTGGCGATGCTCGCCGCCGGATTGTCGGGTCGTCTCATGCTCGGCGTGTTCTTCGGTGTCGGGTTGCTACTGGGTTTGCTCAACGCATTGCTGGTGCGGCGTTCGGTCGCGTCGATCACCGCCAAAGAGCACCCGCTGAAAAGCTCGATGGCGCTCAATTCGGCGACCCGGCTGGCGATCATCACCGTTGTCGCGCTGATCATTGCCTACGTTTTCCGGCCCAACGGCTTGGGCGCGATGTTCGGGCTGGCGCTCTTCCAAGTGCTCCTGGTCGTGTCGACGGCGGTGCCGGTCTACAAGAAGCTGCGCACGGGCGAGCCGGTCGCATCCCTCGGCCCGGAGGGGCCGGACGGAAGGAGCACCAGCGATGACTGAAATGATCCTGGCCGGTTCCCAAATCGAGGTCGGCGAGCACACCACCGCCACGTGGCTGGGTTTGACCGTCAACACCGACACCGTGCTGTCGACCGCGATCGCCGGCGTGATCGTGATCGCCCTGGCCTTCTTCCTGCGCGCCAAGATCACCTCGAGCGGCGTTCCCAGTGGGGTTCAACTGTTTTGGGAGGCGCTCACCATACAGATGCGCGACCAGATCGAGAGCGCCATCGGGATGCGGATCGCGCCGTTCGTGCTGCCGCTGGCCGTCACCATCTTCATCTTCATCCTGATCTCCAACTGGCTGTCGGTGCTGCCGCTGCAATACACCGATAAATCCGGCCACACCACCGAGCTGCTCAAGTCGGCCGCGGCGGACATCAATTACGTTCTGGCGCTGGCACTTTTCGTGTTCGTCTGTTACCACGTGGCCGGCATCTGGCGCCGCGGCATCGTCGGGCACCCGCTCAAGGTGCTCAAGGGGCACGTGGCGTTCCTGGCGCCGATCAACCTGGTCGAAGAATTGGCGAAGCCGATCTCGCTGTCGCTCCGTCTTTTTGGCAACATCTTCGCCGGGGGCATCCTGGTGGCGCTGATCGCGCTCTTCCCGCCCTACATCATGTGGCTGCCCAACGCGATCTGGAAATCGTTCGACCTGTTCGTCGGGGCGATCCAGGCCTTCATCTTCTCGATCCTGACGATCTTGTACTTCAGCCAGGCCATGGAGCTGGAGGAACACCATGACTAGCCCAGCCGGATAAGCCAACAGATAAAAGCTGGATAAAGGAGGAAAGAATGGACCCCACTATCGCTGCCGGTGCCCTCATCGGCGGTGGAATCATCATGGGCGGCGGCGCAATCGGAGCCGGTATCGGTGACGGTATCGCCGGTAACGCGCTGGTTTCCGGCATCGCCCGGCAACCCGAGGCGCAGGGCCGGTTGTTCACGCCGTTCTTCATCACCGTCGGTCTGGTTGAGGCGGCCTACTTCATCAACCTGGCGTTCATGGCGTTGTTCGTATTCGCCACGCCCGTCACGTAGTTCGCTGTGATGGGTGACCCGAACCCCATGGTGCTCGCCGCCGGCCAGGTGGTCGCCGAGGGAGGCAAGGGGGGCAGCAACTTCCTTGTCCCCAACGGCACGTTCTTCTTCGTGCTCGCCATCTTCCTCATCGTGCTCGGCGTCATCGGCACTTTCGTGGTGCCGCCGATCCTCAAGGTGCTGCGCGAACGCGACGCCATGGTCGCCAAGACCGCTGCCGACAACAAGAAGTCGGCAGAGCAGTTCGAAGCCGCCCAGGCCGATTACGAAGAAGCCATGAAGGAAGCCCGTGTGCAGGCGTCGGCCTTCCGCGACAACGCCCGCGCCGAAGGCCGCAAGGTCATCGAGGACGCGCGGGCCAGTGCCGAGCAAGAGGTGATGGCGACGGTGCAAATGGCCGCCGAGCAACTGAAACGGGAAAGGGACGCCGTGGAATTGGATCTGCGTGCCAACGTCGGAACTATGTCGGCGACCCTGGCCAGCCGGATCCTCGGCGTCGACGTCACCACCTCGGCCGCGACAAGGTAAAGCGATGTCGACTTTTATCGGACAGTTGCTCGGGTTCGCGCTCATCGTGGCGCTGGTGTGGCGGTACGCCGTCCCGCCGGTGCGCAGGATGATGGCGGCCCGGCAGGATCTGGTGCGCCAGCAGCTGGCCGATTCGGCCGCGGCGGCCGAGCGGCTGACCGAGTCGACCACGGCCCACAGCAAGGCGGTCGAGGCGGCCAAGGAAGAGGCCGAGCGGGTGGTCGAAGAGGCCCGCACGGACGCGGAACGCATCACGGAGCAGTTGCAGGCGCAGGCCGGTGTCGAGGCCGAACGCATCGCGGCGCAGGGCGCCCGCCAGGCCGAGCTGCTGCGGGCGCAGCTGACCCGCCAGCTTCGCCTGGAGCTCGGACACGAATCCGTGCGCCAGGCGGGCGAATTGGTGCGCAGCTTTGTCGCCGACGCCGACCAGCAGTCGGCCACTGTCGATCGGTTCCTGGACGATCTGGAAGCCATGGCACCTGCCCCCGCCGAGGTCGCCTACCCACTGCTGGCCAAGATGCGCTCGGCCAGTCGCGAGGCGCTGGGCAGCCTGTCGGACCGGTTCGGCACCATCGCCAAAAACCTTGACAACAAAGCGCTTTCCACCCTCTCCAGCGAGCTGGTGTCGGTGGCCAAGATGCTGGACCGCGAAATCGTCGTCACCCGGTATCTGACCGTGCCGGCCGAAGACGCGGCGCCCAGGGTCCGGCTGATCGAGCGGCTGGTGTCCGACAAGGTCGGCGACGCCGCGCTCGAGGTGCTGCGGGCCGCGGTTTCCGAGCGCTGGTCGGCCAACTCCGATTTGGTCGACGCCATCGAGCACATCTCGCGGCAGGCGCTGCTGGAGGTCGCCGAGCGCGAGGATCGCGTCGCCGAGGTCGAAGAGCAGCTGTTCCGCTTCGCGCGCATCCTCGACGCGCAGCCGCGACTGGCCATCCTGTTGGGCGACTACGCGTCTCCCACCGAAGGGCGGGTTGCGTTGCTGCGCAAGGTGCTTGACAGCGCCACCGGCAGGGTCAACCCCGTCGCGCTGGCACTGCTGAGCCAGACCGTCGAGCTGCTGCGGGGCGAACCGGCCGAGGAGGCCACGAAGTTCCTGGCGCAGGTTGCGGTGGCGCGCCGGGGCGAAATCGTCGCGCGGGTCGGCGCCGCGGCCGAGCTCACCGACGCCCAACGCACCCGTGTCACCGAGGTCCTCAGCCGCATCTACGACCACCCGGTGTCGGTGCAGCTGCAGATCGACCCCGAATTGCTCGGCGGCCTGTTGATCGCCGTGGCCGACGAGGTGATCGACGGGACGCTCTCCTCCCGGCTGGCCGCGGCAAAGGCCCAGTTGCCCGACTGACCACATCATCACTGACAGCATGCGAACGAAGATCAAGTAGGAAGACGAAAAGCCATGGCAGAGTTGACAATCTCGGCTGACGACATCCAAAGCGCCATCGAGGAATACGTAGGCTCTTTCACCGCCGACACCTCGCGCGAGGAGGTCGGTACCGTCGTCGACGCCGGGGACGGCATCGCGCACGTCGAAGGTTTGCCGTCCGTCATGACCCAGGAGCTGCTCGAGTTCCCGGGCGGGGTCCTCGGCGTCGCGCTCAACCTGGACGAGCACAGCATCGGCGCGGTCATCCTCGGTGACTTCGAGAAAATCGAAGAGGGTCAACAGGTCAAGCGCACCGGCGAGGTGTTGTCCGTCCCCGTTGGCGACGCGTTCCTAGGCCGGGTCGTCAACCCGCTGGGCCAGCCGATCGACGGGCGCGGCGACATCGACACCGACATCCGGCGCGCCTTGGAAATCCAGGCGCCGTCGGTGGTGCAGCGCCAAGGCGTGAAAGAGCCGCTGCAGACCGGGATCAAGGCCATCGACGCGATGACCCCGATCGGCCGCGGCCAGCGCCAGCTGATCATCGGCGACCGCAAGACCGGCAAGACCGCGGTCTGCATCGACACCATCCTCAACCAGCGGCAGAACTGGGAGTCGGGCGACGAGCGCAAGCAGGTGCGCTGCGTCTACGTCGCCATCGGCCAGAAGGGCACCACGATCGCGGCCGTCCGCCGCGCGCTCGAAGAGGGCGGCGCGATGGACTACACCACCATCGTCGCGGCTCCCGCGTCGGACTCCGCCGGCTTCAAATGGCTTGCGCCCTACACGGGTTCGGCGATCGCTCAGCACTGGATGTACGACGGCAAGCACGTGCTGATCGTCTTCGACGACCTGAGCAAGCAGGCCGAGGCGTACCGCGCGATCTCCCTGCTGCTGCGCCGCCCGCCGGGCCGCGAGGCCTACCCGGGTGACGTCTTCTACCTGCACTCGCGGTTGCTGGAGCGCTGCGCCAAGCTTTCCGACGAACTCGGTGGCGGCTCGCTGACGGGCCTGCCGATCATCGAGACCAAGGCCAACGACATCTCGGCCTACATCCCCACCAACGTCATCTCGATCACCGACGGGCAGTGCTTCCTGGAGTCCGACCTGTTCAACCAGGGTGTCCGGCCCGCGATCAACGTCGGTGTCTCGGTGTCCCGCGTGGGTGGCGCGGCGCAGATCAAGGCCATGAAAGAGGTGGCCGGCTCGCTGCGTCTGGACCTGTCGCAGTACCGCGAACTGGAATCCTTCGCGGCGTTCGCCTCCGACTTGGACGCCACGTCCAAGGCCCAGCTGGAGCGCGGCGAGCGGCTGGTCGAACTGCTCAAGCAACGGCAGTACCAGCCCATGCCGGTCGAGGAGCAGGTGGTCTCGATCTTCCTGGGCACCGGCGGCCACCTGGACTCCGTACCCGTCGAGGACGTCAGGCGATTCGAAACCGAATTGCTGGACCACATGCGGGCTTCCGAGGAGAAGTTCCTGGCCGGCATCCGCGACAGCCAGAAGCTCTCGGAAGAGGGCGAGTACGAGCTCACCGAGATCATCAAGAAGTTCAAGAAGGGCTTCGCGGCCTCCGACGGCGGATCGGTGGTGCCCGACGAACACGTCGAGGCGCTGGACGAGGGAGACCTGGCGAAGGAGTCGGTGCAGGTCAAGAAAGAGAAGCCGAAGAAGGACTCCAAGAAGGACAAGAAGTAGCTAACGATGGCGGCCACACTTCGCGAACTGCGCGGCCGGATCCGATCGGCGGGGTCGATCAAAAAGATCACCAAGGCCCAGGAGATGATCGCGACCTCGCGCATCGGTAAGGCGCAGGCACGGCTGGAATCCGCGCGTCCGTACGCATTCCAGATCACCTCGATGCTCACCACCCTGTCTGCCGAAGCCGCGCTGGACCACCCCTTGCTGGTCGAGCGGGAGGACCCGAAGCGGGCCGGCGTCCTGGTGGTGTCGTCCGACCGGGGTCTGTGCGGTGCCTACAACTCCAGCGTGTTCCGTCGCTCCGAGGAGCTGTTCTCCCTGCTGAGGGAGGAAGGAAAGACGCCGGTTCTGTACACGGTGGGCCGTAAGGCGCTGAACTACTTCAAGTTCCGCAACTGGGACATCACCGAATCGTGGGCGGGCTTTTCCGAGCAACCGCAGTACGAAAATGCCGCGGAGATCGCCACCACCTTGGTCGACGCCTTCATGAAGGGCACCGGGGACGACGAAAATCAGCAGTCCGACGACCAGGGCGTTGACGAACTGCACATCGTCTACTCGGAGTTCAAGTCGATGATGTCGCAAACGGCGGTGGCCCACCGCATTGCCCCGCTGGTGGTGGAGTACGTCGAGGAGGAGGAGGAATTGCACACCCTCTACTCCTTCGAGCCCGATGCGACGACGCTGTTCGACGCGCTGCTGCCGCGGTACCTCACCACCCGGGTGTACGCGGCGCTGCTGGAAGCGGCGGCGTCCGAGCTCGCGTCACGCCAACGTGCGATGAAGTCGGCCACCGACAACGCGGACGACCTCATCAAAGAACTGACGCTGATGGCGAACCGCGAGCGGCAGGCCCAGATCACCCAGGAGATCAGCGAAATCGTCGGCGGCGCAAACGCGCTCGCGGACGCCAAGTAGCACACGAGGAAGAAGAGACATGACTGCTACTGACGAGAAGACCAAGGACTCGAAGGTCACGGACACCGGTGGCCGCGTGGTGCGCGTCACCGGTCCGGTCGTCGACGTCGAGTTCCCGCGCGGCGCCGTCCCCGAGCTGTTCAACGCGCTGCACGCCGAAATCACCTTCGAGGAGCTGAAGAAGACCCTCACGCTCGAGGTCGCACAGCACCTGGGCGACAGCCTGGTTCGCACGATCTCCCTGCAGCCCACCGACGGTCTGGTGCGCGGCGTCGAGGTCACCGACACCGGCAACCCGATTTCGGTGCCGGTCGGCGAGGCGGTCAAGGGTCACGTCTTCAACGCCCTGGGCGACTGCCTGGACGAGCCGGGCTACGGGGAGGACTTCGACCACTGGTCGATCCACCGCAAGCCGCCGGCGTTCGAGGAGCTCGAGCCGCGCACCGAGATGCTGGAGACCGGCCTGAAGGTCGTCGACCTGCTGACCCCGTACGTGCGTGGCGGCAAGATCGCGCTGTTCGGTGGTGCCGGCGTCGGCAAGACGGTGCTCATCCAGGAGATGATCAACCGCATCGCCCGAAACTTCGGTGGCACTTCGGTTTTCGCCGGGGTGGGCGAGCGCACCCGCGAGGGCAACGACCTGTGGGTGGAGCTCAAGGAAGCCGACGTGCTCAAGGACACCGCGCTGGTGTTCGGTCAGATGGACGAGCCGCCCGGCACCCGTATGCGGGTCGCGCTGTCCGCGCTGACGATGGCGGAGTGGTTCCGCGACGAGGCGGGCCAGGACGTGCTGTTGTTCATCGACAACATCTTCCGGTTCACCCAGGCCGGCTCGGAGGTGTCGACTCTGCTCGGCCGGATGCCGTCGGCGGTGGGTTACCAGCCCACGCTGGCCGACGAGATGGGCGAGCTGCAGGAGCGGATCACCTCGACGCGTGGGCGCTCGATCACATCCATGCAAGCGGTCTACGTGCCCGCGGACGACTACACCGACCCGGCGCCCGCGACCACGTTCGCGCACCTGGACGCCACCACCGAGCTGTCGCGTTCGGTGTTCTCCAAGGGCATCTTCCCCGCGGTGGACCCGCTCGCGTCGAGCTCGACCATTCTCGACCCGGGCGTCGTCGGCGACGAGCACTATCGCGTGGCGCAGGAGGTCATCCGAATCCTGCAGCGGTACAAGGACCTTCAGGACATCATCGCCATCCTCGGCATCGACGAGCTGTCCGAAGAGGACAAGCAGCTGGTCAACCGGGCGCGCCGCATCGAGCGGTTCCTGTCGCAGAACATGATGGCGGCCGAGCAGTTCACCGGGCAGCCGGGTTCGACGGTTCCGGTGAAGGAAACCATCGAGGCGTTCGACAAGCTGACCAAGGGCGACTTCGACCACATCCCCGAGCAGGCGTTCTTCCTGATCGGCGGCCTCGACGACTTGGCCAAGAAAGCCGAAAGCTTCGGCGCCAAGCTCGATTCCTGAGGCATAAGTCGAAAGGCACAGTGGCATGGCCGAATTGAACGTTGAGATAGTCGCCGTCGACCGCAAGATCTGGTCGGGTGAGGCAACGTTCCTGTTCACCCGCACCACCGTCGGTGAGATCGGGATCCTGCCCCGCCACATCCCGCTGGTGGCGCAGTTGGTTGACGACGCCATGGTGCGTGTCGAGCGCGAAGGCGAGGACGACCTGCGGATCGCGGTTGACGGCGGGTTCCTGTCGGTCACCGAGGAGCAGGTCAGCATCCTGGCCGAATCCGCGGAGTTCGAGTCGGAGATCGACGAGAGCGCCGCCCGGGAGGACGCCGAATCCGACGATCCCCGCATCGCCGCAAGGGGGCGCGCCAGACTGCGCGCCGTCGGCGCGATCGACTAACAGTCGATGAGCGCGCCCATGGCCGGCATGGTCGTGCTCGTCGTCCTGTTAGCCGCCGCCGTCGTGGCCCTGAGCTATCGGCTGTTGAAGCTGCGGCAGGGCGGAACCGCAGGAATCATGCGCGACATTCCGGCCGTCGGAGGCCACGGCTGGCGGCACGGGGTGATTCGCTACCGCGGCGGCGAGGCCGCGTTCTACCGGTTGTCCAGCCTGCGGCTGTGGCCGGACCGACGGCTCAGCCGGCGCGGCGTGGAGATCGTGGCCCGGCGCGCCCCGCGCGGCGACGAATTCGACATCATGACCGACGAGATCGTCGTGCTGGAGCTGCGCGACACGACGCAGGACCGACGGTCGGGTTACGAGCTCGCCCTCGACAAGGGCGCACTGACCGCGTTCTTGTCCTGGCTGGAGTCGCGGCCCTCGCCGCGCGCACGCCGCCGCAGCGTTTAGGAGGCCGAGAGTCGTCGAAACTGCGTTGAGAGTGCGGTTTTTGGCGCGAATCGCGCTCTAGGCGCAGGCTCGACGGCACTTTACCCCTCCGGCGCGCCACCGCCCGGCTTCCAGAGCACGTCCCCGCCGGGGTTGGCCACCCGAGCCAGGATGAACAGCAGGTCCGACAGTCGGTTCAGGTATTTGGCCGGCAGCACGCTGACGGCCTCCGGGTGCGAATCGACCGCGGCCCACGCCGAGCGCTCGGCCCGGCGCACCACGGTGCGGGCGACGTGCAGCAGCGCCGACAACGGCGAACCGCCAGGCAACACAAAGGAATTCAGCGCCGGCAGCGCTTCGTTATATTTGTCACACCACGCCTCGAGCCGATCGATGTAGGGCTGGGTGACCCGCAACGGGGGATGTTCGGGGTTCTCCACCACCGGGGTGGACAGATCCGCGCCGGCGTCGAACAAGTCGTTCTGGATCTGGCGCAGCACGCCCGCGATTTCCTCGGTGGCTTGGCCGAGGGCGATCGCGACACCGATCGCGGAGTTGGCCTCGTCGCAATCCGCGTACGCAACCAGGCGGGCGTCGTTTTTGGAGACCCGTGAGAAATCGCTCAATCCCGTCGTTCCGTCATCGCCGGTTCGCGTATAGATGCGGGTCAGGTGGATCGCCATGAGCCAAACGGTACTCGGCTGGCCGCGCCCGGCTGACTGACAAGCCGATACCGCTTCATTAGACTGACGCGGGTGACAGAGCGATTCGTGGTGACCGGCGGGAACCGGTTGTCCGGCGAAGTCGCTGTCGGGGGCGCCAAGAACAGCGTGCTCAAGCTGATGGCCGCGACCCTGCTGGCCGAGGGCACCAGCACCATCACCAACTGCCCGGACATCCTCGACGTGCCGCTGATGGCGGAGGTCTTGCGCGGCCTGGGCGCCACCGTCGAACTCGACGGCGACGTTGCCCGCATCACCTCGCCGGACGAACCCAAGTACGACGCCGACTTCGCGGCCGTGCGCCAGTTCCGCGCCTCGGTCTGCGTGCTCGGTCCACTGGTCGGCCGGTGCAAGCGCGCCCGGGTCGCGCTCCCGGGCGGCGACGCGATCGGCTCGCGTCCGCTGGACATGCATCAGGCCGGCCTGCGACAGCTCGGCGCGCAGTGCAACATCGAGCACGGGTGCGTCGTTGCTCAGGCAGACACGTTGCGCGGCGCGGAGATTCAATTGGAGTTTCCCTCCGTCGGCGCCACCGAGAACATCCTGATGGCCGCGGTCGTGGCGGAGGGCGTCACCACTATCCACAACGCGGCGCGCGAACCCGACGTGGTGGACCTGTGCACGATGCTGAACCAGATGGGCGCACAGATCGAAGGCGCGGGCTCGCCGACCATGACGATCACCGGCGTCCCGCGGCTGCACCCCACGGAGCACCGCGTGATCGGGGACCGCATCGTCGCCGCCACCTGGGGGATCGCCGCCGCGATGACCCGCGGCGACATCGAGGTCACCGGCGTCGATCCGGCACACCTGCAGGTGGTGCTGCACAAGCTGCACGACGCGGGTGCCACCGTCACCCAGACCGACAGCAGCTTCCGGGTCACTCAGTACGAGCGCCCGAAGGCCGTCAACGTGGCGACATTGCCGTTCCCCGGCTTTCCGACTGATCTGCAACCCATGGCCATCGCGCTGGCGTCGATCGCCGACGGCACCTCGATGATCACCGAGAACGTGTTCGAGGCGCGCTTCCGGTTCGTCGAGGAGATGATCCGGCTCGGCGCCGACGCCCGCACCGACGGGCACCACGCCGTCGTGCGTGGCCTGCCCCAACTGTCCAGCGCCCCGGTGTGGTGTTCGGACATCCGCGCCGGCGCCGGCCTGGTGTTGGCGGGGCTGGTCGCCGACGGAGATACCGAGGTCCACGACGTCTTTCACATCGATCGTGGCTACCCGTTGTTCGTGGAAAACCTGGCGATTTTGGGAGCGGAGATCGAGCGGGTAGAGTAGTCAAAGTCAGTGCCCCACAAGGCCGGTCACCTCTCGAAGATGGCCGAAACCGGGGCCTTGACTCCCTCGCCGGATCGGTACTAGCCTGGCACGGCTGCCCCTGCAGCGGTCACCACAATGAGATGGCCAAAACTGGGGCTTGACGCCTCCGCCAGACCGGTATTAAGCTGGCAGGGTTGCCCGGAAGCGGGCGAAAACAAGCAAGAGTGTTGTTTGAGAACTCAATAGTGTGTTTGGTCTTTTTATTTTGTTGTTGTTTTTTGACCATACTCTGCACCCCCCGTGTGTGGGTATGGTCGTTTTTTGATGCCAGTAATATTGGTGTCTTTGTTAGGTCAGATTTTCTCTGATTGTAAATTCACCTCGTTATCGAGGGGTTTTTGTTTGGAGAGTTTGATCCTGGCTCAGGACGAACGCTGGCGGCGTGCTTAACACATGCAAGTCGAACGGAAAGGCCCCTTCGGGGGTACTCGAGTGGCGAACGGGTGAGTAACACGTGGGTAATCTGCCCTGCACTTCGGGATAAGCCTGGGAAACTGGGTCTAATACCGGATAGGACCATTTAGCGCATGCTTTATGGTGGAAAGCTTTTGCGGTGTGGGATGGGCCCGCGGCCTATCAGCTTGTTGGTGGGGTGACGGCCTACCAAGGCGACGACGGGTAGCCGGCCTGAGAGGGTGTCCGGCCACACTGGGACTGAGATACGGCCCAGACTCCTACGGGAGGCAGCAGTGGGGAATATTGCACAATGGGCGCAAGCCTGATGCAGCGACGCCGCGTGGGGGATGACGGCCTTCGGGTTGTAAACCTCTTTCAGCAGGGACGAAGCGCAAGTGACGGTACCTGCAGAAGAAGCACCGGCCAACTACGTGCCAGCAGCCGCGGTAATACGTAGGGTGCGAGCGTTGTCCGGAATTACTGGGCGTAAAGAGCTCGTAGGTGGTTTGTCGCGTTGTTCGTGAAATCTCACGGCTTAACTGTGAGCGTGCGGGCGATACGGGCAGACTGGAGTACTGCAGGGGAGACTGGAATTCCTGGTGTAGCGGTGGAATGCGCAGATATCAGGAGGAACACCGGTGGCGAAGGCGGGTCTCTGGGCAGTAACTGACGCTGAGGAGCGAAAGCGTGGGGAGCGAACAGGATTAGATACCCTGGTAGTCCACGCCGTAAACGGTGGGTACTAGGTGTGGGTTTCCTTCCTTGGGATCCGTGCCGTAGCTAACGCATTAAGTACCCCGCCTGGGGAGTACGGCCGCAAGGCTAAAACTCAAAGGAATTGACGGGGGCCCGCACAAGCGGCGGAGCATGTGGATTAATTCGATGCAACGCGAAGAACCTTACCTGGGTTTGACATGCACAGGACGCCGGCAGAGATGTCGGTTCCCTTGTGGCCTGTGTGCAGGTGGTGCATGGCTGTCGTCAGCTCGTGTCGTGAGATGTTGGGTTAAGTCCCGCAACGAGCGCAACCCTTGTCTCATGTTGCCAGCGCGTAATGGCGGGGACTCGTGAGAGACTGCCGGGGTCAACTCGGAGGAAGGTGGGGATGACGTCAAGTCATCATGCCCCTTATGTCCAGGGCTTCACACATGCTACAATGGCCGGTACAAAGGGCTGCGATGCCGCAAGGTTAAGCGAATCCTTTTAAAGCCGGTCTCAGTTCGGATCGGGGTCTGCAACTCGACCCCGTGAAGTCGGAGTCGCTAGTAATCGCAGATCAGCAACGCTGCGGTGAATACGTTCCCGGGCCTTGTACACACCGCCCGTCACGTCATGAAAGTCGGTAACACCCGAAGCCAGTGGCCTAACCCTTTGGGAGGGAGCTGTCGAAGGTGGGATCGGCGATTGGGACGAAGTCGTAACAAGGTAGCCGTACCGGAAGGTGCGGCTGGATCACCTCCTTTCTAAGGAGCACCACGAAAAGCACCTCAATTGGTGGGGTGCGAGCCGTGAGGGGTTCCCGCCTGTAGTGGGCGGGGCCGGGTGCACAACAGCAAATGATTGCCAGACACACTATTGGGCCCTGAGGCAACACTCGGATCGATTGAGTGCTTGTCCCCCCATCTTGGTGGTGGGGTGTGGTGTTTGAGAACTGGATAGTGGTTGCGAGCATCTAAATGGACGCACTGCCGATGGTGGTGTGTTCGTTTTGTGTAATTTTATTCTTTGGTTTTTGTGTTTGTAAGTGCTTAAGGGCGCATGGTGGATGCCTTGGCATCGAGAGCCGATGAAGGACGTGGGAGGCTGCGATATGCCTCGGGGAGCTGTCAACCGAGCGTTGATCCGAGGATTTCCGAATGGGGAAACCCAGCACGAGTGATGTCGTGTTACTCGCATCTGAATATATAGGGTGCGAGGGGGAACGCGGGGAAGTGAAACATCTCAGTACCCGTAGGAGAAGAAAACAATTGTGATTCCGTCAGTAGTGGCGAGCGAACGCGGAACATGGCTAAACCGCACGCATGCGATACCGGGTAGGGGTTGTGTGTGCGGGGTTGTGGGATTGATACGTCCAGCTCTACCTGGCTGGAGGGTAGTCAGAAAGTGTCGTAGTTAGCGGAAGTGGCCTGGGATGGTCCGCCATAGACGGTGAGAGCCCGGTACGCGAAAACCCGGCACCTACCTTGTATCAACTCCCGAGTAGCAGCGGGCCCGTGGAATCTGCTGTGAATCTGCCGGGACCACCCGGTAAGCCTAAATACTTCTCGATGACCGATAGCGGATTAGTACCGTGAGGGAATGGTGAAAAGTACCCCGGGAGGGGAGTGAAAGAGTACCTGAAACCGTGTGCCTACAATCCGTCAGAGCCTCCTCGTGGGGTGATGGCGTGCCTTTTGAAGAATGAGCCTGCGAGTCAGGGACACGTCGCGAGGTTAACCCGTGTGGGGTAGCCGCAGCGAAAGCGAGTCTGAATAGGGCGCATCCCCGTTGGGGTGTAGTGGCGTGTTCTGGACCCGAAGCGGAGTGATCTACCCATGGCCAGGGTGAAGCGCGGGTAAGACCGCGTGGAGGCCCGAACCCACTTAGGTTGAAGACTGAGGGGATGAGTTGTGGGTAGGGGTGAAAGGCCAATCAAACTCCGTGATAGCTGGTTCTCCCCGAAATGCATTTAGGTGCAGCGTTGCGTGTTTCACCACGGAGGTAGAGCTACTGGATGGCCGATGGGCCCTACTAGGTTACTGACGTCAGCCAAACTCCGAATGCCGTGGTGTATAGCGTGGCAGTGAGACGGCGGGGGATAAGCTCCGTACGTCGAAAGGGAAACAGCCCAGATCGCCGGCTAAGGCCCCAAAGCGTGTGCTAAGTGGGAAAGGATGTGCAGTCGCAGAGACAACCAGGAGGTTGGCTTAGAAGCAGCCACCCTTGAAAGAGTGCGTAATAGCTCACTGGTCAAGTGATTGTGCGCCGATAATGTAGCGGGGCTCAAGCACACCGCCGAAGCCGCGGCAACCGAAAGGTTGGGTAGGGGAGCGTCCCCCATTCAGCGAAGCCACCGGGTGACCGGTGGTGGAGGGTGGGGGAGTGAGAATGCAGGCATGAGTAGCGATAAGGCAAGTGAGAACCTTGCCCGCCGTAAGACCAAGGGTTCCTGGGCCAGGCCAGTCCGCCCAGGGTGAGTCGGGACCTAAGGCGAGGCCGACAGGCGTAGTCGATGGACAACGGGTTGATATTCCCGTACCCGTGTGTGGGCGCCCGTGATGAATCAATTCTGCTAACCACCCAAAAGGTGGTCTATCAATCCCTTCGGGGTGCGAGGATCGCCGGCTGCGTGGGACCCGGATTGGTAGTAGTCAAGCAATGGGGTGACGCAGGAAGGTAGCCGTACCAGTCAGTGGTAATACTGGGGCAAACCTGTAGGGAGAGCGATAGGCAAATCCGTCGCTCATATTCCTGAGAGGTGATGCATAGCCGATTGAGGCGAATTCGGTGATCCTCTGCTGCCAAGAAAAGCCTCTAGCGAGCACACACACGGCCCGTACCCCAAACCGACACAGGTGGTCAGGTAGAGCATACCGAGGCGTACGAGATAACTATGGTTAAGGAACTCGGCAAAATACCCCCGTAACTTCGGGAGAAGGGGGGCCGGAATACCGTGAACAGCCTTGCGCTGGGAGCGGGATCCGGTCGCAGAAACCAGCGAGAAGCGACTGTTTACTAAAAACACAGGTCCGTGCGAAGTCGCAAGACGATGTATACGGACTGACGCCTGCCCGGTGCTGGAAGGTTAAGAGGACCCGTTAACCGCAAGGTGAAGCGGAGAATTTAAGCCCCAGTAAACGGCGGTGGTAACTATAACCATCCTAAGGTAGCGAAATTCCTTGTCGGGTAAGTTCCGACCTGCACGAATGGCGTAACGACTTCTCGACTGTCTCAACCATAGACTCGGCGAAATTGCACTACGAGTAAAGATGCTCGTTACGCGCGGCAGGACGAAAAGACCCCGGGACCTTCACTACAACTTGGTATTGGTGTTCGGTACGGTTTGTGTAGGATAGGTGGGAGACTGTGAAACCTCAACGCCAGTTGGGGCGGAGTCGTTGTTGAAATACCACTCTGATCGTATTGGACACCTAACGTCGAACCGTATATCCGGTTCACGGACAGTGCCTGGTGGGTAGTTTAACTGGGGCGGTTGCCTCCTAAAATGTAACGGAGGCGCCCAAAGGTTCCCTCAACCTGGACGGCAATCAGGTGTTGAGTGTAAATGCACAAGGGAGCTTGACTGCGAGACTTACAAGTCAAGCAGGGACGAAAGTCGGGATTAGTGATCCGGCACCCCCGAGTGGAAGGGGTGTCGCTCAACGGATAAAAGGTACCCCGGGGATAACAGGCTGATCTTCCCCAAGAGTCCATATCGACGGGATGGTTTGGCACCTCGATGTCGGCTCGTCGCATCCTGGGGCTGGAGCAGGTCCCAAGGGTTGGGCTGTTCGCCCATTAAAGCGGCACGCGAGCTGGGTTTAGAACGTCGTGAGACAGTTCGGTCTCTATCCGCCGCGCGCGTCAGAAACTTGAGGAAACCTGTCCCTAGTACGAGAGGACCGGGACGGACGAACCTCTAGTGCACCAGTTGTCCCACCAGGGGCACCGCTGGATAGCTACGTTCGGACAGGATAACCGCTGAAAGCATCTAAGCGGGAAACCTTCTCCAAGATCAGGTTTCTCACCCTTTTAGAGGGATAAGGCCCCCCGCAGAACACGGGTTCGATAGGCCAGACCTAGAAGCCCAGTAATGGGTGTAGGGAACTGGCACTAACCGGCCGAAAACTTACCAACACAAATCGCAACCACAATCCAGCGCCTGGCAGTAATGCCGTGGCGCACCACACCCCCCACCAAACACATTTAAATAGAGTTACGGCGGCCACAGCGACAGGGAAACGCCCGGTCCCATCCCGAACCCGGAAGCTAAGCCTGTCAGCGCCAATGATACTGCCCGATCGGGTGGAAAAGTAGGACACCGCCGAACATATACAAAAACACCCCCGGCAACGGGGGTGTTTTTGCATTCTCCATTAATCGAATAACGTCAGGTTCTCTCGTCGTTTTTCTAATTCGAGCAGTGTGCGCTTTCGGTCGAGCCCGCCGCCGAAGCCGGTGAGGCTTCCGTTGGCGCCGATGACGCGATGGCAGGGAACGATAATGGCGATCGGATTGTGGCCGTTGGCCCAGCCCACCGCGCGCGCGGAGCCCGGCGCGCCGATCTGCTCGGCGATTTCCCCGTATGATCGGGTCTCGCCATACGGGATTGTCAGCAGCGCATTCCACACCCGCCGCTGGAATTCGGTGCCCCGCAGCTCGAACTCGATGTCGAAGTCGGTGAGCTCGCCGGCGAAATACGCGATCAATTGCGCGACGGCGTCGTCGAAGGCCCGCGGGTCCGGCGACCAGTCGGCGCGGTCCGGTTCGTAGGTCTGATCGACCATCCGCAGATTCGTCAAAGCCGAGCCGTTTCCGGCCAGGGTCAGGTAGCCGATCGGGCTCTCGATGGTGCGGTAGCGGATCATGCGACCTCCCGTGGCGGCCAATGGTTTACCGGATGCTCGAGGGTGGTCCACAGATGCTGGGTGGCGTAGGAGCGCCAGGGTCGCCAACGGGCGCTGCGCTCGATGAGCTTGCGCTGATCGGCGGGCAGTCCGAGTTCCTTTGCGGCCAACTGCAGTCCGAGGTCGCTGGCGGGAAAGGCGTCCGGGTCGCCCAGGGCGCGCATCGCGATCACCTCCGCGGTCCAGGGGCCGATGCCGGGCAGCGCCAACAACTGCGCGCGGGCGCCCTGCCAATCGCTGCCGGCGTCCAGGACGACGTTTCCCTCGGTTAGCCCCGCGAGCAGCGCGGTGAGCGTCCGTTGTCGGGCCTTCGGCACCGCCAGGTGGATGGGATCGATCTCGGCCAGCTCTTCGACCGACGGGAAGGTGTGGGTCAACGCGCCCCCGGGATCGTCGATCGGCCTTCCGTAGGCCGCGACCAGCCGGCCCGCGTGCGTCCTCGCGGCCTTGGTCGAGACCTGTTGGCCGAGCACGGCGCGCACGGCGAGCTCGGCCTCGTCGACCGTGCGCGGAATGCGTTGCCCTGGCGCCTTTTCCACCATCGGCGCCAGCTCGGGGTCGCCGGCCAGCGCATCGACCACGGCTTCCGGGTCCGCGTCGAGGTCCAGCAACCGCCGGCAGCGGGCGATCGCCGTCGTGAGGTCGCGGAAGTCGTCCAGCGCCAGTTGGCAGCGCACGTGGTCGACGGCGGGCGTCAGCGTTACGACGGCGCTGCCCCGGGGCAGCCGAAGGCTGCGCCGGTAGGCCCCGTCGCGGACCTCCTCGCAGCCGGGCACGGTCCCGGCCGCGAGGTGCCCGAACACACCCTCGTAGGCGAACGGCGTGCGCACCGGTAGTCGAAGGTACAGCGCCCCAGGTGAATTGGCGTCCAGCGTCGACCGCACCGCCGCGTGTCGGCGCAGCGCCGTCGGGGTGAGCTCGAACACCAAACGCACGGTGTCGTTGAACTGGCGGATGCTGGAGAATCCGGCCGCGAAGGCGACGTCGCCGAACGGCAGGTCCGTGGTCTCGATGAGCACCCGAGCCGTCTGGGCGCGTTGCGCGCGGGCCAGGGCCAGTGGCCCGGCGCCGACCTCGGCCTGCAGGAGGCGCTCCAGCTGGCGGGTCGTGTAACCGAGGCGACTCGCGAGCCCGCCCACGCCTTCCCGGTCCACCGTCCCGTCGGCGATCAGCCGCATCGTGCGCGCCACGACGTCACCGCGCACGTTCCATTCGGGTGATCCGGGAGACGCATCGGGACGGCATCGCTTGCACGCCCGGAACCCCGCGCGCTGGGCGGCCGCCGCGGTCGGATAGAACCGCACGTTGCGGGCGAACGGCGGCCGCACGGGGCAGCTGGGCCGGCAATAGATCCGCGTCGTCAGGACCGCGGTGACGAACCAGCCGTCGAAGCGGGCGTCCTTGGACTGGACGGCCCGGTAGCAGCGTTCGAAATCCTCGTGCACGGTTCCACAGTTACACCCGGCCACCGACAAAACTGGCGGAAAAGCGACATCGATGTGGGGCGCGTGCTCATCGCGCGCGAAGCAGCCGTTCGCCGGATTCCAGGAGGCGGCTACGTAGGCCTTCCAGGTCTGCCTCGATCAGCGAATGGTCCCGTTTGCGCCAACGGCCCGCAATCATCACGGCTTCGATGTTGACGATGCCGGCGTGGAGCGCGGCGGCGATCGGGTCACTGGCCGGCCAGAGGTTGAGCGGTCTCGCGTCGATGACGACCAGGTCGGCTTGCATGCGCGGTTCGATTCTGCCGATCCGGTCGTCCAGCCCAAGGGCGCGCGCGCCTTCGACGGTTGCCCATGACAACGCCTGCTTACTGGTCACTGATGGCGACGGGGCTATCGCACCGGCCACCTGCCGGTGGCGCTCGTGGTCGAGACCGCGCTGATGGGCCAGCGCGATGCGCGCGCCGCCCAGAATCTCCCCGGATACCGCCGTGTCGGTGTCGGTGCCCAACGACGGCGCCGCGCCATGTCTCAACAGGTGTCCGGTGATGGGGACGCCATGGCCGTGCCCGAGCTCGCTTTCCGGTGTGACGGTGAAGCTGACGCCTGCAGTGATCAGTCGGCCGAACCAGTCGTCGGTGAGACCGGCGCCGTGGACGATGTTGGTGCGCGGCCCGAACAGTCCAGCGGCGTGGACCGCCTCCCATCCGGCCCCCGGTTGGCCGCCGCTTTGATGCATCGAGGCGATGAGGCCGCGTTCGGCGGCGGCACGCAAATCGGCGACGGCCACGTCCGGTGTCGCGTATTGCGGCCCGGCGATCGCCATCCCGACGGTGAGTGTGCCGAGCGCTGAGGCGGGTCGGTCGAGAAGCCGGTCGACCTCGGCCAGCGGATGGGTCACGTCGGGGGCTCGCTTCGGCGCTCCGTGCAGAAACACGGCGCGGATGCCGGATCTTTCCAACCCTTCGAGGGCCGCGCCGGTGTGCTCAGGCGTCGCGTTGTTGTGACACCAGTCACCCAGCGTTGTTGTGCCGCAATTGATTTGATTGACAGCACCGGCCAGGTTGCCGATGTAGAGGTCATCGGGCGTGTAGCGGTCCGCAACGCCACCGTGCATGTGCCGCAGGTAGTCCAGCAGTGTCCAGTCGGCGCCCGCCAAGCGCAGCGCGCTCTGCCACGTGTGTAGATGAGCGTTGACAAGGCCGGGCATGATGACGCGACCGGGAAGGTCGACCGTTTCGGCGTCCGAATCGTCAACGCGGTCGCCGAGTTCGGTGATCTCATCGCCCTCGACGACGATGTCGATGCGCTCCGCATCGGGGCGGGCCGTCGACATGGTGATCACCTGCGCTCCGCGCAGCACGGTGCGGCTCATGGGCGGACTGACTCAGGCCGGGTCGGGCGCGTCCCACGGGACCGTGCCGGAAAGCCAATGGGTGATGCGCTCTACCTGGTCGTTGCGATAGAGGTGTCGCGGCGGTTGACCGAATGTCGCGTAGGGGCGGCACCGAACGACAACCCGGTTTTCTTCGCGACGCATGGCGTCGACGACCGGCCGGGCTTCTGACGGGAGCGGCTGGCCCGACATCCTGGCACCAACTTCCATCATGACGTCGCACACCAGGTCGGGATTGTCGTCGATTACCGCGTCGGCATACACCTGCAAATAGGCGAAGGGCCAACGTTCGTCGAGGACACACAGGCTGATCTTGCCGTCCCGCGCGACGACGCGGGCCTTGCCGCGCCCCGCCATCGTCGACACCAGCAGCTCGTCCCCATCGGTGGGGACGTAGTAGACGACCGACATTCCGGGCCCGTCGTTCTTCCGACGGTAGCCGAAGACGCACGTTCGATGAGTCCGCACGAACTCGCGACGCTCGGATGGCAGCAGGTCCCGGTCGGTGGGAATGGTGAAGGGTTCCGTGGCAAGTGGTAGCAGCATGGCAACGCGTCTTCCGGTCTGGCTTGAAGGTGATCGTGCGGCACCCGATATTTTATGGATACACCGTATCCGTTATTGCGTGAAGGGTCAAGGGTCGCGATACTGGGCGCGTGACCCGAAGCGGCCCACCGACTCCAGACGACACCTCGGGCCGCCCGTCCCGCGGACGCCCGCGGCTTCCGCTCGACCGCATCGTCGGCACGGCCCTCGAGATCGTGGACGACGAGGGCGCTGAGGCGCTCTCGATGCGGACCCTCGCGCAGCGGCTGGAGTCGGGAACGGCCACGCTGTATCGCCACTTCGCCAACCGAGGCGAGCTGGTTTCGCAAGTGGTCGATCGCGTGTTCGGCGAGATCGAGTGCAGCGCGGAGGGACTCGCCACGATGGAGTGGCGGCGGGCCTGCGAGTCCTTCGCACGAGCGACGTTTGAGGTGTTGCACAGGCACCGCAACGTGGCTCCGCTGCTGGTCGACCAGCTTCCGCTGGGGCCCAATGCACTGGCGCAGCGGGAAGCGTTACTGGCGGTCCTGCTCGACAGCGGCTTTACCCCGGGTCTCGCGGCCCGCTCGTATGCGACGGTGGCCCGCTACGTGCTGGGCTTCGCCATTCAGCTCAGCGGTCGCGGATTCGACGAGCGGCACGCGTCCAATCTTTTTCATACATTGGATCGACGGTTGTTCCCCGCCACCAGCGCCGGTGGCCGACCACCTGCCTGTGCCGATCGAAGAGGAGTTTGCGCTCGGACTTGAGCTCATCATCAGTGGTCTGGCGAAATACTCAGCAGCGCAGAGTGATAGAGAAGCTACATCGTGGCCTGGTGATGGACGCCCCCGGCGGACGTGATGAAGTCGCGGGCCGGGCGGGGCAATGCTCGCCCGGAATTCCAGATCAGTCCGACGTCCCGGTAGGCGTCGGCGTCGGCCAACGGCAGCACGCTGATCCCGGGGGCGTGCTCGCTGCCGTCGATGGGCATCAGGCTGACGCCCAGTCCGGCGGCCACCAGGCCGGCCGTCGACGTGAGGGTCGCCGACTCGAGGATGATCCGCGGCTGGAATTGCGCTGCGGCGCAAAGCTCGTCGAGCAGGCGGCGCATGCCGAAGCCGGGCTGCATGGCCACGAACGGCTCGTCGGTCAGCTCGGACATGGATACCGCCGCGGCAGCCGCAAGCGCATGGTCGCGCGGGAAGGCCACGCCGAGCCGCTGACGAAACAGGCTGCGCCAGGCCAGGTTCGGTGCCTGTGGCCGTGGTGAAACGACGCCGAGGTCGATCGACCCGGACCGCACCAGGTCGCCGATCGATTCGGCGGCACCTTCCTCCAGCGTGAACGTCACTCCCGGTGACGCTGCCCTGAACCGGGCGATCAGGCGCGGCACCACCGTGGACCCGAACGAACCGAGAAAGCCGAGGCGGATCTCGCCGACGGCCGGATTGGCCAGGTCGTCGATCGCCCGCCTGGCCGAATCGAGCTCGCACTGGGCGCGTCGGGCATGCTCGTAGAAGATCCGTCCATAGGTGTTGAGCGCGAGCCGCTTGCCGCGGCGCTCGAACAGCGCGACGCCCAGTCGCCGCTCCAGGCGCGCCAGCATCCGGGTGAGGGTCGGCTGGGCGATGTGCAGCTGTTCGGCCGCGGCCGTGACGTGCTGTAGTTCCGCGAGTGTGACGAACCACTCGTAGTCGCCGTCCTGCATCGCCGTCACCTTTGCTTATGTAGTTATCGCATCATAACTCCGCTAACAATTCATTTCCGTTCGCACGCCGCGGGGCGAAACATCGTTGCCATGCCGATCGCCCACCAAGCCGGAAGCCGCGGATACCGTCGGGTGACGGCGGCGCTGTACGGTGCCGGCCTGGCCAGTTTCGCGGCGATGTACTTCACCCAGGCGCTGCTGCCGGCGTTCTCGAACTACTACCGGATCACGCCGGCCACCGCCGCGCTGACTGTCGCGCTGACCACGGGAGTGCTGGCGCTGTCGGTCATCCCCGCGAGTGTGCTTTCAGAGCGCTACGGACGCATCACGGTGATGCTCACGTCGGGGGTCGCTTCCAGCGTGATCGGGTTGTTGTTGCCCTTCAGTCCCTCGCTCGGCGTTCTGCTTGTCGGCCGGGCGCTGCACGGCGTCGCGCTCGCCGGGATACCCGCGGTCGCGATGGCGTTCCTCGCCGAGGAGGTGCACGCCTCGTCGCTCGGTGCGGCGATGGGACGCTACATCGCCGGCACCACCATCGGTGGGTTGACCGGGCGGATCGTTCCGGCGCTGGTCGTCGACATCAGCAATTGGCGTGTCGCGCTGTTGGTCTGTTCGCTGACGACGCTGGCGGGTACGGCGGTCTTCGCCATCCTGGTGCCCCGGTCGCAGTTCTTCACCCCGAAGGCCGCCAGCGTGCGCGCCAGTGCGCGCGACCTCGCCGCACACCTGCGAAACCCCGTGTTGCTGAAGCTTTTTGCGCTGGGGTTCGCGCTGATGGGCGGCTTCGTCACGGTGTACAACTACCTCGGGTACCGGTTGACCTCCCCGCCGTTCGGATTGGCGCCGTCGGTGGTCGGACTGTTGTTCTTGCTGTACCTCGCCGGCACCGGGGCGTCGGTGGTGGCCGGGCGGCTTGCCGACCGCAGGGGGCGCGCGCTGGTGCTCGGCGGCGCGTTGCCGATCACCGTGACGGGCCTGGCGCTGACCGTCCCGCACTCACTGGTCGCGGTCGTCGTCGGGCTCGGTGTGTTCACCGGCGGGTTCTTCGCCGCGCACACCGTGGCCAGCGGTTGGGTGGGTGCGGCCGCGCGCCGGGATCGGGCCGAGGCGTCGGCCCTGTACCTGTTCAGCTACTACCTGGGCGGGTCGGTCGCCGGCGCATTCGGCGGGCTGGTCTACGGCGCCGGCGGGTGGCCGGCCACGGTCTGGTTCGTGGGTGCCCTCATTCTCGTCGCCGTGGCGCTGGCGGTGCTGCTGGTCAGGGAAACGGGTTTCGGGTCAGGCGCCGAACAACTGGCTGATCTTCGAAAAGAGTTGCCAGACACCGTAAGCGAACGGAACGCCCACCCAGAGCCACGCCAGCGCGATGCTCGGCTTCGTCATGGTTGCCTCTCCGGTTGCCGGTCAGCGACCGCTTCGGACGCCGGTGCGGCCCCGTCGGGCTCGTGATGTCGCGTGGCCACGGGCCGGATCAGCTCATTGCAGAACATCCCGACGACCAGCAGGGCGATCATCACCTCGAACGAGGCGAGGTACAGGTCCGGGCCGTGTTTGCCGGCCGCCTTCTGCGAGTCGGCGATGGCGTTGACGATCAGCGGACCCAGTACGCCCGCGACCGACCACGCCGTCAGCAACCTGCCGTGGATGGCGCCGACCTCATAGGTGCCGAACAAGTCACGCAGGTACGCGGGAACGGTCGAGAACCCCGCGCCGTAGAACGACAGGATCAGGAGCGTGCACAGCAGGAAGGTGACCTTGTTGGAATTGGTCGTCAGCGCCAGCGTGAGATAGAGGAGCGCGCCTCCGCCTAGGTAGAGCCGGTACATGTTCTTGCGCCCCAACGCATCCGACAACGACGACCATCCGATCCGGCCGAGCATGTTGGCCAGCGACAGGAGCGCGACGAACCCGGCGGCCGCGGACGCCAATGCCGCCGCGCGGGGCGCCCTCGGGAAGAAGTCCTGATAGATCGGCGAGGCCTTCTCCAGGATGCCGATGCCGGCCGTCACGTTGAAGCAGAGCACCACCCACAACAGCCAGAACTGCGGTGTCTTGATCGCGTTGGCCGCCGACACACCGGCCGTCGTGATCAGCGATCCGGCTTTGTGCGGCTTGGGTTTCCAGCCCTCCGGCGTCCATCCCGGCGCCGGCACCCGGATCAGCAGGCACCCCATCGCCATGAACACCGCGTAGGTGCCGCCCATCACCAGGAAGGTCCTGGCGACGCCGGCGGTGCTGGTGCGGCCGAACGCGTCGAGCAGGCTGTTCGTCCACGGGGACGCGATCAGCGCCCCACCGCCGAAGCCCATGATCGCCAAGCCGGTCGCCATGCCGGGCCGATCGGGAAACCACTTGATGAGCGTCGACACCGGCGAGATGTAGCCGATACCGAGGCCGACCCCTCCGACGACCCCGTATCCCACCACGACGAGCCAGTATTGGTGAACCGAAACTCCGAACCCGGCGATCAGCAACCCGCTGCAGAAGCACACGGTGGCAACGACCATGGCCCAGCGCGGTCCGTAGTGGTCGACGCGCGTGCCGAACGCCGCGGCCGAAAGGCCCAGCATCACGATGGCGACGGTGAACGGCATCGCGCTGGCCGTTCCCGAGACGTGCAGCGATTTCTCTAGCGGGATCTTGAAGACGCTCCAGGCGTAGACCGACCCGATGGCGAGGTGGATGGACAGCGCGGCGGGCGGCACCAGCCAGCGGTTCCATCCGGGTCCAGCAACGATTCGCGAACGATCAAGCAGCGCAACGGTTGTCAATATGTACCCTTCTCACACGGGCCGGAGCTTCACCACTATCGGTGCGGCGCGGCGGGCGGGTCAAGGCGCGATTTCTATTGTCCTATAAAGGATTTCTATCGAGCGTGGTCATCGCCGTTGACCACGGGCGTTGTCAGCGCGAATCAGCGATCGGACCGGCTAGCCTCCACCGGGGCGGCCAGCCGCGTCGGGCGCTCGTACCCGCGCAGGGTCACGGTATCGCCCAAAGACCAACGGGCACTTTCCTCTTCGCTGGCGCCCTCGATGGCACCTGCCGTCGCGAGCAATTTGCCCGGGCGTGACTTGGCCAGTTCGCAGAGGCGCGCGGCCTCGTTGACCGGTTCGCCGATGACGGTGTATTCGAACCGTTCCTTGGCGCCCACGTTGCCGGCGACGACCTGACCGGCCGCCACGCCGATGCCGGCATCCAGCTCACACATCTCGCCGGCGAGGCGCTCGGCGATGCGGCGCGCGGCGCCCAGGGCCTCGTCCTCGGGAGAGTCCAGGTGGTTCGGGGCACCGAAGATGGCCAGCGACGCATCGCCTTCGAACTTGTTGACCAGGCCGCAATGGCGGTCCACTTCCTCGACGACGATTGCGAAAAACCGGTTGAGCACTTCGACGACTTCGGTCGGCGGTTGGCTCGTCACCAGTTGGGTAGAGCCGACGATGTCGATGAAGACGACGGCGACGTGTCGTTCCTCGCCGCCCAGTTTCGGTCGTTCGCGCTCGGCCGCCAGGGCGACTTCGCGGCCGACGTGCCGGCCGAAAAGGTCGCGCACGCGTTCGCGTTCGCGCAGGCCGTCGACCATCGCGTTGAACCCGCGCTGCAGCTCGCCGAGCTCGGTCCCGTCGAAGACCACCAGGTTCCCGCGCAGGTTGCCCTGCTCGACGCGGCGCAGCGCCGCGCGCACCACCCGCACCGGGGTCGCCGTCAGCCAGGCCAGGATCCACATCAGGGCGCAACCGAAGACGAGCGTGGCGACTGAAATGATCAGCACGCCGACCGCGAACTCGGTCTCGGTCAGGTTGCGCAGCAGGATCTGGAACATCGCCAGCAGGCCGATGCCGATGACGGGCACGCCGGAACCCAGGAACCAGACCACCATCGTGCGGCCCATGATGCCCGCCGAAAACCGCCGCGGCGGTGGTCCCGCCTCGAGCGCCTGGGCGGCAATCGGGCGCAGCGCGAACTCTGCGAGTAGATAACTCGCGGTGGCCACCAGGACGCCGCAGAAGCTGACGACGAGGAGGAACCGCGGGATGAACAAGGTGTTGGCCAGACCGTAGAGGATCGTGTAGACCACCGTCCCGATGCCCCACAGGACGAGGTCGTACATGGCGAGTCGCCACGGCGCCAGGAAGGTGTTGCGCTCGTCCTCGGCGGTGGGGGCGCGCTCCTCGGTCGCCCAGCGCAAAGCGAGCACGGTGCGGCGGGTGATCCAATACGTGCCCACCGCCAGGGCGGCGGCGATGTAGGCCGGGGAGACGCCGAAGGTGAGCCAGGCCGGCGCGTCGTGGAAGATGCTCGGCTGGGGAATGGCGACGATCACCAACAGCAGTGCCACGCCGATGCCGATCAGGTTCACCCCAAGCACCAGCACCGTCATGATGATCTGGATGCGGATGCGACGGCGCCGCTGGCTCTCCGCCACCCGGCCGAGGATGAGGGATCCGTACGCCGGCGTATCCGGCAGGCGACCGCTCTGACGGGTGATCCGCTCGAGCACCCGGCCGATACGTTGGGCCATGCTCATTTTGGCCGACATGGTGGCGCCAGCCTATTTGCCGCCCACGCTCTAAGGTGAGTCGGGTGCGCCTTGTCATCGCCCAATGCACCGTCGATTACGTCGGCCGGCTCACCGCACACCTGCCGTCCGCGCGAAGGTTGCTGCTGTTCAAGGCCGACGGATCGGTGAGCGTGCACGCCGACGACCGCGCCTACAAGCCGTTGAACTGGATGAGCCCGCCGTGCTGGCTCACCGAGGAGCTCGGCGGCGAGGTGCCGCTGTGGGTGGTCGAGAACAAGGCCGGCGAGCAGCTCCGCATCACGGTCGAGGAGATCGAGCACGACTCGAGCCACGACCTGGGCGTCGACCCCGGATTGGTGAAGGACGGCGTCGAGGCGCACCTTCAGGCGTTGCTGGCCGAGCACGTGCAATTGCTGGGCGAGGGATACACATTGGTCCGCCGCGAGTACATGACCGCAATCGGTCCCGTCGATCTGCTGTGCCGCGACGAACGGGGCGGCTCGGTCGCCGTGGAAATCAAGCGGCGCGGCGAGATCGACGGCGTGGAACAGCTCACCCGCTATCTCGAGTTGCTCAACCGCGACAGCGTGCTGGCGCCGGTCAAAGGTGTCTTCGCCGCCCAGCAGATCAAGCCGCAGGCGCGCACTCTCGCGACCGATCGCGGAATCCGTTGCATCACACTGGACTACGACAAGATGCGCGGCATGGATAGCGACGAATACCGGCTATTCTGACCTGCCCGACTAGACTGGCGGCATGGCTCGGCGCCGCACACCGCCACGTGGCCAACGGCCAATACGGCCACCGGTGCTGAGCCGGGTGGAAATCGGACCCGATGGTCACGAGTACGAGGTTCGGCCGATCGCGGCGGCCCGCGCGCTCAAGACCTACCGCTGCCCGGGTTGTGACCACGAAATACGTTCCGGCACATCGCATCTGGTGGTATGGCCGACCGATTCACCACATGGCGGGGTCGAGGACCGGCGGCACTGGCACACGCCGTGCTGGACCAACCGCGCTACCCGCGGCCCGACGCGAAAGTGGTCTTGAGAACACCGGCGTGAATTCGCGAGCGTGCGGCTGGCCGCACGCTGAACGCCGAACGTGCGGCTGGCCGCACACTCGGCGCAGGCTTCAGGAGGCGGGCTCGACCAGCTCGATGAGGACGCCGCCGGCGTCCTTGGGGTGGATGAAGTTGATCCGCGAGTTTGCTGTGCCGCGCCGGGCCGCGTCGTAGACGAGGCGCACTCCCTGCTCGCGCAGCTGCTCGCAGATGGTGTCCAGATCGCTGACCCGCACCGCCATCTGTTGGATGCCCGGTCCGCGCTTTTCCATGAACTTCGCGATCGTCGACGAGTCGTCGAGCGGGGCCATCAACTGCAGCTGCGCGCTCGTGCCGGGGACGGCCAGCATCGCCTCGCGGATGCCCTGGTCGTCGTTGACTTCCTCGTGCACCAGGATCATGCCGAGGTGGTCGTGGTACCAGGTGATTGCGGCGTCTAGGTCGGCGACCGCAATGCCGACATGATCCAGGCCAGTCACCAAGGACGTTGCCAGGAGGTGGCGGGCGTCAACTTGATCGGTCGTCATCACACCACGGTAACGTGGCAGCAAAGATTCCGCTTCTCCAGGTCGCGGAAACGGCCGTTGGCGCACGCCCAGGAGGTACTCATGACGACGTCGGTGATAGTTGCTGGGGCGCGGACGCCCATCGGCAAGTTGATGGGTTCGCTGAAGGATTTTTCGGCCAGCGATCTGGGCGCGATCGCGATCGCGGGCGCGCTGGAAAAGGCCAAACTTCCGGCGAGCGCGGTCGAGTACGTGATCATGGGCCAGGTGTTGACGGCCGGTGCCGGCCAGATGCCCGCGCGCCAGTCGGCGGTCGCGGCGGGCATCGGCTGGGACGTTCCGGCGCTGACCATCAACAAGATGTGCCTGTCCGGCATCGACTCCATCGCGCTGGCCGACCAGCTCATCCGCGCCGGGGAGTTCGACGTGGTGGTGGCCGGCGGCCAGGAGTCGATGACCAAGGCGCCGCATTTGCTGATGGACAGCCGGGCCGGCTACAAGTACGGCGACGTCACGGTGCGCGACCACATGGCTTACGACGGCCTGCACGACGTGTTCACCGACCAGCCGATGGGCGCGCTGACCGAGCAGCGCAACGACCTCGACAAGTTCACCCGTGCCGAGCAGGACGAGTACGCCGCGACCTCGCACCAGAAGGCGGCCGCGGCGTGGAAGGACGGCGTGTTCACCGACGAGGTGGTGCCGGTCAACATTCCGCAGCGCAAGGGCGATCCGCTGCAGTTCGCCGAGGACGAGGGGATCCGCGCCAACACCACCGCCGAGTCGCTGGCCGGCCTCAAGCCCGCGTTCCGCAAAGACGGCACCATCACGGCCGGTTCGGCGTCGCAGATTTCCGATGGCGCGGCCGCGGTCGTGGTGATGAACCAGGCCAAAGCCCAAGAGCTGGGGCTTTCCTGGCTGGTGGAGATCGGCGCGCACGGGGTGGTGGCGGGCCCGGACTCGACGCTGCAGTCCCAGCCCGCCAACGCGATCAAGAAAGCGCTCGGTCGCGAGGGGATTTCTGTCGACCAGCTCGACGTCATCGAGATCAACGAGGCGTTTGCGGCCGTCGCGCTGGCCTCGACCCGTGAACTGGGCGTCGATCCCGGCATCGTCAACGTCAACGGCGGCGCGATCGCCGTCGGGCACCCGATCGGCATGTCGGGCGCCAGGATCACGCTGCATGTGGCCCTGGAGCTGGCCCGCCGCGGCTCCGGATACGGCGTCGCGGCCCTTTGTGGGGCCGGCGGCCAGGGTGACGCGCTGATCCTGCGGGCCGGCTAGACGCGCGGCTCGACGTTGCTGGCGTCAGCCATTCGGGAAAGTTTGTGATTTAGGTCATAAGCCGCCATCGGCGCCGCGGAGGGGCCGATTCGGGGTTATCCGCGCGCATGACAGACTTGACGGCGTGACGCGTCCGCGACCCAGTATCGGGCCCGCACTGGCCGGTGCGGTCGATCTTTCCGGTCTCAAGCAGCGAGCCCAGCAGAGCGCTTCTCCGCCCGGCCCCGGCGGGCCGGCGGCCCCCGGTGCGACCGAGGTCACCGAGGCCAACTTCGAAGCCGAAGTGCTCGTCCGCTCCGACGAGGTCCCGGTGGTGGTCGTGCTGTGGTCGCCGCGCAGCGACGCGTGCGTGGAGCTCGTCGAGGCGTTCGCCGGCCTGGCGGTCGAGGACGCCGGCAAGTGGTCGCTGGCAACGGTCAACGTGGACGTGGCCCCCAGGGTGGCCCAGATATTCGGTGTCGACGCGGTCCCGACGGTGGTGGCTTTGGCCGCCGGGCAGCCGCTGTCCAGCTTCCAGGGAGTGCAACCGCCCGACCAGTTGCGGCGCTGGGTCGACTCGCTGTTGTCGGCGACAGCCGGGAAGTTAAGGGGCGCAAGCGGTTCCGAGCAAGCCGAAGTGGACCCGGAGTTGGCCCAGGCGCGCCAGCAGCTTGAGGACGGCGACTTCGACGCCGCCAAGCAGTCGTATCAGGCGATCTTGGACGCCAACCCGGGGAGCGCCGAAGCGAAGGGCGCGATCCGCCAGATCGACTTCCTCACGCGCGCAACGGCGCAACGCCCCGACGCCGTCGCGGTGGCCGACGCCGCGCCGGGCGACATCGACGCCGCGTTGGCGGCCGCCGACGTGGAAATCCTCAACCAGGATGTGAGCGCCGCGTTCGAGCGCCTGACTGCCTTGGTGCGCAGCACATCTGGCGACGACCGCACCCGGGTGCGCACCCGCCTGATCGAGCTGTTCGAACTGTTCGATCCCGCCGACCCCGAGGTCATCGCCGGTCGGCGCAACTTGGCGAACGCGCTGTACTGAGCGCCCCTACTCGGGTTCCAGCCACAGCGCCGACGTCGGCGGCAGGACCATTACGGCCGAGGCGGGGCGACCATGCCACGGGTCTTCGGTGGCGTCGACGCCGCCCATGTTGCCGATTCCCGAGCCGTTGTAGATGGTCGCGTCGGTGTTGAGCACCTCGCGCCAGCGGCCGGAGCAGGGCAGGCCCAGCCGGTAGCCGCTGTGCTCCGAACCCGCGAAATTGAATACGCAGGCCATCACCGATCCGTCGTTTCCATACCGGAGGAAACTCAGCACGTTGTTGGCCGAGTCGTTGGCGTCGATCCAGGAATAGCCGTCGGGAATCGTGTCTTGGCTCCATAGTGCCGGTCGGCTGCGGTAGATCTCGTTGATGTCGCGCACGAAGCGCAACACCCCGTTGGAGAAGCCCTGCTCGTCGAGCTGCCACCAGTCCAAACCGTTCTGCTCGGACCACTCGGCGCGCTGGGCGAATTCCTGGCCCATGAACAACAATTGCTTGCCGGGGTGTGCCCACTGGTAGGCGAGCAGGCTGCGCAAGCCTGCGGCCTTCACGTGATTGTTGCCCGGCATCCGGCCCCACAGGGTGCCCTTGCCGTGCACCACCTCGTCGTGGCTGATCGGAAGCACGTAGTTCTCGCTGAAGGCGTACAGCATCGAGAACGTCATCTCGTGGTGGTGGTAGCTGCGGTAGATCGGGTCGCGGCTGATGTAGTCGAGCGTGTCGTGCATCCAGCCCATGTTCCACTTCATCGAAAAGCCAAGGCCACCAAGGTTTGTTGGCCGCGTCACGCCGGGCCACGAGGTCGACTCCTCGGCGACGGTGACGATGCCGGGAGCGGCCTTGTGGGCCGTGGCGTTCATCTCCTGCAGGAACTGCACCGCCTCCAGGTTTTCCCGCCCGCCGTAGGCGTTGGGGGTCCAGCCGCCCTCGGGGCGCGAGTAGTCCAGGTACAGCATCGACGCGACGGCGTCCACCCGCAGGCCGTCGACGTGGAACTCTTCGAGCCAGTACAAGGCGTTGGCCACCAGGAAGTTGCGGACCTCCGCGCGGCCGAAGTCGAAGACGTAAGTGCCCCAGTCGAGTTGCTCCCCGCGCTTGGGGTCGGCGTGCTCGTAGAGCGGGGTGCCGTCGAATCGTCCCAGCGCCCATGCGTCCTTGGGGAAGTGCGCCGGCACCCAGTCAACGATGACGCCGATGCCGGCCCGGTGCAACGCGTCGACCAGCCCCCGGAAGTCGTCCGGCGTGCCGAATCGCGACGTCGGCGCGTAGTACGACGTGACCTGGTATCCCCACGACCCCGCGAACGGGTGCTCCGCGACCGGCAGCAGCTCCACGTGGGTGAACCCGTGCTCCACAACATAATCCGTCAGCTCGCGGGCCAGCTGGCGGTAGCTGAGCCCCGGCCGCCAGGAGCCGAGGTGCACCTCGTACGTGCTCATCGGCTCGAACACCGGGTTGCGTTGCGCGCGCCGCGCCATCCAGTCGGCGTCCTCCCACGTGTACGTGCTGCGCGTCACGCGCGACGCGGTGTGGGGTGGAACCTCGGTGGCGAACGCCATGGGATCGGCCCGCTCGGTCACCACGCCGTCGGCGCCGTGCACGCGGAACTTGTACAGGCCGTCCAGCGGAAAGCCCGGCCAGAACAGCTCCCACACCCCCGACGAGCCCAGCACCCGCATGGGCGCCTCGTTGCCGTTCCAGCCGTTGAACTCGCCGATCAGGTTGACGCCCTTGGCGTTGGGCGCCCACACGGCGAACGAGACCCCATTTACGACGCCGTCGGCCGTGGTGAACGAGCGGGGGTGGGCGCCAAGGACTTCCCAGAGCCGCTCGTGGCGGCCCTCGCCGAAGAGGTGAAGGTCGACTTCACCCAGGGTGGGCAGGAAGCGGTAGGCGTCGGCGACGACGTACGGGTCGGAACCCTCGTAGGTCACCTCGAGTCGGTAGTCGATCAGGTCGACGAACGGGAGGGCCACCGCGAACAGGCCGGCTTCGATGTGCTGCAGCGGGAACCGGTCCTCGCCGACGAGCGCGACGACTTCCCGCGCGTGCGGGCGAAACGCCCGGATGACGGTGTAGTCGCCGTATTCGTGGGCACCGAGGATGCCGTGCGGGTTGTAATGCGCACCGGCGACCAGGCGCGCCAAGTCGGCCGGATCGGGCGCCAGATCCAGTCCGGCCAGTTCGTCGGTTCGGCTCACAGCCCGTCACCTCCTACGCAGCAGCGTGATTCGCGATTCGTACGGTATGAGCGGCATGTTGATGATGTGTGCGACCGACTGCCCGGGATCGAGGCGAATGTAATTGGACTGCCCCCATTGAAATTCCTGACCGCTGATCTCGTCGCGCACCCAAAAGCGCTCATAAGGCTCCATACCCAATGCCGCCATGTCCAACCACAGCGTCGCTTCCTCGGGCCCGAACGCGTTCAGCGTCACCACGACCAGCACGCAGTCGCCGGTGGCCGGGTCGAACTTGCTGTAGGCAAGCATGGCGTCGTTGTCCACGCCATGGAAATGGATCGTGCGCAGCTGCTGCAGCGCCGGGTGCAGGCGGCGAATCATGTTGAGTCGCTTGATGAACGGTTCGAGTGATCGGCCTTCGGCCAGCGCACCCGCAAAGTCGCGGGGGCGCAATTCGTACTTCTCGGAGTCCAGGTACTCTTCGCTGCCCTCCCGCACCGCACGGTGTTCGAACAGCTCGTAACCGGAGTACACGCCCCAGGCGGGACCCATGGTCGCCGCCAGCACCGCGCGGATGGCGAACATGCCGGGGCCGTTGTGCTGCAGCACCGCGTGCAGGATGTCGGGGGTGTTGACGAACAGGTTCGGCCGGCGAAAGTCGGCGAGGGCGGCGATGTCGTTGCCGAACTCGGTGAGCTCCCACTTGGCCGTGCGCCACGTGAAGTAGCTGTAGGACTGCGTGAAGCCGAGCTTGGCCAGGCCGTACTGGCGGGCCGGCGGCGTGAAGGCCTCCGATAGGAAGAGCACGTCGGGGTCGGCGTCTTTGACCTGACCGATCAGCCAGGCCCAGAAGTCGGGCGGCTTGGTGTGCGGGTTGTCGACCCGAAAGAACTTGATGCCGTGGTCAATCCAGTGCCGGACCACCCGAAGCACTTCGTCGTAGAGACCCGCCGGGTCGTTGTCGAAGTTGATCGGATAGATGTCCTGGTACTTCTTGGGCGGGTTCTCCGCGTAGGCGATGGTCCCGTCGGGTAACTCGGTGAACCACTGCCGGTGGTCGCGGGCCCACGGATGGTCCGGCGCGCATTGCAGCGCCAGGTCCAGCGCTACCTCCATGCCCAGATCGCTTGCGGCGGAGACGAAGTCGTCGAAATCGTCGATCGTCCCCAGGTCCGGGTGAACCGCGTCGTGGCCGCCCTCGTCGCTGCCGATCGCCCACGGAGATCCCACGTCGCCGGGTGCGGCGGTGGGGGAGTTGTTGCGGCCCTTGCGATGTACCTTCCCGATCGGATGGATCGGCGGGAGATAGACGACGTCGAAGCCCATGTCCGCGATCCGCGGGAGCTGGGCGGCCGCCGTGGCGAAGGTGCCGTGCACGGGCTTACCGTTCTTGTCCCAGCCGCCCGTCGAGCGCGGGAACATCTCGTACCATGCGCCGAACCGGGCGAGCGGCCGGTCCACCCATACCCCGAACTGCTCGCCGCGGGTAACGAGGTCCCGCAACGGAAACTCCGCCAGGAGCTCCTCGATTTCGGGGTCCAGCGCCAGCGCGGTGCGGGTGACCGCGTCCCCGGGCGTCCGCAGCGCCTTGGCCGCCGCCAGCAGCGGATCGCGCCGAGCCCGCGGCACACCGGTCGCGGCGCGCTCGAACAGTGCGGCCCCCACCAGCAGGTCGTTGGACAGCTCGGTCGCGCCCTGCCCGGCGTCCAGCTTGGCGACCAGCCCGTGCCGCCACGAGTGGATGGGATCGCCCCACCCGTCGACGCGGAAGGTCCACAGCCCGACCCGGTCGGGGGTGAACACCCCGTGGAACACGTACGGCTCCTGGCCCTCGGTCATGGGCAGCAGCAGCGGCTTGATCCGCGGTTCGGCCGCCTTGCCGTCGAGCGCGGGCGCGGTCCGTTCGGGGGCCTGGACGGCCTTGATCCGGCGGGATTCGGTTACCTGCGGGTAGCGCTGCCCGAGGTAGCGCACGACCAGGGTCGCCGCGACCGCCTCGTGGCCTTCTCTCCAGACCGCGGCGCTGACCGGGACCATCTCGCCGACCACCGCCTTGGCGGGGTACGCGCCGCAGGAGACGACGGGCTGGACGTTGTCGATCTCGACACGACCGGGCACAACCACTCCGTTTCGATTGTGTGGCGAGACCGCGCTGTGTTCGGCGCGGAATGCCTCGCCTCTCAGAAACTTCCTGTCGTGGGGACTTCATCGGACGGACCGCATCGTTGCGGCCCAATAACTAACCGATACCCACCCTAGTGGGCGATCACACACCGCTGAAGGCAAACGGGCACTCGCTGGACCTGCGAGCGTCGAAATCCTCAGTAAGGTAATGACGTGTGAAAGCCCTTCGCCGCTTTACCGTCCGTGCTCATTTGCCCGATCGTCTGGCCGCGCTGGATCAGCTTTCGACCAACCTGCGGTGGTCGTGGGACAAGCCCACGCAAGACCTTTTCGCGGCGATCGACCCGACGCTGTGGGCGCGGTGCGGCGCCGACCCGGTGGCGCTGCTCGGGGCGGTGAGCCCGGCGCGGCTCGACGAACTTGCGCTCGACGAAGAATTCGTCGGCCGGCTCGATGCGCTGTCGGCCGACCTGAACGATTACCTGAGCCGTCCGCTCTGGTATCAGCAGCGGCAGCACGCCGGGGCCGCGATGCCGGCCGCCATCGCCTACTTCTCGATGGAGTTCGGGGTGGCCGAGGTGCTGCCCAACTACTCGGGCGGCCTGGGGATCCTCGCCGGTGACCACCTGAAGTCGGCGTCGGACCTCGGCGTCCCGTTGATCGCGGTGGGCCTGTACTACCGGTCCGGCTACTTTCGGCAGTCGCTGACCGCGGACGGCTGGCAGCACGAGACCTACCCGGCGCTGGACCCGCAGGGGCTGCCGCTGCGGCTGCTCACCGATGCGGCGCGCGAACCCGTGCTGGTGGAGCTGACGCTTCCCGACTCGGCGCAGCTGCGGGCGCGGGTCTGGATCGCGCAGGTGGGTCGCGTCCCGCTGCTGTTGCTGGATTCCGACGTCCCGGAGAACGAGCACGAGCTGCGCGGCGTCACCGATCGCCTGTACGGCGGTGACCAGGAACACCGCATGCGCCAAGAGATCCTGGCCGGCATCGGCGGGGTGCGCGCCATCCGCGCGTTCACCGCCATCGAGGGCCTGCCCGCGCCCGAGGTGTGGCACATGAACGAGGGGCATGCGGGGTTCCTCGGGGCCGAACGCATCCGCGAGCTGATCACCGATTCCGGCCTGGACTTCGACACCGCGCTGACCGTCGTGCGGTCGGCCACCGTGTTCACCACGCATACGCCGGTGCCCGCCGGTATCGACCGGTTCCCGGTCGACATGGTGCGGCTTTACTTCGACGACGGGCTGGACGACGGCGCCGACGGGGCGAGAAAGGCCAAGGGTGCGCCGGCCCTGCTGCCGGGCGTGCCGACCGCGCGGATCCTCGCGCTCGGCGCGGAGGACGATCCGACGAAGTTCAACATGGCCCACATGGGCCTGCGGCTGGCTCAACGCGCCAACGGCGTCTCGTTGCTGCACGGCCGGGTCAGCCGGGCCATGTTCAACGAGCTGTGGGCGGGATTCGATTCGGCCGAGGTGCCGATCGGCTCGATCACCAACGGCGTGCACGCGCGCACCTGGGCGGCCCCGCAGTGGCTGCAGCTGGGCCGCGAGCTGGCCGGGTCGGATTCGTTCGGCGATCCCGGTGTGTGGCTGCGGCTGCAGGAGGTCGACGCCGGGCATCTGTGGTGGATCCGGTCGCAACTTCGGGCGCTGCTCGTCGAGGACGTCCGGCGGCGGCTGCGCCGCTCCTGGCAGGAGCGGGGCGCGCCTGATGCCGAATTGGGTTGGATCGCAACGGCTTTCGATCCCAACGTGCTGACAATCGGGTTCGCCCGCAGGGTGCCGACGTACAAGCGGCTGACGCTGATGCTGCGCGACCCGGAACGGCTCGAACAGCTGCTGCTGGACGAGGAGAGGCCGATCCAGCTGATCGTCGCCGGCAAATCGCACCCCGCCGACGACGGCGGCAAGGCGCTGATCCAGCAGGTGGTGCGGTTCGCTGACCGGCCGGAGGTGCGGCACCGCATCGCCTTCTTGCCCGACTACGACATGTCGATGGCGCGGCTGCTGTATTGGGGCTGCGACGTCTGGCTGAACAACCCGCTGCGGCCCCTGGAGGCCTGCGGCACGTCGGGGATGAAGAGCGCGCTGAACGGCGGGCTGAACCTGTCCATCCGCGATGGCTGGTGGGACGAGTGGTACGACGGCGAAAACGGTTGGGAGATACCGACCGCCGACGGCGTGGCCGACGAGGCCCGTCGCGACGACCTGGAGTCCACCGCGCTGTACAACCTGCTGGAGCAGGCGGTGGCGCCGAAGTTCTACGAGCGCGACGAACAGGGGGTCCCGCCGCGGTGGATCGAGATGGTGCGTCACACGCTGCAGACGCTCGGCCCAAAGGTGTTGGCGTCCCGCATGGTTCGCGATTACGTCGAGCAGTACTACACGCCGGCGGCGGAATCGCTGCGCAGGACCACGGCGGCCGAGGACGGCGGCGCCGAGTTCGACGCGGCCCGCGAGCTGGCCGTCTATCGCCGGCGCGCCCACGACGCCTGGCCCAAGATCACCATCACCGACGTCGACAGCACCGGCCTGCCGGACTCTCCGGTGCTCGGCTCCAAGCTGACGCTGACCGCGACCGTGCAGCTGGACGGGCTGGCGCCCGACGAGGTCACGGTCCAGGCGCTGGTGGGCCGGGTCGACGCCGGCGACGCGCTGCTGGACCCGGTCACCGTCGAGATGTCCTACACCGGCACCGCCGAGGGCGGCAACCAGGTGTTCTCGACGACCACGCCGCTGCCGCTGGCCGGCGCGGTGGGATACACGGTGCGCGTGCTGCCGAACAACCCGATGCTGGCCGCCAGCAACGAGTTGGGTCTGGTCACGCTGGCTCGGTAGCCTTGCGCAGCCGTTCCAGCGCGGCGCGAACCCGGGCGCCGTCGGTGGTCGCCCAGAACGGGGGCAGCGACGCGCGCAGGTAGCCGCCGTAGCGGGCGGTCGCCATGCGCGAGTCCAGGACCGCGACCACACCCCGGTCGCTGACGCGGCGCAGCAGCCGGCCCGACCCCTGTGCGAGCAGTAGCGCGGCATGGTTGGCGGCGACGGCCATGAAGCCGTTGCCGCCGCGCGCGGCCACCGCGCGCTGCCGCGCTCCCAGCAGCGGGTCGTCGGGCCGCGGGAACGGGATGCGGTCGATGAGCACCAGCGACAGCGACGGCCCCGGCACATCGACGCCCTGCCACAGCGACAGGGTGCCGAACAGCGAGGTCTCCTCGTCGGCGGCGAACTGCTCGACCAGCGCCGAGGTGCTGTCGTCGCCCTGGCACAGCACCGGCGTCGAGAGCCGCGCGCGCATGGCCTCGGCGGCGGCCCGGGCGGCCCGCATCGACGAGAACAACCCAAGGGTGCGCCCACCCGCAGCAGTGATGAGTTCGGCGATCTCGGTCAGCTGCTCGGCCGAGCCGGTGCCGTCGCGGCCGGGCGGCGGCAGGTGGGCGGCCACGTACAGGATTCCGGCTTTGGCGTGTTCGAACGGCGAACCCACGTCGAGGCCGCGCCAGGCCGCCGGTTCGTCGGAGTCCGTTCCGGCCAGGCCCCAGGCGGCGGCCATCGCGTCGAAGGACCCGCCGATCGCCAGCGTCGCCGACGTCAACACCGTCGTCGAGCGCGAAAACACCTCGGTGCGCAGCAAGCCGGCGACCGACAGCGGCGCCACCCGCAACACCGACCGCACCGAACCCCGGTTGTCCTCGTGATCGAGCCAGACCACGTCGGTGCGATCCGGGATGGGTGGGGTGAACGACGTCAGGATCCGCGACGCGGTGTCGGATATCTCGCTGAGCGCCGCAACGGCTTCGGCCCGCGCCGACGCCGCCTTCGCGTCGCTGGTGGTGTCGATCGCCGACCGCGCCGCGGTGGCCACGTCGCGCAGCGCCGCCAGGTAGGTCGCCATCTCGTCGTCGAGACGGTCGATGCGGCCCGGCGTGCCGTCGTGGATGGCCGCGGAGAAGTTGGCGGTCGTCGCCTCCAGCCGCTGGACGAGTTCGGGATCCACCAGGCGGACGATCCGGCGCGCGGCGACGCCGAGGGCGGCCGACGTCAGTTCCGCGGTGGCCACCGACGTCACCCGGTCGACCAGTTCGTGCGCCTCGTCGACGACCAGCAGCGCGTGCTCGGGCAGCACCGCCGACTCCGCGACGGCGTCGATGGCCAGCAGCGCGTGATTGGTGACGACGATATCGGCGGCACCGGCCTGGCCACGCGCCCGCTCGGAGAAGCACTCGGCGCCGAACGGGCAGCGCGCCACGCCCAGGCATTCCCGGGCCGAGACGCTGACCTGCGACCACGATCGGTCGGGCACGCCGGGCTTCAGGTCGTCGCGGTCGCCCGAATCGGTCGTCGACGCCCAGGCGGTGAGCCGTTGCACGTCGCGCCCCAGCGCGCTGACCGCCACCGGATCGAATAGCTCGTCCTGCGGCCGCTCCTCGTCCGGGTCGCCGGCCGCGGCACCGTTGTGGATCTTGTTCAGGCACAAGTAGTTTCGCCGGCCCTTCAGCAGCGCGAAGCGGGGCCGGCGCGGCAGCGCGTCGGCGAGTGAATCGGCCAGCCGGGGCAGGTCGCGATCGACGAGTTGGCGCTGCAGCGCGATCGTGGCCGTCGACACGACGACCGGCGCGTCGTCGGTGACCGCGCGGACGATCGCGGGAACCAGGTAGGCCAGCGACTTGCCGGTCCCGGTGCCGGCCTGCACGACGAGGTGTTCGCCGGTTTCGAAGGCCCGCTCGACGGCGCCGGCCATCTCCACCTGGCCGCGGCGCTCGCTGCCGCCGAGCGCGGCGACGGCGACGGCGAGCAACGCGGACACGGACACGTCGGTCGTGGTCATTCCCGGGCTCTCAAGCCCGAATCTGCGTCGTCGGGATCGCGGGCTCGCCGTGTGACAGGTTCAGCCCCTCCCACGGCAGGCTGCGCAGTCCCGAAGCGACCCGCTCGCGCGCCGCCGACAGGTCACCGTCGAACACCGCGTCCCCGCGGCGGACCAGGGGCGTCGTCACCACCCGGCACGGTTCGGTGGTCTCCGGCGGGCGGCCCGCGGGATACACCACCTCCTCGGTGATCGTCCCCGTCGGGCGTGCCAGGCGCAGCGCCTCCTTGCGGCCGCCGCGGGATTCCTTGTGGCTGCTTCGCTTTTGGACGGGCATGCCGTCCACCTCGACCAGCTTGTAGACCATGCTCGCGGTCGGCGCGCCCGAGCCGGTCACCAGCGACGTGCCGACGCCGTAGCTGTCGACCGGCTCGGCGCGCAGGGCGGCGATGCTGAACTCGTCGAGGTCGCCGGACACCACGATGCGGGTCTGCGTGGCTCCCAGTCCGTCGAGCTGTTCGCGCACCTGACGGGCGAGCACCCCGAGCTCACCGGAGTCGATGCGCACGGCACCGAGACCGGTGCCGGCGGCGGCCACGGCGTTGGCCACGCCGGCCGTCACGTCGTACGTGTCGACCAGCAGCGTGGTGCCGGCGCCCAGCGCGTCGACCTGGGCGCGAAACGCCGCCACCTCGTCCGGCCCGTCCCGGTGGGTGTGCAGCATGGTGAACGCGTGCGCGGACGTGCCCTCGGCGGGAATTCCGTATCGGCGCTGGGCCTCCAGGTTGGAGGAGGCGGCGAAGCCGGCGAGATACGCGGCGCGGGCCGCCGCGACCGCAGCCTGTTCGTGGGTCCGGCGCGATCCCATCTCGACCAGCGGCCGGTCCCCGGCCGCGCTGACCATGCGCGCCGCCGCCGACGCGATCGCCGTGTCGTGGTTGAAGATCGACAGCGCCAACGTCTCGAGGATCACGCATTCGGCGAAGCTGCCGTGCACCGAAAGCACCGGCGACCCGGGGAAGTAGAGCTCGCCTTCGGCGTAGCCGTCGATATCCCCGCCGAACCGGAAATCGCGCAGGTAAGCGACGGTGTCCGGGTCGAGGAATTGCGCCAGCAATTCGCACGCCTCGTCGTCGAACCTGAACTGCGGCAACGCTTCCAGGAGCCGGCCGGTGCCGGCGACCACGCCATAGCGGCGGCCATCGGGCAGCCGGCGGGCGAACAGTTCGAACGTGGTCCGGCGGTGGGCGGTGCCGTCGCGCAGCGCCGCCGCCAGCATGGTCAACTCGTACTTGTCGGTCAGCAGCCCAGCCGGGACCGGCTCGTCCATTCCGCAACGGTAACGGCTGGCGGCGGCGTGCGTGTGCCTCGGTATCGTAGGGGCCATGGTTGTTGCGTCAGCGCCCACGAAACCGGGCACTACCGGGCAACGCGAGTCAGCGCCGGTGGAGGTCACGGCCAGCCCGTGGGTCACCATCGTGTGGGACGACCCGGTCAACCTGATGACCTATGTGACGTATGTCTTCCAGAAGTTGTTCGGCTACAGCGAGCCGCACGCCACCAAGCTGATGCTGCAGGTGCACAACGAAGGCAAGGCGGTGGTCTCGGCGGGCAGCCGGGAATCCATGGAAGTCGACGTGTCCAAGCTGCATGCCGCCGGTTTGTGGGCGACGTTGCAGCAGGACCGCTGAGATTCGAGGTAGTCCGGGACTCCTTGTGCGCAAATGGAAGCGCGTCGAGACCGCCAACGGGCCCCGTTTTCGGTCCGCCTTGGCATCCCACGAGGCTGCCCTGCTCAAGAACCTAGTCAGCGCGATGATCGGCCTGCTCGACGAGCGCGAATCTTCCTCACCCACAGACGAACTCGAGGAGATCACCGGCATCAAGACCGGGCACGCCGAACCGCCAGGCGATCCGACGCTGCGCCGGCTGCTGCCGGATTTCCACAATCCCGACGACGCCGCCGGACCCGATGACGCGGACGACAAAGCTTCCGGCGATGCACCCGACAGCCTCAACGCCGCGCTGCGCAGCCTGCACGAGCCGGAGATCATCGCCGCCAAACGCGCTGCCGCGCAACGGCTTCTGGATACAGTTCCGGACAACGGCGGCCGTTTCGAGCTGACCGAGGACGACGCGAACTGCTGGATCGCGGCGGTCAACGACATCCGGCTGACGCTTGGGGTGATGCTCGAGATCGGGCCGGAGGGACCGGAGCGCCTGCCCGCCGACCATCCGCTGGCCGTGCACTTCGACGTCTACCAGTGGCTGACCGTCCTGCAGGAGTATCTGGTCCTGGCGCTGATGGGGGGACCGGCGGGATGAGCTCCATCACCGACGTCGCGGGCATCCGCGTCGGTCACCACCAGAGACTCGATCCCGACGCGTCGATGGGCGCCGGCTGGGCCAGCGGCGTGACGGTTGTGCTGACCCCGCCCGGGACGGTCTGCGGCGTCGATTGCCGCGGCGGTGCGCCCGGCACCCGCGAGACCGACCTGCTGGATCCGGCGAACACCGTTCGGTTCGTCGACGCGGTGCTGCTCGCCGGCGGCAGCGCCTATGGACTGGCGGCCGCCGACGGGGTCATGCGCTGGCTGGAAGAGAGCGAGCGCGGCCTGGCTATGGAGGGCGGCGTGGTGCCCATCGTGCCGGGCGCGGTGATCTTCGACCTGCCGGTTGGCGGCTGGGACCGCCGGCCGACCGCGGAGTTCGGCTATGCGGCCTGCGCGGCCGCCGCAGCCGGCGTGATGGCCGTCGGGACCGTCGGCGCGGGCGTCGGGGCGCGGGCCGGGGTGCTCAAGGGCGGCGTCGGATCGGCGTCGACGACGTTGACGTCCGGGGTCACCGTCGGCGCCGTCGTCGTCGTGAACTCCGCGGGCGACGTCGCCGACCGCGCGACCGGCCTGCCATGGATGGCCGACCTGATCAGCGAGTTCGGGCTGACGTCACCGCCGGCCGAGCAGATCGACGCGTTCGCGCAGTTGCCGTCGCCCCTGAACCCGCTGAACACCACGATCGCCGTGGTCGCGACCGACGCCGCGCTGAGCGCGGCCGCGTGCCGGCGCATAGCGATCGCCGCCCAGGATGGCCTGGCGCGGACCATCCGGCCGGCGCACACCCCGCTTGACGGCGACACCGTGTTCGCGCTGGCCACCGGGGCAGTTGAGGTGGCACCCGCCGTCGGCTCGAAGCCGCCGCCCGCTGCGTTCTCGCCGGAGACGGGCCTCGTCACCGAGGTCGGTGTGGCCGCGGCCGACTGCCTGGCCCGCGCGGTGCTGTCCGCGGTGTTCGCCGCTGAATCGGTCGCCGGAATACCGACCTACCGAGCCGTGTTGCCCGGAGCATTCGCCTGAAGGGAACCGTGACGCGCTTCGACTCGCAGGAGCAACACCGGCACGTATGCCGGTAGCCTGGACGATGCCGAGAACGCTCTAGAAGGGCAGCTATGGGCATGACCCCAGGACATCCGCGGGCGCCAGCAACCAAGTCGAAAAAGCGACCCCAGTGGATGGTCGGTGGGGCGACGATCCTCACGTTCGTCGCGCTCCTGTATTTGGTCGAGCTGATCGACCAGCTGATGGGCGGCAGGCTGGATTCCAACGGCATCAGGCCGCTAGAGGCCGACGGTCTGTGGGGGATCATCTTCGCCCCGGTTCTGCACGCCAACTGGCAGCACCTGATGGCCAACACGGTCCCGCTGCTGGTGCTGGGATTCCTGATGACGCTGGCCGGGTTGTCGCGGTTCGTCTGGGCCACGGCGATCGTATGGATCCTGGGCGGCTTCGGCACCTGGCTGATCGGCGACGTCGGCAGCAGTTGCGGACCGACCGACCACATCGGCGCCTCCGGCCTGATCTTTGGCTGGCTGACGTTTTTGCTGGTGTTCGGGGTGTTCGTGCGCAGGTTCACCGACATCGTCATCGGGTTGGTGGTGTTGTTCGCGTACGGCGGCGTGCTGCTCGGCGCGATGCCGGTGCTCCACCAATGCGGTGGGGTGTCCTGGCAGGGCCACCTGTCCGGTGCGGTCGCCGGCGTCGTCGCGGCGTATCTGCTGTCCGCCCCGGAGCGCAAGGCCCGCGAAAAGAAAGCCGGCGCGCGGCGCGCCAAGACATGAGTTCGCCGTTAGCGCCCGTCGGGGTCTTCGACTCCGGCGTCGGGGGACTGACCGTCGCGCGGGCGATCATCGACCAGCTGCCCGACGAGGACATGATCTACGTCGGTGACACCGCCAACGGCCCCTACGGGCCGCTCTCCATTCCCGAGGTTCGCGCGCACGCGCTGGCCATCGGTGACGATCTCGTCGACCGCGGCGTCAAGGCGCTGGTGATCGCCTGCAACACGGCGTCGGCGGCCTGCCTGCGCGACGCCCGCGAACGCTACGACGTCCCCGTCGTCGAGGTGATCCTGCCGGCGGTGCGGCGCGCGGTCGCCACCACCCGCAACGGGCGCATCGGCGTCATCGGCACCCGGGCGACCATCAACTCGCACGCCTATCAGGACGCGTTCGCCGCCGCTCGGGACACGGAGATCACCGCGGCGGCCTGCCCACGGTTCGTCGACTTCGTCGAGCGCGGCGTGACCAGCGGGCGTCAGGTGCTCGGGCTGGCCGAGGGCTACCTAGAGCCGCTGCAGCGCGCGCAGGTCGACACGCTCGTGCTCGGGTGCACGCACTACCCGCTGCTGTCCGGGCTGATCCAACTGGCGATGGGCGAGAACGTCACGCTGGTCTCGAGCGCCGAGGAGACCGCCAAGGAGGTGCTGCGGGTGCTCACCGAAAAAGACCTGCTGCGCCCGCATGACGCGCCGCCCGCCACGAGGGTGTTCGAAGCGACCGGCGATCCCGAGGCCTTCACCAAACTCGCCGCGCGCTTTCTCGGGCCCGCGGTGACCGGCGTTCAGCCAGTGCATCAAACCCGCGCCCGCTAGGCGCGCGGGGAGATTCTGGTCACACCAAAGCGGCCATGTTTTCTCCATCGCCCCATCGGGCATGGCACAGTAGTGTCCGTGCGAATAACCGTGCTCGGCTGCTCGGGCAGCGTGACCGGTCCGGATTCGCCTGCATCGGGTTATCTGCTTCGGGCACCGGATACCCCGCCGCTGGTACTCGACTTCGGCGGCGGTGTTTTGGGCGCGCTGCAGCGCTACGCCGATCCCGGCTCGGTCCACGTGCTGCTGTCGCACTTGCACGCCGACCACTGCCTGGACGTGCCGGGGCTGTTCGTGTGGCGCCGCTACCACCCGTCGAAGCCACTCGGGAAGGCGTTGTTGTACGGGCCCGGCGACACCTGGTCCCGGCTGGGCGCAGCGTCGTCGCCGTACGGCGGCGAGATCGACGACTGTTCCGACATTTTCGACGTCCGCCACTGGGTCGACGGCGAGCCGGTGACGTTCGGCGCGGTCACGGTGACGCCGCGCGTGGTCGCGCACCCCACCGAGTCGTACGGCTTGCGCATCACCGACCCCAGCGGCGCGTCGTTCGTCTACAGCGGCGACACCGGGGTCTGCGACCAACTGGTCGAGCTGGCCCGCGGCGCCGACGTCTTCCTCTGCGAGGCCTCCTGGACGCACGCGCCGGATCGCCCGCCCGCGCTGCACATGTCCGGCACGGAGGCCGGCCGGGTCGCCAAGCAGGCCGGCGTGCACGAGCTGCTGTTGACGCACATCCCTCCGTGGACTTCGCGCGAGGACGTCATCACCGAGGCCAAGGCCGAGTTCGACGGTCCCGTGCACGCGGTGGTCTGCGGTGAGACGTTCGATGTCCGCCGCTCCGAAAGGGTCTGACCACCCGGCGTTGGCTAGGGTTACTGGGTGTCCAAACGAGAAGACGGCCGCCTCGACGACGAGCTTCGCCCCGTCGTCATCACCCGCGGATTCACAGACCACCCGGCGGGCTCGGTACTGATCGAATTCGGCCACACCAAGGTCATGTGCACCGCCAGCGTGACCGAGGGGGTGCCGCGCTGGCGCAAGGGTTCCGGGCTGGGATGGCTGACCGCCGAATACGCGATGCTGCCGTCGGCAACCCACACGCGCTCCGACCGCGAATCGGTGAAGGGCCGGCCGAGCGGACGCACCCAGGAAATCAGCCGGCTGATCGGCCGGTCGCTGCGGGCGTGCATCGACCTTAGGGCGTTGGGGGAGAACACGATTGCCGTCGATTGCGACGTGTTGCAGGCCGACGGCGGCACCCGCACCGCGGCGATCACCGGCGCCTACGTCGCCCTGGCCGACGCGGTCACCTACCTGTCGGCGGCCGGCAAGCTTTCCGACCCCCGACCGCTGTCGTGTGCCATCGCGGCCGTCAGCGTCGGCGTGGTCGACGGCCGGATTCGGGTCGACCTGCCCTACGACGAAGACTCCCGCGCCGAGGTCGACATGAACGTCGTGGCCACCGACACCGGAACCCTGGTGGAGGTCCAGGGGACCGGCGAGGGCGCGACGTTCCCGCGCTCGACCCTGGACAAGCTGCTCGACGTCGCGCTGGCGGCCTGCGACCAGTTGTTCGCCGCCCAGCGCTCGGCGCTGGAGCAGCCATACCCAGGCGTGTTGCCCGAGGGAGCGGCGCCGTCGAAGGCGTTCGGCAGCTGACCCACCTGCTGGTCGATAGTCTCGGGCGACCATCCCCGAACGTCGGCAATCCAAGCCTCCGGCTAGAACCCCAATGCCCCTGGCGGTCATGCGGCACGCAAGGTCGTCATAGGTTCAGTCGCCGCAGGTTCGGGATTCGAACCTGCGTAGGCGTGCCGACAGATCTACAGTCCGCGACGCCGGGCCGTTTGTGTGGTTGCGATGACTTTGGCCTCTTACGCAAGCAGGCCCCGCGAGGAGACGATGACGACACGAGAATAGACCTCGTTTCAGTTCGGGAGGATAGACATCGTGATCGAGGCGTTGAAGGACTTCCCCGACAACGTGGTGGCATTTGCTCTCCACGGGCATTTGACTGAGGCGGACTACGAAAAGGTGCTGATACCGGACATCAACGAGAAGCTGACTCGACACAAAAAACTGCGGGCGGACACCGTGATCGCGTCCGACTTCGCGGGGATCGATCCCGGGGCCCTCGGGAAAGATACGAAGCTCGGCCTCAGTCACTTCTTCGACTGGGAACGCGGCGCGCTCGTCACCGACGTGGAATGGATGAGCCGGGCGACGAAATTCTTCGCGCTCCTGATGCCCGGAGACTTGCGTACGTTCCCCACCGCTGGAGCCGACAAAGCGCGCGAATGGATTGTTGAATCTCAACAATAAGCTGCAACGAGAACGTGAACCCAGAAGGATTAATTGATGGTTAGCCGACCAGTCCCACTTGAACATGCTTTTCTCAATACGCCGTGGTGGGCGATGGGGCAGATGACGCGTACACATGCGGAGCCGCGCATCAACGAAACCGCGACCCGCGCTAGGGCGGGTTTGCTGAATATTATCTCGGCAATCACGATTGCATTATTGCTCTTGCGCCCGGAAACCGATCCGGTAATCATTGTGGGTCCGCTCGTGCTTTTTGATATGTTGGCTGCGGCGGCTACCGGCTTAACTCCGTTCAGCCCCACCGGCATTCTGGGCACAGCGTTAACAATGCACATGCGTCCTGTGTGGAAACCAACGCGGCCGAAACGGTTTGCATGGTTGCTCGGTGCCGGTTTAGCGGCGACGTGTCTTGCGATGCGCCTGTTTGGGGCCTCGCCCGTAGCGATGGCGGCTGTCGTCGCGGTCTGTTTTGTCCTGACGTGGTCGGAGGCTACGCTGGGATTTTGTGTGGGCTGTTACATGCATAAATTGATTTGGGGTTGTGAAGAGTGCGAAGTCCCTTATGTCAGGGAAATAGCAGCACGACCGGCAATAAACCAGGAAAGTTCAGTAATAAACTTGGAAAGTCGCGCGTAGGCCCGGGACCACAGTCGGTGAGGCTCAATCGGCCCGGGCAGTGACGACGATGCTGAGGATTCGACTACTGCCCGTGTTGCAAGCCGAGATGGTTCCAGCAGAGGTGATGACCGTGTTTCGGATTAATTGGTGACCAAGCTGCTGGTCGCCAGCCGCAATCCCAAGAAGCTGACGGAACTGCGCCGCGTGCTCGACGGCGCCGGTCTGTCGCGGCTGACGTTGGTTTCGCTCGACGACGTGGCGCCGTTCGACGACGCCCCCGAAACCGGCGCGACGTTCGAGGACAACGCGCTGGCCAAGGCGCGGGACGGGTTCGCCGCGACGGGCCTGGCGTGCGTGGCCGACGACTCGGGCCTGGAGGTGGCCGCCCTGAACGGGATGCCCGGTGTGCTCTCGGCGCGCTGGTCGGGCAACCACGGGGACGACTCGGGCAACACCGCGCTGCTGTTGGCGCAGCTGCATGACGTGCCCGATGAACGGCGCGGCGCGGCCTTCGTGTCCGCCTGCGCGCTGGTTTCGGCGTCGGGGGAGGTCGTCGTTCGCGGCGAGTGGCCCGGCTCCATCGCGCGGGAGCCGCGCGGTGACGGCGGGTTCGGCTACGACCCGGTGTTCCTTCCCGATGGCAGCGACCGCACCGCGGCGCAATTGGGCCCGGCGGAGAAGGACGCGGTGTCGCATCGCGGTCGCGCGCTGGCGCTGCTGGTGCCGGCGCTGCGCGAGTTGGCCGCACCACGAACGTGAGGCTGGCCGGACGTTCGGCCCCGACTGTGCGGACAGCCGCACGCTCGATCGACTAAAGCCCGAAGCGCGCCTTGACGGCCTTGGTCTGGAAGTGCTCGACGATGATGCCGAGCAGGGGGATGGTGCCGGAGAGCAGCACGCCGATGGTCTTGCCGATCGGCCAGCGCACCTTGATCGCGAGGTTGAACGCCGCCAGCACGTAGGCGAAATACACCCAGCCGTGCACGACCTCGATCCAGCGGATCTCGTGGTGGAACGCCAGGTGCGAGACGATCTCGTAGCACAGCGCGATCAGCCAGAGACCCGTCGTCCATGCCATCACCCGGTAGGCGAGCAATGCCGTGCGAATCTTCTCGATCGGGAAAGCGGGCGCGGGCGTCTCGGGGGTGCTCATGTGGTGGTCCTGTTCTCCTTCTCGGCGTCTTTCCGGGCGAGCTCGGCCAGGTAGGCGTTGTACTCCCGCAGCGCGGGATCGTCGGTCGGCGGCTGCGCCGGCTGGGGCCGCTCGGGCAGCAGCCCGGCGGGGATCTCGGTCATCTCGCCGCTGTTCCGCGGTTCGGGTGGCTGTTCCTCGTAGCGCACGAATTTGCGGTAGGCGTAGACGCAGAACCAGGCGAACAGCGGCCACTGCAGCGCGTAGCCCAGGTTCTGGAACGTGCCCGAGACGGACTGGAACCTGGTCCACTGCCACCAGCCCAGCGCCAGGCAGCCGCACGCCGCGACGATCACCAACGCGATCAGCGCGGGCCTGCGACGGCGGGTAGTGGACACCACTTGACCGTACCGCTCACGATTTGGGCCCGACGAATTCGTCAAGGCGCGCTACCGCAGCCTTGCGGTAGACGGCGATGACGTAGCGGCTTGACCGAGTCCATGGGATCCCAAGGTCGTCGAGCGCTCCGGTGAACAACCCGAGGATGTCCTCCGATCGGTTCGAGAAGTGGTAGCGGACACTACGGACGCCGCGGTCATTTGCCACTACACGGCATCCGTCGCTGTCGATCAGGCCTCGAATGAATTCCTCGGTGGCTTGTTCGACTAGCAGCTCCTGCCACCGATCCAGCCGAATCGGCCTCAGATGTTTCTTGCCTGGGCCGTGCTGTGGCAAGAGGCACGGCCAATGCTTGGAGTAGAGCGAGACGATGACGCATCCTTTCGGTTGCGGCTCGATAGATGCGCGCTGGCCAGGCATCAGTGAGTCGACCGCCACCCGACAGCGCTCGATGATTTCTGGGTACTTTTTGTCCAACGTGATGCGCAAACGCCAAACCCGCCGGTTGGGTGAGACACAGCCATCGCCGAGGTAGAGACCGAGAACATAACAGTACGGTGCCGCTGGGATTGCAGAAAAGTCGTGAAGGACGCCGCAATTCGATCCAAACGGTAGCCGCGAGCGAATCTGAGGTCGGCATCGCCAGTCCCGCACCGTCGGCCTCGGCACACCCAGCTGACGCGCGATCGCGCAGTCGTTTAGGCCAGCAGCAATGAGGCGCCTCGCCGCCTCGAACTGCTCGGCAGGCCGCATCGAGAGCCTTTCGTCGGTTGGGCGCCAGGCTAGGCCGCGCCACCGACAAGCGGGCGATAAGATCGCTAGGTCCGCGGGCGTGGCGAAATTGGCTTACGCGCCGGCTTTAGGTGCCGGTGCTCGAAAGAGCATGAGGGTTCGAGTCCCTCCGCCCGCACGTGTTTTGTTGCGCGTTCCGCGGGTAACCGCGATGAACCGCAATAAGGAAGGCGCCATGGCCCAGGAGCCGCTCGAGCAAGCCATCACGGCCGAAGATGTGGACCGCGCGGAAAGCAGGGCGGCCGAGGCTCGCGAACGGGCCGCGCTCGCAGGCCTCCCGGCGGCGCGCAGCTTCGAGGAGTCCGCGCGCCACCACGAACACATTGCGCAGGTGCAAGACAAGAACGTCGAAAACGGGGTGTCTCACGTAGAAGTGCACCGGAGGTCTGAGATGCGCCATCGCCAGGCGGCCGCCGACGACCGCAAGCACGCCGAGCAGAAGCGAAGGGATTCCGAAGACAGCCTCTCGCTGCATGCCGACGGATTGTGATCAGCCGAAAAGTTCGCGGTGCCGTTCGACGTAGTGCCGCACCGTCTCCGCGGGACGGCCGGTGATGCGTTCGACATCGTCGGTGGACCGGTTGTAGCGGTCCTCGCGGTGCAGCCGCGCCATGGTGGCGATGTGTTGCTCCACGTGCGGCGGCAGTCCCAGCCCACCAAGCTCGCGCTGCCACTCGTCGTCGGTCGGCCGAACGGCGGTCACGGGTCGGCCCAGCGCTTGCGAGTACTGCTCGGCGAGTTCATCGACGGAAAGCATTGCAGGGCCGGTCAATTCGTAGATCGCACCGAGATGCTCGTCTGGTGCGACCAGCACCGCGGTAATGACGTCGGCGACGTCGGCGGAGGCCACGGGTGAGGTGCGCCCGCTTCCGAACGGCAGCGAGAGTTGGCCGGTTTCGCGGATCGAGCGGGCCGTCAACATCCCGAAGAGAGGGTTCTCCAGCAGCACGGTCGGCCGGACGTGCACCGCCGGGACGCCCGACCAATTGATGACCCGCTCGGCGAGCCAATGCAGGCGTTGGTGCTTGGATTCCGCCGTGCTCGTGGCGGTCATTTGCGAGACCGTCATTTGCGACATGTTGACCAACACTTCCAGGCCGCCGAGCTCCTCCGCCGCCGCGCACACCACCGCGGTGGCCTGCAGGTAATCCGGCGAGACGCTCATGTTGAAGAACATCCGGGTGATGCCCGACATCGCCGCGAAGACGTCGACGGGGTTCGTCAGGTCCCCGGCGATCACCTCGGCGCCCTGGGCGCGCAGCGCGTCGGCGCGAGCGTCGTCGCGGTGCACCATCGCGCGGACGGCAGCGCCCCGGCTGAGCAGTCTGGTCACCACTTGTGGGCTGATGCCGGCGACCCCGCCGCCGGCGCCCGTGATGAGGTAGCTGGGTGGCTCTGCCATGAAAACACCTTTGTTTCAACGGATTTGGAGCTGATCGTAACTCCGCGGGAGGGCTTACGCGTGTTCACAAATTGGCCCCGTGCTCAATGGCGCTCAGATACGCACGCGGTAGCTTGAATGCGCAGCTAGAACGGCATTTTCGCTAAGCGTCGAGAGGTCACGGAGAATCAAGTCAGCGAACGCGTGTTTATCGAACTCGGCGGGTGGGAAGCCGATGGGGAAGCGTGAGCCGACCGGCCCACGTGAAACCTCGATCAGACCGCTGGAATGACTCATGGCTTCTCCGTTTCGTAGCCTCACTCGTTGGAGCACCGCACCCGCCAAACGCGTACAGACCGCCCGATCCTGGGTCAATGTGCCGCGTGGGCTGGCCGCCCGCGCGACCACCCCGTTGTTGCCCGACGATTACCTCAAGCTGCTCAATCCACTGTGGTCGGCGCGCGAGTTGCGCGGCCTCATCGTTGACGTTCGACCCGAAACCGCCGACTCGGCGACCGTGACGATCAAGCCCGGCTGGGGATTTTCGGGGCGATACAAGCCGGGCCAGTATGTCGGCATCGGCCTGCGGATCGACGGCCGGTGGCACTGGCGCTCCTATTCGTTGACGTCGATCCCGCGCCGCGACAACAAGAACATCACCATTACCGTCAAGGCCACCCCCGAGGGCTTTCTGTCGACCCACCTGGTCAATGGCGTCAAGCCGGGCACCATCGTGCGCCTGGCCTCACCCAAGGGAGACTTCGCGCTGCCGGACCCGGCGCCGCCCAAGATCCTGTTCATCACCGCCGGCAGTGGCATCACCCCGGTGATGGCCATGCTGCGCACGCTCAGGTCGCGCGGACAGCAGGCGGACATCGTGCACATCCACTCGGCGCCGAGCGCCGACGACGTGATCTTTCACGACGAGCTGCGCGAGCTGGAAAAGGCACAGCCGGGATATCGACTTCACCTGCAGCTCACCAAAACTCAGGGTCACTTCGAATTCGACGACCTCGCCGGAATCGTGCCCGACTGGCAGGGCCGCCCGGCCTGGGTGTGCGGCCCGAACTCCTTGTTGGACGCCGCCGAAGAGACCTGGAAAGGCGCTGACTGCAGCGATCAGCTGCACATGGAGCGCTTCACTATCGCCGCCACGGACAAAGGCGGCGAAGGCGGAACGGTCACCTTCGCCATCTCCGACAAGACGGTCGAAATCGACGGTGCCACATCGATTATGGAGGCCGGCGAACAGGTGGGCATCCAGATGCCGTTCGGGTGCCGGATGGGCATCTGCCAGACGTGCGTGCTGCCGCTCGAGGCCGGGCACGTGCGCGACTTCCGGTCGGGGACCGAACACAGCGCGGGCGACCGCATCCAAACCTGCATCTCCACGGCATCCGGAGACTGCACGATCAAGATCTAGGGGGACCGATGGCAATCACCGACATCAAGGAATACGCGCACCTGACCACCGAGGACGTCGACCAGCTCGCGCGCGAACTGGACGCCATCCGCGCCGACATCGAGGAATCCCGCGGTGAGCGCGACGCCCGCTACATTCGCTGCTCCATTCAGCTGCAGCGCGGGTTGGCCGCCGGCGGGCGAATCGCGTTGTTCGCCAGCCACAACAAGCTGGCGTGGGTCTCCGGCACCGCCATGCTCGCCATGGCGAAAATCATCGAGAACATGGAACTGGGCCACAACATCATTCACGGGCAGTGGGACTGGATGAATGATCCGGAGATCCACTCGACGGAATGGGAGTGGGACACCACGTGCCCGAGCGTGCAGTGGAAGCGCTCCCACAACTTCGTCCACCACAAGTACACGAACGTCGTCGGCCTCGACGCCGACGTGGGCTACGGCATCATGCGTGTCACCCGCGACGAGCCGTGGGAACCCTGGATGCTCGGCAACCCGATCTACAACATGCTGCTGGGCACGTTCTTCCAGTACGGCGTCGCGTTGCACCACATCGAGACCGCGAAGCTGCGCAACAAGGAAAAGAGCTGGGCCGAGGCGGCCAAGGATCTGCGGGTGATCATGAAGAAGCTCGTCAGACAGGAAGGCAAGGACTACCTGATCTTCCCCGCGCTGACCGGGCGAAACTGGAAGCGCACCATCAAGGCCAACATGACCGCCAACCTGATCCGCAACATCTGGGCGTACATGGTTATCTTCTGCGGCCACTTCCCCGACGGCGCTGAGAAATTCACCGTCGAGGAGTTCGAGAACGAGACCCAGGGGGAGTGGTACCTGCGCCAGATGCTCGGATCGGCGAACTTCAACGCCGGGCCGCTGATGGCCTTCGTCAGTGGCAACCTGTGCTACCAGATCGAGCACCATCTTTTCCCGGACCTGCCCAGCAACCGCTACGCGGAGATCGCCGTGCGGGTGCGCGAGCTGTGTGACAAGTACGACCTGCCGTACACCACGGGATCCCTTGGCCGCCAATACCTGCAGACGTTCTGGACGATCCTCAAACTCGCGCTTCCAGACAAACTCCTCCAGGCGACGCCTGACGATGCCCGCGAGACGCGTTCGGAACTGAAATTCCGCGTCCGCGAGGGGCTGCGGGAAAGCTTCGTCGATCCCCAGACGGGCAAACGGCGCGGCCTACGCACCGCCCTGCGTGAGTTGCGGGGGGCCGAGCGGGCGGCCTAGCCGAGGCGACCCGGGTTGACCTTTGGTAAGGCAACCCTTAGTTTGTGGGTAACTTACCTACTCGGAGGGTCGCTGAATGCTGTCTGTTGCGTCACGTCGGGGCGGGCGGCCGCCGCTGAGCGCCGAGACAGAGGTCGTCAGGGCGGACCGCTGATGGCCCGCGGATTCCAGGGGGTGATGCTGCGCAGCTTCGGCGCCCGCGACCACACCGCGACGGTCGTCGAAACCGTCCGCATCGCACCGCATTTCGTGCGGGTCCGGATGCAGTCGCCGACGCTGTTCGACGACGTGGAGGCCGAACCCGCGGCGTGGCTGCGGTTCTGGTTCCCCGACCCCGACGGATCGAGCACCGAGTTCCAGCGCGCATACACGATCTCGGAGGCGGACGTCGCCGCCGGCCGCTTCGCCGTCGACGTGGTCCTGCACGAGCCCGCGGGGCCGGCGTCGTTGTGGGCGCGAACCGTGCAACCCGGCGCGACGATCGCCGTCATGTCGCTGATGGGCTCGTCGCGCTTCGACGCGCCCCCCGAGCAGCCGGCCGGCTACCTGCTGATCGGGGACTCGGCATCGATCCCCGGGATCAACGGCATCGTGGGGACCGTCCCCGCCGACGTACCAATCGAGGCGTACCTCGAGCAGCACGACGACAACGACACCCTGATCCCGCTCGCGAAACACCCCCGGCTGCGGGTGCATTGGGTGCCGCGCCGCGACGAGAAGTCGCTCGCCGCCGCGATCGAGGCCCGGGACTGGTCCAACTGGTACGCGTGGGCCACGCCCGAGGCGACGACGCTCAAGCACGTCCGAACGCGCCTGCGCGACGAGTTCGGCTTTCCCAAGTCCGAGATTCACGCCCAGGCCTACTGGAGCGCCGGGCGCGCGATGGGCACCAGCCGCGGCGACGAACCGGAAACCGTTGCGCCAGAACCCGAACCGTCGATACCAGCGCCCAAGCCTGCGCCCCGCGGAAGCTGGCGCGCCCAGGGCGCGGGCCGGTTGCTCGCGCCGCTGCGCTCCGCGCTGATCGTCTCCGGCGTGCTACAGACGGTAATCACGCTGGTGCAGCTGGCGCCGTTCGTGCTCCTGGTCGAGTTGGCGCGGCTGCTGGTATCCGGCGCCGGGGAGCAGCGGCTGTGGACGCTGGGCGTCGCGGCCGTTTCGCTGCTGGGGCTGGGCACCGTGCTCGGCGCCGCACTCACGCTGTGGCTGCACGTCCTCGACGCCCGTTTCGCCAGTGACCTGCGCTCACGGCTGCTGACCAAGTTGTCCCGGCTGCCGCTCGGCTGGTTCACGGCCCGCGGATCGGGGTCCATCAAGCAGCTGGTGCAGGACGACACGCTGGCGCTGCACTATCTGGTCACCCACGCCATCCCGGACGCGGTCGCCGCCGTCGTCGCGCCGGTGGCGGTGCTGGTCTATCTTTTCGCCGTCGACTGGCGCGTGGCGCTGGTCCTGTTCGTGCCCGTCCTGGTCTACCTGGTGCTGACGTCCTCGATCACGATCCAGTCCGGCCCCCGCATCCCCCAGTCGCAGCGCTGGGCGGAGCGCATGAGCGGGGAGGCCGGCGCGTATCTCGAAGGGCAGCCGGTCATTCGCGTCTTCGGCGGCGCCGCGGCCTCCAGCTTCCGGCGCCGCCTCGACGAGTACGTCGGGTTCCTGGTGGCCTGGCAGCGTCCCCTCGCCGGCAAGAAGGCGCTGATGGATCTGGCCACCCGTCCCTCGACGTTCCTGTGGCTCGTCGCGGCGACCGGCACCCTGCTCATCGCGGGCGGCCGGATGGATCCGGTCGACCTGCTGCCGTTCTTGTTGCTGGGCACCACCTTCGGCGCCCGCCTGCTCGGCATCGCCTACGGCCTCGGTGGCATCCGCGCCGGGATGCTGGCCGCTCGGCGGCTGCAGAACACGCTCGACGAACCCGAACTCGACGTGCGACCGCTGGAAGCGACCCCCGGCGACGTGCCGGCGACCGTGGTGTTCGATCGCGTCGGCTTCGGATATCGGCCCGGCGTACCGGTGATCCGGGACGTGTCGCTCACGCTACGGCCCGGCACCGTCACCGCGCTGGTCGGCCCTTCGGGTTCGGGGAAGTCGACGCTGGCCGCGCTGCTGGCCCGATTCCACGATGTCCAGCAGGGCGCGATACGCGTTGGGGGACAGGACATTCGGTCGCTGAGCGCCGACGAACTCTACACGCGCATCGGTTTCGTGCTGCAGGAGACCCAGCTCGTGCACGGCACCGTTGCGCAGAACATCGCGCTGGCCGTCCCCGATGCCACCGCCGCGCAGATCGAGGCCGCGGCACGCGCGGCCCAAATCCACGACCGCATCATGCGACTGCCGCAGGGCTACGACACCGTGCTGGGCGCGGGCAGCGGGCTGTCGGGCGGGGAACGCCAACGGCTCACCATCGCCCGCGCCATCCTCGCCGACACCCCGGTGCTGATCCTCGACGAAGCCACGGCGTTCGCGGACCCGGAATCGGAATACCTGGTGCAGCAAGCGCTCAACCGGCTCACCCGGGAGCGGACGGTGCTGGTGATCGCCCATCGACTGCACACCGTCACCCGCGCCGACCAGATCGTCGTGCTCGACGACGGCCGGATCGCCGAACGCGGCACGCACGACGAGTTGCTCGCGGCGGACGGACGCTACTGCCGCCTCTGGGACACGGGCCACGGGCAAGCGGTGCCGGCGGCCGCGGCCGGAGAGGCGGCGCGATGATCCGCACGTGGATCGGCCTGGTTCCCAAAGAGCGCCGCGCCAAGGTGTTTTCGTACGCCGCGCTCGCCCTGACCTCCGTGGTGGTGCGGGCGGCGGCCACGGTGTTGCTGGTCCCACTGGTGGGTGCGCTGTTCGGCGGCGAACCACACCGCGCCCTGGTGTGGCTGGGCTGGCTGACCGCGGCGACCGTGACCGGCTGGGTGATCGACACCGCGACCGCGCGCGTCGGCCTGGACCTTGGCTTCGCCGTGCTCGACCACAGCCGGCACGACCTGGCCGACCGGCTTCCGGACGTCCGGCTGGAGTGGTTCACCGCCGAAAACACCGCGACGGCGCGGCAGGCCATCGCGGCGACGGGACCAGAACTCGTGGGCCTGGTGGTCAACCTGCTGACGCCGCTCGTCACGGCGATCCTGCTGCCGGCGGCGATCGCGCTGGCGCTGCTGCCGGTTTCCTGGCAGCTGGGCCTGGCCGCGTTGGGCGGCGTGCCGTTGCTGCTCGGGGCGCTGTGGGGCTCCGCGCGGCTGGCGCGTCGCGCCGACACCGCGGCCGCCGCGACCAACACCGCGCTCACCGAACGGATCATCGAATTCGCCCGAACCCAGCAGGCATTGCGGGCCGCGCGGCGCGCCGAGCCGGCCCGCAGCCTGGTCGGTGACGCGCTGGCCGCACAACGCGGGGCGACGATGCAGCTGCTGGCCATGCAGGTCCCGGGCCAGCTGCTGTTCAGCCTGGCCAGCCAGGCGGCCCTCATCCTGTTGGCGGGCACGACGACGGCGCTGGCACTGAGCGGGACCCTCACGGTGCCCGAGGCCATCGCCCTGATCGTCGTGATCGCGCGTTACCTCGAGCCGTTCACCACCATCAGTGAGCTCGCCCCGGCGCTCGAGAGCACCCGCGCCACACTGGACCGCATCCGAACCGTGCTCACCGCGCCCGTCATGCAAGCCGGGGCGGCCACGCTGCCCGGAAACGCCGCGGCCCCGCGAATCGAATTCGACGACGTCACCTTCGGCTACGTCGGGGCGAGCGCGCCGGCGCTCGACGGCCTGAGCTTTTCGTTGCGGCCGGGCAGCACGACCGCGATCGTCGGCCCGTCCGGCTCGGGCAAGAGCACGATCCTGGCGCTGATCGCCGGCCTGCACGCGCCGACGGGGGGCCGTGTGCTCATCGACGGCGTGGACGCGGCGACCCTGGACGCCGAGGCCCGGCGCGCCGCCAGCAGCGTCGTGTTCCAGCACCCGTACCTGTTCCACGGCACGATCCGCGAAAACGTCCTGGCCGGAAACCCGTCCGCCGGCGACGAGCAGTTCGCGCGTGCCGTCGCGCTCGCGCGCGTCGACGAACTCACCGGACGGCTGCCCGACGGCGCTGACACGGTCGTCGGGGAGGCGGGGTCGGCGCTCTCCGGCGGCGAACGCCAACGCGTCAGCATCGCCCGTGCCCTGCTCAAGGACGCGCCGTTGCTGCTGGTGGACGAGGCGACCAGTGCCCTGGACACCGAAAACGAGGCCGCGGTGGTGGACGCGCTCAGCGTCGACCGGCAGGCGCGCACCCGGGTGATCGTCGCGCACCGACTGGCGAGCATCCGACACGCCGATCGCGTCCTGTTCGTGGACGACGGCCGAATAATCGAGGACGGCACCGTCGACGAACTGCTGTCCGCGGGCGGACGTTTCGAGGAATTCTGGCGGCAGCAGCGCGAGGCCGCGGAATGGCACATCGCCGCCGATTAGGGCACGGCGGCAGGCCGCGGCTCTTGCCGTATGCCTTACAGTTGATCGGTCAATTGACCGTCGGAGCGCTGGAGGGCTGCCCATGAGTGCTGTGGTGTCGATTCCGCGGTACCCCGGCGACGTGACCGCCGAATGGTTGTCGGCCGCACTCAGCGAACGCCGCCCGCCCGTGGAGGTGTCCGGTGTCGACGTCGTCGCCATCGGCACCGGCCAGACCGGCGCGACGTACCGGGTGACGGCCGGCTATGCGACGGATCCCGGTGACCTGCCGCGGACCTTCGTGATCAAGCTGCCGGCCCAGGACGACACCGTGCGCGACCGCGTCGTCATCGGATATCGCAGCGAGTGCGCGTTCTACTCGTCGGTGGCCGATCGGGTGCAGGTGCCGACTCCGGAGTGCTTCTATTGCGAGATATCCGAGGACGCAATGGATTTCGCCCTGCTGCTCGCCGATCAGGCGCCGGCGGTGCAGGGCGACCAGCTCGCCGGCTGCGGCGAAGCCGAAGCGCGCCTTGCGGTTACCGCCCTGGCCGGCCTGCACGCGCCCACCTGGTGCGACCCGGCCTGGCTGGATTTCGACGGCATCGCGTTCGGGCGGCCGGACGAGGCCGGTGCCAACGGCATGGGCGAGGTGGCGAAGATGAGCGCCGACATCACCCTTGAGAAGCTCGGCGGTCGCATGAGCGCCGAGGATCGGGATACCTTCAGTGCGGCAATGGGTTTGGTGGCGCCGTGGCTGCTGGCCGAGTACGGCCGGTTCGCCCTGCTACATGGGGACTATCGACTTGACAACATGCTGTTCGATCCCGACCGGACGCGGGTCAGCGTGGTCGACTGGCAGACGCTCGGCGTGGGCCTGCCCGCCAGGGACCTGGCTTACTTCACCGCGACCAGCCTGGATTCGCAACTGCGCGCCACCCTCGAGGAAGGCCTCGTCGCCGACTATCACCGGGCCCTGACGAGCTGCGGGGTCACCGGATACGACCGCGAAACGTGCTGGCGCGATTACCGGCTCGGCGTGCTGCAGGCGCCGCTGATCTCGGCGCTCGGATTCGCCTTCGCCGCGGCAACCGAGCGCGGCGACGACATGGTGCTCGCCATGCTTACCCGCGGCTGCCGGGCGATCCGCGAGTTGGGGACGCTGGAGCTAATCGGGCACTGATCGGTGGGCCACTTCCTTGGCCAATTGCATCCGCGACGTGAGTCCCAGCTTGGCGTAAATGTGGGTCAGATGCGACTGCACGGTGCGCGCCGAAATGAACAGCCGGTCGCCGATATCCTTGTTGCCCAATCCCTCGCTGACGAGCCGGACGACATCGCGTTCCGCCGGGGTCAACGAGTCCCAACCGCTGGGCGGCCGTTTGCGTTCGCCGCGGCCGCGACGGGCGTACGCGACCGCCTCGTCGGTGGACAGGGCCGCACCCGCGTCCCAGGCGGCACGAAACTCCTCTTCCGTCAGAGCTTTTCGGGTGTCATCCACCGATGCCTCGTATTCGGCGTCGTAGATGCGGAACCGGACGATACCGGTGCGCTGTCCGACGGCGTGCGCCGCGCCGAAAAGCCTGGCCGCTTCGGAATGGCTTCCCGCGCGATGGGCAAGAATGGCGAGAAGCTCCAGCAGGTCAGGAATGAACAGGTGAGCACGCATGTCGGCGGCACGGGCCAACGCGTCGTGGGCGTCGCGCTCGGCCTGTCCCAGCTCGCCTTCCGCCATCGAAACGCGCGTGCGTGTGGTCAACGCGTGGGCCACGAACCATCCGCGTGCAGCGGAAACGTCCTCGTCCACGAGGCGACGCGCCAGGGCCAGCTCGCCACGCGCCAACGCGACCTGGGCCCCGGGCTTGGTGACCGTGCTCGCGAGCCAGGCCCAGCCGTCCAACCGCTGGCGAGCGGTGTCGCAAGCGGCCGTTGCCGTCTCGACATCACCGTCGGCCAACGCCGCGAAGGCTAACGCTGCATAGAGAACGCCTTCCATGTACCTTCCGAGCTCGGCGGCGCCGTCGAGTGCTTCGAGGGCGACAGCACGCCCCTCGTCGCCGCGTCCGCTGCTCGCGAACACATGGCACAGCCCGGACCGCGCCGAAACTTGGAATATCAGCGCATGGGCCGCGTCTGATTCGGCGATCAGCTCGCGCAGTAGCGCCTCGGCTCCGCCGATATCGCCACGGACCGAATGCGCTCCGCTCAAACACCAACGGCATCCACGGGAATAGCCGTGGTCTCCGATTTCGTCGGCGAGGTCGCGACCCTCCGTGGCGGCCGCAATCGTGGCGCTGAGATCACCTGCCCCGGAAATCGCCGTGAATGCCTGAAAGTAAAGGATTTGGCTTAGTCGCCATCGGTCGCCCAGTTCACGCGCCAGGTTGGACGCCTCCGAGAGGTACGGCTGAGCCGTCTCGGAGTCCCAGCCGGCGACGCGGCCGCAGGCCGCGAGAGTCCGCGCCAGCAACGCCGGATCATCTAGTTCACGGGCTATTTCGAGTGCGCGTTGCGCTCGGTCCGAGCTTTCCGCTGTCCGCATGTTGTCCAGGTACGCCTTATCGGCCAGAGCGCGCGCCATCGCCCTCGGTGTGACGGCAGCCCCTGAGGTTTCGACGTCTGCCAGGCCGAGGTCGAGCCAGTTCGACCCTTCCGTGAAACAGCCCCGCGTCAGCCACAGGGGTTGCAGCGACGTGGCGAGCAGCAACGCGCCGTCGATGTCGAAAATCTCGCGGCTCCATGCGAAGGCGGCTCGGAGGTTGTCTATCTCGGCCTCGACCCGGTCGAGCAAGAGGTTGAGGCTGGTGTTGACCGGCGCGTCGAGCGCCGCCGCTATCGCCGCGTAGTAGTCGCAATGCCGGTCCCGGACCGCGACGACCTCCGCGGACTCACCCAGTTTCTCCTGCGCGTACTGGCGGATGGTTTCGAGCAGTCGGTATCGCGTTGTCCCGTTGGCTGATTCGGCGATTACCAGCGACTTGTCGACTAACAGGGCCAGCACATCCAGCACCTGATGAGGCGCTAGATCGTTGTCGCAGGCGACCTCTCGGCAGGCGTCGAGATCGAAGCCGCCCATGAACACCCCGAGCCGGCGGAACAAAATTCGCTCGGGCTCGGTCAACAACGTGTGCGACCAGTCCACCGAGGCTCGGAGCGTCTGCTGGCGGCGCACCGCGGTTCGCGAACCGCCGGTCAGCAATCGGAACCGGTCTTGTAGCCCGGCGAGGATCTCCACCGGCGACAGCGCGCGTACCCGCGCCGCCGCCAACTCGATCGCGAGGGGCATACCGTCGAGGCGACGGCAGATCTCATTCACCGCGGCCACATCGTCGTCGTTGACGCTGAAGCCGGGACGCGCATCGCCAGCACGTTCGGTGAAGAGCCGGACCGCATCGTCGCCAAAGGGCAACGACGGCACCCGCCATGTCACCTCGCCGCTCATGCCGATCGGCTCGCGACTCGTCGCGAGCACCGTCAACCGCGGGCAGGCACCCAACAACGCACCGGTCAGCGCCGCGCTGGCGTCCAGCAGATGCTCGCAGTTGTCGAGCACCACCAGCATCTCCCGGCCTCCGATGAACTGCAGCAGGGCTTTCTCCGGAGAACGCCCCGGCTGATCCGGCAACCCCAACGCGCGCGCGGCGGTGACCGGTACCAGGTCGGGGTCGGTGAGCGGGGCGAGGTCGACATACCAGGGTCCGTCGGCATAGTCGCCCGCGACCAAGGCCGCCACATGTATCGCCAGCCGCGTCTTACCCACGCCGCCAGCACCGGTCAACGTCACCAGCTTGTTGCGCACAAGCATGGCGCGCACCTCGCCGATTTCCGCATCGCGCCCCACGAAGCTGGTGAGCTGGGCCGGAAAGTGTTGGGCAACAGCAACCTCGCGCTTGCGAAGCGGGGGAAACTCGTTGCAAAGGTCGCGATGGCACAGCTGCACTACTCGCTCGGGACGGGGCAAGTCGCGCAGCACATGGGTGCCCAGATCGCCCAACCACGCGTCGGCAGGGAGTGTGTCGGCAACCAGGTCGCTGGTGGTGCCTGACAACACCGTCTGGCCGCCATGGGCGAGTTCGCGGAGCCGCGCGGTCCGGTTGATGGCCGGCCCCACATAGTTGTTCTCGTCGCGCAGCTGCACCTCGCCGGTGTGCACGGCGATCCGTAGCCGCAAAGGCGCCAGGGGAGCTCGCTGCAACGCAAGCGCGCACCTCACCGCGTCGGACGCTCGGCTGAAAGCGACGACGAAGCTGTCGCCCTCGCCCTGCTCAACCGGGCGGACGCCGCGATGGACCGCCACCACATCGGCCAGCGTTCGATCGAGGTGGGCGATCGCCGCGGTCATTTCCGAGGGCTTGGACTCCCACAACTGGGTCGATCCTTGGACGTCAGCCAAGAGCAGAGTGACGGTGCCGATCGGCAAAGGCGCGTTCATGGCTTCGCTTGTGCCCAGGTCGCTCCAGTCCAGCGGCGGCGTATCCACCAGCGGATCGATTTCGCTCATGTTAGCCAGCATGCGCTCATCGCATGCAGCAAAACATCCGCGTATGCGCGTAGATTTCCGCGCTTAGAGGTCGCCGGTGAAGTCGGCGGACAGCCACCGGTCCGGGCGGATGGTGTACAGCACCTCCTCGACGCCCTCCATGCTGCGGAGGAACGCGCGCGCGCCCTCCTCGCCGAGGTAGCGGATGGCGATGGCTTCCTGCGCGTCGGCCGGGGCGGGCTTGGTGGTGTCGACGACGGTGCCCTCCACCACCACGTACTGGTACGGCAACTCCTCGCGCTGGACCACGAGCGTCACCGCGCCCGCGCGCTCGATGAGCCGCGCCTTGCGGCTCGACGCGCCCGTCATGATCCGAATGTCGCCACCGGGCGTGTAGTCGTACCAGATCGGGACGCTGGCCGGCGGGCGACCGTCGGCGGCGACGGACAGGACGCCAACATGCGTATCGGCGAGGAACTCCTGACGTTCGGTTTCGCTGAAAGCTTTCATGCCGCCTAGCAACGCCGATCCGTGGTGGCTATTCCCCGCGACGGCCGCTCAGTACTGGGTCGAGCCCTGGTCCACCGGGATCTGGGCGGCGGTGATGTTGCGCGATTCGTCGCTGGCCAGCCAGCACACGGCGTCGGCGACGTCTTCCGGCTCGGCGGCCCAGGTCGGCAGGAACGGGGTGAGCATGTTGGACAGCTGCGGGTTGGTCTCCATTGCCTTGCCCATGGCCGCGATCATGTCGCCGGATCCCATCGGGGTGTTCACCGGACCCGGGTGCACGCTGTTGACCCGGATCGAATGCTTGCCCAACTCGGCGGCGAACGCGCGCGCCATCCCGGCGACGGCGTGCTTGCTGGTGGTGTAGTGCACCATGAACGGCTGCAGCTTCATGCCGGCCGCGGAACTGATCAGGATGATCGAGCCGCCACGGCCCCCTTCGATGATTTTGTCGGCGCCGGCCATCACGGTGTTCCAGGTGCCGGTCACGTTGATCTCCATGACGTCGCGGAACGAGTCGGGCGTGATGTCGTTCCAGGCCTGCGGGGCCGAGATGCCGGCGTTGGCGACGATGATGTCGAGGCGCCCGAAGGCGCCGGCACCGTCCTCGACCACCCGGCGAAGTTCGGCGAAGTCGCGAACATCCGTGGCGGTGGCCAAGATTCGACGGTCCGTCTGTTCGACCAGGCGGACGGTCTCGGCGAGGTCCTCGGTAGTGGCGGGATCGTAGGGGACGCAGGGCGGGAGCTTGCCGGCGATGTCGACGGCGATGATGTCGGCACCCTCCCGGGCCATGCGAACGGCGTGGGCGCGGCCCTGGCCGCGCGCCGCCCCGGTGATGAGGGCAACCCGCCCCGCCAACCTGCCGCTCATCGCTGCGCCGCCTTGACGAGGTTCGAACCGATGATCAGGCGCTGGATCTCGCTGGTGCCCTCGTAGAGCCGCAGCAGGCGCACGTCGCGGTAGATGCGCTCCACGGGAACGCCGCGCATATAGCCGCTGCCGCCATGCACCTGCACCGCGAGATCGGCCACCTTGCCGGCCATCTCGGTGCAGAACAGCTTGGCCGCCGACGGCGCGATCCGGCGGTCTTCGTTGCTGACCCACAATCGCGCGGCCTCGCGGACCACCGCGCGCCCGGCCAGCACCCCGGTCTGCTGGTCGGCGAGCATCGCCTGCACCAGCTGAAAGCTCCCGATAGGCGCCCCGCCCTGCGTCGCAGTGGCGGCATACGCCACCGATTCGTCGAGGGCGCGTTGCGCGGCGCCCACCGCCAGGGCGGCGATGTGGACGCGGCCGCGCGCCAACGACGTCATCGCGGCCCGGTAGCCGATGTCCTCGCTGCCCCCGATCAACGCGTCGCCACCGACGCGGACGTCGCCGAAGCTCACGTCGGCGGTCCACGCGCCCTCCTGGCCCATCTTCGCGTCCTTGGCGCCCACCTGGACGCCCGCGGCGTCCGCGGGGACGAGGAAGACTGCGATCCCGGGGCCCTGGTCGTCGGCCGGTCGGGTGCGCGCGAATACCACGAACAGGTTGGCGACGGGCGCGTTGGTGATGAAGCGCTTGTCGCCGGAGATCACCCACTCGTCACCGTCGCGAACGGCCTTGGTCCGCAGGCCGGCCGGGTTCGAGCCGGCGCCGGGCTCGGTCAGCGCGAAGGAGGCGACGACGTCGCCCGACGCCATCGACTCCAGCCAGCGGCGCTTCTGTTCGTCGGTGCCGAAGCCGACGAGCACCTGTCCCGCGATGCCGTTGTTGGTGCCGAACATCGAGCGCACCGCGAGCGAGGTGTAGCCCAATTCCATTGCCAGCTCGACGTCTTGGACGAGGTTCAGGCCCAGGCCGCCCCACCGCTGGGGGATCGCATACCCGAACAGGCCCATCTTCTTGGCGTGGTCGCGCAGGTCGTCCGGCACCCGGTCGTCGGTCAGGATTTCCTGCTCGCGCGGGACGACGGCGCTGCGGACGAAGTGCCGGGTCTGGGCGAGGATCTCCCGGAAGTCCTCGTCGGGTACTTCCTGAATTTCGGCAGTCGTCATAGGCGGGCGCTCCTCTTCGGAAGTTGTCGCTTGGCCGCGGCGCACCCGGCGCCGAGCGCGATCCTATATGAAATATGATATTCGACCGACGGGTACCCCATGGCGGGCAAAGCGAGGGAGGCGGGATTCACGTGTCGTTGCTGGACGGTCAGACTGCAGTCGTCACAGGTGGTGCGCAAGGGCTGGGCTTCGCCATTGCGGAGAGATTCGTCGCCGAGGGGGCGCGGGTCGTGCTCGGGGACGTCAACCTCGAGGCCACCCAGGCCGCGGCCGACAAACTCGGCGGCGACGAGGTGGCGCTGGCGGTCCGCTGCGACGTGACGCAGGCGGCCGAGGTCGAAACCCTGATTCAGACCGCCGTCGAGCGCTTCGGGGGCCTGGACGTCATGGTCAACAACGCCGGCATCACCCGCGACGCGACGATGCGCAAGATGACCGAAGAGCAGTTCGATCAGGTCATCGACGTGCACCTGAAGGGAACGTGGAACGGCATCCGGCTGGCGGCGGCGATCATGCGCGAAAACAAGCGCGGCGCCATCGTGAACATGTCGTCGGTGTCGGGCAAGGTCGGCATGGTCGGACAGACCAACTACTCGGCGGCCAAGGCCGGCATTGTCGGGATGACCAAGGCCGCGGCCAAAGAGCTTGCCTACCTCGGGGTGCGGGTCAATGCGATCGCTCCCGGCCTGATTCGCTCGGCCATGACGGAGGCCATGCCGCAACGCATTTGGGACGAGAAGGTGGCCGAGATCCCGATGGGCCGTGCCGGCGAGCCGAGCGAGGTCGCGACCGTCGCCCTGTTCCTGGCTTCCGATCTGTCCTCGTACATGACCGGCACCGTGATGGAAGTCACGGGCGGCCGGCACATCTGAGCGGAGCAACGAATATGCGCCAGACCGTCATTTGTGAACCCGTGCGCACGCCCATCGGCCGCTACGGCGGAATGTTCAAGTCGCTGACCGCCGTCGACCTGGGCGTGGCCGCCCTCAAGGGGCTGCTCGAGCGGACCGGAATCGCGCCCGAGGCGGTGCAGGACGTCATCCTGGGGCACTGCTATCCCAGCAGCGAAGCGCCGGCGATCGGACGGGTGGTGGCGCTGGATTCCGGCCTGCCGGTGACGGTTCCGGGGATGCAGGTCGACCGGCGCTGCGGTTCGGGCCTGCAGGCGGTGATCCAGGCGTGCCTGCAGGTCGGCAACGGCGACAACGATCTCGTCATCGCCGGCGGGTGTGAAAGCATGAGCAACGTCGCCTTCTACTCGACCGACATGCGCTGGGGCGGCGCCCGCGGGGGCATCCGGGTGCATGACGCGCTGGCGCGGGGACGCAGCACCGCCGGTGGTAAGCACCACCCGGTGCCGGGCGGGATGCTGGAGACCGCCGAGAACTTGCGCCGCCAGTACGACATTCCGCGGCTGGAGCAAGACGAGCTCGCGGTGCGGTCGCACCAGCGCGCGGTGGCCGCGCAGAAGGACGGCATTCTCGCCGAGGAGATCATTCCCGTCCCGGTCCGCACGCGGCACGGCGAGGAATTGATCGACACCGACGAGCATCCGCGCGCCGACACCTCGGTGGAGTCGCTGAGCAAGCTCAAACCCGTTCTGCTGGGCGAGGATCCGGAGGCGACGGTGACGGCCGGCAACTCCAGCGGGCAGAACGACGCCGCGTCGATGTGCGTGGTGACCACGCCCGAGAAGGCTGCCGAGTGCGGCCTGACACCGTTGGTCCGCCTGGTGTCGTGGGGGTCGGCCGGGGTCGCGCCCAACGTCATGGGCATCGGCCCGGTGCCGGCCACCGAAGTCGCCCTCGCCAAGGCGGGCCTGCGGCTGTCCGACATCGACGTCATCGAGCTCAACGAAGCCTTTGCCGCGCAGGCGCTCGCGGTGATGCGCGAATGGAATTTCGGCGCCGCCGACCACGACCGGACCAACGTGCACGGGTCGGGAATCTCGCTGGGCCACCCCGTCGGCGCGACCGGCGGCCGGATGCTGGCGACCCTGGCGCGCGAACTGGGCCGCCGCCAGGCGCGCTACGGGCTGGAGACCATGTGCATCGGCGGCGGCCAGGGCCTGGCGGCGGTCTTCGAGCGGGTCGCCCCGTCGTGAGCGCCCCGCTAAGCGGTCTCACCGTCGTGGAGGTGTCCAGTTTCGTCGCCGCGCCGCTGTGCGGGATGACGCTGGGACAGCTTGGCGCGCAGGTGATCCGCGTCGACCCGATCGGCGGCGCCTCCGACGTCCAGCGCTGGCCGCTGGCCGCCGGCGGCACGTCGATCTACTGGACCGGCCTGAACAAGGGAAAGCGTTCGGCCACCATCGATCTGCGCTCGGCCGAGGGCCAGGAGCTGGTGCAGCGGCTGATCGTCGAGGGCGACGGCGTGGTCGTCACCAACGCCGCCGGGCTGTCCTGGCTCGGCCACGACGTGTTGGCCGCCAAGCGTTCCGACGTCATCCACGTCCAGCTGCTCGGCCGCGGCGACGGGTCCACCGCGGTCGATTACACCGTCAACGCCGGTGTCGGGTACCCGCTCGTCACCGGTCCGGCCGAACATGCCGGCCCGATCAACCACGTGCTGCCGGCCTGGGACGTGTGCTGCGGCCTGTACGCGGCGCTGGCCGTCGTCACGGCCGTCCGGCGCCGCGAGCAGAGTGGGGTGGGCGCGCGCGTCAGCCTGGCGCTGGAGGATGTCGCGCTGGCGACGGCCGGCAACCTAGGGTTGCTGACCGAACCACAGGTCAACGGGACGCAGCGCCAACGGCTCGGCAACGCCATCTACGGCCAGTACGGGCAGGACTTCACCAGCCGCGACGGCGGTCGGTTCATGGTGGTCACCTTGACGCGCCGGCACTTTCGCGACCTCGTCGAGGCGACAGGCACGGGTGCCGCGGTGTCGGCGCTCGAGGAGGCGCTGGGCGTGGACTTCGGCGCGGAGGGCGACCGCTATCGCTACCGCGACGCCCTTTCCGGGCTGTTCGCCACCTGGTTCGACGATCACACGGCCGACGAGGTCACCGCCGCGCTGTCCGCCACCACGGTGCTGTTCGAGCGGTACCGCACCTTCGCCGAGGCCGCCGCCGACCCCATGGTGACCGCCAACCCGCTGTTTTCCCGGCTGCACCAACCGGGCGTTGGCGACTATCTCGCCCCCGGCCTGCCGGCCGCGTTCGACGGCACCCATCCCGCGAGCGCGCCGGCCCCCGCGCTGGGTCAGGACACCGCCGAGGTGCTCACCGAGCGCCTGGGGTTGACGACCGCGGACATCGCGCGCCTGACGACCGCCAAGACCATAGGGACGGACAGCGCATGACAAAACTCGCCCAAACCCTGGGCCTGACCGAGTTCCAGACCGAAATCGTCGCCACGGTGCGACAATTCGTCGAGAAGGAGGTCATTCCCAACGCACCGCAACTCGAGCACGACGACGCTTATCCGCAGGCCATCGTCGATCAGATGCGGGAGATGGGCCTGTTCGGGCTGATGATTCCCGAGGAATACGGCGGGCTGGGGGAGTCGCTTTTGACCTACGCGCTGTGCGTCGAGGAGTTGGCCCGTGGCTGGATGAGCGTGTCCGGGGTGCTCAACACGCACTTCATGGTGGCCTACATGCTGCGTCAGCACGGAACCGACGCCCAGAAGCAGCGGTTCCTGCCGCGCATGGCGATCGGCGAGTCGCGCGGCGCGTTTTCGATGTCGGAGCCGGAGCTTGGCTCGGACGTCGCCGCGATCCGAACCCGCGCCCAGCGCGACGCCGACGGCTGCTACACCATCAGCGGCCAGAAGATGTGGCTGACCAACGGCGGCAGTTCGACCCTGGTCGCGGTGCTGGTTCGCACCGACCAAGGCGCGGACAAGCCGCACCGCAACCTCACGGCGTTCCTCGTCGAAAAGCCAACGGGATTTGGCGAGGTCGTGCCCGGCCTCGTGATTCCCGGCAAGATCGACAAGCTGGGCTACAAGGGCATCGACACCACCGAACTGATCTTCGACAACTACCGGGCCAGCGCCGACGACATCCTCGGCGGCACTCCCGGGCAGGGCTTCTTCCAGATGATGGACGGCATCGAAGTCGGCCGGGTCAACGTGTCGGCGCGCGCGTGCGGCGTCGGCATCAGGGCCTTCGAACTCGCGGTGCGCTACGCCCAGCAGCGGCACACCTTCGGCAAGCCGATCGCCGAACACCAGGCCATCGCGTTCCAGCTGGCCGAAATGGCGACCAAAGTCGAAGCGGCGCACCTGATGATGGTCAACGCGGCGCGGTTGAAGGATTCCGGTGAGCGCAACGACGTCGCCGCCGGCATGGCCAAATACCTTGCCAGCGAGTTCTGTTCGGAAGTGACCCAGCAGAGCTTCCGGATTCACGGCGGCTACGGCTACTCCAAAGAATACGAGATCGAGCGGCTGATGCGCGACGCCCCGTTCCTGCTCATCGGCGAGGGCACCAGCGAAATCCAGAAGTCCATCATCAGCAAGCGGCTGCTCGCCGAGTATCGGGTCTGACGCGATGACCACCCCGGATTTCGCTGCGCGGCCGCAACTTTCCGACGATGTCGCGCGCTTCGTCCGCGGAAGGATCTTCGACGGCACCTACGCGGCCGGGTCGTATGTGCGCCTGGACCAATTGGCTGCGGAACTGGGGATCAGCGTGACGCCGGTGCGGGAGGCGCTCTTCGCGCTGCGGGCCGAGGGGTTGATCGACCAACAGCCCCGCCGCGGTTTCGTGGTGCTACCGGTGACCGGGCGGGACGTCGCCGACGTCGCCAACGTGCAGGGCTACGTCGGGGGGGAGCTGGCCGCGCGGGCCGCGATCAAGATCACCGACGAGCAGCTGCGCGAGCTCAAGCAGATCCAGGCCGAGCTCGAAGAGGCCTATGCCGGTGACGACACCGAGCGGACCGTGCGACTGAACCACGAATTTCACCGTGCGATCAACGTCGCCGCGGACTCGCCGAAGCTCGCCCAGCTGATGTCGCAGATCACCCGCTACGCACCGGAATCGGTGTTCCCGGCCATCGAGGGGTGGCCGCAGCAGTCGATCAAGGATCATCGCCGGATCCTGTCCGCGCTGAAAAAGCATGACCAGGAGCTCGCGCGGGCCGCGATGTCGGAACATCTTGCCGCGGGCGCCGTCCCGCTGATCGATCACCTCACCGCGCGGGGCGTCGTGGCGAGCGGGCGTCACCCGGCTTCTGGGTGACAGCTGTTGTTGCCGACCCACGCCTGGGCTTAGGCTGCCATCGGAGGGGGCAAACAACACAGAGCGAGGAACAATGCCCCGAACGCTTCGCGCAGCGGCCGTAATCGCCGCATGTGTGGCCGCGATTCCGCTCGCGGCACCGGCCGTCGCCGACCCGATGGATCCGATCCCGGGCAACGGAGTCTTTGTCGTGGGGCCCGACATCGCGCCGGGCCTTTACCGAACGGCCGGTTCGGCGTCCACCTGGGGGGTTTGGATAAACAACGTGCCGACCCAGGACTCGATGTGCGCGTGGTTCACCTACAGCACCCCCGATGCGAACAAGGACCACGTGCTCCAGACGAACATGTCCGTCGGTCCGATGTTCGCGAATATCAACACGTCGGTCAAGGCCTTCGAGTCGCAGAACTGCCAGCCCTGGACGCGGGTCCCCTAGCGCGCATTCGCCTCGATCAATAACTCCCGCAGCCGGTGAACGTCGACCTTGCCGGTGCCCCCGCGCGGGACGTCACCGTCGGATTCCAGCAGCAGCCATACCGTCGGGACCTTGAACGCGCTCAACAGCTTTCGGGCCGAACTGCGCAGCTGCTCGGCGGTCAGCGGCCTCGCGCACACCACCGCCGCTCCGACCCGTTCTCCCGCATCGCCGGCCACGTTGGTGACGTAAGCGTTCTGGACGCCGTCGATCGCCCGCAGCGCCCGCTCCACCTCCCCGGGATAGACGGTCGCGCCGCTGACCTTGAACATGTCGTCGGACCGGCCGTGGTAGAACAGGAACCCGTCCTCGTCGAGCCGGCCCAGGTCGCCGGTGGGGTAGAAGGCGTCGGGGGTGAACAGCTCCTCCCGGCCGCGACGGCAGATGCCACGCAGGGTGTGTGGTCCCCGGATCTGGATCTGCCCAACGGATCCCGCCAGAAGCGGCTCGCCGCTGTCGGCGTCGACGATGCGGACCTCCATGCCGGGGAACGGCTTGCCGCAGCTACCCCACGCGGAAGGCGGCATGTCGGTGTCGGCCGCGTAGCCGCAATAGGGCCCGAAAGCCTCCGTCATGCCGAACAGCGTGGCCCGCGCACCCGGCTGGGCCCGCTGCTCGGGCGGCAGGAGGGCCTCCAGGCTGCCCGGGCGCAGCGCCGACAGATCGGCACCGACCGTCTCGGCGTGCCGCGCCAGCGCCTCGGCCTGATCGGGCCACCCGCGAAACAGCGTGACCCGTTCGGATTCCAGCAGCCGCAGGGTGGTTTCGGGCCGCGGTATTTCCTCGGTCACCAGGGTCGCGCCGGCCAGCAGCGTGGACAGGATTCCACTGCCGAACCCGCCCACCCAGAAGAACGGCATCGGGATATACAGGCGGGTGTCCGGCGTGATGCAGCGGGCCGCGAGGCCCGACCGCACAGCGGCCAGCGCGTTGCCGTGGGAGTGGATGACCCCCTTGGGTGTTCCGCTGCTGCCCGAGGTGAACAGAATGACCATCGGGTCTGCCGCGGTGACGGTCTCGGTCATGGCGTCCACGATGCGGCGGGCCGGTTCGCTCGGAGCGGTGTCGCTAAACCGGCGGGCCGACCAAATCTGGCGCAGGGCGGGAAGTTCCAGCCGCGGCACCGCCTCCAGGTCCTCCAGGTACCGGTGGCCACGGAACTCGTCCACGCCCACCAGGAATTGAACGGACGCGGCCCGCAATTGCGCGACCAGTTCGCCGGGCTGTAGCAGGGTGCTGAGCGGAACCAGCACGGCGCCGATGCGGGTTAGGGCGATCGCCACCTGTACCCAGCGGGCGCCGTTGGGCATGATCAGCCCGACGCGGGTGCCCTTGCCGACGCCGGCGTCGACGAATACCGCGGCCAGATCGCCTGTGGTGGCGTCGAGTTCGCGGTAGCTCAGTCGCGCGGCCGGGTCGATCACTGCCGGCTTGGGGCCGTCTCGCGCGGCGCGGGACCGCACGAGTTGGTCGACGGTGCGGTCAGGCATCGAACAGCTTCCGCAACCGCTGGGTGTCGACTTTCCCGCTGGACAGCTGCGGAATCTCGGTGCTCGGCACGGCGATGAACCGTTTCGGGATCTTGTACGCCGACAACTCGGCCCTGAGCCCCTCGCGCAGCGCGGCTTCGTCGAGGCCCGGCTGGGCGACGACGGCGGCAACCAGCTCGCCCCGTTGCGGGTCGGGTATCCCCACGACGTGCGCCTCGGCGCCGGTGACCTTGGTGATGGCCTTCTCGACCTCGGCCGCCGAGACGTTGGCCCCCGCCGTTTTGATCATCGCGCTGAGCCGACCGGCGAAATAAAAGAATCCGTCGGCATCGACGCGCACCAAATCGCCCGTGTGGAACCAGCCATCGGCATCGAAGCACTCCTCGCGGCCGCGTTTGTAATAGCCCTGCATCACGTAGGGCCCGCGGATGCACAGCTCCCCGATTCCCGAGGCGTCCGGGTCGACGATCTTGGTGTCGAATCCGGGCGCCGGCTTGCCGAAGGATCCGCGCCGGTGTTCGGGTTGGTCGGATTCGTCGCCGCTGATCAGCAGGACGCTGCCGGCCTCGGTGAGCCCCAGCATGTTGTGCCGCAATTCCGGGTCGACGGGTCGGGCGTCGGCCGCCATGATGGGGTACAGGTTGCCCCGGCGCATCGACGACAGGTCGCGTCCGGAAAAGCTCGGGTGATCCGCGAGGTGCGCGATCCCGGCGACGAAACCATTTGTGACGGTCGGCCTTTCGGCCTCCAGCAAGTCGAGGGTCGCGCCCGCGGCGGTGGCGTTCGAGCACACCAGGGTCGCCCCGGCAACCAAGGTGGCCAGTAGGCCGAACGCGAATCCGCCGATCCAGAAGAACGGCGAGTTGCAGAACAGCCGGTCCGCCGCCGTCAGGCCGCGGATTTCGTTGAGGTTTCGTTGATGGGTGAGCAGGCCGGCGTGCGTGTGCACCACCCCCTTCGGGGCGCTGGTGGAGCCCGACGTATAGACGATGGCCAGCGGATCGCAGTCGTCGACGTCGTCCTCCATCGCCTCGAGCAGCGCGGGTGCCACGGTCCGCGCGATCCGGTACACCCCGCCGGAATGGACGACTACACGACGCAATTGCGGCGCGGCGGTGGCGAACAGCAGCTCATCGGTTTCGAGTCCGGCGCGCGACAGCACCTCGGCCAGCCGCCGCATGTAGTCGTGCGAACGAAAAGAGCTGGCGGCAAACAGGATTTCGGAGTCGCTGTCGACCAGCTGTTCGCGCAGCTCGCGAGCGGTGGCGAAGGTGGAGAACGGGATCACCACCGCGCCGATTCGCGCGGCCGCGAGCATGCCGACCACGAAGTCCGTGCCGTTCGGGTAGAGCAGCCCAACGTGGGTGCCCTTGCCCGCCCCGTACGCGATCAGCCCGCGGGCAAGTTCCGCCGATCTCCGCTCGGCCTCGCCATAGCTGATGCGGTCGCCATCGCAGACGAGAAGCGGGTGCTCCGCGCGGGAGCGGGCCTGGCGCCGCAGGATTTCGGCGACGGTGGGGGAGTCACCGGGCATGGTCGCGGTGAGAGTCGCCGAAGAAGAGCCTGATCGCGCCGAGATCGGGCTTGCCCGATGGGGTCCGCGGGATCGCGTCGACGATCGCGATCTCGGTGGGGATTTCGTAGCGTGCCAACCGCGTTCGCAGGTATTCCACCAGCGTGTCGGCGTCGGCGGCGGCGGACCGGCGCAGTTGCACCATCGCGACCGGCGTCTCCCCGAGGCGTTCGTCGGCTCGTGCCACCACGGCGGCGCCGGCCACCGCCGGATGGCCTTCCAGCGCGACGCGCACCTCCTCGGGCATCACCTTGAACCCGCCGCGGATGATCGCCTGGTCGGCCCGCCCGACGATCCAGACGAAGCCGTCCGCGTCGATGCGGGCCAGATCTGTGGTTCGCATCCACTTCGCCGATGGGCCGAGTTGTCCGGGCTTGACCTCTAGCAGGCCGACCTGGCCCGGCCCGAGCGTCGCGCCCTCGTCGTCGACGACGCGTAGCTGCGCGCCCGGGTTGGCCCGGCCGACGCTGCCGCGCTTGGCGTGCCAGTGCTTTTCGTAGTCGGCAAGGGTCCAGCCTGCGACGCCGCCGCCGAATTCCGTTGCGGCATAAGATGTCAGGACTGGTATGCCGTATTTTTCGGTGAAGGCGTCCGCGTCGTCGGCCGACAGCGGGGCGGTGCCGCACGTGACGGCTCGGATGCTCGCCAGATCGGCCCGCGTCAGGTCCGAGTGCAGCACGGTCCGCAGCGCGGCCGGCACCAGCGAAACCGTGCGCGGCCGGTGGTTGCGCACCGCCTCGGCCCATGCCTGCAGCTCGAAGCGTTCCAGCAGCACAAAGGGTCTGGCCTCCGCGACGCACTGCAGCACCCGGAACACACCGCCGATGTGCACCAGCGGCGAGTTGACGATCGCGACGCCGCGTCGCAGCTCCGTTGGCGCCGGGGCGCCCTCCGGGTCGGTGCCGATCACGCTGCGCGCCAACATGTCGTAGCTGAGGTCGATTCGCTTGGGCGGCCCCGTCGTTCCGCTCGTCAGCATCCGCACCGCCACGCCGGGTCGCCCTGCGGACCTGTCACACGCCCGCCCGCGTGCCTCGACGGACGCACCCGTGATCGCCGCCGTCGCGGTCCCCGGCGGGACCAGCGTGGCCAGGTCGTCGGGTTCGCCGATGATCAGTGGCAGCCGCAGCGCGGCGATGTCGGCGCGGGTGCGCTCGTCGCCGCGGGCCGGGTTGATGGTGACCACGGTTCCGCCGCCCAGCAGCACCCCAAGGAAGGCCGCGACGTGACCGGGTCGGTTGCGCAGCAGCATGCCGACACCCGCGCGGCCGGCGGTCAGGGGTGCGACGCGTCGCGCTGTGTCGCCGACGTCGCCCCACGAGATCCATTGGCCCCCAAACTCGATCGCGTGCGAGTCGGGCTGCAGATCGAGCACGTCGGCGATGCGCCGGCTGAGCAGGTGCATCAACGGGTCTTCGGTTCGCGCGCGGCGACCCCACCTTGCCGGGCGGCCAATTCCGCGGTGCCGAGTGGGTTGCCCAGCCGCGTATAGATGAGCCCCTGCTCCATTGCCGCGCGGTAGGGCCGGTCCAGCGACTCCCAGATCGCCTTCACCGTGCCCTGGGTCGCCGACGGCGGCTTGGCGGCGATGATCGCGGCGATCTCATGGGCACGCTCCCACAGCGTGTCGGCGGATACCACCTCCGAAACCAATCCGATGCGCAGGGCGGTGTCGGCCCCGACCCGCTCGTCGTTGCCCATCAGCGCCATGCGCAGGGTCTCGCCCAGGCCGATGCGCCGCATCAGGCCGATCGGTTCCAGCGCGCACACCAGGCCCGCTGACACATGGGAATCGAAAAACGTTGCGTCGTCGGAGCAGATGACGACGTCGGACTCGTTGATGAAATAGAACGCGCCCGCGGTGCACATGCCCTGAACGGCGCACACCACCGGCTTCCACATCTTCTGCCACTTGGGGCTGAGCGCCTCGCCCGGATCCTCGTGGTTCCACACGTTTTCCGGCTGGCCGTACGGCGTCTTGATGTCCAGGCCGGTGCTGAACGCCCGCTTGCCGGCCGCCCGCAGCACCACGGCGTGCACCGATTCGTCAAGTTTGACCATCCGCCAGGCCCGGGCCATCTCCTCGCACATGGTGCGGTTGAACGCGTTTAGCTGGTCGGGCCGGTTCAAGGTGATGGTGGCGACATGGTCGTCCTCGTCGACCTCGAGCAGAATGGTTTCGAAGCTCATCGGCATTGCCAATTCGGTTTCCGCTTTTCCATGAAGGCTTTCGGGCCTTCCTGGGCGTCCTCAGTTCGCAGCACGCGCTCGCGGAAGGTCTCGGCGAGTATCTCGGCCTCGTGCAGCGGTACGTTGAGGCCCTTGAGGATGGCCAGCCGGGTTCCCCGCACCGCCAGGGGTGCGTTCGAGTTGACGATGTCGGCGATCTCGTGGGCCCGGTCCAGTAGGCGGTCGTGCTCGACGATTTCGCTGATCAATCCGAGCTCGTAGGCGCGTTGGGCGCTCATGCGCTCGTGCTTGCCCATCAAGGCCATCCGCAAGGCGATCGAGCGGGGCAGCACCCTGGACACCCGCACCAATTCGCGTCCGGCGACCAGCCCGATGCTGACGTGCGGATCGAAAAAGGTTGCCTGCTCGGATGCGATGACGATGTCCGTCGTGGTGACCCAGTCCATGCCTGCGCCGCAGCACAGCCCGTTGACGGCGGTCAACACCGGTTTGGCCATGGTGCGAAACGGCGGTGTGCCCTCCTGCGGGGCCTCCCACTGGTCGTAGGTGGACAGGTACGGCCGCTCGTAGATCACCTTGCCGTCCGCGGGAATCGCTTTGACGTCGGCGCCCGTGCAGAACGCGCGGCCGGTGCCGGTGACGACGAGCAGCCACACGTTGTCGTCGTTCTCGGCTTCGTCGTAGGCGGCGCGGAGTTCGGTGATCATGTGCGGGCTCAGCGCGTTGAGCGCCTCCGGGCGGTTCAGTGTGATGGTGGCCGTGTGCCCGTCGACGTTGTAGTTGATGGTGTCGAACGAGTCGGTAGGCATTCGCGCTCCCTCATCTGCCCTGGAACTTCGGCGCACGCTGTTGCCGAAACGCCTCCAGCCCTTCTTTGAAATCGCCCGTCCGACAGGACAGTTCCAGATTGAACAGTTCCTGCGTCATGGATTGGCCGAGCGTCGCGTGCTGACCGAAGTTCAGGGCCTGCTTGGCCAGCCCGATCGCGGCCGTCGGCCCGGCGGCCAGCCGCTCCAGCAGGTTCTCGGCGGTGTCGTCGAGTTCGGGCCCGCTCACCGCCTGGTCGATCAGTCCCCAGTCGGCCGCGTCGGTCGCGGTCACCTTTTCGCCCATCAGCAGCATCCGCCGGGCCCGCGCCAGCCCGACCAGCCGGGGCAGCAGCCAGGTGGAGCCCGAGTCGGGGCTGAAGCCACGGTCCACGAACGGTTCCCAGAACACCGCGTCGGCGGCCGCGACGGTGAAGTCGGCGGCCAGCGCGAGATTGCAGCCGAACCCCACCGCCCATCCCCGCACGCTGCAGACCACTGGCAGCTGAACGTTTGCGACGAGTTCGATCACTCGGTGCGCGGCGTGGGGGATCCGCCGCACCAGATCGCCCGCGCGGGGACGTTGCCCGGCGGGATCATTGGCGGCCACCCAGTCGGCGCCCGCGCAGAAGTCGTCTCCCGCGCCGCGGATGTGGATCGCGCGCAGCGAATCGTCGGCGGCGGCATCGGTCAGGGCGGCGACGAATTCACCGATCATCAAGTGGGTCAAGGCGTTACGTCGAGCCGGGCGATTCAGCGTGAGCCGTAGGACCGCACCATCTCGGCACGCGGTGACCGACCCATCGGCCTCAGCCGCGCCGGCCCCGTGACTCACCTTCTACCCGGCCTTTCCTCGCCGATACGGTTACCCATACAGTAGGCAATACGATTGATACGAGGTATAAGTTAGCAAGGAAACCCAACCGACGGAACAGACCGGGGCCGAAACCCGTGGAAAAGGCAAGCATGGCCGAGGGCGCAACCGCTTCGCCCCGCACCCCAGACGCCAAATTCGGCGAGGCGCCGCTCGCGCAGACGGTCGCGGCGGCCGGCGCGATGCGGCGCCTCAGCTCGCTGCTGTTGTCCCTCGAGCACCCTCACCCGACCGTGGATGCGATGCTCGCGAAGTTCGCCGAGTGGGAGGGCGAGTTGGCCACTGCGGCCCCGACCGACAACGCGCCGCGAATCGGCGAAATCGCCGACGACCCCCGGCGCGTCTACCTCAACCATGCCACCGATATCGGTGCCTACAACCCCTGCTTTCCCGAGTACAGGTTCGATCAGCTCGACGCCGAGAGGGCGGGCGGCTCGGTGTGCTTCCCGCTGGTGTACGAGGGGCCGCCGGGACTGGTGCACGGCGGCTTTCTCGGCGTCTTCTTCGACAGCGTGATCCAGCACCACAATTGCGTCACCGGGCTTTCCGGCAAGACTCGATCCCTTCTTGTCACCTTCCGCCGGCCGACGCCGGTGCTGACCGACCTGCGTTTCGACATCGTTCGCAACGAGGTCGAACGGGGCATCGCATCGACGGCGCGGCTACGGCTCGACGACGAAGTCCTGTGTAAGGGCGAGGTCACCACGCTGGCGTCGCGGCCGGAAGACCTAACCGGATTCAAATTCGGCAGGCGGCGAAAGGAGTCCGACAGATGAGCGCATCCAGCGCTTCGGATGATCGCGTGCTCTTCGACGTCGACCCCGAGCGGCGCATCGCGACCATCACGCTGAACAACCCCAAGCAGCGCAACTCCTATGACGCCACGATGCGCGAGGCCATCGCCCGCTGCCTGGACCGGGTGGCCGACGACGACGACCTCACGGTGGTGCTGTTGCGGGGGGCCGAAGGCGTCTTTTCCACCGGGGCCGACATGAACAACGCGTACGGCTGGTACGGCGACAAGGCCAAGGAGTCCGATGACGCGGCGGCCAAGCGTCGTCCCAGTCAGCGCCGGCGACTCACCGTGGACCGCAAGTCCTTTGGCTTCTACCACAACTTCATGGGCTTCCCGAAGGTGACGGTGGGAGAGATAGCCGGCTATGCACTCGGCGGCGGGTTCGAGATGGCGTTGATGACCGACATCTCCGTCATTGCGCGCGACACGAAGATCGGCATGCCGGCCACCCGCTTTCTCGGCCCGGCCCTCGGCAGCCTGCACATGTTCTTTCACCGGCTGGGCCCCGTGCTGGCCCGCCGGCTGCTGTTGACCGGTGACATCATCGAGGCGGGGGAGCTCGAGCACCTCGGGATCTTCACCGACACATGCGATCCCGGCGCGGTTACGGCGCGGGCTCGTTACTGGGCGGAGAAGGCGGCGAAGATGCCCGCCGACGGAGTCGTCATTGCCAAGGAAGCGTTCCGTCTCGTCGAGCAGAGCCAGGCGTACCAGGGCGAGGAAGTCGCGAGCTACCTGTTTCACGCCTACGGCACCAATCTGCAATTCGCGCCGGGCGAGTTCAACTTCGTCAAAACGCGTGCGCAGCACGGCGCGAAGGAAGCCTTCCGGCTACGTGACGAGCATTTCCACGTGCCGGAGCCGGAGGCTTGACGGCCTGTACACACCGAGCGTGAAGCCACGGCGCAAAACGATCAGGAATTTCGCCGTGGCTCCACGCTCGGCGCGAAGGAAGCCCTCCGCCTACCGCGTGGCGGCCGCCTTGGTCCGTGCCCGTTGTGCGGGAGACTTGGTCGCCTTGCGCTGGCGGGACGGCGCGGGCTTGCCGCCTTTGCCGCCCTTTTCGATCAGGCCGGCCGCGTGGTCGAGGATGCAGTCCAGGCCGAACTCGAAGTTCGCTTCGTCGGGAGCCCCGATGCGGTGTCCCTGCCCGGTCACCTGGGCGATCAGTGGGGTGGTGGCCGGATCGATCGCCACCGCGTCTTCGATGGCGCGCGGTCCGCTGTCCGGCGTCTGGTTTTTCTCGTAGAGTCGTTGCAGCACAACCGAACCGCGGACGTGTAGTGAGACCGCGGAGTAGGTGTCGAAAGCGTCCTCGGGCGACAGGCCGGCCTCCACCAGGTTGGCGATCGCGCGCTCCATCTCCTGGGCGCCCACCCGCGCCGCCTTCGGGCTCAGGGCAGCGCGAATCAGGATCAGGTCGCACAGAATTGGGTTGCCCATGAACGTTTTACGCATCAGGCGGGCGTGGTTGCGCAGCGTGTCGCGCCAGTCGCTGGCCTCGACATAGGGGGTGGCGAAGACGTACTTGCCCAGGGCCCGGTCGGTCATCGCGTTGAGCAGGTCGTCCTTCTTGCGAAAATACCAGTAGATGCTGGTGACGCCCACGCCAAGATGTTTGCCCAGCAGCGGCATGCTCAGGTTGTCTATCGACACCTGCTCCGCGAGTTCGAATGCGCCGCTGATGATGTCGTCGGGATTGATGGACCCGCGCTCGCGTCGTTGACGCTTATCAGCGGTTGCCTGCTTTGCCACTCCGGGCACCTCCATCACGATCTAGCCGTGCCACCGGTAGACTGGAATCTACCGGTGGTTCCTCTCTGACCTGCGCATACGCGGGCGTGTCGTCGAGTTTTCCGTCTGCTACTGTAATACCTATCGTAGGCTTTTTGGTAAAACGGCTGGACACATGGATCTAGGGCTGGCGAATGCGACCGCGGTGGTGGTCGGTGGGAGTCGCGGCATGGGTCTGGCCACGGCCCACTGCCTCGCCGACGACGGCGCTCGGGTCGCGGTGATCGGTCGCAGCCGTGACGCGCTCGATTCCGCGGTGGCGGATTTGACCGGCCGGGGAAGTCCGGATGCGCTCGGGCTGGTCGCCGACATCGGCGACGCCGGCGCGGTCGACAAGGTGTTCGCCGAGCTCGCCGAGCGATGGGGCGGCGAACTCAACGTGCTGATCAACACCGTCGGGCCCGGCGCGGCAGGCAGTTTCGAGTCGCTGAGCGACGACCAGTGGCACCAAGCCGTCGAAGAGGGGGTCATGGGCATGGTGCGCTGCGTGCGCTCGGCACTGCCGCTGCTGCGCAAGGCTCAATGGGCGCGGATCGTCAACTTCTCGGCGCACTCGACCCAGCGGCAAAGCGTGATGCTGCCCGCCTACACGGCGGCCAAGTCGATGCTGACCAGCGTCTCGAAGAACCTCTCGCTGCTGTTGGCCAAGGACGAGATTCTGGTCAACGTGGTATCGCCGGGCAGCATCGCCTCCGAGTCGTTGGTCGGCTGGGCGAAGTCAGTCGGCGTCGACGGCAACGACCCCTATGCGCTGATGGACGCCATCGCCAAGCATTTCGGGCATCCTGCGCAGATGCCTCGCGCCGGGCTGCCCGAAGAGATCGGCCCGGTGGCCGCGTTCCTGGCGTCGCGGCGCAACTCGTACATGACCGGAGCGAACATCAACGTCGACGGTGGTTCGGACTTCACCTGACCCGAAATCGTTTGGCCGACAGAAGGAGTCGATTGTGGCGACGGCGAGTGAGGCGCGCACCTGGGCGCGTGGGGCTCTGCGGGGAATCGGAGACTCCCTCTACACGCCGTTCTGCGGCAACGACGGTGATGACATCGACTGGGACGCCTACCGGACGTTGGTCCGCTACTGCGTCGGCGACCTGGGCCACCCGATGTTGTGGTGCACCAGCGGGATCGCCGAGTTCTGGTCACTGACCATCGACGAGCGCAAGCGGTTGTTGGAGGTTGCGATCGAGGAGGCGCGCGGCCTGAATCCCCACGTCGTCGTGCAGGCCTGCACCGCGGCGACATCGGCGAAGGACTGTCTGGAACTGACACGGCACGCCCAAGACGTGGGCGCCGACATCGCCTACATCCAAACGCCGATGATGGAGGCGCACGGCGGCGAGGGCGTACTGAGGTTCTTCAAGTACGTTGCCGCGCGCACCAATATCGCGTTGGGCATGTTCAACTCCCCGTCCTCCGGCTACGTGCTGACGCCGGCCGAGAGCGCGCGGATTTACGACGAGGTGCCCGCCGTCTGCGCGACCAAGGAGGGCGCGTTCCGGCCGGAGGCGAGCCGGCGGCTACACGAGTTGGCGCCCGGCCTGGCGGTCTGGGAGTGCGACAGGACCGTGTACCGCGCCGGCTGGCTGCGGGCCGGCATCGTCTGCCCGGCGCAATTGGGCACCGCCGGTTACCTCTTCGAGACCCCGCAGCGCCGATTGTTTTCCGAGTACTGGGATCTGGTGTACAGCGACAAGCTCCTCGAGGCGATGGACTACGGGCGAGAGTCCGGGATGGACCAATTCGACCTCGACGTCGGATCGTGGTGGACGTGCTACCCGGCCCGGTCGGATTACTTCACCCACTGGGGCGGTGCGTTCAAGTACGCCGCCTCGCTGCTGGGGCTGCCGATAGGCGACTATCCGCACTCCCGCCCCCCGCAGGCGGTGTTACCGGACGAGGCAAAGACCCAGATCCTGAGCGCCTACCGGCGGCTCGGGCTCATCGCGGCGTAGCGACCGCACCGTTACGGCACAACCGATTACAACGCGAAGCGGGCCCGGTCGGTAACCGGGCCCGCTCCATCGGCGCGCTGTTTACTCCTGCTCGGCGCGCTCTCGCGCCTCGGCAGCCTTGGCCTTCGCGCGGGCCTTCTCGGCCGCGGCTTCCTTCTTGCCCGCGTTGCGCTGCGCCTCGGCCTTGTCCTGCTGTGCTTCGCCCTCGTTGATCAGGTCATCCCGGCCCAGGATGGTGCCGATGAATTCCTTGGCCTTACCGAAGACGTCCTCGACGATGCCCCGGACCAGCTCGATGGGACCGCTCTTGATGTCAACCACTGCATTTCCCTCCCGTTGACGGATTGGCTTAGCTGTGGGCTTCCCGGTTACCCCCTCGACGCAAACCTGCTCGCAGCGTGGGGCGCGCCACAGCCCTCAGTTGACCATCGGCGGTGCGTCACCCGGCTTCGGGAGTTCGCGCCGCATTCGGCGTCGTCGGGCCCGCAGCGCGAGACCGGCGGGGGCACCGATCAGGGCCACCCAGAACAGGATTTGAGCGCCCGTGAACGCCAGCTGGGCCCGCAGCGCCGCCGCGCGGGCCTGGCGGAGGCGATGAACAAGCGCTCTCAACATTGCCTTCACGAGTCGTCGGTAACCCGCCGGATCGCCATTTCAAACGCCGGCGTCGGGCATAAGGTGATTGCTACTCATCTATCGAAAGGATTGGGGGAATGCTCACTCTGGGTGTGATCGGCTGGATAGTCATCGGTGGCCTGGCCGGTTGGGTCGGCAGCAAGATCATGAGTACCGACGCCCAGATGGGACTGGTTCTCAATATCGTGGTCGGCATCGTGGGCGGTTTGATCGGCGGGTTTCTGCTCCGCGGCTTCGGCGTGAACGTGGCCGGCGGAGGTCTGATCTTCTCGTTTCTCACGTGCCTGCTCGGCGCGGTGATCTTGCTGGCGATCGTCAAGCTCATAACCGGGCGACGGGCGTCCCGGTAGGCGACGGCCGGTGACCGGAAAGCCAAGATCGCCAAGCACCTTCGGCCATCGGCCGGATGACGGTTCAGTGGCCGGAAAACCGCTGCTGGGTCGGGTTGCGGTCGGCCGCGGAGGCAGTTGTGGAATGCGCTACCGATAGGTATACAGTATGCGTACAAAGTCGGTGGGGATCCGGTAGGCAAGCGTGAGGAGGTGCCGCGGCAGATGTCCGGCAGCGACGGTGCTTCCGAAGAAGCGGTGCTCTACGAGGCCACGGCGAGCGGCGTCGCGATCCTGACCTTCAACCGCCCGGATCGGCTGAACGCGTGGGGCCCCGACATCGCCGCCGGCTTCTATGCCGGGATCGACCGAGCCGAACAGGATCCGGACGTCCGGGCGATCGTGGTGACCGGCCGTGGCAAGGGGTTCTGCGCCGGTGCGTATCTGGGCGCGCCGAGTTCGGCGCCCAGCTACGGCGAAAAGATGGAGAAGGCGGGTCAGACCGACCTGGCCGAGTTGGTCGGCGAGCGGCCACCCCATTTCGTGACCATGCTGCGCAAGCCCGTCGTCGCGGCCATCAACGGAGCCTGCGTCGGCATCGGCCTGACCCAGGCGCTCATGTGCGACGTCCGGTTCGCGGCCGCGGGCGCCAAGTTCGCCGCGGTGTTCGCGCGCCGCGGGCTGATCGCCGAATTCGGCATCTCCTGGATACTTCCGCGGCTGACCAGTTGGGGTGTCGCCCTCGACCTGTTGTTGAGCGGGCGCACCTTCCTCGCCGAGGAGGCGGCCGAGCTGGGCCTCGTCAAAGAAGTCGTCGCCCCCGAAAATCTGCTGCGCCGGGCCCTGGACTACGCGGAGGACATCGCGCGCAACTGCTCACCGGCTTCGATAGCGGTGATCAAACGGCAGGTATACGGCGACGCCACCCGCGATGTCGTAGACGCCACGTCGCGCGCCGAGGTCCTGCTGCACGAGGCGATGCCGCGCCCGGACGTTATCGAAGGGATCACGAGCTTCCTCGAGAAGCGGCCGCCGCAGTTCCCGTCGCTCAGTTCAACCGACGCTTGAATCTTGCCGGTGGTACCGGGAAAGGATGATCATGGCCAACTTGGATTACCAGGCGATCGACGTCGACAATCACTATTACGAGCCGCTGGACGCCTTCACCCGTCACCTGGACAAGGCGTTCAAGGCCCGCGGCGTGCAGATGGTCACTCAAGGCAAGCGCACGTTGGCCGTAATTGGCGGCCGGGTCAACAATTTCGTTCCCAATCCCACCTTCGATCCGATCATCGTGCCGGGCTGCCTGGACCTGTTGTTCCGCGGTGAGATTCCCGAGGGCGTCGACCCGGCATCGCTGATGAAGGTCGAGCGGCTCGCCGAACACCCGGAGTACCAGAACCGCGATGCGCGGATCGCGGTGATGGACACCCAGGACATAGAAACGGTGTTCATGCTGCCGACGTTTGGGTGCGGGGTCGAGGAGGCGCTCAAGCACGACATCGAGGCGACGATGGCGTCGGTGCACGCGTTCAACCTCTGGCTCGACGAGGATTGGGGCTTCGACCGGCCCGACCACCGGATCGTCGCGGCGCCGATCATCTCGCTGGCCGATCCGGCCAAGGCTCTCGAAGAGGTCGAGTTCGTGTTGGCGCGTGGCGCCAAGCTTGTCCTGGTGCGGCCGGCGCCGGTGCCCGGTGTCGTGAAGCCGAGATCGCTGGGCGATCGCAGTCATGACCCGGTGTGGGCCCGGCTGGCCGACGCGGGCGTACCGGTTGGCTTCCACCTCAGCGACAGCGGATATCTGCACATCGCGGCGCAGTGGGGAGGCAAGGCGACCTTCGAGGGGTTCGGCGAAAAGGATCCACTGGATACCGTGCTTCTCGACGACCGCGCCATCCACGACACGATGGCGTCGATGATCGTGCACGGCGTATTCACCCGGCACCCCAAGCTCCGGGCGGTCAGCATCGAGAACGGGTCCTACTTCGTGCACCGGCTGGTCAAGCGCCTGAAGAAGGCGGCCAACAGTTACCCGCGCAATTTCCCAGAGGATCCGGTGGAGCAGTTGCGCAACAACGTGTGGATCGCGCCGTACTACGAGGACGACCTGACGGAGCTGGCCAAGGTTATCGGCGTCGACAAGATTTTGTTCGGTTCCGACTGGCCGCACGGTGAGGGCCTCGAATCGCCGCTGTCGTTCGCCGAAGAGCTCACGGGATTCGGTGACCCCGATGTCCGAAAGATCATGCGTGACAACGCTCTAGACCTCCTCGGTGTCCAAGTGAGGTCGGCTGCTTGATTATTCGAGGCTGGTTAAGCTAGTGAGCGAATGGACCGTAGGCGCGGTTCTTGACGCCATCGCCGACGTCATCCCCGATCGCCTGATGACCGTCTGCGGAGACCGCCGAAGCACGTTTGCCGAATCTGCCCGGCGCACCGACGAGCTGGCGAACTACCTCAGCGGCAAGGGGTTCGGGGCCCACGCCGAGCGCGAGACGCTCAAGCCGTGGGAATGCGGTCAGGACCGGGTCGCGCTCATCATGTACAACGACCTGTACCCCGACATGGTGATCGGATGCCTCAAGGCGCGCACCGTCCCGGTCAACGTGAACCACCATTACTCGCCGCGCGAAATCGCCGACCTGCTCGCCTATGTCCGGCCCCGGGGAATCATCTATCACCGTTCGCTCGGTGCGCGCTTCGCCGACGTGCTGCCCCCGGACGGCACGGAGCTGCTGGTGTCAATCGATGACGGAAGCGGAGCTCCGGAATTGCCGGGCGCCGTGTCGCTCGACGACGCCCTGGCCGCCGGCGGTACGGACTTTCGCCCGGCGGGGTCGCCCGACGACCTGATCATGATGTGTACCGGCGGAACGACCGGCCGCCCCAAGGGGGTCCTGTGGCGCCAGAGCGACATGTACGTGTCGTCGATGGTGGGGGCCGACCACGCGAGCGTCACCGAGATTCACGACAAGGTGCGCGGCGGCGGCCCGCCATGGTTCGCGGTTTCACCGCTGATGCACGCGGCCGGCATGTGGACCGCGTTCGCCGCGCTTTGCGCGGGCCTCACGGTTGTGCTCTATGACGACCGCAACAAGCTCGACGTCCGGTCGGTGTGGGAAACCGCCGAGCGCGAAAAGGTAGGCATGATGACGATGGTCGGCGACGCGTACGCCGGGCCGCTGATCGCCGGATTGCGCGCCCATCGCTACGACTTGTCCTCGCTGAACGCCATCGGCACCGGCGGGGCCGCCACCAACGCGAAATACAAACGGGCACTGATGGAATGCCTGCCCCACATCACCATCATCGAAGGTTACGGATCCTCGGAAAGCGGCAACATGGCCTTCGGGCACAGCCGCGACGGCACCGCGAGCGAAACCTTCGAACCCCGGGAGGGCGCCACCGTCGTCTCCTCCGACCGAACCCGGTTCCTGCGGCCCGGTGACCAAGAGGTCGGGTGGGCCGCGCGGACGGGCCGGATTCCGCTGGGGTACTTCAACGACGCCGAGGCCACCCGGCGCACCTTTCCCCAGATCGATGGCCGGCGGGTGGTGATCCCGGGTGACCGGGCGTCCATAGAAAAGGACGGCACCATACGCCTATTCGGCCGTGACTCGCTGGTGATCAATACCGGCGGCGAGAAGGTCTTCGTCGAAGAGGTCGAGGAAGTGCTGCGGGCGCATCCGGGCATCACCGACGCCCTGGTCGTGGGGCGGCCCAGCGAGCGGTGGGGCCAGGAAGTCGTCGCGCTCGTCGCGCCACACCCGGGCACCGACCTCGCCGCCGCCGAACTCTACACCTTCTGCACCTCGCAGCTGGCACATTTCAAGGCGCCCAAGGCGTTTATCTTCGTCGAGCAGGTCCAGCGCCTGGGCAACGGAAAACCCAATTACCGTTGGGCGCGGGAACAAGCCGAAGAGAAGGTGTCATGATCACCAAAGCGATTGACTGCCTCGTCAACGTGCACTTCGGTGAGACCGACTCCCAGCCCACCTGGATGCTCAAGGTTCGGGACGACTACTTCAAGGGCCCGGAATCGATGTTCGCGCCGGTCGACCTGTCCGAGTTGCTCGACGAGATGGACTCCCAGGGTGTGCAGCGGGCGATCCTGATGGACTCGATGTCGAGCCCGTCGACCACCGCGCGCAAGTTCATCGAAGCCAAGCCGGACCGGTTCGCCCTGGCGATGGGCGGGGTCAACCTGCTTCGCCCCGTCCGGTCGCTGCGCGAATTGACCGCCCTCGTGAGCGACCTACCGGTGGCGTATGCGGTTGTGGGACCCAGCTTTTGGGGCGACGGGCAGTACCCGCCCAGCGACGCCGTCTACTATCCGCTCTACGCCAAATGCGCCGAACTGGACCTGCCGCTGTGCGTCAACACCGGCATCCCGGGCCCGCCGATTCCCGGAGAGGTGCAGCACCCCATGCACCTGGACCGGGTGTGCGTGCGGTTTCCCGAGCTCAAGCTGTGCATGATCCACGGCGCCGACCCATGGTGGGACGTCGCGATCCGGTTGCTGCTCAAGTACGCCAACCTGCGCCTGATGACGTCGGCGTGGTCGCCCAAGCGGCTGCCGGAAAGCCTGCTGCATTACATGCGGACACGCGGCCCCAACAAGGTGATCTACGCGTCGGACTGGCCGGTGCTGCGCATGAGCCGGGTGATACCCGAAGCCCGTGCGCTGGACCTGCCCCCCGAGGTGCTGGACAACTACCTCTACAACAACGCGCAGGAGTTTTTCTTCGGGAAGGAACGTTGACCATGGACCGCTTCGAACTGCGCAGACTCGACTACAGCCTGTCCGAGGACCACGTGGCTCTGCAAGACGCGTACAAGCAATTCTTCAAGACCCACTGCTCCATCGAAACTGTGCGCGCCGCAGAACCATCCGGGTTCGACAAGAACCTGTGGGAGCGGCTGTGCGCGATGGGCGCCACCACCATGGCGCTGCCGGAGTCCGCCGGCGGCGACGGCGCGACGCTGGTCGATCTTACCCTGGTGGCCGAGGAGATCGGCCGGTCCCTGGCGCCGGTCCCGTGGATCGACCACGTGTGCGCCGCGCGGTTGCTCGCACGCCTGGGCGGATTGAACGCCAACACCGCGGGGGTGGCCGGCGGTGAACGGCTCGCCGGGCTCGACGCCCGCATCGACGGTCCGGTGGGTGCCCGGCTGATCCCGACGGGCTCGATCGCCGACCACATCGTCATCCGTGACGGCGACCAGATCGTACGGCTGACGTTCGGCACTCGGCCGGCCCAGGTCGACAACATCGGCCGGTTGCCGATGGCCTGGGTGGACCCGGCCGCCGCGGATACCCGCACGGTCATCGGCGAAGGACCCGACGCCGTCGCGAGTTACCAACGGGCCCTGGACGAATGGCGGCTGCTGACCGCGGCGGCCCTGGTGGGCCTGGTCGAGGAGACGATGACCATCGCCGCGGAGTTCGCCAAGACCCGCTACACGCTGGGCGTGCCGATCTCGACGCTGCAGGCCATCTCGCACCCGCTTGCCAACATGGCCATCACCGTTCAGGGCGGCCGTAACCTGGCCCGGCGGGCCGCCTGGTTCCTGGACAACGAACCCGACGAGCGGCCCGACCTGGCGCCGTCGGCCTTCGTCTTCATGGCCGAGGAGGCCTCGAAGGCGGCGACGATGGCGGTGCACATCCAAGGCGGCCTTGGGGTTTCCTCCGAAGCCGCGGCCACGGCGTATCTGGTGCGCGCCAGGGGATGGCCGCTGGCCGGAGGCGATCCCGGCGCCACCGCCCTGCGCGTCGCCGAGATCGTCGCGGCCCGCGAGAGCGCACCCCAGCCGGCTTAGGACAGGAGCAAAACCATGGACTTCTCCCGAGTCGAGCTGTCCGCGGAGGACCGGGCCTTCCGCGAGGAGGCGCGGAACTTCCTGAGCACCCACATGACCGAAGAGGTCCGGCGTCGCGACCGCGAGACGGGCGACAACTTCGACGAGGGCCTGCACCTGAAGTTCGGCGCCGCAGGTTACTTGGCGGCCGAGTGGAAGTCGGAATCCGAGGGCGGGTTCAGCCGGGTCCGGCGCCGCATCTGGGAGCAGGAGAAGCGGCGGGCCCACGTGCCCTGGGTGACGTGGGGGACTACCGCGATGGTCGCGCGTTCGGTGGCGAAGTTCGGAACACCGGAAGTGCGCGACGAGGTGCTGCCCAAGGTCTTCAGCGGCGAGGTCCGGCTGTGCCTCGGCTACACCGAGCCCGAGGGCGGCTCCGACGTCGCCACCTGCAAGACCCGCGCGGTGCGCGACGGCGACAACTGGATTGTCAACGGCTCCAAGATGTTCACCACCGGAGCGCATAACTGCCAGTACGTGTTTCTGATCACCAACACCGCCCCGGAGGCGCCGAAACACAAGAGCCTGACCATGTTTCTGGTTCCGCTGGAGTCGCCGGGCATCGAAATTCAGGGCCTCCGCACGGTGGACGGTGACCGGACCAACATCGTCTACTACAGTGACGTTCGCGTCGACGACAAATACCGGCTCGGCGACGTCAACGCGGGTTGGACCGTGCTGCGCGAGCCGCTCAACGTCGAGCACGGTGCCGTCGCGGCGGCGCCCGACGGGCTGCAGGACACCTCGATCATGATGCACCAGGCCGGATCCCTGGCCGAGGCGGTCGACAACGCGGCGGCGGCCGTGACCCGGCCCGGCCCGGACGGGCGCCGGCTGATCGACGACAAGTCGGTCGCCTACCGGCTGGGCCGCAGCGCCGCCCGGTTGGAAGTCGCGCTGTCGTCCCCGAGCATCTACGGCCGGGTCGCCATCGCGCAGACGATGCGCGACATCTCGCCGGACCTGATGGACATCCTCGGGGCCGCCTCGACGCTGCCATATGGCACCGACGGCGCCGCCGACGATGGCAGCGCCGAGTATGCCTTCCGGTTCGCTCCCTTGGTGGGCATCTATGGCGGCACGCTCGAGGTGTTCCGCAACATGATCGGCCAGTACACCCTCGGTCTCGGCAAGCCGAATTACTCACCGCCACTTGCGAAGACCTGAGTCATATCGCACCCAACGTGTAATCAGTGCGGCCGCCCGCTCGGCTAATGCGCGACGACGGCCTTCTCCGCGCCGATGCCGGTGAGCGAGCGGACCTCCATCTCGGCGTTGCGCACCGGGTCACCGCGATCGGGTGACGACAGCGTGCCCACGATGCCGAGGACGAACGCCAGTGGGATCGACACGATTCCGGGGTTGGAAAGCGGGAACCAGGCGAAGTCCGCGCCGGGGAGCATCGCGGTTTTGGCGCCCGACACCGCCGGGGAGAAGATGATCAGCACGATGGTCGAGACCAGGCCGCCGTACATGCTCCACAGCGCGCCGCGGGTGTTGAACCGCTGCCAATAAAGCGAATACAAGATGGTCGGCAGGTTGGCCGAGGCCGCGACCGCGAACGCCAGCGCTACCAGGAAGGCGACGTTCTGGCCGTTGGCCAGGATTCCGAGCGCAATGCCGAAGATGCCGAGCACCACGGCGGTGATGCGGGACACCCGGACCTGTTCGCTCTCGGTGACCTTGTGGCGCTTGATCAGACTGGCATAGATGTCGTGGGCGAACGACGTCGATGCCGTGATCGTCAGACCCGCGACCACGGCGAGGATAGTCGCGAACGCCACCGCGGAAATGACGCCGAGCAGGACCACGCCGCCGAGATGGAATGCCAGCAACGGCGCCGCCGAGTTCTGGCCGCCGGCGGCCTTGAGGATCCGGTCGGGCCCGACGATGGCGGCCGCGCCATAGCCAAGCGCAAGCGTGAACAGATAGAAGGCGCCGATGAGCCCGATCGCCCAGACCACCGACCGGCGTGCCTCTTTCGCGGTCGGCACCGTGTAGAACCGCATCAATACGTGGGGCAGGCCCGCGGTGCCCAGCACCAGCGCAAGGCCGAGCGATAGCAGGTTGATCTTGGACGTCGTCGACCCGCCGTACTGCGCGCCCGGGGCCAACACGTTGCGGCCGGAAACACCCTTGGTGGTGGCATGCGACACCGCCGACTGTGCGGACCCCAGGATGTCGGAGAAGTTCATGCCGTACTTCGCCAGCACCATCACCGTCATCGCCGCGGCACCGAGGATCAACAGGACGGCCTTGATGATTTGCACCCACGTGGTGCCCTTCATCCCGCCGACCAGGACATAGACGATCATCAAGACGCCGACGACCGCGATGACGATCGACTCACCAAGGCGCCCTTTGACATTCAGCAGCAGGGCGACCAAACCGCCCGCGCCGGCCATCTGGGCGAGCAGGTAGAACAGCGACACCGTCAGCGTCGACACCGCCGCGACCAGCCGCACCGGGCGCTGTCGCAGCCGGAAGCTCAGCACGTCCGCCATCGTGAATTTGCCCGTGTTGCGGATCAATTCGGCCACCAACAGCAGGGCCACCAACCAGGCCACGAGGAATCCGATGGAATACAGGAACCCGTCGTACCCGTAGACCGCGATCGCGCCGGCGATGCCGAGGAAGCTGGCCGCCGACAGATAGTCCCCGGCGATGGCGATGCCGTTCTGCGGTCCCGAGAACGCCCGGTCGGCGGTGAAAAACTCGGTCGCGGTGGCGTTCCGCTGGCTGGCCCGGATCACCACGTACAGGGTGATCAGGACGAAGACGGCGAAGATGGCGATGTTGGCGACGGGGTTCCCGATCGTCTGCTGACCCGCGGCCAACGGCGTCATGACGCCCGGCTTTCGGCGCGAATGGCGGCGGCTCTCGGATCGAGCTCCCGATCGGCGAACCGTACGTAGAGCCCGGTGATGAGGAACGTCGTCAGGAATTGGCCCAGCCCGATCAGCAGTCCGACGTTGACGTTTCCGAATACCTTGGTCGCCATGAAGTCGTGCGCGAAGGCGCCCAACAGCACGTAGGCGGCGTACCAGGCGAGGAAGAGCGCCGTCATCGGGAACACGAAACGGCGTAGTCTGCGCCGAAGCTCGGCGAATTCGGGGCTCGCCTGAATGCCCAGGAACCGCTCACCGGCGGCCAGGGGGACGTCCTCGGATGGAAATTCGGTAGTGGACAACGCGACTCCTGACCTCGGGTTCGAGCAGGCATTTCGGCGTTAGCCTACGAGCAAACCCGATGACAACAGCAGTGCGATTTGTCCCTGGGAATTTAAATTAACCCTGGCGTCGCCGCGCGGGCATCTGGCGGCAACCCGATCAAGGGCGTTTGTTAAGCCGACACCTCGTGCGGCGTGGTGCTCTTGAACGCCTCCCGCCGAACCATTTCCCACACCGTCGGCGTGTGCGCGGTCGTCGAGACGACGACGGTCCTCCGGATTGTCGTCCCGTCTTGGGCGAGCTTGACGAGGTAGTCCGCCAGGTCCATGCGAGCCGTGAAAGCTCCCACCGGTTCAACCTCTCCCGCAAGGTAATTCGTGATCCGCGGCAGATCGAACAAGCCCGACGGCCGCACGATCGTCCAGTCCAGGCCGCTCTCCCGGACCACCGTCTCCATCCGCCGGATGTCGTCGTAGACGGTCTTGCCGATGGTGCGGGCGATGATCGGCTCGAACAGCCGTAGCGCCAGGGGTGTGTGGTGCCGGCCGCGCGCAGGGTGGGCGCCGGTGGAGCTCACCACGACGAGCCGGGCGACGCCGGACTCGCGCATCGCGTTCGCGACGTTGCGGGTGCCGACGGAATACGTGTCGACGGGCCGGCGCGTGAACGGCACCCCGAGCGTCGACAGGACTGCGTCGGCGCCCGCGACCACTCCGGCGAGGCCGTCGCGCCGCACGTCCGCACGCGCGACCGTCAGCCCCGCATCGGCGATGGGGAACTCGTCGGGTCGCCGGGTCACCGCCACGGCCGAGTGGCCGGCATCCAGCACCCGACGCGTCACAAGTCGTCCGGTCGATCCATTGGCGCCGAAGATTACGATTCGCATGAGAACTCCTCCCGTTCGCCACTACGACGAAGCGGGCGGGCCGAAAGTTACAGCGGCTCCGAAGCTCAGGTCGTCAGGATGGTCGCCGCCGCGGTGCCGGGGGCGCCGTATAACTGGGTGAACCCGACCTTCGGATCACCGGGGACCTGCCGTTCGCCGGCCTCGCCGCGGAGTTGGCGGACGATTTCGTGGATCTGGCGCAACCCGGAGGCGCCGATCGGCTCGCCGTTGGCGATCAGCCCACCATCGGTGTTGACGGGCATGGGGCCGCCGATCTCGGTGGCGCCGTCGGCCAGCAGCTTCTCCTGATCGCCGTGCGCACAGAACCCGCACTCGGCCATGTGGATGATTTCAGCGCCCGCGTCGGTGTCCTGCAGCTGGATCACGTCGACGTCGGCGGGGGCCACGCCGGCCTTTTCGAACGCGGTGCGCGCGGCGTAGACGGTAGGTGCCACATCCTCGTCGACCGGCGCGAACGTGGTGTTGACCTCATAGGCCCCGTAGCGGCGGGTGCGGACGTCCACCGCCCGTAGGTAGACGGGCTTGGAGGCGTAGCGATGGGCGATGTCGGCCCGGCACATCACCGCGGCTGCGGCACCCTCGTCCGGGGCGCAGAACATGTATTGGGTCAGCGGGTAGTTCAGGACCGGCGATTCGAGGATGCGCTCTTCGGAGATCGGCTTGCGCCGAAATGCGTTGGGGTTCAACGCCCCGTTGCGGAAATTCTTGGCGGCGACCTTGGCCAGCGTCTGCGCAGAGATGTTGTGGTCGTGCAGATACCGGTTCGCCTTCATGCCGAAAAACTGGGTGGTCAGGTACTGTCCGTTCTCGGCGTACCACCTCGGCATCCCTACCAGCGCCGGATCTTCGGTGAACGCCCCGCGCGGATGCTTGTCCAGGCCGATGGCGATGCCGATGTCGTAGTCGCCCAACCGGATTCCGTCGGCACACGCCTTGACCGCGCTGGCCGCCGTCGCGCAGGCGTTGAACACGTTGGTGAACGGGATGCCGGTGAGGCCGACCATGCCGACGATGGCGTCCGGGTTGGCCACCGTCCAGCTGCCGCCCGTGGCGAACTGGACGTCCTTCCATTCGATGCCCGCATCGGCGACCGCGGCGAAGATCGCGTCGACGCCCATCTGCATGGCCGACTTGCCCTCGAAGCGGCCGAAGGGGTGCAGACCCACTCCGATGATGGCCACCTCGTTCGTCATCCGTATCTGCACCTCTCGCCCAGTGGATCGTGTGGATCGGTCAGCTCGTAGTAGGCGTCCGTCAAGCGATGGCCCCCGCGTCCTTGAGTTGTTCGATGCGGTCCCAGTCCATCCCAAGTTCCATCAGGACGATCTCGGTGTGCTCGGAGGCTTGCGGCGCGCGCGTCGTCACCAGCGGCTCGTGATTGAACTGGACCGGGCCGCGCACGACGCGGAACGGCTTTCCGCCGCTTGCCAGTTCGACCTCGGCGATCATGTCGTTGGCGATTGCCTGCTCGTCGTCGGCGAGGTCGAGGAGGCTCTGGAACGGTGCCCACTGACCTTTCATCGTCTTCAGGTGCTGGCGCCAGTAGGCAAAAGGCTTGGCGGCGATGGCCTTCGCGATCAGCTCGGCCGCCGCGTCGGCGTTTTGGATCAGCGGGAGCACGTCGGAGAAACGGGGATCGTCGGCGGCCTCAGGGATGCCGAGGTGCTCGAAGGTGTCCCGGATAATGCCCGTCGGGCTGATGATGCACAAGTTGATCGTGCCGCCGTCGGAGGTTTCGTAGTTGCCCATGAACGGATTCACCGACGGTGCAAGGGAACCTGGCATGGACGTCCGCATGACCTCGCCGGTCTCCATGCCCTGCGTCACGCTGGCGCCCGCCGCCCACCAGGCCGTGCTGAGCAACGACACATCCATTTCTACGGCCTCGCCCGTCCGTTCGCGATGCAGCAACGCGGCCGAGATGCCGCCGGCGATGAACATGCCGCCGATCGAGTCGCCAAACGCCGGAATGCCCTGTCCCAGAGCGCCACCCAGCTCCTCGGGCGTCAGCGCGTACCCGACGCCGCTGCGCGTCCAGAAGGCCGTCCCGTCGTAGCCGCCGACGTCGCGCTCGGGTCCCTTGTCGCCGTAGGCCGAACCGCGGGCGTAGACGATGTTCGGGTTCGCCGCGCGGATGTGCTCCACGTCGAACTTGTGCTTCTGCCGCTGCGCCGGCATGTAATTGGTCAGGAACACATCGGACGTCTTGGCCAGTTCGTAGATCACTTCCTGGCCGCCCGGCGTCGAAACATCGATCCCGACGCTGCGCTTGCCCCGGTTGGGATGCTCCATCAGCGGGTGTCGATTCGGGTCGACCTGGATGCCGCCCATGTTGAGGAAGCCCCGCTGGGTGTCGCCGCGCGCCGGGTGCTCGACCTTGATGACGTCCGCGCCCCAGTCGGCGAGGATCGCCCCCGCCGCCGGAACGAACGTGAACTGCGCAAGCTCCAGGACCCGAAAGCCCTCCATCACCTTGATCATTTTCGGGACCCTACTTCGCATCGAACGTCACAGGAAGGGCAATCGGGGAACGGAAGGGCTGGCCGTGGATGTGCGGGTCGCCGTCGGTCAGCAGGGTGAAGTTGGTCAACCGATCCAGCAGGCAGCCGACCGCGACCCGGGTTTCCAGCCGCGCCAGGTGCAGACCCAGGCAGGTGTGCTCGCCCGCGGCGAAGGAGATGTGCGGCACGTGCTTGCGGAAGATGTCGAATTCCTCCGACCGTTCCCAGCGCCGCTCGTCGCGGTTCGCCGAACCCATGCACACGCCGATCACCGCGCGCGCCGGAATCTCGACGCCCTCGAGTTCGGTGTCCTCCGTCGCGAACCGCTGGACCGTGGTCAGCGGCGTCTCGTAGCGCAGTCCCTCCTCGATCGCCTGGGGCAGCAGCTCGCGGTCGGCCTGCACGGCCGTGAACTGATCCGGATGGGTGAGCAACAGATACAAGAGGTTTCCCGATGACCGGTACGTGGTCTCCAGCCCGGCGGGTAGCAGCAGGCGCAGGAACGAGTAAATCGCCTCGTCGCTGAGCTTTTCGCCGTCGATCTCGGCGGTGACCAGATCACCGATGATGTCCTCGGTGGGCTTGGACTTGCGCTGCTCGATCTGGTCGACGAAGTAATCCTTCAGCGCCGCCGACGCCTCGAACGCGCGCTCGTAGTTGACGTGGTAGCTGATCAGCGCGACGGCGTGCCTGCGAAACATCGGCAGGTCCTCGGCCGGCAAGCCCAGCAGTTGGGCGATGACGCGGGTGGGGAATTCGAACGTGAATTGCCGGACCAGGTCGGCTTCGCCGGTGTCGATGAACTCGTCGATCAGCGCGTTGCAGATCGGCCGCACGATGCTGGGTTCCCACCGGGCAAGGGCTTTGGACTTGAACGCGGCGGACACCAGGTTGCGGTGGTCGCGATGCTTCTTTCCCTCCATCGCCAGAATGGTCGGGCCCATGAAGAGGCCGATGGTCCTGTCGTACGGTGCCGAGCTGAACACCCGGCCGTCGCGAAAAACCGTGTTCACCGCGTCGAACGACACGGCGGAATATTCGCGCCTGGGCCGCAGCGACTCGGGTGTCTTGGAGTAGTCCATGACGCTCCCGCGGAACACGCCGGCCTGCCGCCGCTGATGAGCGAAGAACGGGTAGGGGTCACGCAGGCTGACGGTCTCTGGGCCGGTTTGGGAACCCGTCTGAACGTTGGTCGTCACCTAGATCTCCGCATCTTCGGCAGGAACAGGCTGTCGTTGCGTAAGATCCTACTGTAATTATTACAGTAGACAATATGGGCGCGGTTTCTCGTTCCGCCCCAATACGCGACCATCGGAATCTGTGGCGGCATCGTCGACGTCTTCCGTAGCATGATCCCCACGGCTTCTTGGGTCTCGGCCGCCCACACTGTTCACCGCCGAAGAAGGTGACCTGATGACGATCGAAATGATCGCCGACGGTTTGGGATTCACGGAAGGGCCCGTCTGCCTGCCCGACGGCAGGGTCGCGGTGGCCTCGGTCAGCCACGGCTGCGTGTACATCATGGACCCGGACGGGGGCGCACGGGAAAGGATCGACACCGGCGGCGGGCCCAACGGTCTGTGCTGCGGACCCGACGGGTGCATCTATGTCGCCCAGAACGGCGGCAATTTCGGTTCTGACAGGGCGGCCGAGCCCGGAGTGCAGGTCATCAGCGACGGCCGGGTCGACTACCTCGCCCAGGGCATGGACGCGCCGAACGATCTCATGTTCGGGCCCGACGGAAAACTTTGGGTCACCGACACCCGCGCCGAAATGGAAATTTTCCACCCCGACGAAAGCAAGCGCGGATGGCTGTGGACCGTCGATCCCACCACCGGCGCGAAGGATTTGATCCTTGAATCCGGGCCGGTGTGGATCAACGGCCTTGGTTTCAGCCCGGATTCGACGCGGCTGCTGGTGACCGCGACGTCCCCCGCGCAGCTCGTGCGTTATCCGATCTACGCGGGCTCGCTCGATTGTCACGCCGGCGAGCTGGTCTGCACGTTCGATCGGGCATGGCCGGCGGGAATGGCGGTGCGGCCCGACGGCGCGTCCTGGGTGGCGCTGACGGGCGCGGACCGCCTCGACCTCGTCGGCGAGACGGGCGAGACGTTGGATGCGGTGGTGTTGCCCGAGGGCACGCTGCCGACCAATGTCTGCCTGGGCCCGGAGTCGGCGGACGCATTGCTCGTCACCGCGTCGTATCAGCAGGCGCTGTTACGGATCCGGCTGCCGGCTTAGCCGTTCTCCGCCTGCTCGCGTGCCCACCGGTAGTCCGCCTTGCCCGACGGGCTGCGCTCGATCACCGGGCGGAAGACGATCGTCTTGGGAAGCTTGTACCGGGCCAGGGACTCGCTGGCGTGCTTGATCAGCTCGTCGGCGTCGGCGCTCGCGCCTTCGGCCAGGGCGACGACGGCAACGACCTCCTGTCCCCACCGCTCGCTCGGCCGCCCGGCGACCACCACGTCGGCCACCGCAGGGTGCGACGCGAGCGCAGTTTCGACCTCTTCGACGAAGATCTTCTCGCCGCCGGAGTTGATGGTCACCGAATCGCGGCCCAGCAGTTCGATCGCGCCGTCGGCGCGGTGCCGCGCACGGTCGCCGGGAACCGCGTACCGCACCCCGTCGATGACCGGAAATGTCTTGGCGGTCTTGGCCGCATCGCCCTTGTAGCCCAGCGGAACGTAGCCCCGCTGCGCGAGCCAGCCCATGCTCTCATGGCCGGGCGGCAGGATCGAGGTGAGGTCTTCGGCCGCGACGAAGGTGTCGGGCCCCGCGTTGAAGGTGCCGGTCGACACCGCGCCCGACATCGACATGTGGTGCATCTGCGCGCCGGTCTCCGACGACCCGACGCCGTCGATGACCAGGGCGTTGGGCAGCGCTTCGATGAGTTGCTGCTTGACGTACGGGGTGAGCAGGGCGCCGCCGTTGGCCACCACAGCCAACGACGAGACGTCGGCGATCCCCTGCTCGATGGCGGCGACCAAGGGTCGCGCCATCGCGTCACCGACCACCGTCACCGTCATCACCCGTTCACGCTCGATGGTGCGGACGACGTCTTCGGCGTCGAAATGGTCGACGACGGAAGGGAAGACGACGGTCTGGCCGGTGGTGATCGCCGTCATCACGCTCCACTGGGCCGCGCCGTGGATCAGCGGCGGCAAGATCAGCAACTTGGTGCCGGGGCCGGCCGCGGCCCCGGCGACGATCTCGTCGACGGAGCCGAACGGCTCGCCCGTCACCAGGTTTCGGCCACCGAAGGACGTCATGAAGATGTCGTGCTGGCGCCACAGCACACCCTTCGGCATGCCCGTCGTCCCGCCCGTGTACAAGACGTACAGGTCATCGGGGGAGTGCTGCACGGGCGGAGGCTCCGGCGAACTGGACGCCAGGATCGTCTCGTAATCCACCGCACCGTAGATCAAGTCGTTGCCCGAGTCGTCGGCGATCTGGATCAGCACCCGCAGCTGCGGCAGATCCGGCAGGATTTCGGCCACGCGCGGCGCGAACGCGGCATGGTAGATCAGGGCGGTCGCGCCGGCGTCCTTCAGCAAGTACTGCAGCTCGCTCTTGACGTAGCGGTAGTTGACGTTGAAGGGGGCCACCCGCGCCTGGAAGCTGCCCAGCAACGCCTCGACGAACTCACTCCCGTTGTAGGCGTACAGGCCCAGCAGGTCCTGACCCACCTCGTGGCCGGCGAGCGCGGAGCGCTCAGTGTGGCACCCCAGGCCTCGTGAACGCAGGTATGCCGCGAGCCGGTTCGCCCTTTCGAGGAGCTGTGCGTAGCTGGAGTGCCGTTCACCCCGGATCACCAGGTCTCGGTCGGGGATGGCCGCGGCGACGGCCGTCGCCACTGCGGGAACGGTGAATTGTGTTGCGGTGTCTGACATCTTGCCTCTCACGGCTGGTGGGGTAGCAGGCGAACCATCAGGCCGTTTGCTTCGCTGAGCAATGTGCCGTCGGCAGCCGTCATGCTAGCGGCTACGAAGAATTTCCTGCCGTCGACGTTCGAGATGCGGCCCTGGGCGCTCAGCGGCTCGTCGATCGGCGTGATGCTGCGGTAGTCGACGTGCAGGTAGGCCGTTCGGGTAGGGGGGACGCCGGCGGTGGAAACGATCATCCCGAACAGCCAGTCGTAGAGGAGAGGGATCATGCCGCCGTGGACGGCGTTGTTCCCGCCCACGTGCGAGCGGGTGAAGTGGCCGTGCATGGTGACGCCGTCCGGCCCGGATTCGGTGACCAGCCATGGCGGCAGCAGCGGGTGTCCCAGCCCGGGCAGTTCGATGACGCGCCCGCCCGGCGACACGCCCTCGGGCACCTGGTGCCCGTCCAGGAGCGCGCAGGCGCTTTCCACGTGCTCGGCCGCGGTGCTCCACATCGAACTGTTGGTGGACACGGTCAGGTCCTGCAGGCGGCGCATCGCGGCGACGAACCGCCCCAGCCCGGGCGGCGCGTGCTCGGCCGGTTTGATCTCGGGGAATCCGCCTTGTACCCCGGGCGTGGTTTCGGTCATGGCCTGTTCCATGCCTGCAGCAGGTCGTCGGTCGTGGTGATGGTCGCGAGCAGCGACAGGGTGTTGGCGATGACGGCCTCGCCGTACTCGGCGGGCACGCCCGCCACGGCGTCCTTCGGCACGACGACGCGGTAGGCGGCGTTGACCGCGTCCATCACGACGTTGGGGATCGCGATGTTCAGCGAGACGCCCACCACGACGATGGTGGACACCCCGAGGTTGCGCAGCACCGCGTCGAGGTCGGTGCCACCCATCGGCCCGACGCCGTGCCAGCGGCTCAGCACCAGATCGGTTGGCTCGGGACCCAATTCGGGCAGCAGGGCCGCCCCGGGGGTGCCGGGGGTGATGCCGACGTCTCCGCCGCCGATGGCGAAGATCCTGGCGTTGTGGTTGGAGCCGAGCCCGTCGGGCCGGCGCTGCACCAGGCAGTGCACCACGCGCACCCCGGCCGCCCGCGCGCCCGGCAAGAGCCGCACGATGTTCGGCAGGGCGACGCGGCGCGCCTCCTTGGCCAGGACCGCCAGCCCGGCGTTCGGGCCGATGACCGCGCCCTGGCATTCCTGGGTGACGATCGCGGTGTGCCCGGGCGCCACCAGGTCGTCGAGTGCCGTCATGCCGGCACTTCGTAGAACTGCGTGGCCCACTTGCGCAGCGCCATATAGCCTTTCGCGTCCACCTTGGACAGCGCCGGGTGCTCCACGTATCGCTGGTAGCGCCAGATTTGCAGGTCGTCGAAAACGGTTGACAGGAACTGCCTTTCGATCACCTCGCGCAGCTTGCCCTCCGGCACGTCGGAGTCGTCGCCCGGGACGCGCGGCCACCAGATCGAGTAGAACAGGTCCGAGCACTCGTCGTCGACCGGCGTGCAGGCGAAGATCAGCCGATGATTCTGGGCGCCCTCGAAGACGCTGATCGCGCCGCCCAGGCCGAACAGATGGCTGTGGAAGCGCAGCGCGAGATCGTCGGGGTCGTCGGTGCCGGCGTCCGGCCAACCGGCGATGAATTGCCACTCGTGCTCGACGATCTTCCAGTCCAGCACCCGGGGCGTCACCGTGGCGTGGTGGACGTATTCGAAGTGTGCGCTGTCGGGGGCGTTCTCGGCCACGATCTGCGGGTGCACCGGTTCGCGCTCGGCGCGCCGGGAGAACTCCGGATACGCCCGGTAATAGGCCGCCGGGTCGGTCTCGAACTGCGGGAACTTTTCGAAAATGTCGGGCATCTCCCACTGCGGCTCCTTGCCGTCCGGCTGATGCCAGATGAACACGCAGTCGTACTGCTCGCGGACCGGAAACACCCGAAGCCGCAGCGCACGGTTGGGCCGGTCCGGCTGGTAGGGGATGTGACGGTTGGTGCCGTCCGGACCCCAGCGCCAACCGTGGAACGGGCACTCGACGCAGTCGCCGACCACCTTGCCGCCGTGGCCGATGTGGGCGCCGAGATGCTTGCAGTGCGCTTCGAGGACGTGCAACTCGCCCTGCTCGTCGCGGTAGGCGACCAGATCCTCGCCGAAGTAGTGCAGCGGCCGCACCTCGCCGACCGGGAATTCGGGTGACCAGCCGACCATGAACCAGCCGGTTACTTTCCAGGTGAAAGGCACTTTCACGCCGGCGTCTCCCATGATCGTTGATACTAAGGTCGTTACAGTATAGATTTCAGCAGTTCGGCCGGTAAGCCACAAGGAGACAGATGAACCAAGCGGCTGACGAGCTGGAATCGATTCGGCAGCTCAAGGCCCGCTACTGCCGATTTCTGGACACCACGGACGTGGAGTCGCGCGCCGTATTCACCCCGACCAGGAGTGGATCGAGCACACCACCGCGCTGGTGGCCCCGAGGGTTTTGGGGCACCCGTCGTGCAATACTTGGTAAGACGGTGGGGTTATACCGGCGGAATTGCGGAATACCGGCGCCGCTGCGGCGAGATCGCGGCGGGCGGATACACCGGTTTCGAGCTGACCTAGCCGTGGCGAGGTGATCGGTATGTCATGGGCGACGCGCGGACTCGGCCTCTCCAAGGGGCTGGCCCGCGAGATGAGCATGCTGCTGCCCCGCACGGTCACCGGCCTGCATGAATCCACCGGGTGGGCGCCGGCGTCCCCGCGGGGCCTGCGTCAGTTCGGTGAGGTCATGCTGGACGAGCTTGTGCTGAGCGGCTTTTCGCTGCTGGCCGGCGGCCCGGCGGAGATGCGGCCGGTGGACGCGTGCAGCGCGGCGGCCGAGGAACTGTCGGCACTGGGCATCGAGGGGGCGCACGTCGCGCCGAAGCCGTTGCGGGCCACGTCGATACGGCGGCGCAGGATCGCCGGCCTGGAATACGAGCGGATGATGTTCGAACACGATCCCGGGCTGCCGCCGACGCTGGAGGCCGAAGGCTTCGGCGGGCCGGCCCGCGCGGTGGTGCACCTGTGCCGGCATCCCGACGGCCCGCGGCCGTGGCTGGTGTGGGTGCACGGCGCCGGTCAGGGCGGCACGGAGGACCTGTTGCTGTCGCGGATCGGCCGGATACATCACACGCTGGGTTTCAACGTCGCGATGCCGGTGCAGCCCGGCCATGGCTGCCGGCGCCGCGAATGGCCGGCCTACCCGGACGTCGATCCCCTGGGCAACGTCGCGGGCATGATGCGCGCGGTCTCGGAGGTCCGCGCCGTGGTGCGCTGGGTGCAACCGCAGGCCACCGCCGTTGTGGTGTCGGGCATTTCGATGGGTACCCCGGTGGCCGCGCTGGTTTCCCACCTGGAGAGGCAGATCGACGCGGTGGCGCTGTACACCCCGATCCTCGGGCTCAACGCGATGATCGCGCGGCACCTCGGACGCTGGGGGCAGTCCCGCGCGGGTTTCCGCGAGGTGCTGGGCTCGCCGGAGGTCTCGATGCTGACCTCGGTGATCGACCCACTGCGGGCCGATCCCGCGCCGCCACCACACCGTCGGCTCATCGTCGGGGCCTGGCACGACCGGATGGCGATGCGCGACCCCGCGGTCGCGCTGCAGGAACGCTGGGGCGGCCAGTTGTACTGGTACGACGGCGGACACGTCGGACACGTCTTCTCCCGGCGCGTGCTCGCGGTGACCGAACGCTTCCTGCGAGAGGTGGCCGGTTGATGGCGGGCACCCGGACTGCCCGCGAAGTTGTTGAGCTCTACAACCTGGTGGTGTGGAACGAGCGCAATCTCGACCTGGCCGAGGAGCTGCTGGGCGACAACGTCATTCGGCACGAGGTCAATGAGGCGCACACACTGACCCACGCTCAGGCGGTGCAGCGAGTGGCAGACATGTTGGCGCTGTTCGACTCGTTGCGCTTCGACCTCAGGATCGTCGTCGAGGGAGACGACGGCGAGCACGTGGCGATCGTCTACGACTCGTCGATGACCACCAAGGACGGCATCGAGACCAACGTCGGCAGCATCGAGGTGTTCCGCGTCGTCGGCGGCAGGATCACCGAGGTCTGGAATTGCGGCTACCAGCAAGGGGTTTGGAATTGACCGAGCGCACGCTTGACGAATTGGGGTACTACCTGCTCGCCGGGGCCGGCGGCGAGGGGCCGGCAACCCTGGTGGACGAGGCCCGCCGCGGCGAGGAGTTGGGCTTCGGCACTGCCTTCATCTCCGAGCGCTGGAACGTCAAGGAGGCGTCGTCGCTCGTCGGCGCGGCGTGCGCGGTGACCAGCCGGATGCAAATCGCCACCGCCGCAACCAATCACAACACCCGCCATCCGCTGATAACCGGATCGTGGGCGACCACCATGCATCGGCTCTCCGGCGGGCGATTCACCCTGGGCATCGGCCGCGGTATCGCCGCCATCTACGGGGCGTTCGGCATCCCGGCCGTGACGACCGCCCAGATGGAGGACTGGGCCCAGGTCATGCGCAGGCTGTGGCACGGCGAGTTGATCTTCAACCACGACGGCCCGATGGGAAAGTATCCGATCCTGTTTCTCGACCCGGACTTCAACGAGGACATTCGCCTGGCGCTGGTGGCATTCGGGCCGAACACGCTGGCACTCGGCGGCCGGGTGTTCGACGACGTCATCCTGCACACCTACTTTACCCCGGAGACGCTGCAGCGCTGCGTGGCGACGGTGAAGTCCGCCGCGGAGAGGGCGGGCCGCGACCCGGACAGCGTGCGGGTGTGGTCGTGCTTCGCCACGGTCGGCGACCACCTTCCCGAGCAGCTGCGGCTGAAGAAGACCGTGGCGCGCCTGGCCACGTATCTGCAGGGGTACGGCGATCTGCTGGTGCAGACCAACAAGTGGGATCCCGCTGTGCTGCAGCGTTTTCGGGAGGATTCCGTGGTGACGTCGATCGCCGGCGGGATCGATCACAAGGCCACGCCCGAGCAGATCGAACACATCGCGACGCTGATCCCCGACGAGTGGCTGGAACCGTCGGCCACCGGTTCGGCCCGGCAGTGCGTGGACCGCATCCGCAAGGAGTTCGACTATGGGGCCGACGCGGTGATCATGCACGGCGCGACGCCGGACGAACTTGAGCCGGTGGTCACGGCTTACCGGGCCGGCTGACCGCGAGCGTGCGCACAATGTCACGTCAGAGCGGCGTGTCGCGGACAAACACGCTCGCTCGCGACGAGCGCTACGGCAGGATGACGGTCCGGCTGACGGGCTCGGCCGTGGCCTGACGGCTGGACAGCGCACGACGCAGCGAACCCAACAGGGCGTCACGGGTTTCGCGGGGATCGATGAGCTCGTCGAATCCCAGGTGCTCGGCCGAACGATAGGACGCCTGCAACTCGGCGTCGCGCAGCTTGGCGGTGATGTCCTCGTCGGCGTGCGTCGCCCGGCCCAGCGCCGCCGCGCTCATGGCGCCCATGGTCGCGCCCGGATAGGCGAAGGTCGCGCTCTGGGAATCGAAACCCAGCAGCGACATCACCATTGAGCCGAATCCGTAGGCCTTGCGCAGCGTGACGTGCAGCTTGATCGTGGTGGCCGCCGTCTGCGCGGCGAACATCCGCGCACCGGCGCGCAGCACGCCGCTGCGCTCGGACCGGCTGCCGGGCAGCATGCCGGGGTTGTCGGCGAGGAACAGGATGGGCAAATGGAACGAGTCGGCCACCAGGATGAAATGCGCCGCCTTGTCCGCGGCGGCCGCGTCGATGGAGCCCGCGAGCACGTTCGGCTGATTCGCCACCACCGCGACCGGGTGGCCCCCGAGGTGGGCCAGCGCGCAGATGATCGCCCGGCCGTACTGCGGCTGCACTTCGAACCAGTCGGGCCGGTCGAAGACCACGTCCAGCACGGCGCGCATGTCGTAGACGCGGCGGTTGTCGCGGGAGACGATGTCGAGCAGTTCGGGCGTCGCGCGTGGCTCGCTGTCCTCGTCGCGCGGCAGCGGCGCCGGGTACGACCACGCGCTCGGCGGGAAATAGGACAGGTAGCGGCGGATCTCGGCGATCACGGCCTCGTCGTCCTCGGCGACGTTGTGGATGACCCCGCTCGGTAGGGCGGTGGCGGGCCCGCCGAGGTCCTCCTTCGAGATCTCTTCTCCGGTTGACTCTTTGACGACCGGCGGGCCGGCGGTGAAGATCGCGCCCTGTCGGCTCATGATCCGGAAATCGCAGACCGGGGCGACGAGGGCGCCGTGTCCGGCCGAGGGCCCGAGTACGGCGGCGACGGTTGGCACCCGGCCCGAGCACTGCGCCTGGGACAGCAGGTCCGTCGGGGTGCGACCGTAATGTCCGCCGCCGGGACGAAAGCCGGCGCCTTCGAGCAGCATCACCAGCGGAACCTTGTCGCGCAGCGCGAGTTCGGCGATGCGGTAGCGCTTCGCGTTGCCGCCGGGTCCGATGCTGCCGGCCAGGGTGGTGAAGTCCTCCGCGCCCAACATCACCGGCGAACCGTTGATCAAACCCGAGCCGACGACCAGCCCGTCGGCGGCGATCTCGCCGCCGACCAACGTGCCGATTTCGCGGAACGTCCCCGGGTCGGTGAGCCGCTCGATGCGCGAGCGGGCGTCGAGCTTGCCCTTGCCGCGGTGCTTGTCGAGGCGTTCGGGCCCACCCATGCCCCGTGCGCTCTGCCGGCGACGGTCGAGGTCCTCGAGCGTCTCCTGCCAGTCCGGGGGTTTTGTCATGCCTATGTCCTACCTCATGGAAACTTGCGATCGCCGTTACACGTGCAGGGTCACATACTGGATCGCTTACTGTAAAGTTGCCCGCATGGCTGACGGCCCTCGCCTCAAGATCGACGGGGGCATCCCCAATCAGCTGGCGCGGGCCGCTGGCGCCGCCCGAGCCCTGGAAGAGCAGGGGTACGACGGCGGCTGGACCGCCGAAACCAGTCACGACCCTTTTCTGCCGCTGCTACTGGCCGCCGAACACACGTCGCGACTCGAGCTGGGCACCAACATCGCCGTGGCGTTCGCCCGCAATCCGATGGTCGTCGCGAACATCGGCTGGGACCTGCAGGCGTACTCGCGGGGCCGGTTCATCCTCGGTCTGGGCACCCAGATCCAGCCCCACATCGAGAAGCGGTTCAGCATGCCCTGGAGCCATCCGGCGCGCCGGATGCGGGAATTCGTCTCGGCGCTGCACGCGATCTGGTCCGCGTGGCGCGACGGCACCAAGCTTGCGTTCGAGGGCGACTTCTACACGCACAAGATCATGACCCCGATGTTCACCCCCGAGCCGCAGCCCTACGCGCCGCCGAAGGTGTTCCTCGCCGCGGTCGGTGAAGCGATGACCGAGATGTGCGGCGAGGTCGCGGACGGCCACCTGGGCCACCCGATGGTGTCGAAGCGGTACATCACCGAGGTCACCACCCCGGCGCTGCTACGCGGCCTGCAGCGAGCGGGCCGCGCCCGCAAGGACGTTGAGCTGTCGGCCGAAGTGCTGGTGGCCACCGGGGAGACCGACGCCGAACTACGGACGGCCACCGCCGCCGTGCGCAAGCAGATCGCCTTCTACGGATCGACTCCGGCCTATCGCAAGGTGCTGGAGCTGAATGGCTGGGGCGAGCTACACGAGGAGCTCAACCGGCTGTCCAAGCGGGGGGAGTGGGACGTCATGGGTTCGTTGATCGACGACGAGATGCTGGCGACCTTCGCCGTCGTCGGCCCGGTGGCCGAAGTCGGTGCCGCCCTGAAAAGCCGCTGCACGGACGTGGTCGATCGCGTCCTGCCGATCTTCATGACCGCATCGCAAGACTGTGTCAGCGCCGCAATGAAGGAGTTCCGCCAGTGAGCACGCCGACGATGGACGACGCCGCCAAGCTGTTGACGGATCCATTGGCCTACACCGACGAGCCGCGATTGCACGCGGCACTGACCCACCTGCGGGCCAACGCCCCGGTGTCGTGGGTCGACGTGCCGAACTACAAGCCGTTCTGGGCGATCACCAAGCACGCCGACATCATGGACATCGAGCGCGAGAACATGCTGTTCACCAACTGGCCGCGCCCGGTCCTGACCACGCTGGAGGGCGACGAGCAGGCGATCGCCGCCGGCGTGCGCACCCTGATCCACCTCGACGATCCGCAGCACCGGGTCGTCCGTGCGATCGGTTCCGACTGGTTTCGGCCAAAGGCGATGCGGGCCTTGAAGGTACGCGTCGACGAGCTGGCCAAGATCTACGTCGACAAGATGATGGCCGCCGGCCCCGAATGCGACTTCGTTCAGCACGTCGCGGTCAATTACCCGCTCTACGTCATCATGTCGCTGCTGGGGCTCCCGGAGCACGACTTTCCGCGCATGCTCAAACTGACCCAGGAGCTGTTCGGAAGCGAAGACTCCGAATTCAAACGCGGCACCACCAACGCGGAGCAGCTGCCCGCACTGTTCGACATGTTCGAGTACTTCAACGCGGTGACCGCGGCGCGCCGCGAGCACCCCACGGAGGACCTCGCGTCGGCGATCGCGAACGCCCGCGTCGACGGCGAATCGCTGTCTGACATCGACACCGTGTCGTACTACCTGATCGTCGCCACCGCGGGTCACGACACCACCAGCGCGACGATCTCCGGCGGCATGCAGGCGCTCATCGACAACCCCGACCAGCGTCAGCGCCTGTGCGACAACCTCGACTTGATGCCGTTGGCCACCGAGGAGATGATCCGCTGGGTCACCCCGGTCAAGGAGTTCATGCGGACCGCCGCCAGCGACACGACCGTGCGTGGAATCCCCATCGCCGCAGGGGATTCGCTGCTGCTGTCCTACGTATCGGCCAATCGCGACGAGGAAGTCTTCGACGACGCGTTCCGCTTCGACGTCGGGCGCGATCCCAACAAGCACCTGGCCTTCGGCTACGGCGTGCACTTCTGCATGGGCGCGGCGCTGGCCCGCATGGAGGTCAACAGTTTCTTCTCCGAGCTGCTGCCCCGGCTGAAGTCCATTGAGCTGACCGGCGATCCGGAATTGACCGCCACCACCTTCGTCGGGGGCCTGAAACACCTGCCGGTGCGCTACTCGCTGACGTGATTCCCTAGCCTCGAGGCTATGGCGCGCAGGACGATCGTCATCACCGGTGCCAGCGACGGCGTTGGGGCCGCGGCGGCCCGCCGGTTGCGGCAGGGCGGCGACAACGTCGTCGTGGTCGGCCGGTCGCCGCGCAAGACCGCTGCGGTGGCCGACGAGTTGGGCGCGGATCATTTCGTCGCCGATTTCGCCGACCTGTCGCAGGTGCGGGCGTTGGCGGACAAAATTCGCTCCGCGTATTCGCGCATCGACGTGCTGGCCAACAACGCCGGCGGCATGTTCACCACGATCGAGACGACCGGCGACGGTTACGAGACGACCTTCCAGGTCAACTACCTCGCGCCGTTCCTGCTGACCACGCGGCTGATGGACGTGCTTGTCGAGTCCCGCGCCGCCGTCATCAACACGACCAGTTCGTCACATAAGCTGCTTCGCCGCGTGACCGTCACCGACCTGGAGGACACGGCCCGACGCAGGCCCAGCACCGCCTATGCCCTCACCAAGCTAGCAATCGTCTTGTTCACCAGGGAATTATCGCCGATATCACGACCGTGGGCTGTCGGCCGCGACGTTTCACCCGGGATTTGTCAACTCGAACTTCGGCGAGGCATCGGGTTCACGGTTCCTCGTCTTCATGAAGTATCACGTGCCGTTGATGGTCCGGCTCACCGCCACCGCCGACGAGGCGGCCGACCAGCTGGTCTGGTTGGCGTCGAGTACCCCCGGAGTCGATTGGACGTCCGGCGAGTACTACTCGAAGGGCAAAATCGGGAAAGCCAGCCGCGTTGCCTACGACGCCGACCTCGCCCGCGAGTTGTGGGATCGCACGGCGGCGAAGATCGCCTAGGCACTGCGAAGTGCCATTGGCAGTTGCGGGTGGGACCAAAGTCACCAGTACGCGGCGCGCCGGTCGATGAACGTGAAAATGACTCTGTCCCGCACCATGATTCGCATATGTACCACGCCAATCGCACTCAATCTGCTACGCAGCAAATGATCACGCTGGCGATCGACGAGCACCACGGACGGACGTGCGCCAAGGTCGAGCTGGAATGGGGCAGTTCCCATCTGGCCGGGGTGGGCGTCGCGTATCGTCATCCGGCCGACCGACTGGCGCGTGAAGCCCGCCACGAACTGGCGACCGCCCGGGCGCTGTCGGACCTGGCGGACCAGGTTGCCGCGTTAGCCCGCGCCACCAACTGAGCGCAGCCAAGCCCCCGATGGAATAAATACGGACTATAGTCCGCTTAGTCCTGCGAAGGGCGTCGGGCAGGCCGTCGCCCCGAACAGGAAAGACGGAAAACATGACTGCAACCGCAACGACTCAGGTCACTTCCGGCACGTGGGCGATCGACCCGGTGCACTCGTCGATCAACTTCTCGGTACGTCACCTGATGGTCAGCAAGGTACGAGGCAGCTTCGACAACTTCAGCGGCGCGATCGTGATCGCCGACGACGGCACGCCGTCGGTCCGGGCGGAGATCGCGGTGGATTCCGTCAACACCGGCAACGGCCAACGCGACGCCCACCTCAAGTCGTCCGACTTCTTCGACGTCGACAAGTTTCCCGTCGCGACATTTACTTCCAGCTCGGTGGAGTCGAACGGCGACAGCTACGTGCTCCGCGGCGACCTCACCATCAAGGGCGTGACCAAACCGGTCGCCTTGGACCTCGATTTCTACGGTGTGAATCCGGGCATGGGCCACGGCGAAGTCGCCGGCTTCGAGGCCTCGGTCGTATTGAACCGCAAGGACTTCGGCATTGACATCGACCTGCCGCTGGAAACCGGAGGCGCGGTCGTCGGCGACAAGGTCACCGTCACACTCGAGATCGAGGCGCTCAGGCAGGCCTGACACCGCGCTGGTGAGGACGCCGGGCCGGGAATTCACGTCGAATGATCGGCCCGGCGGCTCCAGAAGCGCCTAATGTGGGCGCATGCCGGGTATTCACCACACCGCGATCTGCACCGCGGACGTCGAACGCTCGACGAAGTTCTGGCGAGACGGCCTGGGCTTGGCCGAGCTGTTCGACCACACCTTCGCCGGGGACTGGCCGGAACTGTTCGGCGCCAAGACCGATCGTCTGCGCTCGATATTCCTCGGGGATCCGCGGACCCCCGACACCGGGATCGTCGAACTGGTCGTCTTCGAGGGCGGCCCGGACGCCGACGACGCCCCTGCCGCCCCCCAACGCCCGCGGCACGGCTTCTTCCTGCTCTCCCTGCAGCGCGAGGTCGACGAGACTCTTACGGCCTTGGCGGCATTGGGTTTCGCCGACGGCGTGCGTCGCATCAGCGTGCCGGCCCCGGGCGGCAAGACCGTCCCGATGGCGGTGATCACGGCGCCGGACGGTGTGCTCGTCGAGTTGATCGGGCCCCCGCAATGACGGCGCTGGTGACCGGCGGCGCGTCGGGGATCGGACGTGCGGTCGCGGCACGGCTGCGCGAGGCGGGTCGCGCCGTCGTGGTGTGGGACCTGTCCGGCGGCGACATCGCCTGCGACGTCAGCGATCCCGACGCGGTATCGGCGGCGATGGAACAAACCGTGCGCGACCACGGTGTGCCCACCCGCATAGTCACCTGCGCCGGAGTCGGAGCGTCGGGCATGCTGCTCGAACAGCAACCCGCGGCCTGGGAACGGGTGTTGGCCGTCAACCTGACCGGCACCTGGCTGACCATCCGCGCCGGGGCCCGGGCCATGATCGACGCCGGCGTGGGCGGCTCCATCGTCGCGGTCTCGAGCATCAGCGGCACCCTCGCCGACCGCGACATGGGCGCCTACTGCGTTTCCAAGGCCGGCGTGGACATGCTGGTGAAGGTCGCCGCGGTGGAATGGGGCGTGCACGGCGTCCGGGTGAACGCCGTGGGGCCGGGCGTCACGCGGACACCGATGCTGGCGAAGCCGGAGCAACTCCCGGGCTGGGTCGAAGGCCTGTCCGAGCGGACGGCGTTCGGCCGCCTGGGCGAGGCCGCCGACGTGGCCGGGGCGATCGTCGGAGTCCTGGAATTGCCTTGGGTGACGGGTCAAGTCGTGCACGCCGACGGCGGCTTGGCGCTGCACAGCCCGATCGACGCGTACGGTCAGATGCAGCGGGTGGTGGGCCGCAAGGACTAACTGATCCCGTAGTCGATGATGCCGCGGACGATCTTGCCGTTGAGGAGGTCGTCGTAGGCGTCGTTGATGTCGTCGAGGCGGTAGCGCCTGGTGATCATCTCGTCGAGCTGCAGCTGGCCGGTCTCGTAGAGCCGGGCCAGCCTGGCGACGTCCGCCTTGGGATTGCAGGATCCGAATATAGTGCCGGCCAGCGTCTTGTTCATCAGGATGAAATCCTGCAGGTCGATCTTGACCGATCGGGTCAACTGCGAGGTCATGCCGGTGAGCACGCAGGTCCCACCCTTGCGGGTGAGCTGAACCGCGTCGCGCACGTCCTCCGGCGTGATCAGTGACGGCGACACCACGACGGCGTCGGCCATCACCCCGTAGGTGAGGCCGCGCACCAGGTCAAGCGCTTCGGCGACCGTCGACGCGCTGTGCGTCGCGCCGAATTGCAATGCCGATTTCTGTTTGAACTCAACGGGATCCACGGCGACGATCTGTGCGGCGCCGTTGATTCGGGCGCCTTGGATCGCGCCGGTGCCGATGCCGCCGACGCCGATCACGACGACGGTGTCGCCCGCGCGCATGTTGGAGCGGTTCGCGACGGAACCGTAGCCGGTCGGGATGGCGCACGACAGCAGCGCGCTGGGCGCCAGCGGCAGGTGCGGTTCGATCTTCACGAGCGAATTCGTCGACACCACAGTGTGTTGCGCGAACGCACCGACCTTGGCGATGTGGCCCAGGTTTCGACCGTCGGCGGTGTGGTGGCGAAAGGTGCCGTCGGTGGGCATCCCCGGGATCATGGTGCCGATGCCGACGTCGCAGAGGTACTCGACGCCGGTCGCGCACCAGCGGCATTGCCCGCACACCGCGACGAACGACATCACCACGTGGTCGCCCGGCTCGAAATCGGTTACGCCCTCGCCGACTTCACGCACGATTCCCGAGCCCTCATGGCCGCCGATCATCGGGAACATCGTCGGCAGACCCATGGATTTCATCACCTCGTTGGGTGCCGACATGTCGCCCTTGAGGATGTGGTCGTCGGAGTGGCACAACCCGGCGGCGGCCAGCTGAACCAGGACTTCACCGGCGCGCGGCGGGTCCAACTCGAATTCCTCGACCGACCACGGGCCGCCGACGTCGTGCAGGATCGCCGCCCGGCTTTTCATGCGGCCGGGGCGAAGGTGACTGGAAGCTTGTTGGGCGAGCGGAAGGTGAGCCCTACGATCCTGGACTCCTCGCCGCTTCCGTCGTCGGGCAGCAACGCCAGACTCTTGACCCGGTCGAACAGGCTGTTCAGCATGACCCTCGTTTCCAGCCGCGCCAGGTGCATGCCGAGGCACATGTGAATGCCGGCCGCGAAGGCGATGTGGGCGTGGCGCGGGCGGTGGATGTCGAACGTGTTGGGGTCGGACCAACGGCTTTCGTCCCGGTTGGCCGAGCCCATACACATGTCCACCTGTGCGTCGGCCGGGATTGTCTTGCCACCTATTTCGATTTCCCGGGTGGTGGTCCGCATGACCATCGTCAGCGGAGTTTCCACCCGCAGGCCCTCCTCGATCGCGGCCGGAATCAGCGACCGGTCCTGCTGGACCATCGCCAGCTGCTCGGGGTGGGTCAGCAGCAGGTACAGCAGGTTGCCCGACGAGCGATACGTGGTTTCCAGGCCGGCCGGCAGCAGCAGGCGTAGGAACGCGATGATCGCCTCGTCGCTGAGCTTCTCGCCGTCGATCTCCGCGGCGACCAGGTCGCCGATGATGTCGTCGGTGATCTTGCGGCGCCGCTGCTCCACCTGATCGAGGAAGTAGCCGTGCAGCTCTGCCGCCGCGTTGAGCCCGGCCACGATGTCGGTCGGAATCGAGATCAGGTCGAGCGACAAACGCCGGAACATGTCGAGATCCTCAGGGGGCAGCCCGAGCAGCACGGAGATGATCCGGGTGGGAAATTCGAACGTCAGCGCCTTGACCAGGTCGGCGTGGCCTTCATTCTTGATCTCGTCGATCAGCCGATCGCACACCGGCCCGATGACCGACGGCTCCCACCGCTCCAGCGCGGTGGCCCGAAAGGCCTTGGCCACCAGGCTGCGATGGTCGTGGTGTTCCTTGCCGCCCATCGCCAGGATGGTGTGGCCCATCACCAATCCAATGGTCTTGTCGTAGCTCGCCGAGGTGAAGACGCGGTCGTCGCGAAACGCCTGGAACAGGCCGTCGTAGCCGAACAGGACCCATTCGTCGTTCGGCCGCAGCTCCTCCGGCATCTGCGAGTGGTCCGCCAGGGAACCATGCCAGACCGGATCCGTGCGCCTCATGTATTCGAAGAACGGGTAGGGGCTGGTTTCCCCGGTGAGGTCGAGGGTGACGGGCTGGCCGTCCGGGTCCGTGCCGAGCGTCATTCGCGCTCCTCCTGAGCCACCGGTAAGGGCGGATACGTGTGCCGAGGGAATATCGCTATCATAATATAAATAGCAACGAAGCCCAACGGCTTGTGGTCTTTACCGTAATGCGCACAGTATTGACCCGAGGAGGCGGTGATTCTCAAGTGCCCAACCGGCGATTCGTGTGCTCGCTCGACGAGCTGCCGCCCGGCGGGATGAAACTGGTCGACGTCGGAAAGTTCGGCGTGGGCGTCTACAACGTGCGCGGTGAGCTCTACGCGATCGTCAACTACTGCTCACACGAGGGCGCCCCGTTGTGCCTCGGCCTGATCGGCGGCACCAACGAACCGGCCCCCGAATCGCCGGACGGGATGCGCCGGGTTCGTGACGGCCAGATCGTTCGATGCCCTTGGCACAATTGGGAATTCGACGTCACCACCGGTCAGAACGTCGCCGATCCTCGGCGTCGGGTCCGCACCTACCGGGTCGACGTCACCGACGGCGAGGTGTATCTGACGGCATGATTATCGACGCATGCGTGCAACCGCACTTCCGGTCCAACGCCGAGATACGCCGCTATCTCCCGGCCGCGCACCAATTGCGGTCGATCCCCGACGTAGAGCAGCAGTGGTATCAGGCGCCCGGCGGCGACTACCGGGAGGACCTCTACGGCGAGCAGTACCCGGGTTCGGATCCGGAGACCGTGAGCCGGCACCTGTTCGATGACATGGGCGTCAATTACGCCATCCTCAACCCGCTGACCCGGGGCAACATCGCCGATTACCTGCTCAACAGCCGAATCTGCGCCGCGGTCAACGACTGGTTGCTCGACCGTTGGCTGGAGCCCGACACCACCGACCGGTTCCGCGGCACCATCCGCGTCAACCCCGAGGACGCCCGGGGCGCGGTCGCCGAGATCGAGCGCCTCGCCGGCCACCCGAAGCTGGTGCAGGTCGGCGTGCCCATGCAGTCCCGCGAGCCGTACGGCAAACCGATGTTCGAGCCCATCTGGGAGGCCGCCGCCGCGCACGGGCTCCCGGTCGCGGTGCACATCAACGGCGGCAACGGCGTCGACCACCCGCCCACCTTCGCCGGCCACGCGCACACCTACCCGGGATACGCGGCGTTCATGCCGCTGAACTACTTCGTGCACCTGGCCACGCTCATCATCGAGGGCGTGTTCGGCCGGCACCCTGATCTGAAATTCGTGTTCGCCGACGGCGGCTACGACATCCTCACCCCGCTGATGTGGCGGCTGGACACGTTCTGGCTGTCGATGCGCGACCAGACGCCCTGGGTGGACCGCTATCCCAGCGAATACCTGCCCGGCCACGTCCGGTTCTGCTCGTCGGCTTTCGACGGGCCGACGGAGGCGGACGCGGTGCAGCGCTGGATGGACTTCACCGGCAAGTCCGACCTGCTGATGTACGGATCGAGCTATCCGCACTGGTCCACCTCGGCGCCGGACGCGATCGCCGAGGGGCTGGATGCCGCCCAGCGTGACAAGGTGTTGTGGCGCAACGCCAGTGAGCTCTACGGGCTGAAGGAGCGTGTCTGATGACAACGATCGAGCGACTCGACTCGCCAACCGGTCAAGAAGACGAGATAGCGGTCACCATCGTCGACACCGATGTGCACCCGTTGCCGGTCTCGAGCGACGTGCTCAAGTCCTACGCGCCCGCCGAATGGGTGGACCAGATCTGGCCGACGGGCAACGCCGTCAGCCCCATCCCGCATTTCTACGACACCCCGGATTCGTACAAGACGTCGTCGCTACGCATGGACGCGTGGCCGCCCAATGGCGGAGTCGCCGGCAGCGACCCGGATTTCGCCGCCAAGCAGTTGCTGCTCGATGCCGGTGTCAGCATCGCGACGCTGGAGCCGATGTGCGACGCGCAACTGCCGCAGGCCGAACACGTGCTCAAGTCGACCTACAACGACTGGCTCGCCGACGTCTGGCTGGACAGGTACAACTGGCACGGCCGCTGGCGCGGATCGATCAGCGTCAGCGCCCAGACCCCGGAGCGGGCCGCCCGCGAAGTGGAACGATGGGCGGGACATCCGTACATGGCCCAGGTGCTGATGACACCCCAAACGCGTGGAATCCCTTTCGGTAACCCGCATTTCGACCCGCTCTACGAGGCGGCCGCGCGGAACGGGTTTCCCATCGCCACCCATTTGATGGGCCAGACTCCTTTCGAACTGATACCCCTGTACCCGGTCGGCAACCCCGCGCACTGGCACGACTTCTTCGCATCCTGGCCGCTGCTGTACGTCTCGCACCTGATGAGCCTGGTGTTCGACGGCGCGTTCGATCGCCACCCGGACTTGCGGGTGGTCTTCGTCGAAGGCGGCTTCACCTGGGCGATGCCGGTGATGTCGCGGATGGATCGGATCTGGAAGGCGCGCCGCGGCGACCTGCCCCACGTGCGTCGCCTCCCGTCGGAATATGTGCGCGAACACGTCCGGTTCACCACTCAGCCGCTGGAAGACACCGACACCGTCGAATTCCGCGAGTACCTGGAGATGATGGACCTCGGCGACAACCTGATGTTCTCGACGGACTACCCGCACTGGAGCTATGACTCGCCGACCTACGCGATCAACCGGTTCCCCGCCGACCAACGGGAGCGGATCATGCGCGGCAACGCGACGGCTCTGTACGGGCTACCGGCGACCGTGAAGGCGCTTCCCGGCGAACGGTGACGCGGTGGCCGATCTGACGCAGACCAACATGACGCGGCCGCAAGGTCTTAACCGGATCGACCCGGTGCTGCGGGAGGCAGCGATCGAGCTGGGCGTCGTCGAGTTCCGCGCCGAGACGCTGGCCGTCGAGCGGAAAGAGGCCAATGCCCGCGCCGCCCAGCGGGCCGCGGCCGCCGAAACCGACGGTGTCACCGTGGAATCGCGAGCCATCGCCGGCCCGGACGGCCAACCGCTGGGCATTCGGTTGTATCGCGGGGGCACGGGATCCCGGGCGCCCCTGGTGGTCTACGCCCACGGCGGTGGCTTCGTGACGGGAAACCTGGACACCGATCACGCGCACTGCGTGGAGCTGGCCCGCGCCGCCGACTGCCTCCTGGTCTCTGTCGACTACCGGCTCGCACCCGAAAATCCATGTGCGGCCGCGCTTGACGACGTGGAAGCGGCCTTCCGCTACGCCGTCGACAACTGCGCCGACCTGGACGTCGACCCCAGCCGCATCGCGGTGATGGGCCGGGACGCGGGTGCGGCGCTGGTCGCGAGCCTCACCCAGCGCATGTTCGACGAGGAAGGGCCGCCGGTGCTGGTGCAGATCCTGCATCAGCCGATGCTCGATTCCGATGCCACCCCGTCGCGACGAGAGTTCCAGCGCACGCCCGGTCTCAACGGTCCGGCAGTGAGCCGGGCCTGGGGCCACTACCTCGGCCACGCGACCGCGAGCGGTCAACACGTCCCCGCGCACCGGGCCAACCTCGAGGGGCTGCCGCCCACGTTCGTCAGTTGCTCAGAGATCGACCCGTGCCGCGACGAAGCCATCGACTATGCCAACCGGCTACTGCACGCCTACGTCCACACCGAATTGCACGTTATCGCAGCGACATTCAATGGCTTCGATTCACTGGTACCCGATTGGGTCGTCTCCGAGGAGAACCGGGCGCTGCACGCCCAGTCGTTGCGCCGCGTGTTCGCCATGTAGCGGCCGCGTCTAGACCGGGGTGAACTTGGTGATCAGCCATTTGCCGTTGATCCGGGACATCCGCACCAGGATGCTGCTGACGGCCACGGACGGTTGGGCGCTGTCCTTGGTCGTGGTGACCTGGTCGACGAAGACCAGAACGGCGGCCGAATCGGGCTGCAGTTCGGATACCGCGGCGCCGGTCACCTTGGCCTTGGTCTTCATCGACTTCTGCCTGGCCATCGGTGCAACCGTCTGCTGGCTGAATTGGTCGAAGTACGAAAGGAATTCCCCGGCGAGGTGTGACTTGGCGGTGGCGAAGTCCTGGTCGAGCGAGTCGGCCGAATAGGACAGCACCGCGGTCGTTGCATCCGAGGCGGCGGTGGCGACCGAGCGGGCGACGGTCGCATCGGTCTGTTGATCGGGTCGGTACCACTCGAAGTACAGCCAGGTCGCCACGACCCCCGAGACCAGCAGGAGCACAACCAGCACCGCCGCAATGACCTTGCGTGCCCTGGGCGATAGGGCACGGCGCCGGCGCTCGGTCGGCGCGGCTTCGTCGGCCTCGGCGTCATCGGCCTCGGCGTCGGCGCCGTCGTCGATGGGCTCCTCGGCCACGGAGTCTTCTTCGGCTGGTTCGGTGCTGGGTTCCGTTCCGGCCGAATCGATGTCGCGCACGTCTTCGGTCACGGCACGTACTCAACTTTCGACATCTTGTACTTCCCGCCGACGTCGGCGACCGTCACCCTGAGGCGCCACATTCGCGGTGGTTCGTCCTTTCCGGGCGGGGAATTGGTGACTTGCGATGTGGCCGAAACCAATACCACCGCCGAGTTGCCGTTGAGGGACTCGAGGGCGGCGGCGTGCACCGTTCCTTCCGTGACCGCCTTCGATGCGATGACCACCGATATGAAGTCGTTGGCCCGCTGCTGGAAATCGGCTTGGAATTCGCCGGTGGACCCGTCGATCACGCGCTGGACATCGGCTTTGGCCTTGTTGAAGTCCAGCGAGATCATGTTGAGGACACCCTGCTTGGCCCCGGCGACGAACGCCGCTTCCCGCTGCTGGTGCTCGGTGGTATCGCGATGTTGAAGGACCATGTACGCGCTGGAGCCGGCGAAAGCGATGATGCCGATGACGGCGGCGATCGCGGCGAGCAACGGCATCCGTCGTCGCCATCCGGCTTGCTCGGTTACGGACTCGTCGTACTCGTCCTCGTCCCAATCCTCGCCGTATTCTTCGTCGTCCTCGTAGTCGTCCTCGTCCTCGTCCTCGGCGTAATCCTCATCCGCGTCGTCGTACACGTCGGGGTCCGGCAGGCCGAGGGCCTCGCGTCGCAGCCGGGCGGCGCGGGCGCGGGCTTGGGCCGCGGCGGCAAGCGCCGCGGCCGCGGCGGCCTCCGCCTCGGCCTCTTCGAGCAACGCCTGCGCGTCGGCTTCCGATGGGGCCGAATGATCGGGCGTTTCGTTGGCCTCAGCCACCGCGATTACCGCTCGTCATGGTCATTATCGATTGGGCTCCGGTATCTCTTACCGTACTGCTCATTGCTAACATCAGAATCCCCAGTGAACTCCGACGAGAACCGACCAGGCGGATGACCAACCTCCCACACTTCCTCCCGAATCCTCCGGCATCATGACCGCTGTCGACTCTCCCGAAAAGATACTCTTTGCTTCCACAACCCAGGCCTTTCTGCAAAAAGAAGCGCCGCTGAGCCGCGTCCGCGAACTGCACGCCGCGGGACTGGCCTTCGACCCGGCGTGGTGGCGGCGCGCCGCCGAACTCGGGTGGACCGCCCTGCTCGTTCCGGAGGAATTGGGCGGCGGCAGCGTCTCTGACAGCGGCGTGGTGGATCTGGCCATGGTCGCCGAGCAGCTCGGCAAGACGGTGGCGCCCGGACCGCTGTATCCGGTCAGCGTCGTGCTCGCGGCGCTCGCCGAGTGCCCGGATCCGCGGGCGCACGCCGAGACCATCGAATCGCTGATGTCCGGTGAAACCGTGGCCTCGTGGGCGGTTTGCGAGCCGGGCAGGGGCTGGGCGCCGCTCGATCCGTCGGTGAGGGCCATTCGGACCGAGGCCGGCTTTCGCATCGACGGCGCAAAGGACCGCGTCGAGGCCGGCGCCCAAAGCGGGGTGCTGTTGGTCGTGGCTCGATGCGACGAGGGAATTCGTCAGTTCCTGGTGCCAACGGACGCGCCGGGTGTTCGGATCGCGGCGCAGCAGTCGGTCGACCTGGTCAAGCAATACGCGAGGGTGGATTTCGACGGGGTGGTCGTGGAACGGTCCGCCGCGGTCGCCGGCCCAACCGAGGCCGCTGCCATGATCGGTCGGCAGAGTCAGCTCGCCCAGGTGCTGCAGTGCGCCGAGGTGGTCGGCATCCTGCAAACGGTCTTCGACCTCACGGTCCAATGGGCGCTGGACAGGCATACATTCGGCCGCCCGCTGGCGTCCTACCAGGTCCTCAAACATGGCTTCGCCGACATGAAGTTGTGGCTGGAAGCCTGCCGTGCCACCACGTCGGCGGCCGTCGCCGAGGTTGCCGCGCGCTCACCGAAAGCGGGCTTGTCGGCGAGCATCGCCAAGTCGTACGTCGGCGAGATGGCGGGCCGGATCGTTCAGGCCTGCGTACAGATGCACGGCGGCATCGGCGTCACCTGGGAACACGACCTGCACCTGTACCTGAGACGGGTCACGTTGTACCGCTCCATGTTTGGCACGCCCGAGGAGCACAACCTGAGGGTATACGAGGCGGAGAGAGCGGCCCGATCGGTGACGAACGCCCGATGACGACGCCCTCTGAGTCGATTGCCGAATTCGCCGCCCGGGCCCGAGTGTGGTTGGCGGACAATCTGCCCGCCATCGACCCCGAGTCCCCGCCCCCCGCGCCGCGCGACGACGCGAGATCCTGGAACCGGGCCCGCGAACTGCAAAAACGGCTCCACGAAGGGGGATTCGCCGGTATCTGCTTTCCCCGTGAGTACGGTGGCCTGGGCCTGGACTACGAATACCAGAAGGCATTCGACGCCGAATCCCTCGGCTACGAGATGCCGCTGATCCTCAACACCCCGACGTTCACCATCTGCTGCGCCACCCTGCTCGACACCGGAACCGAGGAGCAGAAGAAGCGCCACATCGCCGCAGCCCTGCGCGGCGATGAAGTCCTGGTGCAACTGCTGTCCGAGCCCAGCGGCGGGTCGGACCTGGCCGGTGTCATCACCCGGGCCGAGCGCCAGGGTGAGCGTTGGATCATCAACGGCGCAAAGACTTGGAGCACAAGCGCTTTCGCCGCCGACTATGGATTGTGTCTGGCGCGCACCGACTGGGACGCACCCAAGCACGAAGGCCTGACCATGTTCCTGGTGCCAATCGGCCACCCGGGAATCACGTTGCGGCGCATCACCATGCTGAGTGGGTCCACCGAGTTTTGCGAGGAGTTCCTGGACGGGGTGGACGTCGGCGACGACGCCGTCGTCGGCGAGGTCAACGGCGGCTGGGCCGTCGCCTCGCGCCAGCTGTACCACGAGCGCCGGGCGGTTGGGCAGGGCTCGGAGTTCGCCAGCGGCGCCGGCCACGAAGGCGGCCACACGACGCCGGTCGACTACGTCGCCCTTGCCGAGAAGATGGGGCAGGCCGACAACGAACGAGTCCACGAGATGGCCGGCCGGGTGCTCGTGCAGCGCGCGGTGGGCGAGCAACTGATCGATCACGTGTACCGCAATGTCCGAGATGGCGTGCTGCCCGCGGCCGCGGGAACCCTCATCAGGCTCTTTCACTCCGAGACGGTGACCATGGACATGGACACCGCGTTGGCGATCACGGGAAGCGCCGGTGTGGTGGGAGAAGTCGGCGAAGGCCTGGAGGCCGGACTGCGGTACCTGTCCCGGCAGAATGTCGCCATCGGCGGTGGCACCACCGAGATGGCCCGCAACGTGATCGGGGAACGGGTGCTGGGCTTCCCCCGCGAGTACGCCGCCGACCGCGGGGTGCCGTTCAGCCAGGTTCGGCACGGCCAGGGCCGCTGACCAGCCTTAAGGATCGCTGTTGGCCACCGGCATTTGGACCAGTGACAAGACGTGGTGCGCCGGGGTTCCGGGCGCGGCGACCAGTACGAGGCCACCACCTTGCGTTTGGGCCCGGTCGCGGGCGGCCGCCAGGGCGCTGACGCCCGCCGACCCGAGATGGGTTACCCCGCTGAGGTTGACCGTCAACGACGCTATGCCGGAACGGCTTTCGACCGCGATCTGGCGGTCCAGGGTGGATGCGGTGGTCGAGTCGACGTCCCCGCTGACCACGATGCGGCCGGCCTCGCCGACCATCGAGACGAATTCGGAATTGACGGGGCGTTGGCGAGTTGACCGGCTGACGGTCGTCTCGGTGATGAAGTTCGCCGGCCGCGACAGTCGGTGCGTCAGGCTGGCCGTCGTCCCACCGTTGCCGTGCGTGATCCGCGCCTGGTTCACCAACGCCTCGGCCATCGCCAGCCCGCGCCCGCGACCCTGGGCGCCGTCCCGGTAGTCCTTCCAGCGCCCTTGGTCGATCACCGAGGCGTGCAAGTCACCGTCGCCGGACAGCGCGGCCTCCACCACGATCCGATTTGAGAGCCCGTCGGAAACCTTTGTCCCGTAGCCGTGCTCGACCGCGTTCTCGACGAACTCCGAAACCGCGTGGACCACGTCACAGATGTCGTCGGCGTCGGCGCCGATTTGCGAGAGCCACTCACGAAGCTGGACGCGAACGGTGCGCGCGGCGTGAATCGTCGCGTCCACAGTGATCCGCAGCGGTGGCGGCGGCGTGCGTCGTTGCGCCGCAAGCAGGGTGACGTCGTCCTTGTAGCCCGTCGACCGGAGCAGCAGTTCCAATGTCTCCGAACAGATGCGGTCGATCGGCCGGCCCGGCGCATCGATGACGAAGCCGCCGGTGCCGCCCGCGATGGTCGCGGTGAGCTCGGCGAATTCCGCGGTGCTGGCGCCCAGCCGCCGGCCGGGACGCTCGATCAGGCCGTCGGAATACAGCAGGACCGAGTCGCCCACCTCGAGGACCTCGGTGCGCACCGGGAATCCGGTGCCGCTGCCGAGCGGACCCGCACCAGTCGGCTCCGCATACCGCGAGCTCGCGCCGGCGCGCACCAGCAGCGGCGGTGGGTGTCCCGCTGTGCAGTACTGGAATTCGCCGGTGGCGAAATCAAGCGAACCGACGCACACGGTGGCCGACTTCGACCCCGGAACCTGTTCGTGAAAGCGGTCGACCGCATCGAGCGCTTCGACGATGCTGTGGCCCAACAAAATCTGCATCCGCAGCGCGGTGCGCAATTGCGACATCACCGCGGCGGCTTCGACGCCGTGGCCGACGACGTCGCCCACGACAAGCACCAGTCGATCACCGAGGGCCATTGCGTCGAACCAGTCGCCGCCGGCCGCGGTGTCCTCCGCGGCGACGAGGTACTCCGCGGCGATGTCGGCACCGGGAACGATGGGCACCGACGGGGCCAGTAACGCCTGCTGCATCACGGTGGCCGAATCGCGGGCGTTGCGGTAGCGCTGGGACAGCTCCTCGATGCGCTCCTCGGCGGCCAGCCGCGCCCGCACCCGGTCGGTGACATCGTCGAAGACGATCTGCACACCGTCGACCGATCCGTCGTCCCCACGGCGAGGCGTGACGACGAAGTCGAAATACCGCTCCTCGATTCCCGATCCGTCATAGTCGGCCTGTAGCCGCCACTCCGTGCCGGTTTGCGATTCGCCGGTTACGTAGACCCGGTCGAACATCTGGTAGATCTGCTGGCTCTCGAGCTCGGGGAAGACCTCGCGCGCAAGCTTTCCCACGGGATTGCCGGTCGGGTTGAAGCTCCGGTAGGCCGCGTTGACCGCGACAAACCGGTGATCTGGCCCCTTCAGCCCGACCAGCATCGCGGGGACATTCTCGAAAATGCGGCGAACCTCGTCGGCCGCCCCAACGGTTTTGTCCCAGTCCTTTTCGGCGACCACCCGGCCGTCCCTTCTCGGGAACCCTTTTACGGAGCCATAACCAGAGTCACATAACCCGTCGAAATACATGACGTCCGCACAGTTCTATACCCAGATTATCAACGCGCGGTAGGTGTCGACGGCAACAGTTTGCTAACAGCTGCCGCGGGCGGCGTCACGCCTCAGGCAGGGAACCGGCCACGCTCAGGCTGAAACGGGCTTCTTCGAGGAGACCTTCATCAGCTTCATCAGGTTGCCCCCCATGATCTTGGCGACGTCTTCCTCGTCGAAGTCGGTCAGCTCGTCGACGAAGCTGATGGGGTCTTTCAGGCCCTCGGGATGCGGCCAGTCCGACCCGAACAGCACCCGGTCGGTGCCCACCATCTTGACGATCTCGGTGAAGCGGTCCTCCCAGAACGGGGTGATGTAGACGCAGCGCTTGAACGCCTCGATCGGGTCCTCGCTGAACGACTGCGGCATCTTCTTGTAGACGCCCTTGAGGCCCTTGAACAGGTCCGGCACCCAATCTGCGCCGTTTTCGATGGAAAGGATCCGCAACTCCGGGTTGCGCGACAGCGCACCGTGGCACACCAGCGCGCCCATCGCGTCCAGGATGGGCCGATGGCCCATCGCGAAGCTGCGGAACGCGGTCGGCTTGAACGGCAGGAACTCGTCGCCCGGCTCCCACACGTTGGCGAACTCGGAGTAACCGCTGTCGGAGGCGTGCATCGAGACCGGGATCTCGGCCTTGATGCAGGCCTGCCAGAACGGGTCGAACTCCTCGAGGCCGAACGAGCGGCTGCCCTTGTAGCCGGGCACCGGCGCCGGTCGCACCAGCACGGTGCGGGCGCCGCGCTCCAGGCACCACTGCAGCTCTTCCAGCGCGCGGTCCACGATCGGCAGGGTGATCACCGGGGTGGCGAAGATGCGCCCCTCGTAGTTGAACGTCCACTGCTCGTGCATCCACTCGTTGAGCGCGTGGATGACGTCGTGGGTCATCTCGGGGTCGTCCTTCATGCGCTCCTCGACCAGGCTGGCCAAAGTCGGGAACATCAGTGCGTAGTCGATGCCGAGCTCGTCCATGACCTCCAGCCGCGCGCCCGGCTCACGGAAGGCGGGGATGGCCTTCATCGGCTCGCCGAGGATCTCGCGGTAGCTCTTGCCCTGCGCGCCGTGGCGAAAGTAGTCCTCCTGGGCGCCGGGGCGGGCGACCACCTCGAACGTCGGGTTGGGGATGTACTCGCTGATGTGGCCGCGCACCACGATCTTGGTGCGACCCCGCACCTGCACATAGTCGATGACGTTCTTGCGCTTGTCCGGGAGGAACTTGGTCAGCGCCTCCTGCGGCTCGTACATGTGGTTGTCCGCGTCGAACACGGGGAAGGGAAGTTCGCGAGACGGCATTGCGATCTCCTTGGCAGAAGTCTGGGATTCTCGGTATGTGGTAATGACGTTACCACTTCCGCGCCGCGAGGAGTACCGGGACCTAAATGTCCGGCTGGAGGCCGGTCGGCGTCGCCCCGTTGATGATCGCGAAATTCACGGTCGCGGTGGCGGCGAGCTCGTCGCCGTCGCCGTATATGTCGACCTGCATGACCATTGCCCTACGACCGGACCGCAGCATCCGGGGGACCGCGCGCGCCATGCCCTGCCGAATCGGGCGCAGGTAGCGGACGAAGAGGTCGGCGGTGGTCATGGTGGTGCCCTGCTGCAGATAGTCCAGGCCGTATTGCCCGCCCGCCACGTCAACCAGCGTGGCGATCAAGCCGCCCTGCAGCGCCCCGGAGGTGTTGACCACGTTGGGGCTGACCGGCATCGTCATCGCGAACTCGCCATTGTGGGTACCCGGCCGCAGTCCGATTTGCGCGAACAGCTCGGCCAGCGAGGGGGTGGCCGACTCCTCGTCGGTCTCTCGGATGCCGAGCGCGCGGCTGCAGTAGTCGTACAGCTGGCCGGCGTCGATCGGTTTGCCGATCAATTCGGTGCCGAGCCAGTGCAACCGCTGGGCGCCCATGATCGTCTGCATGACGATCGCCGCCGCGGCCCCGACATCGAGTCCGGGGTTGAACACCCCTTCCGTGATGCCCTGCCCCACGATGTCGTGAATCAATTGATGCATCGAGGAGAGGATGCGGGTGTATTCGCGGGGGCGGGTTTCGGCCAGATGCTGGTTGTACAGGCTCAACGCCCTGTTGAGGCTGTCCTGGGTGCTCGACTCCGGTTTTTGGCTCACGCGGTCGATCACCAGCTTCAGCGCGGCCGTGCTGTCCAGCCCATTGATTTCGGCGCGCCAGCCCTGCACCGATTGCGCGATGGTCCTGTCGAACAACGCGAGCAGAAGCTCGTCCTTGCTGCTGAAGTGCTGGTAGAAGGCCCGAAGCGAGGTTTTGGAGCGCGCGACGACCTCCTGCACGGTGAAGTCGGTGCGTCCGGTTTCGCCCAATATCGCGACGGCCGTCTTGATAAAGCGGTCGCCGCGCGTCACCTCGGGGTTGTCGTCGGCTTCGACGCTACGGCCGGCCGTGGACATCGGGCCTCCTCGGTTGCGGACCGGTCACCTTTGAGAACGAGGTTACCGCACGGCCCCGCGCGCCGGCGCAGGTGCGCGGTCGAGGAGCCGAACTACCGCACTCCTTCCATCTGCACGGCACCGGTCGTCGATTCGAGGTTGGTCGGGCGGCGCGCCTCCTTCGAAACCAGCCACCACACCATCGGGTAGGCGGTGGCAAACCCAAGCCACATCCCGGCCCACATGATCAGCCAGAACGCCATCGACATGGGGGAGTAGCGCAACACGAACGCCACGAGCAGCATAGAGGCTCCCATGCCGATGTCGAACGCGATGATGGCCAACGCGGAGATGCGCGACGCCGCCCAAAGGCGTTGGCCCACCGACGTAGTGCCGTCGGCCACTGACATCGCGCGGTACTCGAACGCGATGAGCAGCGGCAGGGCGATCGCGGCGATGATCAGCATCATGGGCCAGACGCCCTGCCCGGCGATCTTCATTCCGGTCCGCATCACCAAGGGCATGGCGATCATGTGACCGACGAACGAGACGGCACCGCCAGGGATGGTCTGGACGGCCGCCACGGCGGCCGGTCCCATTCGGGGAGGCTGGCCGTGTCGTTCCTGCCACCGTGCGGAGGCCGGCCGGCCCCAGCGGTGATACGCCCACCACGCCAGCGGGCCGGCGTAGACGGCGGTGATCGGCCAGACAGCTTCCATCGCGCGCAGCGGCTGCCGATAGCCGCGCAGAAATGTGTCCGCCAGCATCACGCCGGCAACCACGACTCCGAGGATGGTCACTATCCAGGCCACGAGTGTGACCCACTGGGGGGCGGGCATTGCCATCAAGATTTTGGTCCTTCCTGGTTGGGATGTTGAATCCCGTTGAATTTGTGGGTTTCTCGCTGTGTAGCCGGTCAGCGGCCGAACCCGACGCCACCGGTCGTGGCGCCGGGCCGGCCGTGTTCGTTCAGGCGACCCCCCGGCCGGCGAGGAGGATGTCGGCCAGCTCGGTAACCTCCTGGGCGCAGCCCCAGGACAAGGTGACGCCGCCGCCGCCGTGACCGTAGTTGTGCACGATGCGGGTGCCGGGCTCGATCTGCAGTCGTACGCCGCCTTCGCGGAAGGGCCGCAGACCGACTCGCACCGGGTCGACCACGTCGAGCTGCGCGCCCCGCAGGCTGGGCAGGAATTCGCGGCAGCGGTCGAACATCTCCCGCAGCGGCGGATAGCCGTCCAGCTCCAGGTCCGTGCCGTATTCGCCCGGCTCGACGAGCCCGCCGAGCAGCAGCCGATTGGCTCCGCGCGGAACGATGAACACCATGTCCTGGTGCTCGGTGCCGGTGTCGTTCGCAACGGCGTGCACCGCGGTCACGCGTGACATCGTGGTGCCGTCGTTCACCACGCGCAGTAGAGCCCCCCGGTGCGGCTCCATGGTCGGGTCGCACGCCAGCTCGCGTGCTCCCAGTCCAGAGCAGTTGACGATCAGCTGAGCGTTGTACTCCGACATCAGCTCTCGTTCCTGCTCGGCGAGCGGCCCGCGGATGCTGCGCCTGGCCATGGTGACGCCGGCCGTCCCCGCCTGATGGCCCAGCCACGCCAGGTACCAGTCGGTGTCGATGGTGGGCGCCAGATAGGAATAGGCGTCGACCATCCCGGCGGCGGGATTGATCTCGTGGGCGTCGATGAGTTCGGGATTGTGGACGAAGCCTGGCACGAACCGTTCGACCGCAAGCATTTTCGCTCGTTCGGCCGGATCCTCCTCGATGGGGCGGGAGAAGTAGAACACCGCCGGGCGCAGGCTCACACCGGTGCGGGGGTCGGCCGCGAGGCGGGCGAAGCGGGTGTAGGAGAAGCGCGCCCAATCGGCGGAGCGGGCCAGTACCGCCTGATCGTGGTGGCGACCGCACACCGACGGTGGCCACTCCCACACCGCACCGGCGACCGTCGACACCGTGTCGGCGTCGAACCCGTCGGCCGCCACCACGACCCGCCAACCGCGTCGGGCCAGCATCAGCGCCGTGGTCAATCCGCTGACACCGGCCCCGACCACCAGAGCGCCCGGCTGCTCGGTCCGGGCCGTCATGACCGAACCTCTCGCAATGCGTTACGACATATGGACAGGACAAAGCTCATCGATTTCTCGTTTCTGATCTCCGCGCGTCCGCGCGGCAAGGGATAGGGCCAGGCGACCACAAGCCGGGGCGACGACGCGCGACGGCTTGGCGCTGACCGATCAGATAAGAGCGATGCAGTGCCGGGTGAGAATCACCCGGCCCGGGCGGTGGTAAATGAGGCCGGAACGCCGAGGCGGTCCGCGGGATACCGACACCACCCACCAGACCGCCGAGCCGGCCATGGCCACGACGGCGACGAAGACCGTGAGTGCAACCAGATCAGCTGCCGCCCAAGCCTGCGCCAGGTATTTGCACTCGTGGCCCATCGGCGCGCACGAGCCGGCGCCCAGGTGGCCACGTTCGGCGAGGGCGGTGGCTTCGTGACCGATGGCGCTTGTGGACGCCGCCGAGCTCGTGGCGGTGTGCGTGGGTGGCGTGGCCGCGTGCGGAAGGTGGCAGCCGGCGGCCATGCCCAGTGCCCAGAACAACGCAGCGACCGCCGCGGCATAGCGCGGCCACTGATCGACACGGACAGCATCACGGCGCATAACAAGGGAGAGGCTAGCACCCCCCGGGGGTATATGCCACAAACGACGCCTCGGCGAGCACTTCGCATCCATGGCACTTCGAAAAAGGCTCTACCCCAGGGTCTTACTGAGAGATCGGCCGCGGCATCCAAAACCGGCGAGGTTGTAGGTACGGGTACGGGGTACCGATGAACGCTCAGCCGCCCCGGGAGGCGATCATCGCCGAGCGATTGACCTTGGTCGCCGCGGTGCGCGGGATCGCGTCGACGAACTCGACGGTCTTGGGCGCCTTGTAGTGGGCGAGCCGGCTCTTCGCGTACTCGATCACATCTTCTTCCGTGAGGTGCACCCCGTCGGCGAGCTGGACCACCGCATGCACGCGGCGCCCCCACTGCGCATCGGAAAGCCCGATGACGACGACGTCCGCGATGCCCGGATGGCCCGCCAGCGCCGACTCCACCTCCGCCGGAAAGACATTGGCGCCGCCAGTGATGATCATGTCCACTCGGCGATCGACGATGTACAGGTAGCCGTCCTCGTCGAGGTAGCCGATGTCGCCGGCAGAGCGGAAGCCGTCGTCGGTCGACGGCAGCGGCGCCGCCCCGCCCAGGTATCGCGATCCCGCGGCCATCGGTGACCGCAGATAGATCTCGCCGTGCTCACCGGGGCCAAGCGGTATCTTTCCGGCATCGAGAATCCGGATCTCGGTGTCCCGAAAGCCGCGGCCGACACTGCCCGGATGGGCGAGCCACTCGTCGCCGCGCAACGCGGTGAGTCCCAGGTTCTCGGTCATGCCGTACGCCGACACGATCTGCTCCGGGCTCAGCAACTCGAACCAGGTGTGCATGAGCGACGGCGGCATCACCGCGGCGCCCTGCAGGACGAAGACGACGCTGGACAGGTCGCGCCGCCGCACGTCGGGCCGCGCGGCGATCCGCGCCAGCATCGTGGGTGTGGCCGTGAAGTTGGTGATCCGGAAGCGTTCGATCACATCCAAAACGAGGGCCGCGTCGAACTTTTCGAGCACCACCAGATGGTCACCGGTCAACAGGAAGAAGAATGTGGCGAAGCCGTTGGTGTGATACATCGGCGCGGGCACCATGATCGTCTGCGGCTGGGCAACCGGCGTCCAGTTCGACAGGAATGGCTCCCCGTGCTGCGAGGTCCACAGCGACGGCGCGAGGCTAAGGATCACCTTCGGCACGCCGGTCGAGCCGCTGCTGCAGATGCCGTTGGCATTGGGGGAAACGACCGCGGGCAGCGGGCTTTCGGACTCGGCGGCCGCGCGGGCCTCCAACTCCCGCCGGGTTCTTTCGTCGACGACCACCGCGGGTTTGATGACCTCGCGCACCCGGTCTCGTTCCCACTCGGGCAGGTCCCAGTGCATGGGGACAGGAACCGCACCGATCTTCCAGCAGCCCAGCGCCGCGAGCATCAGGTGCTGCGAATTCGGGATCGCCAGCGCCACAAGGGATCCCACCCCGGCCCCGTCGGCCGCCAGCGCACGGCCCCACTGGTTGGCACGGGCGTCGAGTTCACCGAACGTCAGCGTGCTTGCGGTGCCGTCGAGCGCGACAACCGTCACCGCCTTCGCGTCGGGGCGTTCCTCCGCGAGCTGCTGGAGTTTGATCCCGAACGGGATCCCTTCCTCCAGCGGATTGGGGCCCGCCTCGGACGCGATCCGTTCGGTCGTCACGCCGATACCGACCCGCTGAACAACGTCTCCAGGTGACCGTCCCGGACGTCGGGTATCAGGCGCAGCGCGAGCGCCTCGGCGCTCAGTGGCAACCGGATCAGCGGTTGGGTGTGCCGGTCGAGCACGCTGACGTCGGACTCGTCGCAGAAGCCCAGGGCGCCGAGCAGTTGGTGCGAGGTCCGCAGCACCTGCCGTGCGGTGTCGGCGGCCTTATACCGCAGGACGAGCGCGTCGGCCGAATGAACCTGCACTGGAAGGGATTCCGGCCGGCAGATGGTGTACTTCGCGAGTTCGTGCAGGCCGCGCACCCCGACGGCGGCGTCGGCGACCGCGAACCTGACGGCCTGGAAGTCGGCCAGCGGCTGGCCGAACTGGACCCGCGCGCGCACGTGTTCGGTGACGACGTGCAGCGATTGCTGGAGGGCTCCCAGAATCCGCCATGATCCCAGCACGAGATGAAGGTTAACGTCGCCGGCCGGGACGGTTCCGTCGGGTGCGCTTAAGGTGGCGGGCACCAGAAATGGCCCCAGCTTGGCGTTCGTCCGTACCCCCGGTTGTGGGTGGTACCGCACGCCGTCCAGGTCGGCGGCGATCCAGTCACCGGGCAGGTCGCCGTGGTCGATGCGCGGCGCCTCGGGATTGACCAGGCTCAGTCGGGCGCCGTCGATCGCTAGCAGCTCTTCCACGACGGGGTAGGGGAGCGCGTTCGCGCCGGCGGCCTGGCAGAGCACGGCGGCGGCAAGCAAGTCGTCCGACTCCGACCGCACGTCGAGCTCGAATGCGCCGACGTCGCTGAGGGCGGTGCGCGCGGCGTCGCGTACGCCCTCGTCCGTCTCGGCGCGCAGCGCCGCCGGTGGGCCGCCCAGCCGGGCGAGCCGCTTGGCGGCGACGGCTGCGAAGTCGCTGATGTCTTGTGGCAGTTCGGTTTTCACCGATTTCCTCCCAGAACGTCGCGTGCCACCAGCATTCGCTGCACCTCGATGGTGCCCGATGCGACGGTGGCGGCCTGTGCGTAGCGCCAATGGTCTTCGATCGCCCCATGCAGGGGCGCGGACGCGCCGCTGTCCAGCGCGGACGGCCCCAGCACGTCGAACAGCAGCTCGGCGACCTGCTGATCGCACGTGGTGGTGGCGATGCGGGCCGCGCTGGCGGCCGCACCCGCCGACGGGTCGTCCTGCAGCGAGACGGCCCGGTACGCGAGCAGCCGGGCCACCCGCAGGTCGACCAGCGCCCGGGCCCACCGGGAGCGAATCGATTCGGGCAACTCGTCCCAATCGTCGCCGAGTTGCCTTTGCAGCCGGTCGAGCAGGGACTCGCAGCGCGCGTAGCGCGCGATGCCGACCCGCTCGAACGCCAGAGCCTCCCGCATCACCCGCCAGCCGTCGCCGACCTCGCCGAGGACGTCGCCGGGGAACGCCTGCACGCCGTCGAGGAACATCTCGTTGAGATGATGCGGCCCCAGCATCGACGGGATCGGTCGCACGGTGAACCCGGGCCGGTCCATGGGTATCAGAAAAAGGGTGAGCCGCTTGGCCTTCGGGGCGTCGGGATCGGTGCACGCCGCCAGCACGCACCAGGATGCCATCTGGGCGTACGACGTCCACACCTTCTGGCCGGTGATGCGCCACCCGTCCCCGTCCGGCACTGCGCGGGTGCGCAGCGAGACGAGGTCGGTTCCGGCCTCCGGCTCGGAAAAGCCCTGGCACCAGATCACATCGCCGGACGCGATGGCGGACAGGTGCTTGGCCTTTTGCTCGTCGGTGCCGTACCGCATCAGCGCCGGGCCGACCCAGTTGATTCCCATGTACTGCGGACCGCGCGGCTCATGCTGGGCCCACATCTCCTCGCGCAGCACCGTTTGCTGCCAAACCGAACCACCGCCCCCGCCATGCTCTTTCGGCCACGCCAGCGCCAGCAGGCCCTCGGTGGCGAGCAGCTTGCAGAACGTCTCGGTGGTGGCCAGGTCGCGCGGGTCGTCGGTGCAGGCGCCAAGAAAGCCGGCCGGAATGTGATTGGCGATCAACTCTCGCAGGTGATTCCGGAGTTGACCGGCGTCCTCGCCCAGCTCGTAATCCATCCGATTCATCCCTTCGGAAGCCCGAGCAGGCGCTCGGCGATGATGTTTCGCTGCACCTCCGACGTTCCGCCGTAGATGGTGGCGGCCAGCGCGTCCTGACGTTCGAACAACAGATCCGGATCGCTGACCCAATCTTGTCCCTTCGCGATGGCGGCCAATTCCCAAACCCGTTGCAACGTCACCGATCCGAGTAGCTTCATGATGTCGGCCTCGGGGCTCGGCCGACCCGCGAGTTCATTGCCCAGCGCCCGGTATCCGGTGGCGCGCAGCGCCTCGACATCGGCCAGCAGCGAGCCCAGCTCGGCGCAGATGTCGTCGGTCGGACGCGCCTCGCGCACCGCGTCGAGGCCGCGCTTGATCTCGACCCAATTCATGATCCAGATCATCTGGCGTTCATGGTGCAGCGACGACAACGCGACATTCCAGCCGCCATTGAGCGGCCCGAGCAGGTTTTCCGCAGGCACCTCGACGTCGTCGAGGAAGACCTCGCAGAACGTCTCGTCGGAGATGGATGCCATGCGGACCGGCTCGATCCGCACGCCGGGCGCTTGCAGGTCGAGGATCAGGCAGGAGATTCCGCGATGTTTGGGCGCTTCGGGGTCGGTGCGGACGTAGAGCGTGCACCACTTCGACAGGTGGGCCTGGGTGGTCCAGATCTTGTGGCCGTTGACCCGGAATGCGTCGCCCTCACGCTCAGCCCGCGTGCGCAGGCCCGCGAAATCGGAACCCGCTTCCGGCTCGGACATCCCCAGCGCCCACCACTCGTCGCCGCGCAGCAGGGGAACGAGGAGCCGCTCGATCTGGGCGGGCGTGCCGAACTGGCGGATGCCGGGCGCCGCGACGTTGGGGCCGGCGATGTTGGGCAGCTTGGGCGCGGACCGCAGCGCGGCCTCGATCCGGACCTCCATCGCGTCGCGCAAGCCGAGCGAGCGGCCGCCGTGTTCGCGCGGCCACGTCGGCTGTATCCAGCCGGCCTCGAAGGCCGCACGCTGGTAGTCACGCCGCAGGGGCAGGTCCCAGCGGTATTCGCGGTAGTTCTCGTAGTAGTCCTTCGGCAGGAATTCCGTGAGCCACGCGCCGAATTCCTCGACTGTGGATTCCACGGCGGTCACCCGTTGCCTCCGGCGAACCGGCGGCCTACCTCGTGGTAGAGCGCGCGGCTGTCGCCCAGCATCGCCGCGCCTTGCCAGGCGTGCCGGACGTAGAGGTGAATGTCGTGCTCCCAGGTCTGCCCGAGCGCGCCGTGCACCTGAACCGCGGTTCGCGCGCAATTGACCGCCGCGTCGCCGGCCGCCGCCTTGGCCAGCGCGGCGACGGTCCAGGCATCGCCCGTGTCCGGATCGGAGAGCCGGGCCGCGGCCGCATAAGTGAGGCTGCGCGCCCGTTCCAGGCCGACGTGGTTGTCGGCCAGCGCGTGTTTGATGCCCTGGAAGGCGCCGATCGGAGTGCCGAACTGCCGCCGCGCCTTCGCGTGTTCGACCGCGCGGTGCAGGGCAGTGCTCGCAACGCCGACCAGGTCGGCGGCGACGGCCACCAGCGGCGCGGCCAGCGCGGATTCGAGTTCGACCGGCGCGGCGGCCACCGGCTCGGCGTCGATCTCCACATCGGCCACCGGCTGCGCGGGGTCGGTCGACTCGCCCGCGAGGACGGTCACCCCGTCACCGCAGCGCGCGACCGCCGCCATGGCGCCGCCATCGGCATGGGCCAGCGTGACGATGAGCTCGGCGCGCGACAGGTTGGGGACCGCGACCGCCCGCCCGCGCAGCCGCCCGCCGCGCAACGTCATCGGTGCGCCGGGCAGCCGGGACCCTTTCGAGTGGACCGCCAGGGTGGCGACGGCGCCGCCGGCGATCTCGGCGAGCACCGAGTCGAGGCCGGCGGCCCGCACGGCGCCCGCCGCCAGCCCGACGCTGCTGAGGAACGGGATCGGCGCGATGGCGGCGCCGCATTCCTCGAGGACGACGGCCAGCTCGACGGGTCCGTAGTCGGTTGCTTCCGGAGACGCGAGTTCCGTCCAGCCGAGGTCGACGACCGTTTTCCACGGGGCGCGCCAGCGCTCGGGGTCAACCATCGCCTGGCGGGCGACATCGGGCGGACACTCGTTGCGCAGAATGCCGCGCACGGTGTCCCGAAGCGACAGCTGCTCCGAAGTCAGTCCGACATCCATAAGACCCCTAACATAATAAAAATAGTAAACTAGCGCCGCTGTTGCAATCGGCGCGAGCATAGGTGGGCGCATGGTCGAGTGGTATCTGTTCCTGCCGCAGGTGCGGCTGCCGGCCGCCGACCTTACGGAGCGGGCGCGTCATGCCGAGGCCAGCGGTTTCGACGGGGTGGCGTTCATCGATCACCTCGAGGCGCCGGGGCTGCCCGACGAAATCATCTGGGAGGCAATGGGCATCGCCGCCTGGGTGGCGGCCAAGACCGAGCGCCTGCGGATCGGCCATTTGGTGCTTTGCGACGCGTTCCGCCACCCGGCCGTGCTGGCCAAACAGGCCGTCACCCTCTCGGACGCGTCGAACGGCAGGTTCGACCTCGGCCTCGGCGCGGGCTCCTGGCCCGCCGAATTCACCAGATTTGATGTGGGGCAGCAGGATCCGAAGGCCAGGGTCGAACAACTCGGGCGTCACATCGAGCTGATGCGGCAGTACTGGGGCGACCAACCGGGGGAGGCCGCGCAGCTCCCGCGCCGGTCCCATCCGATACCGCTGCTCCTGGGCGGCACCGGACCCCGGATGATGGAACTCGTTCGCAAATACGCGGATTGGTGGAATCTACCCGCCAACCACCTCGACAAATTGCCAAAGCTGGCCCCCGCCGCGGGCACGGCGCGCGTGTCGATGCAGCAGATGGTGGGATTTGTCCGGACAGGCGGCGACCCGGACAAGGTGCGCGAGATGAGCACCCGGCGATTCGGCAATCTGGGCTCCGGGCTGGTCTGCGGCGACGCCGACGAGCTGATCGCGCACTTCGGCGGTCTGGCCGCTCAGCGCGTCGAGCGGTTCTACGTGTGGTTCGCCGATTTCGCAGCCCCCGAGTCCCTGCACGAGTTCGGTGAGTCGGTGATCAAGGGGTTCGCTGGCGCCGGCGGCGGGCTTCCGTAGGCACGACCGGCGGCCGCGCGAACGGACCGCGCTGCACGGCCGACAGCCGGATCTCCGGCAGGTCGACCGATGGGTCGACGGTGTCCAGCCAGGCGACCGCCTCGGCGACGTCGGACACCTGGATCGCGTACATCTCGAAGGGAACGTCCTGCAGCATCTCGGTTTCCACCGGGCCCGGCGTCACGATGTGCACGGCGATGCCGTCACGGTCCACCTCGAGCGCCAGCGCGCGGGCGAACGCGTTCATGCCGGCCTTCGACGCGGAGTAGGCGGTGCGGGCCATCATCGGTTCGTGCGCCGCCGATGACGAGATGAACACGAACCGTGAGCCCGCCTGCATCCGGGGCAGGGCGGCGGCCGTCACCACGAAGCAGGAATCCAGGTTGGCCGCAATGATGGTCCGCCACTGGTCGAATGTCTGCTTGCGCGCGTAGGTTCCGCCGAGCGTGCCGGCCGCGTGCACGACGAGGTCGATGCGCTCCAAAGCGCTGATGGCAGAAGCGAACCCGTCCGGATCGGACGCGTCGGCGACGATGTGGCGCGCCCCGATCTCCTCGGCGGCCGCCCGGAGCGGGGCCTCGCGCCGCGCCGAGAGCACCACGTCGTAGCCGAGCTCGCCGAGCTTGCGGGCGCATCCCTTCCCGATCCCGCCGCTGCCGCCGGTGACTAATGCGGTTCGCATCGGCGTCAGGGGCGCCGGACGTCCCGCGGGCGTGCCAACGCCTGCGGCGACAGCGCGTGGATGCGTTGATCCGGCCGCCCCGACAGCACGTAGGTCTGCGCGTCGGCCAGGTGGCGGCCCGCGATGCGGCGGGCGCGGTCGACGTCACCCTCGGCGATGGTCTCGGTGAGCTTGACATGGGTGGCGAGCACGGCACGGCGCTGGGTCAGCGACGGGTAGGTGCCGCGCGCCGAGCTCTCGTCGGCCCACTGCTGCTCGTGACTGGTCCACAGCGTCTCCAGGCTGCCGACCACCGCGATGATGGTGTGGTTTCCGCAGCCGCGGACCACGAGATCGTGGAACTCACGGCCGATTTCGGTGAAGAGCCGGCCGTCGTCGAGATTTTCGGCCATCGAGTCGTTCACCCGCTTGAGTTCCGGCACCAGTGTGTCCGCCCTGTCGGGCCGCTGGGCGGCCAGTGCGGCGCAGGCGGGTTCGAGTTCCCGCAGCGCGAAGCCCAGGTCGGCCACCGGGACGGATTCGCTCTGCAGCAGTAGGCCGAGCATGTAGGCCGCGCTGGTCTTCGCGGGCGCGTGCACCACGGCGCCGCCGCGGTTTCCCCGCCGCACCGAGACCAGCCCCTCGGTTTCCAGGATCCGCAGCGCCTCGCGCAGGGAGACCAGGCTGACGTTGAACTGCTCGACGAGCACCTCCTGGCGCGGCAAAAGGTCGCCGTCGGCGAGCTCGCCGTCGATGATCTGACGGCGCAACTCGTCGGCTACGATTTCGGCGATCCTCGGCGCCGACAGCCGGCGACGGGCGTCTTGGCCAATTCCCAGGGCGGTCATCCGTTCCTCGCGCGTGCTCGACTGGCTTAGCTATTTTAGCAGTAATGGTATAAATAGCCGCGTGAGGCGCGAGCCCGACAGCCGGCCGACACCGCTTGACGAATTGCGTGTCGTCGAGATCAGCGACCGGATTGCCGGCGACTACTGCGGCAAGCTGCTCGTCGATGCCGGGGCGCAGGTGCGCAAAATTGAACCGCCACAGGGGGATTGGCTGCGGCGGTACACCGCCAGCTGTTCGCCCGTGCCGGATGGCCAGGCGTCCCCGTTCTTCAGCTACCTCAACGCCGGCAAGCGCAGCCTCACCGTCACTCCGGACTCCGAACGGTACCGGGCGGAACTCGCCGCCGCCGACGTCGTGGTGGTCACCGCCGGCCGGTCGCAGGCGGCGACGCTGGGCGTCGATCCGCAGCGGCTGCTGGCCGACTCCCCGCGGGCGATCGTCGTCACGATCTCCGACTTCGGCTGGGCCGGACCGTATGCCGATCGCGCCGCGAGCGAGTTCACCCTGCAGGCGTGGGCCGGCTCGCCCGGCTTTCGTGGCGATCCCGCCGGGCCTCCCATCGCGATCGGCGGTGATCTGGGGGAGTACATGGGCGGCGTCTACGCCGCGTTCGGCGCGCTGGCCGTGCGGCGTCGCGTCGAGCGCGGCGGCCCCGGCGAGCATCTCGACCTGTCGATGCTCGAGGCGATGACCGCGATGCAGAGCAGCGAATGGTTGCACTCGCAGCTGCTACGCGTTCCGCCCGTCCGGCGCACGTTGGAGGTGCCCTCGATCGAACCGGCGAAGGACGGCTACGTCGGCATCACCATGGTGACCGGGCAGCAATGGCTGGACTTCTGCGCGATGGTCGAGTGCCCGCAGCTCGAGGAGATCGAACAGCTGCGGTTTCAGATCGGCCGGTGGGCCTACCGCGATCTGATCCGCGAACAGATCGGCCCGTGGCTGGCAGAACGGACCGTGGCGGAGATCGTCGAACTCGGTCAGCTATTCCGGCTTCCGATCGCGGCGCTGGGCAACGGTTCCACGATCCGCGACATGGAGTACGTGCGGGAGCGCGAGGTGTTTACGCCCAACCCCGCCGGCTTTCACCAGCCGCGCGCGCCGTGGCTGATGGCCGCGTGCGCGCCGGCGCGCCTGCGCGCTACTCCCGCGCCGGGTGAGGCCAACGACGAACCGGTTTGGCAGAGAGGCGAATCCGGCCTCTCTCCCGGCTCAGGGGGTCTGCCGCTGGAGGGCCTGCGCATCGTCGACCTGACCGCGTTCTGGGCGGGGCCGGCCGCGACCCACCTGCTGGCCGCGTTTGGCGCCGACGTGATCAAGGTGGAGTCCATCCAGCGGCCCGACGGCATTCGCTACTCCGGCGGGATGCGCACCGACGTGGACGACTGGTGGGAATACGGCTGGGTGTTCCACGCGATGAACACCAATAAGCGTTCCGTCACACTGGATTTGGGATCCGACGAGGGTCGTCGCCTGTTCAAGAAGTTGGCGGCCGGCGCCGATGTGGTGATCGAGAACTTCTCGCCGCGGGTGATGGATCAGTTCGGCCTCACCGGCGACGTCCTGCTGGAGGTCAACCCGAAACTCGTGGTCGCCCGGATGCCCGCGTTCGGGCTGGGCGGTCCGTGGCGCGAACGCGTCGGATTCGCCCCGACCATGGAGCAGATCGCCGGCCTGGCCTGGGTCACCGGGCTGCCCGAGGCCCCGCCGGTGACGCCGCGCGGAGCGTGTGATCCGCTGGCCGGCGTGCACGCCGCGTTCGCCGTGCTGGCGGCGCTGCACTTCGCCGAGCGCACCGGAACAGGCCAGCTGCTCGAGCTGCCGATGCTGGAAACGGTGCTCAACGCCACCGCGATACAGGCGATCGAGGCCGAGGTCTTCGGGGTGACGCTGGGCCGGCGCGGCAACCGCGGTCACGGCGAGGCGATCCAGAACATCTACCGGTGCACCGGCGACGACGACTGGATCGCGGTCACGGTGCGCGACGACCGGCAGTGGCAGGCTCTGGTCGATCTCATGGAGCGACCCGCCTGGTGCGACGAGGGTCTGGCGACCGTGAGCGGGCGGCGGCAGCGGGCCGACGACATCGATCGCCGGCTGGCGGATTGGTTCGCCGCGCAATCACTGGAATCGGCGGTCGAGCGCCTAGCCGGGGCGGCCGTTCCCGCCGCGCCCGTGGTGTCGCCTTCGTTGGTGACCGAGAACCCCCAACTGCGCGACCGAGGATTCCTGGAGACCCTCGACCATCCGAGCACCGGGGCGGGCCTCTATCCGTGCCCGCCGTTCGCGAAGCTGGCCGGCCAGGACAGGTGGCTGCTTCGCCCGCCACCGCGGCTGGGCGAGCACAATGGGGAGGTATTGCGCGATCGGTGTGGAGCGACCGACGAAGAACTGGACAACCTGGCCAACGACAAAGTGATCGGGACCCGTCCGGCGGGCCTCAAAAAATAATGGTTGAGGAGGACGCCTGATGCGCGTGACAGTCGACGAAAACTTGTGTGAGGCCAACGGCTTCTGCGAATCGCTCGCCCCTGAGGTATTCGAACTGGGCGAGGCCGACGTCGTGCAGATCGCCGACGGCCCCGTGCCGGCGCGGCTGGAAATCGACGTGCGCGCCGCGGTGGACCAGTGCCCCAAGGCCGCGCTGCGCCTGATCGATTAATTCCTTAAAGTGCGGGCATGTCATTGAGGGATATGTCCAAGTACGCCGCGATGCGGCCCTACTTCGAGGTCGTCGCCGAGGCCCTGACCGGGTTGGTCGACGGGACCGATTTTTTCGATATGCACGCCGAGGACGTGGTGGTCGAGTTCGTCATCACCGTCCCGGACTATCCTCGCCGCGTCGTCGGCCGCGAGGCGCTGGCCGAGCTGTATTCCGATTACGGGGAGTCGATCGTCCAGAGCGGCAGCAGCGACGTGTACCGCTATTACGACCCCGACAAGTCGGTGGTGATTCTCGAGTACACCATGCACGGCACTGTGGTGCGCACGGGTGCGCCCTACGTCAACCGATTCATCTCGGTGATCGCGGTCAAAGAGCGCAAGATCGTGCACTGGCGCGACTACCTGGACCCGTTGGCGGTGTTCGCCGCTTTCGGCGACGCGCCGGCGCCGTATTGACCTAACGCCGCTCGCCTAGCGAGATCGCCATCCCGTCATAGATCGACATGTTGGTCAGCAGGTTCGGATAAGCCACGGTGGCCGGGCCGAGGGCGATGTCGTCGCAGCGCAACAGCAGTTCGTCGAAGACCGCGCGCAGTTCGGCGCGCGCCAGCATGGCGCCCAGGCAGTGGTGGGGTCCGCCGCCCCCGAAAGCCACCTGCGGGTTGGGCTGTCGCCCGATGTCGAAGGTGAACGGGGAGGGGAACACCTCCTCGTCGCGGTTCGCCGACCGCAGCATGGACACCACCCGCTCGCCCTTCGCGATGTGCTGGCCGTCCATCTCGACGTCGACCTTGGTGGTGCGCGTCCAGTACGCCACCGGTGACGCCCAGCGCAACACCTCCTCGACGGCGCTCGGGCGCACCTCCTCCCGCGCGCGGTACCGCTCGATTTGCTCCGGGTTCTCGACGAACGCCTGCAGCCCGATGGCCAACGCGTTCTTGGTGGTGTCGCTGCCGGCGAATGTCAGCACGAAGAAAAAGAACTCGAGTTCGTTGGCGGGCAGGCTGAATTCCTCGCCGTCCTCGCCGGTGATCACCGCGGACGCCAGGGTGCTCCAGATGTCGTCGGTGGGGTTGCGCCGCTTTTCCGCGGTGAGCTCCATCGCGTACCCAAAGATGGTGGCGTACAGATCGGTATAGTCCTGCTGCCTCGGCCGCGGCCCGGGCGCGTTGGCTTTGAGGATGCGGTCCAGGCTTTCGAAGATGCGCGGGCGGTCTTCGTCCGGGATGCCGATGATGTCGCCGATGACCGTCATGGGCAGCGCGTCGGCGACGTCCTCGATCCAGTCGCCGCCGCCCTCGGCCAGCAGGTGGTCGATCATCCCGGCGGCGCGCGCCCGGATTCCGTTCTCGAGTTTGGCGATCGCGCGCGGGTTGAACGCGCTGGAGATGAGCTTGCGGCGCTTGTTCAGTTCCGGCGGGTCCATGTTGATGATCGTCGGGTACGACGAGAACATCCCGACCGGTTGGATGAGCGGGCCGTCGACGGCGGTGAAGGACTCCGTATCCCGATGCAGCCGGACCGCGTGCCGGTGCTTGGTGGCCACCCAGAATTCGCGGCGCACGGTCTCGGCGACGCCGGGCGTCATCTCGTGCCGGAACAGCGGCCGGGTGTGTCGCAACTCGGCGAACAATTCGTCGGGAAAACCGTTGCGCCACAAGGCGAAATCGGATAGGTCCACTGCCGCAGCCGTCATCCGGAACCCCGCTTCGTCGTGACAACAGGCACCTTGCGGGCGCCGCGTTGACGTTCAATGCTTAAGATAGTAAAAATAGAGCTTAGCGTCGAACCCGCTGGGAGTGGTCGTGACGGATACAGTTTCGGACTCGGCATCAGATTTGGCCGCAGATCCTTCGGAGCGTGAGTTCGGACAGGCGGGCATCGCGCTGTCCACCTACCGGTTCCCGACGGGCTGGTTCATCGTCGCCTTCGGCTCCGACCTGCCCCCCGGCCAGGTCAAGCGCGCGCACTACTTCGGCGAAGAGCTGGTGCTTTTCCGCACCGAGTCCGGCCAGGTGCACGTCATGGACGCCTACTGCCAGCATCTCGGCGCCAACCTCGGCGTCGGCGGCACCGTCGAGGGCGAGAACATCGTTTGCCCCTGGCATGGCTGGCGGTGGCGCGGCGACGGCACCAACGCCCTGATCCCGTACAGCAAGATCGGCTGCAAGAACAACGTCCGCATCCGCACCTACCCGAGCATGGAGTGGTACGGGTTTATCCTCGCGTGGCACGAGCGGCACGGCCGGGCGCCGTACTGGCAACCGCCGGTGCTGCCCGAACTGGAAACCGACGAGTACTACCCGCTGCACCCGCACACCCAGATGCTCAACCGGGTCAAGGTGCATCCGCAAATGATCATCGAGAACGCCGCCGACCCATACCACGTTCAGTACGTGCACAAGGCCGCCAACCCCGCGACCACCTCGTCATTCGAGGTATCCGGGTACCACCTGCACGCCACGGTCAACGCCCATTTCGGCGGCGGCCGCGCCTCGACCTGGCTGACCCCGAACGGGCCGGTCGACGCCAAGATCATCTACGACAACTACTCGTTGGGCTTGGGCCTGGTTCGTTTCCCCAGTGAGTTGGTGGCCACCCTGCAGGTCACCGGGCAGACGCCGGTCGACGAGGACTACACCGACTACTTCTACACGCAGGCGTCCGTCCGTGAGCCCGGCGACAGCGGCGACGCGCCCACCGGCCGCGCCGCCAGGTTCCTGGCGCTGCAGCAAGAGGTCATCAAGCAGGACTTCTTCACGTGGGAGAACATGAAGTACCTCGAAAAGCCCAACCTGGCTCCCGAAGAGGCGCACGACTACGCCGCCCTTCGCCGCTGGGCGCACCGCTTCTACCCGGGTCCGCAGCCCTCGCCGTCCGACTTCGGCTACACCGCCGACGGTGAGCCCGACCCGGCGGCCGCGAAAGCCTGATGCCGGGGCCGTCGGATTTCGGTGTCGACAGCTTCACCGTGCCGGCCGTGCTGGACGCGCGGGCCGAGCAGCACCCCGACCGGGTGATGATGTCGATCGCCGGCGTCGACGTGACCTTCGAGCAGATGCGCCAGCGGTCCCGCGCGGCGGCGCACATGCTGACCGGCCTGGGCGTCGGTCCCGGCGACTGCGTGGCGCTGTTCACCGCCACCTGCCCGGAATGGGTCTACTTCTGGCTGGGTGCGGCGCGCATCGGCGCGGTCAGCGCGGCGGTGAATGCCGCGAACAAGGGCGATTTCCTGCTGCACACGCTGCGGTTGTCGCGGGCCAAGGTGGTTCTCACCGACGCCGAACGCCGATCCCGGGTCGACGAGGTCGCCGGGCAGCTGGATGCGGTGACCGGCGTTGTGGTGCAGGACGATGCGCTCACCGCCACGTTGCACCTCGACCTCGACGTTCCGCTGGCCGAAAACCCCACGGGGCCCGCCGACGTCGGGGTGCTGTTCTTCACCTCCGGGACGACCGGCCCGTCGAAAGCGGTTGCCACGACGTGGCATTACCTGTTCTCCGTCGCCGCAACCGCCGCATCCGCCTGGGAATTCGGCCCGGGGGAGGCGTTGTGGACGGCCATGCCGCTCTTCCACCTGAGTGCGGCGCCCAGCGTGCTGGCCCCGATGCTGGTCGGCGGAACGACCGTGTTGGCCAAGGGGTTTCACCCCGGCGAGGTCTGGGATGACATCCGCGCCCACGGCGCCATCGGTTTCGTCGGGGCCGGTGCGATGGTGTCGATGCTGCAGAACCTGCCCGCGGATCCGCGTGACGCGCAGCTGCCGCTGCGGTTCATCTCCGCCGCGCCCATCGACGCGGGCTCCTACCGCGAGATCGAAAAGCGTTATGGCTGCCGCATCGTCACGATGTACGGCATGACCGAGGCCTTTCCGATCGCCGTCAAGGGCGTGTCCGACGAGGGCGTGCCCGGGACGTCGGGCCGGCCGAATCCCGATTTCGACGTCCGCATCCTCGACGAGCGCGGCGACCCGCTGCCACCCGGGGCGGTCGGGGAAATCGCCTGCCGCCCACGGCACCCGCACGTGATGAGCGAAGGCTATGTGATTCAGGGCTCACGGGTGGAGCCGCACCCGGAGTGGTTTCGCACCGGCGACTTGGGCCGTCTCGACACCGATCGGAACCTGACCTACGTCGACCGCATCAAAGACTCGTTGCGCCGGCGCGGCGAAAACGTTTCCTCGGTCGAGGTGGAGGCCGTCGTCGTGAGCCATCCCTCGGTTGCCGAGGCCGCGGCGGTCGCGGTCCCGAGCGAGTTGGGCGAAGACGACATCCTGTTGGTCGTGACGCTGCGCCCCGGGGCCGCCCTGGACTGCGCGGAGTTGCTGGACTTCTGCGCCGCCCGGATGCCCTACTTCTGTGTGCCGCGATTCGTGGAGACCGTCGATGAACTCCCCAAGAACGTCATCGGGCGAGTTCGTAAAGACGTGTTGCGGGGCCGCGGCCTGGGTCCGACGGCGTGGGATCGCGAGAAAGAGGGGTATATCGTTCGTCGGTAAGTTACCTTGATGTTACGGAATCGCCGGTAAATTAATTTGGTGTTACGTCACCACCCCTGGTTGGGCGCCATTTCGCAGAGAGGCTGCAGAGCAAGATGACCATGACCTATCAGGAACAGCAGATGCTCCAGGCCGCGACGGCCCGCGCTGCGATCCTGGATTTGACCGCCCGCCACAACAGGGCCTACTCCGACGGTGATCGCGATCGTTGGATCGCCACCTTCCGCCACGCCGGCGCGAGCTACTCCCGCGACGGCGACCTGTTCACCGACCTGCGCGCGGCCTTCGACGGCGGCGACGGACAGCGGCTGGTCACCCTGGACCACGAGATCCGCGTCGACGGCATCAACGCGAGCATGCGTTGCGTCGCGGTGCTGTTCGCCGCGATGTACGGCGACACCACCCTGCGGGCCACCGGGACGTACCGGGACACGCTGATCTACGAGCGCGGCGCCTGGTACTTCACTTCCCGTGCGCTCGAATGGGATTCGGTGCCGAGCCGCCACCCGCTCGTCATGTGAGCGAGGATCGGGACCTCAGCTACCAGCTCGCCTTTGGCAGTTACGAAGACGCACTGCGCATGGTCGGCGCGAAGAGCGAACCCCGCACCGCGGCGACGCCCGTCAGCGGCGCGCGCATCCAGTTGTTCGCCGCGATGGTCCGCGACGGCAATCGATCGTATTGGGATGCCGAGTTCTCCCGGCAGAGGTGGGGCGGCCTGCTCGCCCCGCCGGCCCTCCTGATGGGTTGGCTGATCCCCCCGCCGTGGGAGCCGACGGGCCGACCGCCCGCTGCCTCGGTCGTGCTGCGGGTGCCGCTGCCCGGCACCACGTTCATCAACGCGGCCAACGACGTTGAGTTCCTGCGGCCCATCGTTGAGGGCGATGTGCTCACCGCCGTCGAGGAGCTGGTGTCGGTCTCACCGGAGAAGCGGACCCGTTTGGGCGTCGGTCATTTCGTCGAGACGCTCGAGACCTACACCCGTCAGGACGGCGCCGTGGTGGCCACCTGCCGGAATACGTTGTTCCGGTTCACTCCTGGTGCCGCCTCGTGAGCGATCTGGACTGGAACACGATCGACGTCCCCCTCGACTTGCCGGAGGTGGTCGACCACATCAGCTATCAGCGGGTGGTGGAGAACGCCGGGGCGACATGGGACTATTTCCCCGGCCATTTCGATCCCAGCTATGCCCAAAGCCAGGGCAACCCAACGATTTACGTCAACACCATGCACCTTGCCGGGTTTGCCGATCGGGTCGCCACCGAGTGGGCGGGTCCGAGCAGCCGCGTGGTGCGCCGATCGATGCGGCTGGTCGGGTCGGTGTACGCGGGGGACACGATGATCGGGCGCGGGCGGGCCCTGGCCAAGCGGCGGGACACCTCGGTGGATCCGCCGCGCTGCCTTGTCGACATCGAAATCCAGGTGACCAATCAGCATGGCGCCCTGTGCTGTCCGGTCGAGCTCACGCTGCAGATGCCCGAAGACCCGTGGTGACGGATGAGGTAGTTGAACTGCACCTCGCCGTATGCCGGCGGTTCGGCGAGGCGGTCGCCGCGGCGGACGGCCGGTGGGACCGTCGCTCACCGTGCGACGCCTGGGACGCCCGAGGGGTCGTCGAGCACGTGATCGGCTTCCATGACGTACTCATCCTGCGGCCCCTCGGGCTGAAACCCGACCGGCCCCGGGACGATCCGCGGGCGCGTTGGCAATTGACCTATGACGCGCTGACGGAGGCGCTTGAATCGGGCGCCGCGGCGCAGCTGGACGCCTACCGGCTGATGCCGAACCTGACCCGCGATGTCGTGGTGCACACCTGGGACCTCGCCCGCGCCGTGGGCTCCGACGATCGGCTGGATCCCGGCTGGTGCGAACGGTTTTACTCCGCCTTGCCGACGGACCCCCAGGCCTTGACCGCGTCGGGAATGTTCTCCGCGCCCGTCGCGGTCGACAACGAAACCGATGTCCAGGCAAGGCTTCTCGCGCGCCTCGGCCGCGATCCCGCGTGGTGGCCGCGCGAACTATAGCGGCGGCAGCTTGCCCTTGCACACCAGCGTCTGAAGCTCGACGTACTCGTGCAGGCCCTCCGGGCCGAACTCGCGCCCGATGCCCGACTGCTTGAAGCCGCCGAACGGGGCGCCGATGTCGAGCGTGTACATGTTGATGCCGTAGGTGCCGGTGCGGACACCGGCCGCGACCTCCAGGCCGTGGGCGATGTCAGAGGTCCACACCGAACCGGCCAGACCGTAGTCGCTCTCGTTGGCGATGCGGATCGCGTCGTCTTCGTCGCGGTAGCGCAGCACGGTCAACACGGGACCGAAGATCTCCTCGCGGGCGATGCGCATGTCGTTGGTGGCGTCGGTGAACAGCGTCGGCCGCACGTACCAGCCGTGGCCGGACGGACTGTCTTCGCCGCCGAGCACGACGCGGGCCCCTTCCGATTTGCCCGACTTGATGTACTCCTGCACCCGACGTTGTTGCCGTTGCGCGACGAGGGGTCCGATATCGGTGGCCTCGTCGGCCGGGTCGCCGACGTTGAGCGCCGACATCATCTCGGCCAGCGCGTCGACCACCTCGTCGTGACGACGATCGCTCACCAGGATGCGGGTCTGCGCGACGCACGCCTGACCGTTGTTCATCAGGCCGGCGGTTTTCAGCCCGGCCACCGTCTTGCCGATGTCGGCGTCGTCGAGAATGATCGCCGCCGACTTACCGCCCAGCTCGAGGCTGTAGCGCTTCAGTTGCTCGCCGCAGAGCGCGGCGATGCGGCGCCCGATGGCGCTGGAGCCGGTGAACGCGATCTTGTCGACACCGGGATGGCGCACCAGCGCCTCCCCGATGTCGGGTCCGCCCGGCAGCACCGAGACCACCCCGTCGGGCAGGTCCAGCTGCTCGATCATTTCCGCCAACCATAAAGCGTCCAAGGGCGTTTCGGGTGCGGGCTTGATGATCACCGTGCAGCCGGCGATCAGGGCCGGGATCAGCTTGGGCATGATCAGGAACTGCGGCACGTTCCACGGCACGATGGCCCCGACCACCCCGACCGGGGCCCGGCGCAGGTGCACTTCGCCGAGCACCCCCTGGCGGCGTTCCACCCAGGGGAAGTCGCGCGCGGCGGCCAGCGCGAGGTGGATCAGTGAGGCCGCGGCGGCCGCTTGGCCCAGCCGGCTGAAACTGCGGGGAGAACCCATCTCGTCGGTGATCAGGTCGGCCATCTCCTCGATGTGCCCGGCGTAGATCCCGGCGAGCTGTTCGACCTTCGCCATTCGGTCGGCATGGGTCATGCGGGGCCAGGGGCCGTGGTCGAAGGCGTTTCGCGCGGCGACGACGGCGGCGTCGACGTCCTCGGGCCCGGCCACCTGGACGTGGCCGACCGGCTCTTCGGAGTGCGGCGAGATCACGGCGAGCTGTTGCGGGTTGGCGGGCTTGCGCCACTGCCCTCCGATGAAGAGTTCGTTGTAGGAACGCTGGCCGGGATTTTCTGTCATCGGGCACTTCCTCGGGGATCGGACCGCGACCGCAATTCGCTATTGACGCTAACATAGTGAAAAAAGCAAGATGGCGCCGTGGCAAGGAAGCGACATGGATAGCGACTGGCGCACTTACCCGTTTCGGTTGGTCCCGGGCGATCCGCAGCTGGACTTCCCGGCCGCCGAAGGCGAACACGCCGACCAGGAATCGGACACCTGGTTCATTGCCGGCCAGCTCGATGCCACCGAAAGCGGCCGCTCGTTTGCCTTCCTGACCATCTTCAACAAGAACCGGCCCGGGGGAACGATCGTCGCGGATTTCTACACGATGGCGCTGTTCGACCTCGACACCGGTGACTACGGCACCTATACGGATTACGACATGCCGCCGGCCAACATGGAGCCGGGAGCCCAGCGCAAGCTGGCCATGGCGTCGGGCCACCTCGACCTCAGCTACCACAGCGGCGCGGGAACCGCGTCCTGGAGCGCCTGCCGCAGCGGCGACGGGGAATTGCTGCCGTTCACGTATCGCGTCAGCCTGGTGGGCCAGGACCACTCAGGCCGGCCGATGCGGCTCGATCTGGCCGTAACCCCAACGCGCGCACCGACTCCGGTGGGTGCGTCGACCTACAAAGGGAAGATCGTCTGCTTCGGCCAAAGCGACACTTACTCGTATTTCCAGACGGGAATGGCGATGACGGGCACGCTGCGCTGGGGAGACGTCGTCGAGCAGGTCTCCGGCAGTGGCGGGCACGTCGACCGGCAGTGGTTCCCGAAGTACGCCGGCGGCGGGGGAAGCGGGGGAGACCCACGGGCCAGGTCGCACGAATGGCGCACCATCAACTTCGACAACGGCGTGGACTTGAGCATCTGGCGGCAATTCGACCGCACGAACGGCAATGCGCTACAGCCGTTTACCGGCGTCACGACCAGCTATCCCGACCCGGCCTTGCCGCCCGACTGCGCCGAAGACGTCGAGGTCACGATCAGTAGCTACGTGCGCTGGCCGAACGCGGTCCGGCCGCTGGTGCGGCCGGTCGCCCCCGCTCGATACATGCCGGACCGCCACCGGATCAGCTGCGCCACACTGCAACTGGACATCATCGGGGAGCCGCTGGTGGCGGCCCCGGCGCATGGGCTGCCGATCGAGTACATGGAAGGTCCCTACCGCTACCACGGAACGCTGTGGGGCAAACCCGTGACCGGGTTTGCCTTCAACGAGCGCTCGCTCGCGCTGTACCGCGACTGGGAGCTGGTCGAGGTGCTGGCCACCACCGTCGCGAACGTCGAACCACCCGCCCCGGAGCTGCAGACGATCGTCGATCAGGTGGTGCCGCTGGTTGCCGCCGGCCGTCGCGGCGAGGCGGTCGAGTTGTTGACCGGCGCGGCACCGGCCGAAAACGATTTGTTGGCAACGATTCTCGAGGATCTGATCGCCGTCCTGTCCGAGGAGAATTGAGGGACTCCGCGCCGAGCCTGTAAATTCGCAGGTGTTCACTCGCACTTTCGCTGCAAATTTACCGTCTCGGCGCGAGCGCTTCGGCCCAGGTGATGTGCCGGTGCTGCAGCCCAGGTTCGTTGCGGCCGAACACCAGATGATCCCGAGCGCCCGACTCGAGGTTGGCCTGTAGGCCCTCGACCAGCCGGTAATCCTCGTCGCGGACCGTGGCGTGCGCATACTCGAAGACGGCTCGAGCGCCGGCGGCCACGGATTCGTCGCACAGGTCCAGCGGTGTCGAGTTCTGGTGCACGGTAGTCGACCGGCCGGGTCGGTCGCCCGGGTAGATGCGGAAGAGCTCGCCGTTGGCGATGGTCACCGACAGCACGATGTTGGGGAACAGCGCGTAGATCACGACCATGTTGTGGAACGGGTCCCACTGCTCTTCGGGAACATCGTCGAGATGCAGGATCGTGTTGAGCGGGAAGATCAACCGGTGATGGGGCCCGTACGAGTCGAACACCGTGCAGTTGCTCCGGGCGATGGTGGCGAAGGTTTGCCGGTGCACGGTGGCGAAATGATAGTTCTCCGCGAAGGTGTCGGCCGCCAGCTTCCAATTGATCGGAAAGTCGAGCACCTTCTCGCCCAGTGGGGACCACCGGCCGATGCCCCACGAATCGAGCTCGTCGGCCAGCGGCCCCAGGTGCGCCGCGACGTCCAGGGTCGCGCCGGGATCCAGCGCGATCCAAAGGAATCCGGCGTACTCGGCCGCCGGTAGTTCGGTCAAACCGTCGGACTTGACGGCCGCCTCCGCTGATGGGCGCCGACCCGCTGCGCCCGGCTTCGCCGCGCTTGCGGTCGACGCCTCTCCCGATGGGCGCCGACCCGCTGCGCCCGGCTTCGCCGCGCTTGCGATCGACGCCTCCGGGAACCCCTCATGTCCCGGAAGCGCCACCAAGCGCCCCGTGTTGTCGTAGGTCCACGCGTGGTAGGGACACGTGAACCGCTTCGCCGTGCCGCACCCCGTCGCGACCGGCGATTGGCGGTGCAGGCAGACGTTGTCGAACGCCTTGACCGAACCCTCGGACGTGCGGGTCAGCAGGATCGATCGGCCCATCACCTCCTTGGTGCAGTACGCGCCCGGACCTGGCAGCTCCGAGACGTAGCCGACCAATTGCGGGCTGGCCAGGAGCATGGCCCGGTCCAGCTCGTGTCGCTCGACCGACGTGTAGTCCCGTGCGTCGACCCGATGTTGTGACGCGGCGAGGTCGGTCGTCTTGTCGCGCGCCAGCTTGCACGCCCGCCTGGTCAGGTCGATGAGCTGGTCACGCTCCATATGCCCAGTACAGACCTTGTGACAGTTGTAAGGTCAAGCCGTGGCTGAGCAGTTGCTGATCGGCGACGTCGCGGCCCTGACCGGAATCGCCTCGGGCCGCATCCGCCACTACGAGAAAATCGGTTTGCTGCACGCCGAGTACCTGAGCAACGGCTACCGCGTGTTCGACGTCGACCAGGTGCTCGAGCTGCTGCGCATCGACCTGATGAGAAGCCTCGGCGTCGGCATCAACGACATCCAGCGGTTGCTCGACGGCGCTCAGACCACCCTGGCGGCGCTCCTGGACGAGCACCGCACCTTACTCGTGCGCGAACGCGACCGGCTGGATCAGCTGATCGCGGCGATCGACACCGCCACCGGGATCGCCGACGCGACCGACCTTGACGAGAACCTCCTGCGCAGGCTGGCGACGAGGCATCGCGACAGCATCGGCGTCATCGGCAGGCTCACCGAACCGCTCTCCGCGCCCGTCACCGCGATGTACGCCAGCCTGTTCGATGAGTGGGAGCTGCCGGTTCCCGCCTTGTTCGGGCAGATGGCGTTACCGCCGGCGGCCAGCACGCTGCTCGAGCAACTGGCCGAGACGCCTGGACATCAGGTGCTCTTCGACCGACTGCGTAAACTCGCCAACGACGTTGTTTCGTTGGACGAAAGCGATTCCGCGGCAACAGAACTCGCGTGCGCCTGGATCGACGCGCAAGTGGCCGACCCGTTGCCCGACGACGTGGTCAGCGTGCTGCGGCGGGTGCAACCGTTGCTGGCCAACGACCCGGTGATGGTGCAGGGATTCCGCGCCTGGGCCGGATCCATCAGTCCGGCGGCGGCCCGTTTCCTCGAGGAGATATCGCGGCAGACCGCCCGCCGCGGCCTGGAGGCCATCATCGTCATCGTGCTGCCCGGCGATGCGCCGCCGTGACGCATATGTGACCGCTGTGACATAAGTGGTTCATGGGGCATGTGATGTTCCTGTCGTACCCTGTGGCATGTGTCGGTCTCGCGGCGTGACGTGCTCAAATTCGCGGCCGCGACCCCGGGTCTGGTAGGGCTCGGCGTCGCGGCGGCGTCGTTGCGCGCCGCGCCGGCGTCGGCGTCGCTCGGCACCCTGCTGGACTACGCGGCGGGGGTCATCCCGGCCAGCCAGATCAGGGCCGCCGGGGCGGTCGGTTCCATTCGCTACGTCTCGGACCGTCGGCCGGGCGGCAACTGGATGCTGGGCAAGCCGATTCAGGTCGGCGAGGCCCGTGACCTGAGCAGCAACGGGCTCAAGATCGTCTCGTGCTACCAGTACGGCAAGGGATCCAGCGCCGACTGGCTGGGCGGCGCGGGTGCGGGCCTGCAACACGCGCAGCGCGGGGTGCAGTTGCACGCCGCCGCCGGCGGGCCGGCGAACGCCCCGATCTATGCGTCGATCGACGACGACCCGTCTTACGAGCAGTACAAGCAGCAGATAGTTCCGTATCTGCGCTCTTGGGAGTCGGTGATCGGGCACGAGCGCACCGGCGTGTACGCCAATTCCAAAACCATCGACTGGGCCCTGCACGACGGCCTCGGCTCGTACTTCTGGCAGCACAACTGGGGCTCGCCGAAGGGCTTCGCCCATCCCGCCGCGAGCCTGCATCAGGTCGAGATCGACAAACGAAGCGTCGGAGGCGTCGGGGTCGACATCAACGAAATCCTCAAACCCCAGTTCGGTCAGTGGGCCTAGCGGCCGGACGGTCCAACTTCCAGCAAACACTCGTTCGCTCATTTTCGGGCAAGGTGGGTTCGCCGGACCGGACTGACGCGGTGTCAGCGGCCGTCAAGCGAGTCGGTTTTTTTAACATAACGATTACATAACAATCGTGCCTTGATCAGCGCAGTTATGGCTACTCGACCGTAACCACCTGCATGCAGCAGGTTTGTTCGCCGCGCCCGCGCGGGCGGTTAAACCCGGTGTTACCCACGACACGGTTACCCGCGCGTAGAACTCACCAGTAACCGATCAACATGCAAAAAGGGCACTGATCCTTATGACACTCTTAGTAGAGCCGATGCTGTCCGCCGCGTCGCTCGATCGATCGGGGCGGCCCGCCGACAGCACACCGGCCAGCCGTCCTCCGGCTGTGATTCGACGGGGAATCGACTGAGACCGAGCAGGCCCCGGCCTCCGGGGCCGACCGGCCGAACGAAACCGAGACGTAAAGACGCATGCAGGGGAGATACAGAACGTGACGATCCACGAGCACGACCGGGTGTCCGCCGACCGCGACGGAAACAGCCCGCACAGCGCCCATGCTCTGGTCGACCGTCTGACCGCCGGCGAGCCGTACGCCATCGCCTTCGGCGGCCAGGGCAGCGCCTGGCTGGAAACCCTCGAGGAGCTGGTGTCCTCTGCCGGGATCGAGACCGAACTGGCAACGCTGGTCGGTGAGGTGGAACTGCTGCTCGAGCCGGTGGCCAAAGAGCTGGTCGTGGTGCGTCCGATCGGTTTCGAGCCGCTGCGGTGGGTGCGCGCGCTGGCGGCCGAGGATCCCATCCCGTCGGACAAGCACCTGACGTCGGCCGCGGTGTCCATCCCGGGCGTGCTGCTCACGCAGATCGCGGCGGCGCGCGCACTGGCCCGGCAGGGCATGGATTGGACCGCGACGCCGCCGGTGGCCGTCGTGGGGCATTCGCAGGGCGTGCTCGCCGTCGAGGCGTTCAACGCCGCGGGCGCTCGTGACATCGAACTGCTGGCGCTGGCGCAGCTGATCGGCGCGGCCGGCACCCTGGTCGCCCGTCGGCGCGGAATCTCCGTGCTGGGCAACCGCCCGCCGATGGTGTCGGTGACCAACGCCGACCCCGACCGCATTCGCCGGCTGCTCGACGAGTTCGCGCAGGATGTCCGGACCGTGCTGCCTCCGGTGCTGTCCATCCGCAACGGCCGGCGGTCGGTCGTCATCACCGGCACCCCCGAACAGCTCTCGCGCTTCGAACTGTATTGCCAGCAGATCTCGGAAAAGGAAGAGGCCGACCGCAAGAACAAGGTCCGCGGCGGCGACGTCTTCGCACCGGTCTTCGACCCGGTCCGGGTCGAGGTGGGCTTCCACACGCCGCGGCTGGCCGACGGCATCGACATCGTCGGCGGCTGGGCCGAGAAGGTCGGCATCGACGTGGCACTGGCCCGCAAGCTGACCGAGGCCATCCTGGTGAACGGCGTCGACTGGGTGGACGAGATCACGAGCGTTCACCAGGCCGGCGCACGCTGGATTCTCGACCTGGGCCCCGGGGACATCCTGACCCGGCTGACCGCGCCGGTGATCCGCGGCCTCGGTGTCGGCATCGTGCCCGCCGCGACCCGCGGTGGTCAGCGCAACCTCTTCACCGTCGGCGCCACCCCCGAGGTCGCGCGCGCGTGGTCGACCTACGCCCCGGGCGTGGTCCGCCTTCCCGACGGCCGGGTCAAGCTCTCGACGAAGTTCACCCGGCTGACCGGGCGCTCGCCGATCCTGCTCGCGGGCATGACCCCGACCACCGTCGACGCCAAGATCGTGGCGGCCGCGGCCAATGCCGGGCACTGGGCCGAGCTGGCCGGCGGCGGGCAGGTCACCGAGGAAGTCTTCGCCGACCGCGTCGAGGAGCTCTCCGGCCTGCTCGAGCCCGGCCGCACCTATCAGTTCAACGCCCTGTTCCTCGACCCCTACCTGTGGAAGCTGCAGGTCGGTGGCAAGCGGCTGGTGCAGAAGGCCCGCCAGTCCGGCGCGGCGATCGACGGCCTGGTGATCAGCGCCGGCATCCCGGATCTCGAGGAAGCCGTCGAGTTGATCGACGAGCTCAACGACATCGGCATCAGCCACGTGGTGTTCAAGCCCGGCACGGTCGAGCAGATCCGCTCGGTCATCCGCATCGCGACCGAGGTGCCCACCAAGCCGGTGATCATGCACGTCGAAGGCGGGCGCGCCGGCGGGCACCACTCCTGGGAGGACCTGGACGACCTGCTGCTGGCGACCTATTCGGAGTTGCGGTCGCGGCCCAACATCACGGTCTGCGTCGGCGGCGGCATCGGCACCCCCGAGCGGGCGGCCGAATACCTGTCGGGGCGCTGGGCCGAGGCCTACGGCTTCCCGTTGATGCCGATCGACGGCATCCTGGTCGGCACCGCGGCGATGGCGACGCTCGAGTCCACCACCTCGCCGTCGGTCAAGCGGATGCTCGTGGAAACCACCGGCACCGACCAGTGGATCAGCGCCGGAAAAGCTCAGGGCGGCATGGCTTCCAGCCGTAGCCAGCTCGGCGCGGACATTCACGAGATCGACAACAGCGCCTCGCGGTGCGGCCGGCTGCTCGACGAGGTCGCCGGTGACGCCGACGCGGTCGCCGAGCGTCGCGACGAGATCATCGCGGCGATGGCCAACACCGCCAAGCCGTACTTCGGCGACGTGGGGGAGATGACCTACCTGCAGTGGTTGCGCCGGTACGTCGAATTGACCATCGGCGAGGGCGATTCGACCGCCGACACGGCTGGGAAGTTGGGGCCCGGCAGCCCCTGGCTGGCCGACACGTGGCGTGACCGTTTCCAGCAGATGCTGCAACGCGCCGAGGCGCGTTTGCACCCAATGGATTTCGGGCCGATCGAGACGGCCTTCGACGACGCGGCCCTGCTGGAGACCCCCGACGAGGCGATCGCGACGCTGCTCGCGCACCACCCGGACGCCGAAACCGTGCAGCTGCACCCGGCCGATGTGCCGTTCTTCGTCACGCTGTGCAAGACGCTGGGCAAGCCGGTCAACTTCGTGCCGGTCATCGACAAGGACGTGCGGCGCTGGTGGCGCAGTGACTCGCTGTGGCAGGCCCACGACGCCCGTTACGACGCCGACCAGGTGTGCATCATCCCGGGCACCGCCGCGGTGGCCGGCATCACCCGGATGGACGAACCCGTCGGCGAGTTGCTGGACCGTTTCGAACAGGCCGCCATCGAAGAGGCCTTGGCCGCGGGTGCGGAGCCTCGAGTCGTCACATCGCGCCGGCGCGGTCGCACCGACGTGACCGGACCCTTGGCCGTCGTGCTCGACGCCCCGGACGTGCAGTGGGCCGGCCGGACCACGACCAACCCTGTTCATCGAATCGCCCAGCCGAGCGACTGGCTGGTGCACGACGGACCCGAAAGCCAGCGCGCCACCCACTCCTCGACCGGTGCGCGGCTCGAGGTCAACGGCGACGCCGTCGTGCTGAGCGTGCCCGTGTCGGGCGCGTGGGTCGACATCCCGTTCCGGTTGCCCGCCAACACCGTTGACGGCGGCACCCCGGTGGTGTCCACCGAGGATGCCACCACAGCCATGCGCGCGGTCCTGGCGATCGCCGCGGGTGTGGACGGGCCGGATTTCCTGCCCGCCGTCACCGACGGGACGGCCACCCTGACGGTGGACTGGGACCCCGAGCGGGTCGCGGATCACACCGGGGTCACAGCCATCTTCGGCGAGCCGCTGGCGCCGAGCCTCACCACCGTTCCCGACGCGCTCGTCGGCCCTTGCTGGCCCGCCGTTTTCGCGGCGATCGGCTCGGCGGTCACCGATTCTGGCGTCCCGGTGGTGGAGGGCCTGCTGAGCCTGGTGCATCTGGACCACGCCGCCCACGTGGTCGGCACTCTGCCGACGGAGCGGGCCCAATTGACGGTAACCGCAACGGCTTCGGGCGCCGTCGACACTGACATGGGCCGGGTGGTCCCGGTGTCGGTGACTATTTCGGATGCGGGCGGCGCGGTAATCGCCACGCTGGCCGAGCGTTTCGCGATCCTCGGGCGCACCGGTGCGGCCGAGCTCACCGATCCGGTCCGGGCCGGTGGCGCGGTCTCGGAGAACGCGACCGACACCCCGCGCCGTCGCCGCCGCGACGTGACGCTGGCCGCACCGGTCGACATGCGCCCGTTCGCGGTGGTGTCCGGTGACCACAACCCCATCCACACCGATCGGGCGGCCGCGCTGCTGGCGGGCCTGGAATCGCCGATCGTGCACGGTATGTGGCTGTCGGCCGCGGCGCAGCACGCGGCGACCGCCACCGACGGCAAGGCCCGCCCGCCCGCTCGCCTGGTCGGCTGGACCGCGCGGTTCCTGGGCATGGTCCGCCCCGGCGACGAGGTCGATTTCCGGGTGGATCGCGTCGGAATCGACCAGGGCGCCGAGGTTTTGGAGGTGTCCGCACGGGTCGGTTCGGACCTGGTGATGTCGGCCACCGCGCGGCTGGGCTCGCCGAGGACCGTCTACGCGTTCCCCGGCCAGGGCATCCAGCACAAGGGCATGGGCATGGAGGTGCGCGGCCGGTCCAAGGCGGCGCGCAAGGTGTGGGACGCCGCCGACAAGTTCACCCGCGAGACGCTGGGCTTCTCGGTGCTGCACGTGGTGCGCGACAACCCGACCAGCATCATCGCCAGCGGCGTGCACTACAACCACCCCGAGGGCGTGCTGTACCTGACCCAGTTCACCCAGGTCGCGATGGCGACCGTGGCCGCCGCGCAGGTCGCCGAGATGCGCGAGCAGGGCGCCTTCGTCGAAGGCGCCGTCGCGTGCGGTCACTCGGTCGGTGAGTACACCGCCCTGGCCTGCGTGACGGGCATCTACGAGCTGGAAGCCCTGCTGGAGATGGTGTTTCACCGCGGGTCGAAGATGCACGACATCGTGCCCCGCGACGAATTGGGCCGCTCCAACTACCGGCTGGCCGCGATCCGGCCCTCGCAGATCGACCTGCCCGACGAGGAAGTTCCCGCGTTCGTCGCCGGAATCGCCGAGAGCACCGGTGAATTCCTCGAGATCGTGAACTTCAACCTGCGCGGCTCGCAGTACGCGATCGCCGGCACGGTCCGCGGCCTGGAGGCCCTGGAGGCCGAGGTCGAGCGCCGGCGCGAGCTCACCGGCGGACGGCGCTCGTTCATCCTGGTGCCGGGCATCGACGTGCCGTTCCACTCGCGGGTGCTGCGGGTGGGCGTGGCCGACTTCCGGCGGGCGCTGGAGCGGGTCATGCCGCGCGACAAGGACCCCGACATCATCATCGGCCGCTACATCCCGAACCTGGTGCCGAGACCGTTCACACTGGACCGCGACTTCGTCCAGGAGATCCGCGATTTGGTGCCCGCCGAGCCGCTCGACGAAATCCTCGCCGACTACGACACCTGGCGTCGCGAGCGGCCGGCCGAGCTGGCCCGCAAGACGTTGATCGAGCTGCTGGCCTGGCAGTTCGCCAGCCCGGTGCGCTGGATCGAGACCCAGGACCTGCTCTTCACCGAGGAGGCCGCGGGCGGTCTCGGTGTTGAGCGGTTCGTCGAGATCGGTGTGAAGTCGGCGCCGACCGTCGCCGGCCTCGCCACCAACACCCTCAAGCTGCCCGAATACGCGCACAGCACAGTGGAAGTGCTCAACGCCGAGCGCGACGCCGCCGTGCTGTTCGCCACCGACACCGACCCGGAGCCGGAACCGGAGGACGAGGTCGACGACGCCGCCACGGCCACCGCGGACGTGCCGGAAACGGCCGCGGCCGCACCGGTTTCGGCGCCCGCCGCTCCGTCGGGGGCGGCCCGACCGGACGACCTCACGTTCGACGCCGCCGACGCCACCCTGGCGCTGATCGCGCTGTCGGCCAAGATGCGCATCGACCAGATCGAACAGCTGGACTCCATCGAGTCCATCACCGACGGGGCGTCGTCGCGGCGCAACCAGCTGCTGGTGGACCTCGGCTCGGAGCTGAACCTCGGCGCGATCGACGGCGCCGCGGAGGCCGATCTGGCCGGCCTGCGCGCGCAGGTGACCAAGCTGGCGCGCACCTACAAGCCTTACGGCCCAGTGCTTTCCGACGCGATCAACGATCAGCTGCGCACGGTCCTGGGACCGTCGGGCAAGCGGCCGGCCGCGATCGCCGATCGGGTCAAGAAGACCTGGGAGCTCGGGGACGGCTGGGTCAAGCACGTCACCGTGGAGGTTGCGCTGGGCACCCGCGAGGGCACCAGCGTTCGCGGCGGCGCGATGGGCCACCTGCATGAGGGCGCACTGGCCGATGCCGCCTCGGTCGACAAGGTCATCGACGCGGCGGTCACGGCGGTCGCCGCACGGCACGGGGTCTCGGTAACGCTGCCGTCGGCCGGTGGTGGCGGCGGCGCGACCGTCGACGCGGCCGCCCTCTCCGAATTCACCGACCAGATTACCGGGCGCGACGGCGTGCTGGCCTCGGCGGCCCGCCTGGTGCTGGGCCAGCTGGGCCTCGACGATCCGGTCAGCGTGTCGCCGGCGGCCAGCGATGCCGAGCTCATCGACCTCGTCACCGCCGAATTGGGTGCGGACTGGCCGCGTTTGGTGGCTCCGGTGTTCGACGCCAAGAAGGCCGTCGTGTTCGACGACCGCTGGGCCAGCGCCCGCGAGGACCTGGTCAAGCTTTGGCTGGCCGACGAGGGCGACATCGACGCCGACTGGATGCGGCTGTCCGAGCGGTTCGAGGGCGCCGGCCACGTCGTCGCCACCCAGGCCACCTGGTGGCAGGGCAAGTCGCTGGCCGCCGGCCGTCAGATCCACGCGTCGCTGTACGGCCGCATCGCCGCGGGCGCCGAGAACCCGCTGCCGGGTCCGTCCAGCAGCGAGGTCGCCGTCGTGACTGGTGCGTCCAAGGGGTCGATCGCGGCGTCGGTGGTCGCACGACTGCTCGACGGTGGCGCCACGGTCATCGCGACGACATCCAAGCTCGACGACGAACGGCTGGCGTTCTACCGCGGGCTCTACCGCGACCATGCCCGCTACGGCGCCGCGTTGTGGGTGGTGGCGGCCAACATGGCGTCCTACTCCGACATCGACGCCCTGGTCGAGTGGGTCGGCACCGAGCAGACCGAAAGCCTTGGGCCGCAATCGATTCACATCAAGGACGCCCAGACCCCGACGCTGTTGTTCCCGTTCGCGGCGCCGCGCGTCGCCGGCGACCTGTCCGACGCCGGTTCGCGCTCCGAGATGGAGATGAAGGTCCTGTTGTGGGCCGTGCAGCGGTTGATCGGCGGCCTGTCGAAGATCGGCGCCGAGCGCGACATCGCGTCGCGCCTGCACGTGGTCCTGCCGGGCTCGCCCAACCGCGGAATGTTCGGCGGCGACGGCGCCTACGGCGAGGCCAAGTCGGCGCTGGACGCGCTGGTGAGCCGCTGGCACGCCGAGTCGTCGTCGTGGGCGGCCCGAGTCAGCTTGGCGCACGCGCTGATTGGCTGGACTCGCGGCACCGGCCTGATGGGCCACAACGACGCGATCGTGTCCGCCGTCGAGGAGGCCGGTGTCACCACCTACTCCACCGACGAAATGGCCGCGCTGCTGTTGAGCCTGTGCGACGTGGAGTCCAAGGTGGCCGCCGCCAGCAAGCCGATCGAGGCCGACCTGACCGGCGGGCTCGCCGACGCCGACCTCGACATGGCCGAACTGGCCGCCAAGGCGCGCGAGGAGATGTCGGCCGCGGCGACCGGCGAAGACGATGACGCGGCCGCGGGCACCATTCGCGCGCTGCCGTCCCCGCCGCGCGGCTGCCGCCCGGCACCGCCGCCGGAATGGGCCGACCTCGACGTCGACCCCGCCGACCTGGTGGTGATCGTCGGCGGCGCCGAGCTCGGACCGTACGGCTCGTCGCGCACCCGGTTCGAGATGGAGGTCGACAACGAGCTGTCGGCCGCCGGCGTCCTCGAGCTGGCCTGGACCACCGGGCTGATCCGCTGGGAAGACGACCCCCAACCCGGTTGGTACGACACCGAATCCGGCGACCTGGTCGACGAATCCGAGCTCGTCGAGCGCTACCACGACATCGTGGTGGAGCGATGCGGCATCCGTGAGTTCGTCGACGACGGCGCCATCGACCCCGACCACGCGTCGCCACTGCTGGTGTCGGTGTTCCTGGACAAGGACTTCGCGTTCGTGGTGTCCTCGGAGGCCGACGCCCGCGCCTTCGTCGAGTTCGACCCGGAGCACACGATCATCCGGCCGGTGCCCGACTCCAGCGACTGGCAGGTCATCCGCAAGGCCGGCACCGAGATCCGGGTGCCGCGAAAGACCAAGCTGTCGCGCGTCGTTGGCGGCCAGATCCCGACCGGGTTCGACCCGACGGTGTGGGGACTGAGCCCCGACATGGCCAGTTCCATTGACCGCCTGGCGGTCTGGAACATCGTGGCCACCGTCGACGCCTTCCTGTCCGCCGGCTTCAGCCCGGCCGAGGTGATGCGCTACGTGCACCCGAGCCTGGTGGCCAACACCATGGGCACCGGCATGGGCGGCGGCCACTCGATGCAGACGATGTACCACGGAAACCTGTTGGGCCGTAACAAGCCGAACGACATCTTCCAGGAAGTGCTGCCGAACATCGTTGCCGCACACGTGGTTCAGTCCTACATCGGCAGCTACGGCGCGATGATCCACCCCGTCGCCGCCTGCGCGACCGCCGCCGTCTCGATGGAGGAGGGCCTCGACAAGATCCGGCTGGGCAAGGCCGAGATGGTGGTGGCCGGCGGCATCGACGACCTGACGCTCGAGGGCATCATCGGCTTCGGCGACATGGCGGCCACCGCGGACACCGGCATGATGCGCGGCCGGGGGATCCACGACTCGAAGTTCTCCCGGCCCAACGACCGGCGCCGGCTGGGCTTCGTCGAGGCGCAGGGTGGCGGCACCATCCTGCTGGCGCGCGGTGACCTGGCGCTCAAGATGGGCCTGCCGGTGCTCGCGGTGGTCGCGTTCGCGCAGTCGTTCGGCGACGGCGTGCACACCTCGATCCCGGCCCCGGGCCTGGGTGCGCTGGGCGCGGGCCGCGGCGGCAAGGACTCGCCGCTGGCGCGGGCCCTGGCCAAGCTCGGCGTCGGCGCCGACGACGTCGCCGTGATCTCCAAGCACGACACGTCGACACTGGCCAACGATCCCAACGAGACCGAGCTGCACGAGCGGCTGGCCGACTCGCTGGGCCGCTCGCCGGGCGCCCCGTTGTTCGTGGTGTCGCAGAAGAGCCTCACCGGCCACGCCAAGGGCGGCGCCGCGGTCTTCCAGACGATGGGCCTGTGCCAGATGCTGCGCGACGGGGTCATCCCGCCCAACCGCAGCCTGGACTGCGTCGACGACGAACTGGCGGGTTCCGCGCACTTCGTCTGGGTGCGAGACACGCTGCGGCTCGGGGAGAAGTTCCCGCTCAAGGCGGGGATGCTGACCAGCCTCGGGTTCGGCCACGTGTCGGGGCTCGTCGCGCTGGTGCACCCGCAGGCGTTCATCGCCGCGCTGGACGCGGATCAGCGCGCCGACTACCAGCGGCGCGCGGACGCTCGCCTGCTGGCCGGCCAGCGCCGACTCGTGTCGGCCATCGCCGGCGGGCCGCCGATGTACCAGCGGCCCCCGGACCGTCGCTTCGACCATGACGCGCCGGAGAAGCGGCAGGAGGCGGCGATGCTGCTGAATCCGGCCGCCCGGCTGGGTGATGACGACGCGTACGAGGTCCCTGCCGGGTGACGTCGTCCATCGGTTAACCTGGCCAGCCATGGGCATTGTCGGTGTGGGGATCGATCTCGTCTCCATCCCTGATTTCGCCGAGCAAGTCGACCAACCGGGAACGGCGTTCTCCGAGACGTTCACCCCGGGTGAGCGGCGCGACGCCTCGGACAAGAGCTCGTCGGCGGCGCGTCACCTGGCGGCCCGTTGGGCGGCGAAGGAAGCGGTGATCAAGGCCTGGTCGGTGTCGCGGTTCGCGCAGCGGCCCGTGTTGCCGGAGGACATCCACCGCGACATCGAGGTGGTCACCGACATGTGGGGCCGGCCCCGCGTCCGGCTGACCGGGGACATCGCCAAGCACCTGGCCGATGTGACGATCCACGTGTCGCTGACGCACGAGGGGGACACCGCCGCCGCGGTCGCGATCTTGGAGACTCCTTGAGCGCGAGCAGACACAAAATCGCACGAATTCCGGCCGATCTACGCGATTCTGCGTCTGCTCGCGAGATAGAGGAGCGCGTCCGCGAGGTGTTGCCGTCGGTGCGCCGCGATCTCGAGGACCTGGTGCGCATCGAATCGGTGTGGGCCGACCCCGCCCGGCGCGACGAGGTGCACCGCAGCTCGCGGGCGGTGGCGGACCTGTTGTCGCAGGCCGGTTTTGGCGACGTGCGGATCGTCAGCGAGGGCGGGGCACCGGCCGTCATCGCGCGGCATCCGGCGCCGCCCGGCGCGCCCACCGTATTGCTTTATGCCCACCACGACGTGCAGCCCGAAGGCGACCACAGCCAGTGGGCGTCGCCGCCGTTCGAGCCCACCGAACGCGATGGGCGGCTGTACGCCCGCGGCAGCGCCGACGACAAGGCCGGTGTCGCAACGCATTTGGCGGCGTTTCGGGCGCATGGGGGCCGGCCGCCGGTCGGCGTGACGGTCTTCGTCGAGGGCGAGGAGGAATCCGGCTCGCCGTCGCTGGGCCGCTTGCTCGCCGCCCACCGCGACGCGCTGGCCGCCGACGTGATCGTCATCGCGGACTCGGACAACTGGAGCACCGACACCCCGGCGCTCACGGTTTCGCTGCGCGGGCTGGTCGACTGCGTGGTCGAGGTTGCCACGCTCGACCACGGGTTGCACTCGGGCCTGTGGGGCGGTGTGGTTCCCGATGCGCTCAGCGCCCTGGTGCGGCTGCTGGCCAGTTTGCACGACGACGACGGCAACGTCGCCGTGGCCGGCCTGCACGAAACCGACATCAGCTCACTGAATTACCCCGACTACCCGCCCGAACGGGTCCGCGCCGATTCCGGCGTGCTGGAGGGGGTGTCGGAGATCGGTTCGGGTTCAGTGCCCCAGCGCCTCTGGGCCAAACCGGCGATCACGGTGATCGGCATCGACACGACTCCCGTTGCGGCAGCGTCGAATACGCTCATCCCGCGGGCCCGGGCCAAGATCAGCATGCGGATAGCGCCCGGCGGTGACGCCGAGGCGCACCTGGCCGCGTTGACCTCGCACCTGCAGCGGCACGCCCCGTGGGGGGCGCGGGTCAGCGTCACGCGCGGCGACAAAGGCGAGCCCTACGCCATCGACGCTAGCGGCCCGGTTTACGACGCCGCCCGAGCGGCCTTTCGACAGGCCTGGGGCGCCGAGCCGATCGACATGGGCATGGGCGGCTCGATCCCGTTCATCGCCGAGTTCGCCGCCGCGTTCCCACAGGCGAAGATCCTCGTCACCGGCGTCGAAGACCCGGGCACGCAAGCGCATAGCGTCAACGAGAGCCTGCACCTGGGCGTGCTGGAACGCGCGGCGATCGCCGAGGCGCTGCTGCTGGCCAACCTGGGCTAGCTTCTCAACGGTTGCTCAGACGCTCCGAGACGATGTTGTTGCTTCCCGTCCTGTTGATTGTCGGTGCGCCGGAGTGGTAGATCACCGCGTTGTCGTCGCCGATGATGCCGATGGTGTCCGCGCTGTCGACGGTGACTTTGTTTGCGCTACCCCGGATGTCGAGCCGCAGGCAGTGGCCGGTGACGGTGTATGTGTTGTTGCCCCCGTCCAGCTCGAGGTTTCCGTTGTTGCAGTCGATCGTGCCCGTCGTGCCGGCGTTGATCATGATGAGGTGTCCGTGCACGGTGTCCTTGTTGTAGTGAGTCGCCACGTAGCACCCGATCGCGAGCACGGATACGATCGCAATCCCCAGCAGCACCCGTCCTTGCGGGGTTTTGGCAAGCCTCGCGACGCCGCGAAACCGCGGCAAGCTCTGCCCGGGTAACACCCCACGGTTCCACGCGCCGGGTCGTGAGATCGGGTCTGTGTTGAACGGCTGGGGCGTGGCCCCCGGCGTCTGGCCGACGCCGCGCTCCAAGTCGCGGATGTACCGCTCGGGGTCGTCGTCAGAGTTCATGGCGGGTCCCTTTCCTAGAACCGTGCCGTCAGTGTGCCGCGAGCCCCTTGCGAGATCCTTGTGTCAGCGATCGATCAGGACGCGTCCAGCAACTTGGTGATGTAACCGGCCGTGTTCGCGGCCTTGACGTTGTACTGCGCGGCCTCGATTTTGCCCTTCTCGTCCACCACGAAGGTCGACCGAATCACGCCCGTGACCGTCTTGCCGTACAACTTCTTCTCGCCGTAAGCCCCCCAGGCCGTCAGCACCTTGCGATCGGGATCGGACAGCAGCGGGAACGTCAGCTGCTCGGCATCCCGGAATTTGGCGAGCTTTTCCGGCTTGTCGGGCGAGATGCCCACGACGTCGACGCCAGCGTCGTTGAGATCGCGCAGGTTGTCACGGAACGCGCAGGCCTGCTTGGTGCACCCCGGTGTGGACGCGGCCGGGTAGAAGTACACGACGACGCGGCGGCCCTTGTAGTCCGCCAGCGACACCTTGTTGCCGTCGGCGTCGGGCAGGCTGAAGGCGGGCGCCTTGTCGCCGGGGGCGAGCCGCGTGGTCTCGGTCAACGTGGGTCCTCTCTCTTCACCGGCGCGATGCGGTTATCGCCGGCTGATCTAGGGTAGTGCCTCAGGTGCACTAGGCGGACTTGGAGGACAGACACGTGGCGGACCGGGACCCCGAGGCGATCAAGCGGGACATTGACGTCGCCCGCGACCAGCTGGCGGCCACCGTCGACTCACTCGCCGAGCGCGCCAACCCCCGCCGTCTCGCCGACGACCTCAAGGCCCGCGCGGTCGAATTCGTCAAGAAGCCCGTGGTGATCGCCTCGCTGGTGGGGATCTCCTCGGTCGTGGTGATCGTGGTGGTGCGCAGGGTCAGGGACCGCTGACCTCTGGGGCCCTTTCGCCCGCCGCGCTTCCGACGTGCACAGGAAGGTCGTCGGCCCAGGGCTGAGTGGTGACCATGTCGTCGACGTCGATGTAGCCGCGCTCGAACTCGCCGGTCGCCGCGTCGACGAGCCGGTACTCCTGCCTCTGGCGGTGGATGGGCTGCGCGTCGAGGATCACCACCCGCACCTCGCCGGGCTCGAAGCCGCACCGCTGCTGTAGCGCACCCACGAGGCACTCGTTGTGCATGTGCCCGTCGCCGAAGTTCCATCCCAGCACCATCGAGCAGAGGACTTCGCCCTCGCAGATGTTGTAGTCGTCCTCGTCGTAGCCGGCCAGCGCGCGGTGTACGAGCGTGAACAGCGCGCGCCCGTGGGTGTTCATCCCGCGGAACGCCATCGCGAGGTGAAGCGGGACCAGGGTTTCCTCTTTGGACCCGTAGAGGCGCTCGAGTTGCAGGTGCTGCATTGGCCCGAGCGCGCGGGATCCGGTGCGGAATTTGTCGTCGACGGAGGGCTTGACGCACCACAGCGTGGTGTCCCAGTTGCCGGCGTAGTACCGCATGCCCGGCAGGAAGGAAACCTTGCGCGGGTACAGGTTTCCGACGACGACGGTGCCGGCAAGCACCGCGAACAGGATGGCCACCGGCCATGGATTGGTGAGGCTGGACAGCCCCAGCTGCGCATGCGCAACGAACAGCGACAACACCCCGAAGATCATGAACACGTTCCACTCCAGCGGCACACCCATCGGGAAGGCCAGCAGGATGTTGAGGTGAAACACGATCATCACGAACGCGGCGATCGCCGTCGGCCAGCCGCCGTGGCAGAAGAAAAGCACCAGCGGCACCAGCCCCTCCACCGCGGTCGAGAAGTGGGCGATGACGCCCGCCAATGCGCTGGGCCGCAAGTCATCCGGATAGTGCTTGAACAGCGATCGCTTGAGAATTCCGCTGGGGATGAACGGGTTGTTCGCCAGCATGGTGGAGATGACGAACGGGAAGTGCCGGGTCAGCTTGGAGGTGGCGGCGCCCAGCCAGATCACCATGAAGACCACCTTGGCGCCGACAATGAGGTCGGTCCCGGAGAATAGGAACACCAGCGCCAGCGGCCCGTACACCTCGCCGCGGGCGGCCAGGAAGATCACCTTGTCGCGCAGGCTGATCGCGGCCAGGACCGCAAGGATGGCGACGGTCTGCCACCGCGGCAGCACGCCGATCACGGTGTCCAGCACGGGAATTGGGCCGGTGCCGTCCGAGCCGAGCGCGATCACGAGCAACGCCAGCAGCGCGCCGTAGAGCAACACGTCGAACGGGGTCCGGTCGTTGCCTTTGGTCAGCGGAACCCGGTCGGGCCAGGGCGGCAAGCGGATGGTGCCGGGCCGCAGCCAGTACAGGATCGAGCCCATCGGCGGGAAGTAGCGTCCGGCCAGCGGCCCGAAGCAGCAACCGAGGCCGACGACCTCGAACAGCATGGTGTAGAGGACGGCCTTCTGGAAAACGATCGGCTCCGACCACCACGCGCCCACTTCGGTGAAGCCGCCGATGCCCTTCGTCGACCACGCGAACAGCCAGCCGCCGAGGACGTACAGCGCGATCTTGACGCCGTACATCAGGTGCATCACCAACGGGGTGCCGAACCCGTTCTCGGCGATGTGGCGCGTCATCGGCACGATCCGCTGGGCGCGCGGCCGTTTGCTCCACTCGATCACGTCGACGACGGGCAGGTTGGGACGGATGAACCCCATGTGCAGCTCCTTCGACGCACAAGAAACTACCTGCACGGGCCGCTATCGCGGGGACATATGAGTTTGGTGCGCGTGCGCGAACCGAGTTCGTTGATCTTGCGGAGCGCGGATTATCGTGCGGCCTAGGTGGCTTTGCGCCGAGCCTTCTCTTTCACGCGGGTCGAGCAGCAATGTCCCATATCGCAATGGAAGCGGTCACTGCATTCATGCGAACAATAAACTGAGGCGGCCGGAAGCCAATCCGGATCGGACAGGTCATGCCGTCGATCGTTCGGATCGAACGTATGGCCGCAATGTACGCAGGTCCTGACCTTGACCTTGGTAGCCATGTCGATCAGCGTACTCGCCATCGCCGTTAATCTGTGATGGTTTTCACACCGTGACAACAATCGGTGTCTTGCAAAGTTTCTGAAACAAATTCAGACGCTTTCATGCCTCCCCTGGCGTCACGTGGCCCAGCAACCTGAGGCGTACGGCGCGGCCCCGAGGCGACCGCGCACCCCGATCGGAATTAACTCGGCAGTCAACGCGTTGGCTAGCGACGACGCGCGCGACGACACCAGGTGCCTTAGCCTGAGTCCGTCGCACATTCCTAATCGGGGGGACGGTGTTGACGCTTCTCAAGCGGGCATGGGTTCCGCTGGTGGTCGTGGTGGCACTGATCATCGGCGGCGTGGCGGTGGGCCGGCTCAACGGCGTCTTCCCGGGGCCCGGCATCCCCAAGCCCGATCCCCGGGATGCGACCCCGCCGTACGCGGCCAAGACGGCCATCTATGAAATCTTTGGACCGCCCGGGACGACCGGCGTCGTCAACTGGATGGATGCGGACTCACTGCCGCAGAAGGCCAACTTCACCACGTTGCCGTGGTCGCAGACGATAGTCGCCGAGATGCCCGGCATCTTCGCCTACGTTGTCGCTCAAGGTGACAGCCCCTCGATCGGGTGCCGGATCACCGTCGACGGCAAATTGGTCGATCAACAACAGGTCAACACGCGTGATGCGCAGGTCTCCTGCTTGGACAAATCCGCATGACCGACACCGCCGACACGGACGAGATCCCGGTCGCGCAACGTGCCGAGGTCGAGCACAAGCCGCGGCTGGCCCGCACCATCCGGATCCTGGCGCTGCCGATCGTGGTGGTCTGGCTGCTGATCGCCGTTGGCGTCAACGTCTTTGTCCCCCAGTTGGAAAAGGTCGCCGAGGAGGTCTCGGTGCCGCTGTCGCCATCTGATGCGCCGTCGGTGACGGGGATGAAGCACATCGGGGAGAAATTCAAGGAGTACGACTCCGACAACCTCGTCCTGGTGACCCTGGTCGGTGACAAGCCGCTGGGCGAGGACGCTCACCGGTATTACGACGATCTGGTCAAGAAGCTGCAGCAGGACACCGAGCACGTCGAGCATGCGCTGAATTTCTGGGGGCAGCGATTCACGGCCTCGGGTGTCGAAAGCTACGACCACAAGGCCGCCTACGTCCAGGTCAACCTGCGCGGTGACCAAGGCGGCGCCGTCGGCGACAAGTCGGTTGACGCGGTTCGCAAGATCGTCGCGGACTCGAAGCCGCCGGCGGGGGTGAAAGCCTATGTCGCGGGTCAGGGGGCCCTGACCGACGACACGATCGTCGTGGGTAACGCAAGCCTGTTCAAGATGACGATCATCACCGTCATCATCATCGCGATCATGCTGATGTTCGTCTATCGGTCCATCGGCACTGTGCTGCTGACGATGGTGATCCTGTTCGTCGGACTCGCCACCGGGCGAGGCGTGGTGGCGCTGCTGGGCGACACCGGCATCATGGGGCTGTCGACCTTTGCCGTCAACCTGCTGACGGCACTGGCCATCGCGGCCGGCACCGACTACGCGATATTCATGGTCGGCCGCTACCAGGAGGCCCGGGAACGTGGCCTGGACCGCGAAGCCGCCTACTACGACACCTTCGCCGGGGTCACCAAGGTGGTGCTGGGCTCGGGTCTGACGATCGTCGGGGCGCTTGCCTGCCTGAAATTCACTCGGCTGCCGTACTTCAGTTCGTTGGCGTTCCCGTGCGCAATCGGTCTGCTGGTGGTGGTGGCCGCGGGGGTGACCCTGACGCCCGCGCTGATCGTGGTCGCAAGCCGCTTCGGTCTTTTCGACCCGAAGCGAAAGTTCAACTACACCCGGTGGCGCCGTCTGGCGACGGCCATCGTGCGTTGGCCGGCGCCCATTCTGGCTACTTCGGTCATCCTGGCGATCGTCGGCGCCATCGGCTTGGCGGGCTTCAACCCCCGCTACAACGACCTGTACTACCTGCCACACAGCGCTTCCTCGATCCGCGCGTACGACGCGGCGGATCAGCACTTCACCCAGGCCCGGTTGAATCCGGACCTGCTCATGATCGAATCGGACCACGATCTGCGCAATCCGACCGACATGCTGGTGCTCGACAAGATCGCCGGAGCCATCTTTCATGTGCCAGGAATCGAACGGGTGCAGAGCATCACCAGGCCGCTGGGCCCGCCGATTCAAGACGGATCCGTCCCGTTCCAGCTCAGTGTGCAGAGCGCCCCGATCCGGGACAATCTCAGCTACCTGAAGGACCGGACCGGCGACATCAAAAAGATCACCGGTTTTCTCGACACTCAGATCGCCCTCTTGGAGCGCCAGTACGCGGTGACCCAGAAGCTCGCCAACGCCGCGGAGGACAGCTCGAAAACCACTGCTGAGACAGCGGCCATCACCGACGAAATCCGGGACCACATAGCGGATTTCGACGATTTCTGGCGACCGATTCGCAGTTACTTCTATTGGGAGAAGCACTGCTTCGACATCCCGATCTGCTGGTCGCTGCGAAGCCTGTTCGACGCCCTGGACGGATTCGATCAGCTCGCCGAAAAGTTCCACGCCCTCACCGGCGATCTCACCAACACGGCCACTGCGACGCGCGAACTGCTGGCGATCATTCCCGAGAACATCGCCGTCTCGAAGGCGATCCGGGATACGACGCTAACCATTTACAGCTCGTTCGACAGCCTGATCGATCAGTTCGACAAGCTGACCGACACGAGCGCCGTGATGGGCAAGTCCTTCAACAACTCTCAGGTGGAGAGCCTGTTCTACCTGCCACCCGAGATCTTCGACAACCCCGACTTCCAGTTGGGGTTGCGGTTGATGGTGTCGCCGGACGGCAAAGCCGCTCGCTTCATCATCACCCACTCCGTGGATCCGGCGACGACGGAAGGCATCTCGTCGGTCGACAAGGAGCGCCAAGCGGCCAAGGAGGCGATCAAACTCACCTCGCTGCAGAACGCCGACATCTACCTCGGCGGCACGGCCGCAACGTTTTACGACATCGCCAACGGCGCCAAATACGACCTGATGATCGCCGGGGTGGCCTCGATCGTCCTGATCTTCATCATCATGGTGATCGTCACCCGCGCATTGGTCGCTGCGGGCGTCATCGTCGGCACGATTGTGATGTCGCTGGGAGCCGCCTTCGGGTTCTCTACACTGATCTGGCAGCACCTGCTCAACTTTCAGCTGCACTGGGTGGCAACCGAATTCGCGTTGATCGTGCTCTTGGCGGTGGGGTCGGATTACAACCTGATGCTGGTGTCGCGAATCGAGGAGGAGATCGGGGCGGGCCTGAAAACGGGTCTCATCCGCGGCATGGGGCTCACCGGCCCGGTGGTGACCGCCGCTGGTCTCGTGTTTGCCGTCACCATGGCCACGATGATCACGAGTGATCTGCGGGCGATCGGCCAGTTCGGCACGACGATCGGGCTCGGCCTGATGTTCGACACCTTCGTCGTGCGATCGCTCATCACGCCGTCGATCATGACGGTGATGGGCCGTTGGTTCTGGTGGCCGAAGCGGGTGCGGGTCCGCCCGGCCAGCCAGATGCTCCGGTCCGTCGGGCCGCGCCCGCTGGTTCGTGCGCTGCTGTACCAGCCGCGGCACGCGGATGTGGAGAGCAGCGCCCGGGACAGCGCGCCGGTTGCAGGTTGAGGCGCCGTCAGACGCGTCCAGTCAAAGTGCGCCGTCAGGGTTTCGAACCCCGGACCCGCTGATTAAGAGTCAGCTGCTCTACCAACTGAGCTAACGGCGCCGTGTACGGCCGAGACCGCGTACGCGACAATAACAGGCGTCCTGCCGCGAAGCGAAATCCCGATGTCCGCCAGGATACCTGTCTCCGCGCCGGGCGGCCGTCCCCTTTCCAGGCTGGCACCGGAAAGGTCCTGCCGGGCAAGGGCTGTCAAAAAAGCGTTCCGCAATAGGGCGCCCGCTCGGTGTGAAAAGCGGCATCCAGTTCGCGGATGGCACCCGGACGCACTTCGGTTACGCGGTCCGCTCGCACCAGTTCGGAGGCGCGATGCGCCCCCATGAAGATGGTCGACAATTCGGCCAGGCCGATCTCGACGTCCGCCGGCCCTTGATGAGGTGGGTGCGGCGCGCATTTGCCGGTTCCATCGCGCGTCTGCAGCAGGAATCGTCCTCCGGCGAGGTTGAGCGGGTCTGTGACTTCCAGCACCACGTCGGCGTCGGCGGAGTACACGCGGGCACCAAGCACCTCGGGCACGTCGTTGATGCGCACCCACAGGAAATCGCTCATCCCGGTGGTCTGCGCGGTGCGCTGGTCGCGCAGTTTCAGCTGGAGCGGATCGTCGACCGGCACGTCGATCTCGATGTTGTCGAACATCTCCAACGCCAACAACGTCTGCAGCAGCTCGGTGTGGGCTTCGTCGGTGATCGGGCAGAAGTCCTCGACGAGCACGGAGCCGAACGGCGGCCGAAAGGCATGTTTCCCCGCGCCGACGACGCGATACGCCAGAAATCCGTCCGGATGGACTGTGTAGTTGAGCGCGGATCCGTTGCCCCGCTGGGTGGGCCGGTCCTCCAAGAAGTCGGCCCACCACGCGCTGTCGCGCTCCATCGCCCCATTCGTTGCGGCGCACCACCGTTCGTAGATTTCGGGCAACAGGTCCTTCGCCTCGGCGGCGTTGACCTCCCGTGCCCGGGTCCCGTCCGGCGCGTTGCGCAGCTTCGCGAAGCGGCGATCGATGGAGTAGGAGTGGCTGTAGCTCGCCACGCCGGCGCCAAAACCGTCGTACATCGCGGTCTGGGTGGGAACACCGCACACGATCGGGTAACCGCGCTCGAGAAGTTTTCCCAGCCCCTGCGCGCTGAGCTGCGCCCATATTCCGGTTCCCTGGTGCGTTGAGGCGACCGCGATCATGGTCAGCCACGCGGCTCGCAGGCTGCCGCCACCGGGCACGGTGAGCCGGGCGCGATAGATGATCGACGTCCCTACCAGGGCTGGGTGCTGCGGATCGGAGACGTCCTCGGCCACCAGGATGTCCTCGAGTTCGACGCGGCGTTTCCAGGCTTCCACGGCGCGCGGGTCCACCGGATCCCCGAAAGTGCGAGCCTGATTCTCGTAGACGGCCTGCCACTCATTTTCGGTCGGGTGCCTGATTGTGATGCCGTCGTCGGTCGTGTTCATCGTTCGTCCAATCCGCTTCTAGCCCAGCGCAATCGGCGCTGTACACGCCGTATCCAGTACCGGGGGCCCGCTCTCGTCCGATACCCGGGCGCCGGACCGTCAAACGTCACTCGACGCGAGCTCGGCGCTGCAGGGGCGGGTCAGCAGGGGTCATTTGGGTATAGCGATACCCAATGTTGCAAGAAATCACGCGGCTTGCCGTCGCCGCCCCGCGACGGCAGCCCTTGGTCAGGAGGTCGCCGACGGCGGCCGCGACGGAACATGGTTAGCGCCGCCAGCCTCGCACTGACCGCCGCGCTGTGCATCGCCGCCGGCGACGTGCTGCAGCAGCGAGCGGCGCACTGCATCGATGACAGATCGATCGGGCACGTCGAATTGGTCGCCACCCTGCTGCGCAACCGGCGGTGGTGGTGGGGCGCGCTGTTGCTCGTCGCGAGCATCGCGTTGCAGGCGGCCGCCCTGGGCAAGGGTTCGGTGCTGCTGGTGCAGGCGCTGCTCATGCTTTCGCTGTTGTTCGCGCTGCCCATCAATGCCAGGGCGTGGCACCGCAGGGTCACCGGCCGCGAGTGGATCTGGGGCGGCTTGCTGACCGCCGCAGTGGTCGTGATCGTGGTCGTCGGCAATCCGCAGGTCGGTCGCGCGAGTGCCTCGCTGGGAACCTGGGCAGCCGTGGCCGCCGTACTTGCGCCGCTGCTGGTGGCGTGTGTCGTGGCCGGCCGGATCCAGGGTGGCGCCCCGGCCGCCGCGCTGTTCGCCTTCGTGTCGGGGTCGTTGTGGGGCGTCTTCGGGGTGCTGACCAAGGAGGTCGTCGCCCGGCTCGGCGACGGCGGCTGGGCGGTGGTTCGAACCCCCGAGTTGTATGCGTGCGTCCTTGCCGCGACTGGCGGCCTGGTCTGGAGTCAGGCGGCGTTTCGGGCCGGGCCCTTGACCGCCTCGATGCCGACCCTGCAGATGTCGCAGCCGGTCGTGGCGGCGGTGCTGGGCGTCGTCGTTCTTGGCGAGACGCTGAACACCGGGCGCGCCGGTTTGATGGCTCTGGCGACGGCCGGGCTGGTGGCGACGGTGGCGATCGTCAAACTCGCGCGCGTCGAGGCCGTCACCACCCGCGACGGGGTCGAGGCGCGGCACCCAGACCCGGTTGGCCAATCGGCGTAGATACCGGACGGCGAATCGTTCGGATGACGCGTTGTGGGCGGCAAAAAACCCTTTACAATGCTTCCACTCTGGTCAGCGGTGACCGAATATGCCGATCGAATTGGAAGGTCGCTCGATGACGCCTTTGCGCAGACGTCGGTCGTGGCTGGTTGCCGCCATGATCGTGTTTGCTGTCGTCGCCGCTGCCTGCAGCAGCAGCCCCACCGCCGCGCCGGCGAAGGTCATCTTCGACAAGGGCACGCCGTTCGCCGACCTGCTGGTCCCCAAGCTCACCACCTCGGTGACCGACGGCGCCGTCGGGGTCACGGTGGACGCGCCGGTGACGGTCAGCGTTGCCGACGGTGTCATCGGGTCGGTCACGATGGTCAACGAGAACGGCAAGACGGTCAACGGTCAACTGAGCCCCGACGGGCTGCGCTGGTCGACTTCCGACCAGCTGGGCTACAACCGGCGCTACACACTGAACGTGAAGGCGCTCGGACTCGGCGGGGCCGCGACCCGGCAGATGACCTTCCAGACGAGTTCGCCGGCCCACCTGACGATGCCCTACGTCGCCCCCGGCGACGGCGAGGTGGTCGGCATCGGTGAGCCGGTGGCGATCCGCTTCGACGAGAACATCGCCAACCGCGCCGCGGCGCAGAAGGCGATCGTCATCACCACCAACCCTCCCGTCGAGGGCGCGTTCTACTGGCTGAACAACCGCGAAGTCCGTTGGCGCCCAGAGCATTTCTGGAAGCCCGGCACGGCCGTGGATGTGGCGGTCAACACCTACGGAGCCGATCTGGGCGACGGGATGTTCGGCGAGGACAACGTCAAGACGCACTTCACCATCGGCGACGAGGTCATCTCGACCGCGGACGACAGCACCAAAATGGTCACCGTGCGTGTCAACGGTGAAGTCGTCAAGACGATGCCGACTTCGATGGGCAAGGACAGCACCCCCACGGCGAACGGCTTCTACATCGTCGGCGGCCGGTACAAGCACATCATCATGGACTCCTCGACCTACGGGGTGCCGGTCAACTCGCCCAACGGATATCGCACCGATGTCGAGTGGGCCACGCAGATTTCGTACAGCGGCGTGTTCGTGCATTCGGCGCCGTGGTCGGTCGGCGCGCAGGGCCACTCGAACACCAGCCACGGGTGTCTGAACGTGAGCCCGAGCAACGCCGAGTGGTTCTACGACCACAGCAAGAGCGGCGACATCGTCGAGGTAGTCCACACCGTGGGGTCGACGCTGCCGGGCACCGAGGGGCTGGGCGACTGGAACGTGCCCTGGCCGGTGTGGAAGGCCGGCAACGCCAACACTTAGCCCGGCGCCGGTTTACGGCGGCTCGGCAATGCGTCTTTCACGTTTCATTCATTCGTCCGCGACCTGAACGTTGTAGGGTGCCGGGCCATGAGCACCCCTTCCCCCGGGCCCGGTTGGTGGCTGGCGTCGGACGGCAATTGGTACCCGCAGCGCTGGGAGACCACCTTCGTGCATTACACGAACGAGTCCCTGGACGCCGTGATCGAAGAGGCGGCCCGCCAGTCAAAGGCCTATGGCGAGCAGGGCTGGGAGATCGTGGGCTCATCAGTGCAACGGGTCCAGGTCGCCCGCCACTTCAGCGACTACGACAAAGGCGGGGATCACTATTTCGAGTGGAGCATCGTCTGCACGCTGAAGCGGCCGCTGGCGCCGGGAAGCGCCTAGGCATCCCTCCAGACAAAAGGCCGAAGGGCGAAAAGCCCTCCGGCCTATATGGGGTGGCTGACGGGGCTCGAACCCGCGACATCCAGGATCACAACCTGGTGCTCTACCAACTGAACTACAGCCACCATGGCCGCGAGCCGGCGTCCATACCTGGGCCAACGAGCGGCGACCACCGATACTAGCCGTTGGGTGCCTCGGTGTCCGAATCGATTGTTCGAGTGGCGTTCTCTCCGTCCTGAAGATCGGCGACCACCATCTCGATTTCGCTGGTGGACGGGCCGGGCGGGGGCACGAACGCGGTACGCCGGTAGTACCGCAGTTCGCGGATGGATTCGTGGATGTCGGCCAGCGCCCGGTGTGCGAGCCCCTTGGCGGGCTGACCGTAGTAGATGCGCGGATACCAGCGCCGGCACAGTTCCTTGATGGAGCTGACGTCGATCATCCGGTAGTGCAGGTAGGAGTCCAGCTTCGGCATGTCGCGGGCGATGAACGAGCGGTCCGTGGCGATCGAGTTGCCCGCCAGCGGCGCCGTCTTGGGTTGCTTGACGTGTGTGGTGATGTAGTCCAGCACCATCGCCTCGGCGGTCGCCAGGTCGACGGTGGACGCCCTCACCTCGTCGATGAGCCCCGAGCGCGAATGCATTTCGGTGACCACGTCGATCATCGACGACAGCGCGGCGTCGTCGGCGTGGATCACCACGTCGACGCCATCGCCCAGGACGTTCAGCTCGGCGTCGGTGACCAGCACCGCGATCTCGATCAGCTTGTCCGAGGCCAGGTCGAGCCCGGTCATCTCGCAGTCGATCCACACCAATTCGTCGCGCACAGCGCTCAGCGTATGCGGGTGTCGGCCCTGCGCGAGCCCTGCCCCCACCAGGCCTGGAGAAGTAGGGTGAGCGGTGCGACTGGGAAGAGGGGCGAGCACGATGACCACCGAATCAGCGGCCACACCCGCGCAGCGAATCGCGAACGGCTATGCCGTCGAAGGCCAGGCGCTGGAATTGGGCACGGTCGTCGTCGACGGCGCGGCGGACCCGACCGCACAAATCCGCATCCCGCTGGCGACCATCAACCGGCACGGCTTGGTGGCCGGCGCCACGGGAACCGGCAAAACCAAGACGCTGCAACTGATCGCCGAACAGCTCAGCGCCGCGGGCGTTGCGGTGTTGATGGCCGACGTGAAGGGCGACCTTTCCGGACTGGCCCGGCCCGGGGAGCCCACCGACAAGACCGCCGCGCGGGCGAAAGACACGGGCGACAACTGGCAGCCGACGGGGTTCCCGGTGGAGTTCTTCTCGCTGGGCACCGGGGGAGTGGGTGTGCCGGTGCGCGCGACCGTGGCCAGCTTCGGCCCGGTTCTGCTGTCGAAGGTGTTGGGGCTCAACGCCACTCAGGAATCAACGCTGGGGCTGATCTTCCATTGGGCCCAGCAGGCCGGGCGCCCGCTGACCACCCTGGCCGACTTGCGCGGCGTGATCAGCCATTTGGCGAGCGACGAGGGCAAGGCCGATCTGAAGGACCTGGGCGGAGTGTCGTCGACGACAGCGGGGGTCATCCTGCGCGCGCTGGTGAATCTCGCCGGCGAGGGCGGTGACACGTTCTTCGGCGAGCCGAAGCTCGACCCCCAGGACCTCTTGCGGGTGGAGGACGGGCACGGCATCATCTCGCTGCTCGAGTTCAGCGGTCAATCCGTGCGTCCCGTTATCTTCTCCACCTTCCTGATGTGGCTGCTCGCCGACCTGTACGCCAAACTGCCCGAGGTCGGTGACGTCGACAGGCCCAAGCTGGTGTTCTTTTTCGACGAGGCACACCTGTTGTTCGCCGACGCGTCCAAGGCCTTCCTCGAACAGGTCGAACAAACCGTCAAGCTGATCCGCTCCAAGGGTGTCGGGGTCTTCTTCTGCACCCAGCTGCCCACGGACATACCGAACGACGTGCTGTCCCAATTGGGGGCGCGGGTCCAGCACGCGTTGCGGGCGTTCACCCCCGACGACCAGGCGGCGCTGTCCAAGACCGTGCGCACCTACCCGAAAACCGATGTGTACGACCTGGAGTCGGCGCTGACCTCGCTGGGGATCGGCGAGGCCGTCGTCACCGTCCTGTCCGAGAAGGGCGCGCCGACACCCGTCGCGTGGACCCGCATGCGGGTGCCCCGGTCGCTGATGGCCTCGATCGGGACCGACGCGATCTCTGCCGCGGCGAAAGCCAGTCCGCTGCAGGCGAAGTACGGGCAGACGGTGGAACAACCGGCGCCGGAACCGCCCCCGGCCCGCCGGGCACCACCGGCGGGGCGACCCGCCGAGCCCGGCTATCCGCCGGTGCCAACGGATTCCGGGATCCCGCCGATGCCGGCGCCCTTCGAACCGAAGGGCCCGGCCATGTGGGAGGAAGTGCTGGAGAATCCGACGGTGAAAAGCGGCATCAACACGGCGATACGCGAAGCGGTGAAAGCGATCTTCGGCACCGGCCGGGGCCGTCGGAAGTAACGCCTACCCGCCGCCGAGCTTCTTGTAGAAGCTGCCAACGATCGGCGCCACGATCGCGCGCGGGGCGTACCCGCTGGCCACCGACATCGCCTTGGACGTCAGGCCCGGGACGACGCGCATCTTGTTGCGCTCCAACGCATCCAGTGAGATCTGGGCGGTGTGCTCCGTCGAGATCCACAGGAAATCGGGCACCAGCTTTTCGACCAGGGACCGTTCGGCCTCGTCGGGCAGGTCGGTGCGCACCGGTCCCGGCGCCAACAGCGTGACGTGCACACCCGAGCCGCGCAGTTCGCCGCGTAACGATTCGCTGAACGTGTTGGCGAACGCCTTGGTGGCCGCGTAGGTGGCGTTGTAAGGGATCGGCGAATTGCCCGCCGCCGAGCCGGAGATCAGGATGCCGCCAGCCTTGCGCTCGACCATGCCCGGCAGCACCGCCAACGTAAGGTCATGCACGGCAATGGCATTCAGCTGCACCTGGGCCTTTTCGCCCGCCGGGTCGAGGCCCGCGACCGGACCGAACGTCGCCGTTCCCGCGTTGGCGCACAGGATCGAGATGGGACGGGCGGCGAGCTCGTCGCACAGTTTCGCCCGTTCCGTCGGGTCGGCCAGGTCGGCGGGGCGCACTTCGACGACCACGCCGTACTTGTCGGTCAGCCGGGCAGCGAGGGCGTTGAGCAGGTCCTCACGTCGCGCGGTGACGATCAGGTTGTGCCCGCGGGCGGCGAGTTCGGTGGCCAGCGCCGCGCCGATGTTTTGCGAAGCTCCGGTGACAACGGCGCGTGCGTCGGGACTGGGAGCTGGGACCGGCATGCGGCCAATGGTAGACAGCCTCGAACCCAATAGAGTGCCGGGCATGAGTCAGCGTCCGGCCACACCGGTGCCATCGCAGGTGGTGGCGTGGGCGCTGTGGGACTGCGGCTCCCTCGGCATGAACGCGATCGTGGCGACCTTCGTCTTCTCGGTCTACCTCACCGGCAGCGTGGGGGCGGGAATGTCCGGCGGCACGTCCCCCGCGAGTTGGCTCGGTCGCTCGCTTGCGGTCGCGGGGTTGACCATCGCGGTGTTGGCACCGGTCGTGGGGGTGTGGGTGGAAGCCCCGCACCGTCGGCGAGTGGTGCTGACGGTCTTGAGCGGTCTCGCCGTCGCGTCGACCAGCGCGATGTTCCTGATCCGCGACGATCCCAGCTATCTGTGGGCGGGCCTGGTGCTGCTGTCGGCCACGGCCGCGTGCGGTGATCTCGCCGGCGTTCCCTACAACGCCATGCTGCGCCAGGTGTCGACGCCGCAGACGGCGGGGCGCATCTCCGGTCTCGGCGCGGCCTCCGGGTTCACCGGCAGTGTGGTCCTGCTGTTGCTGGTCTATTTCGGTTTCATCGCCGGAACCGGTCCGGTGCGCGGGCTGTTGCACGTGCCCGTCCACGACGGGCTCTACGTCCGGGCGGCGATGCTGCTGACCGCGGCGTGGTTCGCGGTGCTGGCGCTGCCGCTGCTGTTCGTCGCGCACCGGCTGCCGGACTCCGGCGAAGCGTCGCAACCGACCAGCATGCTGGGCGGCTATCGCAAGCTGTGGGCAGAGGTGCGCAAGGAATGGCGCCGCAACCGCAACCTGGTCTATTTCCTGGGGGCCAGCGCGCTGTTCCGGGACGGGCTGGCGGCCATTTTCGGCTTCGGCGCGGTGCTCGGCGTCAGCGTGTACGGCCTGTCCCAGGCCGATGTGCTGGTGTTCGGCGTGGCCGCCAGCGTCGTGGCCGCGATCGGCGCGATGACCGGGGGTTTCGTCGACCACCGGATCGGATCCAAACCGGTCATCGTCGGGTCGCTGGTCGCGCTCATCGCTGTGTCGGCCACCATGATGGCGGTGTCCGGTCCGCACGCGTTCTGGGCGTGCGGACTGTTGTTGGCCATGTTCGTCGGTCCCTCCCTGGCGTCGTCGCGCGCGCTGCTGCTGCAGCTGGCGAAGGACGGCGGGGAAGGTGTCGCGTTCGGCCTCTACACGATGACGGGACGGGCCGTCGCGTTCGTGGCGCCGTGGCTGTTCTCGGTCTTCGTCGACGTCTTCGGCGCCGTGCGTGCCGGCATCGCCGGGATCTGCCTTGTGCTGGGCGCCGGCCTGCTGGCGATGCTGGTGGTTCGGGTTCCGGCGCGCGCCGAACAGCCCGCGCAGGCCTAGCTGTTCTAGTCACGCGAGTCGTTATCGAGATCGACGTTGGCGCGAAGAAATGCGAGTGAACTGCACGCTAGCGTCGATCTCGGTGTCCAGGAAGCCCGATTTGCCGGTGGGGAAGGTCGCCGAAAGACTGGCTCGCGACGCCTAGCTGTTCTAGCCTCGCGCGTCGCAGACCGTCAGGCCCGCCCCTTCGCGCTGGCTCACCTGAACCCCGCCGATGGTCAGCGAGCAGGTGACGTTGTGCCCGAAGTTGACGACCGTGACGTTCGGCGGGTGGACGGCCGACTTGGACAGGCTGACCTCTTTGCTCCACGGCAGCGCGACGTTGAACTCGGTCTGCAGCATGTCGCCGGTGCCGATGTAGACGATGCTGAGCGCGCGGCCCTCGCCGGTGACGTTATAGACGACGTCTTGCATCTGGACCGGGCCGGTCGTCTCGGGCGGCGTGCCCGACGCCGTCGGCGGCGGCAGGGGCCGGAAGGTGCGCGACGGCGGCGTCGTCCGCGTCGAGGGGGTCGGCGTCGGCGTTTCCTCGGTTGATCCGGGCATGGCCGGCAGCGGTGGGACCACGGTCTGGTTCTTGATCGCGTCGTTGACCAGCACCAGCGCTATCACCAGCGCGACCGCCAGCAGCACGGCCACACCGGCGCCGAGCCACAGCCAGCGCGGCGGCTTCCGGCGTCCCGGCGGCCGGGGCGGCGCCCCCTCCGGCGGCGCTTCACCCGACTGCGGCAGCTCCTGCTGCCAGTAGGCGGGCAACTGTTTGGTGTCGTTCAGGCTGGCGGCCCATTGCGGGCCATATCCGCCGTAGGTGGGCGCGTAGGGCCCCGCCTGGTCGGCGTATGCGGGATCGGCGGGCGGATACGGGTACCCCTGCCGCCCGGTCGGTGACCCCGGTAGAGGGGGACTAAACCGCTCGGGTCGACGTGGATCGTTCATGTCCACCTCATGGCTTGCAGGGTACCTGGGACGGGCGATTCGGCGGTGAGTCTCCGGATTCCCCGTGACTCAGCGGCAGGATTGGCCGGCGCTCAGCGCCGCGACCGTCATCGCGCGCATGACCGCGCGCGACCGCGTCGCGCGAGTAGGTCTGCGCGAATCGTCCGGCGACTTCATGCTGTGCGGCGTCGAGTTCAGCAGGCCGAAGACCGCGTGTGCCATCAGCCGGGCGTCGGCCTCGGCCAGCTTGGGATCGAGCTCGCGCAGCACGCCCACCCAGACCTCGACGTATTGCCGCTGCGCCTTGCGGACCTGCTTTTCGGCGGCCTCCGGCAGGTGCGCAAGGTCGCGGTCCTGGATCCGGATCAGGTCGGGTTCGCCCACGGCGAAGTCGAGGTGGAAGTCGATGAGCTCGTCCAACGCGGCGGTCGCGTCGGCGTTGCGGGCTCGCGCGCTGCGGGCGCCGGCAAGCAGCCGGGTGCTGATCCCCACCAGCAACTCGACCAGCATCGACTCCTTGTTGGGGAAGTGACGATAGATCGCCGGACCGCTGACGCCCGCGGCGGCGCCGATGTCCTCGAGCCGCACCGCGAGGAAGCCGCGCTCGGCGAAGAGCCGTTCGGCGGCCGACAGGAGCTGCAAGCGCCGGTCGGATTTCAACTGGCTCCGGCGATTTGGGGTGTCGGCCGGCGGGGGCCGGCCCTCCGCCGCGGATGCGGTCACGAATGGCCTCCGTCCACAGCTCGTGCCTTCGGTTAATCGTCACTAACTTAGCACAGGCGTGACCGGTTACAGATGAGCAAGAAGGGTTGCCGGCATCTTCGCCCACAAGACTGGAAAGATCAGACGACCGCCGAATCTGAGAGCCTTGACAGACGAGCGGAATGCTCAAATATCCGTGTTACGGCAAGGTGATGCCTAACGGGTAGAGCAACCAGAAGCCGGGGGCTTGGGCGCCGCCGGCGCCACCGCCACCAGCACCGGGGACGGCGTCGATGCCGCCGCCGCCGCCACCACCACCACCACCGACGCCAAACAGCAGCCCGCCGGTCCCACCGGCGCCGCCACTGCCGCCGGCGGCGCCGATGGTGCTGGCGCCGCCCGTGCCGCCGGCACCACCGTTTGGCCCGACGGCGGAGCCGCCGTTGCCGCCTGCCCCGCCCCCTTGCGAGCCCCCGCCGCCGGCGCCGCCGCCGCCACCACCCGCACCGCCGCCCGTGCCTGCGCCTTTGCCGCCGGCGGCGCCGCCGCCCAAGTCGCCGCCGGCACCACCCGACCCACTGGCAATGCCATCGGCGCCGTTGGTGCCGGCGCCGCCGCCACCACCTCCGCCCGCGGCGGCGAAACCGCCACCGCCACCGCCGCCGCCGCCAGCGCCCCCGTTGCCGGCCAGGATCCCGGCGTTCCCGCCCCGGCCGCCCGCGGCGCCGGGGTCTTCGGTCGAGCCCCCGCCCCCGCCAGCGTTGCCGCCGTCGCCGAACAGCACCGCGTTCCCACCCGCACCTCCGGCGCCACCCACACTCCCCGCAGTGCCACCGAGGCCGCCCCCACCCCCGCCACCGCCGTTACCAATCAACCACCCGCCGGTGCCGCCTGCGCCGCCCGCGCCGCCGTTTATTCCGGCGCCGCCAGCGGCCCCGGCGCCGCCCCTGCCGCCGTTGCCGATCAGCCCCGCATCACCGCCACGACCACCGGCCACCCCGTGCGTCGTGCTGTTACCGCCCCTGCCGCCATTGCCGAACAAAATCCCACCCGGGCCACCGGGCTGCCCCACGCCGTTGATGGTCTGCCCGTCGGCGCCGTCGCCGATCAGCGGGCGCCCCAACAACAGATTGAACGGCGCATTGACCGCATCCTCGATGCCTTGCAACGGACCCGCGTTGGCCGCCTCGGTCAACGCATACGCGGCCCCCGTACCGTTCAGGGCCGTTACAAACTGCTCATAGCACTGCGCGACCTGCGCACTCAACGCCTGAAAAGCCTGTCCCTCCTCGGAGAACAGCGCCGCGATCGCCGCCGACACCTCATCACCGGCGGCGGCCACCACCGCGGTGGTCGAGCCCGCCGCGGCCGCATGCGCGGCGCTCAACCCAGAACCAATGTTGGACAGATCCGCTGCCGCCGAAGCCACATATTCCGGGACCGCCACTACATACGACATCGCAACCTCCACCAGATCGTCGATATGTCGCCGCCAGGGATAAACCGTTCGAGTATGTAAACGCGGCGCGGTGGGCCACTAGAGTAGTGGACTACTCTAATCTTGTTCTGCCGCAAACAAATGGGACTCACTTTGCGGGGCTCGAGTTCACCTATCTGCACGTGCACCCCGAAAGTGCTTGGCCTCAGCAATAATCGGTTCGTTAAACCATCAGCACGGCATGACGGGCTCCGCCAACAACTTGTCCGGTCGGTCAATCAGTCACTCACTGACTAGCATGACTTCTCGGTAACTAACTCGAAGTTTGCAGCGCGACGAGCTCGCGTGGTTCTTCGATGTACGCGGCGGGCAGATCCTCCGAGTTCCGAAGAGCACCCGGTCCGCCCGGTCGTGCGCTCACACACCGACGCGCGTCGCAACCGAGTCGCCGATCTCGTCCGCGCCGACGGCATCGACGATGACTTCACGGCCGAGGCGATCACGGAGGGCGCGCTGGCCACCGGGGCCGCGCGTCGCGACAAGGCCGTCGTCGAACGGGCCGCGGACGCCGCCGAGCGCCTAATCGCCCTGGCGCGCGAAGAGTGCTAAGGGGCGTCAAGCCGAACGCGGCGGGTACGGGATACCGGCGATTAACCACTTCTCGGCCCCATAGGGTTGCTAGACAACAACTTTTGCAGGGTCAGTGATGGCCGGTTCGCACCGCTGGCACCTCGATCCTGCATGTCGGCCCATGGGCACGAGCGAGCCGCTCATCCAGCGTCAGCAGGATTGCGTCGAACGCTTCGGCCAACGCGACATAGAACGCATCCCATCCGCGCACTGAATCTCGCAGCTCCCACACCCGTGGAACTAGCGAGCGGTGTCCGAAGCGTTCGCCCGGCCAATCCCGCAGATCGGCCACAGCCTGTCCCGCGGCGGTGCCGTCCAGCCGGCCCTGCAGATGCTGGGCGCGGATGACTCCCAACACCTCGACATCGACCACGTGTGGTGCCATCTGATCGATGTCGGCGGCGAGACGGGCCGCGATGGCTGCCGCCCTGGGAGTATCAGCCACGACCTCGAAAAGGCACGATGCGTCAACGACCAGCATCCGGCCACTCGCCACGCCACTCATCCAAGGTCGCCAACACCTCAGCTGTCGACACCGCCGACGGGCGCCGGCCAATCCGTGACAGCCACTCCGCAACCGAAGGTCGGGCCGCCAACCGGGCGGCTTCGCGACGCAGCAACTCGGGCACAGTAATTCCTTCCTCACCCGCACGGCGCAGCAGCCCGGCGTACACGTCGTCGTCAAGGTCGCGAATCTGCACTGTCTTAGGCATAATACGCATCGTATCATGCATCAATGCATGATACGATGCAAGTGCGCACGTAGCTAATGGCGTGGCCGATGTGGGCTACCCTAAATGCACGCTGTGCGCTGAAAATTCCGAATTCCAGCGCGGCACAACATATTTCACTGCGATTTGGCCGTCCCGTCGGCCATCCCAGGAAAGCCGTGACTACCCGTTTCTCGGCGGCGGGAGTCAGCAACGGAAGCCGCCCCATGAAGCGCCACTGCTTCGACCCAGTGCTGGCGGCGGCTCCTCAGTCCATGGTCAGGAGGTTTGATTTCAGTCGCCAGAGATGACCGAGAAGGGTTTAGCTTGGTAACCGAACCAGCCGGAGGCGCCGTGGCACAGCTTTCATACGACCGGGGGCCGAGCGATCCGCCGCTGCTCGAAGCGACGATCGGGGCCAACCTGGCCACCACGGCCGCCGAGCATCCGCAACGCGACGCGCTCGTCGACGTCGCCGCGGGACGACGCTGGAGCTACGCCGAATTCCTGGCCTCCGTGCGCAGGTTGGCGACGGGACTGGTACGCGCCGGAATCCGCCCGGGCGATCGCGTCGGGATCTGGGCGCCCAACCGGTGGGAGTGGGTCCTCGTCCAGTACGCGACCGCGGAGATCGGCGCGACGCTGGTCACCATCAACCCGGCGTACCAGGAGCGCGAATTGGACTATGCGCTAAGGCAATCCGGGGTCGCGATGGTGATCGCCGCCCGCGATTTCAAGACCACCGACTACGCCGCCATGCTGCGCGAGGTGGCGCCGCACTGCCCGGACCTGAACGACGTGGTGCTCCTGGACGGCGAGCGCTGGGACGAGCTGGCCGCCACCGAAACCGACCCGACGAGGCTGGCGGAAATCACGGCCACCCTGGGTTGCCGCGACCCGATCAACATCCAATACACTTCCGGCACAACGGGATACCCGAAGGCGGCGACCCTGACCCACCGCAGCATCCTCAACAACGGCTACCTGGTGGGCGAGCTGCTCGAGTACACCGCGCGGGATCGGATCTGCATCCCGGTGCCCTTCTATCACTGCTTCGGCATGGTGATGGGCAACCTGGCGGCCACCAGTCACGGGGCGTGCATGGTGATTCCTGCGCCGGGTTTCGACCCCGCCGCCACGCTGCGTGCGGTGCAGGCCGAGCGCTGCACCAGCCTTTACGGCGTCCCGACGATGTTCATCGCCGAACTCGGACTGCCGGATTTCGACGACTACGAACTGGGCAGCCTGCGCACCGGGATCATGGCCGGCTCGCCGTGCCCGGTCGAGGTGATGCGCAAGGTGATCGAGCGCATGCACATGCCGGGTGTGTCCATCTGCTACGGCATGACCGAAACGTCGCCGGTATCAACGCAGACACGCACTGACGATTCGCTGGAACGGCGGGTCGCGACGGTCGGCCGGGTGGGTCCGCACCTCGAGGTCAAGGTGGTGGATCCAGGCGGCGGCGGGACCGTGCCGCGCGGGGTGGCGGGCGAGTTCTGCACGCGGGGCTATTCGGTGATGGCGGGATATTGGAACGATCCGGAGCGGACCGCCGAGGTCATCGACGCGGACGGCTGGATGCACACCGGGGACCTGGCCGTCATGGACGAATGCGGCTATATCCAGATCACCGGCCGCATCAAGGACCTCATCGTCCGCGGCGGCGAGAACATCTCGCCGCGCGAGATCGAGGAGTTCCTGCACACCCACCCCGACATCATCGACGCCCAGGTCATCGGGGTGCCCGACGAACGCTACGGCGAGGAGGTCATGGCGGTAGTGATGCTGCGCGTCGGCGCGCCGGCCCTGACCATCGAGGGCCTGCGCGAGTTCTGCGCCGGGCGGATCGCGCACTTCAAGGTCCCGCGCTTCCTCCGCATCGTCGACGAGTTCCCAAAGACCGTCACCGGCAAGGTGCGCAAGACCGAGATGCGCGAGCAGGCGATCGAGTATCTCCGTGACCAGGGCTGAGCGCTCGTGCCCTCCTGGACGCGAGGTGCGGGCGATGGTATTCTCACGCCAGTTAATGAGGATTAACTGAAATGGGAGGCTGCGGCGGCGATGGACAAGGTGGTGGCGACGGCCGCTGAAGCGGTCGCCGACATAACCGACGGGTCGTCCCTGGCGGTCGGGGGATTCGGCTTCTGCGGCATCCCGGAGGCGCTGATCGCCGCGCTGGTCGACTCCGGCGTCCGAGACCTGGAGACGGTGTCCAACAACTGCGGCGGCTACGGCGTCGGGCTGGAAGCGCTGTTGCACCACAAGCGAATTCGCCGGGCCGTCGCATCGTACGTCGGTGACAACAAGGAGTTCGCCCGTCAGTTCCTCGCCGGTGAACTCGAGGTGGAGCTCACCCCGCAGGGCACGCTGGCGGAGCGGCTGCGCGCCGGCGGCGCGGGAATCCCGGCGTTCTACACGCCCGCGGGGGTCGGCACCCCGGTCGCCGACGGCGGGCTGCCGTGGCGCTACGACGCGTCCGGTGGGGTGGCGGTGACGTCGCCCCCGAAGGAGACCCGCGAGTTCGACGGCGTCACCTACGTTCTCGAGCGCGCGATCCGCACCGACTTCGCGCTGGTGCACGCCTGGAAGGGCGACCGGCACGGCAACCTCGTCTACCGGGCGTCCGCCGCCAACTTCAATCCCGACTGCGCGACGGCCGGCAGGATCACCATCGCCGAGGTCGAGCATCTCGTCGAACCCGGCGAGATCGACCCGGCCACGGTGCACACCCCGGGCGTCTTCGTGCAGCGGGTCGTGCACGTACCCGATCCCGCCAAGCCGATCGAGAAGGTGACGGTGCGGTGAGCTGGACCAGGGAAGGCCTCGCCGCGCGGGTGGCCGCCGAATTCGAGGACGGCCAATACGTCAACCTCGGCATCGGCATGCCCACGCTGATCCCCAACCACATTCCCGACGGGGTCACCGTCGTCCTCCACTCGGAGAACGGGATACTCGGTGTCGGGCCGTATCCGCGACCCGCGGACGTCGACGCCGATCTGATCAACGCGGGCAAGGAAACGGTCACCACGATGCCGGGCGCGGCGTTCTTCGGCTCCTCGACCTCGTTCGGGGTCATCCGCGGTGGGCACCTCGACGTCGCGGTGCTGGGCGCCATGCAGGTCTCGGCGACCGGCGACCTGGCCAACTGGATGATCCCGGGGAAGATGGTGAAGGGCATGGGCGGTGCGATGGACCTGGTGCACGGCGCCCGCAAGGTGATCGTGATGATGGAACACACCGCCAGGGACGGCAGCCCGAAAGTCGTTGAGCGGTGCACCCTTCCGCTGACGGGCGTGGGCTGCGTCGACCGCATCATCACCGACCTCGCCGTCATCGACGTGTGCGGCGACGGCCTGCACCTCGTCGAGACCGCCCCGGAGGTCTCGGTCGACGAGGTGATCGCCAAAACCGAACCGCCCCTTATGCTGGCGACCACCGGGAGGCATACATGAGCACCGCCGTCACGACCGCGCCGTCCTACGCCGACGAGCACCGGCGGCTGGTCACCGAATTGAACGCCAAGCTGGCGGCCGCGGCGCTGGGCGGCAACGAACGCGCGCGCGAACGCCACGTCAGCCGCGGCAAACTGCTGCCCCGCGAGCGGGTGGACCGCCTGCTCGACCCGGGCAGCCCGTTTTTGGAGCTGGCTCCGCTGGCGGCGGGCGGCATGTATGACGACGAGTCCCCGGGAGCCGGGATCATCACCGGGATCGGCCGGGTGTCGGAGCGCGAGTGCGTGATCGTCGCCAACGACGCCACCGTCAAGGGCGGCACCTACTACCCGATGACGGTCAAGAAGCACCTGCGCGCACAGGAAGTCGCGCTGCAGAATCGGCTGCCGTGCATCTATCTGGTGGACTCCGGGGGCGCGTTCCTGCCGCGCCAGGACGAGGTCTTTCCCGACCGCGAGCATTTCGGCCGGATCTTCTACAACCAGGCGACCATGAGCGCCAAGGGGATTCCGCAGGTGGCCGCCGTGTTGGGGTCGTGCACGGCCGGCGGCGCCTACGTCCCCGCGATGAGCGACGAGGCCGTCATCGTCCGCGAGCAGGGCACCATCTTTCTCGGCGGTCCGCCGCTGGTGAAAGCCGCCACCGGCGAGATCGTCTCGGCCGAGGAACTCGGCGGCGGCGACCTGCACTCGCGGGTCTCCGGCGTCACCGACCACCTCGCCGACGACGACGAACACGCGCTGCGGATCGTGCGCGCCATTGCGGCCACGTTCGGTCCGCGTGAGCCCGCGCAGTGGGATATGCAGCCCTCCGTCGAGCCCAAGCACCCCCAGGCGGAGCTCTACGACGTCGTGCCACCCGATCCCCGGGTGCCCTACGACGTGCATGAGGTCATCGTGCGGCTGGTCGACGGCAGCGAATTCAGCGAATTCAAGGCCAATTACGGCAAGACGCTGGTGACCGCGTTCGCGCGCATCCACGGCCACCCCGTCGGCATCGTCGCCAACAACGGCGTGCTGTTCAGCGAATCGGCGTTGAAGGGTGCGCATTTCATCGAGCTGTGCGACAAGCGCCGGATTCCGCTGCTGTTTTTGCAGAACATCGCCGGGTTCATGGTCGGGCGTGACTACGAGGCCGGCGGCATCGCCAAGCACGGCGCGAAGATGGTCACCGCCGTGGCCTGCGCCCGGGTGCCCAAGCTCACCGTCGTCATCGGCGGCTCCTATGGGGCGGGCAACTACTCGATGTGCGGGCGAGCGTATTCACCCCGCTTCCTGTGGATGTGGCCCAACGCCCGCATCTCGGTGATGGGCGGCGAGCAGGCCGCATCGGTGCTCGCGACCGTGCGCGGCGAGCAGCTCGGCGCGGCGGGCAGGCCGTGGTCGGCCGACGACGAGGAGGCCTTCAAGGCGCCCATCCGGGCGCAATACGAGGACCAGGGCAACCCGTACTATTCAACCGCGCGATTGTGGGACGACGGCATCATCGACCCGGCCGACACCAGAACGGTCCTCGGGCTTGCCCTTTCGGCGTGCGCCCACGCGCCGCTGGAACCGGTCTCCTACGGCGTCTTCCGGATGTGAAGATGTTCGACACCGTATTAGTGGCCAACCGCGGCGAGATCGCGGTCCGCGTGATCCACACGTTGCGCCGGCTGGGCATCCGATCGGTCGCCGTCTACAGCGACCCTGACGCCACCGCGCGGCACGTGCTCGAGGCCGACACGGCCGTGCGCCTGGGCCCCGCCGCGGCGCGGGAAAGCTACCTGGACATCGAGAGGGTCGTCGACGCCGCAGTGCGCACCGGATCCCAAGCGATCCACCCGGGCTACGGGTTCCTGTCGGAGAACGCGCATTTCGCCGCGGCCTGCGAACGTGCCGGCGTGGTGTTCCTGGGGCCGCCGCCGCGCGCGATCGAGGTGATGGGCGACAAGATCACCGCGAAGAACGCCGTGGCCGCGTTCGACGTCCCGGTGGTGCCCGGGGTGGCCAAGCCGGGCCTGACCGACGACGAGCTCGCCGCCGCCGCCGACGAGATCGGCTATCCGGTGTTGATCAAGCCGTCGGCCGGCGGCGGTGGCAAGGGCATGCGGCTGGTGGAGGACGCCGCGCGGCTGCGCGAGGCGCTCGTCGGTGCCCGACGTGAGGCCGCGTCCTCGTTCGGCGACGACACGCTGTTCCTGGAGCGGTTTGTGTTGCGGCCCAGGCATATCGAGGTCCAGGTGCTGGCCGACACGCACGGCAACGTGGTCCATCTGGGCGAGCGCGAGTGCAGCCTGCAGCGACGCCACCAGAAGGTCATCGAGGAGGCGCCCTCGCCGCTGCTCGACCCCGGGACACGCGCCCGGATCGGTGCCGCGGCCTGCAACACCGCCCGCAGCGTGGATTACGTCGGCGCCGGGACGGTGGAGTTCATCGTCTCCGCGGAGCGTCCCGACGAGTTCTTCTTCATGGAGATGAACACCCGCCTGCAGGTGGAGCATCCGGTCACCGAGGCGGTCACCGGCCTCGACCTGGTGGAGTGGCAACTACGGGTGGCCGCCGGCGAGAAGCTGGGGTTCGCCCAGGACGACATCGAATTGCGCGGGCACGCGATCGAGGCCCGGGTGTACGCCGAGCATCCCGCGCGCGGGTTCTTGCCCACGGGTGGCGAGGTGCTGGCGGTGTCCGAACCGTCGGGTGCCGGCGTGCGGGTGGACTCGTCGCTGCTGGCCGGGACGGTGGTCGGCAGCGACTACGACCCGATGCTGAGCAAGGTGATCGCCCACGGCGACGACCGCGGGGAGGCGCTCGCGAAACTCGATCGCGCGCTGGGGCAGACCGTGATCCTCGGCGTGCAGACGAACGTCGAATTCCTGCGCTTCCTGCTGGCCGACGACCGGGTCCGTGCCGGTGATCTGGACACCGCGCTGCTCGACGAGCGGCTGGCGGACTTCGCGCCGGCCCCGGCGCCCGACGACGTGCTCGCCGCGGCCGGCCTCTTCCGCCAGTGGGCCCTGGCGCGACAGGCCCGGGGCAACCCGTGGGCGGTACCGACGGGGTGGCGGGTCGACGGCGGCGTCGCGCCGGTGCGCACCGACATGCGGACGCCCCTGCGCAGCGAGACGGTGTCGGTGTGGGGAACACCGCAGGCCGCCCGGGTGCAGGTCGGCGACGGTGAGATCCTTTCCGCCAGTGTGCAAGTCGACGGCGCGCGGATGAGCGCGACGCTGGGCGGGCGGCGCCGCGAATACCGGTGGGCCGAGGCCGACCGGCACCTCTGGATCGCCGACGAGCGCGGGACGTGGCACCTGCGCGAGGCCGAGGAGCACAAGATTCACCGCGCCGCGGGCGAGCGGCCGGCCGAGGTCGTCAGCCCCATGCCTGGGAACGTGATCGCCGTGCAGGTCAGCTCCGGCGACGAGGTCTCCGAGGGCGACGTGATAGTCGTCGTCGAGGCGATGAAGATGGAACATTCTCTGCCCGCACCGGTTTCGGGTCGGGCGGAGCTGCTGGTGTCGGTCGGCGACCAGGTGAAGGTCGATCAGGTTTTAGCGCGGATTAAGGATGGATCATGACGACAGCGATCACCGCGGGCACGTTGCCCAAGGAATACGAGGACCTTCGCGACACGGTGGCCGACTTCGCGCGCACTGTGGTCGCGCCGGTGTCGGCCAAACACGATGAGGAACACAGCTTCCCGTACGAGGTCGTCGCCAAGATGGCCGAGATGGGCCTGTTCGGGCTGCCGTTCCCGGAGGAGTACGGCGGCATGGGCGGCGACTACTTCGCGCTGGCCCTGGCCCTCGAGGAACTCGGCAAGGTCGACCAGTCGGTGGCCATCACGCTGGAGGCCGGCGTCGGGCTGGGCGCGATGCCGATCTACCGCTTCGGTACCGAGGAGCAGAAGCACAAATGGCTACCGGATCTGACGGCCGGCCGGGCGCTGGCCGGTTTCGGGCTCACCGAGCCGGGTGCCGGCTCCGACGCGGGCGCCACCCGCACCACCGCCCGGCTCGACGACGGCGAGTGGGTGATCAACGGCACCAAGCAATTCATCACCAACTCCGGCACCGACATCACCTCGCTGGTCACCGTCACGGCGGTCACCGGAACCCTCGCGGGCGACAAGAAGGAGATCTCGACGATCATCGTGCCCAGCGGCACACCGGGTTTCACCGTCGAACCGGTCTACAACAAGGTCGGCTGGAACGCATCGGACACCCACCCGCTGACCTTCGCCGACGCCCGCGTCCCGGAGGAAAACCTGTTAGGCGCCCGCGGCACCGGCTACGCGAACTTTCTGTCCATCCTGGACGAGGGCCGCATCGCGATCGCCGCGCTGGCGACCGGCGTCGCGCAGGGCTGCGTCGACGAAAGCGTCAAGTACGCCAAGGAACGCCAGTCGTTCGGCCAGCCGATCGGCTCGTATCAGGCGATCAGCTTCAAGATCGCGCGGATGGAGGCCCGCGCCCACGTCGCGCGCACGGCCTACTACGAGGCCGCCGCGAAGATGCTGGCGGGCAAGCCCTTCAAGAAGGAGGCGGCGATCGCGAAGATGGTTTCCTCCGAGGCCGCGATGGACAACGCCCGCGACGCCACCCAGATCCACGGCGGCTACGGCTTCATGAACGAATATCCGGTCGCGCGCCACTACCGCGACAGCAAGATCCTCGAGATCGGCGAAGGGACCACGGAGGTGCAGTTGATGCTCATCGCGCGATCGCTGGGGCTGTCGTGACGGAAGGCAAGTCGATTATCCAGCGGGGCTTGTGGTTTGAGGAGTTCGAGGTCGGCACGACCTACCTGCACCGGCCCGGCCGCACCGTCACCGAGGCCGACAACGTACTGTTCACCACGCTGACCATGAACACCCAGTCGCTGCACCTCGACGCGGCGTGGGCCGCCGAGCAGCCCGGCTTTCGGGGCGAGCGGCTGGTCAACTCCATGTTCACCCTCTCCACGCTGGTCGGGCTGTCGGTGGCGCAGCTGACGCTTGGCACCATCGTCGCCAACCTCGGCTTCTCCGAGGTGTCGTTTCCCAAGCCCGTCTTTCACGGCGACACCCTGTACGCCGAGACCGTGTGCACCGGCAAGCGCGAGTCGAAGAGCCGGCCCGGCGAGGGCATCGTCACCCTCGAGCACACCGGCCGCAACCAGCACGGCGACGTCGTGGCGCGGGCGGTGCGGACCACTCTGGTACAAAAGCGGCCAGACACAGAGGAGGTGTGATGGACCTGCGCGCCGCCGGCCCGGCCTGGTTGTTCTGCCCGGCCGACCGTCCCGAGCGTTTCGCCAAGGCCGCTGCGGCGGCCGACGTGGTGATCCTCGACCTCGAGGACGGGGTGGCCGAAGCCGACAAGCCCGCCGCCCGCAAGGCGCTGCGCGAGACCCCGCTGGACCCCGAGCGCACCGTGGTGCGCATCAACGCCGCCGGCACCGACGAGTACGCCCGCGACCTCGAGGCCCTGGCCGATACCGCCTACACGACGGTGATGCTCTCCAAGACCGAATCGGCCGCGCAGGTGACCGCGCTGGCGCCCCGCGACGTGGTCGCGCTGATCGAGACGCCGCGCGGCGCGGTGTTCGTCGCCGAAATCGCCGCGGCCCAGGGCACCGTCGCCGTCATGTGGGGTGCCGAGGACCTGGTCGCCAGCCTGGGTGGCAGCTCTAACCGGCTGGCCGACGGCACCTACCGCGACGTCGCGCGGCACGTCCGGTCGGCGACCCTGCTCGCGGCGTCCGCGTTCGGCCGGATCGCGCTCGACGCCGTCTATGTGAACATCCGTGACCTCGAGGGCCTGCGCGCCGAGGCCGACGACGCCGTCGCCGTGGGTTTCGACGCGACCGTCTGCATCCACCCCAGCCAGGTCGCGGTCGTGCGGGAGGCCTATCGCCCCAGCGAGGAGAAGCTGGACTGGGCGCGGCGGGTGACGGCAGCGGCGCGCTCCGAGCGCGGGGTGTTCGCCTTCGAGGGAAAGATGGTCGACTCGCCGGTGCTCAAGCACGCGGCGATGTTGCTGCGGCGGGCGGGGGAGCCCGCGTCGGGCTAACGGATCGACCTAACCCGCCCCACCGACTTCTATGGCGGCGACTGTTCCGTATTCGATTTCGTCGTACTCGTACGCTGCAGGGCTTAGGAATTCGGTCACCGAACCTGCCGGCTTGTTATGCCGTCAGCCGGAGCAGTCGACTGCGACCTCAAGCGCAGTGCAGATCGCGCGCATCCGGGTATCGGCAAGCCGGCCAAGCCGACGGACCAATACTGCGATCGAGACACTTTCGACCGAGTCCAGGTTCACCGCCGAACGCCGGGGGATCGGATCGACGCCGGGTTCAAGGATGACTTCGCTTGCCAGCCCTCGGACGGTCGTGGTGCAGGGAGCGACGAGTACGCGTCGAAGCCGGGGGATCGCCGCGTCACGCGACAGCACCACAACCGGGCGCCGCCCGATCTCGGGCATTTCGCACCACCACACCTCTCCGCGTGCCGGCAGTTCACTCACGAAGCCCCCGCCGCTCGCCGCCAGGACGCCAGGTCACCCCACTCGTCAGGCTCATCGGCCGGGTGCTCGTCGTACGCGGCATAGCTCGCATTCACCTCAGCCGATCGATGACGAGCGAGTAAGGCACCGAGAGCCTCATCGATGAGGGCGGCGTCAGTGATGCCCGCCCGCACGTCGCGTGCACTGCTCAATAGCTCGGCGTCCACCGTGGTGCTTAATCGTACGCGATTCATGCCACAACTATGCCACATTCCTGCCACGCCGACCGGTCCGGATCGCCGAGGCGGCGCCAATGCTGGAAATTCATTTGGGCCGCTTGAAGCGCGCACCGGTCACTGATTCAGAGTGCAAACGGCGTCCAGCATTTCCGCTACAGCGGTAGCCGCGCGCCACAGGTGATCCTCGGGCGATTCGTCATAGCCCTAGTGGCGTCGGCGCCAGTCGCGGTCCCAGTAGCCCTCGAGGACAGACTGCAGGTGCTCACGCGACACAGCCAGCTCGGCCCGCAACTGTGTCGTCAGCTCGTCGTCGGACGGCCCGACGATCGCCAGGCGTTCAAACCGCCGCGACCCGAGGGCATCGATCGCGGACGAGTCAGGACCGCTGTCAACGGCCCAGATCTTCACTACCCGCCGATGCTGATGATTCCATGCCGGCCATGCTCGCGGTCGGTAGCACCAGAGAAACGGCCGCTTACCGAGAGCCAGTTGATAGCCGATCGCTTCTCCGGCGGGGTGCTTCTGTAGCCAGGGGAGCTCCTCGGCGGGAAGTTCGAGAACGAGCACGACCGCTCCTGCGTCCAGGGTCTCCGCGAAGGACAGCAGCGCCCCGGTCACCCATATTTCCCTCAGGGGCCACCGATGTCGGTCGCCGAGTTCCAGCCGCTCCGCGGCGACCGTCGCCATCTCGACGAGATGCCCGATGGCCGTCGAACGCTTCACGGCGCTAGCGTAGTCAAGTTGGCCGAGTGTCACGGCATCCATCGTGGGGGCGCATCTCGATTCGGGTGCCGATTGATCGAAAATCGCACCGCGACAGGCATTCCGGGCCGAACATGCCCATGGTCCGGAGTGGGCAGACGCCGTCCGCTCCAGGTTTAGTTGACATCCGCGCACCCCTGGGTCGTCTCCGTCGACCCCCGACAACGTGTTAGCGGCTGGCTTATGCGACACGTTTTCGCTTCGGCCGTGATCAACGCGGCGTCTTCGTATTTGGGCGCATAATGGGGGATACGCCAGTCTCGCGGCGAGTGGAGACTTTCGGGTAGCTGGCGGTCGCCAAGGAGGCGGTATGGCGGATAAGTCTCGGACGCCGATGACCGTCGACCTCGAGCCGGTGCAACTCATTGCCGCGGACGGCACGCCAACAGCCGAACGGCGCTACGACAGAGAGCTTCCGCCCGAGACGCTGTGCTGGCTCTACGAGATGATGGTTGTCACCCGCGAGCTGGACACCGAGTTCGTCAACCTGAAGCGCCAAGGTCAACTGGCGCTGTTCGCGTCCTGCCGGGGCCAGGAAGCCGCGCAGGTGGGGGCCGCGGCCTGCCTGCGCAAGACCGACTGGCTGTTTCCGCAATACCGTGAGCTCGGCGTCTACCTGGTGCGCGGTATCCCGCCCGGGCACGTCGGGGCGGCGTGGCGGGGAACGTGGCACGGCGGCCTCGACTTCACCAAGAAGTGCTGCGCCCCAATGTCGATCGCGATCGGCACCCAGACCCTGCACGCCGTCGGCGCGGCGATGGCGGCGCAACGCCTGGGGGAGGACTCGGTCACGGTGGCGTTCCTCGGCGACGGCGCCACCAGCGAGGGGGACGCGCACGAGGCGTTGAACTTCGCGGCCGTCTTCGATACGCCGTGCGTGTTCTACGTGCAGAACAACCAGTGGGCGATCTCGGTGCCGGTATCCAAACAGACGGCCGCAGCGTCCATCGCGCACAAGGCAATTGGTTACGGAATGCCCGGGATCCGGGTGGACGGCAACGACGTCCTGGCGTGCTATGCGGTGATGGCCGAGGCCGCCGCCCGGGCCCGGGCCGGCGGCGGACCGACGTTGATCGAGGCGGTCACCTACCGGCTCGGCCCGCACACCACCTCGGACGATCCAAGCCGATACCGCACCCAGGACGAGGTCGACCGCTGGGCGGCGCTGGACCCGATCCCGCGCTACCGCAACTATTTGCAGGGCCGGGGCCTGTGGTCGCAACGGCTGGAGGATCGGGTTGCGGCGCGGGCGAAGCGGATGCGCTCCGAACTGCGCCACGCGGTGTTCGACGCGCCCGACTTCGACGTCGACGAGGTGTTCACCACGGTGTACGCCGAGATCACACCCGGGCTGGAGACGCAGCGCCAACAGCTGCGGGCCGAACTGGGGAGGCTCGAATGACCCAGCTCGCCGAGCCCCCGGGCCTGCCCGCTGTTGATGCGGCAATCGGGGCGCAACAGCTGACCATGGTGCAGGCGCTCAACCGCGCACTGCGTGATGCGATGGACGCCGACGATCGCGTCCTGGTGTTCGGCGAGGACGTCTCCGTCGAGGGCGGGGTGTTTCGGGTGACCGAGGGGTTGGCCGAAACGTTCGGCGAGGGAAGGTGTTTCGACACGCCGCTCGCAGAGTCGGCCATTATCGGCATCGCGGTCGGGCTCGCGCTGCGTGGCTTTGTCCCGGTGCCGGAGATCCAGTTCGACGGGTTCTCCTACCCGGCCTTCGATCAGGTGGTCAGCCACCTGGCCAAGTACCGCACGCGCACCCGCGGCGAGGTCAACATGCCGGTCACGGTCCGGATCCCGTCGTTCGGCGGAATCGGTGCGGCCGAGCATCATTCGGACTCCACCGAGGCTTACTGGGCGCACACCGCCGGCCTGAAGGTGGTGGTGCCGTCCAGCCCGGCCGACGCCTACTGGCTGCTTCGCCACGCGATCACCTGCCCGGATCCGGTGATGTACCTGGAGCCGAAGCGGCGCTACCAGGGCCGCGGCCTGGTCGACGTGAGCCGACCGGAGCCTCCCATCGGACAGGCCATGGTGCGCAGGCCGGGCAGGGACGTGACCGTCGTAACCTACGGCAGCCTGGTCAGTACTGCCGTGGCCACCGCGGAAGACGCTCAGCGCCAACGCGGGTGGAGCCTGGAAGTCATCGATCTGCGGTCGCTGGTTCCGTTGGATTTCGACACCATCGCCGCGTCGATCCATCGGACGGGGCGCTGCGTGGTGTTGCACGAAGGGCCGCGCAGCCTCGGCTATGGCGCCGGCCTGGCCGCACGCATCCAGGAAGAGATGTTCTACGAGCTCGAGGCGCCGGTGTTGCGCGCCTGCGGTTTCGATACTCCCTATCCGCCGGCGCGGTTGGAGAGGCTGTGGCTGCCCGGCCCGGACCGCCTGCTCGACTGTGTCGAACGCGCGCTGGAGATGCCGTGAGCACCGACGAGCGCGTCAAGCCGTTCCGGGTTCCCGACCTCGGCGAGGGGCTGGAAGAAGTGACGGTGTCGTGCTGGTACGTCGCGGCAGGCGACGAGGTCGAGCTCAACCAGGTCCTGTGTTCGGTTCAGACCGCCAAGGCCGAGGTGGAAATCCCGAGCCCGTACGCCGGGCGAATCGTCGAAACCAACGGTGCCGAAGGCGACGTGCTCAACGTCGGCGCGGTGCTGGTCCGCATCGACACCGCGTCGGCCGCGGCCACCAACGCCGGCCCGGTGGTGCCCACCTTGGTCGGCTACGGCGCCGACGCGGGCATCGACGCCAGCCGGCGGACCGCCCGGCCGCTCGCCGCCCCACCCGTGCGCAAGCTTGCCAAGGAACTCGCGGTCGACCTCGCCTCCGTGCGGCGCGATGCGGGTGAGATCATCACCCGCGCGGACGTGCTGGCGGCCGCCCGCGGCACCGGGCGAGACGTTCGGCCGGTCCGCGGCGTGCAGGCCCGGATGGCGGAGAAGATGGCGTTGTCCCACAAGGAAATCCCGGCCGCCAAGGTCAGCGTCGACGTCGATTGCAGCGCGCTGCTGCGGCTGCGCGACCACTGCCGCCCCGCGCACCAGGAGATCACGCCGTTCGTGCTGACGCTGCGGCTGCTCGTTATCGCCTTGGGGCACAACATGATTCTCAACTCGACCTGGGTCGACTCGCCCGAAGGGCCCCAGGTGCAGGTCCATCGCGGCGTGCATCTGGGGTTCGGCGTGGCCACCGAGCGCGGGCTGCTGGTCCCGGTCATCGCCGATGCGCAGAACAAGACGACCCGCGAATTGGCCGGCCGGACGGCGGAATTGATCGCCGGCGCGCGCGAGGGCACCCTGGCCCCCGCGGAACTGCTGGGCTCGACGTTCACCGTGTCGAACTTCGGGGCGCTGGGCGTGGACGACGGGGTGCCGGTGATCAACCACCCCGAGGCGGCGATCCTGGGCATGGGAGCGATCCGGCCACGCCCGGTGGCCATCGGCGACGAGGTTGTCGTCCGGTCGACGGTGAGCCTGACATGCGTGTTCGATCACCGTGTGGCGGACGGTGCCCAGGTGGCGCAGTTCGTCTGCGAGCTGAGGGATCTGATGGAGTCGCCCGAGACCGCCCTGCTGGACCTATAGGCGTCAGTAGGGCCCTCGCCACGTGATTCGAAACCCGGCTGCTCGTGACAAATGCACAGGTCAGCGGGGCGGCTGCCGCGCTGCTCTCGCGCCGGACGCCGCGACGGGGGAGAATCGTCTCCTCGCGTTTACCTGCGCCACTGCGGCGCAGCGCAACGGAAAAGGGCGGGGAGCGCCATGAAGACACCAGCAGCGGCGGCGATCGCGATCGGCATGGCATTCGCAGCAACGCCGCTCGCGCATGCCGACGACCCGTGGATCGCCATGGCGATCTCGGACTCCACGGGGAAGATCAATTTCAGCGTTGGAGGAAAAAGCCAATCCGATATAGAGAAGACGGTGATGTCGGCCTGTCGCAATACGATCAGCGACTGTCGTCTATTGGCCAGCGGGCAGGGCGGGTGCGTGGCGATTGCCATGCCTCCGGCGCACACCAGATACTTCGGCGGCTGGGGTCCCACACGTGCTGACGCGGAGACGGCCGCCGTGGCAAACTCCGGCGGCGGAACGGTTCTGCCAGACCACACCCACTGCGCTGGGGATCCCGGGAGCTGACGGCTCGCCCAAACTTGAGAGACGGCGACGCGCGTCGGCGTGTCGGGTACGGGATTAAAGTGTCGCGCGTAAAGCGCTAGGTTAGCGCTGCCGCGCCGCAGCCAATCTGCTTGCGAATTCCGGCGATTGGATGGAAGACGCCTGCGGCCCGAGCTCCGTGCGCATGGCAAGGTCGTGCGCTTCGGTGTCCACCGATCCCGGGTTGATCGTGGCGCGCATGGTCGCCTTGGTCGCCAGCACCACCTCGCGGGGAGCCGCCGCGGGACCGGCGGCCAGCTCCAGCGCCGCGGCGACCGGGTCGTCGGCAACGCTGAGGGCCAACCCGTGCCGCACGGCGGCTTCGGCGTCGAAGCGCATCCCGAACAACAGGGCCGCGCGCGCGACCTGGGGACCCACCGCGCGTTGCAGCATCCAGGTCGCACCGCCGCCGGGATGGAGGCCGAGCTTTTGGAAACGGGCGTCGAACAACGCGCCGGGTCCCGCGATACGCACGTCCGCCGCCAGCGCCAAGTTGAGGCCCGCGCCGACGGCCGCCCCGTTGACCGCGGCGATCGTGGGCAACCGGCAATTGCCGACGGCCATGAACCCGTCGTAGATGCGCCGCAGCCCCGTCTCCGCCGCTCCGGCACCGGCGGCGCCGAGAGCGCTCAGGTCGGCGCCGGCACAAAACGCCTTGCCCGCGCCGGTGACCACGACGGCGTGCACGTCGGGATCTGCTTCCGCCCGCTCCACGGCCTCCCGCAGCCGTGCCGACATCTCGTCGGTGAAGGCATTGCGCCGATCGGGGTCGTTGACGGTGATGAGCGCGACGCGCGCGTCGACGCTGTACAGGACGGGGTCGGGCTGGCTCACCCGGCTAACGGTACTTGCCGCGCCTACCGGCCCAAACGCCCGCCAAGAATCCATTGAGGATCCCCCAAGCCCTCGCGCCGATGCTCAGTTCACGAGCACGACGGATCCATTTGACGGGAGGAGCCCCCATGCGCACCACGGCGGAGAAGAAGGCGAACAGGAAACTCGGATTCCTCCGGTTGGCGATGGTCTCGTCCGCCACCGCGATCATCATCGCGATCGGCATGGCAGTCGCGTACTTCAATCTCCCGGCCGCGGGCCACCCGTGCTCGGTGCGGAACGCCACCGCCCGGGACGCCGCCGGGCGCACGATGTGGTGCAACCCGACGGCGGAGGCGAACCACGACGTGGTCTGGCAGTACGCGCCCGCCGCGTCGTGACTAGTCGGTGAAGTCGATCCGTACCGACATCGGCGTCGTTTCCAGCGCCTTGACCATCCTGGCCCCCAGCCGGCCGAACTTGCGGGCGCGCGCGACGACGTCGTCGTCCGGCCTGAACGTCGCGACCCCGGCGCGCCACCGATTGCCCTGTCGCATACGGACATTCGGGTTGTCGGTGATGTTTCTGCCCCAGCCGGAGCGGGTGCCGTGCTGGCAGATCACCCACGCGCCGGCGTCGTCGAATTGGGCCGACACGGGAACTCGGCGAGCCTGGCCGGTCTTGCGGCCAATGGTCTCCAGGTCGGTGGCCATGGTGGTGCGCACCCCGAGCGCGCTCAGCCCCTTCACCGCCGGGTTGAGCAGATAGCGCCCGATCGCCCGTTCCCTGCGGAACTTTCGCAGCGTCTTTTGCTCGTTGGTGCTCGTCATGGCCTCAGGCTAGTAGACCGATTGGTATAGTTCAACCCAAGCTGCAACGGAAGGCGAAAATATGTCGGCGCGGGATGCTCTCATCGCCAGTGTCACGGGGCTGGTGCGACGGCGGGGCGTCGCCGGAACAGGCCTCAACGCGCTGCTGGAGGACAGCGGGGTGGCCCGCAGGACCGTTTACCTGAACTTTCCCGGCGGCAAGGCCGAGCTCGTCGCCGAAGCCACCCGCCTCGCGGGGGAGGCGTTGACCGCGGTGATCCGGTCGGGTGACGACGGCGATCCCGCCCGGGCGGTCCAGACCTTCATCGACGAATGGAAGGCGCAGCTGAGCGCGACGCAGATTGAAGCGGGCTGTCCGATCGTGGCGGCGGTCCTCGGCCGCTCCGAAGCGCCGGCGGCCGCGCAGGCGGCCTCCGAGGCCTTTGGTGACTGGCAGACGATCCTCGCCGACCGGCTGGTTCGGGCCGGCACGGATCGTGACCACGCGCGCTCGCTGGCGACCTTGACCGTCGCCGCCATCGAGGGCGCCGTAATCCTCGCGATCGCGACGCGGTCGACGGCTCCGCTCGACGATGTCGGGCGTCACCTGGTCGAGGTCATCAAGCTGCACCTGCCCGCCTAGCGGCGGCGGCCCCGGCGAAAACGCGCGTGCTCAACCGCACGCCGGCGGCTCGCCCTGGGCTGGGCGGTTTCGCCGACGCCCCGCGCGTTCATCGGTATCGTCAAGCTGTGCTTGAGCATTCCATTCCCGCGGTCCTGCGGGAGCGTTCCAGTTCGCGGCCCGACGACCTGGCGTTCACGTATGTCGATTACGAGAACGATTGGGAGGGCGTTGCGGAAACTCTGACGTGGTCGCAGCTGTATCGGCGCACGCTGAACCTGGCGCGGGAACTCAAGGCGTGCGGGTCGACCGGGGACCGCGCCGTGATCCTGGCGCCGCAGGGGCTCGAGTACGTCGTCGGCTTTCTTGGCGCGCTGCAGGCCGGTCAGATCGCGGTTCCGCTGTCGATGCCGGTGGGTGGCGCCAGTGACGAGCGGGTCAGCGCCGTCCTGCATGACGCGTCGCCTTCGACGATTCTGACCACATCCGCTGCCGTGGACATCATCGCCGAGTACGCGAAGTCGGAGCCCGGTGCGCCATCGGTCGTCGAGGTCGATCGGCTGGATCTTGACTCTCGGCTTGCCGCCGCCGCGGACAGCGACGGCGAGACGAGCATCGCGCACCTGCAATACACTTCCGGGTCGACCCGCACCCCTGCGGGAGTGGTGGTCTCGCACAAGAACATTCAGGTCAACTGCGAGCAGATCATGGCCATGTACTACGAGGCGGACGGGGGGATGGCCCCACCGGACACCACCGTGGTGTCGTGGCTGCCGTTGTTCCACGACATGGGCTTGATCCTGGGCATCGCCTTCCCGGTCCTGTGGGGATTCCCCACGGTGCTCACGAGCCCGCCGTCGTTCCTGCAGCGCCCGGCGCGGTGGATGCAAATGCTTGCCGGCAACCCGCACGCCTTTTCGGCCGCACCGAACATCGCGTTCGAATTGGCCACGCGAAAGACGTCGGACGACGACCTGGCCGGGCTGGACCTCGGGGGCGTGCACACGATCCTGAATGGCGCCGAACGCGTGAACCCCCCGACGCTGTGGCGCTTCGCGGACCGGTTTGCGCGCTTCAACTTCCGCCCCGAGGCGTTGCGTCCCTCCTACGGACTCGCGGAAGCCACGCTCGTGGTGGCGACGCGCGAAGCGGGCCACCCGCCGGTGACCGTGTCTTTCGATTCGGAGCAGATGACCGCCGGCCGTGGCGAGCGGTGCGCGGACGGTGCCGGTATCCCGCTGGTCAGTTACGGCATGCCCAAGTGGCCGATCGTGCGGATCGTCGACCCCGAGACGAGCATGGAGTGCCCGGAGGGAACGGTCGGCGAGATCTGGACGATCGGTGACAACGTCTGCTCGGGCTATTGGCAGAAACCCGAAGAGACAGAACGTGTCTTCGGCAGAACGATCGTCGGCGCGACGGACGGCACACCGGAAGGGCCCTGGCTGCGGACGGGGGACCTGGGCTTCTACTCCGAAGGCGAGATGTTCATCGTCGGCCGGATCAAGGATCTCTTGATCGTCTACGGGCGCAACCATTCTCCAGACGATATCGAGGCGACGATCCAGGAGATCACCCGCGGCCGCTGCGTGGCGATCGCGGTTTCGGACGATGACGGTCCCGAGAAGCTCGTCACAATCGTCGAACTCAAGCCCGGCGGCGATTCCGACGAAGACGCGCAACGGTTGATCGCCACCCGGCGTGAAATCATCGCAGCGATATCGAGGACGCACGAACTGAGCGTCGCGGATCTCGTTCTGGTGCCCCCACATTCGATTCCCCTCACCACAAGCGGCAAGGTGAGGCGACGGGATTGCTCAAAGCTCTATCAGCAGGGCGCCTTCACCCGTTTGGACGCGCACATCGGCCCGTCAAAGCCGCGCGCGGTCGAGGACACCGCCGTGGACGCCGGGGCCGACTCGGGATTGGCCCAACGTGTTCGCACGCTAAGCCAGCAGCAACATGACCTGCTGGTGGGGATGGTGTGCGCGCAGGCGGCGGCGGTGTTGGGGCGTCCGAGCCCGGACGACATCGACCCCGGGTCGGCGTTTCGGGACCTGGGCCTCGACTCGGTGAAAGCCACGGAGTTGTTGGATCGGCTCAGGACCGAGACCGAGTTGCCGTTGCCGGCGACGCTGGCGTTCGACTATCCGACCCCCGACGAGTTGGCCGCCCGCCTGGCCCAGCTGCTGATCGGGCCGGTCGCGGCGGCTCCCGCGGCGGTGGAATCGCAGGTCGCGGTGGACGAGCCGATTGCGGTGGTGGGCATGGCATGTCGGTTCCCCGGTGGGGTGGATTCGCCGGAGGCATTGTGGGATTTGGTGGCCAGCGGCACCGACGCCGTCGGGGCGTTTCCCGGCGACCGGGGTTGGAATTTGGGGGAGTTGTTCGATCCCGATCCGGATGCGGTGGGCAAGACGTATGCCCGCGCCGGGGGGTTCCTCGCGGACGCCGCCGAGTTCGACGCGGAATTCTTCGGGATCTCGGGACGCGAGGCCCAAACCATGGATCCTCAGCAGCGGCAGCTGCTGGAGGTGTGCTGGGAAGCGTTGGAGACAGCCCGAATTGACCCGGCCGGGTTGGTGCGTACCGAGACCGGCGTGTTCGTCGGCGCGTGGTCACAGTCCTACGGCGGGGGCGGTTCCGACGGGGCCGAGGGCTACGCGCTGACCGGCCTGTCGCCCAGCGTGGCCTCGGGGCGGGTGGCGTATGCGTTGGGGTTGCAGGGCCCGGCGATCACCGTGGACACGGCGTGTTCGTCGTCGTTGGTGGCCACGCATTTGGCGTGTCAGTCGCTGCGCAATGGAGAGTCGTCTCTTGCTCTGGCCGGGGGCGTGACGGTGATGACCACGCCGTCGGTGTTCACCGAGTTCGCCCGCCAGCGCGGGCTGGCCGCTGATGGGCGCTGTAAAGCGTTTGCCGCCAATGCCGATGGCACCGGCTGGGGTGAGGGTGCGGCGGTGTTGGTGTTGGAGCGGCTCGGCGATGCCCACCGCAACCACCATCCGGTGTTGGCGGTGATCGCGGGTTCGGCGATTAACCAGGACGGTGCGTCGAACGGGTTGACGGCGCCGAATGGGCCTTCTCAGCAACGGGTGATCGCTCAGGCCGCGGCCAATGCGGGGGTGGGGCTGGATCAGGT
>NZ_JCALCS010000005.1:0-678869 GCF_059812465.1 Mycobacterium sp. NGS54 | reverse complement strand
CCCTCCTGCGTGCGATTCTGCGTCTGCTCGCCAAAACCTCCGAGAGACCCTTGTCAGGGTGAGCCTGACGCCGTACCGTGTCAGGGACAGCCTGACAAACCCGGGGAGTCCTCATGAGCCCTACCACCAAGCAGACCGCACAGATCTGGTGTTCGTTCTGCGGCAAGTCCAACGCCGAGGTCGACAAGCTGGTCGCCGGGCCGGGCGTGCAGATCTGCAACGAATGCATCGACCTGTCGCAGGCCATCATCGACGAGTACCGCGACAAGCCCAACGAGCTACGCATGCCGATCTGGGAGTCGTGGAGCGACCAGCAGATGCTCGACCACATCCCCCGCATGGCGGTGGTGGCCCAGCAGGTCGAGGCCGACCTGCGCGCCTGGGTGCGTGAGCTGCGCCGGCGCGGGACCACCTGGGCGAAAATCGGTCAGACGCTGGGCATTACGCGCCAGTCCGCGTGGGAGCGGTTCTCCGGCGAATAGGTTTCAGACGTTGGTCAACGCCTGCGCCGCGGTGCGGAACATGGTCTGCTTGATCGCGCCGAGCGTGCCGGGGTCCTTGCCAGACAACGGACGCAACAGGTCGACGGCGGCGGCCGTCACCTCGCCCACCCCCGCGGTGGCGTCGACGATGCCGAAGTCGACGGCCTCGGTCCCGCCGAAGCGTCGCCCGGTGGTCATCGACGCGATCGCGGCCCGCGGGGTGAGCTTGGCCTGGATCAGCGCGGCCATGCCGTCGGTGAACGGGATGCGGATGTCGACCTCCGGGAAGCAGAAGTAGCCGCGGTCGGCGCGCATCACGCGCACGTCGTGGGCCATCGCGAGCATGGCGCCGGCGCCGAACGCGTGACCGGTGATCGCGGCGGCGGTCGGCGTCGGGAAGGTCAGCACGCGGGCCAGCAGCGCCTGCACCCGCCCGACGTAGGACTGCGTCTGGTCGCCGTGGGCGCCGAGCCAGTCCAGGTCCAGCCCGTTGGTGTAGAACTTGCCGCGCCCGGTGGTGACCAGCCCCTGCGCGCCGGCGTTTTCGATCTCGTCCAGGTGCGCGTTGATGGCGTCGAGAAACTCCGGCGAGAACCGGTTTTCGTCCTCGCCGAGGTCGACGACGGCGATCTTGTCGTCCCAAATCACCGCTGGTGTCATTTCGTGTTCCTTTCCGTGCTTCTGCGCCGCAACGGCGGCGGCCCAACGGCCAGCGCGGCGCGCACCGCGGCGCGCAGTCGTTCTCGGGCGTCTGGATCGTGGATTCGTTTGCGTTCCAAGAGGATTGCCGTCGGCAGGTCGACGATGCACATGGTGATGACGTCGACGGCCGCGGCGTCCTTGCGGTCCCACAGGGCGCGGGCCAGGCGGATCATCGCCTCCACCAGCAGCCGGTCCAGGTCGCGCAACTGGGCGGCCAGCTCGGTCGGGGTGTCGGGGCCGAGAAGCTCGTCGCGGCGCACCGTCAGCACCAGCTGCGAGGAGTGCGGATGCTGTTCGGCGAATACCGCGGGCGCCTCGGCCGCGGCCACCACCGCGGCGGCCGCGTCGCCGTCGAGGACGGCGTCGATCAATTCGCCTTGCGCGCTGAGGAATCGGTGCCCGGCGCGCAGCCAGGCGCGGCCCACCAGGCCCGCACGCGAGCCGAACGAGTGGTAGAGCGCGCCGTTGGACACGCCGGTCGCGTCGCTGATCGCGCGGATCGTGACGGCGGCGGGCCCGGACCGCGCCGCCAACAACTCCACGGCATCAAGGATCTGATCCTGGTCGTGGACGCGTGGGCGGGGCACCTCGGGAGCATAACAGAGCGGTTGCTCTGTTACATATCGGGCGTGTCGGTCAGGCCTGGGTCGGCGCCGCCACGTCGCATTGCCGCTGTGCGGCGCACAGAATCGAACCGGCGTTCACGAACGCGCGTTTGTTGCGGTCCGCGGTGTCGATCGGTAGGTCGGCGGCCAGGCGCAGCACCATCAGGGCGAGCGCGGTGTTGGTGGCGTAGGGAACGATCAGCAGATTGGCGCACGCTTCCCAGCCGTTGAAGGTCATCACGTGCTGGCGCTTCTGCTCCCATCCCGGCCAGTTCAGGTCCGGCGGTCGCTGCAGCGGCGACCAGTTGACGTTGATGGATTTGATCTCCCCGAGCAGCGGGGTCAGGACGGTAACCAGCGAGGGCAGTTCGTTGGCGATGCGGTCCACGCGGGGCCACCACGCACCGTCGATGTCGTGGCCCAATTCGCGCGCCACGCACACCCGGATCGGGTTGGTTCCGTGCCGGCCCCGGAGGTGAGGCATCGATACTGCGGTGTCCACGGGCAGTTCCTTCACGGTCGGCATCGACCGCCCCGGGGTGCTGGGGCGACGGAGGAATCGCATTGCCTGTGGATGCCATCCGCGGATGGGCAGCGCTGACAACGAAAAGCTCGTTCTCAACGGTACGCCAGCGGTTCACCGCGACCTAGCGTGGGTGTGGTTTCGGGGATCGGCGGCCCGCTCCCGGCCGCGGCTGATGCTGGGACTTGGGAACGATGGTGACACCGGTTCCCCACCCGTCGCCGATTCAGCCCCGCTGAATGTTGTTGTCGTAGCCCGAATTTGTGACCTTCGGCGTGCCCGTGTGGTAGGTGATGTTGTTGCCGTAACCCGAGACAGTGATGGCGTCGACGCTGTCGACGCTGACCTTGTTGTTGTAGCTGGAGATCGCGAGGCCGGCACAGTGGCCGGTGACGTTGAATTCGTTGCCGTAGCTCGAGATCTTCAGGTTGCCGTTGTCGCAGCCTTTGACCATTACGACGTTGCTGTATCCGGTCGATTCGATGGCGTCGGCGTCCTCGACGGTGACGTTGTTGTCGTAGCCGCCCACGAGGAGGCTGGCGCAGTGGCCGGTGATCACGTACTTGCTGTCGTACGCGGCCAAAGTGAGCTTGCCGTTGTTGCAGGCGATCGTTCTGGCCTGGGAGTTGTCGCTCACTCGCAGCTCGCCGCCCTGCGGCACCGCGGTGGGGCCGCTTGACGTCGTCCGCCCGGCGCCTCGCGAGATCGAACTGCCTATGGACGACCTGGCGAACATCATCACGAGGCTGATGATGATCGGCACCACGACCGCCAGGAAGACGAGGACGAGGTACCAGGGGTAGGACTTGCGCCGCGGCTGCGGGGCGCCCCAGGGGTACTGCGCGCCGCCGGTGTAGGTCGGGCCGCTGGTGTAGGTCGCACCGCCGGTATAGGTAGCGCCGCCCGTGTACGGCGGGGGGTTCTCGGTGTACGTCTCGCCGCCCGTGTACGGGGGCGGGCTTTGCGGGGGCCGGCTGACGTCGGCAAGCTCTCGCTCGAGCTCGCGGATCCGCTTTTCGGGATCGTCGTCCTTCATTTGCCAAATGGTTCCACATCCGCAGCTGGGCTGACAGTCCTCAATTTGCCGGCGATTTGGGGCGATTTGCTCGCCTCCCCTTAGGCGTGGCGCTGCGCCTTGGCCCGCGTTCCTGCGCCCGCGGCCGCCGGCCTCTCGCCGTTGGACCGCGCCGGGGCAGCCTTTCGCTTACGTGGCGGGATGCTCCTGGGCACCGGGTCGAAGGCGGCGGGATCGGCGAGGTACGCGCGGAAGATGCCGGCCATCGTCGCCGCCTGGTAGCCGTCGACGAACCGGTGATCCAGGCCGATCGACAGCGGCAGCACCGGACGCACGACGGGTTGGCCGCCCAGCGCCAACACCTTGTCCTTCACCGCGCCGATCATGATCCCCAGGGGCACGTGGCAGAACGTGGGCCACGGGGCGGCGGCCGTGTCGAGGCCGTAGGTGCCCACATTGCTGACGAGTATCGAACCGTAGGGGCGAGCCTCCAGCCCAAGGAAGGGAATGGGTAATTGCAAGCTCTCGGTGACGAAGCCCATCGCGTCCATCACCGGGCGAAGGAGCAACGGCGGCAGCCCCTTGACCAACGCCTTGCTCTGCTTGAACTGGGGATCTTCGTCGTGGCGGATGCGCCCGACGTGATCGGCGAGTTCCTTGGCGATCTCCCAGGGCGGTTTCTCGTTGATGCGACGCACCACGGTGCCGGACAGATCGGTGCCGGCGGCTTCGGCTCCGGTTACGAGGTCCGTCCGCAGCGACACCACGAAGAAGCAGTCGACGGTCGGGGACGGCAGGAAGCCGCCGAACACGACCCGGCCGTTCAGCCCGGGCAGCGCCTCGATGACCTTGCCGGCGGCCCTGCCCACGAGGTCCATGGGTGTGACGTGCTGGCCCGTTGCCTGGCGGACCTGGCGCAAATATTGGAGCAGCCGCGCCGCTTCGACATCCATCGTCGCCCAGATCACCGGGTCTTTCCGCGGCCGCCAGGTGGCCATGGCGATCTTTCGCCAGACGGAGAACGGAATGACGGCTGGAGTGGTCCACATGTTCGGAACTTCCTCTTCAAAGCAGGTACCCGAGTCTCCGCCCGGGGCGGGGATGCAGCCCAGAGCACAAGGTCCCCTCGTCCCGGGTGAATTCCTGCCCAACAGGCGGCGAAGCGGAAGGTTCGCCCTGAAACATGGGTGTAACGTCCGCACTCACCAGACCACCTGCTCACTCTCGGCCTGCTCGCCCGCAAGCCGACGGATTAATAGGGGATGCCGTGAGCACATCCGAGATGTCCGACGTGTCGGCGACGACCGCTACCGACGAGGTCGTGGTCTCGTTGCAGGACGAGGCCCTGCTGCTGGGCGGGGACCCCGCGGCCGTCGACTCCTATCTGGCGCGGCTGCGGGAGACCGCCGGGCAGGCCATGCGGGTCGCCGGCATCGACGGCGCCTCGCTCGCCAACGGGCTCGCCGGGCTGGCGTCCCTGCTGGCCGAGTCGGGCAAGTACGTCCAGCTGCATCGCGACGGCCTCGAAGCGTTGAAGGACGGCAATCTGGTTCCCCTGAGCGACGGCATCTTTCGGTTGACGACGGGCGCCGATGCCTTCCTCGCTCCCCTGCAGTGGCGACCGGCCGGGTTTGGGCCCGAAGCGGTGCTGTCGGCGCAGATGATCGCGGTGCAGGTCGCGCTGACGTCCGCGGTTGCCCAGGTGGAAGACGCCGTGCGGCGCGTGGAGGACAAGGTCGAATCGGTGCTCGAGGTTGCCCGGGCGCAGCGCGCCGGCGACGTGCTGGGCAACAACCTGACGCTGTCGCGGATGGTCGAGTCGCTGGAAAAGTACGGGTCGCTGCCCGATGCGTACTGGGAATCGGTGGCCGGGCTGGGGCCGGCGCTCAACGTCACCGTCGAGCAGCTGCGCAACCATGTCCGGCGCGTCCTGGCAGCTCTGGATGACGCGTCGGGCGTGCAGCACCGGGCACAGAAGCTGCGAAATGCGGTCAACGACAACCGGCTTGGCGACACGTTGAGCCTGCTGGTCATCGCGGAGGAGGCGCTGCACAAGTGGCAGCGCCTGAACCTCGCACGGATCGAGTCGACGCAACCCGAGCAGCTGCTGCGCGCGATCGACGAAGCCCGCGAGCTCGTCGACCATCATTTCCGCGAGGACGTCGACATCTATGGGAGCGCGAAGGAAGCGCTCGACCGGTTCGGAAAGCCATCGGTTCTCGATGGCTTCCGATTCTGGGCGGTGCGGGAGCTGGCCAGGCAGCGCGGCGCCCTGCGCGACGAGCTCGACCGTTTCGCCGAGGCCCGCCACCACCAGGTCGAGACCTGGGAGGACTTCCACATTCCGAGCGTGTTCGACGCTGCGTTCGCCACCATCGGCGCCGCCGCGACGACGACGGGCCATGTGCTCGGGGTCGTGGGCCGCGGAATCGTGTGGGTGGGCGCACAGGTGGCGGGGCCGTTCCGGGGCAATGGCAGCAATGGACGGCCAGATATCGGCGACGGCAAGGACTTTGAGCTTCAGCCGGACAGCGCCGGGCTCGAGCACTCCGGGACGTAATTGCTGTAGTACAAATACGTAGTACCATGGCTGGCATGTCTGAGGTGCCGGTGCGCGAGCTGAACCAGAACACCGCTGGGGTGCTTGCACGGGTCAAACGCGGCGAGCAAATCGACATCACTGAGCGCGGAGCCGTCGTGGCCCGCCTGGTCCCGGCCCAGGAAAATCCCCTCGCCGAAATGATCAGCGCGGGAAGGCTTCGTCCCGCCACTCTGAGCGGACCGGCGCCGCGTCCCTCCGGACCGGTGAAGACCGATCACGAGGCCGGCCAACTGCTCCGCGAGCTGCGCGACAACGAGCGCTATTGATGCTTTATCTCGACACGTCGGCCCTGATGAAACTGATCCGGCGTGAACCCGAAAGCGATGCCCTCGCCGACTGGCTCGACGCACAAACACCGGCGCCGTGGGTGTCGTCGACGCTGATCGAAGTGGAACTCCCTCGCGCCCTCCGCCGGGTAGAGCCCTCGCTGCTCGCCGAAGTTCCCGCGATCGTGGCTCGAGTGGCGCGCTACGAAATCGACGAGGTGGTTCGGGCGGCCGCGGCGGCGTATCCAGACACCTCGTTACGGTCACTCGACGCGATCCATCTCGCGACTGGGGACGGAGTATTCGGCACCCAGCTGACGGCGTTCGTCACCTACGACGAACGCCTCTTTACGGCCGCCGCGGCAGCCGGCCTGCCGACCGTTGCTCCGGGCCGCCGAGAGCCGTAAGGATTCATCGGATTGGAGGTCGGCCGTGATCGATATCGGACTATCGGGTAAGCGCGCCGTGGTGTCGGGTGCCGGCTACATCCCCGAGCGCGCGGGCCATGGCTGGTTCACGTCGCTAGCCCTCGCCGAGGCGGGCGCCTCGGTCGCCTGTATCGACATCGACGAGCAGCGCGCGCATCGCGTCGCCGACGAGATCGCCGGCCGGGGAGGCAAGGCCGTCCCAATCGTCGCCGACATGACCGACCCCGTGCAGGTCGGTCGGGCGATCGACGACGCGGTCGCGGCGCTGGGCGGGGTCGACGTGTGCGTCGACATCATCGGCGGCGCCACCTGGTCGAAGGTCGAGGAAACCAGCACCCAGTTGTGGGACGCGGCGATCCACTACAACCTGACCCAGGTGTTCTACCTTTTCCAGGCCGTCGGGAGATACATGGTCGCCCAGCGCACCGGTGGATCGTTGGTCGCGGTCGCCTCGGTCGACGGCATCGCGGCGGCCGCCTACCATGCGGCGTACGGCGCCGCCAAGGCCGGCGTCATCTCGCTCGTCAAGACCTTCGCCGACGAGCTGGGGCGCTACGGCATTCGCGCCAACGCGGTCGCGCCGGGCAACGTCGGCACCGGCAACGAGGACCAGCCGCCAAACGAGTACGCCGTCAACGGAATTAACCCGCTGGCCGCGCCCCGCGCACATGACATCGCCAACGCCGCGTTGTTCCTGTCCTCCGAGCTGGCCGCCCGCATCACCGGTCAGACGCTCGTCGTCGACGGCGGTGCCACCATTCGCCAGCTGTGGGGGCTGCCGGAATCGATGATCCCGTCGGACCCGGACCAGGCGCTGCCCGACTTCATGAGGCCCGGGCCGTCGGTCTAGCGCTGGTGGACCAGCGGCAGGCCGGGCACCGAGCTTCTCCCCTTGAGCACGTACGGCGTCGTGATTGAGCCGATGTAGATGTCGCGCATGTCCTGCCCGCCCCAGGCGATGCTGGTTGGCGCGCTCAACAGCGCGCCGCCGGGGTCTTCGATCACGGTTGTCACCTGCTCGTCCGGGCTGATCGCCACGATCCTGTTGGCGAGAACGAGTGTCACCCAAAGGTTTCCCTCCGCATCGAAAGCGCATCCGTCGGCCATCCCCCACCGGCGGGCCACCTGCGGGTCGGCCAGGAACCGGCCTTGGTCGGGGCCGTACTCGTCGGGGCGCCGGTCCCCCAGCGGCCGGCCGAATCGTTCTGGCGGCCCGAGTGTTTCGCCCCGGATTGGAAACCGCACCACGTCGGCGGTCACCGTGCGGACCACATACAGGTAGTCCTCATTGCGGTCCAGCGCCATGCAGTTCGGGAAGTTTACGGCGTCGGCAACCACCCGTGCCGATTGGCGATCCGGTGCGACGCGAAAGATGAACCCATCGGCGGCGCCGCGCGCGATGGTATCCAGAAGATCGTCTGCCATCGTGCTCACCGAACACCACAGCTCTCCAACGGAATCCATCAGAACGAAGTTCAGCCATCGCAGCGAACGTCCGTCGAGTTGTCCGGTTAGAACCGCAGTGATCGCGCCGGTCACCGGGTCGAGGTCCTGCAGCACGCCTACGCCCCAGTTGGCAATTAAGAAATGGCCGTTGCGGTCGAGCGCGATCCCGTTCGGCTCGCCGCCCGCCTTGCCTATACGCCGGACGGTGTTCTCGTCAACGAGTTCTGCGACGGCCGAGGCCTTATCGGAGGCGAATACTCGGCCATCACCAGCCACCACAACGTGTTCCGGGCGTTCCACGCCGCGTCCGACGGCGTGCAAACCGGTCGACGCAATGGCGGGCTCGTCCGTTCCGGTCATCGATGCCCCTCTGAACGTGTGGCGGTACTTCAAGCCGATTCTTAAAGGCCGCCGAACGTGTCTCGGATCAGGTTTAACAAAGTTGCCGCACCGTCCCGATCGAGCTGAATCGACTGCGAAACTTTGTTGGGTATTTGCCGTTCGTCAGAACCATATGTGTCGAGTTGAAGGAAAGTCTGGCCGTCGACATTGAACCTCCGCCAGCCACACAAGACTGGCTTGTGCACGCCGTTCGTATCAGAGCCAATCTGCTGAAATTCGCTGATTAAAGCCATCGAGCCTCCCGCGATCGTTGGTCCAACGAGAATATCGGCGAGCTGTTCGGAACTGCATCCAGCTCAGCCAAGCCGATCGGTTGGCGACGGTTCAAGGAACCTGACAAGCCCGCGGTGTTGGTGTGGCTGGCATTCGCTCTCGTGGGCGTGCGCTTACCCGATGTGCGCGGTTGCCCGAACGTGTCGCAAGGCTGCCGGCCAATCGGCGGCCCACTTCCTTACCGGCGCAACACCGCGACGATCGCCGAACTGGGCGGCCGGCCGCCGCTGCAGCGCCTGCGTCAGATCGGCGAGGGGCTGCCGCGCGACGAGCAAGGACTGGTCGGCCGCGACCTGCAGATCGGGATCGTGTCGCCGAGCAGCTAGTGGCACCGGGAAAGGGCGCCCTCTTGATCCGCGGGCCGCTTGGCGCCGACCCAATCAACCGCGGCGATCGAGATCGGCGGTGTCGTCGAGGTCGGCGCGGCCGTGCAGGTCCAGGTCCGTGACGCAGCGGGCGCCGACAAGGACGTGCGCCTGGCCGTGCAGCGGGCGACAGCAGAGCTGCCCGGGCGTTCGGTGGCGCGCTGTTGTTCACCTGCAACTGGCGTGTGCGGCGGATATTCGGGTCGCCGATCACGATGCATCGGCAATCGAGGAATACTTAGCGGATTTCGCTCGCGGGCTTGTCCGCCGCCGGGGAGATCAGCTCCATCGCACTGCAACGCGTGCACGCATTTACCACGTCGATAGCGCTGTTCGTCGATGGCACGAGATGAGCCGCCACTTCGGCGCTGGGCCCACTGCCATGCGCGTCAGGTCTGTGACACCAGTCGCCGCTGGCGATCCACGTCGCGAACCCTTGCTCGTACGAGGACTCGGAACCGGTGTTTGTGGTCTTCCGCGTATTGACGCCCTTGTTGGCTAGCTTCAGTGCAGGCTTGGCCTCGAATGTGATAGCCGCATCAGAATAGGCTCAGGTAAACGGTTCGCTGAATTTCGCTGCAAGAGCCATTAGGGAGACAAGTGCAACCCACGCCACCCGACTTCGTAGTTCCTTACTCCGCGCGACGCTTCCCGCCCGGATTGATCAATTGGAACGGGACTCTGCGGTTTACTGAAGCCGATCTTGCCCACGCGCTTTTCGCCACCGGTCGAGCACCAGGCGATCAGGCGCGCTACGCCGAATTATCGGTCTGGGAATTCCTCCACCGAGCGACGCTGATCCCCGCTTATGTTCGGAGACGACCCTACGGCGAACTCGTCCGATCCGATTTAGTCCAAATACTCGACAGGTCGGAACGTGTTGGCGTGTCGTACGCACTCGGTATGGCGCTAACGGCGATCTTTTGCCGTATCGAACTCGGGGCTACTTACCTCATGCATGTCGATCGTTACGCAGACCAGCATCAAGTGGTCTTTAACACGACAACGCGGCGGCGCGCTGATCTGATAGGACCTACAGCCAACGGATGGGTCGTGGCCGAAGCCAAGGGCCGGTCGCGGACTCCGGAAGCGGAACTGCGCACGAAGATGGAGGAGCAGAAGCGTTCGGTCACTTCGGTAGGAGGGCAGAGTCCATGGCTCGCGCTAGGCTGTGTAGCGTACTTTCGAGAACCGGCTAGGGGTATACGCGTGGACGCCTACGACCCGTCAAAGGACTCAGCAGAAGGCGTACGCTACGACGAGGTCGACCTCGATCGGTATCTTTTCGCCTACTATCTGCCGTTTGTTCGTTCCATTGACTTTGGCGAGAGCACAGATGACGTCGCAGGCCCGCATGATATCGAAGCCGCCGGATTTGGCCCCTTTGGTCTAACCATCGGCTTGCTACGCCCAATTGCTGATCTGACGCGCGAATACGTCGGGCGTCCCGACATGAGTGGCTACGCCCATCGCCTCCAAGAGATTCTCACCGACCAGTCATCAACTCGGCGCCTTGACGCGATCTTTCCCGATGGCACCGTAGTGATGACAACTTGGACAGGAGCGATACAGGCACGCGATGTGTGGACCGAACGTTAGGGCCGCAGTTTCGCGGCGCGCGACGACCGAAAATGAGTGCTGCGCAACACATCAATGCAGTGGACGACGACCGCAGCGCGACAGAACTACACGCCCGCATCAACGAAATGCTCCGCGACGAGATTCTCAACGTCTCCGCCCGACGGACACACAAACCGGCCGAACACAAGTCCGACTAGTAACCGAAAGAAACAAGCCGGCAAACCATCCAGCCCGGATCGGTGAATCGAGGCGGAATGTCGGGGTCCATCGCTATTGTCGAGAAAGTGACCACTGGGCGAACCGAGTCGCGGATTTGCGAGGCCGAAGCGATTGATACGACCTACACGCGGCTGCGTGAGGCGACCGCCGATGAACTCTTCGGCGAGGACAGAGCCGGTCAGCCGGTCTACGCCTTTGCGGAACCAGACGCAGTTGCTCGGATCATAGAGCGTGCAGGCGTCGCCGACGACGATCGGCGAGCAGCTTATCTTGATATCGTGCGGCGCTCGCTCTACCTCGGTCGTGAGGGTATAGCGCCGTTCTCGTGGCACACGCGGGAGGCTCACCGGCACTCGAGGAATCTAATCGAAACGCCGCCCTCATTGCCGTTGCTAGTTGTTCTGACGTGGGCCGCCGAGAGTATGCATGCGGAGAGCGATATGGGCTCCAACAACTACTATGGCCGACTTTTCCCGCTGCTTGATGTGCCCGAAAACTGTCGAAATCGCCTTATAGCGGACTACAGGAAAGTCGCTGAGACTATCTGGCGGTCACTTAACAACTGGCTCGAAGCTTGGGAAGGTGAGCGGGGCGTCCCGACGGCGTACGCGCTTGGCGGAATGCGCTACATCGGTTTGCCGATGTCGCAAGCTGTTGTACGAAAGCACGATCGCGAAGGTCTCCATGAGGTGTTTGTGGCGGAGGGTCTCCCCCCGGGATTCCAAATGGAAGTACCCGACATGGAACCGGTGCTCGACGTTTATGCCACCAAATTGCCTAGCCCCCTAAGCAGCAATCTGCGTCGACTGTGGGCGAACTCTGACGCTCGGGAGCGGATCTCGCAGGCAGCCTGCCTAGAACTTGAGGCGTGGACAGGCGATGACAGCCAGCGGATCAGCACAGCTGGCTCAGCTGTCTCGACGCGAGTTCTCGCTTATCTGCGCACCTTTCCGAGGATGCAAGTGGAGTTCAACCTTGCGATTTCGACTCAGTCGACGGACGCACCGTACGCCTGCATCGAAGGGGAAGACGGGCTTGTACAGGTCCCTACCACCGCAGGTCCCACCGGTGCAATAAAGTTAGCCAACGTAGCTCTGCTCGACGCGGGAGCGCTCATCACCAACTTTTTGAAAGGGTCACTGGCCGACGGAAGTGGCAAGATCGAGCGGCTGCCGCGGCGCGTTGCGCCTTTGCGGTGGGACCAACTCCAGGGTTGCTTTGTCGAGGTCGAGCGGGTTGCAGTCGGCGAGGACAACGTTGTGTTGGCGAAAGCCGACGCGAAGTTCCGAGTCGAAAAGCACCTCGAGGCGTTCGCGCGTCCCGGTTGGGAACTGCTAACTTCGATTCCGGGACTACCGGACGGATGGCTGCTTTTCCGCCAAGTGCAACTCGTTGCCGCGCCGGATCAAGCGTCCCATGTCGATCTACTACCACTCGTCCCGCGCGCATTAACGAGTCTGACACTGAGGGGTGGATTTGTGCTCCCCGGCCGACTCCGGAAGTGGTCCACCCTAGATCCGCCTGAAATCGTTGCTCTCGCAGCAGGTGCGAATTCGGTCACCGTCCGTGTTTTCAGGGGATCAATGTATGTCGCGGAGGATGAGTGCTTGGAAGTCAAAACGGATGGCGGCCTAGCCATCGTGAGGCTTGAGGAATATGGACTCGACGACGGCGAATACACCGTCGCAATGTATGCCAGCGCTGGCAATAACCCAACCTCTACAACGATATTGCGCCTGCGGTCGGGAAATTCGCCGCTCTTCAAGGTCAACGATACCGATCTAGAACTCGTTTACGCGCGTGCCGCCAATCCTATGTGGCCGCTGACCGCAGGACCTCCTGTTTGCGACGATTACATCAACGGAGCGCAGGTCTCCAGGCCCTGTGCGGAGGAAGCCTCAACGAGCCAAATCGCCGAGTATTCGCCACGGCCGAACCGTGTGGTCGCGACAACGCTCAAGCAGGTTTCCCTTGGTACTGCCCCACCGGGAGATTCGTGCATGACGACCGGTCTGCATCGCTTCCAACTGCCGACCGCAGATGGCAGTCGGCCGACATCCCGCACCATCGACGGCGAATGCACGACGTGCGGACTGGTTAGGCGATTCGCGGCGACGCCTGCGGCCGCAGGAAAGAAAAGGAAGAAGCGCGGTCCCGCGATCACCATCCGACAAACCGAGATCCCACCCGTGGTCGAACACGGTGAGACAGACCAGCACATTGCTTTCGATGCGCTGAGCCACATCGGTCATGGTTCCTACGGTGTGTTTGAAAGGGTCGCCGGCCAGATCGAAGGCTCGGGCCTCTTCGCCGACACGCTTCTGCGTCGACAGGAGGTCATCGGTCACCTCGACGTGCGACGGAATAACCTCCTACAGCCGGTCGAGTGGGCCATCAACACGGCAACTCTCGTGCCGGTCTCAGACAGCTCCTGGGTTCTGATCGGCGCGCGCTCTCAACACCTCGTGCAACGACTACGAGAATTATTGGACGACAAGGGAAGCCTACGAGGGTCAACTGACGCGGGGATGCTGCGGCTCATTGTCGAGTCAGATTTCACCACGCTGGACCAGATGCGGGATGAACTCGCTCAGCTGGGAATTACGCTCCTCGACCACTCGCCCGCTCTCACCATTGCCACCAAGTTACCCTCGCTCGAACAGGTGGAGATGAGCCTGACGCGCGTCGGCGTGCCCTCGTTTAGGAGCCTTGAGATCTGGCATACCGCCTCCGCGACGTGGATCCGTGGCACGTCGATCGCGTCAACCGGGGCGTACCGACTTCGCGACTTGAACTCGACCTACGTTGTCAGGTCTCGCACCGACCTCGAATCCGGGACAGTAGCCATCGCGTCCGCACAACTCGCAAAGCATATTGCCAATCGCTGGGCGCGCGACCCTCTGATCGGCTACCACTCCAAGTCAGGATCGGTAGTCGTTCCGCTCGGAGCCGACCTGCCCGGACTCTACGGACGCGCCTTATCGCTATGTTCCGGTAGGGCTCCGCGGGAACTGCCCAAGCCTCGTTTAGTGCAGTACCCCGACGTGCCCCGTCCGGTTGCCAACGTAATTGCGGACCGATTGATGAACTGAAGGTAAGCGTGTCATTCCCAACACCATTCGACATCGAGGCCGACCTTCGCGACGCGTTCCTCCGGTATGTCGACACCGCATACGCGTTGCGTGACGATGATCTGGTCCGAGAAAGGCGGGAACTCCTGTTACTCGGTCAGGGCAACCTTTTCGCGCCGATGATGCTCGAGCCGGTTCTTCCCTATGAGGGTATCGGCTCCATCACCGACGCGGCCGTCGCGGCAGGGATGGACTCCAAATCCCTCAACAAGGTGGCCTCGGCGGTCTTCGGCGTCGCTCCAGCCGATCTCGACCGCGTACGGCTGCGCAAACATCAGGCCGAAGCTCTGCGTATTCACTTCAGTGAACAGGTCTCCCGGAACCCGGTGATCACCTCTGGTACGGGTTCCGGCAAGACCGAGTCGTTCCTGATTCCGCTCCTGGTTCGAATTGCCCACGAAAAGTCGGTCTCGCAACTCACGCCAGTTCACGACTGGTGGTCGATCGGCAATCAAACACAGCTTTGGAAATCGTGCCGACCAACGGGCTCGCACATCGCAGCAATGCGCGCGATGGTGCTGTATCCGACGAACGCTTTGGTGGAAGACCAGGTCGCCCGACTTCGACGGTCGGTTCGCGCATTGCGGACGCAGGCAACGCCGGTCGACGTGTGGTTCGGCAGGTATACAGGCGCGACGCCTGGATCGGGCGAGATCCCGCAAGGTCGCTCGGGTTCCGAACCAGTCAGATCTGTCGCTCAATACATGCGCGGACTCGTCAGTCAGATCAGCAGGGTTAGGGCGATTGGAGACGACGACCTGCTCGGCCAATTTCAGGACCCTTTCGCCGGTGAACTGATCACGCGGTGGGACATGGTCGCTACTCCGCCCGACATCTTGGTGACCAACTACTCGATGCTCAACGCGATGTTGATGCGCGATCTTGAGGAGCCGATGTTCGACGCCACACGACGTTGGTTGTCGGAGTCGATGGAGAACGTCTTCACCCTTGTTGTAGATGAGCTTCACCTCTACCGAGGGAGTTCAGGCGCTGAGGTCGGCATGGTGATTCGCAATCTGAGTTCACGCATCGGACTGGAACCCGGCTCCCCACAGTTGCGCATCATTGCGACCAGTGCGTCACTGCCAAGCGACTCGTCCGGCCTCGGGTATTTGGAGCGGTTTTTCGGTGTGGCTCGTGAGACGTTCGTAATCGAGCCCGGCCAGCCAAGGGTGTTGCCGACTCCTTCGTACCCCATGGCGAAGGACGTCTTGGCGGTTGAGGAAGAAGGCCTTGCCGCCGCGGCAGATTCGGGGCGGTGGGCAGAAACCCTGGCAGCCGGTTGCGTTGAGCCGAACGACGATAAGCCGCGGGCTACCGATGTGCTAACTATCGCTCAGCGGATTTTCCCAGCCAACCCCGATGGACCAGAAGCGTTGCGTGCCATGATGCGTGGACTCGCAGCTTCATCGACGCCGACCATCCCATTTCGCGCACACATCATGCTGCGCGGCATGCGGGGTCTATGGGCCTGTTCGAACACGATGTGCACTGAACTCGATCCAAAAGAGGGGCGGCGCGTCGGGAAGTTATATGACACTCCTCGTTCGACTTGCGCATGTGGCGCACGGGTTCTTGAGCTCCTCTATTGCTACGAATGTGGCGACGTCAGCCTCGGGGGGTACATCGTGTCGCAGGAGGAAGACGGGACGGTGATCCTGTCTACCACTCCCGTGAAGGCGGGCGATACGTCAGGCGACTTCGTCTTTCGAAGGACATACGACGAGTACCGGTGGCTATGGCTTGGCACACAAGTTCCTGACGAAACGGCCTCTCATCAGCTGCCTGGTGGCGATGATCGAGACTCCGCGAAGGGCAAGAAGGTCGAGTTCAGTTTCGTTGGGGCAACCTTCGACCCTTACCTGGGTGCACTCATGCCAGCATCCGGCGCGCCAACCGCAGTAGTGCTCCGCCATAGTGACGTGGGAGAGGCGAAGGTCTCGATCCCAGCACTGCCAGAGACTTGTCCGCGCTGCCTCGGAAGCCAGACGAACAGAGAACCCGAAATATTCTTCAGCGGCAATGTCAGGTCGCCGATTCGAGCCCACACGTCAGGTCGTGCGCAACTCACGCAAATGTCAGTCTCACAGCTTTTCAGGAGTCTTGGAGAGTCGGCGGATGCGTCCAGAACGATTGTGTTCACTGATAGCCGTGACGATGCCGCCCGGATCGCCGCTGGCATCGCACTGAACAACTTCCGTGACCAGATCCGACAGGTGGTCAGACAGGTGCTCGCCGAGCGATCGGACCCCGTGGCGCTATTGAGGCGGCTGGCCCAAGGCCAAGTTGGTGATGACCAGATTGAGCAGGCGACTGCCGTTCGTGCCGCCAGACCCGCTCTCTTTTCCGCCATCCGGCTCGAAATTGCCGGCATTGCTGACCAAGATGATCTGCGCATCATCCAGGAGGCAACAACCGAGGGTCGGTTTCTATCCTGGGGGTCGCTGACGACGCGGGTGGAGCGCCTGTTGGTAGCGCAGGGAATCAATCCTGCTGGGCCAGGACCGAGTGTCGCCGACAGCGTGGGCGACTCTCCGTGGTACAAGGCCTACGAAGCTCCCAAGCCAGGCCTCTGGACTCCGCTTGCACCGGAAATCGTTGGCGAGATCAGGCGGGAACGCCGCGCAGCCACCAGTACGAAAGTTGCCGAGGCAGTGTTCGATCGCGCGGCTCGTGGCCTCGAATCAACACAGATTGGTTTTGTACGGCCAAGAGCCGACTTGCCGAAGGATTGGGGCCTCACGCCGGAAACAACGCTGGAGGTGCTGTCGAGCGTGCTGCGGCTGCTCGGCGAGGCGAAACGCTTCGACGGAGGGTACCTCGCGTTCGGTACGAATGTTCCCAAGGCAGTGAAGATTTTCCTTGAGCGCGTGAGTTCGCGGCATGCAGTGAGTAGCGCAGAGCTGGCCACGCAGATCATCGACTTCTTGCGCGGCGCGGGCATCGCGAACGAGACCTGGACGATCAGAACCAGTAGCCCGGAGTCAGCCATCGTCATAGTCCCAGCCGGCACCACACGGTGGAAGTGTGACAACTGCTCGACAATTCATCTTCACCCCTCGGCAGGGGTCTGCACCAATACTGAATGTGCCGGTGGAACGCTGCGGGAAGGACCAATTGGTCCGGGTGACCAAGATTACTATGGCTGGCTAGCCACGCATCCCCTTCGACGAATGCGTGTGGCGGAGTTGACCGGTCAGACGAGCCTCGCCGAACAGCGCGACCGTCAACGTCTGTTTCGCGGAGCGACTCTGCCCGCGCCACAAGAGAATTCATTGACCGATCCTCTCGATATTCTGTCGGTCACTACCACCATGGAAGTCGGCGTTGACATCGGATCACTTCGCGCCGTCGCGATGGCGAACATGCCACCGCAACGGTTCAACTATCAGCAGCGGGTGGGTCGAGCCGGACGCTCTGGTCAGCCGTTCTCGTTCGCGGTAACCGTCTGTCGTGATCGAGCACATGACGACTTCTACTTTCAGTCACCCGAGTTGATGACCGCCGCAGACCCGCCACCCCCGTTCGTGGACCTTTCGCGCGAGCGAATTGTTCGGCGCGTCATCGCAGCCGAGCTTCTCCGTCGCGCATTCCGCGATTCATCTGCGCCGCCTAAACGGACCGGCGAAAGCATCCACGGAACCTTCGGGCCGTCGGCCGAATGGGAGGATCGACGACTGGAGGTTGCGACCTGGCTGGCCAAGAACGATGAAGTCTCCCATGTTTGTCGCCGATTTACGGTCGAAACAGATGTCGACGCAACCGAACTCGAGAAATGGGCTCGATCTGCATTGGTAATAGAGATCGACGACGCGGTCAAAAATCCCTACTTTGGGCACGCGGAACTCAGCGAATTGTTGGCCAACGCAGGAGTCCTTCCAATGTTTGGGTTCCCTACTCGGGTTCGTTCGCTGTACTCCGGCCGAGTGCGACGCACGGGCGATATGGACAGAGCCACCGTCGCGGACCGAGACCTGGGAACATCGATCACGACCTTCGCACCGGGTGCGGTCGTTGTGAAAGATGGCTCGGAGCACCTATGTGTGGGATTCGCCGCGTACACCTTCCGAGGGGATCGGGCCTTTCCGAAGAATCCGTTGGCAGGAGATCTGGTGGTGCAGCGGTGTCATGAATGCGGGAGTTTGGAGACCCTACCGAGCGGCGACGAATGCATTGTTTGCGCAAGCCCGATGAACCGGTACACGCTGTATCAGCCCGAGGGCTATCGCACGATCTATAGTCAGCCTGATTACGACGACTCCCACATGACACCGATGTTCCGCGGGTACACAGAACTCTCGGCCTCGACCGGGCACGCCGAAATCACCGGGGTACGAGCGATGTCTGTCTCTCTGCTCGAGCAGGCCGAAGTTGTCGCGGTCAATGACAACAACCGCAACTTATTCTCGATGGCGAAACTCGATGACGACTCAGTCGTCGTTACAGACCGCGAACTCTACCGGCGTGCCCTTCCTGACTTCATGAGGAAGGGAACCAACCTTCCCAAGGCCGCCATCGGCGAGGTGAGGAGGACCGATGTCCTACTCATCGGGCTCGACGGGCTTTCGCTCGCCGACCGTTGCATTGCGACTCAGCCGGGCGACTGCCCCGCCGGATACGGCGCTCTCCTCTCGTTTGCGTCATTGCTTCGAAACGCCGCAAAAGCTCACCTCGACATTGATCAATCTGAACTCGAGGTTGGCCTTCAGCCAATTCGCCACGGCGAGACCGTGACCGCCCGCGTATTCATCGCCGACGCACTCGACAACGGAGCGGGCTATGCGTTGGAACTGGGTCAGCCAGGAAATCTCGAGAATTTGCTGATTGCGATCCGCGACGACACCGGTACCAAACTTAGGTCGGAACCGCACGGAAGTGCCTGTACGTCCTCGTGTCCGGGGTGTCTTCGCAATTACGAAAATCGGTTTCACCACTGGGCTCTTGACTGGCGCCTTGGACTGGACGTCGTTGACCTCGCCCTCGGCGGACCACTTGATTTCGGCCTATGGCAAAAGCGAACGACCAAGCTTCTCCGAGGTTTCGAGCAATCGTTCGAAAATTTCGGCAACCTATCTCACGAAATTATTGATGGTGTGCCCGTGATAGTGAACAACGAGGGGCCAAGGTCCGCTGTCGTGCTGGGGCATCCGTTGTGGCGGCACGATGCGCTGCATTGGACGTCGGGCGTTGAATCAGCTGTAGGCGAGCTTCGGAGGCGAGGTGTCGGGAGGGTCGGAGTGTCAGACCTGTTCGTGCTCGACCGAACACCGTTCCGTATTTTCTCTAAGCTCGCCTAGCAGCAACGCCAACCGAGCCTATGGCCGCTTCGGCCAGTGAGCCGGTACCTCATGGATACCTGGGGCCGGACGCCAGGCCATCCGTGGGTTAAATAGACGCATGAAAGCCGGATCGAGCACCACCACCCCGTCGGTCCGCAAGGTGATGCAGGGAAACCGCAGCCGAGACACGAGGCCAGAGCGGTTGTTGCGGTCGATCCTGCATCGACGCGGCTTGCGATACCGGGTCGCGGCGCCCCCAGTCCCCAGCGTCCGTCGGACCGCCGATTTGGTGTTTACGCGAGCGAAGCTCGCTGTGTTCATCGACGGTTGCTTCTGGCATCGGTGCCCGGCCCATTACCGGCAGCCTTCGACCAACGTGGAGTACTGGGTCGCGAAAGTCAATCGCAATGTGCGTCGCGACTCTGAAGTAGACATGATGCTGCTAGAAGCCGGATGGACGGTTATCCGTGTATGGGAACACGACGATCCGGAGGCCGCCGCTGACCGGATCGAGCACCACGTCCGCCTTCGCACCAAGGACTCATAGTCACAACTTTTCGGCGTGGCCGCCCGTATGTTGCTCCAACACTCTGGCAAGCTGCCACCGTGGCCAAGGTCGTATCGGTCGAGAAGTGGCTTCGCCAACAGTGCACGGAGTACGGCTGGGGCCTGGGGGGAGTGTTCCGCAGCCGAGGCGAACACGACTGGCCGCTCACTGCGCGGAACGAGGGCGATCTGGAAGCTCAGCTGAACGCCGGTGGTCACATTCTCCCCCTGCCTAAGGAACCCGCCGCGCTCGCGAATGTCTTGGAGGTCGGAATCGTCAGCTTTCTCATGGACCGCGTTGAGCAGCTGGACGGCGCCACCGCTACACGCGGCACGGAGCGAGGCTACCCAGACCTCGAATTGGGTGGCCCTCGGTTCGGCGGCGGCTTTCACGCCGTCGACGTCAAGATTGCTCGTCGGGCCGTAAACGCCGCCGGACAGGCAGTCAATCGGACGCAGAGCAGAATCACTCTGTACACAGGCAACACTTACTTTCGCCATCCGAAGGTTTTGTTTCCGGGCGTGATGCGCCCGTTCGCCGACTACGCGACGCATCTCGACGTGCTGGGGATCTACACCTTGAACGAGACCAAACCGGGAAGGGTCGACGACCTTGAATTGATTGTTCAGCAACCTTGGAAGATCGCGAGCACGAAGCGATCCTCGACGACCCGTGAGTACATCGGTGCGGTGGACAAGGTTGATGACCTTCGAGCCGGTAAGGGCGAGTTCGCCACGGAGAGAGAGTTTTATGCCTACTGGCGGAGGTTCCCGTTCAAGACCGCCAGGGCAGTTGAGTTGCTGCTCGCGAGGCAGCTCGAAAAATAGGCCTGTGGATAACCCGTGTAGTTGGACAGTTTTTGTGGGTGCGCCGTGCGATGCTACGCGTATGGCGGGCACCAAGGGTGTAGCGATCTCGTTATTCTCGGGAGCGGGCGGACTGGATCTCGGTGCGGAAGCGGCGGGTTTCGATGTTAAAGCGGCGGTAGAGCACAACCGCGACGCGGCGCTGACGATGGAGAAGAACTTCCCGAAGCTAGCCTCGCCAGTCATTCAGAAAGACATCCTCGACACGACGACCGACGAGATTCTGGCAGCCGCTGGACTACGCAAAGGCGAAACTCCAGACCTGCTCCTTGGCGGACCACCCTGCACCCCCTTCAGCAAGAGTGGCTTCTGGCTGGAGTGGAAGCGGTCCGGACTGGACCCAGACGCCTCGTTACTCCAGGCGTACACACGCGTGCTGCGCGAGGCTCAGCCGCGGACATTTGTATTGGAAAACGTTTACGCACTTACCTATAACAACAAGGCGAGCCGCCCAGCGCTAGTGCGACTCCTCCGAGAGATCGATGAGGCCGGGTACTCGTTCACAATTGGCGTGCTCCATGCTGCCAACTATGGTGTGCCCCAGGCCCGTCCGCGCTTATTCATTGTGGGAGCACCGAGAGGTGGGCCGACACCCCAACTACCCGCCGCATCGCACGGCGGCAATTGGGAGCGACGCCAGACCGGCAACGAGTCCAAGCCGTTCGTTACAGCAGGAGCAGCTCTCGAAGGGCTAGTCACCGATGCGGAGCCCCAGGAGAAATTGCGAGGACAATACGCACCGCTTCTCGCCGAGATTCCGCCGGGGAGCAACTATCTCCACTACACGGCCGAGAGAGGGCACCCAAATCCGTTGTTCAAGTGGCGAAGTCGGTACTGGTCGTTCCTTCTGAAGTTAGACCCCGATAAGCCCTCGCCGACCATTCAAGCTCAACCCGGCCCGAACGTCGGCCCCTTTCACTGGGAGAATCGCCGCCTCCGTGTCGCCGAAATCAAGCGTCTTTTCACCTTCCCTGACGAATTTGAGTTCGTGGGTAGTCGTGCAAGTAAGCAAGCGCAACTCGGTAATTCGGTACCTCCGCTGCTCGCCCGTCGTGTCTGCGAAGAGGTCAAAAAGGTGCTGTAGTACCGAAGGGGAAGCGCGACAACGAACACATAGAGCCCAGCCAACTGCCTAGCTACCCACCGCCGTGAGGGACACTGTCTAAGGCCGAGGTGGCAATGCCGCCAACCACCCATCCGAAAGCAACTCCAACAACTGCAAATCCGGATCGCGGATCATCGCCATCGCCTCCGTCACTGTCCCCTCAACCACCGCGCCCCCGAACTCGGTAACCTTCTCCAACGCACCCGGGAGATCGGACACAGAGAACGAGATATGCGTCAGGCCAATCTGATCCATGACGCGTTCCGACCCGACGTGAACCTGACGCTTCGAGTAGTCCATGAGTTCGAGCACGAAGCCGTCGCGCACCAAGTAGGTCGCGTGCACCCCGAGCGGCTCGGGAAGCTGCACAAGCTGTGCGGTGGGGCCATCGGGCGGATCAAGCTCCCACCAGAACTCGAACCCAAGCACGTTCTCGTAGAACCGCCGCGACCGCTCGCGATCGGAGACGCACAATCCGACATGGTTGAAGGTCGTCCGGTGACTACTCATCGCGGCCTTTCTTGAGAGAACCCAAGCGCGTAATAATGCAAAGATAGTGCAAAAAGCAGAGCTCCCGTCCTGGTGGAGGACCTTCCGATGACAACCCGTCCCGACGTCAGCCCTGACGCAGTCGTCGAGTTCGACCATCACTCCGACGAATACAACCTCAACGAACTGGCCATCAACGCCGACCTGCGACACAAGTGTCCGGTGGCCTGGAACACGAACTACGACGGATTCTGGTTCCTCAGCAGCTACGCCGCGGTAAGCCAAGCGGCAAGAGACGGCGACACCTTCGCCCACAAATACGAGCCCAACGCCGACGACGGCGTCGACTACCAGGGCGAGATGGGCGTCCCTCGGCCCGAAGGCCACCCGGCCCTGGGCATCGGCGAGATCGACGGTCCCTATCACCTGGCGCTGCGGCACGCGCTGGCGCCCTTCTTGTCACCCGGCGCCGTCGAGAAGATGCGGCCGTTCATGGAACAAAAGGCCCATGAGTTCCTCGACCAGAAAATCGGCGACGGACAGATGGACCTCGTCCTCGACTACGCCAGCCCGGTCCCGGCCATCCTCACCATGAAGCTGATGGGCCTGCCCTACGACAACTGGCACCTCTACGCCAACCTCTTCCACTCCATGATGGCCATCCCCCAGGACAGTCCCGAGTACATCGACGCCATCTCCCAAGTCCCCGCCATGATGCAAGAAGTCATCGAGTTCGCGGCCACCCGGCGCGGCAACCCGACAGACGACCTGACCAGCTTCCTCATCCAGTTCGAATTCGACGGCCAGCGCCTCACCGACGAACAGCTGCTCAACATCCTGTGGAACCTCATCGCCGGCGGCGTCGACACCACCACCTCGCAGACCGCGCTGACCCTGCTGCACCTGGGCACCCACCCGCAGCTGCGCCAACAACTCATCGACCACCCCGAGCTGTACCGCACCGCCACCGACGAATTCCTGCGCTACTTCTCGGTCAACCAAACCCTGAGCCGCACCGTCACGAAAGACGTCGAGCTCAACGGACAACACCTGCGAAAAAACGACCGCGTCGTCATCAGCTGGCTCTCCGCCAACCACGACGAGCACGAGTTCGACCGCCCCAACGAGATCATTCTGCACCGAACGCCCAACCGCCACTTGGCCTTTGGGCTCGGGCCGCACCGCTGCATCGGCTCGCACCTGGCGCGCCTGATGTCCGAGGTGATGGTCAAGGCGGTGCTCGACCGCATCCCCGACTACCAGGTCGACGTCCAAAACGTCCATCAATACCTGGGCAATCCGAGCATGACCGGGCTGGGCAAGCTGCCGGTCACCTTCACCCCTGGAGCGAAAGCACGGGCGCGTCACGCGCTTGATAAATGACTTGCACGTGGTCGTCATGATGGCCACGAGGCCAAATGCAAGACATCTCCCTGCTTCTTCAGGCCTACCGCCCCGCCGGAGAACACGCATGGCGCCTTTCGCTCTACCAAGCACTGTGGATGCTTGTCGATGCCTGCATCGCCCATGAACACGGGCAAAACGTCGATGCCACGTTGCAGCGAGCGATGAACTAGTTCAGCGCGACACCGTAACCGGTCAATCGCCTTGTCCGCCTTTGTGTTTCTTGCCCGGCGGCGGCGGTGGCGGCGCCCATGGGGGCATCGGGGTGATGCTGGACCTTACGGTGGATGTGGCGGTCGTCGGTGGCGGCAACGGTGTGCTGGTAGTGGCCGGCTGTGGCGGGGGCCCCGATGAGAACGGCGGGTTGATGATGACCAGGAGGAGCGCCAGCATGAATGCGGCAATAATCGCTGCCACCCACAGCCTGCGCCGTCGATGGTCGGGCATGAGGCCCGCGGGCGTATAGCCCGTCAGGACGGGGAGCGGTGCTTCCATCACACGGGTCCCCGTGCTGAGGCGCACCGGAACCGGCGGCGGGGCCGCGCCGGCCAACGCGGCCCGCATCGCATTGGCCTCACCGAACCGCCACGCCGGGTCGCGCGTCATCGCCCGTTCGATCGCCGCGGCGAGGGGCGGCGGCACATCCGGGCGCAGCGCGGCGAGCGGCGGCGGCGACTCGTGCAGGATCGCATGCGCCAGCGCACCCAGGTCCTCCTGCGGGAACGGCCGCCGCCCGGTCAGCGCCTCATAACCCACCACGCCGACGGCATACAAGTCGTCGGCCACCGTCGCCGGCCGGGACGCGAGTCGATCAGGGCTCAGATAGGCCATGCTGCCGATGATTTCGCCGGTCATGGTGTAGGCGACGCCGGATGTCTTGGCGATGCCGAAATCCGCGAGCTTGGGTTCGCCCGTGGCGGTGAACAAGATATTCCCCGGCTTGACGTCGCGGTGCATGATGCCGACGTTGTGCGCCTCGGCGAGTGCGTCCAGGACGCCGTCGAGGACGGTGTGTACGAATGCCGGCGGTAGCGGCCCGCGCGCGATGTGGTCGGCCAGCGTCACACCCGGCAGGCGCTCCATGACGATGAACGGCAACCCGTCGTGCTCGCCGACGTCGTGGACCACGACCACGTGCCGGCCGGTCAGCTGGGCGGCCGCGCGCGCCTCCGCCTCAAACCGTGGGCGGGTGTCCGGCCGGGCGGTGATCCCGGGAAAGAGCAGCTTGATCGCGACGGGTCGGCTCAGCTTCAGGTCCCACCCGTCGCGCACCTCGGCCATCGCACCGCGGCCCAGAACACCGCGCAGTTCGTAACGACCGCCGCCAACAACTACACCCGGCACCATCCGCACTCCGTCAGTGCCATCGCCGCGGTGAGGCTGAGTCCCTTCGAGCTCCGTGTCGATCCCGCCTGTCCGAAAGGTGCCCCCCTGCGGGATCGGGATAACCGCTGCCGACGCGCGCTAAACAGCCGAGGCATATTGCGGCACCGGCTCCGAGGAGTCGACATGACCATAGATGATCCTGAGCCGGTCGGGACGCACTTCGCAACGGGTGCCGTCGGCCGGGTTGGCGCCATCGGGGCGCGGATTGGCACACACCAACGACGGTGTGGCCGTCATCGCTGGCCGGCGAGCCACACGGGATTCGTCAGCGCGACCATCGCGCCGAGCGGGCGCCGCTGCGCCTCACGTATCTCCAGCCGCGCGAAGCGCGCCGACGCGGCGTCGAGTTCCCACCGCAGCATCGTCCGCGCCGGCCCGGTCACCGCCTCCCGGCCGACACATCCCTCCGCGGTGATCAGGGCGGCGGTTGTTCCGGCTGCGCCGGTGACCATGGCGGTGACGCTGACAGGCGTCTCGGCCGGCACCGGCAGCGTCTCGCCGGGACCGGCGCCCCGGCCCGGGCAGGATGCGGTGAGTTCCACTGTGACACCGCGTGATCGGGCGATGTACGAACGGCCGCGGCGCAACCCGTCGAGCAGCGCGGGCGTCGACAGTTCACGCGCGTACACGACGGTCTGCGGCGAACCGACCGCCTGCTGGTGGGCATGGGAGTCACTGCCGCCGACCGCCACGACGCGCCGGCCCTCGCACAGCAGGCGCTGCCAAATGCGAAGCGACACTTCGTCGTCGAGGTTCCACCGGCCGTTCCACACCTCGAGCCCGTCGACGTGCTCAAAACCGAACTCCCACAACGACCCCGGCACCGGCGCGGCGGGATGCGCCGCGATCACGAGCCCGCCGCCCGAACGCACTTCGGACGCGAACCGCGGGAACACCCCGTCGCGCGGCGCGTATCGCCAGTCGACCCAGCCACCCGGCGGCAGGCCGACGGCCAGCCAGTGCCCGTGCCGGGTGGTGACCTCCTCGCCGGGAATCACCAACAACCCGCCGGTGCGGCACGCCTGCCACACCCGGTTGGCGGAGTTGGTGTTGTGGTCGGTGGAGACAATGAAGTCGAGCCCGCTCTCGCGCGCGGCCGCCACCAGCTCATCCGGATGGCGTTGGCCGTCGGAGTGCACGGTGTGCAGGTGCAGGTCCCCGCGGTACCAGCCCGCCCGCCCGACGCACGGCGCCGGATACGCGACCAGCGGACCGCTTTCCGGGCCGGACTGCCCGCGTTCCAGCGTGACGCGCGCCTCCCAGGCCATCCCCCACGGGCTCAGGACCACCGGACCCAGCGCAACCGCCCACAGGCCCGGCTCGATACGTCCCGCCAGGTAGCCCGGCGTCGCATGGCTGGCGGAGATCACGAAGCCGTCGCGGGCCCCGCCGGACCATCCCCGGAATCCGGCCGCATTGCCCAGCTCGTGGCCCGCTGGCCCAAACATGCCCAGATCCAACACGTTTCGGATCGGCCCGCCCACCGCGAAGCGATCGTGCGACGTGCTCACCCGAATCCGCTGGACCCCCAACGGCACCTCGAACGGCAGGTAGGCCCACTGGTCGATCCCGAACCCGAACCGGCCCGAAAACGACAGCTGGATCGCCTGGCCCTCGCGCTGCCCGGTCGCGATGCTCACGGCCGTCCTCCCCTTTCGGTACCCGCCCAGCATCCCGCACCGAGGAGTAACCACCCGTTACTTCGACGCGAACGCGTGCCGTCGGGCCACTGTCATCTAAAAGCTGACTTACTCGGGTGGCCCCAGCCTTGCTGCACGTCACTAGCTATGTACGTACATTCGCCGTACAATCACATGACGAGCAATGATTTACCTAGAGAAGAGGACGCGGCGCTGTGGCAGTCAAGACGAAGCGCATCGAGCTTCGCGCGGAGCAAGCGACCTTGGACCGGATCCAGCATGCCGCCAACCTTGTTCATGAGCAGACGTCGGAATTCGTGCGGAAAGCCGCGATGCAACGGGCCGAAGACGTCTTGCGTCAGGAGTTGGTGACGGGGATGGAGCCCGAACAGTTCGACAAACTGATGTCCTCGCTCGAAGCCGCTGACGACGCCCCGCGGCTGGCGGCAGCCGCACGCAAACCGGCGGTCTTCACAAGGCGTTGACCAGTGTTCGAGTCCGCGCGACTCACTGATGCCCACGCGTTGGAAGGATTCGACTGCGGTAAGGAATCGCTGAATAACTGGCTCATCGCGCATGCCCGTCGCGCGAACAGCAGCGGAGTTGCACACGTCTACGTGTGGACCCCGGTCGGCGAGCAGAAAGTCCGCGCCTATTTCGCCATCTGCCCCACCGAGGTTGTTCGCAACGACGACGGCCTCTCCGGATCCATCGCCGGCGGCTATTCCCGCATACCCGGATATCTGATTGCTCGCCTGGCGATCGACTCATCGCTTCGAGGTCAGGGCTATGGCGAGCAGCTGCTTCTCGACGCACTAGGCAAAGTCGTCGCCGCATCGGAAATCGGCGGCGGCCGGCTCATCGTCGTTGACGCGATAGACGACGAGGCGCAATCCTTCTACGAGCACTACCACTTTGTTCCGGTCAGGAGTCGCGAGCGTCGTTTGGTCATGAAAGTGTCCACGGCGGCGAAAGCACTCGGGCACCTTGACCCTCAGTGAAGTTGGGGTCAGGGTCGGGATATGAGCATCGATGACGAGCCGGTCACGACGCTGGACGACCTCAAGGGCGATCTGGCGGGCCGGCATAAGTGGACACCGAGCGGCGGCGCGTCCGTCGACCCCGCGATCGTCGACGCCGACATGGCCGCCCTCGACCGCGACGGCTACGTCATCTGGGAGAACCTGCTCGGCGCCGACGAATGCCAGCACATCCGCAACACCGTCGGCCCCTGGCTCGCACACACCGGGCGCAACGCCTTCGAAGGACGCCGCACCCAGCGCATCTACAGCGTGCTGAGCCGAACCCGCGTGTGCGACCGGCTCGTCGACCACCCGCGGGTGCTGGCCGTGCTCGATCGACTGCTGATGCCCAACTACCTGCTTTCGGCGTTGCAGGCCATCAACATTCAGCCGGGCGAGTCGCCCCAGCTGCCTCACCACGACGACGGGTTCTACCCGATCCCGCGGCCGCGGGATCCTTTGGCCGCCGCGACGATCTGGGCGATCGACGACTTCACCGCCGACAATGGCGCCACGGTGGTGCTGCCCGGCAGTCATCGCTGGGGCAGGCGCCCGCCCGGGCCGGACGATCCCGCGGTACCCGTCGTCATGCCCGCCGGCTCCTGCGTCTTTTTTGTGGGAACCCTGTGGCACGGCGGCGGCGCCAACACGACCGACCACGCGCGGCTCGCCATCACCGCCCAATACTGCCAACCGTGGCTGCGACCGATGGAAGCGTTCACCCTGTCGATCCCACGCGACATGGCGCGAACGCTCTCGCCAGACCTGCAACGCATGATCGGCTACAGCATCCACCCGCCGTTCGTCGGCGCCGTCGACGGCCTGCACCCCATCCGGTTGCTAGACCAGCCGTGAGACGTCAGTACGCCAGTGTCGGAGTACGGCGGATCCACTCTTCGATGCGGTAGTCGCCGCGCGCACGGCCGTCGGGCCACTGTCGCGTTCATGAGCTGTCGCGAGTGTGATGTTGTGCACAGCGACACCGGGAACGCCCAGCGGCGACCGCACAGGCGACGCGAACGCGTGTGATCTGGCCCGCGTTCAAGTTTCCGGACCTGTCGCGCCCGGTTAGTCTCTGCGAAACCTCCCGGCCCTGATGAGCCGGTGCGCCGGCGCCAGCGCCGGAATCACAATTCCAATCCGTGGGAGATCCATGTCCGAAAATCCAGCCGATTTCGCATATGACTTGACGCTCGACGAAGCGCGCCGGCGCGCCGCGGTTCTCAAGGCGATCGGAGGCGACTGGGATCCCGTTGAGGTGCTCGCGGCGGAAGAGCGCGCCTGGGACCTGCTGTACAGCGGGCTCGACGACGACCAGCAGCGGATCTACGACGAGCTGGTCGCTGCGGGAGTGCTCCCGGATCGGGCGGCGAACCGTGTTACCGATTGATCCCCACGCCGACCGCGGCCGGCGCGCCTGGCTGCCCTGCCCGCAATGCGACCACGGCCGGCACTGCGACGACTGCCGCGGCCCGCGCAACTGCACGAACCACTGGCAGTACCTGCTGAGCAACCGGGCCTGGGTGGTGCACCTGCAGTGCTCGACCTGCGGTCATCTCTGGAGCGCCGACACCCGGTAACCGCCTATTAGAGTGATCGCGATGAGCGATATCACGGCGCGGTTTTCCGAAATCGTGGGCGAGCACAACCTGCTGACGGGCGACGCGATCCCCGAGGACTACTGGCACGACGAGGTGTTGACGTCGGCGCCGCAGAAGCCGGCGTATGTCGCCAAACCGGCCACCGCGGAAGAGGTTTCGCAGCTGCTCAAGGCAGCCAGCGAGAACAAGATCCCGGTGACGGCCCGGGGCTCCGGCAGCGGCCTGTCCGGCGCGGCCATCCCGCGCGAGGACGGCCTGCTGATCTCCTTCGAGCGGATGAACGCGATCCTCGAGGTCGACACCACCAACCAGGTCGCCGTCGTCCAGCCCGGGGTGACGCTGACCGAACTGGACGCCGCGACCGTCGACTCCGGGCTGAGCTACATGGTGCAGCCGGGCGAGCTGTCCTCCAGCGTCGGCGGCAACGTCGGCACCAACGCCGGCGGGATGCGCGCGGTCAAGTACGGGATCGCCCGCCACAACGTGCTCGGCCTGCAGGCGGTGCTGCCCACCGGCGAGATCATCCGCACCGGCGGCAAGATCGCCAAGGTCTCCACCGGCTACGACCTGACCCAGCTCATCGTCGGCTCCGAGGGCACCCTGGCCCTGGCCACCGAGGTGATCGTCAAGCTGCACCCGCGCCTCGACCACGCCGCCACGGTCCTCGCCCCGTTCGCCGACTTCGACCAGGTCATGGAGGCGGTGCCTAAGGTCCTGGCCAGCGGCCTGGCGCCCTACATCCTCGAATACATCGACAACATGACGATGGCCGCGCTTGTCCACACCCAGAACCTGGAGCTCGGTGTCCCGGACAACGTGCGCGACAGCTGCCAGGCGTATCTCGTTGTGGCGCTTGAGAACCGCACCGCGGAACGACTCGACGAGGACGTCGAGCGGGCCGGCGAGCTGGTGGTGGAACTGGGCGCCGTCGACGCCTATGTGCTGGAAGGGATTTCGGCGCGCAAGCTGATCGAGGCGCGCGAAAAGGCCTTCTGGACGGCCAAGGCGATCGGCGCCGACGACATCATCGACACCGTGGTGCCGCGCTCGGCGATGCCGAAATTCCTCGCGGCCGCGCGCGAGCTCGCGGCGACGGCGGGCGGCGCGGCGGCCGGCTGCGGACACGCCGGCGACGGCAACGTGCACCTGGCCATCATCTGCAAAGACCGTGCGAAAAAGAAGCAGCTGATGACCGAAATCCTGGCGCTGGCAATGGAATTGGGCGGCGCGATCTCCGGGGAACACGGCCTGGGCCGCGCCAAGACCCCGTACTTTCTGCAGCTCGAAGACCCGGTCAAGGTCGACCTCATGCGCCGCATCAAGCACAGCTTCGACCCGGCGGGCATCCTCAACCCGGACGTGCTGTTCGGCGAACCCTAAGTGGCGCTTGCGTATTGCAGCACCGGCTCCGACGAGTCGACATGGCCGTTGCTGATGATCCGAAGCCGTTCCGGGCGCACCTCGTAGCGCACCCCGTTTTCCGGATTGGTGACGTCGAACCCGTCGGAAGACCGCACCGCGTCGGTCAGCTCGATGTGGGCGCCGTCGCGGATGCGCTCGCCCCGGTAGTAGAAATTGCCGGGCGCAGTTTGGCACACCACCGCGAGCGACTGGGCAGTCCGCACCACCAGGGCCGGCGGACTGCCTGGGTCGCACCGCGCCGTCTCACCGACGAAGCCGAGCCCGTCGGCGCCCTGCACCGGCTGTGACAGCGACGGCGTCTTCGTCGTCGACGAGGTCGGGGGCGCCGCCGGTTGAGGCGACGCACTGTTTCGCGTGCCGCCGAAGAGAACGAGCGTCACCGCGATGACCGCTGCGACAACCAGCAGGGCCACCGCCGCCCCGGCCACGAGGACGGGCGCGCGGCTGCCCGGCCGCTGCGGCTCCGGCGCCGGCGGCGGATACGGGCTGTAACCGGTGTCGTCCGGGTTGGGGTAGACCGTCGAGAACGCCTGGGTGCGCGACGGCGCGCTTGGAGGCAGCTCGGGCGGGGGCGGTGCCGGCTGTGGGGTTGCCGGCGTCAGCCCGAACGCCGCCCTGGCCAGTTCCCCCGCCGAGGAGAACCGGGCGGCGGGATCCTTGGCCATCCCGCGGGCGATGACGTCGTCGAGCGCCTTGTCGATCCCCCGGCGCATGATGCTCGGCCGGGGCGGCGGCATCTGCAGGTGCGCGGCGATCAGCTGCGGGATCTCCGCGCCCTCGAACGGCGCTTGACCCGTGAGGCACTCGTAAAGCACGCACGCCAGCGAGTAGACGTCGGCCTGCGGACCCACCGGGCCGCCGGAGAATCGCTCGGGCGCCATGTACGCGCACGACCCGATCAACGGTCCGCCCGCCGTCAGGCTGGGATCGCCGTGCGACTGCGCCACGCCGAAGTCGACCAGGTACGCGAAGTTGTCGCGGGTGAGCAGCACGTTCTCCGGCTTCACGTCGCGATGCACCAGACCCTCGGCGTGGGCCGCGTCCAGCGCCGACGCCACCTGCGCGGTGATCGCCGCCGCCTGCCCGGGATCGAGCGCCCCCCGTTCGCGCAGCAGGTCCTTCAAGCTGCCCCCGTCGACCAGGCGCATGTCGATGAAGAGCACCCCGTCGATTTCGCCGAAGTCATGAACCGGGATGACGTGCGGTTCCTGCAACCGCGCCGCCAGCTGGGACTCTCGCCGAAAGCGCTGCTGGAAACCCGGGTCCGCCGCCATCTCGGGGCGCAAAAGCTTGAGCGCGACCATCCGACCCTTGCTCGTGTCGTAGGCCCGGTACACCTCGCCCATTCCGCCCGCGCCGATCAGCGATCGCAGCTCATAGGGCCCGAACCGGGTGCCGACCCGCGTGCGGCGATAAGGCGTGAACAACTGACATCCTTTCGCTGCGTACGACGGCTGGTGTGCCCCAGGGTTCCCGAATCGCGGGCGGAGATAACCCCGTCAGCAGACGATCTCGATATGCCGACGCCACACCGAGCCCACCTCGAGGTCGACGAACTCCGGGGCGACAAAGGTCTCGCTGGCACCGCCGAGCGTTACAGCCCACGTTCCGCCCGAATGTGCTCAACAGCGCCCTTGAAGGAAACCCGGCCGCCACGGTAACCGGCGACACGATCCAAAACTTCATCCAGCGTGGGCTGGCCCGCCTCTGCGATCAGACGGCTTCGAAGGTATTCCTGCAGTGACTGGTGCGCGCGGGCGGCCCGCTCACGCAGAACTCGGTGGGTGTCCTCCGGAACGTCTTTAATCTGCACGCTGGGCATGGCGCCATTATGGTGCGCCAACCAGCGAAAGAGCGGATCTGATTCCAAATCCCATGGGTCACAAGAAGTCAGGGATATGCCAATGTGTCCACCTCATAGCGACAACTGTCGGCGCCGCCGGAGATTGTCGCTATGAGGTGGACAAAAAGGGTGCCGCCCATTTCCAGAGACGCATGTGGCTGATGTGACTCAGCGCGCCACTCACATCCCGAAGTGCGTGCGACGCACCGCCGCAACGGCCTCGGACGGCCCGCTCACCTCGACCTGCGCCGCGCCCTGCCGACCAAACAAATACAACAGCAACTCCCCTGGCGCCCCGCTGAGCAAAGCCGAAGGCGAGCCGGGCCGCACCGTCACCCGCTCACCGCCCCCGGCCCACTCCACCTCAAGCCCGGACCCCCGAAGCCGCCGGCTCAGAAACCGCCCCCCGCGGCGCACGTTTCGCCACAGCCCGGCATCCAGGGCGGGCGTCAACGGACGAACCCCCAAACCATTGGCCCGCCGCACGTCCTCCTGGTGGACGAAGCATTCGTTGAGGTTCGCCATCTCGCGCACCCACCGAATCCGGAAGAACCCGATGGGCGGCCCGGATCGGATCCGCGCGACCAGCCCCGCAAAGTCCGAGCGCGCCGCCAACGCGGCGCGACGCCGCTCCGCGAACCGCTCGAACGGACCCGGCAACACCATGCACGGGCCGGCGACGACATCGCGCTCCCGCAACACCAGGTGAGCCGCTAGATCGTGACAAGTCCACCCGTCGAGCAGGGTGGGAACCGACGGGCCGAGCTCGTCGAAGAGATCGCACAGCTCACGACGCTCTTGCGCATCCAGCGGGACGTCACCCACGAAGCCATAGCTTACGAGCGGTTATGGTGACGAAATGCAGAAGGCTCGACTCGCCCACAACCTCCGGCAAGCAGCGTCCCTCGTGGTCACGGCCATCACCGCCACGTCCACCCTCAACGCCTACCGCCCGCTGGCACGCAAGGGCTACCTGTCGCTGTTCTCGTGGTTGTTCGGCCTGGTCGTCACCGAGTTGCCGCTGCAGACAATGGCCAGCCAGCTCGGCGGACTGGCGTTGACACAGCGCCGGCTCAACCGCCCGGTGCGGATCCTCGCCTGGATCACCGCCGCCGTCTCAGCCGCCGGCCTGCTGAACTTCAGCCGCGCCGGCCACCAGGCCAACGTCCCGCTGTCCAAGGCACTCGACGACGGCCTGGGCCCGTCCAGGCGCACCGACTCGCGCGACCTGTGGCGCCGGCCCAAAGGCCCCGGCATCGCCAAGGCGCCCGGGCTGCTGCGCATGATGCGGATCTACCGCGACTACGCCCACGACTCCAACATCAGCTACGGCGAATTCGGCAGCGCCAACCACCTGGACATCTGGCGACGCCCCGACCTCGACCCGAATGGCAAGGCGCCGGTCCTCTTTCAGATCCCCGGCGGCGCCTGGACGACGGGAAACAAACGCGGGCAAGCACATCCGCTCATGAGCCACCTCGCCGAGCTCGGCTGGATCTGCGTGGCGATCAACTACCGGCACAGCCCGCGCAACACCTGGCCCGCCCACATCGTCGACGTCAAACGCGCCCTCGCGTGGGTCAAACAGCACATCGCCGACTACGGCGGCGACCCCGACTTCATTGCCATCACGGGCGGTTCGGCGGGCGGCCACCTGTCGTCGCTGGCGGCGCTGACGCCCAACGACCCGCAATTCCAACCGGGATTCGAGGACGCCGACACCCGCGTGCAGGCGGCCGTGCCCTTCTACGGGATCTATGACTTCACCCGCCTCGACGACTCCATGCACGCGATGATGCCCGGGCTGCTCGTCAAATCGATCATCAAGCAAAAGCCGTCGACACACCTCGAGACCTTCAAGGCCGCGTCGCCGATCCATCACGTAAACCCCGACGCGCCCCCGTTTTTCGTGCTGCACGGCACCAACGACTCGCTGGCCTTCGTCGAGCAGGCCCGCGACTTCACCGGCAAGCTGCGCGAAGTCAGCAACCAACCCGTCGTCTACGCCGAATTGCCTTACACCCAGCACGCTTTCGACATCTTCGGCTCGGCCCGCGCGGTGCACGCGGCCGTCGCCGTCGAGCAGTTCCTGGCCGAGGTCTACGTGAGCACCCGGGCCACCACTCCCGCCACCATGGCCGCCGGATCTTCCTGAATCCCCACCGCGCTCAGCTCGCCGCCGATCGCGAGCGACGCGACGCCGTGCACCAGTGACCACAGCGGCGCGGCAACCGAACGCGCATCGGCCCCGTCGACAACCCCCGTGAGCGCGTCCACCAGGTCACCGAATGCCTGCTCGCCGGCGACCGCCAAACCTGGGTGGTCAGCCTTGCCGATGTCGGCGCCGAACATCACCCGGTAGTGGTCCGGATGGGCGACGGCCCAGCGCACGTAGGTCCGGCCGAGTTCGACCACCCGGGCCTTCGGGTCCATGTCGGGCACCGCGACCAGTTCGGCATGCAACTCGCGGAAGCCCTGCTCGGCGACGGTGGCCAGCAGCGCGGCCTTGTCGGTGAAGTGCCGGTACGGGGCCGCGGCGCTGACGCCGGCGCGCCGCGCCGCCTCGGTCAGCGTGAAGCCCTTCGGCCCCTTCTCGGCCACCAGGGACAGCGCGGCGCTGGTCAGCGCCCTTTTGAGATCGCCGTGGTGGTAGCTGTCGCGCCGTGCGGAAGTGCTCGAACGTGCCATGTTGACGACATTAACATTCCGTAGTATGTTAATGCTATTCACATCTCCACGAAGGACCGGACCCATGACAACCACCACCATCGCTCGCGCCGGCGACATCGACCGGCAAAGGACCGCCACGAACCTGGGCCAGGCGCTCGCGCAGGGCTACCTTGAGCTCGACGAGTACGACCGGCGGCTGCAGGCCGCGTTCCAAACCCAGAGCGCCGCGGAGCTCAGGCAGCTCGTCGCCGACCTGCCGCTGCATCGCATCCGGCGCGCCGACCCGCGGCGCCGCGCCGCCGCCGCGCGAAAGGCCCGCGCAAGCGTGCGCATCCACCTCGCCGCGTTCGTCGCGATGACTACCGTCGTTCTCACCATCTGGGCGGCGACCGGCGTGACATACTTCTGGCCGATCTGGCCGATCCTCGGGACGGCGATCGGCTTCCTCAGCCACGCCCTGGCCGTCCGCCCGATCACGAAAAAAGGTGTCTAGCAATGTCTATCGCCGTCATCACCGGCGCCAGCTCCGGGCTGGGCGCCATCTTCGCCGACCAACTCGCCCGACGCGGCCACAGCCTCGTGCTCGCCGGCCGCGACGAAAACCGCCTCGAGGCGGTGGCCCAACGCATCAATGGGGACGCCGAACTCGTCGTCGGCGACCTCGGGACCGACGAAGGCACCGACGACCTGATCGCCCGCCTGGCCGGCAAAGACGTCGACATCCTGGTCAACAACGCCGGATTCGGCACCTACGGACCGTTCGCGGAGGTCGACGCGCACCGCGAGCACGAGCTGGTCGCCGTCAACGTCGACGCGCTGGTGCGGCTGACCCACGCCGTGCTGCCGGGCATGCTGGCCCGCGGGCGCGGCGGCATCCTGAATGTGGCCTCCACCATCGCCTTTCAGCCCGGCCCATATCAGGCCACCTACGGCGCCTCGAAGGCGTTCGTGCTGTCGCTCAGCCAGGCCCTGTGGGCCGAGACGCGAAAAACCGGTGTCACCGTGACCGCGCTCTGCCCCGGCGCCACCCGCACCGGGTTCGTCGATGCGCTCGGCGGGGACGTCTCGCACACCGCGGTCTATCGGCGCCTCGCGGCGCCCGAACCCGTCGTCGCCGCCGGACTGAAAGCCCTGGGCAAGGGGCGCGCCGTCGTGGTGCCCGGGTGGCGCAATCGGTTCACGTCCACCTTCGCGCGCCTGGGACCGAGCTCGATCTCGGCGCGCGTCGCCGGCCGAATGCTGCAGCCGGCGAAGGCTTAGCCGAATATCGGGAAGCGGCGCTTGGCCGCCAGCGCGTCGAGGCCCTTCTGCATCATGCCGCGCACCAGCGCGTCGAGGTGCTCGACGTCGGCGGCCCCGCCGAATTCGGTGGCGACGTCGATCGGCTTCAGCACCTCGGTGACGATCTTGGTGGGCAGCGGCACGTTGACCGGGGCAAGGACGCTCAGCCCGAACGGCCAGCCGAAAGTTATTGGCAGGATGTCGGTTCGGAAGTGCTTGCGTTCGAACTTGGTGAGCCTCAGCAGTCGCGAAAGCCAGGTGCCGCGGCTCAGGTACAGCTGGCCTTCCTGCCCGCCGATCGATACCGCCGGGACGATCGGCACGCCGGCGTCCATGGCCGTGGTGATGTAGCCGGTCCGGCCGCCGAAGTTGATGACGTTCTCGCGCATGCTCGGCCGGTACACGTCGAAGTCGCCGCCCGGGAAGACCAATACGACAGCGCCGGACGCCAATGCCTTGGCGGCGTTTTCGCGCGTCGCGCGAATCACCCCGGTGCGGTTGAGGAATTCGGCGGCCACCCCGCCGAACAGCGTGTCGAACCCCAGCGCATACAGCGGGCGCTCGTAGCCGTATTTGTCGTAGTAGTCGACGGCGAACACCGACAGGTCAAACGAGGTCAGGCCGCCGGAATGGTTCGACACCACCAGCGACGCGCCGGCCGGGATATTGTCCAGGCCGCGCACCTCGGACCGGAAATAGTGCTTGACGATCGGCCGGGTCAGCGCGACGACGTGCTCGGTCAGGCCGCGATCCCATTTGTCGATGTCGGTCGAATCGGCATGGCTGACGCTCATACCCCGATCTTCAGCCGACCGCAAGTCGGCGAATAGGGCATTTGGTCAACTAAGGCTTGGGACGCACCCCCGCGGCGCGATACACGAATACCGGGTCGACCCGAAAACGCAGCGTCGTCGTTGGCAGCTTTTCCAGCACATCGGCGGGAATCTTTTTCCGATAATTCAGCTTCATCGACCCGGAAAAGGCGGGATCGACCCCGTGTAAGTCGATTTCGATCCGCAGGCCTTTCTCGGTGATGATCGCCCGCGCCGGCCCCTTGTCGCTGTCCCATGAGCAATCGATAGAACGCAGGTTGGGGTCCGCGCGAACCGGGAACGTGGCGACCACCCGCGCGATGCTGAAGCCGATCCCGCCGGTGTAGCGGGCCACGCCGGTGGCCGAGTAGACGCCCGGCACGTGGCCGCTGAAGTGTCGGCTCACGCCGACCTTGCCGGCGCTGAAGATGACACCCTCGGCGTCGAGTTCTTCGCGCAGCGGCGCGGGCAGCTTCCCGATCTCGGACCAATTGCGAAGAAAGCCAATCACAGTCAAGACCGTAGCGGGACGCGCTCTCGTTTGCCAGAGACGTTTACTGGACCGTCACGTTGGCCGTGTACGTGCACGCCGTTTTCGAGTCCTTGCCGACGATGCTCGAGTACGCGGTGGAGATCGTCGTCTTCCCGGGCTTCAGCGCCGTGAACGTCCACACCTCCGTGCCCGGCGCCCCCAGCGCGTCGGAGGTCGGTTGCACGTACTCGTGACCGGTTTGCTTCACGATCGTCGGATCGCCGATCTTGGTGTCGATCGCCCAGCGGTAGGGGGTGGTGTAGTTCGAGCCCAACCGCACGGTCAGCGTGTTGCCGACCCCCAGCGTGACGTCCTGCGCTATGGCGTTCTGCCTCAGTACGTCGCGCATCGCGACCTCGAGGGTGTGGCTGGTCGGCGGGTTGCGGGACGCGAAATGGCAGCCCATCAACGTCGATGAAACGAGTATCGCGATGGTCACCAAGAGCCTGATCTTCACGACGGTCATCGCCCCCATTATGACCCGCAGCCTATGTCGGCAGGCCGGCCCGAGGCGAGCGAACGCTATTGGACGAACGTTGGCCAGAGGCGCGGCAAGTACGCGCGGATGGCGTCGCGATAGGGCCTTTCGCCGGCGGCGATTTGTTCACGAAGGTACTGCTCGAAGGTGATCGTGCCGTCGGCGTGCTCCGGGGCCAGCAGCCCTCCGCCCCGAATCCCGCCAAACACCTTGCCGGGCAACCGAACCGGAACGATAGGGCGGCGCTTGCCGGCGATCCTCAGGTAGCTGCGGGCGAGGTCGTCGAGCGTGCGCGGCTGCGGGCCGCCGAGGTCCGGCGCCCGCCCGATTGGCTCGCCGAGCGCCAGGTCGGCCAACCGGGCGCCCACGTCGCGCACGTCGACCGGCTGGAACCTCAGCCCCGACGGCAGCGCCATCACCGGCGGTTTCGCCAGCATCCGCAAAACGAAAGCGATCAGGTCGTGAAATTGGGTGGCCCGCAGCACCGTCCACGGCACGCCCGACTCGGCGATGATGCGCTCGTTGGCCAGCATCGTGCGATAGAGCGCGAACGGGACGCGGTCGATTCCGACGATGGAGACGTAAACCAGATGCGGCGTAGCCGCCCGTTTGGCCGCCGCCACCAGCTGCTCGGCGGGATAGACGCAGTGCACGATCGCGTCGACGCCGTCCACCGCCGCGTCGAGCCCCACGCCGGATTGCACATCCCCGACGACGTGCTCGACGTCGGCGCGCTGGTGCCGTCGTCGCCCGCGGCTGACCACGCGGACCTCTTTGCCCGCGGCGGTCAGACGATCGACGACGACGCGCCCCACGGTCCCGGTGCCGCCGGTTACCAAAATTCGATTCGCCATACCCCTATGAACCGGGCAGACCCGCCGGATGTGACAACTGCTCGGCGAGGAATCGCAATTTGTCGGGGTTGGCCATCACCCGCAGGGCCGCAATCCGCTGCCCCGCGATCTCGAAGCACAGGACCCCGGCCAGGCTGTCGCCGTCGAACGCCAGCATCGCGGGCTCCCCGTTGACCTCCGCGACCTCGAGGCGCATCGCCGTCGGCCCCAAGTTCCGGCTGAACACACGCGCCACGTAGTAGGCCATCCGGTCGCGGCCCGCGATCACGCGCCGGGCCGCCCCGACCTTGCCGCCGCCGTCGGCCGTCGACGTCACGTCGTCGGTCAGGATCTCCACCAGACCGTCCACGTCGCCGGCACGGGCGGCGGTGAAGAACCGGTCGACGAGGCGCCGCCACTGCCCCCGGTCCGGTTGGAACCGCCGCCGCGATTCGCCCAGCCGCTCCTTCGCCCGCCGGTACAGCTGGCGGGCGTTCGCCTCCGACGTCTGCAGGATCTCGGCGATCTCGAAATGGCTGTAGCCGAACGCTTCTCGCAGCACGAACGCCGCGCGCTCGGTCGGGCCGAGCCGCTCCATCAGGCTCAGCAGCGCGATCGATACCGACTCGCGCTGTTCGGTGGTCTCGAGCGGGCCGAGCGTCCGGTCGTCGGTGAGCACGGGCTCGGGCAGCCACGGGCCGGGATAGACCTCGCGGCGGGCGCGGGCTGAGGTCAGCCGGTTGAGACAGAGGTTCGTGGTCACCGTGGTGAGCCAGGCCGGCAGCGATTCGATTGCCTCCGAATCGGCGCCGTGCAGTCGCAGGTAGGCGTCCTGCACCGCGTCCTCCGCCTCGCTCGCCGAACCCAGCAGCCGGTACGCCAGCCAGAACAGGCGCGGCCGCTGGGACTCGAAGTCCTGCGCGACGTCGGTCACCCTGCCAGACTGCCACGCGGCGGTGAGACCGCGGGCACGGCGTTTTGCGGCGCACGTTTGCTGAACCTCGGGTAGCTTCTGTGCATGTTTGGCATCATCCGGCCCTGCCGTCACCGGCTCGGCGGCGAGCTCGCGGACGCCTGGCGAGCCCAGTTGTGTGGATTGTGTCTGGCGCTGCGCGACGACTACGGCCAGGTCGCGCGGATCGCCACCAACTACGACGGGTTGGTGGTCTCCTTGCTGGTCGAGGCGCAGTCGGCCGCCGAGCCGACGCGCCGCAAGGCCGGGCGGTGCCCGCTGCGCGGGATGAAGCGCGCCGACGTCGCCACCGGCGACTGCGTGCGGCTGGCCGCGGTGGTCTCGCTGGCGCTGGCCGCCGCGAAGGTCCGCGACCACGTCGACGACGGCGACGGCATGGTCGGCGCGGCCGGGGTTCGCCCGGCGGCGCGGCGCATCGCCGAGCGCTGGGTGCGCCAGGGCACCGACGCCGGCCACACCCTGGGCTTCGACACCGGCGTGCTCGTCGCGGCGATCGACCGCCAGGCCGCGCTCGAAGCGTCCGCCGGCCCGGGCAGCCCGCTGCTGGCAGTGACCGAGCCCACCGAGACCGCGGTCGCCGAAGCCTTCGCGCACACCGCCGTGCTGGCCGGCCGCCCCGCCAACGCGGCCCCGCTGCGCGAGATCGGGCAGCTGTTCGGCCGGGTGGCGCACCTGCTCGACGCCGTCGAGGACTATCGCGACGACGTGGCGCGCGGCAAGTGGAACCCGTTGGCGGCCACCGCAACTCCCATCGAAGAGGCCCGCGCACTGTGCGACGACGCGACCCTGGGCATCGAACTCGCGCTGGCCGACGTCGAATTCACCGACGGGCGCCTGGCCCAGCGGTTGCTGACCGGCGAGGTGCGCCGCGCGATCAAACGCACCTTCAGCCACGCCGGCTACACCGCGCAAAGCGGAACGCCGCGCGGCCAGCAGGAACCCATCAACTTCGGCAACCAGCCCGGCCCGGGTGGACCCGCGGACGAGGGCGAAACCCCAAATCCCGGGAAACGCAAGAAGGGCGGCGACGGCTCGGGCTGCTGGTGCTGCTGCGAGGGCTGCGACTGCTGCTGCGACGACTGCTGCTGCGATTGTTAGGTGGGCCCGACTCCGCGACGCGGCAGTGACCACCCGCACCCTGAAGGTGGCCGTGGGACGGGTGTGACCCAAACCCCAACCGGCGCAAGTCGTACCCGTCCGGCAGGATTGGGCAGGTGTTTGGCCTCGTCCTGATCGTCGCGCTCGTCTCCACCGTCATCGTGGGGACGGTCATCGGCCGGCGCTACCGCGTGGGCCCCCCGGTGCTGCTCATCTCGCTCGGCGCCCTGCTGGGCCTCATCCCCAGCTTCGGTCACGTGCACGTCGACGGCGAGGTCGTGCTGCTGCTGTTCCTGCCCGCGATCCTCTACTGGGAGGGCATGAACACCAGCTTCCGTGAGATCCGCGCAAACGCGCGCGTCATCGTCTTGCTCAGCATCGCGCTGGTGATCGCCACCGCGGCGGCGGTGTCGTGGACCGCGCGATCGCTGGGCATGGACCCCCACGCGGCGGGCGTCCTGGGCGCCGTGCTGTCCCCCACCGACGCCGCCGCCGTGGCCGGCCTCGCGAAAAAGCTGCCCCGCCGGCAGCTGACCGTCCTGAAGGCCGAGAGCCTCATCAACGACGGCACCGCGCTGGTGCTGTTCGCCGGCAGTGTCACCGTGGCCGTCGGCGGGTCCGCCATCACGCCGTTCGAAGTGAGCAGCCGGTTCGTCCTTTCGTACCTTGGCGGCATCGCCGCCGGGCTCTTGGTGGGTGGGTTAGTGGTGCTGGCGCGCAAGCGAATCGACGCGCCGCAAGAGGAAGGGGCCATGAGCCTGCTGACTCCGTTCGCGGCGTTCCTGCTGGCCCAGGCATTCGACTGCAGCGGCGTGGTCGCGGTCATGGTGTCGGCCCTGGTCCTCGCCTACGCCGGGCCGGTGGTGATCCGGGCCCGTTCCCGCCTGGCGGCCTTCGGGTTCTGGGACATCGTGACCTTCCTGCTCAACGGCTCGCTGTGGGTGTTCGTCGGCGTGCAGATCCCGGGCGCGCTGCACGGCATCTCCCACGTCGACGGCGGCCTCCGCCACGCCGCCTACATCGCCCTGGCCGTCACCGGCGTGGTGATCGCCTCCCGCATCGTGTGGGGCGAAATCACCACCGGCCTGATTCGCCTCATCGACCGCCGCGAGGTCCAGCGCCAGCGCCGCGCCCCCTGGCGCCAGCGGTTCGTGATCGCCTGGGCGGGATTCCGCGGGGCCGTGTCGCTCGCCGCGGCGCTGGCCGTCCCGGCCACCACACTGAACGGCACGCCCTTCCCCGACCGCAGCCTGCTGATCTTCATCGTGACCTTCGTCATCCTGGTCACCGTCTTGGTCCAGGGGAGCACGCTGCCCGCCGTGGTCCGCTGGGCCAAGATGCCCGACGACCGCACCTACGTCCAGGAATTGGAAATGGCCCGCTGTCGGGGCAGTCAAGCGGCGCTCGACGCGCTCCCAACGGTCGCCGACGAGGTCGGCATCAGCGAGGAACTATTGGGGCGGCTGCGCAAGGAATACGAAGAAAAGGCCGCACTGGTCAAGGCCACCGAAGACGGTTCCACCAACCACAAACTGGTCAAGGGCAAGGAGAAGGTCCGACAGGTGCGCCTCGGCGTGCTCGAACACAAACGGCGCGAAATCACCGCCATGCGCAACCAGAACCTCATCGACGACATCGTGCTGCGCGAGTTGCAGAACGAGATGGACCTCGAGGAAGCCCTACTTCTCGACGCCGCCGACGACGAGTAGCGCGCCTCGTGCTGCAGACCGTCGCCATCCGCGGGTACCGGTCGCTGCGCGAGGTGATCGTGCCGTTGGGGCGGCTGTCCATCGTCACCGGGGCCAACGGCGCCGGCAAGTCCTCGCTGTACCGCGCGCTGCGGCTGCTGGCCGATTGCGGCCGCGGCGAGGTGATCGGCTCGCTGGCCCGCGAGGGCGGGCTGCAATCGGTGCTGTGGGCCGGGCCCGAACAACTCGGCGGCGCCCGGCGCACCGGCAAGGCCCAGGGCACGGTGCGCACCCGGCCGGTGTCGCTCGAAATGGGCTTCGCCGCAGACGATTTCGGCTACCTCGTCGACCTCGGCATCCCGCAGATGGCCGGGATTCAGTCGGCCTTCGGCCGTGATCCCGAGATCAAACGCGAAGCGGTGTTCGCCGGACCGGTGCTGCGGACCGGCACGACGCTGGTGCGCCGTACCCGGAATCTCGCGGAGGTCAGCGCGGGCCGCGGGTTCGACGAGCTCAGTCGCTCGCTGCCGTCGTATCGCAGCGTGCTGGCCGAGTACGCCAACCCGCACGCGCTGCCCGAACTCGCGGCCGTGCGCGAGCGGCTGCGCGGCTGGCGCTTCTACGACGGCTTCCGCGTGGATGCGGGGGCGCCCGCGCGGCAGCCACAGGTCGGCACCCGCACGCCGGTGCTGTCCGACGACGGCCACGACCTGGCCGCCGCGATCCAGACCATCATCGAGGCGGGATTCGACGACCTCGCGCGCACCGTCGCCGACGCGTTCGACGGCGCCACCGTCTCGGTCGCCGCCCACGACGGGGTGTTCGACCTCCAGCTGCGGCAGCGCGGCATGCTTCGCCCGCTTCGCGCGGCCGAATTGTCCGACGGCACACTGCGATTCCTGCTCTGGGCCGCCGCGCTGCTCAGCCCGCAGGCGCCCTCGCTGATGGTGCTCAACGAACCCGAGACCTCGCTGCATCCGGACCTGGTGCGGCCGCTCGGCTCGCTGATCCGCGCCGCCGCCGCGAAGACGCAGGTCGTGGTGGTCACCCATTCGCGCACGCTGCTGGAGGCCACCGGCGGCGACACCGTCGAGATCGAGCTCTACAAGGAGTGGGGCGAGACGCGCATCACCGGCCAGGGCCTGCTGACGACGCCGCCGTGGGAATGGGGCAAACGCTGAACTTGCCCGGCGGGCAATATTGCCCACTGGGCAGGTTTCCCGTACGTTGGTCCCCATGCCCGACCAACCGACCGGACTGCGCGAGCGCAAGAAGGCCGACACCCGGCGCGCGCTCAGCGACGCCGCGCTGAACCTGGCGTTCGAGCGCGGGCTGGAAAACGTCACGCGCGACGAGATCGCCGGCCTGGCCGGGGTATCGCTGCGCACGTTCAACAACTACTTCAGCGGCAAATACGAGGCGCTGGCCTACCGGCAGACCGAGCGCATGCGCCGCGGCATCGCAACGCTTCGCCAGCGCCCCGCCGACGAACCGCTGTGGACGGCGCTCACCCACGCGGTGCTCACCCCCCTGGAAGAGGACTTCGACGATTTCTACGGCGCCGAAAGTCGAGTGCCGAACCGCACGGATCTCGTCGAGGTCCGCAAGCTGCTGATGAACCCCCAGGTTCGTAACGCGTTGCCGCAGGACCTCTTTGACGAGTGGCTCGCGGCCGTCGCCGAACGCACCGGCACCAACCCCGAACGCGACCTGTACCCGCGGCTGGTGGTGGCCGTCGTGCGCGCCGTCGGCGACGCGGCGGCCGAGGCCTACGTGCGGGCCGACCCGCCGGTTGCCATCACGAAGTTGATCCGCGACGGCCTGGCCGCCGTCGCCGCCGGACTGCCCGAGCCCGCCAAGCGCAAGGAGACCCGCCGTGGCTGACGAGAACGCCGACATCGTCATCGCGGGCGCCGGCCCCAACGGCCTGATGCTGGCCTGCGAGCTGGCGCTGGCCGGCATCCGGCCCGTCGTGCTGGACGGCCTGCCCGGGCCCAGCGCCGAGCCCAAGGCCAACGGCCTTGTCGGGCAGGTGGTTCGGATGCTCGACATGCGCGGCCTGTACCGGGAGTTCACCGGCGACCCCAATCCCCCGCAACCCGCCTACGGGTGGATCTTCGCGGCCATGACGCTGAACTTCCTCGGCATCCCCGACAACCCGATGTACGCGCTGGCCATCCAACAGCCCCGGGTGGTGCGGCTGCTGGAGAAGCGGGCTCGCGATCTCGGGGTGGACCTGCGCTGGGGGCACGAACTCGCCGGCCTCCGGCAGGAGCCGGAATCCGTCGCGCTCACGGTGTCCTCACCCGAGCGCGAATACCGCATCGCCGCCGGGCATCTGGTGGGCGCCGACGGCGGGCGCAGCCTGGTCCGCAAGACCGTGGGCATCGACTTCCCCGGTTATACCTCGCAGACCGTCGGCCGGCTGGCCCACGTGCACATCCCCGACGGGCTTCGCCGCGCCGACGGCGGCATCGACATCCCGGGCTTCGGCATGCTGCGGTTCGGCCACACGCGGTTGGACACCGGCGGGGTGATCTACGCCGAGTTCGAGCCCGGCCGCTCGCTGTTCGGCACCATCGAGTTCGGGCCGCCGGTCGAGGACAAGCCGATGAGCCTGGCCGAACTGCGCGAGAGCGCCCGCCGCGTGCTGGGCGTCGATCTGCCGTTCGAGGAGCCGAAAGGCCCTGGGCCGCACGCCCTGCGCCGGATCAACGGGCAGAACACGCGCCTCGCGGAGCACTACCGCGACGGACGGGTCCTGCTGCTCGGCGACGCCGCCCATGTGCACAGCGCCATGGGCGGGCCGGGCCTGAACCTCGGGCTGCAGGATGCCATGAATCTGGGCTGGAAGCTCGCGGCCCACCTCAACGGCTGGGCCCCCGCCGGGTTGCTCGATACCTATGAGTCCGAGCGTCGCCCCGTGGGCGAGCGCGTCATGATGCACTCACTGTCGCAGACCGCCCTCATGGCGCCGGGTCCCGAAGTCGCGGCGCTGCGAACACTTTTGGGCGAACTCTTCGCCATCCCCGACGCCGCCCGGCACATGGCGAAACTGCTGGCCGGAAACGACGTCCGCTACGACGTGGGCGACGACCATCCGCTTTCGGGCTGGCCGGTGCCCGAGCTCACCCTCGACGGCGGCCGGCGGGTCGCCGAGCTGCTCCACGACGCCCGCCCGGTCCTGCTCGACCTCGGCGGCGTCGGCGCCACGGCGCACGGCTGGCGGGATCGCGTCGACGTAATCGAGGCGACCACCGACGACCCGCCTGCCGCGGCGCTGCTGCTGCGGCCCGACGGCTACGTCGCCTGGGCGGCGGCCACTTTCGGGGCGCCCGAGCAAGCAAGCCTGCGCGCCGCGCTACAGCGGTGGTTCGGGCCCTCAGCGAAAGATGTTGACGCTGCCGGGTAGCCCCAGGGGTGCGGGATCGCACCGCCCGGTGGCGGCGAGCAGAAAGTCGTGCTCCGCCATGCCGGTCTCTTGGGCGAACCGCTCGGTCGAGATTCCCAACAGCCGGGCGATGGCCGGTTCCGCGACGGCGGCGTCATCGCGTAGCAGGGCACCCAACACGAAGTCGAGGCCGGCGCGCAAACCCGGGCCGTCGTCGTGCGGCAGGCCGAGCGCACAACGGATGTCGTCACCGTGCACGTATGCGTCGTTCAGCAGCGCGTGCACGCCCTGGCCGAGCGTGAGCCCCGCCACCGGGCTGGGTGCCGACCACGCCGCGTCGTCGAACGCCGCGGCAAGGCTCGCAACGGAATCCGTCGCGGCATGCAGCCGCGCCGCCAGCGCGGCCGGGGATTCGCCGCGCAGCGCCGCCGCCTGATCGTCGGGCGTGCGGGTGCCGATCGCGCCGCTGACCGTGTCGACCACCTGGCCCACCACGTGGCCGGCGACGTCGCGCACCTGCCAGCCGACGCAGCGGGTTTCCCGCGCCCACTCCGAGCTATCCAGGGCGCCAATGAGTTCGGCGAAGGAGCGGTATTCGTCGACAAGGCCCGTGAAGGTCGCGGCTCGATCGGGTCCCGGCCGCACGATCGTGGTCATCGCAACGACTCCGTCGCGGTCCGCAGCTGGCCCAGCTGCTCGACGAATCCGTCGGGGCCGAGGACGGCTATCCGGCAGACCAGATGCCGCGCGCCGGCGTCGACATAGCTTGCCAGCCGGGCGGCGACGGCGTCGGGCGCCCCCGCCGCGAAAGTCTGGATCTGCTCGACGGCGTCGATGCCGAAACCGTATGTCTGGGAGCAGAAATGATCCAGAGCCGCCCGACCGCCGTCGGGATCGTCGGTGATCAGCACCGTAATGAACAACGCCGGCGTCACGGCGTCGGCGTCGCGGCCGGCGCCCCGGGCCGCGGCCCGCACCTCGGCCAGGCCGGACGAATAAGCCTGCGGTGTCGGAGGATACGGCAGCCACCCGTCGTAGAGGCGGCCGGCACGGGCCCGCGCGCCCGGCGTGTCGGCGGCCAGCCAGACCGGCGGGTCGGCCCCGTCGAACGGCGTGATGCCGGCCGGGATGTTGTCGAGATGCAGCACGGACCCGTGAAACGAACTGGGCTCCTTGGTGTTCCAGAGTTGGCGCCACAGCGCGACGGTGTCGTCGAGGCGCGCGAAGCGTCGGCGCCAGGGAACCTCGCAGGCGGCATACTCCACCTCGGACAGGCCGGGGAAGCCAGCGCCGACGGCCACCGCCAACCGACCGCCCGACAGCCGGTCGATGGAGGCGAGGACCTGCGCGGTCTGCACCGGGCGCCGCAGCGCCGGCTGCAGGGCGGCGGTGCCCAGGGTGATCCGATCGGTGACCGCGGCCGCCGCCGACAGAAACGTGAGCGCTTCGATGCGCGGGCGCACCAACGAGTCGTTCGCCCACAGCGAGTCGAACCCCAGATCCTCGACGGCGCGGGCGAAGTCGAGGAGCCGGCGCAGGTCGGCACCGGCCCAGGGGTCGGCGGCCAGGGGCGGCATCACACCGAGGCGAAGTGGCTGATTCATACGGCGATCGTGTCGCCGGAGCTGACGCGCGGCAATTCCCGCCAGGGAATAGCGCCCAGCGCCGTGAATGGGTTGACTGTTTGCATGTCCACGGCAATGCAGGGCGACTTCGGCACGGCGTTACGCGAATGGCGCAACCGGCGACGGCTGAGCCAGATCGACCTCGCCAACGACGCCGGCACCACGCAACGGCACCTGAGCTTCCTGGAGCAGGGCCGATCGGTACCGGGACGCGACATCGTCAGCCGGCTGGCCGACTCGCTGCAGCTGTCGCTGCGGCAACGCAACTCGCTGCTCTCGGCGGCCGGCTTCGCGCCCGCACATCCGGAGTCGGCGCCCGACGCGCCGCTGCTGCGACCCGTGCGGGAGGCGCTGCAGCATGTCCTCGACGGACACCTGCCGTATCCGGCCATGGTCATGGACGGCTTCGGCGAGCTGGTCGCCGCCAACGGCGCCTTCGGGCTGCTGACCGACGGGGTCGCGGGGTGGCTGCTGGAGGCGCCGGTCAACGTGCTGCGTGTCGCGCTGCATCCCGAGGGCATGGCGGCGCGGATCGTGAACCTCGACGACTGGCGGCGCCACATTCTGCACGGCCTGCGCGAGCGCGGTCCCCACCCGCGCATCGACGCGCTGATCGAGGAACTCGAGGGCTATGGCACGCCGGCACCGAGCGGGCGACCGATCGAATCGCTCGGGTTCGCGGTGCCGCTGCACCTGCGCTCCCCCGACGGCGACGTGCGGCTGGTGGCGACGATCTCGACATTCGTCACCGCGCTGGATGTCACCGTGTCGGAGCTGCGCCTGGAGGCGTTTCTGCCCGCCGACCGGGAGACCGCCGCGATCCTCGCCCGCCGTCACGCACAGTGAGGCGATTTCTTCACGGACTGTTCAGGCACGCGTCGGTTCCGCATCGATGACTGCACATGCGCGCCGCGTGTCCTCACGGTATGCGCGTTGTACAGGTCGCCAACTTTTATGGTCCCCGCTCCGGCGGCCTGCGCACCGCGGTGGACCGGCTGGGCGCCGAATACTGCGCCACCGGGCATGAGGTGTTTCTGATCGTGCCCGGGCGAAGCCCCGAACGCACGGAGTTGCCGACGGGCGTGGTGCGAATCACGATGCCAGCCCGGCTGATTCCCTTCACCGGCGGTTACCGCGCGGTGATGCCGGGACCCGTCAAGGCGCTCCTGGCGGCGCTGAAACCCGACGCGCTCGAGGTCTCCGACCGGCTCACCCTGCGGTCGCTGGGGCCGTGGGGCCGCGACTATGGCGCCAAGACGGTGATGATCTCCCACGAGCGCCTGGATCGCCTTGTGGGACAAATACTTCCGCGGCGCAGCGCGGAGAAATTCGCGGACTTCGCCAATCGGCGCACGGCCGCCAACTACGACACCGTGGTGTGCACCACCGCATTCGCGCGCGAGGAGTTCGACCGGATCGGCGCGACCAACACCGTCACCGTGCCGCTGGGCGTGGATCTACAGACGTTTCACCCGCGCCGGCACTCGTATCTGGTGCGGCGGCGCTGGGCCACACCGCAGCAGATCCTGCTGGTGCACTGCGGGCGGCTGTCGGTGGAGAAGCGGGTCGACCGCAGCATCGACGCCCTGGGTGCGCTGTGCCACGCCGGCGTCGACGCCCGACTGGTCGTCGTCGGCGAGGGACCGATGCGCGCCAGGCTGGAAAGGCAGGCGGCGCGGCTGCCGATCGACTTCACCGGCTTCGTCAACGACCGGCGCACCGTCGCGGAGCTGCTGGCCACGGCCGACGTGACGCTGGCGCCCGGCCCGCATGAGACGTTCGGCCTGGCCGCGCTGGAATCGCTGGCCTGCGGGACCCCGGCCGTCGTGTCGCGCACGTCGGCGCTGACCGAGATCGTCACCCCGGACAGCGGCGCTCTGGCCGACAACGACCCGTTCGCGATGGCGTGGGCGGTCGGCTCGATCGTCGGGCGACCCGAATACCACCGTCGCAGCTCCGCGCGGCGCCGCGCCGAGAGCTTCACCTGGGAACGGGCGGCGGCGGGCATGCTGGCGTCGCTGCAGACCGGCAAAACCGCTTAGCGGCTAGTAAATTCGCGGCAGCGCCGCGACCAGCGCCCCGACCTGCTCGCGCGTGAGCGTGGTGACGCTGCCGTCGGCAAGGCCGAGGATCCGGTCGATGGCGAGCCCGTGCAGCCTGAATCTCGTTGTCAGGCGGTCGATCGCCGCCTCGCGTGCCGGTTCGTCCGGGGCCTGCAACACCTCCACGACGTTCGAGTTCGTGCGCGCCGCGAGGCCGTAGATCATGTCGGCGACGCCGTCCGGGTCGAACGTGTCGAACAGCCCGTCGGCCACGCCGTCGGATATCAGCCGCGCCAGCAGCGGCAGGAACATGGCCTCCTCGACGGCGAGGATGCGCGCGTACAGGTGGGCATTGTCCGGACGCAGCAGCGACGCCGTCGCCGCCAACTGCTCGGCCCCGCCGCTCTTCATGTTCGCGTCGAAACCGGCTTGCAAGACCGCGTTGAGCCGCGCCAGCGCGTCACCATCGCAGGTGGCGAGGGCATCCTCGACGAAGGTGAATGTGTCGGCCGCACTGCGCTCGGCCAGGGCGGCTATCAGCGCGTCCTTGGACGGAAACCAGTGGTAGAAGGCGCCTTTGGAGACGCCCGCGTCGGCGATCAGGTCGTTGAGGCTGACGTTGTCGTAGCCGTCGCGCAGGAACAGCGCTGCTGCCCGGTCGAGCAGCTCCGCGCGCCGGACGTCGGGATGCTTAACTACCCGCGGCATTTGGTCGATCCGCGGCCTTCGGCTTCCAGCCCACGTAGGTCAGGTAGAGGCCGGCCGAGGCCAGGCACGCGAACAAAACCCAGATCACCGCCGACGCGCCCGAGGTGTAGACGGCGTTGCCGGCCGCATCGTAGGCCCGCGGGACGGTCAGCAGGAGCAACCCGCGTATCGCGAAGAACCAGCCGACGAGTGAGACGATGACGGCCGCGGGACTCCGCCAGTACTGGTGGAACGCGATGATGAACAGGCCGCCCATCAAGAGGATCGCACCGTAGAGCCACGGCCACATCGGATTGGCCTTGAACTCGTTGAACAGCTCCTCCATGTAGTGCCCGCGCACGGCGACGGTCGTCGGCACGATGGTGAGGTACGGGCCCATCACGCGGGCGAACATGCGGGTGCGGAAGTCCGGTTGCTCGGATCGGTTCATTGCGACACCTCCCTGGTCACCCAGGAAGGGTAACCGACCAGTGGTCGGTATGCCAGACCGCCGGTCGGGAGGGTGCGCTGAGGACTATCCGCCGCCGGGCTTGGTGGGGCTGTGCTTGCCCGGGCAGTAGTCCGCGGTGGCCGCGCCGATGAAGGTCTCGGCTTGCGCCTGGGTCAGCTTGTGCGACCCCGTCAGCTGGTCGATCTCGTCCTTCTGGGTGTAGCCCGCCTCGAGGTCCTTGCACATCGTGCGCGCCATGTTCACGACCTGGGCCGGCGAACCCAAGTTGATGCCGTGCCCCGCCAGGTATTCCGCGAAGTCCTGGTCCGTCTGGTCGGCGTGCGCGACGGCTGCGGGCACCCACGTGAAAGCCAAAAACGCGCCGAACGCGACCGCAGAAAGCTTCTTCTTCATTTCCCCATCACTTTCGAAAACCACACGGGCCGAAAGCCCACTGTAATTAATCCTCGCGTGCGAGCCGTTCCGTGGTCAATAGTCTTCGCGCGGGACCGCCCGCCGAAAGCCAAACTTCAATCCGCCGTTCAGTTTTAGTTCTGGTCGAGTTTAATTCTGAACGCACAGCTCACCCCGCCCGAGCCGGCAAGAGTTCACCGTCAGTTCCAGTTGCGTTTACTTCCCGGCGCGGGACTAGGCTCGCGGGGGTGGAGGCGCGCGACCAGGTACTGATCACGTCGACCGAGCTGGCCGCCCTCATCGAATCCGACGACCCGCCGGTGATACTCGACGTGCGTTGGCGCCTCGACGAACCCGATGGCCGTCCGGCCTACCTGGCGGGCCATCTGCCGGGCGCGGCGTACGTGTCGCTCGAGGACGAGCTGAGCGACCACGGCGTCGCCGGTCGCGGACGCCACCCGCTGCCGTCGGGGCGCAGCCTGCAGGCGGCCGCACGCCGATGGGGCATCGACCAAGCCGATTCGGTCGTCGTCTACGACGACTGGAACCGCGCCGGCTCCGCGCGGGCGTGGTGGGTGCTGACGGCCGCGGGGCTGGAAAACGTGCGCATCCTCGACGGCGGCCTGACCGCGTGGCGCGCGTCCGGACGAAGCCTCGAGACCGGCCCGGTCAGCCCGCCGCCCGGGAACGTGACTGTGCCACACGATGACCTGTACGCCGGCGGGCGGACCACCTTGACGGCCGCCCAAACCGGCGGGGGCGTGACGCTGCTCGATGCGCGTGCCCCGGAACGGTTCCGGGGCGACGTGGAACCCCTCGACCCCGTCGCCGGGCACATCCCCGGCGCGAAAAACCTTCCCAGCGGCGCTGTCCTGGCGGTCGACGGGACCTTCGTGGGCGACTACGCGCTCGCCCAACTGCTGTCCGACCACGGCATCGATCGCGAAGCCCCGGTGGGCGTCTACTGCGGCTCGGGCGTCACCGCGGCCATCATGATCGCCGCGCTCGCCGCGGCGGGCCGAGAAGCGGCGCTGTATCCGGGGTCATGGTCGGAATGGTGTTCGGATCCCAGCCGCCCCGTCGGCCGCGGGCCCGAATAACTCAGAAGCCCGCCCAGCTCCGCAGGAAGGACGCGGTCACCCGGGCCGCGTTTTCGGCCGCGATCTGCTTGTAGAAGAAGAACTCGAACGGGAAGCCCGGCAGGCGCAACGGGTCGCCGGCCCCGTCCGAGATCCCACGAATTCCGAGGAACGGCGTCCCATGCGCGTCGGCGACCGCCTGCACCGCCGCCGTCTCGTTGTCCGTCGCGTCGAAGGCCGGGTTGGCCGTCGACGCGATGTTGAGGTTGCTGATCAAGGAGTTTCGCAGCCAGGGACCGGCCGCCTGAAAGAAGTTGCCGGTGTACAAGAGTGAGCGATCGGGTGCGCTGCAGGGTTGGCATCCGAAGACGTCGCCGCCGTTCGGCACGCACGGAAACGCCCGGCCGTTGTTGTTGTCGGAGCTGGATCCGTCACCGCCGACGAGCAGCCGCGGCCGCCGCTTCAGGTCGATCAGCTTCACGCGGGGCGCGTACTTGCATAGGCAGATCGGATTGCCAAGGTAATTAACGCTTTCCAGGTCGACGCTCAGCGCCTGCGCCGCGGCCAGCATGCCGGGGTCGACCGGGTGAAAGGTCGCGCCCTGGTCCAGGGTCCAGCGCGCCGGCACCGCCACGTCCCCGATGTTGACGCGGGCGCCGCCCCCGGCGACGCCCGAGAACACCACGGCGCCAATGGAAACCGATGTCGCGCAGGTGAACCGCTCGAACGCGGTCCGGGCCGTCTCGGTCGCGTTCACCAGGCCGATGCCCGTCATCGCCACGATCACCTTCTTGCCGCCGATCGTGCCCAGATAGAAGCGTCGGCGGTCGGCCCGCACCACCGGGCGGCTGTCGAGCGCGGTCCGCTCCAGTACGGCATCGGCTTCGGCCGGGAAGGCGGACAGCACCAGCGTGCGCTGCTCTGAGCACGATCCCCCTGGTCTTTTGTCGGTCATGAATGCCGAGACCCGCTGCCTTATCGACGTGGCTAATGTGATGGGTCGATTTTCGCGCATCGGGGACCCGACCGAATATTCGTTATCGTTCTTTTTGTTTAGCGATTTCGTGCCGTTATTGCCGCTAGTCTCAACGGCGTGCTCGAAGTGATCGACAAGGGACCCAGCGGCGACTCGCGCAAAACGCCCTTGTTATTCGTCCACGGCGCCTGGCACGGCGCGTGGTGCTGGGACGAGCATTTCCTGGACTTCTTCGCGGCGAAGGGCTATCGGTCGGTGGCGGTGAGCCTGCGCGGCCACGGCAAGAGCCCCGCGCCCAAACGCATGCAGTTCTGTTCGATGGCGGACTTCGTCGACGACGTCGCCTCGGTCGCCGACGGCCTGCCCGAACGACCCGTCGTGATCGGGCACTCGATGGGCGGCTTCGTGGTGCAGAAGTATCTGGAGTCGCACGCCGCGCCGGCCGCCGTCCTGCTCGCCTCCGTACCGCCGAGCGGCATCGCCAAATTCCTGCTGCGCCGGTTCCGGCTGCATCCGTGGCTCACCGCGCGGCACCTGGCCATCACCAAGTCGAAGGGAAGCATGGGCCGCACACCCGAATTGGCCCGGGAAAGCTTTTTTTCCGGCTCGACTCCCCTCGCCGAGGTGGCGCGCTACGCGGCCGGGCTCGACGAAGAGTATGTGGGCGGGCATGTCCTCGGCATGTTGTTGCTCGATCTGCCGAAACCCGCCCTCGTCAACACCCCGATGTTGGTCCTGGGGGCCGAGAACGACATCCTTTTCTCGCCGCGGGAGGTGCGTGCGACTGCGAGCGCGTATCACACCGAGGCGGAGTTCATTCCCGGGATGGCACACGACATGATGCTGGAGCCCGGCTGGGCCGGCGTGGCCGAGCGGATTCACGCCTGGCTCGAAACCCGCTGTCCGACGGCGTCGCCGCAATGACCGGGCGGCTGGACGGCAAGGTCGCGATCATCACCGGCGCCAGCAGCGGCCTGGGACCGGTGATGGGCGCGCTGTTCGTCGCGGAAGGCGCCCGCGTGCTGCTGGCCGCGCGGCGCGAAGAGCTGGTCCGCGAGGCCGCCGACGCGGCGGGCCCGGGCGCCATCGCGATGCGCGCCGACGTCACCAACGAAGACGACGTCGCGGCCATGGTGGCGCGGGCCGTCGACGAGTTCGGCCAGGTGGACATCCTGTGCAACAACGCCGCCGCGCCCGGCCAGGACCGCTGGATCTGGGAGCAGACGCTGGACAACTGGAACGCCACCATCGCCATCGACGTCACCGCGGCCATGCTGTGCACCCGCGAGGTGCTCAACCGGTCGATGCTGCAACGCCGCCGCGGGGTCATCCTGAACTTCTCCTCGACGGCCAGCTACGGGGGCATCGTCCGCAAGACCCATTACGTCGCCGCCAAGGCGTCGCTGCGGGCGTTCACCAAAGCCGTTGCGCTAGAAGTCGGTCCGTACGGCATCCGGTGCAACTGCATCGTGCCCGGCGCCATCGACACCGACCTGTTTCGCAAGTGGGTGCAACGCACCGCCGACGAACAGGGCATCGACTTCGAAACCCAACGGGCCAAGTCGCTCAAAGGGGTAGCGCTGCAAGACATTTCCTCACCCGAGGACGTCGCCAACCTGGCGCTGTTCCTGGCGGGCGACGAGAGCCGAACCATCACCGGGCAATCCATCCCCGTCGACGCCGGGGGGTACATGCAGGGATGAGCGCCGCCGCACTCAAACTATCGGTCGCGACACCCATCGTCACCATGCTGCCGGGTAGCAGCGAGTGGACCAGGGACGCCTCCATCGAGGACCTCGCCCAGATCGCCGAAACCGCCGACCGACTCGGCTATCACCACCTGACCTGCAGCGAGCACGTCGCGCTGCCCGCCGCCGAGCGCGACCGCCGCGGCGCCCGCTACTGGGATCCGCTGGCCACCTTTGGTTATCTCGCGGCCCGCACCCGACGTATCCGGTTGGCCACCCACGTGCTGGTGCTCGGGTACCACCACCCGCTCGAGATCGCCAAGCGCTACGGCACCCTGGACAAGGTCAGCAACGGCAGGCTCATCCTCGGGGTCGGGGTGGGCAGCCTGAAGGAGGAGTTCGAGCTCATCGGCGCGCCTTTCGATAACCGCGGGCCGCGCGGCGACGACGCGCTGCGCGCGCTTCGCGCCTCGCTGTCGGACCCCGAGCCCGCTTACCACGGCGAGTTCTATTCGTTCAGCGGGATGGTCGTCGACCCCTGCGCCGTACAGGACCGCGTCCCCATCTGGATCGGTGGGCGCACGCCGCGATCGCTGCGCCGGGCCGCGACCCTCGCCGACGGCTGGGCCCCCTTCAACGTCAGCCTGCAACAGGTCCGGGAATGGTTGGGCCGCTTCGACCTTCCCCCCGGATTCGAGGTCGTGCTGCCCCCGTCGCGACCGCTCGATCCGATCAACGAGCCGGAACGAACCCGCGACGCGCTCGGCGAACTCGCCGCCCACGGCGCCACCATCGTCAGCGCCATCTTCAGACACACCTCGCTAAAGCAATACCTGGACAATCTGGCCGCGCTCGCGGAACTGCAAAGGTCTTAATCAGAAAGGACTTTCATGCCGAAGACGATCCGAATGCTGGCCATCCTTGTGTTGAGTTGTGCGGGCGTTGTCATCGTTTCCCCGCCGACGGCCACCGGTGCGCCATCGTGCGTCGGGCTATCCATCTGCCCGCCACCGCCGCCGGACGCCGAGGGCAATCCGGGGTGTTACTACTCCGACGGCTGGCAAGGCTCGGGCGCGGGCATCGAAGTGTGGTATTTCCATGAGCCGCAGAATCTTTCGAAGCCGGACAAGGTCACGGCCCTGGTCCGCAAAAAGGACGGCACCACCGAGTCCCAGGACGCCAGTATCGACGCCGGACAGCAAGTGCATCGCTTCGAATTCCCCACCGTCGACAAGTCCGCGGTTCAGGAGGTATTGCTCACCAGCAGCACCGGTCGCTGTTTCGTGGTCGGTCCGGGCACGTGAACCGGGTCAAGGCAGGCTTTTTCAGCCTCACCGCCGCGGCGCCGCCCGGCGATGACGGCAACTATCTGCGTTGGCACCTGCTGGATCACATGCCCGAGCAATACCAACTGCCGGGCATCGTCCACGGGCTGCGCTGGATCGCCGACGGCGCCTACCCCGAGCACCGCCTGGCGGCCGACGGGCCGCTGGTGCAGCTCGGCAACGTGGTGCACTACCTAATCGGTGATCCCGTTGAACAAACCTTCGACGACTTCGTCGCGCTCGGCCGCTCGCTGCGGGAGAACGGCCGCTTCCCGGTCACGCGGCCATCGCTGCAAGTGGCCGGCCTGCGCCTGCTGCAGTGGCAGGCCTCGCCGCACGCCCTCGTCTCCCCCGAGGTGGTGCCGTTTCGGCCGCACCGCGGAATCGTGCTGATCGTGGAGGAACCCGCCGACGGCCGCCCCGACGCGTGGCTGCAATGGCTGCACGCCGAACTCCATCCGGCGCTGCTCGCCACGCCCGGCACCGCCGGGGCCTGGACCTTCGGTACCAGCACCGGATGGACCCACCTGCCCGCGGGCTGGCTGACGGACCACCAATACATCACGGTCGTTTACCTCGACGCAGACCCGCTCACCACCGTCGACGCCCTCGCTCCGACCATCGAGGAACGGTGGCGGTCGGGCGCGGTGCGACCACTTTTCGCGGGACCGTTACGAACGATGGTCAGCTGGGAAGCCTGGTGATGAACCGCGTGGATCCGCCGTTCGACGGGTCGCCAGAGGGATGAGATCTTGGCGCAACGAACGGCCTCTATAGTCCTTCTGAGCTCTAGCAAAGGACGTGAGATGACCAGTTCGCGACTCGTTCTCGCCGCCACGCTCGGCGCGATCGCCGTGGCGGCCACCCTGCCGGCCTGCTCGAGCAAGAGCGGCCAGCCATCCTCTGCCACCACTACGACCGCGGCGCCGCCGAGCACGACCGTGATGATCGGCGGCAACAAGCACACGATCATGAACAAGGTCGAGTGCACCGCGACGGCGGCGCAACCCAGCGCCACGCCGGCGGAGTCCGGGGACCTGACCACCCGCATCACCGTTCACGACGATTCGGCATCGGTGTCACTGGCGTTGTCGGACGAAAAACCGCCGAGCGTCGACGGCTTCTCCCTGTCGCTCAAGGCCGGCTCCGGGGAGTATCAGCTGCCCTATCAGGCGCCGCAGTCCGCGACCCAGGTGCAGGCCACCAAGGACGGCAAGAGTTACACCGTGACCGGGACGGGCCAGGGGGTGTCGCCGAATCAGGGCGACGTGCACCAGGTGACGTTCGGGATCCACGTCACCTGTCCCTGAGCGACGTCAGATCCCAAACTTCCTGCGACGCCAGGGAATTATGGGACCTGGTTGTCCAACCGCGACCACCTCTGCGATGCTGGCAGCTTGGACATCTTCGCGGAGTGGCAAAAAGGCGGGACCGAGCTGCGGTGGCGGTCGACAACGGCGGCCAACGACGGGCAGGAACTCACGGTGTTCAGCCGCCGCTGTGGCACACCCGGGGCGCCCGCGCTGGTGCTGGTGCACGGCTTTCCGACGTCGAGCATCGACTATTTCGCGCTGGCCGGTGAACTGGGCTCCGACTTCGACATGTTCACGCTCGATTTTCCCGGCTACGGATTGTCCGACAAGCCGCCGGCGCCGCACGTCTATTCGCTGTACGACGACGCGCGCCTGCTCGTCTACGCGATCACCCAGGTGTGGAAGCTGACCGAATTCCGGATGCTCACGCACGACCGCGGCAGCAGCGTCGGCATGATCGCGCTGGAGATGCTGGCGGCCCAGGACCCGCCCGCCGTGCCCGTGGACCTCATCATGACCAACGCCAACATCTACCTGCCGCTGTCGAACCTCACCGTGTTCCAGACCGCGCTGCTGGACCCCGCGACCGGGCGAGACACCGCGGCGGCGACCACCCCGGAGATGCTCGCGGCCGGCCTGGGCGTCAGCACCTTCATTCCGCGGCGCACGCTGGAGGACCCGGAGATCGCCGCGCTGGCAAGGTGCTTCGCCCACAACGACGGAATCCGCGTGCTGCCGGACACGATTCAATACCTGCACGAGCGCTCGGCGGGTGAAACCGGTTGGCTGGAGGCGCTTTCCAAGAGCCCGGTCAACACCACGGTGGTGTGGGGCATCCACGACAACGTCTCACCCCTGCGCGTTCCCAACTACGTCTGGCAGACGTATCTGAAGAGCAAGCCCGGCCGCAACCGCTACTGGGTGGTGCCCGGCGCCGACCACTACCTGCAGTGCGACGCCCCCGGCGAGCTGGCGCAGATCGTTCGCCTCACGGCCCAGGGCGGGGACATCCCACTGCAGACGCTCGGGAATCAGCCGGGCGGCGCCGTGCTGGTCGACGAAAGCGCCTCCTAACCGCCTCGACAGTCGCGCTAGCGCCGCGCTCGGGCTCGAGCGTCACGCTAGCGTGACGCTCGCGAACCTAGAGGAGTTGGGACGTCAACGTGTCCGCGAGCCAGTCGCGGTATTTGGCCTGACTCCAGCCGCGGATACCGACCAGCGCGTGGTGCATGCCGGGGTCGTTGTACACCCAGATGATGTCGCGGGCTTGAGCGACGGAAAGGCCTGAGCGCAGGCCCCCTTTGCGGCGCAGCAGGTCCGCCATCTCCTTCGCCCCGGCCAGACGCTGCTGACTGAGTTCGGTCCACAGTTCGCCGACTTCCGGGTCGACTCCGGCGGCCGACCGCACCACCTCATAGATGGCAGACACCCGCCGTTGGGCTTCGCTGAGCATGCCCGCATATCCCGTGACGATCTCGGCGGGGTCGGGCATGGCGAAAAGCTTGCGCGCCTCGGGACGTTCATGGAACGGGACCTGCTCGTCGTCGCCGACGATGGCCCGGTCGCACGCGGTTTTCAGCAGCCAGGGCTTGCCACCGGCCGCGGCGAACACGGTGGAACGCCCGACCCCCGCCTCCTCGGCGATGGCATCGATCGACGTACCGCCGTAACCGCGTTCGACGAACAGCCGGGTGGCGGCGTCCAGCACCAGCCGGCGCGTGCCGGCGGCCTGCTCGGCACGCAATCGCGACTGATACGGGCTGCGGGAGGAATTCATCGGAACCCCAGTATGCCCCTCCCTGGTTCGGGAATTAATCAGACCAATCGAACATTGAGCATACTGTCAGTACGGCGAATATTGGAGGAAGCGACATGCGCGATAAACCCATCAGGCTTGGATTGACGCTGCCCGGCCAGAACTCCGTACCGGAGATGGCCGAGGAAGCGCGTCGCGCCGAATCAATCGGCTTCGACGTCATCCTGCTGCCCGACCACCTCGGATTCACCGCACCCTTGGTTCCACTCGTGGCGATCGCCGCGGCGGCGCCCACGGTCAAGGTCAGCAACCTGGTGCTCAATGCCTCGTTCTATCGACCGGCACTGCTGGCACGCGACCTCGCCGCCGTCGACTCCGCAACCGGTGGGCGGCTGATCATCTCACTGGGCACGGGCTATGTCGAGCACGAGTTCGACGCGGCCGGCCTGCCGTTCCCCAGCCCGGGCCGGCGCGTCCGCATCCTGACCGAACACGTCACCGAAATCCGCAGGCTGCTCTCGGATCCCGGCCACATCCCGCCGCCGGTGCAGATCCCGCCGCCGATCATGGTGGCCGGCGCCGGAGACAGACTGCTGACGATGGCGGCACGGCAAGCCGACATCGTGGCCATCGCCTCGATGGGCACCGAGGCCGATCTTGCCGAGCGGGTCAGCTTCGTCAAAGCCAGAGCCGGAGACCGCTTCGACGACATCGAATTGAGCTTCTCCTTCTTTCAGGTCTCGATCGACGATCCCAGCGACCTGTCTCTGCTTCGCCTGCTCGAGCCCCATGCCCCCGAGGCCGAACTGCGCAAGCTCACCACGTTGCTTGACCTGCCCGTTTCGGCTGCGGCCGAACGCGTCCAGAAACTGCACGAGGCGCTCGGCATCAGCTACTTCACCTTCAACAAGACCTTCGGAACGTCATGGGAAACCCTTGCGAAGCTCGTCGCGGCCGTCAAATAGGAGAGAAAGTCATGTCACGCAAGACTGAAGCCACCGCTACCCGCCTCAGCGTCGGGGACCGTTTTCCGCAACTGGAACTTTCCGGCATCCGGGACGAACCCATCGCGATCCCCGATCCCGGAGTGGCGCTGACCCATCTGCAGTTTCGGCGGTTCGCCGGCTGCCCGATCTGTAACCTACATCTGCGCTCGATCACCGCGCGGCTTGACGAGATCACTGCCGCGGGCATTCGCGAAGTGGTGATCTTCCATTCCACTTCGGCCGAATTGCGCAAGTACGAGAGTGACCTGCCGTTCTCGGTCGTCGGCGACCCCGAGCGAAAGTTGTACCGCCGCTTCGGCGTCGAGGCGTCGGCCAGGTCGATCCTCAGACCGGGAGCATGGCGCGCCCTGCCCAGGGGCTGGTGGCATGCCCTCAAGAGCTCGATAACAAAGCGCCGAGCCCCTATGCCGGCCAACCCGACCAACGGCAACCTCGGCCTGCCCGCCGACATATTGATCGATGCCGACGGCCGCGTGGTCGCGGTGAAGTACGGCGAGCACGCCTACGACCAGTGGTCGGTCGACGAACTGCTCGCGATGAGGAGCACTACCCCTCGGTAACGACGGGCAGGCGCGCCCAGCCGCGAACGCTGGCGGTGTGGGCGCGTTCGGCGTTGGCGTAGTCGACTTCCCAATCGGGCCAGCGTTTGAGGACCTCCTCCAGCGCGACCCGGGCCTCCATCCGGGCCAGCGCCGAGCCGAGGCAGAAGTGCAGGCCCTGCCCGAAGCTGAGGTGGCCGCCCTGGCGGTGGATGTTGAAGCGGTCCGGATCGGGAAAACGACAGTCGTCGCGGTTGGCGGAACCGTTGAGCAGCAACATGAACGACCCCTCCGGAACGACCCGGCCGTAGTGCTCGGCGTCGCGGGCCACGTAGCGCGCCTGCACCGGCGACGGCGGTTCGTAGCGCAGCGTTTCCTCGACCGCGCCGGGGATCAGGGACGGGTCGGCGGCGAGTTCCCGGCGTTGATCCGGGTGATCCGACAGCAACTGCCCCATGAAACCGATTAAACGAGCGGTGGTTTCGTTGCCGGCGCCGGCGATCATGGCGGTGTAGGACAGCACCTCGGTCCTCGACAGGGGGCGACGGGTGCCGTCGGCTTCTTCGATCTCGGCCCGCAGCAGATCGGTCATCAGGTCATCGGACGGATGCCCGGCGCGCCACTCGATGTACTCGGCGAACATCGCGATGGTGTCCGCGAACAGATTGGGGTTGACCTCGCCGGGCTTGCGCCCCTCGGCCATTTCGATGAAGGCTCCGTTGCGATCTCGGATGTTCGCCTGGTCCGCTTCGGGGATGCCCAACAGGTAGCCGATGGTCCGCATCGGCATCATCGCCCCGAGGTCCGCGATGAAGTCGAACCCGCCGGCACCGATCAGCGGGTCGAGTTCGCGGACGCAGAATCCGCGCACCATGGACTCGACGGCCAGCATGCGCCGCGGCGTGAACACGCGGGACAGCAGGCGGCGATGCAGGTCGTGCAGCGGGGGATCCTCGAACAGCAGGATGCCCGGCGGCACTTCGATGTTGTTGAACAGGATGTCGGCGGTGGTCCCCCGGCCGGACCGATAAGTCTCCCAGTTCGGCAGTTCGCGTGCCACGTCCTCGTACCGGCTCAGCGCGTAGAAGTTGTACTTCTCGTTGTAATACAGCGGCGCCTCGTCGCGCATGCGCTTCCACACCGGGTACGGGTCGTCGTCGATGGCGACGTCGTATGGGTCGTAATACAGCTCGGCCGAACGTAACATCTTGCCCCTCACTCGTTTCGGTGCAGGAAGCCGTGCAGGATCGCCTGGACGAGCTCCTCGACGATCACCTCCCGCGACGGCGGCTTCTTGCCGAAGTAGGTCGACCGCAACGCGGCCATGCCGGCGATCATCGCCACCGTCGAATGCGCGGGCAGGTCGGGGTGATCCGACCGCAACCCGCGCAGGTGCATGCCCTCGGCGCTGATCTGGCCGAGCACCGTGATGGCCCGCCGGACGTCATCGATGCCGGCGTCGGCCTTCTCCTCGTCGCTGAGGGCATCCGATGCCATCAGCGTCAAGAGCAGACCCTGGTGTTCGACGAACACGTCGTAGAGCTGACCCACGAAATGGCCCGCCAGCTCCTCCTCCTTGGTCTCCTCGGGCACGACGGACTGCCACGTGCGCCCGAATTCGTCGACGAAGCTGGTGAAGGGTGAGACGAGGGCCTCGCGGAACAGCGCGGCCTTCGACCCGAAGTGACGGAACAGCAGGTGTTCGGTTACGCCTGCGGCCTGGGCGATTTCGCGCGTGGTGGTGCCGCGGTAGTCCTGACGCGCGAAGAGGTCCCGGGCGGCGTCGAGCAGCAGTTTGCGCGGCGCACCGCGGGGGCGGCGCGTGGCCGCGGTAACGGCGGGTCGCTGGGGCACGACTTTTAAGATAGCATGCACTATCTTGAGGATCGACCCGTTACCGGAAGGGGCGCGGACGTGGGTGCAGTCATCATGCTCGGCACGCTGTTCGGGCTGATCGTCCTGATCTTCGGCCTGGTGCTGCACTTCGACCCCGAAGCGCGTCGCGCACCCGACCAGGGGCGCGACCGATGAGCGCCGGGATGACTCCCCTGATGCAGGCGGCCAGCGGCTTTGCCCTCGTCGGTGGCATCACCTTCACCGCGATCGCTGTCTACCTGAGCATCCGCCAACGCCGGATACACCCACTGCTGCTTTTATGCATCTCGGCGATCTCGTTCTCGTGGATCGAGGCGCCCTATGACTGGGCGATGTACGCTCAGTTCCCGCCCGCCATTCCGCGGATGCCGTCGTGGTGGCCGCTGAACGTCACGTGGGGTGGATTGCCGTCGTTCGTTCCCGTCGGCTACATCTCCTACTTCGTGCTGCCGGCCGTGACGGGCGCGGCGTTAGGGAGGTGGGTCAGCGCAAAGTTCCAGTGGCGCAGGCCGATAACGCTGCTGATCGTGGGCCTCGTCGTCGGCTTCTGCTGGGCGCTGCTGTTCAACGGGTTCCTCGGAGCCAAGCTCGGCGTCTTCTATTACGGCCGCGTGATTCCCGGGCTCGCAATACGCGAAGGGACCGTTCACCAGTACCCGCTCTACGACTCCCTCGCGATGGGCATCCAGATGATGGTCTTCACCTACCTGCTCGGGCGGACCGACGCGCAGGGACGCAACGTCATCGAGATGTGGGCCGACAAGCGAACCAAGACTCGCCTGCAATCGTCGGCGCTGTCGATCGCCGCCGTCGTCGTCATCGGAAACCTGCTCTACGGCGCCGTTTTCGCGCCGCACCTGGCGACGAAGCTGGGCGGCTGGGTGACCGCGGGGCCGACGGGCCAGTTGTTCCCGGGCGTACCGAACCAGCCCAAGTAGCTTCCTCCGTCCAGCGTCGAGTTGTTGCGCCAAAACGGCCGGATCTCATGCAACAACTCGACGTTCGGCGAGCGGGCGAAATCAGGTGAACACCGGCAGCTTCGCCCATCCCCGCACGCTGGTCGTGTGCGCCTTGGTGGCGTTGGCGTAGTCGACTTCCCAGTCCGGCCAGCGCTTGATGACCTCCTCGAGCGCGACCCGCGCCTGCATGCGCGCCAAGGCCGATCCCATGCAGAAGTGCAGGCCGTGGCCGAAGCTGAGGTGGGTGTCGCCGCGATGGATGTCGAACGTGTCCGCATCCGGGTACCTGCGTTCGTCCCGGTTGGCGGATCCGTTGACCAGCAACATGATCGAGCCCTCCGGAACTGTCGAGCCATGGCATGAGACCTCGCGGGCGACGTAGCGCGCCTGGACCGGCGAGGGCGCTTCGTAGCGCAGGGTCTCCTCGATGGCCATGGGAATCAACGAGGGGTCGGCCACGATTTGCCGTCGCTGGTCGGGGTGCTCGGCGAGAAGTTGACCCAGGAACCCGATCAGGCGCGTCGTCGTCTCGTTGCCCGCGCCGGCGATCATGCTGGTGTACTGCAGCACCTCGATCCGGGTCAGGCGCCGGGGCCCGCCGTCGTCCTCGACCTCGGCGTTGAGCAGCTGGGTCATCAGATCGTCCGACGGGTGGTCGACCCGCCAATCGATGTAGTCGGAGAACATCTCATAGCTTCGCTCGAACAATTCTTGCGTGGCGGGCCGGAACGTGGCCTCTTTCAGGGTGAGCTGACGGCCGCCCTTGTCGCGGATCGCTTCCTGACCGTCTTCGGGAATGCCCAGCAGGTACCCGATCGTGCGCATCGGGACCAACGCGCCGAGATTCTCGATGAAGTCGAACCGGCCCGTCCCCATCAGGGGGTCGAGCGCGCGTGCGCAGAACGCCCGGGTCAGCGGCTCGACCGCCTCCATCCGGCGGGGCGTAAAAACCTTTGAGAGCAAACGCCGATGCAGATCGTGAATCGGCGGATCCTCGAACAGGATGATTCCGGGCGGAACCTCGATGCCGCTCTTGATGATTTCGATCGTGGTCCCGCGACCCGACCGGTAGGTGTCGAAGTTCATCAGCTCGCGGGAGACGTCCTCGTAGCGGCTCAGCGCGTAGAAGCCGTACTTCTCGTTGTAGTACAGCGGCGCCTCGTCGCGCAGCCTCTTCCACGTCGGGTACGGGTCGTCGTCGATGACGAAATCGAAGGGGTCGTAGTAAACCTCGGCGGTTCCCGCCCCCGTCATAGCGGTGCCTTCGTCTCCGCCAGCGCCTCCGGCAGCACGACCTCCCCCACGCGCTTGAGATAGGGCCACGCGACTTCCGGCGGCAGCCCGCCGCATAGCGGCGACAGGTTGAGTATCTCGCCCGCGCGGACCCGCGAAATCGCCTCCGGGACAGAGATGATCACGTGCGACGCCGGGTTGGCGCGCAGCTCGTCGACGGTGTTGACGTGCGAGAAGCCCGCCGTCGTCTCGTCCCCGGGATTCCACGCGGCATACGTTCGCACGTCGTGCAGCAGGTGCTCGCCGAGCTCTTCCCACGCCCGGTCCAAATCGTCGGCGACGAACACGACCGACGGGGTGTCGCGGCTGGGAAACATCGTCGGGCCCGGCGTATGGCCGTGTTCGCGGCAGGCCTCCTCGTAGGCCTCCCGCATGCCGGGTTCGTTGGCGTTGCCCAGCATGCCCAGGCCGTACCTGCCGGCCCGACGCGCCGCCGCGACGGTTCCGCCGCCCCACATCAAACCCGGGCCACCGTCGGTGTGCGGGCGTGGTGTCACCGTGATCCGTCGCCCGTCCTGGTTGACCGTTTTCTCGGAGAGCAGCGAGCGCAGCAGCGCGAGCTTCTCGTCGGCGAGCCGGCCGCGACCGCGCAGCGCCACGCCGAAGTGCTCGAACTCCTCCGGCCGATACCCCAGGGCCAGGATGTACGAGGCCCGCCCCTTGCTGATGATGTCGAGTACCGCCATGTCCTCGGCGAGGCGCACCGGGTCGTAGAACGGGAGGATCAGGATCAGGCTGAGCGCCAGGCGCTCCGTTCTCGACGCCACCGACGACGCCAGCAACAACGGGGACGGCAGGTAGCCGTCCTCGGACCCGTGGTGCTCGCAGAACACCGCGGCGAGACCGCCATGATCCTCGGCCCACGCGCACATTTCGGGCACGGCGCCGTACAGCGCTACTCGCGGTGCCCCCCACGACGGGGCTCGCATGTCGAAGCGCAACGTGAACACGGCCGACTCCTAGATAACCTAATATTTGTATCGCGTACGGTACGTGGCCGCCGAGAGCTGCGTCAACGTTCAGTCAAAGGCGTGGCGCGGCAAAGTCGTCGGGACGTCCAGCGAGCTGAGCAGGCCGGGTGGCGCGTCGATGACGTACGGGATCGCGTTGACCACGCGCATGGCCGTGGCGGTCATGGCGGCGCGGCCGGCGCCGTGCCCCTCGGCCGCCCCGAGGGTCAGCACGCAGTGGACGTCCGGGTCGCCCTCGATGTCGACTCGATAGGTCGCGTCGCAGTCCGACGCCGGCCAGTCGGGCGCGACATCACGAGCCATCCGGATGACGTGCTCGATCACGATGGCCTCGCGACCGTGCATCATGCCCGCGGCCCGGGTGCGCACCGCGCCGCAGGTGCCGGCCTTGATGGTGCCGAACGCCACGGCGATGTCGCGGTCGGTGAGTTCACGCTCGAACGAGCCCCGCACCTCCTGCACTTCGACGCCGAGGCCGCCCGCGATCAGGAATATCGGTGCTTTCCAAGCCATTTCGATAAAGCCGGGCGTCTTGAGCATGGGCTCGAAATCCAGTGGGCGCCCGAAGCCCAAGCCGTCCATCATCACGTCGGCCACCGGGTAGTGGTCGTTGAGCGCGACCTCGCTGGCCGTGATGGTGCGGATGTTCTTCGACTGCGTCGTCATCAGCAACGCCAGCTGATCGGAGGCGAAGCCCGGAAAGATGCCCGAGACGTACAACGACGCACCGCCGGACTTGGCCGCGGCCTCCAGTTGGTCGCGCCAGTCCGGGGCGAAATACGACGGTGGATACACCAGGCTCGTCGACGACGTCGACACGACATTGATGCCCGCCTGCAGCAGCCGCAGGTAGTCCGGCACGGCGGCGCCGTCGCGTTCGGGACCGCTCGCGGCGTACACGACGGCGTCGGGGGCCAGGGCGATCAGGGCATCCGCATCGTCGGTGGCGGTCACGCCTAGCGGGCCGATGCCGGCCAACTCACCGGCGTCCTTGCCGACCTTGTCGGGCGAATGCACCCATACGCCAACGAGTTCCAGGTCCGGTCGGCGGCCGATGGCGTCGATCGCGATCTTGCCGACTCCCCCGGTGGACCACACGACGACGCGCACGAGCACTCTCCTTACTGGTTCGCCGCGGCCACGGCGCGTTCGAGGTTCGGCTGATCAGGTCCAAGACACTGATCTCCCCGGCGAGCCGCACCAACCTGAGCGTGTACATCAGCTGCAGGTTAACCTAAGATTTGTTCTTTAGGATAGTGTGCACTTTCTTATCGACTTAAGGGCAACGGCCGTATCGGCTTTCAATCGCGCGCAACTGAGGAGAAACAGGATGACGACCCATCGCGTAGTGGTCTGGGCGACCGGCGGTATCGGATCGATCGCCATCCGCGCCATTGCGCGGCGCCCCAACCTGGACCTGGTCGGCGTCTGGGTGCACTCGCCGGAGAAGGACGGCAAGGACGCCGGCGAACTGGCCAACGGCGAGCCGATCGGCTTGAAGGCCACCAACGACGCCGACGCGCTGATCGCGCTGAAACCCGACTGCGTGATTTATGCGGCCAGCGGCCCGGAACGCGACGCGCTGGCCATCCCGGATTACGTGATGCTGCTCGAGGCGGGGATCAACGTCGTCACGACCAGCACCACGCGTTTGGTCAACCCGCACGCCTACGAACCCGCGGAATGGCGCGACCAACTCGTCGCGGCGGCCAAGCAGGGGCAGGTGTCGCTGTACGCCTCGGGCATCGAGCCCGGGTTCGCCGCGGACTACCTGCCCCTGGTGCTGTCCACGCAGTCGTCGTCGATCGAGAAGATCCACTCGTTCGAGATCGGCCTGTACGACGACTATGGGGTTCCCGACATCATGAGCGACGCGCTGGGTTTCGGCCGTCCGCTCGAATATCAGCCCTGGATCGGCTATCCGGGCGCGATCGCCGGCGAATGGCAGGGCCAGATCCGCCTGGTCGCCGACGCGCTGGGGGTCGAAGTCCAGGAGGTCCGCGAAAGTTTCGACCGCGCCGTCACCAACCGGACGCTGGAGGTCGCGATGGGCACGGTCGAGGCAGGGACGTGCGGCGCGCTGCGCATGCAGGCGATCGGGGTGGTCGACGGGCGCGAGGCCATCGTCATCGAGCATGTCACCCGGCTCGCGCACGACGTCGCCCCCGATTGGCCGACCGGGATCGGCGACCTGTCCTACCGCATCGCGATCACCGGCGACCCAGACATCGAGTGCACCCTGGCGGCCACGCTGAAAGATCCGCGCAAGGCCGGTGTCGCGGGCATGACGTCGGGTGCGGGCGCGATGGTCGCCACCGCGATGCGCGTCGTCAACGCCGTCCCGTATGTCGTTGCGGCGGAACCCGGGCTGCTGAGTTCGGTCGACCTACCACTGACGATTCCAAAGCACGCGTTCGCCACCTAGTCTGCCGGGGTGGCCTATAACCCACTCGAGGAACTCACGCTGCAGCAACTCCGACTGCGCACCAGCATGAAATGGCGCGCGCACGCCGACGACGTGTTGCCGCTGTGGGTCGCCGAGATGGACGTGGCGCTGCCGCCGACGGTGGCCGAAGCGCTGCGCAAGGCGATCGACATCGGCGACACCGGATATCCCTGCGGCACCGCGTTTGCCGAGGCGGTCAGTGAATTCGCCTCGCGGCGCTGGCAATGGCACGACCTGCAGGTCGGCCGCACCGCGATCGTTCCCGACGTGATGCTCGGCGCCGTGGAAATGCTGCGCCTGGTCACCGACCGCGGGGATGCGGTTGTCGTCAACCCACCCGTTTACGCGCCGTTCTACGCGTTCGTCTCGCACGACGGCCGCGGGGTGATCGAGGCGCCGCTCGACGCCGCCGGCCGAATTGACCTGGGCTCCTTGGAGGAAGCGTTCGTCCGCGCCGCCGCTTCGGGCGGCAGGGTCGCTTACCTGTTGTGCAATCCCCACAACCCGACCGGGTCGGTGCACACGCTCGAGGAGCTGCGCGCCGTCGCCGAGCTGGCCCGCCGGTACGGCGTGCGGGTGGTCTCGGACGAGATCCACGCGCCGGTCATCCTGCCGGGCGCGCGATTCGTGCCGTACCTGAGCGTGCCCGGCGCGGAGAACGCGCTGGCGCTGACGTCGGCCTCGAAGGCGTGGAACCTCTCGGGCCTGAAGGCGGCGCTGGCCATCGCCGGTCCGGAGGCGGAGGCGGACCTTCGCCGGATGCCGGAGGAGGTCAGCCACGGCCCGAGCCACCTCGGCGTCATCGCCCACGCCGAAGCCTTCCGCAGCGGCGATGACTGGCTCGACGCGTTGCTGAGCGGCCTCGACGCGAACCGGACGTTGCTGGGCGACCTGATCGCCGAGCACCTTCCCGGCGTGAAATACCTATGGCCACAGGGCACTTACCTCGCCTGGCTCGATTGCCGAGCGCTCGGTTTCGACGAGGAAGACGCGGGCGGGCTGGCGGTAGTGGCGGACCTGGCCGGGCCCGCCCGGTGGTTCCTCGACCACGCCCGCGTCGCGCTCAGCTCCGGCCACGTCTTCGGAACCGGCGGGACCGGGCATGTCCGGTTGAACTTCGCGACCTCGAAAGCCATTCTCACCGAGGCGATATCGCGAATGGGCGGGGCGCTCGAAACCGGCTAGGCGGGAATGTCCTCGGCGCGGTCCAGGTTGCGGAAGCCCTGCGCGGGCTTCTTGATACCCAACAGGAACGGCAACGCGCTCAGCTCCAACTTGGCCGTGGCCCCTAACCGGCCGAAACGGCTGCGCCGTGGCCGCGCGGCCGGCATCTCCGAGGTGGCGAGGTCGATGTAATGCGTCGAGGTGTCCCCGATGCCCTCGAAGTGGTGGACCAGCGGCTTGCACAGCCCGCGCATCGGGTCGTCGAGGCATGCGGCGACCGGATCGGTCATCAACACGTACTCGACAACTGGTACCGAATTTTTCAGCATCCGGTGCACCAGGATCACATCGACCCCGGCGAGTTCGACGTGGCGCTTCACCTTCTGCTCCGCGACCTCGCCCTGGTGCACGACGAACTTCAGCGACAGATTGTCCAACTGCCCACAGCTCGCACACTCACAGGCGATGTCGGACTTGAACCGCGCGCGCTGCGCGAGGAAAGCCGCGCGCATCCGCGACAGCCGCTCGCATACCAGCACTTTGGCGTTGCCTTCGGGTGCCCAGAAGAACGCCGCGTCGCCCTCCAGCTTGGCGAGCTTCAGCCCCTTGCCGGCGTCGATGACGGCTTCCAACAAACCGGCCACGGTTAGCTGCGCATGCGCCAAATGGGTCCGGTTCCAGCTCATGTAGTGGGTGTATCCGCCGATGTCGGCAATGAGCAGTACCGCTTGCCGGATGGCCATGATGTGGCCAGTTTAATTGTTGCCGGTTACCGTCTCAATGAATCTGCCACTGGACGAAATCGCGCTGCCGCGAGAGGCTTGCAGAGGTCCCACCCCGGAGGAGCCGAATATGGATGTGCTGCGAACCCCAGACTCCCGATTCGAAAACCTGGAGGGCTATCCGTTCGTAGCGAACTACATCGACGTGACCGCAAGCGACACCGAGCCGCTGCGCATGCACTTCCTGGACGAGGGCCCGGTCGATGGCCCGCCGATCGTGCTGCTGCACGGCGAGCCGACGTGGAGCTATCTGTACCGCACGATGATTCCCCCGCTGGCCGACGCCGGGAACCGCGTGCTGGCGCCCGACCTGATCGGTTTCGGCCGCTCCGACAAGCCCAGCCGGATGGAGGATTACACCTACCTGCGCCACGTCGAGTGGGTCACCTCGTGGTTCGAGCGCCTCAACCTGAAGGACGTCACCCTGTTCGTGCAGGACTGGGGATCGCTGATCGGCCTGCGCATCGCCGCCGAGCAGGGTGATCGGGTCGCGCGGCTGGTCGTGGCGAACGGCTTCCTGCCCACCGCGGAGCGCCCCACGCCGCCGGCCTTCTACGCATGGCGGGCCTTCGCCCGCTACTCCCCCGTGCTGCCCGCCGGTCGCATCGTCGCGACCGGCACCGTCCGCCGGGTGCCCCCCAAGGTGCGGGCCGGTTACGACGCCCCCTACCCGGACAAGACCTATCAGGCCGGGGCCCGCGCGTTCCCTCAGCTGGTGCCGACGTCGCCGTACGACCCGGCCATCCCGGCCAACCGGGCGGCGTGGAAGACCCTCGGCCAGTGGGAGAAGCCCTGCCTGTGCATCTTCGGCAACCGGGATCCCATCCTTGGGCATGCGGACCGCCCGCTGATCAAGCACATCCCCGGGGCGGCCGGCCAGCCGCACGCCCGCATCAAGGCCAGCCACTTCATCCAGGAAGACGCCGGGCCGGAATTGGCCCGACGCGTGCTGTCCTGGCAGCAGGCCCTGCGCTGAACGGGCGCTATCCGCTGTTGATCAGTCGCGTGATCCCGCGCATCAACATTCTGCTGGCCGCGTGGCGCAGCTGGTCGACCGCGGAGCCGGCCTGCGGCGGCGGCGCCGTCGCAAGGCGCGGGAACAGCGTGAGCGCATTGGTGCGCTCGATCGCCGTCCGGGCGTCCGCGTCGAGCCCCGGGTAGGTTTCCAGGCCCGCGGCGAACAGCTTGCCGACCGCGACGGGAGCGAAGGGCCAATCGGAGCCGAAGGTGACGTGCCCGGGTTTGGCGAAGGCGAGCAGGCTGGGCAGCGCGGCGGCGCTCGACGAGAGGGCGGTGTCGAAGTAGAAGCCCGCGAAGTCGTCGAGGACGTCGGTGAGGCTGCGTCCGGTGTCGCCCGTGATGGCCGCCGCCATCCGGTGCGAGGCGTAGGGCACGAATCCGCCCGCGTGGCTGAGGACGAACTTGATGTTGGGGTACTTGCGGCAAATCTGGTTGCGGACAAGCAAATACGCCGCCCGTGTGGTGTCGAGCAGGAAGTCGGCCGCGAAAGGTACTACGCCGTCCACGACGGTGCCGGGCAGGTTGGCGGGGTGGATGAACACCACCGCCGAGCGCGCGTCCAGCGCCGCGAACAGATCGTCCTGTCCATCCTGGCCCAGGTAGGTTCCCGCGCTGTTGGCCAGCAACACGACACCGTCGGCGCTCAAGGCGTCGAGTGATCGGGCGACCTCGTCGACGGATTCGGCCAGATGCGGCATGGGGATGGTCGCGAAGAATCCGAACCGGTTGGGCTGGGTCCGGGCGACTTCGGCGAGGTAGTCGTTGATGTCGCGGGCGAGCGAGGCGGCGTCCCTCGCGTCCGGCAGGTACGCGGTGCCCGGCGTGGACACCGACAGGATCGCGGTGGCGACGTTCAGTTCGCCCATGGTCCGCTGCGACTCCTCGGGGCTCCAGTCCGGCAGCGCACGGCCGCTCTCCTGGTCGATCTTTGCCTTGCGCAACAGGTCTCGGTAGAAGGGCGGGATCGCGTGGTGGTGGGTGTCGATCCGCAACATCGCAGTTCCCCTGTCGATCAACGGTCCGGAATGCCCGCCCCGGCCAGGGCCGGCACGACGTCCTCATGGTGCAACATCGACGCGGCGCCGGTCTTGAACTGGTTGAGCTTGTCGATGATCGTCTGCCCCTCTGGAGTGTGCCCCCAGATGCTGATGCCCTGGTGGGTGGTGGGCTCCCAGGTCGCCTCGTCCACGACGATCGGGTTCCAGCCCAGTTCCCATTCGAATCCCGAGGGCGTGACGGCGTAGAAGGACAGCTCCTTGTCGTTGGTGTGCTGGCCCACGCCGAGCGCCATCCGGAACCCGAGTTGCTTGACCCGCTGGTAGGCCGCGGTCATGTCGTCGAGCTGCGCGACCTGGACGTTGAGGTGCTGCACCCGGGTGCGGATCGGGTTGAGCCGCAACCGGTTGACGGCCGCGATCGCCACGGTGTGGTGGCGCTCGTTGACCCGTAGGAAGCGGATCTTGAACTTGAGGCCGCTGATCGTCTCGTCGATGTAGTCGGACAGCCGCGCGTCCAACACCGCGTCGTAGTAGCCACGCAGCTGATGGGGCTTCGTCGTGGTGACGGCCACGTGGCCCAGACCCGCTGCACCCGTGACGAACCCGCCGCCCGCGGCCATATGCAGGCGCGCCGTGTCCGTGCGGGCGCGGGTGAAGACCTCCTGGGTCAGGCCGTTGGGTCCGGGGAATCGAACCAGCCGCTCCACGCCGCGCAGCGCGGCCTCGTCGTCGGTGCCCTCGGTCACCGGTACGCCGTGGCGCTTGACGCGGGCGAGGACGGTGTCGAAGGCGTCGTGGTCGTCCACGTGCCAGCCGAGCGCGATGACGTCCTCGGCCGCGCCGCGTTGCAGCAGGAACCGACACTCGTTGTCGTCGAGGCGAAACCGGATCGCGTCGCTCCCCGCCTCGTCGATATGCATGCCGATGGCGTCGCGGCCGAATCGCCGCCAGTCGCCGAACTTTTCGGTCTCGATCACCACGTAACCGAGCTGGACCCGCCCGAACACCGACGGCCTCATCGCACACGCTCCAGGAACTCGATGGCCAGCCGATTGAACATCTCCGCGCGTTCCCATTGCATCCAATGTCCGGTGTGCGAGGTCATCACCAGCTCGGCGTTCGGCAGCAGGTTGAGCAGTAGCGGCCCACCCGAGGGCTTGTTGACCTTGTCGTCGCGGCCCCACAGGACCAGCGTCGGTGTCGGCAGGGCCGTCAGCCGGCTGTCCCGGGTGAGATCCATCCGCCACAGGGTGCGCAGGGCGGTCGGTCCGGAGGGGCGGCGCAGGGGCGGGTTCGCGATCACCTCGGGGTCGATCGACGCGCGGTAGCGCAGGTCGATCAGGTCCTCGGGCACGGCGGCTCCGTCGTAAACCAGGTAGGTGCGGATGAACGTGGCGAGCTTGTCGCGGCTCGGGCCGTCGCCGCCGTAGTAGGACAGCAGGCTCTTCAGCCCGGCCGTGGGAAGGCCCCGGGTCGTGCCGATTCCGCCCGGGCCCATCAATACCAGCTTGCCGACGCGGTCCGGGGTGTCCAGGGCGAGGCGCAGCGCCGCCGATCCGCCGTAGGAGTTGCCGATGAGGTGCGCGGTGCCGATGCCGAGTTCGTCGATGAGGCCGCGGATCATGTCGGCGAGGTAGCCGAACGGGTCGTTTTGGTCGACGCCCTTGGCGGACCTGCCGTAGCCGGGCATGTCGGGCACGATGACGCGGAAATGCGTTGCGAGAGCGTCGATGTTGCGGGAGTAGTTCGACACGCCCGACGCGCCGGGGCCGCCGCCGTGCAGCATCACGACGGGCGGGCCGGTGCCGGTTTCGGTGACGAAGATGGGTTTGCCTGCGACGGTGACGGTGCGCTCGGTCAGTTCGGTGGTGCTCATGCGGGGACTCCGATCGGGGTGGCCGCCAGCGGCGGGGTCAGGTCGGTCAGCTCTGGCGGCGGGGCGGGCAGCGGAGCGCCGGCGGCCGCGGCGGCGAAGACGAACCCGTCGGGGCGCACCACGACCGCGGCCGCCTTCTTGCCGCGCAGCCAGCCCGTCAGGCTGCCGTCGTCGTCGCGGATTGCGCCGGGCGCCGGCGCGCCGCTGGTGACGCCCAGCGAGACGGCGCCCAGCCGCTCCCAGCGATCGGCGCCGGGCGGCGTCGCGCCGAGGTGCAGGATGGCCCAGCCGCCGCCCAGGGCGTCGTCCAGCCGCGACCTGTTTCCGCTGGGGTCGCTGACCCAGGGCTGCGGCAGCTGCCAACCGGCCGCGGGGTGCGCATCCGGTGCCACAAATCCGTCGGGGTAGTGCGCGGGCGGAATCCAGATCAGGCTCTGCCCGACCTTCAGCGCCCCGGGAATTCGTGTCACGGCCCGCAGCAGGTGGTTTCGCAACCACGCCAACGACTTCCGGCGCTCGGTGATGATCCGCCCGTTGCGTACCGCCCGGCGGGTCACCTCGGTGACGTGCGGCTTGCGCTCGGCCTGGTAGCTGTCGAGCAGCGAATCGGGCGCCTGCCCGTGCAGCACGGCCGCGAGCTTCCAGCACAGGTTGGCCGCGTCGCGCACGCCGGCCGACATGCCCTGCCCGATCCACGGCGGCATCGCGTGCGCCGCGTCGCCGGCCAGGAAGATGCGCCCGACGCGCCAGCGGTCGGCGACGCGCACGTGGTGGCTGTAGATCACCGCGCGCAGGATCTTGACGTGCTCGTCGGTGATGCCCTGGTCGTTGAGGACTTCCCACACGGCCTCGTCGGTGACGAGCCTCGTCTCGTCCTCGCCGGCCCGCGCGGGGTACTCCCAGCGGTGGTGTCCCAGCGGCGTGGGACAGTCCACGGTCGGCCGGGCGGGATTGCAGTGAAAGCGCAGCCGGTCATGGCCGTCCCATTCGCGAATCACCTTGGTGTCGATGACAACCCAGCGTTCGGCGTAGGTGCGTCCCTCGTATCCGACCCCGAGCTGGCCGCGGGTCGGCGAGGCCCCGCCGTCGCAGGCGATCACGTATGACGCCCGCACGCGTTTGAAGGTGTCGGTGCGCAGGTCGGCCAGCATCAGTTCGACGTCCGACGCTCCGTTGACCGCCCGCAGGCACTCGTGTTCCAGCAGCACCTCGACGCCGGCAAACCGGTCGACGCCCTCGCGGAGCACGTGGTCGACCGCGGGCTGGTACAGGAACTGCTGCGGCGGGTGCCCGCAGCCGCGGGGCGTCATGGTGGTTTCGATGAATGGCACGCCCTGGGCGTCGACCCAGGCCAGCGGCCGATCGGGCAGCATGTCCCGCTGCAGGCGGTCGGCCAGCCCGACGGACTGCCAGATGCGCATGACCTCCTCGTCGGTCGAGATGGCCCGCGCCCGCCCGTACACATCGGGGTCGCGCTCGATGACGACCACGCTAAGGCCGAGGCGGCCCAGCAGATTCGCGGCGGTGGCGCCCGTCGGACCGTAACCGATCACCGCGACGTCATAGGTCGGATATTCGTTCATTGCCGTCTCGCCTTCGTGTCCGGCTTGTTCTGTAGCGATCATTACGGTAATGTAGTGATCACTACAGAGTCAAGACCCTGCCGGCAAGGAGTTTCAGTGGGCACCAAAGACAAGCCACAGCGCCGCCGCCGCCTCGACGGCGAGGCGTCCCGGACCCGCATCCTCGACGCGGCCACCGAGATCGCCAGCGAGCGCGGTTACGAGGGCACCAGCATCGGGCTGGTCAGCGCCAAGTGCGGCCTACCCGCCAGCTCCATCTACTGGCACTTCAAGGACAAGGACGACCTGATCGCCGCGGTCATCGAACGCAGCTTCGCGCACTGGCTTTCGGCGTGGGAGATGCCGGCCGCGGGCACGCCGCGGGAGCGACTCGTCTCGATGGTCATGCAGATCGCCAAGGCCCTGCTGGACTCCCCCGACTTCCTGCGCCTCGGCCTGATGCTCGCGCTGGAGCGCCGGCCGGTCGAGCCGCGGGCGCGGGCGATGTTCCTCGCCGTGCGCGCCCGGGCGTTCGAGACGCTCACGCTAGCCGTGCGGGACGTGGTCCCGGGCCTGACCGACGCGCAGGTCCACCAGTTGGCCACCTACGCCCTCGCCGGTGGCGACGGCCTCTTCGTCGCCAAGGAGCTCGGTGGCGACTCGGTCGACCTGCTGGCGCTGTTCGAGCTGCACGCGAACATCCTCTACGACAGCGCGCTGCGCATGGCCGCCGAGGACACGAAGTGACGCCCGCCCGGCGATTTCCGGTGGCCATCATCGGCTCGGGCAACATCGGCACCGACCTGATGGTCAAAATCCTGCGCAGCGACGGCCCACTCACCGTGGGCGCCATGGTCGGCATCGACCCCGACTCCGACGGGCTGGCCTACGCGCGGCGAATGGGCGTGCCCGCCACCGCCGACGGGGTCGAGGGACTGCTGCGGATGCCGGAGGTCGCCGGCATCCGGCTGGCCTTCGACGCCACCTCCGCCGGCGCGCACCGCGCCAACTGGGCGGCGTTGCGGGACAGCGGAATACGAATGCTGGACCTCACCCCCGCCTCGATCGGACCGTTCTGCGTGCCGGTGGTCAACCTCGACGACCACCTCGACACGCCCAACCTCAACATGGTGACCTGCGGTGGGCAGGCGACGATCCCGATCGTCGCCGCCGTCGGCACGGCCGGGATAGTCTCCTACGCCGAGATCGTCTCCTCGATTTCGGCGAAATCCGCCGGCCCCGGAACCCGCGCCAACATCGACGAATTCATCGAAACCACCGCCACCGCACTGCGGGTCGTCGGCGGCGCGCAGCGCGGCAAGGCCGTGATCATCCTGAACCCCGCCGATCCGCCGGTGCTCATGCGCAACACCGTGTACTGCCTCGTCGATGGCGAACCGGAGCAGCACAGGATCGAGCACGAAATCCACGACATGGTCGCCCGGGTCGCCGCCTATGTGCCCGGTTACCGGCTCAAGCAAGACGTGCAGTTCCAGGTGTTCGACCGTGACCACCCGCTGTACATCCCCGAGACCGGCAAGTTCACCGGCACCCGCGTCACGGTGCTGCTCGAGGTCGCCGGCTCCGCACACTATCTACCCTCCTACGCCGGAAACCTCGACATCATGACGTCCGCCGCCAAGGCCGCCGCCGAACGCATCGCCGCGCACCACAACGAAACCGCCGGAGCCGCAACATGATCTACGTCAGCGACGTCACCCTGCGCGACGGCATGCACGCGGTGCGCCACCAATACAGCATCGAGCACGCGACAGTGATCGCCCGCGCCCTGGACGAGGCCGGCGTCGACTCGATCGAGGTCGCCCACGGTGACGGGTTGTCCGGTTCGAGCTGCGTTTACGGGTTCGGAGCCCACACCGACCTGGAATGGATCGAGGCCGTGGCCGCGACCGTCCGGAACGCCAGGGTGGCGACGCTCCTGCTACCGGGTGTCGGAAGCCTGCGCAACCTCAAGGACGCCCATCGCGCGGGGGCGACGGTCGTGCGCGTCGGCACCCACTGCACCGAGGCCGACATCTCGGCCCCCTACCTCGCCGCCGCGCGTGACCTCGGCATGGACGCCGTGGGCTTTTTGATGATGAGCCACCTGACCAGCGCCGCCGACCTGGCCGGGCAAGCAAGGCTCATGGAGAGCTACGGCGCCGCCTGCGTGTACGTCGTCGACTCGGGCGGCGCCATGACGATGCGCGACGTCGGCGAACGGGTCGAGGCGCTGCGCCAAACACTGTCGCCCACAACCGAAATCGGCATCCACGCCCACCACAACCTCTCGCTGGGCGTGGCCAACTCGATCGCCGCCGTCGAGCACGGCGCACACCGCGTCGACGCCTCGCTCGCGGGCATGGGCGCCGGCGCCGGGAACGCGCCGCTCGAGGTGTTCATCGCCGCGGCCACCCGGCTCGGCTGGGAGCACGGCTGCGACCTGCACCGGCTGCAGGACGCCGCCGACGACCTGGTCCGGCCCCTGCAGGACCGGCCCGTGCGGGTCGACCGGGAAACCCTGACCCTCGGCTACGCGGGCGTGTACTCCAGCTTTTTGCGGCACGCGGAGGCCGCCGCGGCCCGCTTCGACATCGACGCGCGCACCCTGCTGGAGGAGGCCGGGCGCCGCGGCATGGTGGGCGGCCAGGAGGACATGCTCGTCGACATCGCCCTGGACCTCACCGGATCGCGCTGAACCCGGCGCCCCTGGCCGTCGCCGCCCCCGGGTGCGACGATCAGCGAATGGACATGGTAACGATGGGCCTGATGGGCACGGTCGTGGGTGCGTCGGCCATGGGCATCGCGGGCGTCGCGAGGTCCGCCGCCGATAACTTGCTGCCCGGGATGGTTGCGAGCAACAACAACAAGCATCAGATGAAGATGCACATCCACACGCAGCGCTGCGACGCGATCCACCGCTGGCGCAGCGGCTTGGCGAACGCGCGGGACGCCTACCAGCAGTGGGCTTGCGGCCCGCAAAATGGCCACCCGCCCAACGTCGTCGGCGACGAATGGTTCGAGAGCCTGCGGCCCTACCTATCGACCACCGGTGAGGCGGCGGAATTCCGCACCGCGCACGAAGTCCATTGCGACAACCCGACTCTCATGCTGCTATCGCTCGAGATCGGGCGTGTCGAAAAGGAGTGGACCCATGAGGCGAGGGGCCGCCGCCGATTACGACGCTGACTGACCGTTCGCCCCTGCCATCGCCAGGGACCGGCGCGGTTGCGGCCACGGCTGCGGAACCGGCCGCTGGCGGACGTGTCGCGGCCACCAGAACCAGCGTCCCAGCAGGGTCGCGACCGACGGTGTCATCAACGAGCGCACCACCAGCGTGTCGAACAGCAGGCCCAAACCGATCGTCGTTCCTACCTGACCGATCACGATCAGCTTGCTCACGGCCATCGACATCATGGTGAAGGCGAAAACCAAGCCGGCCGAGGTGACCACGGAACCGGTGCCGGCCATCGCGCGGATGATCCCGGTGTTCAGCCCGGCGTGGATCTCCTCTTTTATTCGCGATACCAGCAACAAGTTGTAGTCCGACCCGACCGCCAACAAAACGATGACCGACATCGGCAGCACCATCCAGTGCAGCGGGATCCCGACGACGTGTTGCCAGAGCAGCACCGAGAGCCCAAAGGAGGTGGCCAGGCTGAGGACGACCGTCCCGACGATGGTCGCCGCGGCGACGACGGCGCGGGTGAGCACCACCATGATGATGAAAATCAGGATGAGTGCGGCGGCCGCGGCGATCAGCAAGTCGTAGTCGGCGCCCTGCTGCATGTCCTTGTACAGGGCCGCGCTGCCACCGAGGTAGACCGTCGACCCCTCAAGCGGCGTTCCCTTAATCGCGTCTGCCGCTGCGGTTTTCAGCGGCTCGACGCGTGACGTGCCCTCCTCCGTCAACGGGTCGCCCTGGTGGAAAATGGTGAACCGGACCGCGTGACCGTCCGGCGACAGGAACAGCTTAATGCCGCGCTTGAAATCCGCGTTGTCGAAGGCTTCCGGCGGCAGGTAGAACGAGTCGTCGTTCTTGGCGGCGTCGAACGCCTCGCCCATGGCCGTGGCATTGTCCTGCATGGCCATCGTCTGATCCTGCTGCGCCTTCTGGGCCTGATACTGGTTCAGCATCATTTGCTTTTGGTCTTTCATCGACTGAATCATCGGCGGCATCAGGGCGACCATCTGCGGCATCACGGCGTCGAGGCGTTCCATGTCCGGCACCAGCTCGGTGATGTCGTCAGTCATCACGTCGATGCCGTCAAGCGCGTCGAACAGCGACCGCAACGACCAGCAGATGGGAATGTCGTAACAGTGCTTCTCCCAGTAGAAGTAGCTTCGGATGGGGCGCCAGAAATCGTCGAAATCGGCCATGTGATCGCGCAAGTCCTGCACGTCCACGCTCGTCTTCTTCATCTTGGCGACCATGCTGTGCGTGATCTCGGACATCTGCTGGGTGAGGCCTTGCATCTTTTCCATCGAGTCGATGGTGACCTGCATGTCGTCGGCCTGTTTGAGCGTGTTCTTCAGCGTGGCCTGTGTGTAGTCGTTATTCATGATCTGGCCGGTGCTGTTCATGCTGATCGTGTACGGGATCGAGGTGTGCTGGATCGGCCGCCCCTCGGGCCGTGTGATCGTCTGCACCTGGGCGATGCCGTGCACGCGGACAAGGGCTTTGGCAATCTTGTCGATCACCAGGAAATCGGCCGGGTTCCGCAGATCGTGATCGCTTTCGATCATCAGCAGGTCCGGATTCATCTTGGCCTTGGAGAAATGCCGGTCAGCCGCCGCGTATCCGGTGTTCGCCGGCACGTCACCGGGCAGGTAGATGCGGTCGTTGTAGGTGGTGCGATAGCCGGGCAGGGTAAGCAGGCCGACCAGCGCCAGCAGGATCGCGCACACCAGGATCGCACCCGGCCACCGAACCGTGGCGGCGCCGATCCGGCGCCATCCCCGGGGTTGTTTCATGCGCTTGGGCTCGAGCACCCGGCCGAACCTGCTGGCCACCGAAATCAGCGCGGGACCCAGCGTCAGGGCCATGGCAACCACGATCGTCATGCCGACCGCCAGCGGAATGCCCATCGTCTGGAAGTACGGCAGCCGGGTGAAGTGCAGGCAGAAGGCCGCTCCGGCGATGGTCAGGCCCGAGCCCAACACGACGTGCGCGGTCCCGTGAAACATGGTGTAGTAGGCCGAGTCCCGGTCCTGCCCCGACCTACGCGCCTCCTGATAGCGCCCGATGAGGAAGATGGCATAGTCGGTGGCAGCGGCGATGGCGAGAGTGACGACGAGGTTGGTCGCGAACGTCGTGAGCCCAAAAACCTTGTAGTAGCCGAGGAATGCCACCAGTCCCCGGGCGCCGGACAATTCCAGCACCACCATCGCGAGCACGATGAACACCGTGACGAACGATCGGTAGACCAGCAACAACATGACAGCGATGACGGCGAAGGTGAGCATCTCTATGGTTTCCATGCTCTTGTCGCCCACCGCGTTTTGATCCGTGCTCGTCGCCGCGGGCCCGGTCACGTACGCTTTGACCCCCGCGGGGGCCGGCACGCTGGTGGCGATGTGGCGAACGGCATCCACCGATTCGTTGGCCAGTGCCTCGCCCTGGTCGCCGGCGATGTACACCTGGACGTAGGCGGCCTTGCCGTCGTTGCTCTGGGCGGCCGCCGCCGTCAGCGAATCACCCCAGAAATCCTGCACGTGCTGGACGTGCTTGGTGTCGGCCCGCAGCAGCTGGACGACGCGGTCATAGAAGTGGTGGGCGTCCGGACCCAATGGCTTGTCGCCTTCGAGCACGATCATCACCGAGCTGCTCGTGTCGAACTCGTGAAACACCTTGCCCACGCGCTTGGTCGCGATCATCGACGGCGCATCGTTGGGACTCATCGACACCGCGCGCATCTTCCCCACCGCTTCCAGTTGCGGCACAACGGTATTGAGCAGCGCGATGACGGCGATCCACGCGAGGATGATCGGCACGGCGAACGACCGGATCGTCCGCGGCATCCACGGGCGGGCCGCGTGGCGGGCGACCGGAATCGTGTCGGTCGGGGCGTCGCTCACTAGCGTGCTCATGCCGACTTCACCAAGCAGAAGGTCTCGGCATTCACGCCGGTCGCGGTCCTCTCGTCCTTGACCAGGTCATCGACGGTGATCCGGCAGGTGACGGAGTGCCCGTCGACTTGGGCGAGGATGTTGGGCGTGGCCGCGGGTGCGGTCGTGCGCAGCGTCAAAGACCATGGCAGAGCGGCGTTCATGGCGCGCTGAGGCTTGGAGTCCAGGTCCAGATAATTGATGACGGCCGTCGGGGCGGACCCGAACACCTCGTACGTCACGACCTTGGGGTTGAAGCGTTCGGCGCTATCGGAACTCTTCGGCGTCACCAGGAGGGCATTCGAGCCGAAGATTCCGTGCAATTGGTCCACGGTGACCGCGCCGACGGCGACGGCGGCCGCGACCAGTAGGGGCAGCCAGGCGCGCCTGAGAAGCCTGGTCATCGCGTCAATCAAGGTGCGAGCCTTTCGGTGATCCCAGGCAAGCCGGGGGGTCGGCGACCGGCGACGGTCTAGGTAGACAACCTAACTAGATAAGTGGATAGAGTCAATCCACTTATCTGAAAGTGTTGCGCTCGTTACACTCATCGACGTGAGCGCTTGCAAGATGACGGATCGCCCGCTTCGAAAAGACGCTGAGCGCAATCGTCAGCGGGTGATCGAGGCCGCCCGCGAACTGTTTGCCTCCCGGGGGCTGGAGGCCACCCTCAACGAGGTGGCTCACCATGCGGGCGTGGGAGTCGGAACCGTGTACCGGCGGTTTCCCACCAAACAGGAATTGCTCGAAGCGATTTTTGAAGACGGCATCGACGAGCTCACCGTCCTGGCGGAAAGGGCGCTGCGACACCCCGATTCATGGCAGGGCTTCGTGTGGTATGTCGAGCAAATGTGCGAACTCACCGCGACCGACCGAGGAATGCGAGAGGTCGCCTTCAGCAAGGCCTATTGCGGCAGTCGGGTGGATGCCGCCCGAGTTCGGCTCGTACCAAGGCTTTCCGAACTGCTCGAGCGAGCCAAGAAGGACGGTCATCTGCGTTCCGAGATGTCCCCCGGCGACATGCCGATCTTCGGACTGTTGGCGGGAACGGTCAGCGAGTACGCCGGTCACGTCGACACCGAACTTTGGCGACGCTATGTGGCCATCCTCCTCGAGGGCATGCGCTATCGCACCGATCAACCGCCGCTGACCGTCGCCGCGCTCGAGGACGAACAGCTCGAGGCGGCGATGCAACCCGTGGCCCCCGCGCGATAGCGCTGAGCGGCCGTGACGCGGCCAACCGGCCCAGGCCGAGCGTCGACTTGTTGTCGGGATTTCGGCCCGGCGGCCGCAACTACTCGACGTTCGGCGGTATTGCGGCCAGCACCGTAGCGGCGAGTTCGGGGCGGCAGACTACCAGGTCGGGCAGCTTGGGGTCCGGCTGGTTGTAGGCCAGGGGCGAGCCATCGATGCGGGAGGTGTGCAGGCCGGCGGCGCGGGCCACCGCTACCGGGGCGGCCGAGTCCCATTCGAACTGGCCGCCGGCGTGCACGTACACGTCCGACAGACCCTGGACGATCGACGCCACTTTGGCTCCGGCAGAACCCATTTCGACGAGGACGCCGTCCAGCGCGTCGCGGACGGCCAGGGCGAGGGCGGGCGGCCGCGTGCGCGAGACCACGATGCGGGGCTGATCCGGTGCGGCCGGGGGCGCGGTGACGTACGGCGTCGCCAACGTGACCCCCTGCGCTGGCAGCGCCACCGCGCCGGCGGCGAGCTCACCGTCCTGCCAGAGCGCCACGTGCACGGCCCAGTCGTCGCGCCCGAGCTCGGAGAATTCCCGCGTCCCGTCGAGCGGATCGACGATCCAGACCCGCTGCGAGCGCAACCGCACCGGGTCGTCGGCGCCCTCCTCGGACAGCACCGCGTCGTCGGGCCGCTCGGCGGCGAGCGCCTCCATCAGGAAGTCGTGGGACCGCTTGTCCCCCGCGGCTTTTCGCTCGCCGGCGTCGGCCTCGGCGAATTCCTCGCGGACGCCGAGCAGCAGCCGTCCCGCATCCGCGGCCAACCGCGCGGCCAGGGCATGATCATCCATCGGCAATCCTCAATAAGTTGGTAGCGTTGACCAAATTTACCCCGCGACGATTCTTGCGGCAGCGCCACCCAGAGGGGCCGGTTCTGCCATAACCTGGTAAACGTGAGCGGCAACGTCTCGTCATCGAGCCGGCTGCGGTTTCCGGGGGGACGCCTGGGGGTCTTGGGTGTCATCCTCGCTGTGCTGCTGATCGGCATACTCGCGATTGTCGGCGTGAAGCTGATCCAGGGTCACCAGAGCACCCCGGGCCAGGCCACCACCCAGCCGTCGCAATCGACCAGCTTCGCCATTCCCGGCTGTTACAACCCGTCGGTCCCCCCGGTCGAGCGTCCGAAGAAGCTCAGCGTCTTGGGATGCGCCAGCGTAGCCGTTGCGCTGCAAGACATGTCGTGGACGTCGTGGGGCCCCCAGGGCGCCGACGGGACCGGGACCGCGGTCTTCAAGATCTGCGATCCCAATTGCGCCGCGGGTTATCAGCTGACCGACCCGGTCGTCGTGCACGCGTGGAACGCCCAGCCGCCGCGGCCCGAGGCGATCTGCCAAACGGGGCTCAAGATCTTTGCCGACCTGGTCCTGGCCTTCCCCAAGGCGGTCCCGCCGCCCACCGCTCAGAAGACCAACACCCAGTACAACGGAATGCCGGCAGTGCACTACGTCAACTACTCGGGAGCCAACGCGCGCGACGCCCAGTTCATCGGCTATACGTTCTGCAATTAGGCGGTCAGACCTCGATGACGACCGCGCCGCCCTGGCCGCCGCCCGCACACATCGCCGCGACACCGATGCCGCCGCCGCGCCGCGCCAGCTCGTAGGCCAGCGTGGTCACCATGCGAGCGCCCGAGGCCGCGATGGGGTGGCCGAGGCTGCACCCGCTGCCGGAGAAGTTCACCTTCTCCTCGTCGATGCCGTACTCGCGGCACGCCGCGATCGGCACGGACGCGAACGCCTCGTTGATCTCCCACAGTGCGACGTCGTCGACCGACAACCCGGCGCGCTGCAGCACTTTGCCGATCACCTTGACCGCGCCCAGACCGCAGTCCCGCGGCGGGACGCCCACGGCGCCCCAGGCCCGGACGGTGCCCATCACGTTCAGCTTCTCGGCGAGCGCGTAGTCACGGTCGACCAACGCGACCGCCGCGGCGGCGTCGTTGGTGCCGCTGCTATTGCCCGCCGTGATCGAAAATCCCTCGATCTCGGGATGCAGCACCTTGAGGGCCGCGAGCTTCTCGATCGTGGTGTCGCGGCGGGGATGCTCGTCCACCGAGAAGTCGGTCACCGAGCCGTCGAGCTGGGTGATCTTCAGCGGGACGATCTCGTCGAGAAACTTCCCCGTGTCCATAGCGGCGATGGCGCGCTCATGTGACCGGGCCGCCCAGGCGTCCATCTCCTCGCGGGTGATGCCCACCGCCTGCGCGGTGTTCCACCCGACGGTGATCGACATGTCCTTGGTGGGCGCGTCGGGCGCCTCGACGTGCGTCGGGGGCAGCCAGCGCTCCTCGAACTTCAGCTCGGGGCCGGGAATCCGCTGGTTCATCAGCGGCGTCATGGACAGCGACTGCACGCCGCCGGCGATCAGCACGCGCTCCATCCCGGAGCCGATCTGGGCCGCGGCGTTGCCGATCGCGGTGAGGCTGCCCGCGCAGTGCCGGTTCACCGCCTGGCCGGGGATGTCCTCCATGCCGGTCGCGGCGGCCGCATAACGCGCCAAATCGCCACCGCCGTAGTGCGATTCGGCGAAGATGATGTCGTCGATCGCCGACGGGTCGATCCCCGACCTGCGCACCACCTCGGGAAGCACCGTGGTGATCAGGGTCTCGGGCGGCGTGTTGACGAGCGCGCCCTTGAACGAGCGGCCGATCGCCGTCCTGGTGGCTCCGACGATCACGGGTGTGGCCATGTTTTCAACCTCGGACTGTTTGGCTGCGGTCGGCAGCGACGGATGGGTGGAATCGTATCCAATACCGTATGAGCAATAGTAACGGGCTAAGTTCCAGACGCGGCCGGGTGTGACCGCGCTAACACTCGAGCGGCCCCCGGCGCCTAAACTTGCACCATGCCACTTGGGCGCGACTACACCGGTCAGGACTGCGCGCTCGCCCGCGCGCTGACGATTCTCGGTGAGCGCTGGACGCTGCTGATCGTCCGCGATGCCTTCCACGGCTTGACCCGCTACGACGAGTTCCTGCGCAGCCTCGGGCTTGCGACGAATGTATTGAGCGCCCGGCTGCAGAAGTTGGTTGAGCACGGCGTCATGGAGCGGATCGGGTCGCGCGGTTCGTACCACCTGACCGAAAAGGGCCGCGACTTGTTCCCGGTGGTACTGACGCTGATGGCCTGGGCCGACCGCCACGAACCGGGTCCCGCGGGCCCCGAGGTTCTGATCCTGCACAAGGGCTGCGATCACGAGGCTGGCGGCGCGCTGCGATGCGAACACTGCGACCAGCCGATCGAGCTACGTGACCTGCGGGTGGTGCCGGCGCCCGGCGCGGTTGGACCGGACGGCGAGCCGACCGCCCTGACGCCGCCGCAGCTCGCCGCGTGGGAAGGCCGTCCCCCGCGACATTGAGCCGCGCCATTGCCCGTGTACTTGCACCATGCAAGTATGGTCGCATGTCGATCAGCCCGGATCTCGGCCAGCAGCGCCGCGTCGCCATCCCGCACGGCGCGATCGGCTACCGCGAGCGCGGCGATGGCCCGCCGATCGTGTTCGTGCACGGAGTCGGCGTCAACGGCGATCTGTGGCGACACGTCGCGCCCCGCCTGGCGGCAGACCATCGATGCATCACCCCGGACCTGCCGTGGGGCTCGCACTCGATCCCGCTGGACGCCGACGCCGATCTGTCGCTGCCGGGCATGGCGCGGATCGTCGCGGACTTCCTCGATGCCCTGGACCTCGACGACGTCACGATCGTCGCCAACGACACGGGAGGCGCCGTCGCCCAGGCGTTGGTCGGACGACACCCCGACCGGATCGCTCGCCTGGTGCTCACCTCGTGCGACGCGTTCGAGAAGTTTCCGCCGACGCCGCAGAAGTACTTGGAGGTGATGGCGCGCTCGCGGCTGCTCACCTGGATCGTCGCCTACACCGCGCAATTCAAGGCGATCCAGCGCCTGCCGACCGCCTACGGGTTTGTGACGTCACGGCCGATGCCGCCGGACATCATGCGCTCGTTCACCGACCCGGTGCGTCTCAACCCGGGGGTCAGGCGCGACTTCCGGCGCATGCTGCGGGCGGTCGACACGAAATACACGTTCGCGGCCGCGGACCGGCTCACCGACTTCGACAAGCCGGCGCTCGTGCTCTGGGCCGACGACGACAAGATCTTCCCCCGCGACCATGGCCGGCGACTGGCAAAACTGTTGCCGCAAGGGCGATTCGAACTGATCACCGGGAGCCGCACCTTCATCCCCGAAGAACAGCCCGATCAGCTTGTCACCGCGATCGAGGGCTTCCTTGCCGCGCACCCGACGAGCGCGGAGTGAGCGATGCGCCGCAGTGCCGCACCACCGGTCGGCTCGCTGGAATGGGAAAGGCTGGGCGGCCCGCCGCTGTCGGTGCCCCAGCGCGTGGCCTTGCTCGCGGGCACCGGCGCGGTGCTGCTCGGTGACGCCGCTCCCCGACTGCGCTGGGCCGTCCGTCATATCGCCCCGCCGCGCGCCCCGCGAAAGATCGACCTGACCCGATGGGCGCCGCCGCGCACGGAAGCGGTTCGCGCGGCCGAGGAGCGCCTGCGCGCCGTGGCCAGCCCGCACATCGTCGACCACAGTTACCGCACCTACTACTTCACGGCCATCCGCTACGAGTTGAGCGGCCACCCCGACCCACTCGACCGCGAAGCGCTTTGTGTTGCAGCGCTACTCCACGACACCGGGCTCTTCGACCCCGACCGGCGCGGGTGCTTCACCGTTGCCGGGGCCAGACTGGCTCGCGAAATCACGGCGGCCGCCGGCTGGGCGAGCTCACGCCGGGACAGCGTGGCCCTGGCGATCACGACGAACCTCAACCCGTTCGTCCCCGCCCGTCGGTACGGGCCGGTGGCCCACTGGCTTAGGGCGGGTGGGCTGGTCGACGTCCTGGCCCAGCAGTGGGCGCTGCACCCCGACAACCTCGACGAGATCCTCAGCCTTTACCCGCGCGACGGATTCGCCGAGGACACCGCCCGACTCGTCAAACAAGAGGCCCGCCGCAACCCCGGCTGCCGATTCGCGTGCTTCGGCCCGATCTTTCCCACCGCGGTTCGCTTGGGCAAGTTTCGACTCGATAAGCAACGCTGATCGGCACATCGAAACTCTGCGTTGGACGGGCATAGGCCCGAGGCGGCAGGCTTAGCGTAGTGACCCGTCCAAGCCCTCGACCCGGAATCCCCTTGGAGGATGAAATGCTCACGCAGACAAGCGAACACGTCGCATCGTTAACGGAAGGTGAAATCGTCGAGGAATCCGATCTCGGCTCGATTCGCCGGCTCACCGCCGACACCTTCCCGATCCTGACCGGCCTGTCGATCAAGCGGCTGCTGATCAGCCCGGGCGCCATGCGGACCCCGCACTGGCACGCCAACGCCAACGAGCTGACCTACTGCGTCGCCGGTACCGCGCTCGTGTCGGTGCTCGACACCGGCAGCCAATTCTCGTCCTTTGTGGTGCGAGCCGGCGACATGTTCCACGTCGACTCCGGTTCACTGCATCACATCGAAAACATCGGCAGCGACACAGCCGAATTCATCATCACCTTCCGCAGCGAACGGCCCGAGGACTTCGGGCTGGGCGCGGCTTTCGGGGCCATGACCGACGCCGTGCTGGGCAACACCTACGACCTCCCGGCCTCGGATTTCGCCGCCATCCGCCGCAGCACCAGCGACCGCGCGTTGGCGGCCCGCGACGGCGATCCGGACGTGCCGGCCACCGCCTACTTCGATGACCCACACAAGTTTTCGGTGGAGGCGATGACGCCGCCCGTCAGCATCGCCGTCGGCTCGGCCCGGACCGCCCGGCTGCAGTATTGGCCCGCCCTGAAGGACCTGTCGATGTATTCGCTGCGCATCCGCGAGGACGGCATGCGCGAACCGCACTGGCATCCCATCACCGCGGAAATGGGCTACGTCAACCGTGGCGCGGCGCGCATGACCGTGATGGATCCGGACGGCACCCTCGACACCTGGTACCTGCGGCAGGGCGATGTGTATTTCATCCCCCGCGCCTACCCCCACCACATCGAGGTCTTCGACGCGCCCGAGATGCACTTCTGCATCTTCTTCGACCAACCCACCCCCGGCGACATCGGGTATCGCGCGTCGGCAAGCGCCTACTCGCGCAAGGTGCTGGCGGCGACGTTCGACACACACATCGACGACCTGCCCGACTTCCCGTTCACGAAGGCGGATCCGCTCATCGTCAACCGGCGGAACCCGCTCGATGCCCACGCTGTGGGAGAGCAGTGAACCACGCCGGCGCCGCGCACGACACAATGGGTCGATGACGACCACCCCCCTCGCTGAACGTGACACCACCCGAACGACCGCCTATCGAGTCGCGGCGATGCTGATGGGCATCGGCACCGTCCACTTCCTGGCGCCCAAACCATTCGACGACATCGTCCCCGCCGAACTGCCCGGCGACGCGCGGTTCTATACCTATGCATCGGGCGTCGCCGAGATCGCCGTCGGTGCGCTGCTGGTGCCCCGGCGCACCCGGCGACGGGCCGCACTGGCAGCGGTCGCGCTGTTCGTCAGCGTGTTCCCGGCCAACGTCAACATGTGCCGGTTGTGGTGGGACAAGCCATGGCCGATGCGCATCGCCGCGCTTGCCCGGCTGCCACTGCAGATCCCGATGATCACCACCGCGCTGAAGATCAGGCGCGACAGCTGATCGTGGGTAGGACGGGCATCGCGGCGCTGCTCGCGATCGGCGCCGCATTCATGATCGGCATCGGCGATGTCCTCGAACAGCGATCCGCGCAACAGGTCACCGACAAGCCGGTCGGCACCTTGGCGCTGTTTCGCCGGCTGCTGCGCGACCGCCGATGGTGGACGGGCAGCCTGGTCGCCGCCGCCGGGTTCGGGTTGCAGGCCGCGGCGCTCGGCCTGGGGTCGGTGGTGCTGGTGCAGGCGCTGTCCGTGACTTCCCTGCTGTTCGCGCTGCTCATCAGCGCGGCCGCCAACCACCGCAAAATCACTCGGTGGCAAGGGATCTGGGCCGTGCTGCTTGCCGCCGCCGTCACGGTCGTGGTCACGGTCGGCAACCCGCAGGCCGGAATCCCCCGCGGGTCGGTTCGGACGTGGATCGTCGTGGGCCTGGTCATCGGCCCGTGCCTGTTCCTGTGTGTGATCGGCGCCCAGATGTTCTCGGGCTGGGTCAGCGCGCTGCTGTTAGGGCTGATGTCGGGTTCGCTGTGGGGCGTCTTCACGGTCTTGACGAAGGGCGTCGTCGACCAGCTCGGCCACGGCGTGCCCGCGGTGCTGCGCGCGCCCGAGTTGTACGTCTGGGCGGTGCTGGGCCTCGCGGCGACGGCGTGGGAGCAGTCGGCGTTTCGGGCCGGCTCGCTCACCGCGTCGCTACCCGCGGTGACCGTCGCCGAACCCATCGTCGGATCGGTGCTGGGCGTCACCGTGCTGGGTGAGACGTTGAGCACCAACCACATCGGCATGGTCGCGCTCGGCGTCTCGGTCGCGGTGATGATCGCCGCGGCGGTGGCCCTGGCGCGCAGCCAGGCCACCGAGTCAGAGGTTCCGCGAACCGATCCGGTGTAGGGTGCCGTCGGGATCGATGTAGGCGAATTCCCTTAGACCGTAGTCGGTGTCCTGCGGTTCGATCAGGCGGCCGGCCAGATTTTCCAGCGCCGCCCACTCGGCGTAGAGGGCGTCGGCGTCGCTGACGTAGAGATACACACTGGAGGCGGTGCTCAGCGGGTCGTGCTCGTCCCACTCGGTGAGGTGGATGGAGACAGACCCGCGGTCGACGAACCCGTAGCGCGCCGGGCCCTCGTAGGCGCGCGCGTCGAAGCCGAGGTTGCGATAGCGGTCGAGCGCGACGTCCAGGTCTTTGACCGGCACGATCGGGGACACGGAGTCGAACGCGATTTCGGGCACACCCCAGTGTGCCAGGGAAACGCTGTCGTATGCTGACGCCCCGCCCGACGCCAGCAATTCGCCCTACCCGCAGGGATACAAATTCCCGGCCGGATTCCTCTATAGCCCACTGGTACAACCGATTTAGATAACCGGCCGGTCGGGCCTGATCCCGATGGCCACCCGCCGTTTACCTGTTGGCTGTAGCTATCCCCGCGGGTGGCGGCGTACGCTCTGGCGGCCGAACCGGTCAAGCCACGATACTTGCGCCATCACCGAACCTGGTTGTAAGACGCACCCGCAGATGGCATCCTGCGGGCGACTGTCGCTCAGCGTTGAGGAGGACAAGTGAGCACATCAGAGAAGGCGAAGCCCCGCGGTGGGCTGCCGGTGATCCATCTGTCCGAGCTGCTGCGCGCGCCGATCGTGGCCCGCGCCGGTGAGGCCGTCGGCCGCGTCGAGGACGTGATCGTGCGCCTGCGGGGCGCGGACGACTATCCGGCGGTGACAGGGATCGTGGCCGGGGTCGGCGGGCGTCGGGTGTTCATCGGCACCAAATCCATCGAAGAGTTCGCCCCGAAACGAATCATTTTGACCAAGAACAAAGTTGACCTCCGCGGCTTCGAGCGCCGCGACGGCGAGGTGCTGCTGCGCGCCGACGTGCTGGGCCACCGGCTGATCGACGTGGCCGCGGCGGATTTGGTGCGCGCGTACGACGTCGAGCTCGAGGACACCGGCGCCGGGTGGGTGGTTGCGCGGCTGGACACCCGCCGGCCGCCGACGTTGTTCGGGCTGATCAGGCACTCCGGCGGGCACGCGGCCCGCGACTGGAAGGCGTTCGAACCGCTGATCGGCCACGGTGGCTCCGACGCCGTGCGGCGTATGTCGGACCGGTTCGGCGAGTTCAAAGCCGCCGAGATCGCCGATCTGCTCGAGGAGGCCGACAAGGCCGAAGGCGGCGAAATCCTCGACCGGGTGCACAGTGACCCGGAACTGGAAGCCGACGTGTTCGAGGAGTTGGACCCGGACAAGGCGAGCCGGCTGCTGGACGGCATGCCCGACGACGAGGTCGCCGCCCTGTTGGGCCGGATGCGCGCCGACGATGCCGCCGACGCGATCGCCGACCTGCGCCAGTCACGACGACGACGCGTGCTGGAGCTCATGCCAGGCCCGCAGCGCACCAAGGTGATCACGCTGATGGGGTTCAACCCCGAAAGCGCCGGCGGGCTGATGAACGTCGACTTCGTTTCCTGCGCGGCCACCGCGACTGCGGGCTTCGCGCTGGCGCTGATCGCCGCCGCCTCCAACGTCCAGCCGGAGGCGTTGATCAAGTTGCACGTCCTAGACGAGGGCGGGCGGCTGGCCGGTGTGGTGTCGGTGATTACCCTGCTGCAGGCCGATGCCACCGAAGGCGTTGGGGCACTGATGGATTCCGATCCGGTCTGCGTCACCGCCGACGCCGATCTGACCGACATCGCGCTGTTGATGGCCGACTTCAACCTCTACTCCATCCCCGTCGTCGACGACGAGGACCGCGTGCTCGGGGTGGTCACCGTCGACGACGTCCTGGAAGCAACCATCCCCGAGGACTGGCGCCGCCGCGAGCCCGCTCCGCGTCCGTTCCGCGAGATCACCCAACCGACCGACAGCCACGCGCCGGGAGCCGAGACACCGTGACGTCCAGCGCCGACGAGACCACCCCCACGGCCGCGGCGGGCAACGCCGAACCGGCCGCGCCCCGGCGCACCGCGGTGCTCGACACCGCACACCTGGGCGATATCGAGGGTGCGTTCGGGCGCATCAAGCTCAGCGATGGCGACCATTCGCGGACGTGGAAGACCCGCCTGTTGACGCTGCTGGCGATCGTCGGCCCCGGGATCATCGTGATGGTCGGCGACAACGACGCCGGCGGGGTCGCCACCTACACCCAGGCCGGCCAGAACTACGGCTACTCCCTGTTGTGGGTGCTGCTGCTGCTCATCCCGGTACTGATCGTCAACCAGGAGATGGTGGTCCGGCTCGGTGCGGTCACCGGGGTCGGTCACGCCCGGCTGATCAACGAACGCTTCGGCCGCGGCTGGGGCTGGTTCTCCGTTGGCGACCTGTTCCTGCTCAACTTCCTGACCATCGTCACCGAGTTCATCGGCATCACCCTGGCCGCCGACTACATCGGGGTATCCAAATACGTCGTGGTCCCCATCTCGGCGGTGGCGCTGGTCGCCATCATGGCCAGCGGCAGCTTCCGCCGCTGGGAGCGGGCCATGTTCATCTTCATCGCAGTCACCCTGCTGCAGATCCCGATGCTGCTCATGTCGCACCCGCAGTGGGCGCATGCGGCGAAGTCGTTTGTGGTGCCGAGCATCTCGGGCGGGGTGAGTTCCGACGCGGTGCTGCTGATCATCGCCATCGTCGGCACCACCGTCGCGCCCTGGCAGCTGTTTTTTCAGCAGTCCAATGTCGTCGACAAGCGGATCACCCCGCGGTTCATGGCCTACGAGCGCGCCGACACCGTGATCGGGGCCTTCGTCGTGATCGTCGGCGCCGCGGCCCTCGTGATGACCGGCGATTGGGCGGCGCGCTCGACAAACACCGTGGGCGGCTTCTCCGACGCCGGGGCCATCGCGCACCTACTCGGCCAGCACAGCGCTACGCTCGGCGCGTTTTTCGCCATCGTGCTGATGGACGCGTCGATCATCGGCGCGGCCGCCGTGACGCTGGCCACCAGTTACGCCTTCGGCGACGTCTTCGGCCTCAAGCATTCGCTGCACCGCGGGTTCGCAGACGCCAAGCAGTTCTACCTGTCCTACACCGCGATGGTGGCGCTGGCCGCGGCCATCGTGCTCATCCCCGGCGCGCCACTGGGTTTGATCACCACCGCCGTGCAAGCGCTGGCCGGCCTGCTGTTGCCCAGCGCCAGCGTGTTCCTGCTGTTGCTGTGCAACGACCGGGAAGTATTGGGGCCCTGGGTCAATCGGCGCTGGCTCAACTGGGTCGCCGGGCTGATCGTCGGCATCCTGCTGCTGTTGTCCGGGATCCTGATGGCCACCACCCTGTTCCCCCATATCGACGTCGTCGCTGTCGCCGGCTACCTTTGCCTGGCGCTGGTCGTACTCGCCGCCGCGGCGGTGCCGACTCTGCGATGGATGTCCCGCGGCCAGCCCGCGCCACCGGCCCCGACGCCGCCGGCACGTCCCGTCGACCGCAACACCTGGCGGATGCCGCCGCTGACCCTGCTCGAACCGGTCACCTGGTCCCCCGGCACCCGGCTCGGCATGATCGCCCTGCGCAGCTACCTGGTTGTGGGCGCCCTGCTGCTGGTCGTCAAGGCCGTCCAGCTCGGCCGCTGAACTTCGCCAAAGCGCTTGCCTCACCAATGCTGCGCGGTGTTAGCTGAGCTGTCAGCAGCAAAGCACGTGAGCCCGGCGAGGTAGGAGGTTTGTACCATGCTTCAGCGAGCGTTCATCGTCGGAGCAATCGTTATCGGGATAGCGGTGGCACCCGGCGCCAATGCTGCACCGTCAACCACCACGCCGTCGCCCGCCCCGACAACCGGGTCGAACGTCTACTACCCCAACTGCAGGGCGGCGTGCGCCGCCGGAGCGGCTCCGATTTACATCGGACAGCCGGGTTATCGGGCCGCCCTTGACCGCGACGGCGACGGCATCGCTTGCGAGGTGTGCCACTGAACTCGGCACCCCCTATTGGGGCAGCGCCTCGCCCCGCGTCTCGGGTGCCAGCGGGATGACGAAAAGCCCGATCACGAACGCGATGGCCGTCAGGGCCACGGGCAATCCGAGCGTATGCAGGTGCAGTACCGCCGCGCCGAGCAAGAAATTCACGCCCGCGCCGACAAATCGGCCGAACGAGGTGCAGAACGCGAACGCGGTCGCGCGCACCCGCGTCTCGAACTGCTCGGGCAACCAGAGGCTGAAGATGGCGAAGTTGCCGCCGAAGAACCCGAGGACGAAAAGCCACGCGATGAACGGCGCGAGCCCGTTGGGTAGATAGAACGCCCAACCGAAGCTGCCGGTGATCGAAACGGCCATTCCCGCAAAGTAAATCGCGAGTGTCTTGCGGCGCCCGATGCGCTCGGAGAGGATCGGCACGACCAGACAGCCCAAGATGGTGCCGATGGACAGCAGGCCCGTGGCCCAGGACGCGGTTCTGGTTGCGTCGGCCTTGTCGAAACCCGCGTGCTGCGCCAACTGAATCACCGCGGTGGGTTCGTAGACGGCGCCGGCCCACAGGCCCACGATCGCGATAGTCAGCAGCGCGCACGCCACCCAGGTTCGACGCCGGTAGCGCGCGCCGAGAATCTCGCGCAGCGGGTTCACGCGGACCGTGGGCTGAGCCTCCAGCTTCTCCCACTTCTCGGTTTCCTTCACCCGCGTCAAGATCAGGATCGCGACGACGACCGGCACCGCGCCCGTCAGAAACATTGCCCGCCAGCCGAAATGGACCCCGATCGTGTAGTTCAGGGCCGCCGCCAGGAAGAATCCCGCGTAGTAGCCGGTCTGGAGATAGCCCGCCCCCATCTTGCGCCGGTCCTCGGGCCACGCCTCCGCCACATACGTGCCCGCCAGCGCCCACTCGCCGCCGATGCCGACGCCCGCGACAAAGCGGAAAATGGCCAGCTCCCACACGTTTTGCGCCGCGGCCGAAAGCCCGGTGAAGATCGCGAAGGTGAAGATGGTCGCGGCCAGCACCTTGGTGCGACCGAATCGGTCGGCGATCGGCCCCCAGATGAACGACAGGCCCCAACCCACCAGGAACAGGGCAAACAGAATCGAGCCCGCGAGACCGACATTGGTCGACGTCGCGGCGAAACCCGAACGCGGCAGCAGCTCGGTCAGCGCGGGCGCGAGCACGAGCGCGTAGATGAACGAATCCATCCCGTCGAGCGTCCAGCCCGTCCACGCGCCCCAGAAACCCGCGATCTGCGAGCGGTTGAGCGGCGTGCGACGCCTGGCGAGGCTTGCCGGCTGCGTCGTTGACGTCATCTGGCCTCCGTTGACACGGGTGGAACGGCTATTGGGATCCGCGTAGGCGCGAGCCGGTTTGGCGCTAACGGCCGACCGGCGTCACATTGTATATAATATAGTGATGAGCGTAACAGGTCGGTCCCCGTCGGACAACGCACTGAGCGCGCTACCCACGGCGCACTCGGTGGCCGAGCGAGGCAGCACGTCACGGTTGATCGCCAACGCGCTGCGCGCCGCGATCGTCGAAGGCACGCTGGCGCCGGGGGTACCGCTGCGCCAGGACGCCATCGCGCGGCACTTCTCCGTCAGCGCGATCCCGGTTCGCGAGGCCCTGCGCCAGCTGGAGAGCGAAGGCTGGGCCAAAGTGGAGCTGAACAAGGGGGCGACCGTCGCCCCGCTATCGGCCGACGAGGCCCGCGAAGTCTACGAAATGCGCGCCGCCCTCGAGAGCCTGGCCATCGGGCTGGCGATACCCGCTCACACGGCCGCCACCCTGCGCCACGCCGAAGCGCTGTGCGAGGAGGCCGCGGCCGAAACCGAGCCGTCGCTTTACGTTGGGCGCAACGAGGCCTTTCACACCAGCCTCTACGAGCCGGCCGGGCGGCCACAACTTCTCGCGCTGATCGGCATGCTGCACGAGCGCGGCGAGCGCTACCTGCGGCTCAAGTTCGGGCTGCCGTCGTACAAGGGAGAGTCAGACCGCGAACACGCGGCGTTGCTCAAGGCCGTTCGCGGGGGCGACGTCGAGGGTGCGAAGTCGCTGGTCACCAAGCACCTGCTCGGCACCGGCAACCTGCTCCACCGTGTGCTTGGCGAAAGCCCACCCGAAATGTCGCGTCGGTAAATCAGCGCCTGAACGGACGGCGGCTGGCCGGGGCGGTGAAGCCCTCGGTGTCATCGAAGAATGCCCACTGCCCCGCGTCGTCGACCTCCATGCGCCAGCCCAGCTCGGTGCTGCCCGCGACCGCGTCGGTGAACCACGCGTGTGCGGCGTCGGCGCTCTCGAAATTCTTCGTCGCCACAATCCCGCCATGTGGGTCGATGATCCGGAACTTGGCCATGCGCTGTGATTATCCCTTCCAGGCCAAATTCAATCGCATTAAACGCCCGCTGGCTACCCGAAAACGCTCAAACCGTGCGGGCCAATCGCTGTGCGAGCAGCTCGGCGAACCGCGCCGGATCGTCGAGCGCCCCGCCTTCGGCGAGAAGCGCTGTGCCGTAGAGCAATTCGGCGGTCTCGGCGACCGAAGGGTCGTCGGCGCGGTCCTTGTGCGCGTCCCGTAGCCCGGTTACGAGCGGATGATGCGGGTTGAGTTCAAGGATCCGCTTGCCCATCGGAACGTCCTGCCCGGTGGCGCGGTAGAGGCGTGCGAGTGTCGGTGTGATCCCGAAGGCGTCGGTAATCAGGCAGGCGGGCGACTCGGTCAGCCGCGTCGACAGCCGCACGTCCTTGACGTGCTCGCTCAGCGTCTCCTTTAGCCAGGTCAGCAGGGCGGCGAACTCTTTTTCCTGCTCCTCGCGCTCGGCCTCGCTCTTGCCCTCCGCGGAGTCGAGGTCCACCTCGCCCCTGGCCACCGACTGCAGCGGCTTGCCGTCGAACTCGTCAACCACCCCCACCCACACTTCGTCGACGGGATCGGTCAGTAGGAGCACTTCATAACCCTTGGCCTTGAAGGCCTCCAGGTGGGGTGACTTCAGCAGCTGCTGGCGGGTCTCGCCGGTGGCGTAGAAGATCTGCTGCTGACCTTCCTTCATCCGCTCCACGTACTCGGCCAGGGTGGTGGCCTCCTCCTCGCTGTGGGTGGAGGCGAACGAGGACACCTGCAGCAGCATGTCCTTGTTGTCGGCGTCGGACAGCAGGCCCTCTTTGATGGCCCGGCCGAACTGGGTCCACAGGGTGCGGTAGTCGTCCGGACGCTCGGACTGCAGCTCCTTGATGGTGGCCAGGACCTTCTTGGTCAGCCGGCGACGGATCGCCTTGATCTGGCGGTCCTGCTGCAGGATTTCACGAGACACGTTGAGCGACAAGTCCTGTGCGTCGACGACGCCCTTGACGAAACGCAGGTATCTCGGCAGCAGCTCGTCGCAGTCGCCCATGATGAACACGCGCTTGACGTAGAGCTGGATCCCGACGTGGGAGTCGCGGTCGAACAGGTCGAACGGGGCGTGCGACGGGATGAACAGCAAGGCCTGGTACTCGAAAGTGCCCTCGGCCTTCATCGCGATGACCTCGAGGGGGTCGTCCCACGCGTGCGCGATGTGCTTGTAGAACTCGTTGTATTCCTCGGCGGAGACTTCCTCCTTGGGCCGGGCCCACAGCGCCTTCATCGAGTTGAGGGTCTCGGTCTCGATGGTGACCGTCTCGTCGCCGCCCTCTTCGTCCGCGGGGGTGCGTTTCTCGACCTCCATCCGGATGGGCCAGGCGATGAAGTCGGAGTACCTCTTGACCAGGTGCCTGATCTTCCACTCCGCGGTGTAGTCGTGCAGCTCGTCCTCGGTGTCTTCGGGCTTGAGGTGCAGGGTGACCGAGGTTCCCTGCGGCGCGCCGTCCACGGTTTCGATGGTGTAGGTGCCCTCGCCGCTGGATTCCCACCGGGTGGCGTCGCTCTCCCCTGCCTTGCGGGTCAGCAGCTCTACCTTGTCGGCGACCATGAAGCTCGAATAGAAGCCGATGCCGAATTGGCCGATCAATTCCTCGGAGGCGGCGGCGTTCTTGGCCTCCCGTAGCTGCTGGCGCAGCTCGGCGGTGCCGGACTTGGCCAGCGTGCCGATCAGGTCGATTACCTCCTCGCGCGTCATCCCGATGCCGTTGTCGCGGATGGTGAGCGTTCGTGCGCTCTTGTCGACATCGATCTCGATGTGCAGGTCGGAGGTATCGACGTCGAGGTCCTTGTTGCGAAACGCTTCGAGGCGCAGCTTGTCCAGCGCATCGGAGGCGTTCGAGATCAGCTCCCGCAGAAACGAGTCCTTGTTGGAGTAGACCGAGTGAACCATCAAATCCAGCAGTTGCCGGGCCTCGGCCTGAAATTCCAGCTGCTCGACACGCGCGTTCATGACATCCCCTGCACTTTCCTTCCGGATACGACGCTGCAAATTTACCGAGATGCGGATGGTCCGCGCTCACGGGCTGGCCCTACCCTGAACCCATGTCCGTTGCTCAACGCGAACGCGCCGCCCTCGTCGAGACCATGCGGGCCGTCGGCCCCGACGCGCCCACCTTGTGCGAAGGCTGGACAACGCGAGACCTGGCTGCCCACCTGGTGATCCGGGAGTACCGGCCCGACGCCGCGCCGGGCATCATGATCCCGTTCTTCGCGGCCCATACCGCGAAGGTGCAGGACGAGGTGGCCGCGAAGAACGACTGGGATGAGCTGGTGAACAAGGTCGCGTCCGGCCCGCCGGTCTATTCGCCGTTCATCCTGCTCGACCCGGTGGCCAACGTCGCCGAGATGTTCATCCACCACGAGGACGTGCGCCGCGCGCAGCCGGACTGGGAGCCCCGCGTGCTAGAGCAAGGGATGTGCCGGGCGCTGCAGCGCACTCTGTCACTGATGGCCCGGGTCACGCTTGGCAAGGTCCCGGGCCGGGTGGCGTTGCGCACGCCTGGGGGGAAGACGGTGCTGACGGCCGGCTCCGGCCCGGCGGTCGTGGTCACCGGTCCGCCCGAGGAGCTGCTGCTGTTCTCCGTCGGGCGGGAGGCGCGGGTCGAGTACGACGGCGACGCGGCGGCGGTTCAGGCGGTTCGCGACGCGCCCAAGGGGTTGTAGCGGGCCGCGTCACGCCAATCACTTCAGCCCCGTGACGAAGGTGTGACCCGACTCGGAAAGTTGATAGCGCATGCGATATCAAGTTTGTAGACGACCGGCGGTGAAGGCCTCACGCAGCTCTTTCTTGATCACCTTGCCGAACTGATTGCGCGGTAGCGCATCGACGATAACAAGGCGCTCTGGGTGCTTGTAACGGCTCAACCCTTGCGAATGGCAGTGTTGCACTAGCGATTCCAGCGACACATTGTCACTTGACGCCGGTACCACCACGGCGCAGACGCGCTCGCCGGTGCGAGGGTCAGGCACCCCGATAATCGCGACATCGGCGACGGCGGGATGGCTCGCCAGCGCGTTTTCGACTTCCTGGGCCGAGACGTTCTCGGCATTGCGGATGATCGCATCCTTGATCCGGCCCGTGACGCGTACGTTGCCGTCCGCGTCGATCAGCCCGAGATCGCCTGTGCGCAGCCATCCGTCGGCGTCGAACGCGTCGGCGTCAAGCGTGGCGTCGGCGTAGCCGAGGAAGCATTGCGGTCCCTTGAGCCGCAGCTCGCCCTCCTGCCCGACGGGCAGTTCGATTCCTGGTTCGCCGACGACCCGGACCCTGACCCCCGGGCCTGGCGCGCCGACGGTATGGTCGAGCACCTCCGGCGCTCCCGACAGCGGCGGTGAGGTCGCCACCGGAAATTCAGTGAGCCCCCAGGCGTTGGCGATGCCGGCCACACCGAAGGTTTCGCGGACCTGGTGTCCCAGTTCGGCGGTGATCGGCGCGCCGCCGGCCAGACAACCCCGCACGAAGGGATACAGCGGCTGGTGGCCGTGGTTTCGTTGGGCATCGAGGAATGCCAGGAAGAACGGGGTCGCCATGCCCAGGAACGTCGGGTTGTGCGCGGCGATGGACAGCGGCGTGGTGGCCGGGTCGAATACCTCGAACAGCGCCAACCGCATGCCGGTCAACAGGCCGGCGGCCAGCATCACGGCACCGCCGATGTGCGCGAAGGGAAAAGCGACGGGATCCACGTCGCTGCTGGTGATTCCCATCTTTTCCACCAGCCCCGCGGCGGGGGCCATCACCGACGCGTCGGTATGGCGAATCCCCTTGGGAGCCGCGGTGGTTCCCGACGAATAGTAGATCCAGCGCGTGCCGCCGATAGCTCCCGGCGGCGGCCCGAGGGCGTCGGCGCTCGCCCGGGGCAGCCGCAGCTCGCCGGCCGCCGGCGGTGTCGCCAGGTCAAGGGTGATGACCTGGAAGCCGCGGTCCGGAGCGAGGGCCCGCGCCAGCCCGCCATAGTCGAATCCGTGCCAAAACTCGGGCACCACAAAGAATTCCGATGACAGCTGGGCGGTGATGAAGCCGACCTCGTGCTCACGCAGTATCGGGATGATCGGGTTCTGGACCGCACCAAGCCGCGCCAGCGCCGCCATGACGACCGCGGCCTCGAGCGTCGTCGGCAGCTGCCACGACACCACGGTTCCCGCGCCTATCCCCCGTTCGGCGAACGCGGCGGCCGTGGCGCATGCCTCATCGTGGAACTGACGGGCAGTGAGGCTGCGGCCGAACTCGTCGGCGAGCAGCGGCCGGTCGGAACCGCGCGCTGCGGCCGCGGCGATCAACGCCCAGTAGGTTTCCTCTCTCATCCGGTCGGCGGCTTGAACCCGGAGTGCGCGATGGCGACCGACACGGAGCTACCTATCGGGCCGCTGTGGTCGACGAGGGCGGCCGAACCGGTGGCCACCCCGTCGTTGCTGTAGTGCGTGAGGGAGGCCAGGCCGATGTGGGGCCCTTCCGGCAATCGGGTCAGCGTGAGGGTGTAGTCGACATTGATGAACTGCAATCCGTTTGTGCCCCAATTGGCGAGCGAGGCCGTGATGTCGGCGGACATTGCGGCGCGGGTGAAGGCGCTCAGCGGTTCGCCGTCGATCAGCGAGCGCGTGTCATGCAGCCAGGTGTATTTCGGTCCGAAGGTGTCGGCCCACTCGGGATCGGGGTTCTGAATCTCGGTGCCCCAGCCGTAGGTTCGCATGAAGAGCGAGGGTGCGGGGCCGTCGTCGATCGGTAGCGGCGGCATCTGCACGGCCGACGACCACACGTCGCCCTCGGGCTGTGGGCCGCGCCGCAGAAACAATGCGCTTCCCCGCGCGACGGGGGCGCCGCGCTGGGTGAGGACGGTCTCGACGAGCCGCAATCGCCGGCGGTCGTGATGCACCTGGGTGTGGACCTCGATCGGTTCCAGCAGGGTCGGCGCGGGAAGGTCGACGGTCAGCCGCGCGGGTTGCAGTTGCGGATCGTCCACCGCGCGTTCGGCAGCCCACCCCAAGAGCCCGCCCACGACGTGGCCGCTGAGTGACGGGCCCCAGCCGCCCCGCGCGATTCCGTTTGGCACGAAACGGTTTTCGTCGCGCACAAAATACGGTGCCTGCGCCTCGGCCTCGGCGTCAGCGGGCGCGATCTTCGTTTCGGTCAAAGCACGACCCTTTCTCGTCAGGACGGCAACAGTTGATATTACAGTTTCTGTTTCCAGTCCCGGCGTGTAGCGGCCGCCGCCGAGATGATCACGCGATCGCGGCGCCCACCAGGTGCCCGATCGCGTAGGTGACCGCCAATGCGAGCCCGCCGCCGATGACGTTGCGGGCCACCGCCCGGCCCTGCGGCGCACCGCCAAGTCCCGCGGACACCGCCCCCGTCAGCACCAGGGCCAGGAGCACCGCGACGACGGTGGCCGGGATTCTCCAGGCCGTCGGCGGCACCAGGATCACGATCAACGGCAACAACGCGCCAACGGTGAACGACAAGGCCGAGGACAGCGCCGCCTGCCACGGATTGGTCAGCTCCTCGGGGTGGATACCCAGTTCAACCTCGGCGTGGGCGACGAAGGGATTGTGGTCGGTGAGTTCCTCGGCCACCGTGCGCGCGGTTGCCGGTGACAGACCCTTGGCTTCGTAAAGCTCGGCGAGCTCGTCCAATTCGGCGGCCGGATCGTCCTGCAACTCCTGCATTTCCTTGGTCAACAGGGCCTGCTCGGTGTCGCGCTGAGTGCTGACCGAGACGTATTCGCCCAGCGCCATCGACACTGCCCCGGCGGCCAGCCCGGCGATTCCGGCCGTCAAGATCGGGCCGCGTTCCACCGTCGCCGCCGCGACGCCGACCACGATGCCGGCGGTGGACACGATGCCATCGTTGGCGCCCAGCACGCCGGCGCGCAGCCAATTCAGCTTGGACGACACCGAACCCACATGGGGTTCGGCGGGGTGGGAGGTAGTCGACACGACCGCAACCATATACGCCAAAACCGCGTCCGACCAGCAACTATAGCCTCGCCATACCTAGCACAGCCTTGCCTTAATGCCCAAAAGTTGCGCTTGGGCGAGTCACAGCGGATCCATAGATGGGCTATCTAGCCTGTGGTTGTCGGGGGGTTCTAGGTACTCACTTTTGGACAGGTGAAGGACTATGAGATTCAAGCAATTCATTGCGGGGGGAACGATCGTCGGCGCTCTGGGCGCCGCCGCCCTGGGCATGGGCGCCGGTTCGGCGTTCGCCGCACCGGGGCAGCCGCCGGCTCCCGGCGGTAACCACGGCGGCCCGGTGCCGGGGGATCACCGCCCGGCCGGACCGAACGATCCGGGCGGGGGCCCGGGCGGCCCCGCCGGACCGGGCGGACCCGGGGGCCCGGGTGGACCCGCTCATCCGGGCGGACCCGGCGGCCCAGGCGGCCCCGGTGGGCCGGGCGGACCGCCGCCCGATCACCCGGGCGGACCGGGTGGCCCGGGCGGCCCCGGGTTCGATCATCCCGGCGGTCCCGGCGGCCCGGGCGTACCGGGTGGACCGGGTGGCCCATGGCGCGGCGATCCGCATCGCGGCTACTTCCACGGCGCGCCGTGGGGGGATGGGCCCGCGCCCTGGGGCTGGGGTGAGCCACCGCGGCCGGCGTGGGACAGGCCCCTTCCGCCGCCGGGCGGCCCGTGGGGGTATGGCCCCATCAACTACTACGGCTACAACGAGACGCCCGTTTGGGACCCCGGCTTCAACCAGTGGGGCTTCTGGTTCTTTGGGGTCTGGATTCCGCTGTAACGGGTCGACCCGCACGTTGCCCGCCGCGCCGGTCGGTGGGGCGGGCGTCGGCGGGATCGTTTGCGCTCAGACGACCTTGGGCTTGATCTCCTCGATGACCCACTGTGCGTAGTCGAGGTACTCGTCGACGCCGCGGACGGAGGGCACGGGCACCGCGCTGAAGGTCACCCCCTGCTCGGCGAGCCAGTTCAGCCGGTCGACGATCCCCTGAACGCCGCCGCCCGGACGGGAGTCCGGGTCGTTGACGACGCGGTGTCCCTCACCGACCCGCGTCGTGCCCAGCCCGTGCATGACCTCGAACGGGCGCCCGTCGTAGGCGGGTTGACTCTTGATGAAGTCGACGCGCTCGGCGATCTTTTCCGGCGGGGTCAGGAACGGCCACCAACCGGAGGCGAAGCGCGCGGCGCGCTTCAGCGCGGCATCGGCGTCGCCTCCGATCCACACCGGAAGGTGCGGTTTCTGAACGGGTTTGGGCTCGAAGGCGATGTCCCGGAACGACACGTAACTGCCCTCGAAGCGGGGCGAGTCGCTGGTCCACAGCTCGAGGATGGCCTCGAGATACTCGTCGGCGATGCGGCCGCGTTCGCGGAAAGGCACCCCGAGGAAGTCGAATTCGGGTTCCAGCCAACCGATTCCGAACGTCACCATCATGCGGCCGCCGCTCATCCAGTCGGCCGTCGCGAGCGCCTTGGCGAGCGCGATCGGGTGCTGCAGCGGCAGTATCGTCACACATGAATTCAGCCGGATCCTGTCGGTGGCGCCCGCGAGGTAGGCCTGCGCAACGGTCGAGGACAGGTAATGCGGTCCCGACAGTTCCACATGGTCGGTGGGGATGACGAAATGCTCCGGGATCGCGATCATGTCGTAGCCCATCGCTTCGGCGCGCTTGGCGATTCGGGTCTGGTCGGCGCCGGTGACGCCGGCCTCCCAGGGCTGGGTGATCGCCTTGAGCCGCAGCATGTGCGGCAGCGGGAAGGCGAACTTCATTTGGGCTCCTTGAGTGCTCGACAACCCGTACCTTGCATTCTGACCGGTGCCGCGGCATCGGGTCGATGATATAGCAGAGCTGCTATAATGACTGCATGACCTCCTACGGCGGCGATTTGATGCGCGAGGCCCGGCAACGCGCGGGCCTTACGCAGGCCGAGTTGGCGACGCGCGCCGACACGACCCAATCGGCAATTGCGCGTTGGGAGTCCGGGCGCACCGCCGTCAGTCTCGACGACGTACGCCGGGTGGTGCGGTTGTGCGGCTACGATCTCGAGCTCATGCTCGTGCCGCTTGATGACAGTGACATGGCTCAGGCGTCCCGGCTTGCCGGTCTCAGCGGCCAACAGCGGATGGATCGCCACGCCCGATTGGCAGGGCAACTCGCGGCGCTGCGGAGAGCTGGGCGGGATTGAGGTGGACCTCGACCTGCCTCGCATCCTTGAGGTTCTGGACCGGAACAAGGTTGCCTACATCCTCATCGGCGGCCTCGCTGCGGTTTACCATGGCTCCCCCTTCCCGACGGAGGACGCCGACATCACACCAGAAGTTGGACAGCGAAACCTAGACAGCCTCGCCGCTGCCCTACGTGAGCTGAACGCACGAGTCCGCACCGAGTCAGAAACTCGCGGCCTGCCTTTCACCTGCGACGGTGAAACTCTGGCCGGCGCGCAAACCTGGAACCTAACGACGGACGCCGGCGATCTCGACGTGACCTTCCAGCCTTCTGGCACAAGCGGATATCGTGATCTGCGCCGCGATGCGGACCAGGTCCAGCTCTATGGAGTGAGTGTGCGCATCGCATCACTCCGTGACGTCATCCGATCGAAACAAGCAGCGAACCGACCTAAGGACCAGCGAGCGCTGCCAACCCTTCGCGAAATCCTCGCGCGGCGGCGCGGCTAGCTCTTGGTGCCGACGGTGATCAGGTCGGAAACGATCCGCGTCCAGACCGGTCGCTGGATGCGGTGCTGATCGCTGATCGTGAACCCGGCGTCCTCGAACAGGCTTCGCATCTCGGACGGCGACGCATTGTGCTGTGGTTTCCATCGATTGGTCGCGGACGACTGCAGCAGCGGTTGCCGCGTGCTCAGGGCCGAGACGGCCGCCAGCCCGCCGGGGGCCAGCACGCGATGGAACTCCCGCAGCGCGGCAGGCTGGTCGAAGAAGTGAAACGCCGACGTGGTCACGACGGCGTCGAGGGCGCCGTCGTCAAAGGGCAGCTGCTCGGCCGGGCCGCGCCGCCACTGCACCCGGTTGGTCCGGGCGCGCGCCTGGGCGAGCATGCCGTCGGACATGTCGACGCCGTAGATCTCGTCGGGATGCAGCTCCCGCTCGATTCGGTCGCTGAGAATGCCCGTGCCGCAGGCGACATCGACGATCTTGCGACAGTTGTGGGCGCGCAGCTGCGCGATCACCTCGTCGTGCGGCGGGCGGTACACCCACCGCTGCAGAAAAGGTAGGTCGTAGGCCGGGGCGAGGAAGCTCCACATGCGGGTGACCGCGTCGTTGAGCCCGCGGCGCTGAGCTGACGTCATCGGCTCAGTATGACGATGGTCTGCGCGTCAACGTGCGCTGACGGCTTTGACTGTCTACCGAGGGCGGAATCTCGGCGATTTTTCCGCCCGGGACGCGCACGGAAAGCCCAGCACTCACACGCAAACGGCGGCAGCAACTAGTGCCGGCCGGGACCGCCCGGCCCGGCGGGGCTGCCCGGTAAACCGGGCCCGCCGGGGCCACCCGGTCCGCCCGGGCCGCCGGGTCCGCCCGGTCCCCCGGGTCCATTCGCGGCCGGAAGCCAGAACACGCATTGATTCTCCTCGGCGCTCCACACCCAGCCCGGTGCGCACGGCGGCGGATCGTCGGCCCTGCCGATCGCCGGCGCCGCGATGGCGATCGCCGGCAATCCCGCCAACGCGAGCGCGAACGCCCCGATCGCACAACGCGTTCGAAGATGCCTTGCCTCGGTCATGTCGGTCCTCCTCCTGCCCGGTGCCTCGATGCCCGTTGAACACTGATTAAATCGCTGCGCGCGCTCATCTACCGGCGTTTTTGCCAATTTCACGGAGCTGCCGTGGTGAACGTCCGGCGATAGGAGTCGGGAGTGGTGGCGAGCGTGTCGCGGAAGTGCCGTCGCAGCGTGGCGGCGCTGCCAAAGCCGCAGTCGGTGGCGATGCGCTCGATGGGTAAGTCGGTGGTTTCGAGGAGCTGTTGCGCGCGTCGTACGCGTTGGCCATTCAACCAGTCGAGGGGCTTGCTTCCGGTGCGCGTAACGAGTTGTCGGTGAAGGGTTCTGACGCTGACGCCGGAGCGCCGGGCGAGGCCTTCGACGGTCAGGGGTTCGTCGAGATGCGTCAGCACCCAATCCATCGTGTCGCCGACGACGTCATTGCTCACGTTCCCCGGAATCGGGTTCGCGTACTGGCGTTGATGCCCCTCGCGGTGCGGCGGCGCCACCAGCCGTCGCGCAACCTGATTGGCAACCGCCGCGCCGTAATCCTGTCGCACCATGTGCAAGCACAGGTCGGTGCCGGCCGATTTCCCCGCCGAGGTGAGGACGTCGCCCTCGTCGACGTACAGGGCCGCCGAATCCACACGGATTTGCGGGTAACGTTCGGCAAGCGTGCCGGCGTGCATCCAGTGGGTCGCCGCGCGCCGGCCATCCAGAAGACCCGCCGCCGCGAGCACGAAGGCGCCGGTGCAGATGGACGCGATCCGGGCACCCCGCCGCGACGCCCGCCGGATCGCGTCCACCAGTTCGCGCGGCGGTTCCAGGGCGTCGTCGTGGCAGGCCGGGACGATGACCGTGTCGGCGGTGACGAGGTCCGCGTAGGTGTAGGGCGTTGCCGCGGTGAACCAGCGGTCCACGCGTGCGCCCTCGAACGGGCTGCACACCCTCAGCTCGTACCAGTCCTCCGCCAGGTCCGACCGGTTGGTGCCGAAGATCGCGCACGGCGCCGCAAGCTCGAAGATCGGCACCTGGTTACTCAGCGCGATCGCCACAACGTGGGCCATGACCGAAATTGTACGGTTTGTGTCATATCGGCCACTGGTGCGTCGCCGCCGCCGGCCGGATGCTGTTTGCATGACTCGGAGAACCCTGTCGAAAGACTGGTTGCGGCCGGCCGTCGCGGTCGCGGCGATCGGTTGGGGCGCAAACCAATTCGCACCGCTGATCGTGCTGTATCAACAGCGCGGCGTCTCCGTTGCGGCGACGGAGGTGATGTTCGGGCTTTACGCGGTGGGTCTGGTCCCGGCGCTCATGGTGGGCGGTCGCTGGTCGGATCGCGCCGGGCGGCGCGTCGTGGTGCTGGCGGCGTTGGTGGTGTCCCTGGTCGCCTCGGCCGTCCTGATGGCCGGTTCGGCGTGGCACGGGCTCCTGTTTCCGGGGCGGCTGCTCGCCGGGATCAGCAGCGGCCTGGCGTTTGGCACCGGCGCCGCGTGGATCCGGGAGTTGTCGTCGGTGGAGGCGCACCACCAGGCGGCGGCGCGGCGCGCGACGATCGCGATGACGATCGGCTTCGGGGGCGGCCCGTTGGTCGCGGGGCTTGTCGCGCAGCATGTTTCGCGGCCGGAGCTGTGGCCGTACCTGCCACAGATCGCGCTCTCGATTCTCGCTCTTCTCGCGGTGAGCCGGGCTCGCGGCGACGGCCCGGGCACCTTAGCGCCGACGGCGAGCACCGAACGCCGTGGCGAGCGGGGCGAATCGCTGTGGAAACACTTGCTCGTGGTGTCGGCGCCGTTCGCGCCCTGGGTATTCGGGACCGCCGCGATCGCGCTGGCCTACCTGCCGGCGCTGGTCGCAAACCGAGCCGGTTCGCAACCGCTGACCTTCGCCGCGGTCGCGACGGCCATCCCGGCGCTGGCCGGGGTGATCGTTCAGCCGCTGGCCGTTCGTCTGCGACCCAACGCCCGAACCGGCCTGCTCGCGCCGGCCATGCTGATCGCCGTCGGCGCGCTGATCGTCGCCGTGTGGGCGGCGTTCGCGGCGACCGTGTGGGCGGTCCTGATCGCCGCGGCGGTGCTGGGCGCCGCGTACGGCGTCACCCAGTTCGCGGGCCTGGCCGACATCCAACGCGTCGCCGAGCCGGCGCGGCTCGGGGTCGCGACGTCCGCCTATCAGGCGTTGAGCTACTTGGGATTTGCGGTGCCGTACCTGCTCACCCTGGGCCACGCGCGGCTCGGCTGGTCCCCGGTGATGGGTTTGTGCGTGGTGTTGACGGCCGCGCTCGCATCGCTGCTGTGGCTTCGCGTCCGAGGGCGCCGGGGCCACGCCCCGAGCGGACCGGACGCCGACGTCGACGGCCGAGCGCTCGCGTCCGCGCCTATTTGAGGACCTTGAGCAACTCCTGCGCCAGCGGCCCCGCCGAGGCTGGGTTCTGCCCGGTGTACAGGTTCCGGTCGACGACCGTGAAAGGCTTCCACATCTCGCCGCGGACGAAGTCGACCCCCATCTTGACCAATTCGTCCTCGGCCGTCCACGGCGCCTTCTCGAGTAGGCCGACGCCGTCCTCCTCGTCGTTGGTGAAGGCGGTGACGCGGTAGCCCGCAAACGGTGATACGCCGTGGCGCCGGGTGGCCAGCATGGCGACCGGCGCGTGGCAAACGATGGCCAGGGGTTTGCCCGAAGCGAGCGCGGCGGTGAGCAACCGGCCCGAGTCGGCGTCCCGCCACAGGTCCTCCATGGGGCCGTGCCCGCCGGGGTAATAGACCGCGTCGTAGTCATCCAGGCGGGCGTCGGCCAGTTCGATTGGCCTGCGCAACTCTTCGGCGGACCGCAGAGTTTCCTCGAGCTGGCGGGCGATCTCTTCGCTGCCGGCCATCGAGGGACGCAGACTCATCACGTCCACGTAGGGCACCACGCCACCGGGAGTCGCCACCACGACCTCGTGGCCGGCCCCGCTGAACGCGCTGTACGGGGCGGCGAACTCCTCGGCCCAATAACCCGTCGGGTGCCTGGTCCCATCGTTGAGCGTCCAGAAACTTGTTGCGGTCATGACGAATAGGACATTGGCCATCAGCCGACCCCTCCGTTTGATTCGGCGAGCACACCGACGGGGAGGAGTTTATGTGATCCCGCGGCCAGCGGCAATCGTCAGCAAAGCCCCCTGTGCGGGGTCTCGCCAGCGCCTTCGACCACGAACCCCTTGTCTCGCAACCTAATCGACGCCGGGGACGGATGGTTTTCGTCGGCCTCACGACCCGGTGGGTTGATCCGCCGCGAATCTGGGTATGACCTGCTCAACCCATCGATTGGGAGACGGCTTCTACAGAGACGAAGTGAGCGCGGATGGTCGGCTGGCTCGACAGGCTGCAGCGGCGGAACCGCCCCGTCGGCGTGGTGATCGCGGTGATCTACAAGTACCTGGATGACCAGGCCGGCTACCTATCCGCCCTGATCACCTACTACGGGTTCGTGTCGCTGTTCCCGCTGCTACTGCTGATGACCACGGGACTCGGGGTGGTCTTGGCCGGACGGCCCGATCTGCAAGAGCAGGTGTTGCACAGCACGTTGAGCCAATTCCCGGTGATCGGAAGCCAATTGCATCAACCCGAGGGGCTGAGCGGCGGCACCGTCGCCGTGCTCGTCGGCGTTGTGGGCGCACTCTATGGCGGACTTGGCGTCGGTCAGGCGTTGCAAAACGCGATGGACTCGGTGTGGGCAGTGCCAAGGAACAAGCGCCCCAACCCGATTCGTTCACGCCTGCGAAGCATGCTCCTGCTGGTGGTCCTCGGCTCGGCCGCCCTGACGTCCACCGCCCTGTCCGCGATCGGCCAGGCAACCGGATCGCTGGGACTCCTCGGTGAGATAGGAGCCACCCTCGCCGCCGTCGCGATCAACGGGCTGATCTGCCTGGTGGCGTTTCGCGTGACCACCGCCCGCCAACTCACCTACCGCCAGGTATGGCCCGGAGCGCTTGCGGCGGCGGTCATTTGGCAGATCTTGCAGCGGTTCGGCGCCGGTTATGTCGCGCACACGGTGAAGTCGTCCAGCGCCACCAACAGCGTCTTCGCGCTGGTGCTCGGGCTGCTGGCCTTCCTCTATCTGGTGTCGTCGACGCTGGTGCTGTGCGCCGAGATCAACGTGGTTCTCGTCGAGCGCCTCTACCCGCGCGCACTGCTCACCCCCTTCGTCGACGACGCGGATCTCACCGAGGCCGACCGCAGGACCTACTCCAAAAAGGCAAAAGCGGAGCGCGTCAAGCCCTTTCAGCGCGTCAGCGTCAGGTTTCGCGACCTCGCCCGCAAGGGCACCCGCCCGCAAACGCCGACCATCGGCAGCCGGCCCGCCGGCTGATCGGCGCTACGCCGCAAGTTCGCCAGTCCGCTCCGCAATCGGGGCGGCGGCGCGCCGGTCAACGGCTCGCCCAACAACTCGAATTGATCGAGTTAAGGATTAAAAGTCCTGGTTGAAACCGCAAAACCAGACGCGCGATGATGATAGGCTTTGCGGTCGTGACGTCTGAAACGATCCATTCTCGAAGCTTGCAAATGATTTGCCACGGAGGACTGAGATGTCATACCTCATCGCGGCGCCGGACGCGATTGCCGCGACGGCGTCGGACCTAGCCCAAGTCGGTTCCGCGCTCAGCTCGGCCAACGCGGCAGCGGCGGCCACGACGACGCAAATGCTGGCCGCGGGCGCCGACGAGGTGTCGGCGGCGATCGCGGAGCTTTTCGGCGCGCACGGCCAGGCCTATCAGGCGATCAGCGCGCAAGCCGCGGCATTCCATAACCGGTTCGTGCAGGCGGTGAACGCGGGCGCGGGGGCATATGCCGCCGCCGAGGCCGCCAACGCCTCCCCGCTGCAAACCCTCGAGCAGGACCTCCTGGCCGCAATCAACGCGCCCACGCAGACGCTGCTGGGACGGCCGCTGATCGGCGACGGCGCCAACGCACCCGCCGGTAGCGGTTTGAACGGCGGCGATGCGGGGATCTTGATCGGCAACGGCGGCAACGGCGGGTCCGGCGCCGGCAACGGTGGATCGGGCGGCAACGGAGGCGCCGCCGGCCTGCTGTGGGGCCGGGGCGGCGACGGCGGGGCGGGCGCGAACCATCCCTTGGCCAACTTCTCCGGCGGCAACGGCGGCAACGGCGGCACCGGTGGGCTGTTCGGCGTGGGCGGCAACGGCGGCGCCGGTGGCGCCGACGTCGCGCCGAACGGCGGAGGCGGCCGCGGCGGTAACGGCGGCAACACCTACGGGATCTTCACCAACGCCGGCAATGGCGGCGCCGGTGGCAGCGGCATCCATGTCAACGGGGACGGCGGCACGGGCGGCAGCGCGTTCTCGTTGATCGGCAACGGCGGCAACGGCGGATCCAGCGGCACCCTGGGCGTTACCAACACCGAACCCACTGGCGTCGGCGGCAACGGCGGTAACGCCGGGCTGTTCGGCAACGCGGGCAGTGCTGGCATCGGTGTAGACCTCGGCGGCGTACCCGGCGCCACCTACTTTGTCGGCAATGGTGGGAATGGCGGGACCTCGCAGGGCGGTGGCAACCCCGGGTTCTTCTGGGGCAACGGCGGCAACGGCGGGCCCGGCATGGACTTTGCGGCCTTCGGCGGGGGACACATCGTCGCCGCTCCTGGTCCAGGCGCGGGTGCCGGCCTGATCGGCAGTGGTGGGGCCGGCGGCAGTTCGACGATCCTCGCCGGTGCCGACGGGGGCAACGGTGGGTTCCTTTGGGGCAACGGCGGTGCCGGAGGTAACGGCGGCGACCCGCTTGTGAACTTCGAACCCGGCGCTGACGGCGGTAACGGCGGCGCGGCGCTTGGGCTGTTCGGCAACGGCGGTGCCGGCGGGCACGGCGGGAGCGCAATCGCGGGTGGCAACCAAGCCGGTGGCCACGGCGGTAGCGGTGGCCGCAGCGGCCTGGTGTTCGGAGACGGCGGTCGCGGCGGCGACGCGGGCAGCCCCAGCGGCACGGGTGTCGGCATCGGCGGCACCGGCGGCAGCTCGGTGCTGATCGGCAATGGTGGTGACGGTGGCAACGGCAACCCCGCCGGGGCGGGTCACGGCGGGCCCGGCGGCCAACGGGGGCTGCTGTACGGCACGACGGGGACGACCGGGTCGTAGCCCGCGCCGTCAGGCGTCGATCACCACGCGGTCACTCTTCGCCCGGGACACGCAGACCAACATTTCGTCGTCACCTTCCACACCGCGTCCCCGGCGATCGACTTGTCCCCCAAGCACCTTGACCTTGCATGTCCCGCAGAACCCCTGCTGGCACGAATACGCAGTAGCCGGCTCGCTGTCCAGCATCGCCGCGAGCGCCGACCGGTTCGCCGGCACGGTGATGACCCGTTTGGACCGCGCCAGTTCGAGCTCGAACGGGACACCGTCGACGACGGGCGGCGGGCTGAACCGCTCGTAGTGCAGCGGCGCGTCGACGTGAGCGTCGCGCGCCACACGAACCGCTTCAAGCACGACGGTCGGCGCGCAGACATACACGGCGGTCTTCGGGCCCGCGCCGGCCAGCAGCTCATCGGTGGTCGGGAACCGGCCCTGCTCGTCGTCGGCCCAGACGGTGACCCGGTCGGCGTCCACCGCCAGCACCTCGTCCAGCAGCGGCATGTGGTGGCGTCCCCTGCCGGCATAGATTGCGCGCCAATTGATTCCGTGCTGCTGGGCCAGCCGGATCATCGGCAGGATGGGCGTTACCCCGATGCCGCCGATGACAAACAGAATGTCCCGTTCGTCGGTGACGAGATAGAACGCGTTGCGCGGGCCTTCGAACTCCAACGGGTCGCCCATGTCGAAGGTGTCGTGCATCTCGATGGAACCGCCGCCACCGTCGGCGATCCGGCGCACGGCGATGCGGTAGTCGGTGCGCCGCCCGGGCGGGCCGCACAGCGAATACTGCCGGCGGCGCCCCGAAGGCAGCCGAACATCGATGTGCGCCCCCGGCGTCCAGGACGGCAGCAGTCCGCCGTCGGGGTCGGCCAACGTCAACGCGACCACGTCGGGCGTGAGCGGCTCGCGCCTGACGACCGACGCGGTGATGGTCCGCTGCACCGGCGATATCCGCGAGGGCGTCCATCGCGACGCCGACGCGAAGCCGCCGAAGAGCGTGCCCACACTCCACAGCGCCGTGTAGCTCCGGTCGCGCCGGCGGCGCCCGTAGAGGTCGGCGGGTCTGCTGCCCCAAATGCTCTGCGACACGGTCATCCTCATGCCCCGCGGGTTTCTCGTCGGTTAGCAACCTGGTCGACCCACTCACCGGTGAGCCGGGCGATGACGCCGGGATGCGAGGCCACCACCCAATGGCCGCCCTCGATCGGGACGATCCTGCTGTCGGGCGGTATGGAACCGGTGAACCGCTGCAGGGCGGGCGTCACGAAGTGGTCCTGACGCGCCACGAGCACCTGCACCGGGACGGTCGTCCGCGGCAGCCGCGCGCCGGGCGCCAGGATCGGGCCGGGCATGTTGGCCCGGTAGAGGTTGAGCCCGTTGACGTAGTCGTCGATCGACCGGAGCGGTGCGGCGCGACGCGGGCCGTCCACGCTCGAGCGGCCGATGCGTTCAACCGTCTCAAAGACTTTCGCGGTGGCGCCGGACCGGATCGCTAATTCCGGCACGACCGGGCACAGGAAGAACCAGATGTACCCGGACGCCAGGAACTGCCTCAGTACGTCGGCCATCCCGCGCGGTGTGCGCGGTGAGCGCAGGAACCGGCCCGCGTAGTTCAGGTGCGGGCCCGAAATCGAGGTGTAGGAGGCGACCTTGGCCATCACCGACTCGTCGGTGACGGCCGCCCAGCCCTGGATCGAGCCCCAGTCGTGGCCCAGCAGGTGCACCTCGCCCACCCCGAGGCTGTCGATCACCGCGCCGACATCGGCGGCCAGCTGGGTGAGCCGATACCCGGATCGGTCTGCCGGCGTTGATGATTCGCCGGCCCCGCGCACGTCGTAGGCCACCACGTTATAGCGTTGGCTCAGCGTCTCCGCCACCCCGTCCCACACGTGGTGATTGTCGGGGTAGCCGTGCACGGCGAGGACGGTCGCGCGTCGCGCGTCGATGTCGGTGTAGGCGTGCACGGCCAGCGAGACGCCGTCGGAGGCGGTTACGTTGGTGGACTGAGTCATTCGTCGGGACCTCAGTGCGACGCCCGCGCGGCGGGTGACCTGGCCAGGTAGTCGACCGCGCGTCCCACGCCACCCAATTGGGAGGGATGAAAGCTCGGCCGGTAGTAGGCGCCGATGACGCCCAGGAACTCAAATGGGCCGGGTACCAACCCCCGTCGCGCCGCGCGGAAGTAGTCCCGCCAGCGCGGCTTGCTGCCCGGCGGCAGGTTCGGGTCGACCGAGTACATGAACCGGACGCCGCGGATGAACAGCCACAACAGCGCGGGTGTCACCAGCAGCTGGGTGCGCACCTGGCGCCCGTACCCCGCCCGCAGGTGCTTCATGGCGTCGAACGCGACCGCCTTGTGTTCGACCTCTTCCGCGCCGTGCCAGCGCAGCAAGTCCAGCATCACCGGGTCGGTGCCCAGCGCGTCGTGCTGCGGGGTGTCGAGAATCCATTCACCGAGGATCGCGGTGTAGTGCTCCAGCGCCGCCACCATCGAAACGCGCTCGAGCAACCAGCTTTCCCGCCGCCGCCGGCTCCACCGGGGCCGGTCACCGATGAGCCGCTGAAACAGCCACGCCATCTGGTCGGTGAACGGCGTCACGTCGACGCCCTTGGCCGCGAAGTGCCCGAGCACCCCCGAATGCGCCTGGGAATGCATGGCCTCCTGGCTGATGAACCCCTGCACGTCCAGCCGCAGCTGATCGTCCTTGATCAGCGAGAGGGTGTTCTTGAATGCGTCGACGATGAACTCCTCGCCCGCCGGCAGCAACAGGTGCAGCACGTTGCAGAAGTGGGTGGTGAAGGGCTCATTGGGCACGTAGTAGAACGGCAGCTTGCCCCAGTCGAATTCGACGTCACGCGCCTGCAGGACGATCCGCTCGTGATCGAGGGACGCGTCGTGCGGGCCCGTCGCCTGGTCGTCGACCGTGAACATGGTGGACCCCCCAACGTCCCTAGGCACTGCGTTGCGCCTCCCCCTCAGCCTCGGTGATCAAGCCTTCCTGACGCAAGAACCCCACGAGATTCTCGACCGTCTTGGCCAGGGCCGGCTCCCGCAAATGGACCTTGGCCAGCGCGCGGGCGTGCCGGTATTGGGTGTTGTCGTAACGCTTTTCCCGCATCGCCGCGATCTTGTCCGCCGAGCGGGTGAGGAAATCGACCAGCGGATAGAGCTGATCGCGCGGGGTGCACCGCCGGTTCAGCTGCTCGGTGAAGGACGGGATGTCGTGATAGTCGAAGCGGTAGCCGAAGCGTTCCGAGAGGATTCGCGTGATGTCGGTCAGGTTGTAGTAATCGTCGGCGGTCATGTTGAAAACAACGCCCGCCTCGGCCGGAAGGTCCATCATCGCGACGATGTGATCGGCGATCAGGTCCGCCGGCAGCATGCTGAGCTGGTTGAGCGCGTTCACGGCCACGCCGTGCTCGATCATGAACGCCGTCAAGCGCACCAGGATGTCGTCCTCGCTTCCGAAGCCCGCCCTGGTGGGCGAGATCAACGAGGGCCGGAAGATGCGCACATCGAGCCCTTGTCGCTGCGCTGCCAGGACCAACTGCTCGGCGACCCACTTGGTCTGCGAGTAGCCGAAGTCCAGGCCGCTCATCTTCGTGTTGGCATCCCACTCCCCGACCACGGGCTCGGTGCTCCAGCCGTAGATGAACGTGCTGGACACCAGGTGGAACGTCTTGCGGTGAGCGGTCATCGCCAGGCGCAAAAGCTCATGCGTGCCAATCACATTGGCGGCGCGCAGGGCGTCATACGTCCTGACGTAGTTGACCAGGGCGCCGTTGTGGAGGATGGCGTCGACGTTCCCGGCCAGCCGCTGGAACCCCGCCGCACCGACGCCGAGGTGGGGCTCGGCGAGGTCACCGCAGACCACGCGCACCCGCGACCGGACCTCGGCTTCGAGAGCCGGGGACCATAGCTGAGCCCGGTGGAGCGAGGCGACGATTCGGTCCAGGCCGTGGGCCGCATCCGTCGCGCGCACCAGCGCGTGGATCGTGCAGGACGTCTGGCCCAGCAGGCTGTTCACCAGGAACGGCCCCAGGAATCCGGTCGCGCCGGTCAGCAGGATGTCGCTGGCCGGGCCCGATTGCGCCAACGGTAGCGCGGGCAGGGGCAGCCGCGCATCGGCGCGCATCTGCTCGATCTCCTGCGCCTCGTACATGGCCGAGATCTGATCCAGCGCCCGCCGCAGCGCCAGCACGGGCTGCCCGGACCGATCGCCGAATTGCCGCATGAGCCGGAAGAACTCGGCGACGGTCAGGCGCTGAAGCAGGCGCGTGTTGACCTCCTCGGCCAACTCACCCGCCCCGTGCTCTTCCAGGAGCGCCTGCAGGTCCGAGCGAAGCTCCGCCAGGGCCAGCGAGTCGATCCCCAGATCCGCGAAGGAGCAATCTTCGTACCCGGTGAGGTCGTAGCTCTCGACGAGGTTGCGGAAGCGGGCGAGCGGGCCCGCGCTGGCGCCCGGCCCGTTGTGGGTGTGGTGGGCCGCCTGGTTAACCCAAGTCGCCAGCGCGGGCAGCTTGTCGTCCAGCCACAGCTGGCGGGTCTGCGACCGCCTGATCTTCCCCGAGGTGGTCTTGGGGATGCTGCGCGGCGGCGCGAACACGATGTTGTGCGGATCGATGTGGCCGTGACGGCGGATCGCGCGCGCCAGGGCCTTGCCGTCCGGGAGGTCGTTACCGTCGCGCACCTCGGCGACGACGACCAACGCCTCTTCCTCGTCGCGTTCGACGGCGAACGCAGCGACGCAGCCGTGCCGGACCTGCGGGGCCGACCGTTCCACGACGGCCTCGATGTCCGACGGGTAGCAGTTGACCCCGCGGACGATGATCAGGTCCTTGGTCCGACCACAGACGAAAAGCTCGCCCTCGTAAAGGAAGCCGAGATCGCCCGTCCGCAGATAGGTGTGCTCGTCGTCGCCGTGGATACGGGCTTCGAACATCTCCGCGGTGACGTCCGGGCGGTGCCAGTAACCGCCGCCCTTGGACGGACCGGCCAGCCAGACCTCGCCGACCTTGCCCTGGCCCAGCGCCCGCCGGGATTCGGGCTCGACGATGCGGACGACAGTCCCGGCGGCGGGCTTGCCGCTGCTCACCAGCGGGGTCTGGTTATTGTTCCGGGGCACCGCTTTCTCGACCCGCACGACGTTCTGCTGCAGGGCGCGCTTGTTCACGGCCAGCGTCTGGCGACCCCGCACGGACACGATCAGGGTGTTCTCGGCCAGCCCGTAGTTGCCGGTAAGGGCGTCGGGACGCAGCCCATAGGGGGCGAAGCGCTCCCGGAAGCGGGTAAACGTCTTGGCGCGCAACGGCTCTGCCCCGATGAGCATCGACTCGAGGTTGCTCAAATCGATGCCCTCGAGCTGGGACGCCGGAAGCTTGTCCTCACGCAGGCAGTACTCGAGTGCGAAGTTCGGCGCGGGCGTGCGGGTGGCGCGCACCTCGCTGATGAGCCGCAGCCAGGACGAGGGCCGCTTGAGGAAGTCCTCCGGTGACATCGCGTGCGTGCTGCCGCCGATCACCACGATGAACAGGTAGGCGGAGATCAAACCCATGTCGTGGTGCTGCGGCAGCCAGCTGACCACGACCTCGCTGTCGGGGAAGGCCGACGCGTTGGCGATGACGTTGGCGTGGGTCACCACCACGCCCTTGGGATCGCTGGTCGAACCGGACGTGTACTGCAGGAAGAGCACCCGGCCGGGCGCGTCGGCGACGGGGCCGCCGCCGAAGTTGCGCGTCCCATCGGTCGCGACCCAGGGCAGCTCCGGAAGACGCTCCGCGTCCGGCCACGGCATCGCGCCCTGCCGGTGGCCGAGTAGCTGACGGAAGTCGGACTCGAGTTGCTTGGTCGACAGCACCGCTTTCGCTTGGCAGTCGCGCGCGATGAAGCTGAGCTTGGCCAGCCCTGACTCGAAAGCCATTGGCAGCGGGGGACTGACCGGGACGGCGATGACTCCCAAGCGTGCGCAGGCGTAGAACGCGGCCACCATCTCCAGACCTGGCGCGTAGACCAGCAGCGCCCGATCTCCCGGCTTCAGCCCGGCTTCCGTGGACAGGTAGGCGGCCAGCTCTTGCGTCCTCTCCGCGAAGCTCCGGTACGTGTAGCGCCCGAGCTCGCGGCCATCGGAGTCGACGAACCGGAAGAGGGTGTCATGCGGCTTCCGCGCCTCCCACATCCGCAGGTAATCGATCAGCGTCTCCATCAAGGAGTCACTCCCCTTCCAGGTTGGTGGCCCGATTTAGGCGAAATCAAAAGAAGAACTGGTTACGTCGTAATTCATTCACGGTAGCGCCGTTAATCGACGCCACGCAAAGCGATTTCAAGGCCGCACATTAACCTCACAGCTCCGCATGATCCATCCCACAGGGAGCCCCACGCGACGCCGTTTTCTACACGCGAGAATTTATTTATGCAAATACTCGTCTCAGTAGGTAAGGACAACACGCGTCCGACGTATACCCTGCTAACACGAAGATACGTGGATACTGACCTACGGACTTCCGGGGTTCCGTAGTCGATGACTGGCCGGGATCGCCGCCGGCATTTTTCGATAAACAGGGCCGACGGGATTTTGCAAATATCGGCGCCCTTGCGGGCTTATTTTCCACTGGGCCAAAGGCGGGCATTGGGCGGCGGTTATTCGAAGCGCGAACCCGATGGGTCCGCACGACACCGCACGGGCGGTGCGCCCGGCGGCGACGCGGGCAAGCCTCATAACCTACGGATATACTGAAACTGACTTACTGATCCATCTGTACTGGCTACGACGAGAGACACCTCTGATGAGCACTCCGGACCGCATGGCAGCGGCGCCGACCGATCGCTTCGCGGTCGGGCGAACGCGCAATCCCCGAACCCGACGAACCGTCGACCTCACGCCCGCCCAGCACCGGGCCCTCGACATCTGGCAGCGCGAAGCCGCCGACCGCCTTGGTGTCGCTCGCGTCACCGGGCAAGAGGTTCTCGCCACGCTCGTCGACCAACTGCTCAACGACCCCAAGCTCACGGCCCAGATCACGCGCACCATCCGGGCGCGGCGGTAGCGTCGCGCGCGCTGTCAGGAATCCGAACCCCGCGGATCGTTGCCGCGCGACATCGCATGGCGGAGTGGCCGCGCGTCGAGCGGTAGTTGGCGACCGACCTGTGCGATGCGGATTCGCGGCCCGGCGCGGGCGACGAGGCGGACGATGCCGTCGAAACGCTCGCCGTCGATGATCGGCGACAGCGGCTCGTCTTCGGCCTCGATGATCATCTCGTCGCCATTGACGTCGCGGACCAGATCACCGGGAAGCGTTCCGTTGCGGAGCGCCGCGGGCAGGTGCGCAATGATCCTCGAGGGCCTCAGGTGCCCGGCTTGAAAGTGCAGCGCGCCGGGTTCCGACGCTTTCGGGAAGAGCCGGAAACCGGCGCCGATGTGCAGGTCGATCGCGCCCGCGTGCAGCAATGTGTGTGTGCGCGTTGGGACCTCGACGCCGTCGATCACCACGCGCGCGTGCGTCGGCGCGAACAGTCGGGTCGCGTAGTTTGACCTGTTCGCGTGCCCGGGGACCACCTTGTTGCTCAAATAGTCGCCGAACGAGTGGGCCATCACTCGAACGACGTCCGCCCGGCCGTGCGTGTGGTTGTCGTAGTACTTGTCGTAGAACCGGTTTCCGACGCCCCCGGCGGCCAGCCCGAAGCAGAGCCGATAGAACTTCGCGCCGTTCGCCGTTTCGCCGTCGAGCGCCAGGGTGTCCAGAAACGTTTCGGGCGGAGGCTGATTCGTCTCGGCCGCCGTGACCAGCGCGCGCAGCACCGCTTCGGGCCTCCCCCGCACCCGCGCCTTGCGCGCGACGGCGTTGACACTGCCGCCATTGCTGGGCACGAACGCCGGCCAGCGCTCCGGATCGTCGGCGCAGTGCCGGGTTTCGTTGATCAACCAGTTCAGCGATCCGTCGCCGCCGTCGCTGATCAGGTGGCTGACCCGCGGGTACAGCCGTTCGACGGCGTCGCGCAGCTCCGCGACCGAGGTGGTTTCGTGCACCTCGCCCCACGGGCCGACGATGCCGCGCATGTCGGCCGCGACGTCGTGCCGCGCGGCCCGATTCTTGCGCGCGAGCGGATTGACGATAACCCCTAGATACATGCGGGGCCCCCCGACCCACGCCCTACCCGGCGCGCACTTGGGATTTCGCTGTCCATGTCCGCACGATACCCGCGAAGCCAAAGTGCGCCAGCCGACGCGATAACAGTCGCCGACGCACGACCGCCAAAACCGTTGCCCGGAACGGCCCTTGCCGTTTCACCGCTAGGGTGGCTGCCATGTCAGGTTGGACAGCAGCGGATTTGCCGTCGTTCGCGGGACGTACCGCCATCGTCACGGGTGCCAGCGGCGGGCTGGGCGAGGTGACCGCGCGCGAGTTGGCGCGGGTCGGCGCCCACGTCATCCTGGCGGTGCGCAACGCCGAAAAAGGTGGCGCCGCGGCCGGGCGAATGGCCGGCGACGTCGAGGTGCGCTGCCTCGACCTGCAGGACCTTTCTTCGGTGCGACGCTTCGCCGACCGCATCGAAAAGGTCGACGTCCTCGTCAATAACGCCGGCATCATGGCGACCAAGCGCGCCGTCACCGTCGACGGGTTCGAGGGCCAGATCGGCACCAATCACCTCGGCCATTTCGCGCTGACCAACCTACTGCTGCCCAGGCTGACCGATCGCGTGGTGACGGTGTCCTCCCTGCTGCACCACATCGGCTACATCAGCCGCAAAGACCTGAACTGGCGGTCCCGGCCGTATTCGGCGTGGTTGGCCTACGGCCAGTCGAAGCTGGCCAACCTGCTGTTCACCAGCGAGCTGCAGCGACGCCTGGATGCGGTCGGTTCTCCGCTGCGCGCGCTGGCCGCTCACCCCGGCTGGTCGCATACGAACCTGCAGGGCAACTCGGGTCGCAAATTCGGCGACGCGGCGGTGCTGGCTGTCGACCGCGTCGTGTCCACCGACGCCGACTTCGGTGCCCGGCAAACGTTGTACGCGGCGTCGCAGGACCTCGCGGGCGACACGTTCGTCGGCCCACGGTTCGGCCTGTATGGCCGCAGCCAGCCGACCTGGCGAAACTGGCCGGCCAGGCGCGCATCCACAGCCGCCGCGCTGTGGGAGCTGTCGGAACAGCTCACCGCCACGAAATTTCCGCTGTGAAACCAAGCGCGCGGCCGTCGACGCTCCGCTCCCCCGGGTCGAGGTTAGATTGGTGAGTAGTCAGTCAGCCGCTTTCGGTGCGAATCCGCGGAGGCGAGCCAGCTAACAGCGAGTGGGTTTGGGTGAGGAGGTCGTGCCATGTCGGATAGGGACCTGGCGGTGCTGCTCGCCCTGTGCGCCGCACTGGCATCCGCGGTTGGCAACGTGATCCGGCAGCGCTCCGCGCAGGAGGTCACCGACAAGCCGGTCGGCCATCTGACACTGTTCGGCATGTTGCTGCGCGACAAGCGTTGGTGGCTGGGCGGTTTGGGGGACATCTCGAGTTACCTCCTGCTGGCCTGGGCGCTCGACGAGGGATCGGTGCTGCTGGTGATGTCGCTTCAGGTGACGGCGCTGCTGTTCGCGCTGCCGATCTACGCGCGGGTGACCCGTCATCGGGTAACCCGTGTCGAATGGCTGTGGGCGATCTTGCTGGCCGCGGCGCTGGCGGTCATGATCGCGGTCGGCGCGCCGGCGGGCGGCCATGAGCGCGGCGCGCTGGGAGCCTGGCTGGTGGTGGCCATCGTGATGGGCCCACCGCTGTTGCTGTTCCTGCTGGGCGCGCGGATCTGGTCGAACCGTCCCGCCGCGGCATTGCTTTTGGCGGCGGTGGCCGGTTCGTTGTTAGCGGTGTTCTCGGTGCTGATGAAGGGCGTTGTCGACGTCATCGAACACCACGCGGGCCAGCTATGGCACACGCCCGAGTTCTATGCGTGGCTGTTCACCGGAGTCGCCGGAATGATCATCCATCAGTCGGCCTATCGCGCCGGAGCGCTGACCGCGTCACTGCCGACGATCATCGTCGCCAAACCCGTCGTGGCAGGGGTGCTCGGAATCACCGTGCTGGCCGAGACGTTGAACGCCGACGGCACAGGTTGGTTTCTGCTGGCGGCGGCCGCGGTGGTGGTGATCGTTGCGACCATCGGTCTGGCCCGCGGTGAGGCCGCGACCATGTCCGCCGGTGCCGGGCGCGACGTGAAGGTCACCGACCGGCCGAAGGCGGCCTCCCAAGTTTGAAGCTGTTACGGTTCAACACATTTCGAAGGTGAATTCGTGGCCGCAGATCTTGATGCGGTCACCGTCGGCCAGCGTCGCGCTGGTGCGGATCCGTCGATCCGCGACGTCGACCCCGTTGGCCGACTGCAGATCGGTGACGACGAAGCTGTTCCCGGTGTCGACGATCACGGCGTGGTAGCGGCTTACGGTGTCGTCGTCGATCACGATGTCGTTGTCGGCGAGACGGCCGATCCTGGTGGTCGCCCCCCGCAGCGGATAACGACCGCCGGCGGCGTCGCGCAGGTAGGCGACGACGGACTCGCGTGAGACCTCGGTAGGCCTGCGGAGAGTCTCGACAACGCGTTTCGCCGTTGCGCGCGCGACCTGTCGGACGTCGAGCGGCTCCTGGCGAAGGATCCGCTGATGCAGGCTGCGCAACGTGGGCCCGGGGTCGATGCCCAACTCGTCGGCGAGCGTCGTCTTCAGCCGGCCGTACGCATCGAGCGCGTCGTATTGCCGTTCGCTCAAGTAGTAGGCCGTTATCAACTGTGCCCACAACGGTTCTCGGTAAGGGTGTTCGGATACCAGTGCTTCGAGCTCAGCGATCACGGAATGAATCCGCCCGCAAGCGATCTCGGCTTCCGCACGCGCAGTCAGCGCCACCAGCTTGTCCTCCGCAAGCCCGGCGGCGAAGGCCTCCACGAATTCGAAGTCGCGCAAGTCCTCCAGCACCGGGCCGCGCCACTCGGCCAACGCGGCCGACAGGTGGCGGCTGGCCTGTTCGAAGCGGCCGGCCGCGGCCGCCTCGATTCCGGCCTTTTGCTCGAGAGCGAAGCGCCCGACGTCGCACGCCTCGTCGGGCACGTTGAGCCGGTACCCCGGCTGGGCGCTGACCAGAACGGCCGCCGCATCCACGCCGGCGCTGCCGACCAGTCGGCGAAGCCGAGATACGTGCGCATGCAGGCTCGCCCGCGCTTCGGGCGGCGGGTTCTGCTGCCACGCCGCGTCGATCAGCGAGTCGATCGCAACGGTGCGATTTCGATTGATCAGCAGCGTGGCCAACACCGCCCGCTGTTTGGCCGGGCCCAGCGCGATGTCGGTGCCGTCGGCGCTCATCTGCAAGGGTCCCAACACCCCGAACCCGAGAGCGTCGTGGGCCATCACACCTCCCTTCGCCGTCACCACAGGTACACGCGGGCGCTGCTGCCGCCGACGCACGTAATCCAGCTGTCGCCCGGGTGCTGCTGGCAGTGCATGAGAAAGTTCGAGCCGTTGCACAGCGCGCCGGGCACGGTCTTACAGTCGACGGCGCCCGGCGCCGAGATCGCCCGGGGCAGCGGGCTGGCGTTGCCGTATTCGGCCCAGTACGACGTCAGCACGCTGTTGGCGAAAAGGCATGACGTTTCCGGAGTCCCGCGTCCGGCGTGGGTGCCGAACCCCGAGGCCGTCGGCAAGGAGAAGCCCTGATCGCAGGACTGATGCAGGCTGCTCAGATCGGGTCCCGTTATCAGCGGGGGCACCGAGGCGCGCGGCGGCGAGATCTGCGGCTGGCCGGCCGGCGATTGGGCGACAAGCACGATGGCCACGCCGATGCCCGCGAGAATAAGGGCGGCCGAGAGCCCAATCACGGTCGGCAGCAGCCATCTCCGCTTGCCTTCGCCCGAATGGCGCCTCGGCAGCTCCCCCGTCGCGATCTCGTCCGTCGCGCCGCGGAAGGCAACGGCACCCGCCGTAAACGGTCGCGTGCGGTCCCCGTCGCCCGACGGGCCTCCCAATGCTCGCTGCGCGGCGCGGGCGAGGGCGCCCGCCGTTCCGTACCGCTCGTCGGGATCTTTGGCCATGCCACGCGCGACGACTTCGTCGAGCGCCGCCGGAATGCGCTTGTTCACCACGCTCGGTCGCGGGGGCGGCAAGACGAGGTGGCCCGCCACCAGATGCTCGAGGCTGTCGCCGGCGAACGGGGCGTCCCCGGTCAGCGCCTCGTACAAGACGCACGCCAGGGAGTAGACGTCGACGGCGGGCGTCGTCGCCTTGTCGTTAAACCGTTCGGGCGCCATGTAATTCAAGGTGCCGATCTGAGTCCCGACGGTCGTCAGCCGGGGGTCCCCTTTAGTCTGCGCGATGCCGAAGTCGACGAGGTACACGAAATCGGCCGGGGTGACGATGATGTTCTGCGGCTTGACGTCGCGGTGAATCAATCCCTCGGCGTGCGCCGCGTCCAGGGCGGCGGCGACCTGACCGATGATCGCCACCGCCCGCGATGGCGTCAGCGGGCCTTCGGCAATCAGGTCGAGCAGGGTCTGCCCCTGGACCAGGCGCATGTCGATGTAGAGGCTGCCGTCGATCTCGCCCCAGTCGTGGATCGGGATGACGTGCGGTTCCTGCAGCATCGCCGCCGCCTGGGACTCGCGCTGGAATCTGGTCCGAAACGTGTCGTTGGTCGAGAGATCTTCGGCGAGGATCTTCAGCGCGACGGTCCGCCCTTTGCCGGTGTCGTATGCCTCGTACACCACCCCGCCGCCGCCCTTGCCGAGCTGGCGCGTGAGGTTGTACTTGCCGAACGTCGTACCGACGCGCGCGTCCACTACCACCGCCTCGATTCCTCGGGTACCGACGCAGTATCTCCCGAGGCGGCCGGGCTATGCAGCTCTTTGCTGCGCGAGCCGTCCCGGGCGGTTCGACGACCCGACGCAAGGTTCGCGCAAGAAACGCGCAAGGCGCCCGCCGCAGCCTCTACATGACCGGGCGGTGAAGACCCGGAAGCGTCTCTCAGGAGCCCGATATGACCACCACGTCCCGCGCGATGTCCGCGCTGATGGCAATGGCCGCCGCGACGATCGCCCTCGCGCCCGCCGCGCAGGCCCAACCCGACAACGCCCAGCCGATGGCGGCCCATGGCGTCGAGGCCCCGCTCGGAGCCGTCCCCTGGTCGCAGGTGGGTCCCGGCTGGATGCTCGCCGTCTGGAGCCCGGTTCCGGGCTTGCATACCGGCGAGACGCCTCCGCCCGGCACGCCGACCTGGGAGACGGCAACGACGACGCTGTATCTGGTCGATCCCGCCGGTGGCCGCTACCCGATCACCACCTTTCCGCCGCCGGGCAAGGGTCAAAGCCCGAAGCTGGTCGATTGGTCAGGCGACGGGACCCGGGCCCTGTTCTCCATGGACGAGAAGGGCCGCACGGTCGTCACCGAGGTCGACCTGCGCAGCGGCGCGAAGACCACGTTCACCGTCGAGCGCAGCGGCGTGAACCCGCGCTATACGCGCCCCGACGGCAAGGCGGTGCTGCTGTACAAGTGGCGCGACTCGAAGCCCGGATCGCTCGAGCGGGTCGACCTGGCCGGCAACCACCAGATGACGTACCCGGTCGGGCAGGACTTCGACGGGTATCTGTCCACACCGGACGGCACGCAGCTGGTGCTCGGCACGGCCTCCGGCCTGGCTCTCATGGGCAACGACGGCGCGCCCGGCAAGGCGCTGCCGATCGCCGGGCAAAAGGACTGCACACCGACGCGGTTTTGGGATGCCGACTCGACGATCGCCGTCACCCGCTGCAGTGGCTCCGCCGGATCGCAGCTGTGGCTGGTGCCCATCGACGGTGGGACACCGACCGCGCTCACCGCGCCGAACAACGGCCAGAAGGGCCCCGACTACGGCGACTTGAACGCGTGGCAGGTCCCCGCCGGCAGGTACGTTCAGGCCGCAGGCGCGTGCGGCGTCATCTTCCTCGCCAAGGTCAACGGCGACGGCACGACGTCAAAGGTCTCGATGCCCGACGTGAAAAGCGACAGCGTCGTCGTGCTCGGCGTCAACGGCGGCGACCTGGACATCAAAACCAGGTCGGGGTGCGGCGGCGGTCAGGCGCTGATTGACTACAACCCCGCGAGCGGCACGTCGACGGTGCTGCTCGGGCCGCCGGTCAACGGTGGCGGCGTCATCAACGCGGTGCCCTACCCGGGCCAGCAGTAGCGAGGGAGATCGACATGGCCAATACCGGCCGCCAGCAACGACTTCGAAGGCGTCTGCTGATCGCCGCGGTGACGATCGCGTTTACCACGTTCGGCGCGGCATGCTCGATCAGCACCCCCCACGCGGGCTCAATGAGCCCACCAAGTGGGTCGACGCCTTCGCCGGCGCCCCGACAAACGGTGCTGCCGTTCACCGCCCTCGAAAATCCGCACGATCTGGCGGTGGACACCGAGGGCAACGTGTATGTCACCGACCTTCATCACTCGAAGGGTGACGCGGGACTGCCCTCCGTGACCACCCGCGTGATCAAGCTGCCGGCACGGTCGAACACCCAAACCGTGTTGCCGCAGTTCGTTCACGCCGGCCTGGTGGCGGACTCCGCGGGCGCCGTGTGGGTCCTCGACACGGGACACGAGCAATTGGTGAAGCTGGCCACCGGGTCGGGCACCCAGACCGTGCTGCCACTGCCCGATCTCGGCTTGCGCGGCGAACTACTAGCAGTGGACGCCGCCGGCAGCGCCTACGGCACCGACGGGGGTGGGGTCTACCCCGACGGCGGGTGCTGCAGGCCCGTCCACGTGGTGAAGGCCGAAGCGGGGTCGCACACCCCGACGGCGTTGCCGTTCGCACACATCCTCGGCGTCGGCGGCATGGCGGTGGACGCCGCTGGCAACGTGTACGCGGGCGACTTCAAACAAGTGCTGAAGCTAGCGGCGGGAACGGACACCCAAACGGTGCTGCCGCTCGACCTTGGCAGCGTCGGAGGCATGGCGGTGGACTCCGCCGGAAGTTTGTATGTGCTCGACGCCGAGCGCAAGAAGGTGCTGAAGTTGGCGGCCGGGGCGGACAAACCCGTCGTGCTGCCGTTCAGCGGCCTCAATCAGCCGGTAACGGTCGCAGTGGACGCCGCGGGCAGCGTCTACGTCGCCGACATCGGCAATCACAACGTTGTCAAACTAAATCCGGGAGACCAGAAATGAAGCCGAAGTTGTCGCTTGTCCTCGCCATCGCGATGGCGTCGTTCGGTGTTTTTATCGCGCCGCCCGCAGTCGCCGACGCGGGGTGTGGACCGGGCGGGCCACCGCCCGGTGCGGCGAGCAAGGACGTCAGCGATGTCTACGGCCAGCCGGCCACGCTGTGGATCACCGACATGGCCGTCGGCATCACGACCAGCCAGGGTTACGGCGAGGCAAAGATAGTGAGCGCCAGCCCCATCCGACGCTCCGCGCTGCTGATAGACGCCCAGCAAGACGGCAATCACCAGATCATCGTCGACACCGGCCGGGACGCGATCCTGTACGCGGTGTCCGGCTGCACCATCACCCCGGTTGTCGACCTGCAGGGCACGGAATTCCGCTTCGACCGCGGCCACCACAGGGGCAACGGCGACGGCATCGGCTGCAGCGACCTCGGCGACGGACGCCGGCTGGTCGGATTGCTTCAGGTTCGGGACACACACGGCGCACCCCTTTTGACGGTGCGCCGCACCGAGATTGACCTGAATGGCACGACGGCGACGATCGGCCGCTCGGATACCGTCACCGCGACGTCGATTCAAGACCCGGCATGGACCTCGGCGGGCGTCATCAGCTGCGGCGACCTGACCATGGCGCGGGACGGCGTCCAGGCCGTCAACTGACGCAAGGCTGACGCAAGGATCGCGCAAGGCCTCCCCCGCAGGCTTTTACGCATGAAGAAATCGATCACCCGAGTCCTGACGATTGGGCTCGCCATGGCGGCACTCTCGATGGCGGGCTGCTCCACGACAAGCGGCACAGCGACGGCGCCGTCCGCGACCACCACCACATCGACCGCCGCGCAGGGGCAATCGGCGTGCACCGACCTCGGCGGAACCGTTGGACCCAAAGGGATCTGCCAGGTGCGGAGCGCGACCCCCAGCTACACGATCGACATGGGCTTCCCCATCGACTACCCGGAGATGCCGGCGGTCGCCGCGTTCCTGAAAAAGAATCGCGACGACTTCGTCGACTGGGTCGCCAAGTTCGGCCCGCGCGGCGGACGGAATCGGCCGTATCAGTACGCCGTCACCGCCAAGACCTACCGTTCGGGGAAACCGGACGCCCGCACCCAAAGCCTGGTGCTCAAGATCGACAACGACACCGGCTTCGCCCACGAAGGTCACCCGAACACCACCTTCCGGGCGTTCAACTTCAACCTCGCCAAGCGCGTCCCCATCACGTTCGACACGTTGTTCAAGCCCGGGAGCAAACCGCTGGAGCTGCTCAACACCATCGTCAGGGCCGAATTGGACGCCCCGTCAGCCGATCTCGACGAGACGACGTACCAAAACTTCGGCATCACCGACGACGCGGTGATCTTCTTCTTCGGCCAAGACCAAGTGGTGCACGACAACGCCGGGCCCCACAAAATCGCGGTCCCCCGCATCGAACTCGCAGCCATGCTCGCATGATGCAGGAACGGAAACGAACCAACATGAACCCCAAGCGAATTCGCAACCACGCCGCCGCATGGCGCAACCGGATGGGTGTCGTCGCGCTGGCGGCGGTGCTGGCCACCGGGTGCTCATCGATCACCGATTCCACTGCGGCGCATAACCCCTCGGGCACGCCCGCCGTGGAGGCGCAGCCGGCGGCCCGCGGTGTCGAAGCCGCGATGGCGACCATCCCGTGGTCGCAGGTCGGCCCGGGCTGGATGCTCGCCCTGTGGAGCCCGGCCATCAGCCATCGGCCCGGCGAGCGGCGGGATCCGAACGAGCCCGACGTGAACAAGGTGACCACGACGCTGTACCTGGTTGACCCCGTCGGCGGGCGCTACCCGATCACCACGTTCCAGGCCGGCTCCACCGCCCGCCTGATCGACTGGTCCGGGGACCGCAGCCACGCGCTTTTGTACGCGACCAAACCCGGGTCCGTGTACGACGAATCGGTCATTGCGGTCGACCTTCGCAACGGCAATCAGACCACCTTCGACGCCATCGACGGCGGCCCCGTCCGCTATGCGCGCCCCGACGGCACGGCCGTGTTGGTCGGCAAGGGGCACTATCCGGATCGGCCCTCGCTCCAACGTGTCGACCTCACCGGCAAGCAGGAGCTGGCCTATCCGCTGGGGCCGGACTATCAGGGTGGAGCTCTGCCGACACCCGATGGCACCCAGCTGGTCGTCGGCACAACCAAAGGCCTCGCCCTGATGGGCAACGAGGGCACGCCCGGGAAGGAGCTGCCGGTACCCGGGCACCTCACCGCGTGCAGACCGGTCCGGTGGTGGACCTCACCAACCGTGGTGCTCGCCCACTGCACCGACACCGGCCATTTCTCCCACGTCGGCCAGCTGTGGCAGGTGCCCATCGACGGCACGACGCCGACCGCGCTGACGGCGGTCAACTCGGGAGATGGCCGTGATCCCGGATTCAGCGGCGACCTCGGCGACACCGACGCGTGGCAGTTGCCGAGCGGCACGTACCTGCAGTCGATCGGCGGGTGCGGCACCGTGTTCCTGTCCCGCCTGACTCCCGACGGGCACGCCACCCGGGTGAAGGTGCCCGGACTGTCCGACAGCGTGGTCGTCGACGGAGTGAGCGGCGACAAGCTGGTCCTCGTGGCCAAGGCCGGCTGCGGTCCCGGCACTTCGCTGCTGACCTACGACCCCGCGGCCAACTCGTTCACCGCGTTGCTGGGGCCGACCGTCAACGGCGGCAGTGTGACCCAGGCGATTGTCTATCCGGGCCGGAAGTAGGCGCGCGACACTCTGAGTTCATGCGAAAACCCATAGACAGTTCATAACCGGCATTTCGCAACCACTTTTGCTTTTCCTGACGTCATATTTGATCGCGGACCGCAGCTGAGAAGACGAGACTGTGAATTTAAATCGCAGTTGCGGTGTTGTGCGGGGGGACGACCGGGCAGGAGAACAGCGAATGACTGCAACATCAGTGATTGCATCCGGACCCATCGGTGCCGGTGTGCGCTACGTGGTTATCACCGCGGTCGGCCTGTGCTTGATGTTGACCGGCTGCACGGTGTCCACCACCGGGCGTCCCGTCGCGGCGCCGAACCTGGGCCACTGGCAGCCCGCGCCAATCCGCAACGCGCGCTTGGCGAACCTGCTGCTGAGCGCCCGGGACGTCAACGCCGTCGGGCAGACCACGAGCATGGCGCTGCGCAGGCCGATCTCGGAGATGTCGCACAGCGACGACGTGGTCTCCGACCGGAATTGCCTCGACGCCTACTCGCCGGTCGAGGCCAGCGTCTACCGAGACAGCAGCTGGGTCGCGCTGGAAGGGCAGTTCCTCGACAACGCTCACGCGAAGGCCGACCACAACAAGCACGCCCTGCTCCAGGCGGTGGTGCGCTTCCGCGACGCCGACGTGGCCCAGCAGTTCTTCCTCCAGGCCAAGCCGCGGTGGGCCGCCTGCGCCAACCGGCCGCTGACCATCACCCAGCCCGGCGACAGCCCCGTCGCCTGGAAGTTCGGCGCGCTGGCGGCCACCGACACCACGCTGAGCCTCGTGCAGAGCCTCGACACCGGCCGTGGCTTCTCGTGCGAACGCGCGTTGGGAGTGCGCAACAACGTCGTCATCGACACGCTCTGGTGTGGATTCGACACCGCCGATCAAGCGGGCGAGGTCGTCAACAAGATCGCCGCCGCCGTCGAGGTGTGACCGATTGCCGCGGTCTATCGACTCGTGAACTGCTTTGTGCGGCCGCCGGTTTCGTGGGATCGGCCGACCGTGTAGTTGCCGGCATCGTCGGTGAAGGTGACGACGAACAATTGCTTGACGCGATCAATGGTCGCCGCGCAGGTAAAGGTGCTCCCCTTCGCGATGGTGGGATTTTGCCCGTCGTTGCAGGCGACATCGCCGACGTTCTTGGCTCCGTAGCCTGATGGGTCGGACAGGACACGCTGCACGCCGGCCTGGGCGGTGGCGACGTCGAGCTTTTTGGTGACCCAGAAGGCCGGCGCGACGAATCCCGTGATCAGCAGCGCGGAGCCGACGAAGGCAACCAGCGCCCCGACGTACCACCGCCACCGGTAGATCGCTAAACCCCTTGGCGGGATTGGCATTCCGTACTGCGGCGGGTAATACGGTCGAGCGTCCGGCCACCGGTGATACGGCGTGGGAAATGGTGGGCTCGCGGGGTAGGGACGGTTCATCGGTACCTCTCACTAACCGACTGTTCCGGCGGTGTGTCAGTGCGACGGCCGACGGTCCTTGGCCGCGCCGCGCCGTCGTCGGGGGCGAATCGGATAGCCGCCCAGTTCGGCCAGCGAGCGCAGGCGGCGCCGGGCGAAGCTCCTGGCACGTCCCGTCTCGGGGATGACCACCCCGGCCCACAGCCCCTGGGCGCCGGGCGTGTGGTACGCGTCCCAGGCACACTGCCAGCGCCGGGGGCACGCGCGGCACAGCGCCTTCGCCTCGTCGTCCGGATCGGTCGTCGTCCACCGCTCGGGGTCCCGCACGCAGGCGGGTACGAAGTCGTCACTCGGCTCACGTGCGGCGGTCGCTGTCATGGCTCCTCTTTCCTTCGTGCGCGGATCCGCGCCTGATGCAACGACTGTAATCGAAGCGTTAGTGGGTTGCAACAATTTAGTTGTTGCACTGGCTCTTCCTCGACATGGCGTGGACGGTGTTGCTAATTCGCGCAGTTCAGCGGCGTATGTGCTCGTCTCAGCGCCGAAGGAAGCGGCACGGTCCCGTGACACTCGGCCGCCAAATCACGGCGCGCACCGTGGCGAGTGCCTCAGGAAAGCTGTAGCATTTCCGAGCGATGCAGCGGTGCAACATGAAGCAACCGCGGACAACCGCATCGACTGGAGGCGAGTGTGAGACCGGATCCGTCCACATCGGCACCGACCCTGACCGTGCGAGCCGGACGCGGATCGCACACGCTGCTCCCGACGGCCGGCGTCGCCGTCATCGGCCGGGACGCCGCGGCGGCGGTGACGATCGACGACGACCGGATCTCGCGATGGCATGTTCGCCTCGAACCGCACCGCGACGGCTGGCAGGCCATCGACACCAGCACCAACGGCATGTTCGTCGACGGCGTGCGCCGCAGCTCGGTGCTGATCACCGGGCCCACCACCATCTCTCTGGGCGCCGCCGACGGGATTCCTGTGCTGCTGACCCCCGGCGGTCCGTCCGACGCGTCGCCACCGGACGAATCGACGATCGTCGTCGCCGCGCAGCAGGCCGACGAGGATCAATGGTGGGACGGCGAGAGCGATCCCGGTGTCGTGCGTGCCGGTCGCGCGGTCGCGGCACGCCGCAACGAGCTGGACCTCACCCAGCGCAGCCTGGCCCGGGACAAGATCATCAACGCCGGCACCCTGATCGCCTTCGAGAAGGGCCGCAGTTGGCCGCGCCGCGCCACCCTGTCCAAGCTGGAAAAAGCGCTGAACTGGCCGGCGGGAACTATCACCCGCATCCGCCTCGAGCCTTCGACCACGCCCGCACGAGCCACCGCGCTCGGGGTGCCACCCGCCGCGCCCGGTGACGAGGCGACCGAGGTGCTCACCGACACCGTCCGGGCGCCGCTGATGGCCGAAACGGTCGAACTGGCCATGCACACGCTCACCGCGGCGATGGCCGACCTGCCCGACCCTTCCTACCCGGACTTCACGCCGAGGGCCACGGCGATCCTGGCCGATTTGCGCAAGCTCGAGAAGCTGGCGGCAAGCGCCGCCCGCAACGCCAAGGGCACGCCGTCGGTCGTATTGGCCCTCAGCAGCGTCCGGCGCAGCTACAACGACTTGATGATGCGCGCCGCGCGGTCACCGGCGGCCACCTTGGGCCAGCGGCTCTACGACGCGCGCCACCGCGCCGAACTGAGCATCGAGGAGGCCGCCAACGGTGCCGGCCTGCCGATCGCCGTCCTGGAGGACGCCGAAGCCGAGCGCGCCGTCGCCCCGGAGGCCATTACCGCTCTCGAGACGCTGATCGCGCAGCTGACGATCAACTGAGTCGACCGGCTCGGTGACGCAAAGCCTTTCGCGCACTGTGATTTTCGAGCAGGGCCACCCAGTTCCACACGAGGACCGAGGCCAGGCTCCACCACCCCGCGAGCAGGTTGTGCTGCTGAGCCTGGCTGATGGCGGCCTCGCATTGCTGCAGCGTCCCGGTGACGGTGTAGCGCTGGTGGTACCAGGCGATGGCCAGGCCCGTGTGCTTGGTCACCCGGACCTGGAATACCGGTTGATTGCCCGCGGCGGCGGGGGTCGCCCACCCCGGATAGACATGCGCCGGCTGCGGGTAGGCGTGCCGATAGGGCCGAGGCTGAGACACGGTCATGCTTGCGAGACCGCGGCGGCGATCCTGCCGACCACCTGGCCCGCTTGGTTGGTGGTGTCGAATCCGCACCACAGGGCATCGATGATCACGTTGTTGGCCAGCCCCAGCGCGCGGTGGCAGGCAAAGCCGCCGCTCTCCTCGGTTCGGAGGATCCCCAGCGTGCCGTCGGTGGCCACCAAGTCGCCGAACATCCATCTCACCGGCGTACGCCCCGGGCGGTTGACGGTCAGTGCGCGGTTGGCGCACACCGACAAGCGCGGTTTGGCCTGGCTGAAGTACTGCCGGGCCGAGTCGGCGTCGCGGAAACCGACCACGGCCTGCACCAGGGCGTGGTTGATCGGGGCGTCTGGAGACGCGGCATCGTCGAAAATCTGTCCTTGCACCGCCGTCCAGCTGCTGCCTTCGTAGGCCACCGCCTGGATCGGTGAATACGCGTCCAGGCAACTCGGGGTGGAAACGAGGCCCTCGGCGTGCCCCATCTTGGTGAGCGGCGTGCGCAGCGTCATGCCCGCGGTGTGCCCGACGGCATTGACGTCGGCGGCGCTGAGCAGCAGGTCACCCAGGAGCGGGTTCAGGATCGGCGGGGGCTGCCAATGGCCCAGGTCCGGGGCGGCCGCCGGTCGCCCGGTGGCCGTGACGGCGCAGCCGGTCAAGAACTGGCACAGGCCCGCCGCGGCGACCATGACGGTGGCCATTAGACGCCGGGTCCGCCGGCCGCGGAGACGCATGTCGGCGCCGCCTTCCGGTGCCGATGGGGTGAGCGAGCAAGCAGTCATTAGGGGTCCTCCTATCGGGGCGGCGGGAGCACCGCTTCAGGTCTGAGACGCATGCTAGCAACTATGTCGTAGCTCTGCAACGATTTACTTGTTGCATCGCTACGGTTAGCGTGCTCTAATTCGAAGCATGAGCGCGGGCGCGTTGCCGCACACCCCGAAAGGACATCCGATGACAAGTCAGCCGAACCCGTACCCAGCCGATCCCCAACGCGGGCACCCCGGCGCACGGGTCGCGCCGCCGGGCCCGGCCGGGTGGGCCCCGCCTGGCGGGCGCGGCAGCGAGGAGGTGACCGCGGTTATCCCCCGCCGGAGTGCCGCATTCCCCGCGGGCCGGCAGGTTTCGCCGACACCCCCGCCGTGGGCTTTCGGAGGCTGGCCGGCCCCGGCTTATCCGCCGCCGACCCAGCGGCGCAGCGACCGGCGCAAGTGGGCCTGGATCGGCGGAGTGTCGGCCACGGTGGTGGCCGTCATCGCATGCACGGGGCTGATCGCCATCGCGAGCGAATCCGACCCCACGCCGGCGCGTTCGGCCGCCAGTCCGGCGCCGGACTCCCCCTCGCCGTCGGTCGCGCCCAGCCAGGCACCCCCCGCACCGACCGTGCCGCTTGAGGCGCTGCCCCGGCTGCTGCTGGATGCCGGAACGGTCAACGGCATTGAAACGGCCACCGACATTCGGGTGATGCCCGACGCCCATGCAGATTCCCCGTTCAGCGAGTTGTCCAGCGACAGGCCCGATTGCGAGGGCATCCAGCATCCGGCGTTGACCGAGGCGTTGAGAGGAAGCGGCTACCTGGGCGTGCAGACGCAATTCCTGCGCGGCGACGGGCATCTCGTCAGCCAGGCCGTCATCGACTATCCCAGCGCTGAGGCGGCTACCAGGTTCGCCGCTCAGCAAACCGAGAACTGGGGGAAGTGCGACGGTAAGCCGCTGACACTCACGAACCCGGCTGAGGGCTCCATCACCTTTACCGTCGGCACGGTCACCAACCGCGACGGGATGCTCAGCGTCGTCTTCACCCAGGAAGGGGCCCGCGGCTGGGGGTGCCAACGGGCACTCACCGCGCGCAACAACGTCGTGATCGACACCCGCAGCTGCGGCTTCAACCGCGCCGACCAGGCCACCACCGCCGCCGCGCGGATGGCGGACCGGGTTAGCACCCAATGACCTTCAAGCGCAACAGGATTGACGGCCGGTGGCGCGGGTTGGGGCGACTCTCCGCCGATGCCCAGCCTCTCTCCTGATTCCCCCGATGTCGGCGATGCACGCTGGTAGCATCAGCTACCATTCGCGGCCCGCGTGGCCGTGTTCTGGGTTGTTTACGTGCTTGGGGAAGCGAAAGGGGGCGTGGCCGTGGGGATCCGCAACGCTTCGGTGAGCGCCGAGCCCGTGGACGCGCTGAGCCCCCGCCCCGACGCCCCCGAGTTCGGTCGGGGCGGGCGTCGGTGAAAGACGTTCACGGCAAGGCCTGCGGTGCGGGTCTTGTTGGTCTGCGGCGACTAGGCACTGCGCCGAAGCCACTGGCATTGATGGCGGCGTTGGTCATCGCGCTGATTAGCGGTTGTACCTTGGTAGTGACCGGTAGCGCCGTCAAGTCTGGCGGCGCGGCTCCCCCGGCGGCCAATGTGGCCTTGCTGGATCCCGGCAACTATCCGCGCCGGCCGCGGGACCCGCTGGGCACTGTGCCCAACGAAGACGCCGGGCGTCGCGTCGAAGCGCAGCGCATGGCCAGCATGGTGACCGGACCGTGGGAAGTGGACCCGAAACTGATCTCGGTGCAGTCGGATCTGGCGCCCACCACCGCGCTCACCGACATCCGGTCTCTCTCGGCGCTGGTGTTCGGTACCGCCATGGGCGACCAAGCGGCCGCCCACCACTTTGTGGTGGGGTTCGTCAGCGGGCGCGCCACAGTGCCCGTGCCGGCGGGACAACCCGGTGCGGCGACGGACAAGCCCAAGATCCTCGACAACGCGGTGCTGCGTTTCGCCGGCCCGCAGGACGCGGCGGCGGCCGCCTCGGCGATGGCCGCGGCCAACCTGGCCATCCCGCGTGCCGGCAACGTGCCCGCCAGGCGCCTGCAAATCCCCCGCTACCCAACCGCTTTGGCCAACGTCGCCGCCGTCTCGGGAGGATTCGAGGCCGAGGCGTTCACCGCGCACGGGCCCTTCGTGCTCTACCAGTACGCCGGCTCCAAGGAAAGCGCCGACGCGGTCGGCGACATGATCGCCAAAACCCTTGACCTGCAAGGGCCTTCGGCAGACCATTTCCAGGCCAGCCCGGTGGAACAGCTGGCCAGCCTGCCCGCCGATCCCACCGGATTGCTAGCCCGCACGGTGCCCTCCACCAACCCGACGGTCAACCAGGCCGCGGTGTACGAGCCCCGCGGGGCGCTGAACTTTCGCTCAGACCCGGTGGCCACCCAGGCGATGTACAACGACGCCGGCATTCAGCGGGTCTCGGCCGACCGGACCACCGTCTATGAGGCCGTCGACCCGACCGGCGCGGTTCGGGCCGTCGACGGGCTGGTGCGCATGGATGTCCCCTTCCTGGGCTATAAATCAGCGCCCGGCATCAGCGGGCTGCCCTCGGCGCGCTGCTTTGACCGGGGCTCCGACAACCCCGACCTGGCGACGGTGCGCTACATGTGTGTCGCCGCCGTTGACCGGTACGCGTTCAAAGCCGCTGCCGGCCAAGAACTCGACGCACACCAGATCATTGCGTCCCAATACCTCATGCTGACGGGCTCATGAACAGGATGGCGCGAATCTGGGTCGCCGTCGCGGTGGTGGCCACGGCCGTCGGATGCAGCACCACGATCGACGGGACCGCCACCACGGCGGCGGGAGCGGGCGGTTGGGACGGCGTTGAGGTCGCGTTGCTCGACGTGGGGAACTATCCGACCACGCCGCGCCCGCCCCTGGGTGTCGCCGGCGCCCCCCGAGAGGGCGGATGGGCGGAGGCGCGCCGCCTCGCCACCAACGTGGTGGGCCCGTGGGAAGTCGATCCCGCCCTGACTCAGTACGCCCAGGTCGATACGGGTCCGGTCAAGGCGTATGAGGGGGTCAACGCATTGCTGGGCGCCCCGATGGGTGACGGCCTTGCGGGTCACAGGTTTGTGGCCGGGTTTTCCAGTTCCCGCCACACCGGCACCGGGCCCTACAAAGGCCTGCTCAACATCGTCTTGGAGCTGGACACGCCCGCCGACGCCACGGCCGCCGTCGCCGCCATGGCGGCCAAGAGCGCGGCCCTCACCGAGCCATTCGATACCAAGCCCATTCCCACCCAGCCCATTTCGATCCCCCGCTATGCCGGCACCGCCGCGGTGACCTACCGTTGGACCGCCGTTTACCCCACCCCAGGGGAACCGAGGTTTTCGGTGACGGCGGTAACCGCGCACGGCCAATACATCCTGGCCCAAACCGCCACCTCGGCCCAAAACACGGATATTGCAGCGCAATTGATCGCCACCACACTCGATCCGCAGCAGCCACTCATCGACAAGTTCAAGCCCACCCCGTATGACCGGCTGGCTCAGCTACCGCTGGACCCCGACGGCCTGCTGGCCCGAACCTTGCCGAAACGCGCGGAAAACGAGGTCGTCAGCGACGGCGTCTACGACGCTCATGGGGCCCTGCACCTCGAACCCGACGACGCGGTTCACATGCAGGCCCTGTTCAAATCCGTTGGGGTCCAACAGGTAGCCGAGGTCGCCGAAATCCGCGTCTACCAGACACCCGACGCCGGCTCGGCGGCCCGCATCGTGGCCGACTATTCCGGCCCGCACCGGGTCGGTGGCATCAGCGGGATGCCCAAGGCGAAATGCTTCACCGAAACCCTGGCGTTTTGGTGCGTGGCCGGCGCCGACCGCTACGCCTACTTCATCCAAAACGAACAAGAAACCGCGCTGCACCAGATGATGGCCGCCCAATACCGCATGCTGACCGGGAAATGAGCCGGCCATGCCGCTAGCCATCGGAACCGTCATCGCCGGCTACCGCATCGAAGGCGTCTTGGGCTCCGGCGGGATGGGGACGGTCTACCTGGCCCGCCACCCCACCCTGCCCCGCAGCGACGCGCTGAAGATCCTGTCCGCCGAACTCTCCGTCGACGAGCAGTTCCGCGCCCGGTTCACCCGCGAAGCCGACCTGGCCGCCACGCTGAGCCATCCGAACATCGTCACCGTGTTCAACCGCGGCGAAACCGACGACGGCCAGCTGTGGATCGCGATGGAATACGTCGACGGTACCGCGGCAAGCGATCTGGCCGCCGCGAACCTCACGCCAACCCGGATCGTGCGCATCATCAGCGACGTCGCCAAAGCGCTCGACTACGCGCACTCCCGCCGCATCCTGCACCGCGACATCAAGCCCGGCAACTTCCTGCTGGCCTCGCCGGGCGTTCCCGACCAGGAACGAGTGTTGTTGGCCGACTTCGGCATTGCCCGCGCCCTGGACGACGCCACGACATTGACCGCTACGGGCTCACTGGTCTTCACCGCCGCCTACGCCGCGCCCGAGGCGATCCAAGGCGGCCCGGTGGACCACCGGACCGACATCTATTCCCTTGGCTGCTCGCTGTTTCGGCTGCTGACCGGCCGTACCCCCTACGGCGAATACCGCGAACTGCCCGCGATGCTGATGGCCCACCTGATGCGGCCGATCCCGCGCCCCAGCGAACTCGCCCCCGGCCTGCCGCCCGCCGTCGACGACGTCATCGCCCGCGCGCTGGCCAAGGACCCCGACGAGCGCTTCCAAACCGCGGGCGCGCTGGCCGCGGCGACGGCGGCCGCGCTGACCGGCGGCCCGACGTCCGGCACGGGCACGTCCGGTGGCGGGCACGAAACGCCCGCCCGGACCAACCCCACGCTGTCCTACCCGCCCACGTGGCCGACACCGCCCAGCGGGCCCGGTGCGCCCGCGCCACAGCACCTTTCAGGCGGACACTGGCCGGGGCCCGTTCCCTCGCAGCCACCGCGGCGCCGCAAACGCGGCCGGTTAGTCCTGGCCGCAACGTGTTTGGCCGTCGCGGTGGTCGTCGCGGCGGTCGTGGGCATCCGCATGCTCGGCCACTCCAGCGGTGGGTTGGCCCCCTACCGCCCGCAATCCCTGACCGGCAAGTTCGGGACGGTCAAACTCGAGCACCGCCCGGTGGCCATCGCCGCGCTCGGACCGGGCGATCCCGACGCCGTGCTGTCGCTGGGCGTGCAGCCCGTGATCATGACCCGGCCGCAGGCAGGCGTGCCGGGCTGGCTTCAATCCCTGGTGCACTCCGGCGCGCCGGTCCTCGCGGGCATCGACCCCGCTGCGGTCGCCGCGGCGAAACCCGACCTCATCATCGACACCGGCGACATCGACCAGCCCACCTACAACAAGCTGGCCACCATCGCGCCGACCCTGACGCAGTCCGCAGACACCACCCAAGACTGGACCTGGCAGACGCAACTGAGCTGGATCGCCACGGCGCTGGGCCGGTCCGATGCCGCCAAGACGCTGCTCGACGACGCCACCTCACAACAGGCGAAGGTCAAATCGGACCACCCGGCCTTTTCCGGCAAGTCCATCCTGGCGGTCAACTACACCGGCACCGACACCACGGCCGCCGCGTCGGTGTCCGCTCCGACCAGCTACCTCGAGGGCATCGGCTTTTCCTACAGCACCCACTACAAGCGTGCCCCGAGCGACCCACCCGATGTGCCGTTCGATATCAACGACTTCGACTACGTCGGGCGGCGCACCGACGTAATGCTCCTGTTGCGCACCGACCCGGGCGCCGGCGGCGGCGGATACGCCGGCCTGCCCGCCAAGTACAGCGGATACGGCGGGCTGCTGGTCATCGTCGATGACCCCGCCACCATCACCGCGCTCAACACCGGCGGGCCGGCGGCCACCGGGTATCTCAACACCGCTCTCGTCAACAAGCTCGGCAACCAAATCCACTGAGGCCCGCCAAGAAGGCCGAGTTGTTGCTGGCCTGCAGCGACGGCCCGTGCACCACGGCCGGCATGCTCGCAGATATCGCAGGATAGGGCGGCTTTTACTCGATCTTGACTGCTTGTTGAATCGTCTTACCGACGATTGCGGACGTGACTAGTCTTCTAGAGGTGGAACTGGGGGTTTTGGGACCTCTCCAGGTCCGGCGTGCAGGCGCGCCGGTCGCGATTCCGGGCGCCAAGCCCCGCGCGATCCTAACCATGCTCGGGCTGCACGTCGGTTCGGTGGTGTCGGCCGACACGCTCGTCGAGCTGCTTTGGGGCGAGGATCCGCCACGCACGGCGGCCAAGGCCCTGCAAACCCACATCTCCTCGCTGCGCCGCGCCCTGGGCGACGGCTTCGTGTTGACGGAGGGCGCGGGGTGGACCCTGGCCGAGAGCGAGGTCGACGCGTCGCGCTACAAGTCCGCGGCGCGACGGGGACGCGATGCCGCCGCGGCCGGCGACACCGGCCAGGCGGTTGCCCGCTTCGAGGAGGCGCTCGAACTCTGGCGCGGCATCCCCGAACTGCCCGACGGCCGCCGGGGAACGTCGGAAAAGACACGGTGGATCGAGGGCCACGCCGCGCTGGTGGAGGACCGGGCCGACGCGCTGCTCGCGACGGGGCGCGCCGCCGAGATCATCGGTGAGCTCGAGGCCGCGGTCGCCGACGCGCCGCTGCGTGAAAGGCGTTGGGCCCAGCTGATGCTCGCCCTCTACCGCGCCGGCCGGCAGGGTGAGGCCCTGGGCGCCTACCAGCGGGCGCGGACCCTGCTCGCCGACGAGCTCGGCGTCGATCCCGGCCCGGAGCTGCGCCGGCTGGAGGCCGCGATCGTCGCGCAGGACGCCGCGCTGGAAACCCCTGGCGCGCAGAATGTTCCGGCGGTGACCCGCGCCGTGACCTTCCTGCTGACGGACATCGAGGGGTCGACCGCGGCGTGGGAGGCGGACGCCGGTGCCATGCGGGTCGCGCTCGCGCGACACGACGAGCTGGTCGAACAGGTCGTCACGTCCCGCGGCGGACGGCTGATCAAGACCCGCGGCGAGGGCGACGCCACGTTCTCGGTCTTCGAGCGGCCGTCCGCGGGGGCCGCCGCCGCTCTGGAGCTGCAGGACGCGATTGTCCAGGAGCCGTGGGTGCTGCGGGAGCCCATGCGCGTCCGCGTGGCATTGCACACCGGGGAGGCCGAATTCCGCGACGGCGACTACTTCGGTCGGGCGGTCAACCGCGCCGCGCGGCTGCGGTCGTTGGCGGCGGGAGGCCAGATCCTGTGCTCGGGTGCGACCGCCGAGCTCGTGATCGACTCCCTGCCCGACGACGTCGTGCTCGCCGACCTCGGCACGCGCCAGCTGCGCAACCTTGCGCGCCCGGAGCACGTCTTCGAGCTCCGGCGGGAGACTGCGGAAGTCCGTAATGAAGAAGAAGTCTCGGCCGAAGCGCCGCTGGAGCGGCCGAGCCTGCCCGCGGTGCTGGCCGGCCCAGGGCCGTTCGTCGGTCGCGGGCAAGAGCTCGAGCGGCTTTTTGCCGCGTGGCAGACCGCCCTCGCGGGCGGCACGAACGCCGTCTTGATCGCCGGCGAACCGGGTGTCGGCAAGACTCGCCTGGCCGGCGAATGGTCCCGGCAGGCCTACGACCAGGGCGCCCTGGTGATTTACGGCCGTTGCGACGAGGACCTTGGAGCGCCCTACCAGCCGTTCGCGGAAGCCCTGCGATCGCTCGTGCCGTGCCTTGGTAGCGGTCGGCTTGGCGGGCTGCGGGGCGTGGAAGCGCTGCTCCCCCTGGTTCCCGGGCTGACCGATGTCCTCCCCGACCTGGCCGCACCGACCCGCGCCGACCCCGATACCGAACGCTACGCGCTCTTCGATGCTGTCGTCGCGTTGCTGGGTGTCGCGTCGGCGAGCGCGCCCGTCGTCCTGATCCTCGATGACCTGCACTGGGCTGCCAAACCCACGTTGCTCCTCCTGCGGCATCTGCTGCGTTTCGGCGAGCGGGCCCGCGTGCAGATCATCGGCACCTATCGCAGCACCGACCTCGACCGCTCGCACCCTCTTTCGGCCATGCTCGCGGACCTGCACCGCGACGGCACCGCGAACCGCCTTCAGCTCGGCGGGCTCGACGAGGACGACGTGAGCGCCTACGTCGCCGAGGCCGGCTACAACGACGAGGAGCTGGCCCGGGCGTTGGCGTCCGTCACGGGTGGCAACCCGTTCTTCCTCATTGAGGCCCTGCGCCACGTCGAGGAAAGCGGCGGCCGGTGGGACCAGAGCACGCTGCCGCAAGGGGTCCGGGAGGCTGTGAGCCGCCGCCTTTCTCGCCTGACACCGGAGACGAACAAGGCCCTTGCGGCGGCGGCGGTCGTCGGTAGCCGGTTCGCGTTGGAGTTGGTGGAGCGGGTGGTCGGCGACGACCTGGTCGACGCGTTCGACGAGGCCTGCAAGGCGGGCATTGTCATCGAAGAGCCCGGCGGTCGCTACCGGTTCAACCACGCGCTCGTCCGACAGTCGCTGCTCGCCGAGCTGCCATCGGTGCGGCGCATGCGGCTGCACCAGCGCATCGCCACGACGCTGGAGAACGAGCCCGGCGCCGACGACGAGTTGCTCGCCGAGCTGGCGCACCACTACTTCGAATGTGCTTGGGCGGGAAACGCGGTCAAGGCCGTCGAGTACTGCCGGCGTGCGGCGGACCAGGCGATGGCCCGCCTCGCCTACGAGGGTGCGGCCGACCTTTACGATCGGGCGCTGCACGCTCTGGAGGAGATTGACGACGAGCTGCCCGACCGCGACGATCAGATCGCCGAGCTCCTGGTCGCACGCTGCGAGGCGCTGCTGGCCGCGGGTGACGTGGGTTCCGCGGCCGGTGCGGTCTCTCAATTACAAAGCGCCACCGTCGATTCGGCTCGGCTAGCGGCATGGGCGACTTGCTTCGACGGGCAGCTGTCGATGCTGACCGATCCGGAGCGGTTGGACGAGATCGAGGCCGCGGTGGCTATGGCTGCCACCAAGCTGGCCGAATTGGGCGATGCCGCAGGAGAAGCCACGGCGCACACCGTCCGTGCCGGCTGCCTGGCACGGCTCGGGAGAATCGGCGACTGCGAAATCGCCCTGGACGACGCTTTGACGGCGGCACGGCGCGCGCGTGAACACCGCCGGGTGAACGCGGTGTTGGCGCAAGCGCCCCTCGCGGCGCTGTGGGGTCCAAACCCGGTCCCGCGCGCCGGCGGGCGGTGCCTTGACGTGGTGCGGCTGCTGCGAATCACGACCGAGTCGCCTGCGGTCGAGGCGACGTCGACGCGGTGCCAGGCCGTGTTGGAAGCATTCCGAGGCCGCGCCGCAGCAGCGCGGCGAATGATCGACTCGGCCCGGCGCACGGTCACCGAGCTCGGCCTGCGCCATGCCCTTCTCGAGGTCGAGCAGTTCGCCGGCATCGTGGAGCTGGTCGTCGACGATCCCGCCGCCGCCGAGCCGCATCTGCGCAAGGCCTACAACGGGTTCCGCCGCATGGGCCTCGACGCCGACACCGCCGAGACCGCCGCCTTGCTCGGCCGCACGTGCCTCTTGCTCGATCGCGAGGCCGAGGCCGACGAACTGTGTACGGAGAGCGAGCGCCTCGCCGGCCACGCCTTGAAGCCGTCGATCGCCTGGCGCACGTTGCGGGCACGGCTGTTGTCGCGCGCCGGAGATCACGGCGAGGCTCGGCGCGTGGCCGAGGCGGCCGTCGGCCTGGCCGAGCGGACTGACGCGTTGGTCGATCACGGCGACGCATGCCTCTCCCTGGCAACGATTTTGCGCGCCGCCGGCGATGTCGCGGGGGCGCGGGTCGCCGCCGAGCAGGCCGTCGGGCTTTACGAGCGGAAAGGCGCTGCGGCTCTTGCCGAGAAGGCGCGCCCCATTCTCGGCGAGCGCGAGCCGCCACCAGCTCGGCCGCAAGCGCCGAGCGTCGAATTGACCAACGCTTGCGTACAAATGGGCGGCCGTCTGGTCGATGCTGTCAATCGCGAGGCTTGGGACGAGGTAGAGCGGCTTATTGCCCCGCACGTGTCCGTGGAGAGCCGCCGAAAGATCGTCGGCTTCAAGCGGATCGACGTTCCATCGAACCACTGGCCCCGGGATATGAGGCGTTACATCGAGACGGGCTTGGTGCGCTACCGCACCCAGGTCGTCGCTATTCGTGGTGAGCGATCCGCCCTCATGCGGCTGGAGTTAGGCACTGCGGATGTAAGTTCGGGGGCGCCGAAGGACGAGATGCTCCAAGTAATCGGCCTAGACGAGGAAGGTCGAATAGCGCTGCAGGTTAAGTTCGACGTCGAAGATATGAATGCCGCGATCGCCGAACTCGACGCCGTGCACACCCGATTCGAGGAGGAGCAGCCGAGGGCGCGGCGGTTGGAAAATGCGGCGACCAGGATTGACAACGCGGCTGTGCGGGTGGGCGAACGCGTGATGGCCGCCATTCACCGCGGGGCTTGGGACGAGTTCGAGCAGCTTTTCGCACCCGAGATCTCGATAGAAAATCGCCGGAAAGTCGTCGGTCTTACGCTGCCATCCGACGAGTGGCGACGTAGGTGGAGGCACGAAATCGAGACGGGCGGCATGCGGGTCAAGCACATCATCTTCGCGGCGCGAGGCGAGCGCCTGGCGCTCGCTCGAATGAGGGCCGGCACCGAAGACATGGACCCTGGGGCCCCGTACGACGAACTGCTTCACCTGTATGCCATCGACGATGACGGTCGAATCGCGCTGCAGATGTTCTTCGACGTCGAAGACATCGACGCCGCGCTCGCGGAACTCGACGCCACGCACGCTCGGTTCGAGGCGGAGCCAAAAGCGCGGCGGCTCCAAAACGCCGCAAGCCGAGCCGATGATCGGGTCGTAGCGCTATTCGGGGGCAATTGCTGGGATGAGATTGGCACGCTGTTAGCGGATGACATCCGGGTCGATGACCGCCGGCGTGGATTCGGCCGAGAGAGCAACGACCGCGCAACAGAGATCGCGAATCTTCAGGCGATCGCCGCCCTCGGAGCATTAAAGATCAGCGCGACACCACTGGCGGTGCGGGGTGATCGCCTGTGCCTGAACCACTTACGGTTCGCGGGGCGCGACGTTCGATCAGACGCGATCAGTGCCGAAGACATAATGGTTGAGGCACTGTCGATCACCGAGGTCGATACCGACGGGCTGATACTCGCCAGAACACATTTCGACTTCGACGACTTCGACGCCGCCATCGCCGAACTCGACGCGCGCTACCTCGCCGGAGAGGCGGCCGCGCACTCACGCACATGGTCAGTCGTCAAAGATGCCTACGCCGCGCTCAACCGGCACGAAGTGTTCGCGGCGACGCCGGACTGGATGTACGTCGATCATCGATCGTCCGCCAGTTTCGAGGCGAATGACCTGGCCGCATTGCTCGGCGCCACATGGGATCTCGCGCCGGACACACATATGTACATCGAGGCCGTGCATCAGCTGACGGATGTTGGAGTGGTCCTCACCCATGCGGCGTACGGGACCTCGCGCGAGGGCTTCGACGCCGAGTGGCGGATGACCCTACTTCTGACTGTTGCGGATGACCTGATCAACCGGGGCGAGCTATTCGACGAAGCGGACGTCGACGATGCCCTCGCGAGGTTCGATCAGCTCAGCCGGCCCGCGCCGCGGCTGGAAAACGCGGCCGTCCGAGCGACCGAGCGCTTCCTGGCGTGCTTCGCGGCTCGCGATTGGGACACATTGTCGGAGATCCTGGCCGACAACTTTGGCTACGAGGATCGCCGTCGCGTGGTGGGCGCCGGGGCCCGCGATGGTCGAAACACTTACATCGCAGATATGCGAGCATCCGCCGAACTGTGGGCGGCAAACGTGCCTACCGTGATTGCGATCCGTGGGGAGCGCCTTGCCCTTGCACGTCTTCGCTTCTCGGGCCGCGACAAAGGGCCCGAGGCATTTGTCACCGATGTCCTGGGCATCGCCGAGATCAATGCGGAAGGGCGGCCAGTCGCAGTCGTGTCTTTCGACCCCGACGACTTCGATGCCGCCATCGCAGAGCTCGACGCACGCTACCTCGCCGGCGAAGCGGCCGCACACGCCCGCGCGTGGTCGGTCATTACGGCCGCGTACGCCGCGCTCAACCGACATGAGATCGCCGCAACGACGCCGGACTTCGCGAGCACCGACCACCGCCGCGGGACAAAGTTCCCGCCCGGTGAGCTGATCGCATATGTCCGCGCCACATGGGACCTTGCACGAGACGGCAGCACCTATATCGAGGCTGTGCACCGGCTGACTTTCCTGGGAGCGGTCGTCACCCATGTCACGCGTGGAAGCTCGATAGAGGGCTTTGATGCCGAGTGGCGGGAAATCTTCCTCCTCACGGTCGAAGGTGACTTACTCAGCCGTTGCGAACTATTCGACGAGGCAGACCTCGACGCCGCGATCGCGCGGTTCGAACATCTCAGCCGTCCGGCACCGCGGCTCGAAAACGCAGCAACCCGTGTGTTCCACCGCGTGAATGCATACTTCGCAGCCCGGGACTGGAACGCGACGGCAAACGCCATGGCGGAAGACATGATCGACGATGATCGTCGACACATGGTCAACGCCGGAATCAGACGCGGCCGGGATGTTGAGATTGCCAATAGCCAAGCCACCGCGGAGTTCGGCGGGGAGCAAATAACGTCGAGCGCCCTCGCAACCCGTGGCGAGCGCCTAGCCCTATGCCGTACGGCTATCCTCGGACGAGGCCAGCAATCTGAAGCATTCCGTATCGAATTTCTCAGCGTCACTGAGATCGACTCCGACGAGCGCTTGGCAGCCCACGTCGCGTTCGACCTCGACGACATCGACGCCGCCCTCAATGAGCTCGACGCCCGATACCTCGCCGGCGAGGCGGTTCTCCACGCGCACACATGGTCGGTCATCGCGGCGGCCTACGCCGCCCTCAACCGCCAGCAATTCCCTGCAACCACGGCGGATTTGGTCAATATCGACCACCGAGGCGAGACGGCGTTCGGGCCGGCCGAGTTGAGTGCATACCTCCGCGCCGGACTGGATCTCGACCAGGGCATCACTATCTATATCGAGTCCGTGCATCGGCTGACCGACCTCGGGGCGGTGATCATCTACGCAGCCCATGAGACCTCGCGCGAGGGCTTCCAGGCCGAGTGGCGAGGGGTTGCGCTGCTGACGGTCGAGGGCGACATGATCAACCGCTGCGAGGTATTCCACGAGGCAGATATCGACGCCGCGATCGCGCGGTTCGAACAGCTCAGCCGTCCGGCACCGCGTTTGGAAAACGCGGCGAGCCAAGCGATCGAGAAATTTTTGGCGCACTTCGCGGCCCGCGACTGGGACGCGATGGCGGAGCTAGTGGCCGACTCCTATTACGGCGACGATCGCCGTCCTGTATTTGGCGCCGGACTCCAGCGCGGTGGGGATGTCATGATCAGGCAATTCCAGACCGCCGCCGACCTGGACGTCACGCGAGCGGCGTCAGACGCCGTCGCCATCCGCGGGAATCGCGTCGTCCTCACCCATACCCACTTCTCACGCATCGACGACGGGCCCGACGCGTTCCGCGTGGATGTCCTATATGTAGTCGAGATCAACGCCGACGAGCGGATCTCGGCGCTGATCGCATTCGACTCTGGTCAGTTCGAAGCCGCCATCCAGGAACTCGATGCGCGCTACCTCGCCGGCGAAGCAGCCGCACACGCGCGCACGTGGTCGGTCATCGTGGATGGCTACGCGGCGCTCAACCGCCACGAGTTGACCGCGATGGCAGCGGATGTGGTAACTATCGACCACCGTCGGGTAGCAGCCTTCGCGCCGGGCGAGGGAATCGCATACGCCCGCGCCGGTTTGGACCTTGTCCAGCACACACGTACCTATGTCGAGGCCGTCCACCGGCTCACCGGCCGGGGCGTGGTTTGCACCCATATCGGGCAGCAGACCTCACAGGAAGGCTTCGACGCCGAGTGGCGGATCGCCGTCATCTACGGGGTTCGAGGCGATCTGATCAACCGATTTGAGGCATTCGACGAGTCAGACCTCGATACGGCGATCGCGCGATTAGAGCAACTGCACCCCTCGACACCGCGGCTGGAGAACACCGCAACTCGTGTATTCGAGCGCGTCTATGCGGACATTGCGGCCCACAACTGGGACGCGGTGGGTCAAACGGCGGCCGAGAACGTTTCCGTCGACGATCGCAGGCGCGTGGTCAACGCCGGGGTCCGACTCGGTCGAGATGACGCGATCGAAGCTACCCGGGCGACCGTTGATGTCGGCTTCACAATGACGGTGGTGGGCGCCCTGGCAACCCGGGGTGGCCGCGTCGCCCTCACGCGTGTCCGCGTCTCGGGCCGCGACCCCGAGGCGGTTCAAAACGACGCCCTCAGCATCGTCGAGATCGACACCGATGACCAGATCGTGGCGGTCGTCGTGTTCGACCTCGACGACACCGACGCAGCCTTCGCGGAACTCGACGCCCGCTACGTCGCGGGTGAAGCGGCCGCCCACGCTCGCAGCTGGTCGGTGATCGCGGGTGTTTTCGTGGCGCACAACCGTCGCGAACTCCCTGCGACGACACCGGACGCGGTGAGTATCGACCACCGCCGCGGGGCAGCGTTTGCGCCCGGTGAAGGTTTCGAATACATACGTGCGGGATGGGATCTCGACCAAACCCTCAACATCTACATCGAGACAGCACATCGGTTAAACGACTTGGGCGCGGTTTTCATTTGGACGGGCCATGGAACTTCGCAAGAGGGCTTCGACGCCGAGTGGCGGGGAGTTACTCTGATGACGGTCGACGGCGAAATAGTCTCCCGGATGGAGGTATTCGACGAGGCGGACCTGGATTCCGCCCTCGCGAAGTTCGATCAGCTCAGCCGGACGGCACCGCAGCTGGAAAACGAGGCAAGCCAAGCGTACGAACGCTTCCGGACGTGCTTCGCCGCACGCGACTGGTCCGCAATGGCGGAGCTACTGACCGCCGATACGTCGGTCGACGACCATCGACGTGTCGTCAACGCCGAAATCCGGCGTGGTCGGGATGTCGAAATCGCGAACATACGCGCCTTCGCCGACATCGGGGCAAAGACAAGTACGGCAACGGTCATTGCCACACGAGGCGAACGCCTTGTCCTGTGCCGCACGTGTATCTCGAGCGAAGACAACCAAGCCGGGGCATTCCGCATCGAGATGCTCATTATCGTCGAGACCTCCCCCGACAAACGGATACTGGCACGCGCCGCATATGACCCAGAAGACATCGAAGCCGCCTTCGCCGAGCTCGATGCTAGGTATCTCACCGGGGAGGCGGCGGCTCACGCACGCACGTGGTCTGTCCTCTTGCAGGCCTACGCCGCACTCAATAAGCATGAAATGCCTTCGACGACGCCAGATTGGGTGAACGTTGACCACCGCCGAGGAGCATCGTTTGCGTCCGGTGAAATGCCTGCGTTACTTGACGCCGCGTGGAACCTCACGACTGACCTCAGGCATTCCATCGAGGCTGTGCATCGGCTGAACGATCTCGGAGCCGTCGTCACCAACACGTCGCATGAGACCTCGCACGGAGGCTTCGACGCCGAGTGGAGGGTGATCACCATTGGGACGGTGGAAGGCGACATGCTCAGCCGCACCGAGGTATTCGACGAGGCTGACCTGGACGTCGCGCTCGCGAGGTTCGACGAACTCACCCAGCCGGCACCAAGGCTGGAGAACACCGCAACGCGGGTGTGGGAGCACCTCTACTCCTACATTGGCGTCGGCGACTGGAATGCCGTGGCTCAGATATCGGCCGAGAACGTCTCCCTCGACGATCGCCGGCGAGTGGTGAATGCCGGGATCCTGCATGGTCGAGATGCCAACATCAAAGATGCGCAGGCGACCGTTGATGTCGGCTTCACAATGGCGATGGCGGGCGTTCTGGCAATTCGCGGGACGCGCGTTGCGCTCACACGGGTTCGCGTCTCGGGCAGCGAACCCGAGGCGATTCAAAACGATGCCCTCAGCATCGTCGAGATCGACGCCGACGAGCGAATCGTAGGGGTCGTCGTGTTCGATCTCGACGACACCGATGCAGCCTTCGCGGAACTCGACGCGCGCTACCTCGCCGGCGAAGCCGCCGCCCACGCGCACACATGGTCAGTGATCTCCGCGGTGTACGCCGCGCTCAATCGACGTGAAATGCCGGCGGTCGCACCCGACTTGGTAGACGTTGATCATCGTGCGCTTTCAGCAATCGGGTCTGGTGACTTCATGGCATACCTTCGTGCTTCGTTGGAAGATACGGAAGACACGCCTCGAAACCGCATTTACATTGAGGCCGTTCATCAGCTGACTGACCTCGGCGCGGTCACCACCCATGTCGCGAAGTCGACGTCACGAGAAGGGTTCGAGGCCGAGTGGCGGATAACCAGCTTCTTCATCGTCGGCGGCGACGCGATCAACCGCTACGAAATTTACGACGACGCCGACATAGATGCCGCGATCGCGCGGTTCGAACAGCTGAGCCGACCGGTACCACGGCTCGAAAACGCGGCAACCCGAGTGAACGAGCACATTTGGGCATGCTTCGCCGCGCGCGACTGGGACAGAATGAACGCGCTCTTCGCCGACGACATGCGCCATGACGATCGGCGTCGGATGGTGGGCGCTGGAGTCCTGCATGGTCGGGATGCCCAGATGCGAGACATGCGGGTGTATGCCGATATCGGAATCAACCCGACGATTGACGTCATCGCGACCCGCGGCGAACGCCTCGCTCTGACTCGTGCCCGCTTCTCGGGCCTCGACCACGAGCCGCAGGATTTCATCGCCGAGGCGCTCATCATTGTCGAGATCGACGCTGACGAAAAGATGGCCGCGATAGTCGCGTTGGACCCCGACGATATCGACGCAGCCTTCGAAGAACTCGACGCCCGATACCTTGCGGGCGAAGCAGGCCTCCACGCACGGACGTGGTCGGCCATCGCACGGGAATGCGCGGCGTTCAACAGACACGAACTTCCGGCGGCGGAGTGGGTCACCATCGACCACCGGCAGCTCGCGGTAATCGACGCGCGCGAAGGCCAAGCAGCCATGGGCGCCATTTGGGATGTGACGCCGGACCTCAGCATGCGTATCGAGGCGGTGCATCGGCTCAGCAGTTTCGGAGTGGTCGCCAACTATGCGGCGTCTGGGACCTCGCCAGAGGGCTTGGATGTCGAGTGGCCAATGATCCTTCTTTTAACTCTCGAAGGCGACCGGATCAACCGCTGCGAAATCTTCGACGAGACGGACATCGACGCGGCTCTTGAGCGGCTCGAGCAACTGCGTCCACAGGCGCCGCGGCTGGAAAACACGGCGAGCCAAATGGCCGAGCAATTCCTCGCTCATTTTGCGGCCCACGACTGGGACGCCATGGCCGACCTACTGACCGACGACGTTTCCTCAGACGATCGCCGTCGTACCGTAAACGCCGGCATCCGACGCGGTCGAGACGCCGAGATGGCGAACTGGCGCGCCACCGCCGACATCTGGACAACGCGGGTGGAGTCGACCGTGATTGCGACCCGCGGAGAGCGTCTCGCGCTCATCAAAGTCGCCTTCACGAGCCAAGACCGGTCGTCTGATGCGTTTGACGCCGCGGCGTTTGCGATTCTAGAGATCAGCGACGACAACCGAATTGCCGCGGATGTCGTGTTCGACCTCGATGACTTCGACGCCGCAATCACCGAACTTGACGCGCGATACCTTGCCGGCGAAGCGGCCGGCCATCGACACACATGGCCGATGATCACGCGGATCTGCGCCGCTTTCAATCGGAAAGAACTTCTCGCGACAACTCCAGACCCGATTTACATCGATCATCGACCGCTCGTGTCGGTCGAGGGGGCTGATCTAGCCGCATCCATCCGGGCCGTGTGGGACCTCACTTCGAAGGCCAGCGTCTACATCGAGGCCGTGCACCAGCTGAACGAACGCGGAGCAGTCTTCACCGAGGTCCTGAACATGACCTCGCGAGACGGCTTCGACGCGGAAGTGCGGATGATCATGATGTTCACAGTCGAAGGCGACCTAATCAGCGGCGTCGAGGTGTTCGACGAGGAACACCTCGGCGCCGCGCTCACCCGCTTCGAGGAATTTCACACACCGACGCGGCGACTGGAAAACGCGGCAAGCCGAGTGCACGGGCGACTCAAGGCATTTGTCGCGGCCCGTAACTGGAACGCCGTAGGCGAGATCCTGGCCGAAGACATTGCAATCGACGATCGCCGTCGGGTCGTGAACTCCGGGATTCAACACGGACGAGATGCCGCCATCGCGGATATGCGCAGCGCCGTCGACTTGGGGCTTACGGGTATTTCATTGACCGTCATCGCGACCCGAGGCGCTCGTCTCGAGCTATGTCGGACGTGTATCCGGTACCAAGAGCAACCTGAGGCATTCCACATGGAGTTTCTTAGTGTCCTCGAGATCAATGCCGAAGAGCGGATCGTGGCGCGCGTCGCATTCGACCCGGATGACATCGACGCGGCCTTCGCGGAGCTTGACGCCCGCTACCTCGCCGGCGAAGCGGCCGCCCACTGGCGCGTTTGGTCGGTCATTGCGGAAAGCTATTCCGCGTCCAATCGGCACGAACTTCCCGGCATGAAACCGAATTCGGTATACATCGACCATCGAACGGTCTTAACGAATGAGCTGGAGGATCTGGCAGGATATCTACGTAGCGTGCGGGACCTCACGCCGGACATCAGCGTCCACATCGAGGCGGTGCATCGGCTGAGCGACCTAGGAGCGGTCATCACCCAGGTTGCGCGTGGAAGCTCGCAAGAGGGATTTGACGCCGAGTGGCGGGCAATCGTCGTTGGCATAGTGGAAGGCGACCTCTACGGCCGCGTCGAAGCCTTCGACGAGGCGGACCTCGACGCGGCGCTGGCTCGGTTTGATGAATTGCAGCCGCAGGGCCGGCGACTGGAAAACGCGGCCAGCCAAGCGGACGAACGCTTTTGGATCTGCTATAGGGCCCGCAACTGGGACGCCATGGCTGCGTTGCTGGCCGCCGACGTTTCTACGGACGATCGACGTCGCGTCGTAAACGCGGGGGTCCTACATGGCCGCGAAATTCACATCGAAAACATGCGAGCCCTCGACAAGTTCACAGCGAACATGACGTCTGCCGTCATCGCGACCCGCGGAGAGCGCCTCGCCCTTACTCACGTGAACAGCGAGCTGCGCCAGGCAGAATATGGAAGCGAACTCCTGTACCTCATCGAGATCGACGCCGATAACCAAATCGCGGGGGGTGTGTTCTTCGACGTCGACGACATCGACGTTGCCTTCGCGGAAATCGAAAATCGATACCTCGCCGGAGAAGCGGCCCCGTACGCGAGTGTTTGGAAGGCCGGGCTGGAAACTGTCGCCGAGCTCAACCGCCACGAACCGGGGCCTAGGTTGATGCAGCTCGCCTACGTCGATCATCGACGCATACCGTTCCCCTCAGGGGAAGACTTCGGCCGCGGCGTCGAGGAACTGTGGGCGCTCGTACCAGATGCCCGCTACCGGGTGCCGTGTGTCCACGCGCTCAACAGCCGAGGGACCGTCGTCACCTTCGTGATCGAAGGCACCGACAAGCATGGAAATGAAATACGCTGGTGTCGCACCCTTCTGTTCGCCGTCGACGGACCCCGCTTGGAGGTTTACGAGGACGAGGACCTCGATGCCGCGCTTGCGAGGTTCGCCGAGCTCAATCGGACTGGCTAGCCTCGCCGGACGGTTTGCCCCGAAAGCGCCTGCGGCGCCGAACCAAGACGAGAACCAACGCCCCCACGGCCAGCACCGGTATCCAAGGGATGAGGAATCCGACAGCCATCACTACGCCGTGGACAGCGGAGAGCAGCGACTGCCAGCCGTGTCGAAGAGCATTCAGGAACCCAGGCTGAGGAACCGCCGCCGGTTTGGTCGAGAGGCTGACGTTGATCGTCGCGTAGGAAATCTGGTCACCCAGCGTGGCGCGCTGCGCCCGCAACGAGTCCAACTCGGCCTGCCGCTGGGTAAGCGACGACTCCGCAGCCAGGAGGTCGGCGACGTTGCCGGCCCGGCCCATCAGTTGCAGCAGTCGGTTGACCGAGGTCTGCAACGCCTCGATACGGGCATCGAGGTCAACGCGCTGCGACGTCACGTCGTTGTGCCCGATCGACATCGACTCGACTGTCCCCAGTTTCTTGGCGTCTGCCAGGACCCCGTCGAGTTTGTCGGCCGGAATGCGCAACACGAGATCGACTGTCGGCGAGGATGATCCGGTTCGCTCCGAACGCGAGTCCACCCGCCCGCCGGCGGCGTTGACCGCGGTGACGAGCCGGTCGGCCACCTGGGCGGGCTCGGTGACGACCATCTGCATCGATCCCGTCGTGATGACGTCGCGTTTGAAGGTGGCGTCGGCGGGCGCCTGCGGCGGTGGCGGTGCTTCCGGTAGCGAGACGGTGTTCTCGGGAACGCCGGCCCTAGTCCCGGAAGTCTGGCCCGCGGCGCCTCTATCCTCCGATGCTGGAATCTTGCCGCTCACAATGCCGTCGGCCGTCGGGGTTGGGTGACCGCCGTCGCGACTCGTCGACCACGTCCAGCCGCCGCCGATGAGCAGCACGCCGACGACCGCCGCCGCAATCGCGTTGCGCAGCTTGACGGTTCGTGCTTGCAACTTGCCCGGCGACTCCTTGACGGGCGGAGGGGGTTGAAGCGGCGTCACGGTGGCCCCGGCCAACGGCGGCGGGGGCAGGGCCGCCGCAAACACGGCATTGCCTGGCGCCGGCCCCGGCTCCCAACCGGCCGGCACCTCGACGGGCTGCATCACGCGGTGCGGCACTTCACCGTCGGCAACGACGCGGCTATCCACCGCGACGAATGCGGTGAACCTGCATAACACGCCAAACCGCAATGACGTCTTGACAATCCGCCTCTCCGAGTCCTCCACGGGCGCCGAGGCGTAACGGTCCTCGAGGTCGCGCAAATGCGCCCGGGCCCACTGCGCGGTCACGGCCGGGGCATCAAGGCGTCGTCCGGCGACGGTGACCGACCAGTCCCCGCCCTCCCCCGTCGTCCCCCGCAGGGCCAGCGAGCCCGACGCGCTGCCCCGATACCGCCCGCTCACCACGAGCGGCACTCCGGGAAACAGGGCGGGCAGCCGAGCCGGGGTCGCGGTGTCCTCGATGATCGCCAGACCCTCGGCGCACAGCGACAGCGAGTGCGCGAGCGGCGTGCCGATGCGTCGGTGGATGGCGTCCATCGCCTCGTCGAGGCGGTCCTCGCTTTCCACCAGTTCGCAGCGGCCGCCGCCGACACTGGCTAGGCGCCAAAGGAATCCGGCGTTCACCGCCTGGTCGACGCCGACCGCGTGCACACGCACCCGCTGCAGGTCGCCGGACAGCTCGTGCAGGAGTTGGTCCTCGTTGCCGACCTGGCCGTCGGTGACGAGGACGACGACGGAGTCGCGGGCCTCACCGTTGCGTGACCCGCCCAACAACGCGAGGGCCTGACGCAACGGCGCGACCATCTCGGTGCCGCCGCGGGCGTCGACGCGGGCGAGGTGCTCGACGGCGCGGTACCGGTGCCTTTCGCTGGCCTCGACCAGCCCGTCGGGCAGCCCGGCGGGGCGGTCGATCCGATCGTCGAATGTCAAGACCGCGAACCGGTCTTCGCTGGTGAGCGTGTCGACGATGCGGGCCGCGGCGCGGCGGGCCGCCACCATCTTCCAGCCGGCCATGCTGCCGGAGCGGTCGAGCACCAGCACCACGTCCCGCGGGCGCGGCGGCGCGCTGGCCGCCGGCGGCAGCACGGTGAGCTGATAGGTTCCCTCGTCGCCCTCGGAATCGGGCACCAGCACAAGCGAATCGGTGACGTCTTCCGCGCCGTAGCGCAGCCGCAGCACGAAATCCCGGTTGGCGCGCTCGCCGGGGTGGACCCGTATCCGGCCGCCGTCGGTCGACACCGCGTGCAAGCTCGATCGCACCTCCGACAGCGTGAGGCCGGCGGGATCGATGCCCACCTCGATGGACAGCGGAACCGGGTGCGGGAAACCGGGCAGCAGCACCGGCGGCGTGATGCGCGACGCGTCAGGGACCGCGTCGGTGTCGTCGGCGTGTCCGTCGCCGACCGCAACATCGGCAAGCGCGCGGCCCGGGATGTACCGTGGCGCAACCACAAGCGGGAAGCGGAACGTCGCCTCGCCGTCCGCGTAGGCCAGCGGGATGACGAGCGTCAGGGCGACGCTGACCCGTTCGCCGGGCAGGATGTTGCCGACCCGCATGGTGAAGACATCCGGCCGCTCCTCCTCGGCGATGGACGCGCGCCGACCCGACGCGATGGCGTCGTCGTACGCCTGGCGGGCGGCCTCCCGCTCCCGCAGCTCGGCATCGACGACCCGCCCGTCGGCCGTCATCCGCATCCCGGTGACCGCCCCCCGATCCGGCAGCGGGAACACGTAGCTGGCTTCCAGGGGTACGTCGAAGGAGTTGACGAAGTCCTGCGTCAGCTCGACCCGGCTGGTGAGCCCGGTGATCTCGGCACGCACGTCGATGCGCTCCAGCGGCAGGTTGCCGCGCTCGGTGCTCAGAGCGCCAAGTCCGGCCTCGTCGTCTGGGGCGGCCACCCGATCGATCTCAGCGTCGGCCATCGACGTGATGCGGACGGTCATGAGGGGCTCCGTTCATCAGGGGTCAGCAGGCCACGCTCGGCCAGCAGTTCGAGCAGCGGCCGGGTGGCCGCACGGATCGCGTCGATGTCGTCTTCATCGGGTCGGCCGCCACTCCCGGACCCGGCGGGCAGCAGCAACAGTGCTCCGCCGGGCAGGCTGACGGCCGCCAACGTTGTGACACTGTCAGCGCCATCGCCATTGGCGACCGGCTCGACGGCGGCGGGCGGATCGGCCCAGAAGCGTTGCCGGCGAACCGGAGTCGGCGACGGCTCGTCAGACTCCGTCGGCTCGGAAGCGATGAGTTCGTCAGGCACGGCGGCGACTTTGCGCAGCGTTTCGTCCGTCGCTCCCGCCAGTTCGGCCTGGATGTCGGCGAGCGAGCGGCCCTCGGCCTGGCGCCGTTTGACCGCCACGATCTGCAGCAGGTGCCGGGGACTGTACAGGGCCGTGCGTCCCTGCATGGTCGGCCGGTCGACAAGTCCGGTCGTCGTGTACCACCGGACAACCCGGCGATCCGGCAGGCCCCGGACGCGCCCGTTAGGCGCACCCGGATACGCCGGATCCGCCAGTCCGGCGGCCACCCGCCGAACCAGCTCGTCCAGCGTCCACGACGCCACGTCGGCCATCCCTCGATATTGACACTGTCATGATGACACTGTCAAGGTTCTGCCAACAGCGCGCGATTACCGATGCGTCGAAAACCCACCTGCCGAATCGAGACGTGAATACGCTTCATCGGCAACAGGGACGAGGAGGAAACGTGTCGCTTCTGGTGGTGGCCCCGGAGTTGTTGACGTCGGCCGCCACGGATTTGGAGACCATCGGCGCGGCGGTCAGCGCGGCGCATCTGGCGGCCGCCATCCCGACCACGGGGATGACGGCTGCCGCCGCCGATGAGGTCTCGCAGGCGGTGGCGGCGTTATTCGGCGGCTACGGGCAGCAGTATCAGGCGCTCAGCGCCCGGGCCGGAGCGTTTCAACAGCAGTTTGTGCAGGCTCTTACCTCGGCGGCCGGCTCGTATGCGGGCGCGGAGGACGCGGGGGCGTCGCTGCTGGGTGCGGTCAACGCTTCCGCCGAGGCGTTGTTGGGCCGCCCGTTGGTCGGCACCGGCAGTGCGGCCGGGACGGGGGTTGCCGACGCGGCGATCAGCGACCTGAACCAGCTCGTTCAGCGCGAATTCGGCATCTACAACTTCCGCGACTGGCGCGGCTGGGCCGCGTTTCTGTTGGATTACACCTGGGGCTTCGAGGGCACGGCACTGGGCTACGGCGTGCAAGCACTAAATGCGTTCACGCCGAACGCCGGCGGCTACGACTCGGCGTTCAGCGCGCTCGTGGGTTCGCATGTCTACCGCGGCGGCATCGGGCTGCCCGGCTTCGCCACCACGATGGGCAACGTCACCACCCACCTGGGAACCGGGCCAGGTGCCGATGACGTGATGGTCAACCACGAAGAGGTCCACGTCTGGCAGAGCAGGATCTTCGGACCACTCTTCCAAACCAGTTACGCCGCTTGGGCGGTCGGCGGCTACTTCGTCGGTACGGGCTACTGGTTGACCCACCCGAACCTGGACTGGTTCAGCCTGGTCGAGACGGCGTCGTACTACGACAACCCGTGGGAGGTATGGGCCTATGCCAACGACAACAACTGGCCGCCCCCGGGTGCGAACCCGGCGCTGCTGTGGCCGGCGTGGACCGACCCGGTGCTGCTCTCGCCGATCTGGATCGCGCCAATCAAGCCGTTCTTATCGGCGTGACGCCTCGAATCCCGTTGCTTCCCAACGGGGCGATATCACGCCGCCGGTGCCAGCGCTTCTGTGCCCATTGCGGTCTTGGCGCCGCGGGCCGTGGCGGGGGTACGGACGTAGGCGAACCAGGTGATCACCGCGCACAACACGTAGAAGCCCAGGAAGACCCAGAACGCCGTAGTCGCGGATTTCGCCGGCGACAGGTACGACGCCCGCAGCACAACGTTGATGCCGACGCCGCCGAGCGCGCCGATGGCACCGGCGATCCCGATCAGCGCGCCCGACATCCGACGCGACCAGTCGGCCTTCTCGGCGGAGTCAAGGCCGTCGTTGCTCTGCGCCTTGGCGTCGAAGATCGACGGAATCATCTTGTATACCGACCCGTTTCCGATCCCGGACAAGATGAACAGCGCGACGAACCCGACGACGTAGGCGAGCAGGATGCCGCCCGACGGGGCGCGATGTTTGGCGTCACCCATCGCGCCGAAAGCCACCAGCCAGCCGGCCGCGGCAATCATCAACGCGAACGTGTACAGCGTGACCTTGCTACCGCCGATGCGGTCGGACAGCCAGCCGCCGATCGGCCGCACGATCGAGCCCAGCAGCGGTCCGATGAACGCGATCTGCGCGGCGTGCAGCGCCGCGTGGGCCGCCATCGCCGGAGTCACCTTGGCGCCGTGACTCAGGTTGGCCAGGAAGCTGATTTGCAGCACTTGGCCGAACGCGAACGAAAAGCCGATGAACGACCCGAACGTTCCGATGTACAGCACGGCGATCAGCCACGAATCGCGGTAGGCCATCACGTCGATCATCGAGCGGCCATTGGTGCGCTGGTTGGTCAGATTGTCCATGAACAGCGCGGCGGCAACCGCGGCGATCGACAGCAGGACCATGTAAACCGCGCACACCAAGTGCGGCGAACGGTTGCCCACGGTGGCGATAACCAACAGTCCGACGATCTGGATCGTCGCGACGCCGATGTTGCCGCCACCCGCGTTCAGGCCCAGCGCCCAACCTTTGAGCCGCTGCGGATAGAACGCGTTGATGTTCGTCATCGACGACGCGAAGTTGCCCCCACCCAAGCCGGCGATCGCCGCCACGACCATGAAGGTCGTGTAGGACGTGCCGGGGTGGGCCATGAAGTACATCGTTAACGCCGTGGGCAATGACAGTGCCAGCGCGGAGAACACCGTCCAGTTACGGCCGCCGAACGTCGCGGTCGCGAACGTATAGGGCAGGCGCAGAATCGCTCCCACCAGTGCCGGCATCGCGACGAGGAAGAACTTTCCCGCGGCGTCGATGTGGTAAACGTTCTGCGGCATGAAAAGGACCATCACCGACCAGATCGACCAGACCGAGAATCCGATGTGCTCGGCGAAGATGGACCAGATCAGGTTGCGGCGGGCGATCTTCGCCCCGCCGTTGTTCCAGGCGTCGACGTCTTCGGCGTCCCAGTCGTCAATCGTGTGTTGGCGCATGCGTGAACCGTACGAAAGTGTTGTTGCGGCAAGGCTTGCCCGCGATGACCTGCTTGCTACAAGCCGCTCACAAGCCGGCCCCGAAGTGCTGTGAGTTAGATGCCGGATCGCGTCATACCCAGCGGCTACGCGCGGGCGGGGGTTCGGGCGCGGCCCATGCTCTCGCGTAGCGGTTGGCGGACGCCTTCTGCGGGTCGCGGCTGCGGTACACCAGATACGGACGCGTCAGGTAGCCGACGGGGGCGCTGAACATGTGCACCAACCGCGTGTAGGGCCAGATACCAAGCAGTGCAACGACAATCAGCACATGCAGCTGAAAGGTCCACGGCGCGCCGGCCATCAGCTCCATCGCCGGATGCAGCGAAAACAGGCTGCGGAACCACGGTGAGACCGTGTCGCGGTAGTTGTAGGCGGCGAACACGTTGGTCAGCGTGTTGAGCATCCCGGTCACCAGCGCGCCCACCAGCAGCAGGTACATCACCTTGTCGCCGCGGGTCGTCGCCTTGCGCACGGCGGGCACAGTGATACGCCGGTACAACAGGATTCCCGCTCCCGTGACGACCGCGAAGCCCGCGAGCGAGCCCATCGTGACTGCCATCACGTGGTAGAAGAATTCCGAGACCCCGATCGCCGACGTCCACGATTCGGGGATGAGCAGGCCGACGATGTGACCGCCGACCACGCCGAGCAGCCCGAAGTGAAACAGCGGGCTGCCCATGCGCAGCAGCCGGCTCTCGTAACTCTGCGACGACCGTGTGGTCCAACCGAACTGATCGGTGCGGTAGCGCCAGACGTGGCCGAGCAGAAACGACGTGAACGCGACGTACGGAACCGTCATCCACAACACGGTGTTCATCGCCGGCCGCCCGAGACCATCGGATCCATCGCGAACGGTTCCAACCCGACCTCTTCCTCGGGGGGCCCCTCCGCGGCCAGCTCGGTGATGCGGCGCCGATCCGCGGTGCTGATCGGCGGCAGCGTCGCCAGGACCGCCACCAACACCGGGGCGTACGCAGAGCCGCTGTCCGCCAGGGACAGTCGCAGCAGTTCGAGCACCGGGACGTGCTCGCCGAGCAGCCGCTCCCCCTGCAGCTGATCGATCGTCGCGGCGAATTCGAGGACGAGCGGCAGGAAGTCGGGCAGTTCGCCGTCGCCGAGCTGCAGACCCGCCTGACGGTAGGCGTGCTTGAAGCGCAGCAGCGCCATCCCCCGCTTGCGGGTGTCGCCGTAGGCGTAGTACGTCAGGTGCAGGCTGGCGCGCCGGCGCATGTCGAACGTTTCGACGTACCGCGCGGCGAGCCGCATCGGGTCCACGCCGCGCAATTCGTTCAGGACGTGCAGCAGCGGAATGCCCACCGAGTCGGGCAATTCCGCTGCGGCCGTGACGAGTTGGTCGGTCATCGCGAGCATGGTTTCGCTCGGGTAGTCCAGCAGCAGGGCGGCGATGCGCCACACCAGGCGCCGGTCGCGCTCGGACAGGCCTGCCGCGTTGGCCGCCGGCCTGCGGGTGAGGGTCAGCATCTTCACTTTGTCGGCACCAACCCGTCGGTGCTGCGGCCGTCCCAGTTGAGCAGGTTGACCGGCTTGCCGCCGTTGCCGTTGCTGCCGTTGCCGTTGCCGTTGGTGAGGTGAAACTTCTCGGCCATCGCGTCGAACGCCGTCATGCCGGGCCCGCCGTCGCCGTCGAGGCTGCACCCGGTCGCGAGCGCATCGAGGCGGTGCGCGTCCGATCCCGCGCCGTTGGGAATCACGTAGCGGTCGGCGTATTTGGCGATGGCCAGCAGCCGGTACATCGCTTCGATCTCTTCGCCCTTCAGCCGCACCGACTCCGGTATCGAGTCGTCGAATGCCTCGCCCAGGTTCGCCGCCCGCATGTACGAGCGCATCGCCGCAAGCCGTTGCAGCGCAGCGCGAACCGGCCCGACGTCGCCGGCGGTGAACAGCTCGGCCAGGTACTCGATCGGGATGCGCAACGCGTCGATGGCGCCGAACAGGTTGTTGCGGTTCTCGCCGTCGTGGCCGGTCTCGGCGAGCACGTCGACCACCGGGGACAGCGGCGGGACGTACCAGACCATCGGCATCGTGCGGTACTCCGGATGCAATGGCAGCGCCACCTGATAGTCGACAATCAGGCGATAGACCGGCGAATTCTGGGCGGCCTGGATCCATTCGCCGGAGATGCCGGCGCGCTCCGCCTCGGCGACGACCCGGGGATCGTGCGGGTTGAGGAACACGCCGAGTTGCGCTGGATAGAGGTCTTTTTCGTCCTGCACGGACGCCGCGGCCGCCACCGCGTCGGCGTCGTAGAGCAGCACCCCGATGTAGCGCAACCGGCCGACGCAGGTCTCGGAGCACACGGTCGGAATGCCCACCTCGACCCGCGGGTAGCAGAACGTGCACTTCTCGGCCTTGCCGGTCTTGTGGTTGAAGTAGATCTTCTTGTAGGGGCAGCCGGTGACGCATTGCCGCCATCCGCGGCAGCGGTCCTGATCGACCAGCACGATGCCGTCCTCGCTGCGCTTGTAGATCGCGCCGGACGGGCAGGACGCCGCACACGACGGATTCAGGCAGTGTTCGCAGATGCGCGGCAGGTAGAACATGAAGGTCTGCTCGAACTCGAGCTTCACCTTGTCGGACACCTTGGCCAGCAGTGGATCCCGGCCGATCTGCACCGGTCCCCCGCCCAGGTCGTCATCCCAGTTCGCGCCCCACGTCACCTTGGTGTCCTGGCCGGTGATCAGTGACTTGGGACGGGCCACCGGCGTGGTGTCCATCGCCGGCGCGGACAGCAGGTTCTCGTAGTCGTAGGTCCACGGGTCGTAGTAGTCCGACACCGTCGGCAGGTCGGGGTTGGCGAAGATGTTCAGCAGCCGCTTGATCCGAGACCCCGACTTGAGCGTCAGCTTGCCACGCTTGTTGAGTGTCCAGCCGCCCTTCCACTTGTCCTGGTCCTGGTACTGGCGCGGGTATCCCTGCCCGGGGCGGGTTTCGACGTTGTTGAACCAGACGTACTCGACGCCGCCGCGGTTGGTCCAGGCCTGCTTGCAGGTGACGCTGCAGGTGTGACACCCGATGCACTTGTCGAGGTTCATCACCATCGCGAGCTGAGCCATGACTCTCATGCGTCAGTACTCCACTTCTTGCGAGCGCCGCCTGATCGTGGTGACCTCGTCGCGCTGGTTTCCGGTGGGGCCGTGATAGTTCAGCGCGAAGGACTGCTGGGCGTAGCCCCCGATCAGGTGTGACGGCTTGATCATGATCCGGGTGAGGGCGTTGTGGATGCCGCCGCGCTTGCCGGTCTTCTCGGTGCGCGGCACATCGACCGCCTTGTCCTGCGCGTGGTACATGAACACCAGGCCCTCGGGCATCCGGTGGCTGACGATCGCGCGCGCGTTCACCACCCCGTTGCGGTTGGTGCATTCGATCCAGTCGTTGTCCTGGACGCCGATCTTCGCCGCGTCCACGTCGGATATCCAAATCGCCTGCCCGCCACGGGAAAGCGTGAGCATGTGCAGGTTGTCCTGATAGGCCGAGTGGATGGACCACTTGGAGTGCGGCGTCAGGTACCGCACGGTGATCCCGCCGCTCGTGTCGCCGACCGCCGGCTCGTCGAACAGCGCCGTCATGTCCAGCGGCGGGCGGAAGATCGGCAACTGCTCCCCCAGCTCACCCATCCAGTCGTGATCGAGGTAGAAGTGCTGCCGGCCCGTCAACGTGTGCCAGGGCTTGAGCCGCTCGGTGTTGATGGTGAACGGCGAGTACCGGCGCCCCCCGGTCTCCGAACCGGACCACTCCGGCGAGGTGTTCACCGGTACCGGACGAGACTGCGTGTCGGCGAAGGTGATTCGCCGCCCCTCGTTCTCCTTGGCGAGGTCGGCGAGCTCGATGCCGGTGCGGCGCTGCAGCGCCTCGAATCCGTCGACGGCCAGCCGCCCGTTCGTCGTGCCGGACAGGGCCAGGATGGCCTCGGCGGCGTGAATGTCCTTGGCCAGCGACGGCCGCCCGACCGCCATGCCGCTGACGACGGTGCCGTTGACGCCGCGCAGGTATTCGACCTCCGCGTCGGGATGCGTCGTCACGCCCTTGGTGGTCAACCCGACGGTTTCCACCATCGGCCCCAGCGCCGCCATCTTCTCGGCGACCGCCGGGTAGTCGCGTTCGATCATGACCAGCCGCGGCATTGTCTTGCCCGGAATGGGGTCGCATTCGCCGGTTTTCCAGTCCAGCACGCGCCCTCCCGGCTGGGCGGTGGCGTCGGCGCTGTCGTGCTGCAGCGGCATCGCCACGATGTCTTTGCGCTTGCCGAGGTGCTTGTCGGCCAGCCAGGAGAACCCCCGCGCGATCCGGTGAAACGCGTCGAAGTCCGTCTTGGTCTCCCACGGCGGGGAGATCGCCGGCGAGAAGGCGTGCACGAACGGATGCATGTCGGTACTGGACAGGTCGTGCTTCTCATACCAGGTGGCCGCGGGCAGCACGATGTCGGAGAACAGCGTGGTGCTGGTGTTGCGAAAGTCCAACGACAGCAACAAGTCCAGCTTCCCGATCGGTGCCTCGTCGCGCCAGCGCACCTCCTGCGGACGCACGGCATCCTCGTCACGGGCGGCGACGCTGGAGTCGGTGCCGAGCAGGTGCTTGAGGAAGTACTCGTTGCCCTTGGCCGACGAGCCGAGCAGGTTCGAGCGCCACACCGTCAGGCAGCGCGGAAAGTTCTCCGGCGCATCCGGGTCCTCGCAAGCAAATTGGAGATGGCCGGACCTCAGCCCGTCCACGACATGCGCCGCCGCGTCCTTGCCCAGGCGCTCGGCCTCGTCAGCCAGATCCAGCGGGTTGCGGTTGAACGTCGGATAACTCGGCATCCAGCCCAGCCGGCTCGCCAGCGCGATGTTGTCGGCCGCCGTCCGGCCCGCGAACCGGCCCACGGCCGTCGGGGACGCCATCACCTCGGAGGTGAACCGGTCGTAGCGCCACTGGTCGGTCGCCAGGTACCAGAACACCGTGCCCTGCATCTGCCGGGCCGGCCGCTGCCAATCCAGCCCGAAAGCCAGCGTGGACCAACCCGTGACCGGTCGGCACTTCTCCTGCCCGACGTAGTGCGCCCAGCCGCCGCCGTTGACGCCCTGGCAACCGGTCAGCATCACCAGCGTGAGGAACGAACGATAGATCTGGTCGGAGTGAAACCAGTGATTGGTCCCGGCTCCCATCAAGATCATCGACCGGCCACCCGAACGCTCCGCATTGTCGGCGAATTCGCGCGCGATCCGTTCGGCCGCCTTGGCCGAGACCCCGGTGATCGGCTCCTGCCAGGCCGGTGTGTACGGCTGGCTCGCGTCGCCGTAGTGCATCGGCCACTCACCGGGGAGGCCGTCGCGGTGCACGCCATATTGCGCGAGCAACAGGTCGAACACCGTCGTAACCCGCTGCCCGGCAATGGTCTTCGTCGGCACGCCGCGGGTCAGCACGTCCGGGCGGCTACTGTCGAACCGGGGCAGCGTCACGGCGGCCGCGTCGCCGTCGGCGCCATACAACGTCAGCAGCGGGTCGACGCCGTGCAGGTCGAGGTTCCAGTTGCCCTCGCCGGATGCGGTGAAGCGATGCCCCAGCGAGCCGTTCGGCACCACCGGGTTGGCCTGCGCGTCGAGCAGCACCGTTTTGGACGACGCGCCTTCGCTTGTGTCCCCGAGATCGGCAGCGGTGAGGAACTTTCCGGGCAGCCAGGCCCCGTCGCGCTCGGTCAGCGTCACCAGGAACGGCAGGTCGGTGTATTTCTTCACGTAGTCGGAGAAGTAGGGGGTTGTCCGGTCGACGAAGAATTCCTTGAGGATCACGTGGCCCATCGACATCGCCAGCGCGGCATCGGTTCCCGGCCGCGCCGGCAGCCATTCGTCGGCGAACTTGGTGTTGTCGGCGTAGTCGGGCGAGACCACGATCACCTTCTGACCGCGATAGCGCGCCTCGGTCATGTAGTGCGCGTCGGGCGTCCGGGTGACCGGGACGTTGGAGCCCCACATGATGAGGTAGCCGGCGTCGAACCAGTCGGCCGATTCGGGAACGTCGGTCTGGTCGCCGAACACCTGCGGCGAGGCAACCGGAAGGTCGGCGTACCAGTCGTAGAACGACAGCATCGACCCGCCGATCAGCGAAATGAACCGTGCCCCAACGGCGTGGCTGACCATCGACATCGCCGGTATTGGTGAGAAGCCGGCCACCCGGTCGGGGCCGTACTTCTTGATCGTGTGCACGTGTGCCGCGGCCGCGATCTCCGCCGCCTCCCACCACTCGGCCCGGACAAACCCGCCCTTACCGCGCGCTGTCTTGTAGCGGGCTGCCTTCTCCGGGTCGTCCACGATGTCGGCCCACGCCAGCACGGGGTCGTCGAGTCGCGCCTTGGCTTCGCGGTAGTACTCCAGCAGCACACCGCGCACGTACGGATAGCGCACGCGGGCAGGCGAATACGTGTACCACGAGAACGAGGCCCCGCGGGGGCAGCCCCGCGGCTCGTATTCGGGCTTGTCGGCTCCGACCGACGGGTAGTCGGTCTGCTGGGACTCCCAGGTGATGACGCCGTCCTTGACATAGATCTTCCAGGAGCACGAGCCGGTGCAATTCACGCCGTGGGTCGAGCGGACCACCTTGTCGTGCGCCCAGCGATCCCGGTAGAAGTCATCCGCCGACCGGCCACCGACCTTGTGCAGCGCGCGGTGATCCGCCGAGATCTCGCCCCGATGAAAGTATTTGCTGAACCCGAGCAAGGCGTCGGCGGCGGTCTGGTGATTCGCGTTGAGATCGACCATGGCGCCTCCTCTCAAACGGGGCCTATCGCGCGGTCATTTACCGAGCGTAAGGGAGGTTTTTGGCCGCTCAAAAGTTCGCACCGACGGCCTAGCCCGGTTGTGCGCTCGGGTTAACACCGCGGTCATATTGAGAGGCGTCGGGCATGCCCGGGTGTTGCCGATGGAGGGGAAAAGGCGCTGCTGGAAGACTCGACCGCTGAAAACCGGGCCGGCAGCGAGCCGTCGCGGCGTCGCAATCGCGGGCTCACAATTTTCGTGCCGTTAACACGCGAATCGCGCGTCCGATTACGGACCTGTGAGGCCACGCCGCCGGGGGTCCGAGGCGCGCGTGCAACGCTCGCCCGGCAAGTCGGGTCAGCGGTCCGACGGCTGCCGGTCGGCGCTGCGACTCCGTCCCAGCAGCACGCAGATCAAGGCGAGCCCCGCCAGCAGCGGGTGAACGATGCGGTCGCGCATGTCGACCGGGACCACACCCACCAGGTCGGTGCCGTGCAATACCTCGAGCCCGGTGGCCACTGCATAGGTCAGGCCAACCGTCACCGCTGCCGCGGGGGCCGCTGGGGGGTACGCGACACCGACGGCGAGCACAACGACCATCACCAGCTGCCAGACCGATCGCCAGCCATCTCCGGGCAAGTTGAAACTTGCCCCCGCCACCAGCGTTGCGGTCGCACGCACACCGAGAAATAACGCAACGGCCGCGCAATACCAGCGGCCCGCGCTCCCCCTCCCCGTCCAGCCAGCTCGCATCGGAACCTCCTCCAAATACGGTTAATGCCACTGCGGCATTAACCGCCACGACTATACTGCCACCGTGGCAGTAACGGGAGTGGTTCGCGGCCAAGGATCAAGTCCCTCTCGAAGGCGCCGTCGCGCTCCCGCGGAGGCTCGCCGCGAAATCCTCGAGGCGGCGGCCGCATTGCTCGCGGAGCAGCCAGCCCACGCCGTAACCGTGGCAGCGATCATGGATCGCACCACGCTGTCGCGCAAATCCTTTTATGTATATTTCCGCGACCGCGCCGAACTGATCGGCGCACTGGTGCGGCCCCTGCGTGTCGAGGCGGACGCGGCCCTGGCCCAATGGCGCCAGGCCGAGGATCCCGTCGCGGCCGGGCGTGCGGCGCTGCTGAGCGCGGCACACACCTACCGCCGGCACGGGGCGATTCTGCGTGCGGTGTTCTGGTCGGCTGGCGATGATCCCGAGGTGGCCGCGGCCCGCGCGGCCCTAGTCGACCCCGTGGTCACGGTTGCCGAGGCGATCATTGGTGGCGCGGACAGCGGCCTTCTCGATCCCCGCGGTGCCGCAACGGCTTTGGTGACCATGAACGTTCACCGGCTGCTGACGCTGACCCCTGAAACCTCTGATGCGGATATGCATGCGCTCGTGGACACACTGGCCACAATCTGGGAACGTGCGCTTTATTCAAGCAAGGGTCAGCCGCGAACCGCGCTACCCGCGTATCGGCCCAAATCGAATTCGCGGGCGACATGACGGCGGTAAAACCGCCTACCGTGCAGCCGCTGATAATGCCATGCGGCGGCCGGCAGGAGTCCACGCCGATGCAGCCAGAAGCCTCCCGGAGGCTGCGTTTTCGGTGCACAACGGCCGACATCGATATCAGCGACGACGACGCCCTCACCCTGCTCCTTGTCACGGCTGGCGAGTACCACACCGTCCCCGCCGACAATCATCGTTCCACCCTCGAAGCGACCACTGTAATCGATTGGCAGCCAAGGCATTCGGCATCGCAGCGAGCCGGCGTGTGCGGCGTGCAGCACCGGCGCGCCGACGTAGCCGGCGAAGGACTGGGCCGCTCGCCGGGCGGTTGCGGCGTTGCGGGTTTCCATCCGGCGGAAGATGGCCGACGGGTGCCAGCCGGGAACCGACCACCAGCCCGATCCAGTCATCGCCAGGTCAATGCGCCCGCGAAGCCGGTGCACCGTCCGCGTGCGCATGAGCTCCCAGCACATCGCGACGCCCACCGTGAGCTCGCCGGCCGAGATCACGCCGTCGTCGCAGCCGCCGATGTAGAACGCGTTCTCCCACATGGTGGGCAAGTCCTTATCGTGGCGACCCACCACGCCCTCCGCCGTCACCAACAGGTAGGCGTTGCGCACGTGCCCGTCGGTGTCCCCGGCCAAGAACGACCCGCCGATCATGGCGCCGTGGCGTCGGGCCAGGCTCAACAGCAACTCGGTGGCCTGGCCGTCCGGCGGTAACGCGGCATCTGCGAGTTCCGGCAGAAAGCCGATGCCAGTGGTGAAGAACTCCGGCAGGGCGATCACGGTTGCGCCGGCAGCCGCGGCTTCATCGACCAGGCGTTCGACGGCGACAAGGTTGGCATCGACGTCGACGAGGACGGCGTCTAACTGGACGGCGGCAGCGCGCAGGGTTATGCCCATATGTCGATGGTCAACCCCATGGCGATATGTCGGCAAGGACATTCTCACGACGATTCCCGCCATCCGGCGGAAGCGATCGCCGATGGTGAACCGGCCGATCATCGCGTCGAGGCGGTGCCTCGACGTCGTGGGGGGCGGTGCGCCGCCATCACGTCGGCGTTGGCCAACGTCTGTGCCTGAGCGGCCAGGGTCGACGCCCTGTTGGCATAGGCAATTGCTTCCGGCTCGTTTGTTGTTTCCTTGCCGTGCGCCGCTTCCAAGTGCCGTTTCGCCTCTTCGAAACGGCGCTGGGCGTCGGAGCCGAGGCTCTGGCGATGCCGGGCGACGTAGTCGCTGATCTGACGCAATCTGGCATCCGCGGTGGACAGCGCTTGCGCCAACGAGCGCGCGTCGATGTCGACCTGGCCATCGGGGGTGTCGATCCGCTGCGCGGCACGCCGGCGGCGACGGCGGCGATAGAGAACGAGAACCACGACGACGATAACCACGGCGACGATGACGCCGATCGCGATCAACACCCAGATCTGCTTGGACGAACTTGGCGCTTTGTTCAGCCCGTCAGCCGCAGCGACTGCGGCGCCGCTCCAGTCTTTGGCGTTCACCGCTGGCTCAATTTTGTTGCTGCGCAGGCTGTTTAACTCGGCTACCGTGAGGCCCTGCAGATTCGGTGGCACGCTGAACGCGTACAGCTTGGTGTTCGTTGCCACGGCCAGCAGCGCGTCGTAGTCGCCCATCTCGCTGACGCCGCGGGTTCGGTCGGCCCAGTTCTCGGGTTTGAACCTGGAGAAGTTGTCGACGTAGACCACCCACAGTTGAATGTGCCGATCGCGGTATAGCCGGTCGATCGCCGAGCTGACCGCCGTCCGGCCGGAATCGGTCAACGCCCCGGTGTTGTCAGTGATGTGATCGGTGAGCTTGGACGGCGGTTGCGCGCCGCCGGGCGTTGCCAGCAGCAGGCCCGCCGTGAGGATCGTGAGGACCACACCGAACAGGCGAAGAACGCGCATAAGGGTAATCTATGCCGTCAATTCATGGTCGGGCGGACGGGCCTCAGGAGCCAATGCAGATCACTGTGCAACTGGGAAGCTGGTCGCCAGCCCGGGGCCGACCGAGGTCGACAAGCGGTATCTGGGCCAGCGGATCGGTGGATTGCGATCCATGCACGTTGAGCGGGAGCCCCGGCCCTAGTCCCTCCGGGTTCTCCAGATGCCCGTGGCCGGCCACCAAAAACGCGGCTCGAGCCTGGAGCACCGCACCCGAAGGTGTACCAATAGTCTGACCGCCACTCCGAAACCATTTATCCCACCGAGATCCAGGCGCGAACCGCGGCCACGATATCTTTTAACCGTGGCTATAAAACCTACCGAGGCATCTGAAAGCGGACCTACCATCGAAAATGAATCCAAGTCCGCCCGCACCCGTGCCCGCATCCTCGATGCGACCGCGCACGTGTTGAGCGCGAAAGGGTTTGCCGGGACGAGACTCTCGGATGTCGCCGAACACGCCGAGATACAGGCACCGGCAATCTACTACTACTTTGCATCCCGCGAAGAACTCATCGAAGAGGTCATGTACTGCGGCGTCGCCGCACTGTGCAAACACGTACAACAGGTCCTCGACGATCTGCCACCGGATACCTCGCCCCTGGATCGGATCGTGACGGCCGTCGAGGCCCATCTGCGGCACGAGCTCGAGACCTCCGACTATGCCACCGCCTCGATCCACAATTCCGGACAGCTCCCACGGCACCTCCGCGCACGTCAGCTGAGAGAGGAAGCGAGGTATGGACGGCTGTGGCGCCAGCTGCTCGAGGATGCGGTTGCCGGCGGGCAGATCCGCGCCGACCTTGACGTCCGTTACCTGCAGCTGCTGGTCCTTGGAACGCTCAACTGGACGGCCGAATGGAGCGACCGGCGCCGCGACTCCGTCGACGGCATCGTGTCCAACGCCCAATCCTTTGTCCGCAACGGACTGTGCCCGCTTCCCGAATCCCGGGCCCGCCGCACCCGGAAGGCGCGCACGACAGCTACCCGACACTGACACGAAACACCTACTTCTGGGCTGGTGGCCTGACCGAAGCTTCGTTTGTTGATGCGGTTCGCACGGGGGTCTGGGAGCTCGGCACCTGGACACGGAAACCCGACATCCATTCCCTGCACGTCGTCGGGTCTTGTCGAGATTCGGACCAAGATGACACCTTCGCCATCTTCGGCGGCATCGATCACTTCGTCGACATCGGTGTAGGCCTTCCCCGATACCACGCCCGGAGAGTCGCCCTTCGCAAATCGCGACGACCGCCTGCAGCGCAGACGCCCGCGCCTCGGCCTTAAGTTCCGGCGCGCGGTCTCCGAAGTCGTTGTCGTCCAACGGCTTTCCGCGCGCCGACCGGCCCTCCCAGACGCAGCAGCCGGATGGCTTCGTCTGCGATCTGCTCCGCGGTGATCTTTTCCTTGGGCTGGTACCACCGCGATACCCAAAGGATCATCCCGAGGATCAGTCGTGTAGTGATGACCACATCACCCTTTTCGATGTAGCCGGCCTCCATGTTGGCGGCAACCACCGAGAGCCACAGCTTCTCGAATTGCCGACTCCACTTGCGCCAACGCTGGACGACGTCGCTGGGCAGGTCACCGCCGTCAAACAAGACGTGCAGGTAGCTGCGCATTTGCACCGCCGCCTCTGACTGAAGGCGAACCATCGCTTTCAGCCGGTCCGCGGGATCGGCGATGTCGCAGACCGCCGTCTCAACTCGCTCCGTCATCTCACGCGTACTGCGTTCGAAGAGAATGCCTAAGAGGTCCTGCTTGGTTGGAACGGTGCGATACAACGTGGCGCGCGAAACCGACAGTTTCTCGGCGGTGTCAACGATAGAAACGGCCTCGTAGCCACCCTCGTGGAAAAGCTCCGCGACCGCGTCGGCGACCGCGTCCCGATCGATTGTCAGGCGCGGCCGGCCACGCGGACGGCCGTTGCTATTACCGCTTGTCAGTTTCGCCACCGGGCTCCCGTGCATTCGCACCAAGTTTACAGGCTGCGTGTCGCAAAATCGTCAGACCCATCAAGCGAACGAACATAGCCGTTAGCAGCCCGACCAGCCCTTAGGCACTAACCAGGCGCCATGCGCGGCGCTATTTTGACCTCCATAAGTACAGGTCGACAAGGCGAACCACGATTATCGTGACGGCGAAAATCACCAGGGCTGGCAAATAGACGTTTGGGCCAACTGCTGGCCCTTAGCCCCGGAGGGACGCGGCCGCCCCGCGCATTTCGCGGAGCGAGTGACGGGATTCGAACCCGTGTTTACGGCTTTGCAGGCCGCTGCCTAGCCACTCAGCCACACCCGCACAAATCGCTACACTGCCAGCGCGGGCCGCGAAACCCGATGGTTTGCCTCGGTCCGATCATTTCGGTCTCGACGCGCGGTCTCTCCGGTAGACAGGCGCACGGAGCGCGCTATCACCTACGTCCGCGATCTGCGTCGCGTGCTGCTAATTTCCTGGGGTGACGTTCTCAGCTGGCGCGGTCGCGCGGTGGGTCGCCCCTTTGCTAACTGTTGCGGCTTTTCTAGCCAACCCGGGGCACGTCGGTCCCGCCCCGTCGGTGCGGTTGGCCGATGACGCCAATCCGTTGGCCGGCATGCCCTTCTACGTGAATCCCAGCTCGGCCGCGATGCGCGCCGCGCAGCACGCCGATCCGCCGAGTCCCGAGTTGACCGCCATCGCCAACACGCCGCAGGCGTACTGGATCGTCCCGGGCTCCTCCGCATCGACGGTTGCGAAGTACACCGGCGACGCGGCGACCGCCGGCGCCATCCCGGTTCTGGCGATTTACGGGATTCCGCACCGCGACTGTGGCAGCTTCGCCGCGGGCGGCATGGCGACGGCCGACGACTACCGCGGCTGGATTGACGGGATCGCATCCCAGGTGGGCGGCACCCGGACGGTGATCATCCTCGAACCCGATGCCCTCGCGATGGCCGACTGCCTGTCGGCCGACCAGCGCCAGGAACGCTACGACCTGATTCGCTACGCCGTCGACACGCTGACGCGCAACCCGGGCACGGCCCTCTACGTCGACGGCGGCCACCTGCGCTGGCACAGCGCTGAGGACATGGCCGCCAGGCTCAACAAGGTCGATGTCGCCCGGGCGCGCGGTTTCAGCCTCAACACCGCGAACTTCTACACCACCGGGGACGAAATCGGTTACGGGGAAGCGATTTCGGGGCTCACGAACGGGTCGCACTACGTGATCGACACGTCGCGCAACGGCGCCGGGCCGGCGCCCGACTCCGGGCTGAACTGGTGCAACCCCAGCGGCCGCGGGCTGGGCACTCCCCCGACCACCGCCACCGCGGGCGCGCACGCCGACGCCTACTTGTGGATCAAGCGTCCCGGGGAATCCGACGGAACGTGCGACAAGGGTGATCCGCCGGCGGGCACCTTCGTGAATCAGTACGCCATCGATCTCGCCCACGCAGGGGGCTAGACGCATCTCTGGCAAGGACGACGGGCGTCGTCGTAACCTCAAGCCACGGTCACCTCGGGTGGATCGATCCACAAACCCCTAGCCGCACAGGGATTGGAGGCAACATCAAGATGGCTGAGGAGCTGACGCCGCATTTCGAGGACGTGCAATCGCACTACGACCTCTCCGACGACTTCTTCCGCCTGTTCCTCGACCGCACCCAGATGTACACGTGCGCCTACTGGCTGGGCGGCGACGACATGACTTTGGAACAGGCGCAAATCGCCAAAATCGACCTCTCGCTGAGCAAGCTGGGCCTACAGCCGGGCATGACGATGCTCGACCTCGGCTGCGGCTGGGGCGCGGCCATGATGCGGGCCATCGAGAAATACGACGTCAACGTCATCGGCATCACGCTGTCCAAGAACCAGGTCGCCCACGTCGAGCAGCTGTTCGCCGAGTCGGACAGCCCGCGTTCCAAGAAGGTGCTGCTGGAGGGCTGGGAGCGGTTTCACGAGCCGGTGGACCGGATCCTCGCGATCGGCCCGTTCGAACACGTCGGCTACGACCGTTACGACGCCTTCTTCGAAAGAACCTACGAGCTGTTGCCGAGCGGCGGCACGATGCTACTGCACACGATCACCGTGCTCTCGGAAAAGGAGATCATCGAGTCCGGCTTGCCGCTCACTCCGGCGATAGTCGAATTCAGCGACTTCATGAAAACCGAAATCTTCCCCGGCGGCTTTTTGCCGACCATCGACATGGTGCAGCAGTTCTCGGCGAAGGCCGGCTTCAAGCTGAAGCGCCGCCAGTCGCTGCAGCGGCATTACGCCAAGACCCTGGACGTCTGGGCCGCGGGCCTCGAGGCACACAAGGCCGAGGCCATCGAGATCCAGTCCGAAGAGGTCTACGACATGTACATGAAGTACCTGACCGGCTGCGCGAACCTCTTCCGCAAGGGCTACACCGACCTCAACCAATTCACCCTGCGGAAATAGTCGTCGTGTCGCGCCCAGAAGGGCTTCACTTTCCTGGGTTTCATTAAATAGAGTTAGCGGTCCGAGTCTCCCCGTTGAACTTGATGGGAGTCGAAAATGTCGGCTTTCCTGATCGCAGCACCAGAGGCCTTGGCCGCGGCCTCGGCGGATTTGAGCGGAATCGGGGAGGCGATCAAAGAGGCGACGGCGTCGTGGGCGCCGCCGACGACGGGGATTGTGCCGGCGGCCGCCGACGAGGTGTCGGCGGCGATCGCGCGGTTGTTCGGCAACTATGCGCAGACGTATCAGACGATGGGCGCCCAGGCGGTCGCGTTTCAGCAGCAGTTCATGCAGGCGTTGAGCGGCGGCGCGGGCTCCTACGCGGCCGCCGAGGCCACCAGCGCGGCGTTTCTCCAGCTCCCCGGGCTGCAGGCCGTGGAGCGGAACCTGCTGGACACGTTCAATGCGTACAGCCTGACGTTTACCGGCCGACCGCTGATCGGCAACGGCGCCCCCGGAACCCCCGGGACCAGCGCCCCTGGAGGGGCCGGCGGGTGGTTGCTCGGTTCGGGCGGGGCCGGCGGGTCCGGCGCGGCCGGTAACGCCGGCGGGGCCGGCGGCCCCGCGGGGCTGATCGGCACGGGTGGGGCCGGCGGGGCGGGCGGCAGCGGCGCGGCCGGCGGACCGGGCGGGCAAGGCGGCTGGCTATTGGGCACCGGCGGGACCGGCGGGACAGGCGGCTTCGCGACGGCCGGGCCCGGCGGGACGGGTGGCACCGGCGGGGCCGGCGGATTGTTCGGCGCCGGCGGGCCCGGCGGGGTCGGCGGGTTCTCGTCGACCGGAACCGGCGGTGTCGGTGGGACGGGCGGGGCCGGTGGGCTGCTCGGCGGGCTGCTCGGCGCCGGCGGCGGCGCCGGCGGGGTCGGCGGAGCCGGGGACACCGGCGGGGCGGGCGGTGCCGGCGGAGCCGGCGGCATGCTGGTCGGTGCCGGTGGCGCCGGTGGCACCGGCGGGTTAGGCGCGACCGGCGCCGGCGGTGCCGGCGGGCCCGGCGGCGCCGGAGCCCTGCTGGTGGGCAACGGCGGTCCCGGCGGTGTCGGCGGCACCGGCTTCGGCGGCGACGGCGGGGCCGGCGGTACCGGCGGCCACTCCGGCTGGCTGCTCGGCTCGGCCGGCTCGGGCGGCGCCGGCGGCAACAACTTCGGCAGCGGCACCGGCGGCCACGGCGGGGCCGGCGGGGACGCCGGCGTGATCGGTTTCGGCGGGACCGGTGGGGCGGGTGGGTTCGCGTCGGCCGGGGCGGGTGGAGCCGGCGGGACCGGCGGCGCCGGCGCCCTTCTGGCCGGCGACGGCGGGGCCGGTGGGGCCGGCGCACAGGGCGCCGCTGGCTTTGCCGGCGGGATCGGTGGGGCCGGCGGCCGGGCGGTGCTGCTCGGCATTGGCGGGTCCGGCGGGACCGGCGGACTCGGTGCGCCCGCCGGCGGCAACGGCGTCGCCGGCGCCAACGGGGTGTTGATGCCGGCGGCGGCGCTCAATGTGATCAATGCGCCCAGCGTGGCGCTGACCGGGCGCGCGCTGATCGGCAACGGCGCCGCCGGCGCCGCGAGCAGCGGGGCCCCCGGTGCGCCGGGCGGATGGTTGCTCGGTTCTGGCGGGGCCGGGGGCTCCGGCGCAAACGGCCTGCCGGGCGGGGCCGGCGGCGCTGCCGGGCTGTTGGGCAGCGGCGGGGTCGGCGGGGCCGGCGGGTTCGGGGCGTCCGGTCCCGGCCGGGCCGGCGGCATGGGCGGCCACGGCGGTTGGCTGTTCGGTAACGGCGGTCCCGGAGGGGCCGGCGGCGTCGGCGCCGCCGCCGTGGGAGCCGACGGGAACGGCGGCAGCGGCGGGTCCGGCGGCGCCGGCGGGTTGTTGGGGTCCGGCGGGGTCGGCGGCCCCGGCGGGTTAACCGGTCAGCTGACCAGTGGGTTGCGACCCGGCGCGGGCGGGGCCGGCGGAACCGGCGGGCCGCTCAGTGGACTGTTCGGCGCCGGCGGCGGAAACGGCGGGGTCGGCGGCGCGTCCATCCAGTCCGACGGCGGAGCTGGCGGACCCGGCGGCAGCGGCGGCTCGCTGTTCGGTCCCGGTGGGGGCGGCGGCGACGGCGGCTCCAGCAGTCAGGGCGCCGGCGGGGCCGGCGGGACCGGCGGGGCGGGCGGCCCGCTGTCGGGCACCGGCGGGGGCGGTGGGACCGGCGGATCCAGCACCAACGGCGCCGGCGGGCCGGGCGGAATCGGCGCCACCGCGGGCTGGGTGGGCTCCGGGGGTGCCGGTGGCGCAGGCGGCACTTCGGCAGCAACCGTCGGTCCACATCCGGGCGGCCAGGGCGGGACCGGCGGCAGCGCCGGATTCGTCGGCTCCGGCGGGGCCGGCGGGTCCGGCGGATTCGCCGCGGCGGGCCCCGGCGGGGACGGCGGCCATGGCGGGACTGGCGGGTCGCTGGTGGGCAACGGCGGTCCCGGCGCGGCCGGCGCGGACGTGGCCCCGACTTCCCTTTTCAGCGGTGGCGGTGGCGGGGGCGGCGGCAGTTCGATCCTAATCGGCGTCGGCGGCAACGGCGGCAACGGCGGCAACGCCGGCGCCGGCCTATTGGGCGGGCCCGGCACGGTGGGAACCGGCGGGATTTTGCTCGGCCGCAACGGGATCCCCGGATTGCCGATGAGCCCGAACCTGTTGGTCAACCCCGGCTTCGAAACGGCCGATCCGTCCGGGTCGGGCTACAGCGGCGTGACCATTCCGGGCTGGACGGTAACCGGAACCCCGACGATCATCGCCTACGGCACCCCACGCGGTTACCCGGGACCCTTCTCCATCCCGGACCTGCCAGGCTTCCTGGGCTTCCCCGGCAGCGCGCCCCCGGGCGGCGGCAGCAACTTCGCCGGCGGCGGACCCGTGGCCACCTCGACCATCAGCCAAATCGTCGACCTGAGTGCCGCGGCCGGCAAGATCAACACCGGCACAACGCCGTACACGCTGAGCGGAACGCTCGGCGGCTACCTGGGCGACCCGTCCTCGGCGTCGCTGAAGGTCACCTTCCTCAACAACAGCGGGGCCGTTCTGGGCACCGGCACGACCACGTCGGTCACGTCGCTGGATCGCCTGGGAATCACCGGATTCCAGGGACGGGACGTCTCCGGGACGATCCCGGTGGGCACCACCAAAGCCGTGGTGACCGCGACCTTCGCCGACCACAACCCGGTCCTCGGCAACTACAACAACGCCTTCGGCGACAACCTGTCGTTCACCGTCGGCGATCCGAACCTCACCGCGCCGACGCTCACCACCCCGACGTCCAACGTCGGCCACCTGGATCACGTGTTCCTCATCTACATGGAGAACCACGGCGTCGGCGACATCCTCGGCAGCCCCAACGCGCCGTACATCAACAGCCTGATCGGCAGCTACGGATACGCGGACAACTACTACGCGCTCGGCCACCCCAGCGATCCCAACTACTTCCGGATCCTCGGCGGAACGGACTACGGCATCGACGTCAACCCGCCGCCGAACGTCATCTTCGGAAACAACAACCTCATGGCGAAGATGGATGCTTCGGGCGTCAGCTGGGCCGGTTACGCACAGAGCATGCCCGCCCCCGGCACCATCGTCGACTCGGGTGACTACGCCGTCGACGAATTGCCGTTCGCGATGTTCAACTACGTCTACGCCAACCCCAACCCGAACTATTTGACGACCCACCTGCTCCCGCTGGGGAATTTGAACCACGATCTGCAAACCCCAAGCACCGCACCGAAATTCACGTGGATAGCCGCCAACGAGTCGAACAACATGGAAGGCCCCGTCAGCACTCCGACCGGCGCGCTGAACTTCGTGGGCAGCCAGCTCACGACGCACCAGTACAACATCGCTGCCGGCGACCAGTTCGTCCAGCAACAGGTGTCCACCATTCAGAGCTCGAACACGTGGACCGACCCGACGCAGCACGACGCGATCATCATCACGTTCGACGAGGACTACAACAACCTGTCGCTGGGCATCGGTAACCAGGGCAACAACGTCCCGATGATCGTCATCCCGAACGCGGGCGCCGTGAACGCCGCGACCGGGGCGATGCAGTCCGGCCACTTCGTCGCCACCAGCCACTACGACCAGTACAGCCTGATGGCCACCATCGAAGACGCCTTGAGTCCTTCGCCGGGAGCGCTGGGACCGCTGACCATCAACGACATGTATGCCCAACCCATGAACGAATTCTGGAAGTAATGGCCGCCGCCGGCAGGCGCGGCCGGACGCGGAACTTCTGAGTGTCGGATTGCCGCGGACGGGGCACCCCACCTTTGATCGCTGGTTCACATTTCAGCTGAAGGGTGCATGATGCCGCACATAGTGATGACCGTATCGGGAACCGGTGTCGACATGTGGAACACCGCGCCCCCGCAACCCGCAGGCGTAGCAGCCGCGCTGGCGGCTGCGTTTCCGGATCTGTTCTACTGGCAGCCTGTCGGTAACTATCCGGCCAGCGTGTTCCCCATGGGCCCAAGCGTGGACGCCGGCGTCGCCGAGCTGAATAGGCTTTGCACGCAAATCAATCCGCCACCCGGCGTGCCGTCCTATCCGGACAATTCCATTATCCTGCTCGGGTACTCACAGGGCGCTATCGTCGTCTGCCAGTTCCTGCACACGATAGCGTGGCTGAATCCGCAGGTCGCGAACCGCATTGTCGCGGTGGGTGTTTGGGGGAATCCCCAACGGTTGCCGGGGTTCGCTTCAGGCAACCAGTTCGCCGGTTGGCCGATGCCGGCCGATGTCGACGGTGTCGTCACCGGTGGCGTTTCGGGCCCGGCCTGCATGATGCCGGCAGATGTCGCACCACACCTACTCACGCCGGTCACGCATTTCTGGGGCGATTTCGTCAACACCATTGGTGTCGGAAACGATATTTACACGGACGCCCCCGTCGGCCCCGACCCGTGGACGGCCGAGGCCGGCCCGGGAGTCATCGAGACGCAGATCTACAACATCGTCCAAAATGCCAATAGTCCAAACATTTTCGCGATCCTGCGCGACGCATTAAAGCTGGTGAACCCGGCCACTTCGGTTGAAGAAATCATCTCCATCACCGAGGCGATCTACAACGGCGGAATGTTCCTGGCGGCCGGCCCCAACGCGTCTCACTACACCTACGACACGACGCCGATCTATAACTTCATCGCCTTGGCGGGCCAAGAGACGCAACCGTTTTCCACTAGCCAGGTTTGACGAGGCGCCCCCCGGATGCCCCATCGGTAGAGTGTCGTCGGGGAACAGCCAGGAGATGGAGCATGCGATCAGTTGCGTCGGCCGCCGCCTTTGCCGTGGCGTTGGGTTTCCTCGCGCCGTCTGATCCGCCGGGGACTCCAATCAGGCTCGCCGACCACTCCGTCCCGTTGGCCCCTCCTGCCGACCCCGGCGACGGTTCCCTGCCCAACGGGGGCCAGCTGACGCCGTTCGACATGCAATACTCGGCAATCGCGCGCCTCGACCCGGCGTTGTTGAAAGCGATTCAGGCCGCCGCCACCGCGGCCGCCGCGGACGGTGTAACCATGACCATCACCTCGGGCTGGCGGTCGCCGGAGTTTCAGCAGCGGCTGCTGGACAACGCCGTGCAGACCTACGGCAGCCTCGCCGCGGCGAGGCAATACGTGCAGACCCCTACGATGTCTAAGCACGTCACAGGCGAGGCGGTCGACGTCGCGGGTACGGGCGCCGACGAATGGCTGATGTCCAACGGGTCGCGCTTCGGGCTATGCCGGATTTATGCGAACGAGCTGTGGCACTTCGAACTGGCGACGGACGCGGCCGGGAACTGCCCGGCGCTGCTTCCCAACGCGGCCGGCTAGTTCCCGGATCGGCCAGCCGGACAAGCACATCCGTCAGATGCCCTTGTCCACGTCCGTCTGGACCTCAAGGGTGCCGGACCAACCACTCATTGCGCCCTTGTTGCAGCCGCCCAGGACTCCATCCATCTGCACGTCGACCGTGTGATTATTTCCCGGCCCGTGCGGAACCCTGAAGAACTGCGCAGGCACTCCCAGCCCTACTTGGGAATGGCCCACCTCGGCCCCGTCGACGAAAATATGCACCTCGCCCGGGGCGCACGCATGGGGATCCGCGGTGAACCTGATGTAGTAGGGAGTGCCGCTGCCGCCAACTTGGATCCCTTGCCTCGGGGTGCACGTCTGGCTATACGGCTGCGGGCAATCCACCGCGAGGAACTTGGGTGTAAGTATTCGCCGACGCCGGACTAGCCAACGCCAGTGCGGTAAGTGCGACCAGCGTCGTCGTTGTCGTGGCTTTCAAGATGCTCGCTGGATGGCTCATGTCCAAAGTCCTTCCGACGCGGATCGTGGACGAGACCCCGATTACACGGACGTTTTTGCGCGCAACGTCAGGATCCGACGCTATTGATCAGACAACCCTCGGCGCATCGGGGGTTTCCCTACACTTTCGGAGGTTTCGGCAGGCTGGGAGACCGACAACCCATCGCTGATCACCGCCGGCACGGCCTGATACCGCTGCTCGGCCCCGGTTAACTCGCTCATCGAAGGAATGTCAGGGATCAAACGAATTAGCCCATCATGATTCGGCCAGATCGACTCCAGCGTCGCAACACAAAGGCGCTACGTCGGAGGGCCAATGATGAAGGACTACATGAACCGCGGGCGCATCCACTCCCAGGCGGCCGGCCTCCTGGACCGGACGGTGCGCGCCGCCGACAGCGATAGCGTCGCCTGGTACGAGGCCTTGCATCATCAGTATGCATTTCGTACTCTCTAAAGGTACGAAATGCATACTTGGGAGTGGAGATGGCGCAGGAGCGCAGTACCCCATTGCCAATCAGCCTGGCCCAGGCGCCGATGAAGACCATTCGGCCTGCCGACGCCGCGCAGCATTACGCCCACCCGCGCCCACAACTGGCCCGCCTCGCCGAACGTGGAGTCCTGCACCGCCTCGCCGACGGCTACTACGTTGTAGTGCCGCAAGAGATGGTCAGACGTAGGTGGATGCCGGGCTTGGAAACCGCCGCGGCAGGCATTGCTTCGGCGATCTACGGACCGGATGACATCGTCGTCATGGGCATCAGCGCAGCACGGCTTTACGGAGCAATTCCGCGTGCACTGGCCACCGCGACCGTTGCCGTCCCTGCCCAGCACCGCCCCATCGCCCTATCCGACCGCGCTGCGGTCGTCAGATTCGTAAAGCGCAATACCCAAGGATTGGACGCCGAACGCTACGACACCGAGCTCGGGCCGACGCTGGTAACCACACCCGAACAGACGCTCCTGGACCTCGCCCACCGCCCCCAACTGGGCGACGCCGAAATCGATATCCCGAGCGCCGTGGCTGCGCTGTACGAACGCAGCGACCTAAACCGCCTACAAGCCTTGGCGACCGAACAACGACGCGGCGCATCGCTGAAACGGGCCAGAACCTGGGCCCGACAGTGAACGGCGACGAAAAAGCCGTCGTCGCGGAGCAATTCGGTGTCGCGACCGAACAAGTCGAACGCGACCACCTGATCTCCCATCTACTTGCCTTTCTAAGCCGAGCAGTCGGCGACCGAATCCATTTCATCGGAGGAACCGCGCTCGCCCGCACCCACCTCCCGAACGGGCGGCTGAGCGAGGACATCGACCTCATCGCAATCGGTGACCGCCAGACCGTAGCCGCCGATATCGACGCCACCCTGCCCCGCGCCGTCGCCCGCACTCACGGGCGACTCACGCTCGACCCCGCACTTAGCAGCGTTCCCGACACCCGCCCTGCAATCCTCCGCGCCACCGGCGGCCTGACAGTGCGACTACAACTGCTGTCTACCCGGGACCGAATCGTGTGGCCGACCGAGCGACGATCCTTGGTCCAGCGCTACACCGATGCCCCCGCCGCCGCGCTGTTAGTGCCGACGCTTCCCGGTTTCGCCGCATCCAAGACCGCGACGTGGGTCGACCGCCACGCCTCTCGCGACCTATGGGACCTCTGGGCACTCAGCCGCCTGCGATCGATGCCGCCGCCGAGAATCTCTACCGGCGCTACGGCCCGACCAATCAACCGCCGGCTCCGCACGACTTCACGAAGGCGCCTACAGAGGCCGAATGGCAGAACCAGCTCGCCGGCCAAACCCGCCTCACGGTCTCCCCACGGGACGCCCCGCGCGCGGTGTGTGAGGCTTGGGCACAGGTCAACGCGTCCGCATAAACGATTAATAAACGATGATTCGAAAACTGACCTTGAAAAATGCCCTCTGAAGTGGGGCGGGCGGGGCTCGAACCCGCGACCAACGGATTATGAGAGCGTCCCACCTGAGGAGACGAGATTTGACGGCCTTTTGTGAGGTGCGCCGTCAAACGGTGGTATTCCGAACGGGCACAACGGAATACGCTGCCGAAACACGCCGAGGCTTGAAGAGGTTCGTCGAGACTACTGCGGACTGTGTGCGGACTGGCGAACGGACTGCCTAGCGCACCTTGGCGTGCGGGATCAACCTTCTACGTGTGAAGCGGAGTTCCGGCTTACATCAATGTGTTTTCGCTGGTCATACCAGTAGCGATGCCCGTAATCGGGCCTATTGGACGTACTGATCCGCCGCTTTGGCCGCATATTGGCCGCACGGCTTGGGGCGATTCGAGCTGCGCATATCCACGTCTGGCCGGGAAAGTACGCCAGAAGGAGGATCGACATCGACCGGGCGTTGTTCGACCATCCCCAGGAAACCTCCCGGTTCGGAGCCGAGGTTTGGTGGAACGATTCGATTACCGGCGAACACACCGCGGATACGGATGAACCCGCCGAAGAGCACCGCGACACTTTCCTTCTGTCGTTCCGTCGGGTCGCTTCGCGGGCCGGCGAGATTTTGCTCCGACTATTGGCCGCCGTCGTGGAGCGTGCGCGCCTTGACGAATTCATCGACACATCTGAGGACCGTCTCGACACCGCCGATGATCAAGGGGACCAGAACGCTAGCGATGCATTGAATGGCTCACGCCACTAGGTCGTGTTCACGACAGATGTAATGGCTCCACCGGACTGCCCATCGTCGCTCGGTAGTCGATCGGCTGTTTGCCGTCGATATCCTTGACGCCGTAGCGTCTGCCGAGTTCAGCGCCGATTAACGCACGGCCAGACAAGCGGGACAGTTGTGGATCGTGGTAGAGCGCATCGATCACCAAACCGGTGAACTCCGGATGCTCCCACTGCGGAAGTGATTGGCGCACGGCGTCGGGAAGTTGCTCTAGGGGTACGGCTTCGATGAATTCGGTGAGAACAAAGCCCGGCCAGATCGAGACGGCCGAGACGCCATGGGATGCCAGTTCCATCGCCATATCGGCCATCATCTTGTCGGTGCCGGCCTTCGCCGCGCCGTAGGCTGGGCCGTGGAAGTACGATACCGCTCCGTAAAACGACACGCTGGCGATCAGTCCCTTCCCGGCTGCCACCATGATTGGCGCTGCGTAGTAGGACGCCACATAGTTGGATCGAAGGCCCACCTCGATCATGTCGACGACGTGTAACGGCTTCTCCCAGAAGGGAGACGGCGCAGAGTTGGCCAGGTAGTCGACTGCGGCGGCATTGTTGACGAGGATGTCGAGGCGACCGCACTCCTCGGCCACCCGCACGAACAGTGCTTTGACGGCGTTGTCGTCGCGGTGGTCGCATTGCACCGCGATGCCTGTGCCGCCTCGCGCCTCGATCTCGTCGACCGTTCTCGCAAGCTCTTCGGCTCCGCGCGCCGTCACGTACACCGTGGCGCCTTTCGAGCCGAACGCTCGTGCGATACCGCGGCCCAAGCCGCGACTCGCACCAGTGACAACTACGACATCGTTAGTTGACGACACTGTCCTGAGTTCCTTTCTTTGTTCAATTCTCGACGTCTTGGCGTGTACTGACGCAACGTGAGTTGTTCATCAATGCGTCGGTAGGGATGTGATGTGAATAAGCCAGCCCGCGGTCGTAATTCATCGAATAGACCGGGTGGGTGCGGTCTGCTGCCGCGCGCATCATCTGAGTTGACTTGCCGTTGTAGTCCATCATGTATGGCTGGTGGCAGACCGGTTCGTCGCCGCATGCAGCGGCCAGGACTTGCTCTGCGGTACAGGTGGTCTCGAGCATGTGGTGTGAAATCGGGCATTGGTTGATGGCATCAGCCAGGGTCGCTGGGGCGGATACCACCGCGTTCGCGATGAACGCTTCGGGCATATCCACCAACTCAGTGAGCTTTTGCACTCGTGCCATCCCCGGTGTCTTCGGGCTACTGTGTAGCCGCATCGAAACGCACCAGTTGGTCAGAGCAGTAGGTTCCCAGCGCAGCGGCCAGGAACTGCCAGGCTTGTCCGGTGGTGGTGTCGTGGGTGAGGTTGCGTCCGACGAATGTGGCTGACGCATAGACGTCCTTGTCGATTCCGCGGTGCAGCCGCTCACAGGTGGTCTTGGCGATCCAGGCGTGGTAGTCCGGCTGCCCGTAGATGCCGTAGGTGTGCAGCTCGTTGGTGAAGTCGGTGTCGGGATCGGCGGCCGTGGGTGCGGCCAGCAGCACCGAGGTGAGAAAGGTCGCGAGGACTGCGGTCAACGCTCTCATGGCGCCACTCCTACCGCCGGATCTTTCTGCAAACGCTCGACTTTGGGCCACGGGGTGGGCAGCGGGCGCACCCGCACCCGCTGCGGCCACCAGTACCACCGCCCCAGCAGGGTAGCGATCGCCGGCGTCGTGAACGACCGGACTATCAGGGTGTCGAAGATCAATCCCAGTCCGATGGTGGTGCCGACCTGACCGATCACCCGCAGCTCGCCGATCGCCATGGTCATCATCGTGAAGGCGAACAGCAGCGCGGCGGCGGTGACGACCGAACCGCTGCCTCCCAGGGTGCGGATGATGCCGGTGCGGACCCCTGCGCTGACTTCCTCCTTGAGGCGCGAGATCACCAGCAGGTTGTAGTCGGCGCCCACGGCAAGCTGGATGATCATTGCCATGGGCAGCACCATCCAGTGCAGTTCGAGCCCAATGATGTACTGCCACAGTAGTACTGAGATGCCGAATGAGGCGCACAGCGACATCACCACCGCGCCGACGATCACCGCCGCGGCGATGATGGCCCGGGTGATGATGAGCATGATCAGGAAGATCAGCGCGAGCGCGGCGATACCCGCGATCATCAAGTCGTACTTCGTGCCGTCGGCCATGTCTTTGAAGGTCGACGCGGTACCGCCGAGGTAGATTCGTGCCCCCTCCAGCGGTGTGCCCTTGATCGCTTCTTTCGCGGCTTGCTTGATGGCGTCGATCTTTTCGATGCCCTCCACCGACATCGGGTCACCCTCGTGGGCGATGATGAATCGCACCGCGTTCCCGTTCGGGGACATGAATTGCTTGATGCCGCGCTTGAAGTCGGCGTTGTCGAAGGCTTCCGGCGGCAAATAGAATGAGTCGTCGTTCTTGGCTGCATCGAACGCCTCCCCCATCGCGTGGGAGGTCTGCTGCATCTCGGCCGTTTGCTGCTGCATCCCCTTCTGCGTTTGGTACAGCGTCAGCATCATCTGTTTGACCGATTTCATCGTGTCGATCATGGCCGGCATCAACGCAACCATCTGCGGCATCAGGGAATTGAGCCGTTCCATGTCCGGGATCAAGTTTCGGATGTTGTCGGTCATCGCGTCGATGCCGTCGAGTGCGTCGAAGATCGAGCGCAACGCCCAGCAGACCGGGATGTCGTAGCAGTGCCGTTCCCAGTAGAAGTAGCTGCGTAGCGGCCGGAAGAAGTCGTCGAAATTCGCCAGCTGATCTCGCACCTGCGCGAGCGTGATCGACATGTCTTTCATCTTCGTCACCATGTTGTTGGTGGTATCGGCCATCTGGACGGTGATGTTCTGCATCTTCTGCATCGTGTCGATGTTCGTTTGCATGTCTTCGGCCTGTTTCAACATGTCGGCCGTCCGGTCACCCTGGTATTGGTCGTTGAGCTTGCTCAACATGCTCTGCTGGGACAGGGCGTAGGGGATGGTGCTGTGCTCGATGGGCTGTCCGTCGGGCCGGGTGATCGTCTGGACGCGCCCGATCCCGGGCACTTTGAACACCGCTTTGGCGATCTTGTCGATCACCAGGAAGTTCGCCGGGTTTCGCAGGTCGCGGTCCGTCTCGATCATCAGCATCTCGGGGTTGAGCCGGGCGGGGGCGAAATGCCGCTCGGCCGCTGCGTAGCCCTGGCTCGAGGGGATGCTCGCCGGCAGGTACTTACGGTCGTTATAACTCGTTTTATAGCTGGGCAGCGCGATCAGTCCGATCAGCGATATCACCAGGGTGGCAGCCAGAATCGGTCCGGGCCAGCGCACCACCGCGGCACCGACCTTGCGCCAGCCCCGCGAGCGCAAAGCGCGTTTGGGATCGAGCAGGCCGAACCTGCCGGCCACCACCACTAACGCTGCCCCGAAGGTCATCGCGAACGTGACCATCACGAGCATGCCGATAGCCAACGGCACGCCGAGCGTCTGGAAGTACGGCAGCCGGGTGAAGCTCAGGCAGAAGGTGGCCCCCGCGATCGTGAGGCCGGAGGCGACGATGACGTGGGCGGTGGTACCGAACATGGTGTAGTACGCCGATTCTCGGTCCTGACCCAGGCTGCGCGCCTCCTGATAGCGGCCGATCAGAAAGATCGCGTAGTCGACGGCGATGGCGATGGCCAACGTCACCACCAGGCTGGTGGCAAAGGTCGAAAGCCCGATGATGTCGTGGTAGCCCAGGAAGGCGATCGTCCCGCGGACGGTCGCCACGCTGATCCCGAGCATCGCGAGGATCAGCAGGGTCGTGATGATGGAGCGGAAGTAGACCAGCAGGATGACCAGGATGACCACCATGGTCAGTTTCTCCACTGATTTCATGCTGCTGTGGCCGATCGCTTGCTGCTCGGCGGCCGTCGCCGCACCGCCGGTGAGATAGGCCTTCACGCCCGCGGGTGCCGGGGTCTGCTCGATGATCCGGTGCACGGCGGCCACCGAATCGTTAGCCTTGGCCTCACCTTGATTGCCGACCAGGTTGATTTGGGCGTAGGCGGCCTTGCCGTCGCCGCTTTGCACTCCCGAGGCGGTCAGCGGGTCGCTCCAGAAATCCTGGACGTGCTCGACGTGCGCGGTGTCGGCGCGCAGGGCGGCGACTAATTTCGCGTAATACTCCCGGGCCTCGGCACCCAGCTTGTCCTTGCCCTCGAGCACGATCATCGCCGAGCTGTCGGATTTGAACTCCGCGAACACCTGGCCGATTCGCTGCATCGCCACAGCCGCGGGCGCGCCCTTGGGGCTCATCGACACCGAGCGCAACTCACCGACCTTCTCGAGCTGCGGCGTCGAGGTATTCAGGAATATCGCCAACCCGATCCAGGCAATGATGATCGGCACCGAAAGCTTGCGCATCGCCAGCGCGATGCCGCCGAAATGCGGGCGCGGCCGGGTCGGCACCGAGATCTCCTCGGTCACCGCCTCTGCGACCGGCGCGCTCACGCGGACTTCACAATGCAGTAGGTCTGGGCGTCGTACCCGTCGACGACGCGCTCAGCGCGCAGCTGGTCGTCGACGTAAACGCGACAGCCCAGCGAGTCGGCATCACCTTGGGCGACCAGCGTCGCAGACACGGATGGATCGGTGGTCGACAGGGTCAATGACCAGGGCAGTGCGACGTTACTCGCCCGCCGGGGTATCGCTTTTAGGTCGGTGTAGTTGATGTCGACGACCGCACCGGCGGGACCGGAGACCTCGTAACGCACCACCTTCGGGTTGAACCGCTTGGCATCACCGGCGAAGTTCATCGGCGTTACCAGCACCGGATCCGAGCCGAAGATCCCCCGGATCCGGCTGACAGCCACCCCGCCAAGGGCAACGACGACCACCATCACCAACGGCAGCCACACACGTTGGAGCACTTTCATCCCGACCCTCCCTCGACCACTGGACCGCAACGTTATTAGCCGATCGGCAGACTCAACTTATACGGTCGTATGAGTACCGTCTATATTGGAGTAAGACTTGTGAGCGTCGCCACGCCGCCGCGGTCAGGGTGGCCCAAGTCACCACTTCCCGCCGGCGGTAGCCTGCACGAAAGGAGGCGTTCGGGATGGCCAAACCCGTGGCTGCTCGCGGTTTCGCGCGCGAGCGCGTGCTCGAGGCGGCGCTTGAGCTGTTCGCCCAATACGGCGTCCGCGGCACCTCCATTCAGATGATCGGCGCGCGGCTCGGTGTTACGAAAGCCTCCGTCTACTACCAGTTTCAGTCCAAGGACGACATCGCCCTAGCAGTTGCCCAACCGATATTTGATGACCTCGCACGCATCCAGCGCATCGCAAACGGGCTTCCCACGCCGGAAGCGCGCCGCGACGTCGCCCTCAGCGGCCTCATCGACCTCGTCATCCGACACCGCCAAGTGGCCAACGTCATCTACGGCGATCCGGCCATGACCGAGCTGATCAACACCCACCCGGATCTGCGCCACACTGTCGACAACTTCACCGACCTGCTGCTCGGCGCGCAACGGAGCTGTTCTGATCTGGTCGCCATGACGCTACTCACCGCCGGAATCTACGGATGTACGGCCGACGCCCGCCTGAGCGGAATCACCGACGACGACCTGCGCGACCTATTGCAGGATGTCGTCAAGAAGGTCACCGCAGCGCTATGAGCCGGATGCCGCGAGGCGGACCCGTGCCAATCCCGCCGCCGAGACGGCGGCCGGATAGGACTCGTGGAGCAGGGACCGAACTTCATAACCGAGGTTCTGGCGTGCCCAGACGGCGTCTTGTGCACGGGCCACACCGGGATTGCTTGCGCCAGTTCGGTACCGGCGGGAAGGGTCGCTGTGCTGGTATGTCAGCGCGCACGAAGTTGGCTAACGCTACGGCGTCGGTTGCATCGGATTTGGCGCCGGAGACTTGATGGCGTGCCCGCTCGTTAGGGCGGACCCGAGTTCTGTTCTGTTCGGCGGTCCATCGAAGCGCTGTGCGCGCGAACGGATTACGGCAGCGCGTGCCACCGTAGATCGGTCAGCTGGCCATGCCGGCGAAGAACGCGCCGGTAATGAGACCGATGATCATGGCCGTTAGCACCTGCCCGAGCGCGGCGGTCACAAAGACGGCACTGACGGACGCTATGAACAGCATCCATAGCATGGCTATCCACAGCCGGTGAGCGGTGATCAACGTCCCTACGGCTGGAGACTGACCGACGATCGCCGCACGGTTACGCCTTCGGATCATTGCCCACCTCATCTATGAGTTCAGCCATAACACACACCCTGAAGTGATCTGAATCATAGCAGGGCCAGATTCTTGCTGAACGGCCCCGATCGCGGCAGATAAGCGCAGGGTGTTGGGTCTTTCGACGACGTCTCGTCGGTGAGCTAGTCGTAGAACTTGGGCCTTGTCACCGTGCCGCTTCAGGCAGCCGTGGCCGGCGTCGGTGATGCCGCTCACCTCGCGTTGGCGGGGCGTCCGCCCGTTAGGGGGTACGTTTTTTACGTTCCCGTCAGAGAACTCGGGTTCCGTTATGGCGAGCGGGCATGGCTACGCGACTGCCATGTCTTGGATGAACGAAGCGAGGGGGCAGGGGGCATGCAGTGCTGTACCGGCTGATGAAGCACTTCTGGATCCCAATGCTTCTTGTGGTCGTGGTCGCGCTCGGCGCCTATGCCATCGTCCGTATTCACGGATCGGCGGGACCGCGAGCGCCGAAGTCAGCTGAGGGGTCAGGGATTACCGCGAACTTCAACCCGAAGCACATCACGTACGAGATCACCGGTTCCGGGGGCACCGCGAGCCTCAACTACCTCGATGAGAACGGTCAACCCCATCTCATCGAAAACACGCCGCTGCCTTGGTCGTTCACCATCGTGACGACACTGCCGTCGATGTCGGCCAACATCATGGCTCAGGGTGACCGAAACGTCAGCGACCTTCGATGTCGGGTCACGGTCGACGGCGACGTGCGCGACGCCCGGACCAGCACCGACTTGGTCAAACCGTTCATCTACTGCTTGGTGAAATCCGTATGAGCCTTCAGCATTCGAAGCCCCATCGCCCGCTCTTGGGGCGGACAGTCCGGATCTTCTCGCTGCCGATCATCGTGTTCTGGGTGCTGGCCGCGGTCGGCCTGGGCATCCTGGTTCCGTCTCTCGATGAGGTCGCAGCGAGCCGGTCGGTGCCGATGAGCCCGACCGATGCGCCGTCCTATCGGGCGATGCTGAACATCGGCAAGGTCTTTCAGCAGTACGATTCGGATTCTTCGGCGATGGTCGTGCTCGAGGGTAACGACAAGCTCGGTGATTCCGCGCACAAGTTCTACGAGGAGATCGTCGCAAAACTGACGGCCGATCACCAGCATGTGCAGAACGTTCAGGACTTCTGGAGTGATCCGCTGACCGCGGCGGGCTCGCAGAGTGTGGACGGCAAGTCGGCGTACGTGCAGATCTTCCTCAACGGCTCGCAGGGGACCAGTGCAAGCCATGAGTCGGTGGCTGCTGTTCGTCACATCGTCGCTTCGGTGGCGGCGCCGCCGGGTATCAAGGCCCACGTCGCCGGCAACAGCGTTCTCAACGCCGATACCAGCGTCGCCGGGCATCAAAGCATGGCGACGATGGAGTTAGTGTCGGTCGCAGTCATCATCGTGATGCTGCTCGCCATCTATCGCTCGGTCGTGACGATGCTGGTGTCCATGGTCATCATCGGGCTGGAACTCTTTGCCGCGCAGGGTGTTACCGCCGCAGCGGGTTACCTGCACATCATCGGTTTGACCCCGTACGCGGTGAGCATGGTGACCATGCTGGCCCTGGCCGCCGGAACGGATTATGTGATCTTCCTGCTCGGCCGATATCAGGAGGAAAGATCGAAAGGCCTAGATCGCGAAGACGCGTTCTACGTGGCCTATCACGGTGTCTCACACGTCATTTTGGGTTCCGGCTTGACGATTGCGGGCGCCACCATGTGTCTGAGCTTCACCAGATTGCCGTACTTCAAGACCATGGGTTTGCCTTGTGCGATTTCGGTCTTGGTGATCATCGCCGCGGCGCTGACGCTGGCACCGGCGGTTCTCACGGTGGGGTCCAGATTTGGTTTGCTCGACGCCAAACGTGAACTTTCGACGCGGGGTTGGCGCAAGGTCGGCACCGCGGTCGTTCGGTGGCCAATTCCGATCATCCTTGTGACCACCATGGTCGCCGTCATCGGTTTCGCCAGCCTGCTGACCTATGTACCGCAATACAACGACCAGAAGTTCACCCCCGCCAACATGCCCGCCAACCTTGCAATGGGCGTCGCGGACCGGCACTTCTCCCAGGCCCGGATGAACCCGGAATTGTTGATGCTTGAGGCCGATCACGACCTGCGTGACCCCGCCGACATGCTCGTCGTCGACCGAGTCGCCAAGAACGTTGCACATATGCGGGGCATCGATCGGGTACAGACCCTGACCCGCCCATTGGGTTCGCCGATCGAGCACAGTTCGATCCCATTCATGCTCGGTGCGCAAAATGCCGGCACCTTGCAGGGGGCCAAGTTCAACAACGACAACTCGGCTCAAATGCTCGAGCAGGCCGACGAGCTGAGCAGGACCGTCGCCAGCATGGAGCGCATGTACACCATCACCTCCGAACTGACCGCGACGACACACAGCATGGTCGGCCGCACGCACGAGCTTTTGGAAACCACCAAGGAGTTGCGCAACAACATCGCCGATTTCGAGGATTTCTTCCGGCCGCTGCGTAGCTACTTCTATTGGGAGAGGCACTGCTTCGACATCCCGATCTGCTGGTCACTGCGCTCCATCTTCGACGCCATCGACGGCGTCGACACGCTCAGCGACCAGATCCAGGGGCTCACGACCGATCTGGACCGCTTGGATCAGTTGATGCCACAGATGTTGCCAATTCTGCAGTCGACCATCGACTCGATGAAGAAGATGCGCGACTTCATGATCGCGACCCACAGCACCATGGCCGGCACCCAGGCCCAGCAACAGGAATTGGCCAAGGGCGCGACCGAGATTGGCCTGTACTTCGACCAGGCCAAGAACGACGACTTCTTCTACCTGCCACCGGATGTGTTCCAGAACCCTGATTTCAAACGTGGCCTCAAGATGTTCGTCTCGCCCGACGGCAAAGCGATCCGTTACATCATCACCCACCAGGGCGACCCCGCCTCTACCGAAGGCATCGAACACGTCCGGGACCTCAAAGGTGTCGTCGCGGACGCCGTCAAGAACACTCCATTGGCCAATGCGAAGGTTTCGCTTGCCGGCACCGCATCGATGTACGGCGATATGCAGGACGGCGTCAAGACCGACCTGATGATCGCTGTCATCGCGTCGATGATCCTGATCTTCGCGATCATGTTGGTGATCACCCGCAGTCTGGTGGCAGCACTGGTCATCGTCGGCACCGTGGCCGCTTCGCTGGGCACCGCATGCGGGCTATCCGTGCTGCTGTGGCAGGACATCGTGGGCTTAGGCGTGCAATGGATCGTGATCCCGCTGTCCATAGTGATCCTGCTGGCAGTGGGCTCGGACTACAACCTGCTCGTGGTCTCGCGCCTCAAAGAGGAGATACACGCGGGACTCAACACCGGCATCATCCGAGGCATGGGAGCAACCGGACGCGTCGTCACCGCGGCCGGGATGGTGTTCGCGTTCACCATGATGTCGATGATCGTCAGCGACCTGCGCGTCATCGGCCAACTGGGCATGACCATCGGCATCGGCCTCGTCGTCGATACGCTGATCGTGCGTGCGTTCATGACCCCATCGATCGCGGCGGCACTCGGCCGCTGGTTCTGGTGGCCGCTGAACACCTTCAAAATCGTCAAGAGGACGCGTCCCGGGCAGGATTCCGACGACAGCACCGCGCCAATCCCGCGGCCCCCAACCACATGAGGACCACCCGAACGTCGGGTCGACCCGAGTTGATCGCCGAACCCCAGTCCAGACTGCGCCAACGCACCAACGGGCGCCTGGACCGGTCACGTGATCCCGCAATCCTCAACGCTGCCTTGGAAATTCTGGCCGAACACGGCTACAACGCCACCAACATGAACGACATCGCCGCACGGGCCGGTGTCGGCAAAGCCGCTATCTATCGCCGCTGGTCATCCAAGACGGCACTGATCACCGACGCGTTGGTCTATTGGCGACCGGATCTGTTGGACGACGACCCGCCCGATACCGGCAGCCTATCGGGTGATCTGGAGGTCATCGTCGAGCGCACAGCTCGCAACGACGACGGCCTGATCTCCAATGACCTGATCCTGCGCGTCGGGTTGGAAACTGCTCAGGATCCCGATCTGGCTGATGCGCTCGACGATTTGCTTCTCTTCAAAGGCCGCCGCGTGCTGTCCGCCATTTTCGCCCAAGCTGCCGACCGCGGCGAGATACCCGGCGACCGCGATTGGTCACTGGTCGCCGACGTGATGGTGGCAATGGGTCTGCTACGGGCCGTGAGCGGACAGACCGTCGACGCCGATCTTGTGCGAAACCTCATCAATACGCTTGTGCTGCCGGCAGTCACCTGCCCCTGCGGTGCTGCCGGACCCGATCGCCGGTAACTCGCTAGGCCTGCGCACACCCGATCATCACCGCCTGGCGGGCCGTGAATGAGCCCCCGGGCCGGCAGTCAACGCAGGGATGTCGCTGCGCAAACCGTTCGTGGGCCAATTCAGCAAGTTGATGAGCGTCAGGCCGGGCGGACGGTCATAGGCCGCAGTTGGACTACCCCAGGTTTTGTTCCTGGATCAACCGATCGGGGTCAGGCCACGCCCGATCAGGAATCGCAGGCACACCACCTGGCCATTGCAGCTGAAGGCCCCGACGAGACCGTCGCCCGCGCGCTGGCGGTCGCCGCCCAGTTTGCCGCACATCGCGGAGCCTGCGCGCCGCGGCTGAATTCGCCGAGCGTCACGCTCACACATTGAGACGCGTTCTGGTGCCGAGCTGAACCCACCCTACGACCTACCGTCCAGAGACGGCAGCGATTCTTAGTACTCAAATAATATGAACACCAACACTATTCGCGCCCCAATCGTCATTGGGCTGGCGCAACTGAGCGCTACGGCTCACTTATCGTAACACCCGCACAGAGCGACGCCGCGCCCGAGCGATCACGCGTGGCCAGCTTCAGTAATAGGTAGCAGGCCCGGTTGCTCCGCCCGGCGGTCGGTAGCCTCCCGCCGAGTTCCGCAGCTGCCAGATCTGCTCAGGGCACAACAAGTTAACCGCATACGAGACCAGGTAGTTGGCCGAGAACTCGTCGTTGGGCGTGATCTCACGCTTCACATCACCCATAACCTGCGGGTAGCTCTCGCCTCGGCTGACTTTGTCGCAGATCCCATAGCCATAGCCGATCGCGTCATTGTTTGGGAAGTCATAGTGCTTTCGCACCACCACATCAAACGTATATTCCACCTCAGGCGCCGGCATGGCATGCGCCCTCGGTGCCAGCGTCAGCGTGACCCCGCCGACCGCAGCCCCCGCAATGAGCAAGGCGACTAGCGACTTGCGACACTTTACCGCTGGCGTCTCAGACAATCGGCCGGCATCACCGTAGCCGAGGCGTTGTCCACCGGTGCTCGGTCGATCAGCCGACGTGATGAGCCTCCACATCGCCATCGCCATGGCCCAGTATATTAAACTATATAACGGATAAGATCCAGCCATGTCAGCCTATAAGACCTGCGGCTCGAACGGGCTGGCCGGTATTTCCGACCCGGGCTGGCGGGTTGGTCTACCGGCAGCTTCGCACGCGTTACGACCGCGAGGGAGGCGGCCACCATTCTTTACCCATCCCGAAAGGTGCTGACCTTTGGTGCGCTTGAGGCGCGGGCCAATCAGCTCGCGCAGTACTTCCGCAGGTCCGGATTGCATGAAGGTGATGCGATCGCAGTCCTCACGGAGAACAACGAGCACATTCATGCGGTCAAGTGGGGCAGCGGCATGGGTTCGAATCTTCACGGGCATTTACCACTCGCACAACAGCTTGCCACCGGACTCGAGGCCCACATCCAATCTTTTGTCGATCATCCGTTTGAAGCAGTCGCGATTAATCGGGGCGCATTGTCGTACGACGCGGCAATCCAGGCGATCATCTCCGAAGAGCTCAGGGTCGTCGGCCAACACCTGATCAATCAACTCGTCACGGAGGGGTATCTACGCGATCCCACCGCGATCGCCGTCGAGGGCTGGTTGGCATTCGTTCGCGCAGCCTCCGCGAAATGGATTCAGTCGCAGGATATCTCGCGGGCGGACCTCACCGAATTGTGTCTAGCCGCGTTCGACTGCGCTCTCGGGTATCCCAACACGGAATCCGCGCGGCCAAAAGCCGCTACCACCAGCGGGCTGCGCCGTGGAGGTCTCACCAGTTTCGCCAAGCCCAACACGACAATCACCGCTGGGGCCGAGCATCGCAATCGCAACAAGAAGCCCCTCATATGGAGGCGCACCGCCGACGACATCACCGCCAAGGTCCAACGCGCTCGCGATGCACTGCGCCAGATCAAAAGGCAGACGGAGCACTAGTGGAGAGATACTCCGGTGTCTGACGTTACCGTCAAGTCAGGCCGCGCGCAGAACAACACGAGACTCGCGCCGACCCTTCGCGTCAACGAGCTCGCCGAGCAGCTCTGCGAAACATTATTTGGCGTTTTTCTCGTACTGGGCCGTCGGCAGGCTCGTAGCGTTCCGGTAGGCGAACTTACACTAGCGCAGCTGTCCATACTGAAGACGTTGCAAGAACACGGTCCGATGCGAATGACTGCGTTGGCCGTTCACGAGCGTGTGCGCGGACCCACGATCACCGTTGGCATCCGTCGGCTGGCCAACCTTGGCCTTGTCACGCGGTCGGACGATCCGACAGACCGGCGGAGCGCGCTCGTCGGGATCACACGGCATGGCCTGGCGGTGTGTTGCGAGTCGCTGGCACCGAGGCATGCACAACTTGCGGCGATGTTGATTACACTCAGCCCGAAGGATCGGGCAATCCTCTTTGAGGCGATGCCACCGCTGGAGCGGCTCGCGGGGCAAGACGGCGCCTAGGTCTTCAACTGGCGCTGGCCGCTGACAAGTTGGGCTTCGGTGCGCTGCGCTCGAGACGCCGATGGTGGTGCAACTGGCCACGATTCGCAGCGCCAAGGCTATCGCCGAGCCTTGAGGAGATTCTCGAGCAAGAGGCCGAAGAGCAAGGAAGCGGGGGCGTCGACAAACCACCGAATCCCACGCCGCTACCGCCTGGCTGTCCGGTAATAAAATGCTGGAGATCGTTAGCTCGATGCTGCACCACATCACCGAAAAAGCCCACCGATCGCTACAGCTGGCCACGGGTGTGCGCGGCAAGCCGGTCGGGCGACGGTCCAGTGAGACACATCAGATGCTGGTCGACCTCATCTAGATCGACGATGCGCAGAAGGCCGCCGAACTGTCGAGCCGCCACCTGAGAAAGACGAAAGACTACGCGCTTAGGGCGCCGAGAAGTCCACGGTCTTGGACGTTTTCGCACGACGGCCCCTGACGGGAAAGCTACCAGGACGAACTTCAACGGCTGCCCTCGTGATCGCCGGCATCTCGGCTCGGCCGGCATCCGGGTCTAGGCCATCGCTTATAATCTTTAAATGATTAGCTATCTTGCCGTGCTGCGAGCTCTTCCGGTGATAGCGCTTGTTGCGGTTTGCTCTGCGGGCGTATCGCACGCGTCGCCATCGGACGGCGACGAAACCGGACAGTGCTCCTTCGTGCTGTCGGCGCCCGAAGTCGTGGAGTGGTCGGGTGCAAACTCGGTGATGGTCACGATGCATCCGGGGCCATGCACCATGGAAGCGGTCCCCAATTCAATGGTGGTGTGTCTGTCTATTGCGGGCGACGGTTCGCCTGCGCAGTGCGCCTCGAAGAGCGGCCCGTCTACGGTGTCTGTCTACTACGCTTACCGGCCCGGTGCCACATACGTTGTCAAGGGCCAGGGATGCGCCAGCACTGTGGCGCCGCCCTATACGCTCTGCCAGAATTTCGGCCCGTCGCAGACAACGATGTGAACGTGACGGTGGGCTTCGCCAGGGCATCCGAGCTAGACAGGGTCGAAGGCTGAGATCAGCCAGCGCCCGCCCACCTTGTCCAAAGTCACCCGGACAGACGACGCGGTATCACTGGGCGCCTCGTTACCAACTGTGACGGTCTGGTTGACATACACGAGCGCCACCGCGTGGTTGGGCGTCGCCGACACCAAGGCCGCTGCAGGGACAATGGCGACCGCCGCAATGTGTTGCTTTTTGGCTCCGGGTACCACTACGTCGTGGACCAACTGTGTGTAGGAGTCCTTGAACTTGCCGGCCAACCGGTCGCGGGCTGCTCCGAGGTCTTTCTCGACGCTGTCGGGTTGATAGGACAGGAGCGCGGCGGTGGAGTCCTTGGCCGCCGCGACTGCCTCGATGCCGGCAGTTTTTGACTCCTGCACCGATGTGCCTTGCCATTTCAAATAGCCTGCGGCCGCCCCCAGCGACAACGCCAAGATGGGCAGCACCCAGAACACCGCGAGCCGCGACCACATGATGCGACGCCGGCGTGGCGGAGACTTCGCACCTTTGGTGTCCTCGGTGGGATCGTTCTCGACGGAGGTGTCCGCTGATGCCGTTCCGTCTGGTTCAGCGGCGCCCTCAGCGTCCGCTGCGTCGCCGGTCGTCTCCGACTCGTCGATGTAGGGCGAGTCCTCGGCAGCCGTCTCGTCGGCGAGCGTGCCTTCGTCGGGCTCGGTGGCGGTATCGGTTTCAGCCCGCACTGCGATGGTTCCTTTTCTGGTTCGTGGGCTTGGTTGTCTGTGCTTCGTCATGGCACGAACGCGACGTTAGAGACCTTCGCCTCTTTCCCGAGCTTTTGCACGGTTATTCGCATTCGCCAATGCCGCGGCTCCTGTTCGTCCGCACCGAGATTCGTGATCTTGACCGACACTGCGACCAGCACCTGGGCTTCGTTGCCCGATTGCGACTCCAGACCTGCCTCGTTCACGGTTCCCACCGACTTCGACTGCACCTTTCTGACCACCTCGAGGAAGGGTTTGGATCGATTGGAGAAGTCGTCGTAGAAAGCGCCGGTCGACGAGTCCAGGATGCGTTGAACATCGGCGTCGGCGTGTTGCCAGTCGATCGTCGTGAGATTCAGCGCGCCTTGCCGGCCGACCTGAACCAACACGTCGCGCTGCTGTTGGGCCTGATGCGACTGATACGCCCGAAATCCCAGCCAACCGACCAGCGCACCCAATGCGACAACCAGGACAATGCCCAGCACCGTTGCCAGCCGCACCGGCGACATTGTTTTCTTGGCCGGCGCAGCAGCGTCTTTTGCATCGGCCTCTCCGTCAACCGCGGCGTCGTACTCCTCGGCTTCGTCATCCTGCACTTGTGCCTTCGGCTCCGAGTCGGGCGCCGCCGCGGTGTGGTTCTCATGCGCAGCGAGCCCGTTGGGCGTTTGCGATGGATCGTCGCCGCTCTGTCCGGGCGTCGCCGCCGGCGCATGCGGATGGTCTGTGTTGTTCAGTTGCTCTTGGGAGGCATCAGCATGCTCTGCCATGTTTGCTCCTTTGTGGCACGGGGGGCCAGGTCGGCTTGGGTGTACATTCGTCCGTCTGGCCCCACATACATGCCGGTTGCTGGATCGTATTGGACGGCTGCGATCGGCGGCGGGGGCGGACCGGGTGGCGACGGTGGACGTTGCTGCCCGGTCGGTTCCTCGCCCGGCCTGTAGTCGGGGACACCCTGCCCGGTGTATGTCGCGTTTGGATCGCCCTTCCAGTTCCACCCGTCGTTCAGGGGCACGTAGGTTTCGTCGCTTTCGCACAATTTCACGGTCGGGGCGCGCTTTCCCGGCCGTGTCTCACACGGGATGTTGCGCGCACCGCGCACATTCAGCATCGAGTCTTGCGGCACCCGGCAGTAAAAGTCGCCTTTGGGAGCGTCCGGGTAGTCCTCGTAGCTGCCGGCTCGCTGCTGTTGGGCCGGCAGGAATCCCGTGGTGCACGGCGGCGGCCAGTTGAGGTTCAGGTTGAAGCTCAGGTACGGGGCGTGGAAAGCCTGTTTGGTGTCCTTGTTGGCCACGCCGATGGCCTGGATGTCGGCGGCGCCCTGCGGCAGTTGCACCAACAAGGCTTCAAGGTTGTCCCGGTAGGTGACCCCCACCTGGCCCACACTGACCAGGTTGGCCAGCACGATCGGCAGCGTGGGGTTCAGCCGGTCGAACAACTGCCGGGCTTCGTCGGCTGCCGGCCCGCCTTTTTGTATCAGGCCCGCGACCGAGGAGTCGTTGTTGCGCAGTTGCGAGGTGATGGTCGCCAGATGGGCGGCCCATGCCTGGATCGCATCCGAGGACTGGGTCTGGCTGTCGAGCACCGGCTTGGACTGGTCGATCAACGTGACGAGCGCGTCCAGGTTCTTGCGGGCGTCGATCGCCAGGGTGGTGGTTCCCTTCACCAGCCGGGACAATTCCGGCCCCAGCCCACCGACAGCGATGTACGACTCATCGACCACCGTTTTGACGTTGTCGCGCGGGATCGCATTCAGCCCGCGGTTGGTCGCGCCCAGCAGCGAGTTGATGTCGGGCGGTACGTACGTGCGGTTCACAGGGATCACGTCGCCGTTTTTCAGCGAGGGGCCTTTCGCATCGCGTGGCAACAGCTCGACATACTGCTCGCCGACCGCCGATACGCTGTGGACCTGGGCGCTCAGATCGGCGGGGACGTGGACATCCGAATCCAGCGCCATCACCGCCTCGACGCCGGTATTGGTCAGCCGCACGTCCTGCACCCGACCGATATCGACCCCCCGGTAGGTGACGTTGCCGCCCGGGTACAGGCCGCCGGCCTGGGGTAGCTCGAGCGTGACCGTGTAGCGATTGGCCCCGAAAAAGACGGTCGGGACCTGCATGTAGTTGAAAAACATGATGGAGGCCGCCGCCATGAAGAGCGCGCCGAAAACCATGAGTTGGATTTTGATTCGCCGAGTCAGCACTGCTATCGCCCCTGGTCGAAGTGGTAGGGCGCAACCAGCGGGTTGCCGGGGTTGTATTGGCTGCCCGCCGTGCACGGGCTGGGCATCTGGCCGATGGTGCGGCCCCACTGCAGCTCCAGCTCGGTCAGGTTGCACTCGAACCGGGTGCCGGTGAATAGGCCCGCGTCGAGTCGGCTGAGCGTCAGGTCGAAGACAGCGGTCAAGTTCGCGTATTCGCCGCGCAACCATTTGCTGAGCGTGGCCGTGGGGAACGGGAAGGTTCCGAAAAAACCCAGCGAGCGCGTCAACGCCGGTCCCGCGTCGGCCAGCGACTGCAGTACCGGGCCGAGGTCCTTGAGCTCCTTGACCAGATTTTCTTTGGTCTTGTCGACCGAGTCGGCGGCAAGGGCACCGAATTGGCTCACATCACCGAGCGCATCGGCCAGAGCGTTGCGCTCGTCTTTGAGCACACCCAACGCGCCCGGGATGGTCTTGAGCGCCTTGTCGATCACCGGCTTCTGGTCGGCGAATTGACCGACCAGGTTGTTCAGGCTGTCCGTCGCCGCGATGATGTCGTCTTTTTGGTCGTTGAGATAGCGGACAAATTTGTCGAGCTGGGTAAGCAGACTTCTCAGGTCCTGTTCGCGACCGGTAAAGGCGGTGCTTAATGCCTTGGTGATGTCCTGAACCTGGCCCAGGCCACCGCCGTTAAGCACGAGGGACAGCGCGGCCAACGTGCGTTCGGTCGACGGATAGCTGCTAGCCGATGGCAGCGCAATCAGCGATCCATTTTTGAGCTTGCCCTGCGGCGGGATGCCGGTGGGTGGCGCGAGTTCTAGGTGCACCGATCCCAGCAGGCTGGTCTGCCCGATGGTGGCAGTTGCGTTGGCGGGCAGGTCGACGTCACCGTCGATCGTCATGGTGACCAGCGCGTGCCAACCCTGAACCTCGATGTTGGTGACAGTGCCGACGGTGACATCGTTGACCCGTACCCGGGAATTCCGTTGCAGGTTCTGGATATCGGGCATCTGGGCTTGAATCGTGTAACCGCCACCCTTGGTTCCGGGCAGCCGAAACGAGTTGGCACCGTGGAAGCCGCAGCCGGAGAGCGCGGTCAGCGCCAGCGCGGCCAGCAGCCCCATGGCTGCGCGGCACACATACTGCGGTCGGCTCATTGTCCAGCTCCGGGCGGTGCCATCATTCCGCGCAGGCCAGCGGCCGGATTGGTCGGCGGTTTCGCCGGCGCCTCCGCGGCCAGCGGCGGGGGGCCGGGCACCGGCGGCCCGTTGGCCGGTGGCTCGGGGTTTGCCGGCGCGGGCGGCGAACCTTGTGGTGGCGGGGGAACGTAGTCGGGTCGCAGCCAGTCCTCGCTGTAGGTGACTTCGTTGGGACGCGCAGTTGCGCCGACGAAGAGGTTTTCTCCCAGCGGCGGGAAGTTGTACTGACGGTTTTTGATGATCGGCGCCAGATACTGCACACACAGCTTGGCCGAATCCTTTGCGCCGCGGCGCGAGGCCGCCTCCACCGCCCCGCACAGGAACTGGATGATGTTGGCGAATTGATTGACCCCCAGGATGCCGGTCAGGGCTCCCTGTGCGGGTTGGTAGATGTTCAGGAAGTTCCCGAAGGCGTTGGGGGCCACATGCAGAAGTTGCTTGATGTCATCGAGGCTCTGGATCACCGCCTGCGACACCGACGCCAACTTGTCCGAGGTGGTGCCGAGGGCTTCCTTGTTGTCGGCCACGAAGCTGCGGACGTCGTCGGCTACGTCATCGAGGTTGCGGACCGCGTTTCCGACCTCATTGGGGTCGTTGGCCAACAGGTTGGTCACCGCGGCGAGGTTCTGGTTCAGTTGCCGCAGCAAATCGCTGCTGTCGTGCAGTGCGGACACCAGGATCGACAGGTTTTTGAATGTGGAGAAGAGGTCGTTGCTGTGGTCGCCGAGCGCCGAAATCGCCTGTGACAGTTTGACGATGGTGTTACGAATGTCGGGGCCCTGGCCGCGCAGGTTGTCGGCTGCGGTGTTGATGAATTCCCCCAGGGTGCTCGTCCCACCCGGTTCGGTGGGTTGCAGTGTCTGGGTCAACCGTTCGAGCTGCGCACGAAAGTCGTCGTATTCCACCGGCACCGCGGTGCGGTCCTGCGGGATCACCGCCTGATTGGCCAGCACCGGCCCGCCGGCGTAGGCGGGCGTCAACTGGATGGAGCGCGGTGTCACCAACGACGGCGAAAGGATCACAGCTTTAGCGTCGGCCGGCACCTTGTACTTGTCGTCGTACCAGAAGGTGATCTTGACACGATCAGGCTGTGGTTCGATCTTCTCCACCTTGCCGACGCGCACGCCGAGGATAACGACGTCGTCGCCGTTGTAGAGGCCGGTGCTGTCCGCGAAGTAACCGGTGACATGTGTCCGGCCGACACCGCTAGCCGGCAGCACCACCGCGAGGACGCCGCCGACGAGCAACACCACCAGGGCGATTGCCAAGCCGATCTTGGCATGACGGGAACTCATCGCCCACCACCTTCAGTCTGTTGCGGAGTTCCCGGCGGAGTGTCGATCGGTCCCGGACCAGCTTGCACCGGAGGCTGGACCGGCGGTACTTGCCCGGGCGCGGGCTGCTCGACCGGCACGGACGACGGCGGGGCGGACTGGCCCTCGCCTGGACCTGCGAGAGCGGGCGGTCCCGGCGGCGGCCCACCAGGTGGCGGAGCGGGCGGCGGCTGCCGATAGGGGTAGCAGCCCGGGCCGGGCAACGCCACGCCCGGCACACCGCACGGATGGTCGTTCGGGTTTCCGGTGATCGCGTCCGGCAGGGTCCGCCGAGGCTCGCCACCCTGGCCGGTCCGCGGATACGGAAGCGGCAGCGGCGGTGTGCCGGGTTGGCCGGTCTGTGGGTCCGCCCGCTGGCTCGGGGGAAGGGTTGCCGGGTCGAGGCCGAGGTCGGAGAAGGCCGCGTCGATGAACGGCTGCATCCATTGGCCGGGCGGCAGGTTCGCGAGGTAGGCCTTGAAGAACGGTCCCGATCCCACGGCTTCACCCAGCCCCAAGGCGTATCTGTCTAGACCTACGATCGCCTTCTGTACGCGCTCCTTGCGGTTGTCGACAATTGTCAATACCCCGTTGAGCTTGTCCAACGCCGGCTTCAACGTCTCGCGGTGCTCTGCGATGAAACCCTTGATCTGCTGGGCCACTGCGGAAAGGTTGTTGGAGATCTGGTCGAGGGCGCTGCTTTGGCTTTTCAGTTGAACCAGCAGTGTGTTGGTGTCCGCGACCAGTTTGACCACTTCGTCGCTGCGTTCGGCCAGCACCTTCGTCGCTTTGCTGGCGTTACTCAACAGGTTTCGCAACTGGGTGTCGCGCTCATCCAGTGTCTGGGAAAATCGTGCTACCCCCTGCACTGCGGCCTTCAAGTCAGGCGGGGTTTTGGAGAAGGTGTCGGACAGCACGGCGAGCGAGTTGGACAGTTGCTGCGTGTTCAACCCGCTAATCGTTGTGGCGAGATCCCCGAGGGCGTCAGGCAGTTGATAGGCGGGCGTGGTCCGGTCGAGGGGTATCGGCCCGCTCAGCTGCCCCTCTCCGCGCGGGGTCACGGCGAGGAGTTTGCTTCCGAGCACAGTCCTCAATTTGATTGCGGCCTCGGTGCGGTCCCCGAGGCGCACGTTGTCGGCGACGCTGAACTTGACCAGGACCCGCGGTCCGTCCAGCTCGACGCTGGACACCTGCCCGACCCGGAAACCGGATACCTGAACGCGGTCGCCGGGAACCAGGCCGCCGGCCTCGGCGAAGTATGCCGAATAGGTCTTACCCCGGTCGAAGAACGGCAACTTGTCGTAGTTCAGTGCCAGCAACATCAGAGCAAAGATGACCCCGAGGCCCACGGCGCCGATGAGAAGTGGATTGCGTTCAGAGAAGCGTTTCACCGCGGCGTGCACCTCCCGCTGGCCTGCGCGGCCATCTTGACGTAGATCGGCTGGCCGCCCTTTCCGTTGAGCTTGAGGAAGAGGTCGCAGATGTAGAAGCTGAAAAAGTCTCCGTACATGCCCTGCCTGTTGAGTACCTGCATCGCGTCGGGCCAGGTATTGAGGTAGTTGTCGAAGTAGTCGTGATCGGCCAGCACGGTCGCCGCAGTTCGATCCGTCTCATTGACCACCTTTCGCAGCGGTGGGCGGGCCTGCGCGAGGAGATCGGCGATCGATCCGGCAGCGGCGTTGGCGTATGCCACCCCGTTGCTGATGTCTTGTTTGCGGGCTTTGAGGCCGTCCACGAGTTCGGCCAGGGAGTCGACCGCCTTGGCAAACTGTTTGCTTTGGCCGCTCAGTGAACCGAGCAGGGTGTTGAGATTGGTGATGACTTGACCGATCAGCTGGTCGCGGTCGGCCAGGGTGTTGGTCAGGGCGGCGGCCTCGGTGAGAAACGAGCCGATGGTGCCGCCCTGGCCCTGGAATGCGGCGATCAACTGACCGGTCAGCTTGTTGACCTGTTCTGGGTTGAGCGCCCGGAACAGCGGCCGGAAGCCGCCGATCAGCGCATCGAGATCGAGCGCCGGCTCCGTCTGCGCCAACGGGATAGTCTCACCTGGATGAAGCCGTTTGACGCTTCCGGCCCCTTCTTCGAGCGCCATATATCTGCCGCCGATTAGGTCTGCGAAGCGGATCGCGGCCCTGCTGCCCTCGGTGAGCACCACCGAATCGGCAGCGGTGAACTCAACGAGCACCGTGGAGTCTGGCTGGACGGTGATGTTTTCGACCTTGCCGACCTCGACACCGGCCACGCGGACGAAGTTTCCGCCCTCGAGGCCGGACACGTTGGCGAACACGGCCCGGTAAGTTTTTTCGGGCTCGAAGCGCAACTGGGCGAAAATGGCGATCAGGACAAACGCGCCGAGCAGGCATACGACCAGGTAGATGGCGAGGCGCCATAGAGCGCCTACCAAATTCTCTCGCATCTCTGCCTTTCTCTGTCGCGTTGGGGCGGCGGTCAGGGACCTGGGACGTCGGGTGGCGCTAGCACCGGTGCGCACACTTGGTTGAGGACACCGCAGGTTGCCTGAGGTCCGGATGGCACCGGCGGCACGAACGGTTCCGACCCCGGCGGCGGAGGGCCGGGCTCTTGCGGCCTGCCCGCCGGTGGCGCTGGCGGCAAACCCGGATAGAGCGGCGTTCCGTCCGGGGCGTACTGCGGGGCACCGTAGGGTCCAGGGCCCTGGTATCCGGCCGTTCCAGGGACCGGGCCGGGCGCCGGTCCCCCTGGGTGACGAATGCTGGGGGGCAGCGGTATTCCGCGGGTCACGGGGAAGTAGTCGACATACCCGGGGAAACCGATGCCGGGGTTGGGCCGAATGTCCAGCCCGGTGCCGTACCCGGTGTTGGTGACCAGGTAGCGCTGCGGCCAGTTCTTGGCGACGTCGGGCAACGATCCACAGCCGGGCTGGCCGCCCGGGCCACCCTTCGCGCCGGTGATTGGGAGGTTGTCGGGGTATCGGTAGGTGTCGTCCCCGAAGAGCAGACCGGCGTCCAAGATCACCGAATATCCGTTGGCTCCGCCGGCCGCGTCGGTGAAGCCGTACTCGTCGAGCACGGCTTCACCGCCGACGATCGTGCACGTCAGTTCAGGGTTGTATTTCATCAGCAGACGCGTGGTGGACTCGAGCAGATTGAAGCCGTGCACCAAGTTGTCCTTATTCGGGCCGATCAAGTTGACGCCAGCCCGGGAAATCCCGCTGACGTTGAGCAGCAACGAGTCAATTTGCTTGGCCTGATTGGTGATCGTGGCGCTTGTCGTGCTGGCGGCGTCCAGCACCGCCACGATGTCGTGCGCCGCTGCGCTGTAGGTGTCGCTGAATCCTTGGAGAGCGCGGTAGTCGGCTCGGATCGTCTCGCTGCGGGGATTGATAGCCATCAATACCTCGTTGGCGTCCGTGGTGGCCTCGCCGATAGCTTCGCCGTTGCCGCGAAATCCGTCGGCCACCGCGGTGAGCACCGCGTTCAATTTGGGTACGTCGATTTGGTTCAGCACCCCGACGAGGTTCTGGAAGACCGTGTTGACTTCGACGCTGACGTTGTCCGATTTGACTACCGCTCCGGCCGACAACCGTTTCGGGCTCGGATTCGGGGGAGCAAACAGGTCAACGTACTTGGCGCCGAATGCCGTGGTGGCGGTGATCTTAGCCCCGACGTTGGCCGGGATGTACTTGAGCTGCTCTGGGTACAGTTCCAGTCGAAGCTTCACCGGATTGCCCGGCTCAATCGACGCGACCCGGCCGACCTGCACACCACGCAACTTCACCGCCGCGCCGGGGTCCATCATCAGACCAGCACGGTCCGACGCCAGGGTCACCTGGGCGTACGGCCTGAGGTCTCTGTGAAACGCCGCTATCGTCAGCACGGTCGATCCGACGATCAAGCCGAGGAGGATGAAGGTCCAGATTGCCGGGTGCAGGCCCGCTTCGCGGCGTTTCGTTGGCATGATCGCTACCCGGACAGGTGGAAGTTGCCCGATGCCCCGTAGGCGGCGAGCGCGACCGCCAGCGTCACCGCCGTCGCCACGACCAGCGAAGCGCGCACCGCACGACCGACCGCCTCACCGACGCCGGCAGGTCCGCCCGTGGCATTGAATCCGTAATAGGTGTGCACCAGCATTACCGCTGTTCCCGAGGCGATGACTTGCAGCAATGACCAAATCAAGTCGAGTGGCTGCAGGTACGTGTGGAAGTAGTGCTCGTAGACACCTGGCGCCTGCCCGTAACCGAAGACGATGAGGCTCCAGGTCGCAAAATATGCCGCCAGCGACGCCATACACCACAGCGGAACCACAACCAGCACACCGGCAACCACCCGGGTGGAGACCAGGTAGCTGATGGTTCGAATGCCCATCACCTCCAGCGCGTCGATCTCTTCATTGATCCGCATCGCGCCCAACTGCGCGGTGGCACCGGCGCCGATGGTTGCCGCCAGGCCGACGTCGGAGATGAGCGGCGATCCGATACGCGTGTTGATGAAGGCCGACGCGAAGCCGCTCAACGCCTGCACACCGACATCAGACAACGATCGGAACAGCTGGATGCCGACAAGTCCACCGACGCTCATCGTTAACGTCGTGACGATGACCACCGTGCCGCCGATAATGGCCAGCGCCCCGACGCCAAGACTCATGCTGGCGATCAGGCGCAGCGTCTCAACTTTGTAGCGGACCACTGCTTCCCACGTCGAGCCCAAGGCCCTGACGTAGAACGCGGTCTGGCTTCCAATCCGATTCCACCCGTCGACAAAGCCGCGCACGCGGTTGGTCAGCCGTGGCGCCCGTGCGGCGGCTGGCGCGGCGCTCACATTGTCGCCTTCGTCGTGATCGCGGTCAGCACCACGTTGATCACAAACAACGCCATGAACGTGTACACCACGGTTTCGTTTACTGCGTTGCCGACGCCTTGGGGACCGCCGCCAACGGTCACGCCCTTGTAACACGCGATGAGGCCAGCCACCAGACCGAACAGCATCGCTTTGGCGAAGGCTATGACCGTTTCTGTAAGTCCGACGAGCAACGTGAGGCTCGCCGCGAAGGCACCCGGATTGACATTTTGGAAGTAGACCGAGAAAAAATAGTCGGTAACCAAGCCGACGGTGGTGATGATCGAGTTCAGTAACATCCCGTTGAGCCCGAGCGCCAGTACCCGGGGCACCAGCAGTCGCTGGATCGGGTCGATTCCCATCACGCGCATGGCGTCAAGTTCTTCGCGGATCGTGCGAGCACCCAGATCGGCGCACATTGCTGTGGCGCCGGTACCGGCGACTACGAGCACCGCCGCGATGGGCCCGATGTAGACGACGCTAGCTAGCGCGGCGCCGGTGCCGGATGCATCGGCGCCCCCGATCTCGACCAGCAACACGTTGATGATGAATATCGGCAGCGCGCTGAGCGGGACCGCCAAGAAGATGGCCGGGAAGATCGAGACCCGAGCCACAAACCAGGTCTGGTGGATGAACTCTCGCCAGGCAAACGGCGGGCGCACCATCTGCATCAGGATGTCGAGCGACAATGCGAAAAAGGCGCCCACCTCGCGCAGGGGCTTCTGGTAAGCGCCCGACGTCGGACGAGCGCCACCTGGGGAGGCCAAAGTAGGCGGCGGCGCGCTCGTGGGGACCGGAGCAGGTTCGACGTCCATCGCAACCACTAGCGCGCCTCTCCGGAGCTGGTCGCCGTTGTCATTAGACCTATGAATCCTCCCTGCAGCGGTTAAAGACAATCCGCCGTCTTACCTTGGTGTGATGGGCAGCACAGGGACCGTACACCACGATCTTCACGAAAAGCAACATATGCTCTTTCGGCCGCGATATTCGAGATCTCGCAGAAAATCTCTTGGCGATCATGCGACATCTGTGCAACTACCATGTATTTGCTGCAACGTCCGACAAAATTGGTCTGATTGTCGCAATCATCCACCGGTTGGGCCTCCCACCGCCCGTCCCGCCTGGAGGTCTGCAGCTCCCGCGAGAGCGTGTCGACCTGTCACAATCCCTGTGGCAGCACGGGGCTGGTCCTAGTCCGAACCCTGTTCTGGGCGGCTGGATTGGAGCAGCATGTGACCACGATGAAACCCCACTGTCATATTCAATCATTTGCTGAGGTCAGTTATATCTCTTAATAATCCATCCATTCTCAATAGTAGTCAAAACTTTCCTCATTTGCGGAATCGATCTCCCGGGAGCTGACGGCAGTGATTACCAGCGGACCGGAGGACAATAAGTTTCATGTGGCATGAGGAGCACATCTATAGCTTTTCTTTGACATCCGTATATAGGCAACGGAGATAAGGAATTCACAACAGAAATCACGCTAACCAGTGATGGCGCATGGCGCCGACTTGCATCCAGCGAGCCGATCAGGCAGCGCCCGTACGGGTACGACCGGACGGGCCAGGCAGGCCGCGGATCCGGTAGCGAGTCGGCGGCAACTGACCTATGTAAACGCGCTGCCGGCGCCAGGACCAGCGCTTATCGGTGGCGCCAAGCGAGCGAATCTAATGTCGGCCGGTGCGGCCCCGACGCCTGCAAGCGCCACGCCAAATCAATAAACCGTGTCAAGTACTGGCCAACATCCCGCTTGGCAGACGGTCGCCGCCAACAGGTAGCCGGTCAGCCTGACTCGGCTTTACGGCACCGAGGGTCGACGCAAAACATGCGAACGAAAGCGGTCGCTAACGCACCCTCATTCGGCTAAACATATATCTATATATCGAGTTAATTGACTCGTGGCTTTAACGCGTTGCTGAGCGGTCTGTTCGCATGAGTCGAGCGGTGGACCGCAGTGGCTTACGGTTGTACTCGACGGTTGCTGCCCAGTTAACTCGTTCGGATCCAATGTCGATGGTGCGGGCTTGTGGGGTCGTCGGGTCGCTGGCGTGGCTGGCAGGCCATACTCTGCTGTTGTGGCCGCTCAGCCAAACCAACACCGGGTGAGTTCGTGGGCCGCCGACTCCCCCGCCGATGAGGACGAAGCACGCGAACGGTTGCTGGCCGCAGCCGATGCTTGTTACGCGGAGAAGGGGCCCGTGCACACCCGTATGGGCGATATTGCCCGGCGTGCGCATGTGCACCGGTCGACGGTCTACTACTACTTCCCGAGCAAGGACGCACTGTTAGCGGCGTCCTTTCTGCGGGTGCTTGCTGCCACTGCGGCCGCCGTTGAAAAGTGCTGGCAGACTGATGAGCCATTTCTGGATCAGCTGGTCGTTGCATGCCTTCGTGGCATCGAAGTCGCCCGGAGCTCACCGATCCTGCGGTCGCTGGTCGAGGACCACCAAGCCGTCGGGGCTGCCTACCATGCTGCCGAAGGCTCCGAGTTGTGGCGGGCCACACTCGCCGACGCGCTCGTGCGTCGACTGGAAGTCGCTGCAGCCGCCGGCGCAATTCGTCGAGATCTTCCGGCCGACACCTTGGCACGCTGGATTGTCCGGGTCAATTTCAGCCTCGTCGGTGAACCCGCCACGACTGCTGACGGGGGTAACGAGGGTGTGCTGCGAAACCTTCTGATCGCCTCGTTGAGTCCGCGGCCTTAGCCCGATCTGCGACATCAATTCACATGCGTGGGGCCTTGTCCCTGGTGCCGGCTGACATCCTGCCGCCGGCGCTAGGACCGATGACGAAACTCTTCGTGCGGCTGCGCCGAGCCGAAAGCGGCTACGCTCATGCGGGATTCATCCTTGGCCGGGCTACCGCCCGATATGTGGATAGCGCTGTTTCGCTCAGCCGCCACCTCTGCTTGTTGCGCGAATTCACTGCCGCCGTGCACGGTCAGACGTTCACGATCCGCGGCTGGGCCGCAGGGTTCGACACCGAAAACCCCGGCCAAAGGGCAACAGGCAAGTCCACGATCCAGGTCGCCTGTTACCCGCCACCTGATCAGCCCGTTTCGAACGTCGCCTTCACGGCCGCCAAGGTTCCTCTTGGCTCCATCGGAGTTAAAGCGTAAAATATCTCACTAATTTGTCGCCCCGTGAGACGGAGTGGATCAAGATTGCTACAACGCCGGGCCGATATTCAGTTGGATGCACTCCGATGACAGGGTGGTTCGCGTCAATACGGCGGCTACCCTGCCTAGGGTCGGTCCGGCATGCTCTACCGGCGGTCGCAGACGATATCGAACGATCCCGCGCCGCAGTGACATTGGCTGTGGCGACCGCAGCCGCGCGCCGCCTCGACGCCGTCGAGTGTGACTATGCGATTACCAGGGCCGCACTCGACCGGCGACGCGCCGCTGCCCACTACCGCCCAGCCGGCGGCTGACAAGGAGGTCATTACGCATGCAATATCGGCCGCTTACCGTGGCTGCGTTGGTCGTTGCCGCCTGCACCGTGCTGGGGCCCGCCGCACATGCGGATAACGACAACAACACACTCATACCAAACAACAAACGACTCAACGACGGCGTCATTGCCAACGTCTATACCATCCAACATCACGCTGGATGCACCAACGACGTTAGGCCCAACCCGCAGCTGCAACTCGCCGCCCAACGGCATACAAGAGACGTGCTGAACAACCGAAGCCTCGACGCCGACATCGGCTCCGACGGGTCCACCCCACAGGACCGCGCCAACGCAGCCGGCTACCAGGGCCAGGCGGCAGAAACGGTGGCGATCAACCAATCCATTGCAATCAGCGGTAATGATTTGATCAACCGGTGGTACTACAACCCCGCCTATACGGCGATCATGTCCAACTGCGGCAATTGCCAAATCGGCGTGTGGTCGGAAAACAGTCCGGATCGCACCGTTGTGGTGGCCGTCTACGGCCGGCCGGCGCAGGCGGCATGCCCAACGGGGAACGTTCCACCCGATCCCAGCCCGGACTACGATGCCAGCGACGAACTTGAATTCGGCATCGACTGGTTGCCCTGGATCCTGCGGGGAGTGTATCCGCCGCCTGGCTATCCAGCGCAATAGGTGAGCACCGCAACGTTTTCGAGGACCGATAGAGCCGGTTTGAGCTTTTGCACCTGACGAGTCCGCGTGTCAATGGCACCGGGGCCTTCGCAGGATCTGCCATTTCGGCACGTGGCAAGCTGCTCGATCGGTCCGTCGACGTCACACCCGAACCGCCGGTGGTGAAGCCTGAAACGATCGGGGCGGGGTCGGCTGAAGACTCACCGATCCGGTGCGTTGACAACGCCTCTCAGCGACGTCCAGCCAGCGCGAGCAACCGGTCGGCGGCTGCAGCAGATCGAGCGGTCCTGGCTGGCCCGAACAGATTTTCGACCGAAGCTCCTCAATCGTCGACGCAGCTTCTCCTCCAAGAGTTACGACGCAAGATCGCCGGGCGGTTCCCATCGGCTTCCGAGTCCGTCGCACAAATCCTTGGTGTGCAATAGACGAGCATCTTCAGCAGCGTCATTCCCGACCGGGGGCCCGCTCGATGGTCAACCGTCGCGCCAAGGTCAACAACGGCGGCAGTCTTGCGCATCATCCATTCGTAATGCCAGAACTGGGCGGCCGCATCGGTCCCAATGTAGTCATTGTTTCGGGTCAAAGCTGTCGCAGCCGCGTCCTCACCTGAAGCAGCATCACGTAACGATGTCCCCCTCCTGCAACGTGATTGACAACGTCGGCAATCGTCCATCCATCGCATCCGCTGGGCTTGTCAAGATCGCCCGGGCCACTGCCGAAAGAGTATCGACCCACAACTGCTCAGCTTGATCCAGCGCTTCATCGATCTCCGCGTCCGGCACCGCTGATCACGTTACAGATCCAGTGCACCACCGTAAACCAATATATAGTTTATGGTTTAGGTTGTGTCGATCGATTCCGTCTACCACAGGCCCGATTTTCGGCTGGCCCCCAATCCCTCAGTCGAATCGCACGCCTTCTGGACCGGCGGGGAATGCGGTCAGCTGATGATCAGCCGATGTGGTGCGTGTGGGCGCTTCTTTCACCCGCCGGGACCGGCCTGCTGGCGCTGCCGCAGCACCGACGTTGGTCCACAGCCGGTGTCCGGACGAGCCACCGTGGCCGCGTACACGGTGAACCGTCAACCCTGGATTCCCGGTTTGGATCCGCCGTACATCGTCGCCATGGTGGAACTCGAAGACGAGCCGGACGTGCGTCTCATCACCAACGTGGTCGACGTAACGCCCGCCGACATCCACGTCGGCCTGCAAGTCGAGGTCTTCTTCGAGGGCTGGATAGACGTGACGGGCGAGGAGAACAGCCGCGTCTGGCTCCCGCTATTCCGGCCCCGGTCGAGTTGATTTCTGTGCCACTGCCTTGGGATCGCTCACAAGCGAATCGATGCGTCGAACCCCCGGCGCTCGTAGCCAATCGACGTGTGGCGCGCATGCGGGTGCACTCGGCGACACGACCGATCACAACAAGATGACAGTTATATGGCAATTTGTGCAGCAACGCATCCATGCACTCCGCAGTGATGCATTTCGGCGGGCATGCTCAAATGACTTCCAGCGCCACGCGACTGTCATGACGACCTGTCACCGCCGGCAACCGGTTCGACTGCGGTCGGCGACCGTAGAATCCTCTTCGTCGTTGCGCGAGAGCGAATTCCGCGCCGCGGCGGCCCGTGGAGCGAGTTGGATATGAGCAAGGCATCTCGAGAGCGAGCGATGTCGCCGCAGCCAGCGCCGCCTGATCCGTCCACCACAGCCGTGGTGTGCATCGAATGCCAGAACGGTGTGGTCGGATCCACCTCGATATTGCCGGCACTTGCCGCCGAAGCATCACCGGTGATCGACTCGATAGCCGAGCTGTTGAGGATAGCGCGACTTGCCGGCGCTCTCGTCGTACACGCCCCGTATGTCGGCGCTCTTGGGGGCGCCGCGGAGTCGACCCCACTGATGCGCACGACCGCGCAGGCCACGGCAGACTGGAGCGCCGACCATCACCAGACCCAGATCGTCAAGGGGCTGTTGGCAACCGGTGACCTCATTGTGCCGAGACACCACGGATTCTCGGCGACGCTGAACACCGAGTTGCTGAAGATTCTGCGCGGCAACGCCATTGAGAGCATCATTTTTGCCGGAGTATCGCTGAACGTCGCGATTCCGGTCAGTGTCGCGCACGCAGCGGAAGAGGGATTCCATGTCGTTGTGGTCCGGGACGCCGTCGTGGGGACGCCGGCCGAATACGGCGTGCAGGTACTCCAATACACGATCGCTATGTTGGCGTCGGTGATTTCACTGCAGAACCTCGAACGAGGCTGGGCCAGAACCGCTTCCGCCACTATCAACCGGTCGACCTGAGAGCCGTGAGGAGTCAAATGATGACACTGCAAGGTCACGGCCTGGACGGTTCATTCACAGGTGCTACCGGTTGTGGAACTATCAGGACAAGCAAGGTTGCTACGGCGTTGGATGGCACACGCCCCTGGCCAACCCGCGCTCCAGGCCCCAGTCGGCGCCCCGATCAAGGGAGGGTGGCAGCTTGCCGGACCGCATCGGACCGCGCAATCACCGTCGGTGACGAGCTCCAACTGATCACGGGAGGACCGGAACCCGCCGTTGTCTGCCGCCACGCGAATTTCTTCCGCGGCGCTGGCTGTTATTACCCGCGTCGACACTTGGCAACTGGATCGCGAAGGGAGCAGTACGGTGCGAAGCTTCGGGGAAATTGCAGCACGCATCCCAGATGTAAGGGGACCTCCATGACCGGCGGTCCGCGTCAATCCGTCGAATTGGAGGCCTGGGAATGGACCTTGGACTGGCGGGCTCCGCCGTGGTCATCACCGGTGGTACTGAAGGCATGGGCAAGGCGACCGCCGAATGCTTTGCAAGAGAAGGGGCACGAGTGGCGGTGCTTGCCCGCCGACGGTCAGCCCTTGACGACACAGCCGCCGCACTGACACGCGCCGGCTGCCCGGATGCGCTGGGGATCGTCACGGATCTAACTGATCCGGAAAGCATCACCGCCGCGTTCGACAAGATTGGATCGCGATGGGCAGAGGTCAATGTTTTGGTAAACACCGTCGGACCAGGCGCCGAGATCACTGGTGTTTTCGATGATCTGGACGATTCGACGTGGTTCAGAGCTTTCGATCTCATGGTCATGGGTGTGGTGCGTACATGCCGCGCCGCATTGCCACTCCTGCGCAAAGCGGATTGGGGACGCATCGTCAACCTGTCGGCGCATTCGGTTCAACGTCAATCGCCGAGGCTGATTGCCTACACCGCCGGCAAAGCCGCACTGACGAGTCTGACCAAGAATCTGTCAATGACTCTGGCCCCCGAGGGGATACTGGTGAATACGGTTTCACCCGGTACCTTTCTCACCACTCAGATCCATGCGTTCGTCGAAAGGGAGATCCGCGCTCGAAGCCTAGATATCGACGCCGCCGTCGATGCCGGAATGGTTCTCGAAGAGATGTTCGGCGACGCGCTCGGAAACCTCAAACGGCCAGGGGATCCCGAAGAAATCGCCACAATGATCACGGTCCTAGGTTCTCGACGCAATACTTTCACCACTGGTGCCGATCTCAATGTGGACGGGGGGACGGACTTTCGTTGACTCCCCTGACGAGGTCAATGCTGGCCGCACATCGATCGGCGCTTACCGCCTTTCACAGTCCGATGCCTGACGAGCGTGGAACCGACGCACCTTCCGCCCGTTGCGCACCACGGGGCGGGTTGCAGGCAACCCGGTGTCACGCGAATTTGTACGGATCATCGATCGGGGTGAGAATGTCATTGATGCCGCGCGTTTTTAGGCGTCCGCGACCCAGAGGTATATGAGGGCGGCGACATGAAGGCCAAGATCTCGTGGGCTGGCCCGGCGATGGGACTGAGCATCGCATACCGACGGTCGAACCGTTGGTACCGCGATTCATCAATGACGCTGAGAACCCGATCAACACCACGCAGTACAGAGTGGTCAAAGCGGTTGGAGCAGACGTGGCTTCGAGCATGTAGGAGCAAATCATATCCCCCCTCAACTTAGCCGACAGCACGTCTTCGTGGATCTCGCGAATTCACGAAGCACATCACGGCAATCACCGGCCCGCCTTCCACGACTCGACCGGTGCAGTCACCGGGGCCCAGTTGATCGGCAAGGCGGTGAGCGCCGCAGAATTCCTCGTTGGGCTGAACACGCCGGCGGGTGCGGCGGTTCCGGCCCTGGTCACCACAAGCGCCGACACGATAGCCCTGCTGTTGGGAGGGGCGTCGACCGACCGGCCACTGGCGCCTATCGGGCCCAGACTCGCCATAGACGAGGTGTCTTGCATGGTGGTCGGCACTGGCTCGCCAATTCTCCTGGCCGAACCGGCCTTTGGCGACATTGCCTCCGAGGTGCAGCGGCGCAGCGGTGTGCGTGTTGTCACGGTGCCGACTTTTGAGCTGTCGGCTAGCGCGTTACCCACCGCAATTCACAACGCCGCCTTCGTCCTGCACACGGCAGGAACGACGGGCGTGCCGAAATCTGTCGCGATGACAGATTCGGTTATGCTCGGCCGCGCGCTCCTCCTCGAGCAATTGATCGGTTTTGGACCTACAACGACTTTTGCGACGGGCTCTCCGATTCACCATATCGGCGGAGTGGGAAACCTATTGGCGGCGTTGACAGCCGGCGGAGCCGCGGCATCCACTACGAGGTTCAGCGCGGATTGGTGGTGTGCGCTATCGAAGGTTGGTGTCACCCATGCGTTGCTAGTGCCCACCATGATCGAGATGTTGCTCGGCTGGGGCGTCCTGGACAGGGTCCCCCTCAGCACGCTTGTTTACGGCGCCGCTCCGATGCGACCCCAGACCGTGCGCCGGCTCATTGACCTCATGCCCAACGTGGACTTGATCAACCTGTTCGGCCAAACCGAAGGAAGCCCGATCACTTGTCTGAATGCCGAGGACCACCGCCGAGCAGTTGCGCGACCTCAATTACTGACATCGGTTGGCCGCGCGGTGCCTGGTCTACAGCTGCGCATCCACGCGCCCGACGGTAGCGGCACTGGAGAAGTCCTGGCTTCGGCTGCGCACCTTGTGATTACCGCACCCGATGGCTGGCTCCATACCGGCGATCTCGGCGAGATCGATTCCGAAGGATATCTGCGACTGCGCGGCCGACAACACGACAAGATCGTCCGAGGAGGTGAGAACGTCTACCCTCTGGAAGTGGAGAACGTGATCGGCACACACCCGAAGGTGAAGGTCGTTGGAGTGGTCGGTGTACCCGATGATCGGCTCGGCGAGACGATCGCGGCATTTATCGTCCCCTGCGACATCGACGATCCCCCTAGCGCCGAGGAGCTGTATGCCTGGTCGCGCCCACGCATGGCCGGCTTCAAGGTGCCGGCATATTGGCACATCATCAGCGAACTGCCCCTCAGCACCGCCGGCAAGCTGCTGCGATGCCGCCTCAGAGACGCTCATCTGGAGGCATCAGAAACGGGAGGGCGGGCTCATTGATCAATCTCAGCATTTCGACGCTGGCAGCAGCAGCGATGTCATGCCGATCAAGGAGGCGGACTCGACAACACCGCGCGGCGAGCGCGGTGAGCACGACGGACCAAAAGTGGACATGGGTGCATCGGGCTCGGCGAACGCTGCTCTGCGGACTCCTCGGCGTTTAGCACCGCAATCGAGAACTCGATACGCCAGCACCTGACGGGTCCAGCGCGTCCTTCCCGCTCACCGGCCATTGGTTCATCCGTGCCGGCGCCTCAGGTTCAAATGTGCGAATCCCCGTGCGTGTGAAGCAATCCTGCGCGTCGTGGCGCCGTCCCCGGCTCTGCGAACAGCTCGCGGGCGACCGTCTGGATCAATCGGGGCGTGCTTCGCTCGCGGCACGTTACCCTTGACCAGCCATCGGCGCTCAGAGCAACAAGTACATACCGGCGAGAACCATCCACAACATGATGCAGTACGCCTCAAAAAGTGCCCGCAGAATAAGCGGTGCGGTGCGCAACTCCATGAAGTCGAGGCCGACAAACCGAACCTTGACCACGGCAAGCCCGAGGACGACCACTGCGACTGTCGAGCCAACGCCGTGGTCGGCGCCCAGCGCCCACGACAGCAGCGTTACCACGACCAGCAGCAGCCACACGAGCGTGGAGCGCGCGCGCAGCAATGAGACGGTCATCGTCAACTCACCAGGTACAGCAGCGCGAACAGCATGATCCACAACAGATCGACGAGGTGCCAGAAGCATGCACCGCCTTCGACAACCGCCATCCTCAGGGCGCTGAGCTGCCTTCGGCGCGCTTGCGTCATCAGCAGGATCAGCACACCGACGCCGATCAGCACGTGGAAGAGGTGCAGGCCGGTCAGGATGAAGAAGTAGAGGTAGAAGTTGTTCTCTGTCGGGACGTGACCGGCAGTGACCTTGGCCGTGTATTCAACGGACTTGAGCGCAATGAAAATGAGCCCGCAAATCAGCGCTCCGACGAGCAGCCATTGCGCCGCAACCCGATGGGATAGCCGGATCGCGCGGACAGCGGTCATCACGAACAGCGAACTGGTCAGCAGAACCAGCGTGTTCGTCAGGCCGATGCCGATGCTGAGCGTGTGCCGCGATGCGTCGAACAGTTCGGGTGCCTGTGCGCGCTGACACATGAAGGTCGCGAAGAAGACGCCGAACACGACCATGTCGCCGAACAGGAAAATCCACACGCCAGATTCGCCGGGCATATGGGGGGTCGGCCGCGTCCTGCTTGACGGCGCGCCGCCAACCGGCCGGAGGGACGTCTGACTCACGCGGCCGGTTCCCACTCCCGATTCGCAGCGCGCGCTTTACGTTCGGCCGCTTCGACATCGACCGCTTGGGTCAACATGATTGCTGTCACGATCCACCAAATGCAGAACACGGTCAGAGGGATCCAGAAGGCGAATATTCCGTTCCACGCCAGCGGACCGGTCTTGAACAGGTAGATCGCGCATCCGGGTACGCCAAGAACGGCATACCAGATGTTGAAGTAACCGAACCACCGCGGGAAGCTCGGCACCTGTCGCCTGTCAATGAACACGCAGAACGCCAGGATGACCACCTGCGTGATCAACGGGCCGACCAACCCGACAAACATGAACCAGAACATGTCGCTGAGTCCTTGTGTCACATCGGGATTGCGCTCTGGGCGGTAGGCGGCCGCCACCCCGAAGAGTGCGCATAGCGAGAAGCCGAACGGGAAGGTGACGCTCAGCATCACTTGGGTCAATGACATGACCCCCCAATAGCCTTCGATCCGGCGTACTTGGCGTGACAGCAGCGCAAGGAACGGCGCGAAGAGCCAGGCAAACAGGATCATCAGGGCGAGACCGATACGGATGCGTAAGCTGTGGTCGCCGTAGATGTGTGCCGTCTGTTCGGCGGTCAGGGCTGGACTCATCGGCGGGATGAGTCCAGCGATGAACCAAAACATCACCATGAAACCGCCCAACATCGCCAGTCCTAGCCATGCCGCGCCCTTTTCGATCCTCACGTGCATTCTGACTCCTCGCGCCGACTTTGAGACCGAGGTCACGTTATCGGCCGTTCTCACTCGTAGTCAATCATCGATTGACTTCGCTTCGAGCGGGATACATAGTCGGTAGGTCCTTTGACTCGGCGTGCCCGCGGACTTAGCGGGAGCCTAGGCCGCCTAACTAAATTGGTTATATCGAATGCCCGAGGAGCGCATGTGACCAACGCCGTCGGCTTCATAGGAGTGGGTCGGTTGGGCGAGCCTATGGTGCTTCGGCTGCTCGACGTCGGGGTGCGCGTGGCGGTGTATGTGAGACGGTCAGAGGTACGCGATCGACTCGCATCACGCGGCGCCCGGATTGCCGCCTCGGTGGCCGAACTCGCCACCCGCAGCGACATTCTGATCTCGTGCTTGTTCTCCGACGCGCAGCTAATCGAGGTAGGTCTAGGTCCTGACGGCTTCGTCGCCAACGCCAAGCCCGGCAGCATCGTGGTCTCCCACACCACCGGCACGCTGACCACGCTCGAGTCCTTGCGTGACGATCCCTCCGCTCCGACGATCCTCGATGCGCCGGTCAGCGGCACCGCCGACGACATCGCCGCAGGCACCCTCACCGTGCTGATCGGCGGCCCCGCCGAGGCCGTGCAATTGGTGACGCCAACACTGGCGGCCTACGCGAATACGATCGTGCCCACCGGGGAACTGGGCAGCGCCTTAGCGCTCAAACTCATCAACAATGTGCTCTTCGCCGCCAACGCCCAGCTAGTCGCTGCCGCAACAGAATTGGGGGCATCGATCGGCGTAAACCCCGATGCTCTGCTGGCCGCACTCCAGGTGTGCAGCGCGGGAAGTCGCGCCGCCACCCACATGCAGCAAGTCGGTGGCACCGACTCGTTCGCCGAGATCGCGGGTCCCTTCCTTCGCAAGGACGTCGCCGCATGCCTTGCGGCCGCTGCGCAGGCAGGTGCCGATCTCGGCCTGCTCGGCGACGTTGTCGCCGACGGCCCACTTCCACTCAATCCCGTTGGAACGAAATGACACAGACGACAAGATGTACGACTGCGTCGGCCGCCGGCCACCGTCTGGGTCAGTGCGGCCAGCTCGACGCGGGCAGCCGAAGCCGACCCTCGGGCCGGTGCTTGTCGGCCCGGTCCAGCACCACATGCAGGACCGCACTAGTGCGGTTTACCGAGACGCCTTTGATCGCCACCGCGCGATCGGCCGAGCCGGTGCGCATTTCGGCGTTCATGGTGAACGCGACGTGTCGCCGTTCTCGTTGCCCGAGGATGCAGCTTTTGGCCGCGCCGCTGGCGCCGCTCGTGAGGAAGTCGTCGAAGTCGACCATCTGGCAGTGGTCCTGGCTGCCGATGCATACGATCAGCGGCTGATTCTGAAGTTCGGGCGCGAGCTCAGAAACCATGGGTGCAAACACGTCGACCACGAACACGATGGAATGCCGCACGCGCACCAGCGCGTCGCGCACCTCATCGCGGGTCAGCCTAAAATTGAGGGTCACCATGATGATTCCGCTGAGCTGACAGGCTGCCATCACCTCGCCGAGCTCGACGCTGTTGCGGCTCAGTATCGTGATGCCGTCCTGGCGCCGCCCACCGGCAGATGCCATCGCCGAAATCAGGCGCGCGGCGCGCTCGCGCAGCGACGCGTGAGTGACCTCGCGATCTTCGAGACGGTATGCGGCCACGTCGGGGAATCGGCGGGCGTTGTCGGTGACGCTGTCGGCCAGTGTCATCGAAGCGTCGCCCGTATCGAATACCCGATTACCGGCTGCTCAGGAGCATCGATCCGGCCACGGGTCCGCCCCCGACCCCGACCGCGACGACTTCGGGCGTTTTGGACGCCTGGCGGTCGCCGGCGTCGCCCCACATCTGCACGCATGCCTCATGCAGAAAACCCATGCCGTGCAGTCGCCCAGCCGACAACTGTCCGCCGCTGGTGTTGATCGGTAGCTCGCCGTCGCGCGCGATGCGCTCGCCACCTTCGATGAATTCGCCCACCTTGCCCTTTTCGCAGAAGCCGAGCGCTTCCAGCCACATCACGGTCAGGAACGAGAAGCCGTCGTAGATCTGCGCCATGTCGACGTCGCCTGGCATCAAGGTCGTGTTCTGCCAGAGGGTTTCGGCTGAATCGTGGGCGGCCATTGTGGTGAGGTCGAAGCGCTGATCCCAGGTCGCGCGCTCGAACATGCCGGGGCCGACGGACTCTACTGTCAACGGGTGGCGCGGCAGTCCGTGCGTGGCGTCGCGGCGCGAGACGATGACGGCCGTGGCTCCGTCGCAGGGAACGTCGCAGTCGTAAAGGCATAGTGGTTCGGAGATCATTCGCGCGCCGAGGTAGTCATCCATCGTCATCGGCTCACGGTAGATGGCCTCGGGGTTCAGTCCGGCGTTGCGCCGGGCGTTGATCGCGATCGCACCGAGTTGTTCTCGGGTCATGCCGTAGTCATGCATGTAACGCTGCGCGGGCATGGCGAGCCAATTCGCTGCGGACAACGCCCCGTGCGGCGCGACCCACTCGAGGTGGGGAGGCAGCTTGCCACCCCCGAACAACACCGACGCCCTGCCCCCGCCCCGTTGCTGTGCTGCGGTCGACTCCCACACTGACCTGAACACCACGACGTGGTTCGCCAACCCGAGGGTGACCGCCATGCACGCCTCGATCGCCGGGCCGATCTGTCCGGCGGTCTCGATCCCGGACATGTACCAGCGACTCCGCAACCCAAGCGCGTTGCGTACGTCGTGGATGCCGGCGCCGGAAAACCCCGGATCAGGCATTCCGGGTCCGGGATAGCTGGCGATCCCGTCGATGTCGTCGACGTCCAGCCCGGCGTCGGCGATTGCGCGCAGCACCGCCTCCAGCGTCAGGTCCAGGCCGGTCCGGCCCAACCTGCGGCCGACCTGCGACTTGCCCGCACCTGTCAGGACTGCCTTGCCGCCGAATGGGCCGCCGCTCATCAGAATATGTACCGGGCGATCAACTCGGCGACGGCGGCGGGCTTCTGCGACCCGTCGATCTCGACGGTGTGCCGGACGGTGAGATTAACGGCGTCCTCACCGGCTCTCACCGCGTCGGCGAGTTCCGAGCGCACCCGCACCCGGCTGCCCGCCGTCACCGGGGCCAGAAACCGGACCTTGTTCAGCCCGTAGTTGATGCCCATCTTGGCGTTCTCCACGCGGTAGTTGTCCTTGCTGAGGCCGGGAATGAGCGACAGGGTCAGAAAGCCATGCGCAATGGTTGCGCCGTAGGGACTTTCGGTTTTCGCGCGCTCCACGTCGACGTGGATCCACTGGTGGTCCATGGTCACGTCGGCGAACTCGTCGATGCGCGACTGCTCCACTTCAAACCACTGGCTGACGCCGAGTTCGGCCCCTATTGCCTCGACTGCGTCGTCGACCGATCCGATTGTCTTCATTTCACTCCCGTCAGACCGCTAATACAGATATCTATTTAACGGTATACTCTTAGGCGCGAACCAGGACACCCAAACCGGGGTATCCGACGACCTTTCGGGAGACACATGACGCCGACGACGTCGCGCGCAGCCATCGTGGCCGCCGCCCGCACCCCTATCGGTACCGCCCGCAAAGGAACGCTGACCCACATGCCTGCCGTTGAGCTGGCTAAACCGGTGATCGCCGCGGCCATCAAACGATCAGAATTTGATGCCACCGAGTTCGATGACCTGGTGCTCGCCGAGAGCATGCAGGGCGGCGGTGACAGCGCCCGCTACGTCGCCGTCGATCTCGGCCTGACCGGCATTCCCGGGATGGCGGTCAACCGGCAATGCGCCTCGAGCCTTTCCGCGGTCGCGGTGGCCGCAGGCCAGATCGCGGCGGGAATGAGTCGAGCGATCCTGGCCGGCGGGATGGAGTCATTATCGACAACACCGCTGCTGCGCAAACGCAAGCCGTTCACCTCCGGTAAGTCGCTGGACGACTACGAGGACCCCTGGTCTCCGCTCTCACACCCGCCGACAGCGGACGCGCCGGCCCTCGATATGTCGATCACAGTGGCGCACAATTGCGCTGTCCAGTACGGGATCTCGCGCCAGGACCAAGACGAGTGGGCGCTGCGCAGCCACCAGCGCGCGGTGAAGGCCATTGACGCCGGCTCCTTCGTCGACGAGATTGTGCCACTACGGGTTCCGCAGGCCGACGGAACTACGGTCACTTTCGCCGAGGACGAGCACCCGCGCCGGGCCACCACCCTGGAGGCGCTATCCGGCCTGAACGTCCTGCATCCCGAGATCGACGGGTTCACCGTGACCGCAGGCAATTCGTCGGGACTCAACGACGCGGCCGCGGTGCTCGCGCTGGCCAGGCCGGACACCGACAAGGACGTGTTGGCCGACGTGCTGTCGTGGGGTGCGGTCGGTGTGCCGCCGAATCGGACTGGGAGCGGACCGATCTGGGCCATCCCCAAAGCGCTGGAGTTGGCGGGGCGCAAACTCGCGGACGTGGCGCTGTTCGAGATCAACGAGGCGTTCGCCGCTCAGGCGGTGGCGTGTTCGCGCGAACTGGGCCTCGACGAGGAAATCGTCAACGTGTACGGATCCGGCATTAGCCTGGGCCATCCAATCGCTGCGACAGGCGCGCGGATGGTGACGACGGCAATCTATGAGCTCCGCCGCCGCGGCGGCGGCATCGGCGTGTTGTCGATGTGCGCCGGTGGCGGAATGGGAGCAGCAATGGTAATCGAGGTGGCATGACATGAGTCAACTCATCGCAGACAATCTTTTCCGGCTCGACGGCGATCGCGCCGTGCTCCAGGGCTCTCGACGACGGTCGACGGGCGTGGTGAAATTCCCGGCGGAACGGCCGGAGTTGTTCGACGCCGATCCCGACGTTCAGGCAGACATCGAGCCAATCGACTTGCCGACGGAGGGAACGCTTTTCACTTTCACCTCCCAGCAGTTCCCCCCACCTCTGCCCTACAAGGGTCACCGCTCGCCGGAGGCATTCCGGCCATACATCGTCGGATTTATCCAGCTCGGAGACCGCGTTCTTGTCGAGTCACTGATCATCGGTGTTGATGCGGCGGAACTGCGCATCGGTCAGCCGATGGTGAGCTGTACGAGCACCTTCGAGACGGAAGCCGGCGAATCGTTGCTCACGTACGCGTTTCGCCCGGCGTAGCGGTCATCGCGGCAATCGTCTCCGCTACTACCTCGATCATCTCGGCGCGATCCACCGGAACAAATTGCGTGTGCACTGCATACCACGCGCGGTCGAGTAGCCCCATGGCGGCGATGCCGATGACTTCCGGGGAATGCTTCCCTTCGGCACAGATCGCCTGTCCCAGCTTCCATGCGGCGCGCGTCATCATGTGATTGCGGGATCGACGGAACTCCTCGTCGTCGGGTGCGGTATGCGCCGCCGCCGTCACGAACGCGCCGTGGCGGTCCATATAGCCGAAGTACTCGCCCACCCAAGCCCTCAGAGCGTCCGGCCTTCCCGACATGACCGCATCACCGCACTGCCCAATCACCGTGAGCACATCGCGGTACGCAGTCTCGCCGAGCACGCTAAATACCTCGCGCTTGTCCTTGAAGTACGTGTAGAAACCCGCGCGTGAGATCCCGCACGCTTCAGTGATCGCGTTGATCGGCGTGCCGCGGAAGCCACGCTCGAGGAACAACCGCCGACTGGCGTCAAGTATCGCCGAACGCGTTCGTTCGCCACGGCTCATATCGAGCAGGTCCCCGGCACGGACGCCCTCAGACGCGGTCGTGGTCGCAACTTACATGACGAAAACGTCGGAAGTCGGTTTCCCCATGTAGATCGATATTTTGTGTCGCCATCGGATAGTATCTTGACACATTCGTCAAGTTGCGGGAAGCTCAGGGCAGGCTCAGCGAAGAATGGAGGCGTACCCGGAAGGCCTGGAAACTCCACGCGGCTACTTCAAGTACGCCGAGGGCATGGACACACGCCGTACCTACGACTTTATGGGGGACAACGCCCGTCGGTTCATGGGGCTTCCCATTGCCAACCCAGATCCGGACGCCGTCAACCCGCCACTGCTACAGACCGTTTCCTAGCAGCGCCGAGGGTGAATCCCCTAGGGGCCCGCCCGGAATCAACGCAACACGATCAACCTGCGAGCTCGATCGTCAGCTCGCAGCGTTGAACAGCTTGAGCCGCGAGCGCACCCGGCGCTCGAGGAAGTCGTCGAGCACGCCCTCGAAGACCGCGTTATCGTCACCGGCCACCATGTGGTGCGCACCGGCAACCGATGCGAATTCGGCGTGTGGCACCAACTCCAGGAAACGCACCGCGTCGCCGACGCTGAGGACATCGGACTCGCCGCCGCGCACGAGCAGCGTCGGCAGCCGCAAGTCCCGCGCGGCCGCACCGAGCCGGGCGGGGTCGATGAGCTGATCGCGCTGCACGGCCTGATCTGTCGGCGATGCCATAAATGCGGGGTCCCAGTGCCAGTACCACCGGCCGTCTCGGAAGCGCAGGTTCTTCTTCAAACCGTCGAAGTTGCGCGGGCGGGGACGGTGCGGGACGTAGGCAGCGACGGCATCGGCGGCCTCCTCCAGCGTGCCGAACCCCGTCTCGGCGTGTGACACCATGAAGTCGCGGATCCGGCTCGTCCCCGCGGGTTGCAGGAACGGCGACACGTCCACCAGGACCAGGCCGAGCGCGAGATCGGGCCGGCCCGCGATCGCCGCCAACGCGGAGTTGCCGCCCAGTGAGGCACCCACATAGACCGGTGGGCGACCGAGGAAGTCGGCCACCCGGGCCACATCGTTGGCGAACCGGTCCAGCCCGTAGTAGCCGTCCGGCGACCAGCTGCTGTCGCCGTGCCCACGCAGGTCGACCGTGACGGCATACCAGTTCTTGGCGCCCAGATCGGAAGCGGTCGAACCCCAGGAATGCCTGGTCTGGCCACCACCATGCAGCAGCACCACCGGCGGATCCGACGGATCACCATAGGCATCCGCGACCATCGTGACGTCACCCGCCGGAATCTTCAGCGCCGCGTGTGGTGGCCAGGCTTGGGAGGTGCTCATGTCGCTCCGCAACTAGTCACTGAGTGTGAAGCCGCCGCGAAAGCCGCGCGCCAGATTCTCGCAGTACGGTCATGCTGGGCACTCATCGTGGCGCGCGCTCAGTCGCTGGCCGGCAGCGGCTTGGCCTCTTTGAGCGAAAGCGGCGTCCCGCCGATGCTGAGCGTGCCGACTCCGGCTTTGGTGACCAGCACCTCGGCGCCATCCTCGTCGACGTACCGCTTACCCATCGCGCTCCCGCCCGCCAGCGCGGGATCGAGGCCCGCGTGCGGTGACTTCTCGGCATCCAGTGTCACCATCGGCTCGCCGCCGCAGCGTAGGTCGTCAAGGCTGTCGGTGGCCCGCACTACGATCACCTGGGTGTCGCAGACCTGGCTCTGCAGGCGGGTACCGTTCTTGATCATGTTGCACTCCTGAGCTTTTCGGACAGTTCTCGGATAATTTCACGGCGCAACACCTTGCCGGTGTCAGTGGTCAGCAGCTGATCGACGATCTCGATGCGGTCCGGGGTGCGTGAACCTCGTAACACCTTGTGCGCAAACGCCTGCAGGTCATCGGCGTCGAGTTCGGAGTGCGGCTCGGGCACCACCACCGCAACGATGATCTGCCCCCACTGCGGATCGTCGAGCCCGACGACAACTACCTCACGAACCGCGGGATGCTCGATCAGGACATCCTCGATCTCGGCGGGCGCGATGTTCTCGCCGCCCCGAATGATCGTGTCATCAGAGCGCCCACCGATGAAAAGGTAACCATCGTCGTCGACCATCGCGACATCCTTTGTAGGAAACCAACCCTCGGCGTCGAGAACCGATCCCTGTTCGGTGTAGCGGCCCGACACCTGCGGTCCCCGCACGAACAACTCCCCCGGCTCACCCGGACCCAACACGGTACCGTCCTCGGAGCGGATCTGAACCTCGATGCCGGGCACCGGCCGGCCGACCGAACCGAGCCGCCGCGATACCGACTCATCCTCGGCGGCGTATGCTAGCCGATGGTCATCGGGGGTCAGCACCGCGATCGTCGAACTCGTCTCGGTCAACCCGTACGCGTTGACCAGCCCGACATCCGGCAGCAACTCCATCGTCTTGCGCACCAGCGGCAGACCCACCTTCGAGCCGCCGTAGGCCAGGTTGCGCAGTGTAGGCAACCCGGTCGGCGCGGCCCGCAACTCCGCAACGATCCGGTCCAACATAGTCGGCACGACGGTCGCCGTTGTCACCTTCTCCTCACGAACCAGCCGCACCCACTCCCGCGCATCGAACCTGGGCAGGTACACGATTTTTCGGCCGGCGTACAGATTCGACAGTGCCGCACCGACACCGGCGATGTGATACGGCGGAACACACACTAACGCCGCGTCCTCGGCGCCAGCAGAAGCGAACTCAACCGTGCCCGTCACGTAACTCGTCAGGTTATTGTGCGTCAGCTCAACAGCCTTGGGGCGTGACGTCGTGCCGGACGTGAACAGCACGATGCCGACGTCGTCGGGATCGGCGAACTGCTGGGCGGGATCGGCCGCGCGGGCAGCGGCAAGGAAGTCCTCGGAGCGCAGAACTTGCTTGCCCGCTCCGGCCACCATGTCGACGTAGTCGTCGTCGGCGACCACCAGCGCAGACGGCAGGCGGTCGAGGAGTTGATGCAAGCCCTCGGTACCGAGCCGGTAGTTCAACGGGGTGAATGGCACCGCCGCCCGCGCCGAGGCGAAGATCAACGCCGGCAGCATGGTCCCGCCTGTCCCGATATACGCCACGTGCTGTCCGCCGGAATCCGCAAGGACCGCGGCTCCCCCGCTGGCTAGCGCACTCAGTTCGGTAGTGGTCAACCGGCTCTCGCGGTCGATGACCGCCAGCCGATCGGGGTCGCCCGAGACTGCCATCTCGAGCAGCAGTGCAATACTCAACTCCTCAACCCTTCGTAAATCCGCTATATAGTTATATCCTTAGCAGCTGGCAGGAGTCCACTTGACCCAAGGAGACCCATGAGCACACCGGACATCGCGATCATCGGCGTCGGAATCCACCCCTTCGGGCGGTACGCGGATCGCTCGGCACTCGAGATGGGCGCGGTTGCGATCGGCCGTGCGCTCAAGGATGCCGGGGTGCACTGGTCCGACGTCGGCAGCCTCTACGCGGGCAGCCTCGAAGTGGCCAACCCGGAGGCCGTAACCGGTCTCGCCGGAATGACCGGTATCCCCGCGCGGGCGACGCTGAGCGGGTGCGCGACGGGCAACACATTGCTGACACTTGCGGCCCGAGACGTCCAGCTGGGCGAGGCCGAGATCGCAGTCGGGGTCGGCCTGGACAAACACCCGCGCGGTGCATTCGGCGCGGATCCCGCGGTAGCCGGGCTCCCGCAATGGTATGGCGATCAGGGCATGTTCCTGACCACTCACTACTTCGGCACCAAGATCATGCGCTACATGCACGACCACAGCGTCACCGACGAGACGCTGGCCCGCGTCGCGGCCAAGAACCTCGCCAACGGCGCCCTGGCCGATCATGCGTGGCGCCGCAAGGCCATGAGCGTGGAGACCATCCTAGGCTCGCCGATCGTCAACGCACCCCTGCGTCAGTTCATGTACTGCAACCCAAACGAAGGCGCCGCGGCGGTCGTGGTGTGTCGGGCCGACGTCGCCAAGAAATACACCGACACCCCGATCTACCTGCGGGCATCCGCGCTGCGCAGCCGTCGCGAGGGCGCCTTCGAGCTGCTACGCACGTCGATCGAACTGCCGATCGTTCCGGGAACCACCGCGGAAGCCGCGAAAGCCGCGTACGAGCAGGCCGGCATCGGACCCGAGGACGTCGACGTCGCGCAGCTGCAGGACACCGACGCCGGGTCCGAGGTCATTCACATGGCCGAAACCGGGCTCTGCAAGGACGGCGAGCAGGAGTCGCTACTGCACGACGGCGCTACCGAGATAGGTGGGCGGCTGCCGATCAACACCGACGGCGGTCTGCTGGCCAACGGGGAGCCGGTCGGCGCGTCCGGCCTGCGCCAAGTGTACGAACTAGTCCACCAGCTACGCGGCAACGCGGGCGACCGTCAGGTGCCCAACAATCCGCGCGTCGCGCTGGCCCAGCTCTACGGCTCACCGGGGACCGCCGCCGTCGCCATCCTGTCGAGATGACGATCGCGGACGTCGTCGTCGACGACGCCGAGATCGAGTACGCCGATGTCGGCGCCGGCGCGCCGATCGTGTTCGTGCACGGGGCGTACGTCACCGGCGGGTTGTGGGACGACGTCATCGCGCGGCTGACCGATAACCACCGGTGCATCGCACCGACGTGGCCGTTCGGAGCGCAGCGGCGACCGGTCGGCGACGGCGTCAACGTCGGGGTGGTTGCCGCGGGCCGGCGCATCATCGGCCTACTCGAACAGTTGGATCTGCGCGACGTAACACTGGTCGCCAACGACACCGGCGGCGGAATCGTGTTGTCCGCGTTAGCGATTCCCGACCTCAACTGGTCTCGGGTATCGCGGCTGGTGTTCACCAACTGCGACAGTTTCGAGCACTTCCCACCGAAATCGTTCGCACCGCTGGTAAAGCTGTGCCGGATCAGCGGCGGCGCCGGCGCCATCGCCTTGCGGGCACTGGCCAGCCGGCCCGGTCTGGCGTTCTTCAAGCGTGCCGTCACCAAAGACGGCATCGCCAAAGACCGCGATTCGGCGATCTTCGGCGGCTTCCTAAACTCGGCCGACGTACGCCGCGAGGCAGTCCGATTCAGCGCGGCACTGAATCCACGGCACACGAAAGCAGCAGAGTCCGCCATCGCGAAGTGGTCCAAGCCGGTGCTGGTGGTGTGGGGGACTCACGACCAGCTGTTCCCCGTGAGCCATGCCAAGCGGCTCGCCGAAGCGTTTCCCGACGCGACGCTACGCCTCGTCGAGGGAAGTTCCACCTACGTGATGCTGGACCGGCCGGTCGAAACCGCGGAGGCCATCGCAGCATTCGTTGAAGGATCGCAACCATGACCTCCACCATCGCCGGATTGCTCGACGACGTAGCTGAGGCGAGACCGGATCAGCGACTGCTGCTGGACGTCGACGGCGGGGTGTTCACCGTCGCGGAGGTGGCGCGGCTTTCGACCGCGTGCATCCGCTGGCTGGCTGACTCCGGGGTACGCCCCGGAATGACCGTCGCCTGGCAATTGGCGTCACACAGCGCCGCGGCGGTGCTCATGCTGGCACTGGCCCGCACCGACACAATTCAGGCGCCGGTGCTGCACCTCTGCCGGCAGCGCGAAGTCCGCGCCGCGCTCGACGTTGCGGCAGCCGACATCCTGATCGTCGACGACGCCACGGCGATCAACGCCCCACCCGACGTCTCACTCGTCACGCTGCCCGCCGACTTCCTTCAGGTCGTGGGAGGGGCCCCTGGCGGTTCCGACCCGACGTTGGCCGCGCCACGCTCACCGGATGACGCACGGTGGATCTACTTCACGTCCGGCACGACCGGCCGACCGAAGGGTGTCCGCCACACCGACGCCACGCTACTGGCCGCGGCGCGCGGCTACACCACCCATCTCGGACTCGGCAGCCACCCCGACGATGTCGGAACGATCGGGTTCCCCATCGCGCACATCGGCGGAATCCTCTATCTGGCAAGCGCTTTGATCGGAGCGTTTCCCGCGTTGCTGATACCGAAGATCGACGCTACCGAACTTCCCCGTCAACTGGCAGAGAACAGCGTGACGATCTCGGGCTCCAGCACCGCGTTCTATCAGATGCTTCTTGCGGCCCAACTCGCCTCCGGCGGTGATCAGCCGCTGATCCCCTCGCTGCGCATGTTGATCGGCGGGGGGGGCGCCGTGCCCGCCCGAACTGCACTACAAGGTGCGTACCCACATGGGCGTGCCGATCGTACACGCCTACGGAATGACCGAAGCCCCCACGATCTGCGTCAGCGAAGCGACCGATTCCGAGGAGCAGCAGTCGCACACGTGCGGCAGGCCGATTCCGGGTGCGCAGGTACGCATCGGGGCCCGCGGCGAGATCGAACTGCGCGGCGCCAACGTGACCCCGGGCTACCTCGACGCCGCACAGTGGTCACAGACGACGACATCCGATGGCTGGTTGCGCACCGGTGACCGAGGGCATCTGCGGCCCGACGGGCGCATCGTGATCACCGGCCGAGTCAAAGACCTGATCATCCGTAAGGGTGAGAACATCTCGCCTGATGAGATCGAGAACGAGTTGTTGGCCCATCCGCTCATCGACGAGGTGGCGGTGATCGGCCAGCCCGACGCGGAGCGCGGCGAAATGGTGTGTGCGGTCGTGCGCCGATCTCCGCGTCGTCGCGAAATCACCCTCGAAGAGTTATGCGCCTTTCTTGACCAGCGCGGACTGATGAAACAAAAGTGGCCAGAGCGCCTAATGGTTGTCGACGAGTTCCCCATGACAGGACTGGGGAAGGTCGCGAAACCCGCACTCGTAGAACAGATCACAGGAGACGATCGATGACATCCCTGAGCGTCGACGAGCGCAAACAGCTCGCCCAGTCCGTGCGTGCAGCCTGCGAGCGGCTGTCGCCGGAGGATCGGGTTCGCGCGGTCGCCTATGGCGGACGTCAAAAGCACCGCGGCTTCGACGCCGAACTCTGGAAAGTGCTGTGCGGTCAGGTCGGGGTCGCCGCGATCGGGCTTCCCGAGCAATTCGGCGGCGCCGGCTACGGCGCGACCGCGATGGGCGTCGTTGCGCACGAACTCGGACGCTCTTTGGCGTCCGTGCCGTTCCTCGCGTCCGCGGTACTGGCCACCAGTCTCTTGCTGGCCGTCGACGATCCGGATGCAGATGAACGGCTGTCGGCGCTGATCGAAGGGAAACGCACCGCCGCCGCCGCACTCAGCAGAGACTGCGGCCTGTGGCAGCGCGGCCATGTGTCCGTGTCGGCCGAGTACGCCACCTCATCGTGGACGCTCAACGGCGTTGTGCACCATGTCCTTCACGGCGGTTCGGCCGACGACCTGATCGTCGTCGCCCGCGCCGGACGCGAGCTCGCCCTATTCGTCCTCGATGCGACGACCCAAGGGGTGGTGATTGCCGAGGAGAGCGTGCTCGACGGCACCCGGCAGATGGCGACCATCACCTTCACCTCAGCACCTGCCACCCGCCTGTCGAGCGGTACCTCGGTTGAGGACGTCGTTTCCCGCAGCGTCGACCTGGCGATGGCAGTGTTGTCCGCTGAGCAGGTCGGCGCCTGTGAGCGCCTGTTGGAGATCGCGACCGACTACGCGCGCACGCGCGAACAGTTCAACCGCCCCATCGGCAGTTTCCAGGCGATCAAGCACAAATGCGCCGACATGCTGTTAGACCTCGAGTGGGCCAGGTCCGCTTCGCAGGGCGCGCTGGACGCCCATGACGCCGGCCCGGCCGACGAAACCGCCTGGCGGGCAAGCATGGCAAAGGCGGTGTGCTCGGAATCGCTCCGAAACGCCGCACATGCGAATGTTCAGATCCACGGCGGCATCGGATTTACCTGGGAGGACTCGGCGCACCTCTACGTGCGTCGGGCACGCACCGACGAGGTGCTGTTCGGCAAGCCCGCCGAACACTGGGAACGGCTAAGGGCAGAAGCAAAGATCGTCTGACGCTCTGCTATCCGGGCATCGGCAGTCCCCAGAATGATGATCGCTAGCTAGCCCATGGCGAAGTGGTCGGCGAACCGCTTCATATAGGTCTCAGCCGCTGATACCGACGTGGCGTCGACGTGGGCCAGAATCCGGGTCGCCCCCACGTCACCGATGGCCGAGACGAACCGATCGAGCGAGTCCACCGCGGCGGCATCATCGAAATCTATTGCGGGCACCGCTACTTGAATCTCGACACCGCCAGGATCACGACTCGCATTGGCGAGCAGGTGGCGCAGTTTATCGACAGAGCGCGCGAGATCGTCAACCGTCTCGATCGCCGCAGTGCGCACCGACGAGGCTACGGCGGCGGGGTTGACCATCGGGCACCACCCGCTGCCGTGTGCGGCGACGCGGCGCAACGTTGCGGGACTGTTGCCCCCGATCCACAGCGGCGGATGCGGCATCTGGACCGGTGAATTCACCGCTGGTTCCGCACTCGCCGCGAAGGTGGTTCCGGTGAGCGGACGGTCGGGATGCAGCCAGATCTCGCGCAACGCCGCGAGATACTCGTCGAAAAGCGCGACTCGATCGTCGAATTCGACTCCGAGTGCGGCGAATTCGGAGCGCAGGTAGCCGGCCCCGACGCCGGCGATCAGCCGGCCACCGGACACCTCGTCCAGTGACGTCAGTGTCTTGGCGGTCAAATAGGGGTTGCGGAACGGCAGCACCCACAGGTGTGTCATCAGCCGGATCGTGCTGGTCGCGGCCGCGAAGAAGGCGAGCGCGACCGCCGGGTCGAAGGTATTGTGCCCGCCGGCGCGCCGCCACTTCGCTGACGGCGCAGGGTGATCGGCGAGGGCGATGGCATCGAAGCCGACGCCCTCGGCGTGGATCGCCAACGCACGCATGGCCGTCGGCTGGCGTAGCTCTCTATCGGCGGTGGGGACGTCACTGGGAAACTCGACTGTGAAGTTCATGTCTCAGTAGATCGACCCAGTTGCCGGGGTGCTGAGGTGGAGGTTGATGCCGTTGACGAAGTCGGCTCGCACCCTGGCGAGAAACGCGGCCGCATAGGCCTTACGGGCGCGCACTACCACCGATTCTCCCTCGATTGAGTTGTCGTGGCGATCCCCGCACCGATTCCCGGACTGCTGGCGGTGATGAGCGGTTTGCCGGTCAGATCCAGGTTCATGCGTGTCCTCGTGTCGTCGTGTTTGCGCGCACCTCATATTGTAACAAGTTATAGCTAAATGTTTGCCTGTATAGGCGCAGCGGCGGAGATGGAACCTCCCCACCCGTAGTAACGATTGACTGCCGCACGGTGGTCTCTACGTGGGAGCAACAGGCAGAGCTGAGAACTCTGCGCGGATGAGGTCGTCAAGGCCGAGGCCGAGGGCGGACAGCCACTGCGCGAGCGCACGTTCGAGGAGTAGCAGACTCACCGCCGCAAGCAGCCCGCAGTCGCCGTCGGGCGTTCTCAGCCCGCGCCGCTGGGCAATCGCCTTGGCCACTTGTGAGGCGAAGCGTCAGAAATCAAGACTTGCCGTCAGAAAGGACAGACCGCGCCGTTACGCGGCTACACAGATCGTCTCCGTCGACGATCACCTGATCGAGTATCCGCGGGTGTGGCAGGACCGTCTGCCGGAGAAGTTCCGCGAGGCCGGTCCGCGGATCCTCGAGAAGGACGGGATGCACCTGTGGAGCTATGCTGCGAAGCCCAGCCACTATTAGCCGATCGCGCTAACGCTGCTCGCCGCTCGCGGCGTCATTGCAGCGGCGCACTCGGCGTCCTGCCGATCTCGCGATGAGTCCGTGCGCGGGTGTCTCCTCGCGTTCTGCGCAGTCGGCTTGCCCAAGCGTCGGACCAGTCGCTACACTCCTTAAAATAACTAAATGTTTGGCGATTTTGGTTCGGTCTCGACTGTGCACCCACATTCCGGGGGCGGTACCTCTCAACGCGATGGAATCGGTTCTTTGACGAATACGGCATGTACCTCGACGTCAGCTGGCGGATCGACGGTTAGGGAGGTGACCGAGGACATCGCGACACTGCGGTCACAGTTCCGTTCTTTCTTAGAGAGCGCACCGAAACCGCCGGGACTTCGGAACTATGGCCCCACGCCGACCGCCGAGGACATCGAGCCCGGCCGCGCCTGGCACAAGCACCTCGCCCAACACGGCTACGTGTGCTTGCATTGGCCGGTCGAGTTCGGGGGTGCCGACGCGTCGGTCGCCTATCAGGCGCTGTTCGCCGAGGAGTGTGCTCGGGCCGGCGTGCCTCGCCAGCTCGCGATCACCGCCGTCGACCTGGTCGGACCGGTCCTGATCAAGTTCGGCTCCGAACAACAGCGCTCCCGTTACCTCGAACCCATCCGACTTGGCGATCACGTTTGGACGCAGCTGTTCTCCGAGCCGGGTGCGGGGTCCGACCTGGCCGGCGTACGGACCAAAGCGGTGAAGAGCGCGTCGGGGTGGCGGATAGATGGACAGAAGGTTTGGAGTTCGGCGGCGAACTCGGCCCAATTCGGTCTGCTGCTCGCCCGCACGGGACCGGATTCACATCGCGGGTTGAGCATGTTCATCGTTCCGATGGATTCTGCCGGTGTCTTGGTGCGGCCGCTTCGGCAGATGGACGGCGAGAGCAAATTCAACGAGGTCTTCTTCGACGGCGTCGAGTTGACTGATGATCACTTGATCGGCGACGAGGGCCAAGGGTGGCCCATCGCCTTGGTCACGCTGGGTCGAGAGCGGCTGACGCTCGGCTCGCAGGCCGTGGGAATGTTCAAACTCCTCGACCGGATGGCGCAGGCGGCCCGTGAGCACGACCAGCTAAACCCCGTGCTGGCTCAATCGATGACGAAGCTGTGGGCACGAATGTGGCTGTTGCGGTTCACGTGGCAGCGCGCGATCGAGGAAGGCGGTACGTCCTCGTCGGCCTTCTCGGTCCTCAAACTGATGACCTCGGAGACCGATCGCGACCTCGGTGACCTCGCCACCGAAGTGCTCGGCACAGATGCCTGCGTCGACCCGTCCGACGACTCAGACGAGGCCGAGTTGGTGCGTGCGATGCTGGTTGGACGCGCGCAGACGATCCTCGGCGGCACCAGCGAGATCCAGCGCAACATTCTCGGCGAGCGGATACTGGGACTTCCAAAAGAGCCGCGGTGACTGTCGATCTAGAGCTGACAGAGTTCTCTGCCGCACTTCGGGACCACCTGCGCCCAGGCATGACTGTCGCGCTCGGCGACGGTGTCGGCGCACCGCGGTGTCTCGACGACGGCGCATCGGTGTGTGCCACGCTCAGCGCGGTGGCTCGCCGGATCGGTGGGGTTCGACTTGTCGTCGGCTGGTTACCGTCGCCCCCGCAGGGGCTGCAGGTCGATGCTTTCGCCGAAGTGGTCGCGATCATGCCGGGCTGGGGTGTGCGGAACATACTGGCCTCTCCGACAGCATGTTTCGTCCCAACACGGCTCAGTTCGGTGCCCTCGCTGATGAGTGGTGTGCTGCGTCCCGACGTACTCATCACTCGCTTGGCGGATCGGGCAGGCAGCTTTCATTTCAGCACCGAGGTGTCCTGGCAACGCGAGGTCGTCGACGCCGGTACGGCCGTTTTCGCGATCGCCGATGCGAACGCGCCGCTCGCCGATGCCGGTCCGCCGCTCGCCACCGAGACGATTGTGTTTGTCGGCCATACCTCCGACGGTCCCGTCGAGATGCCGAGCGTCGTTCCCGATGCGGTTCACGAAGCCCTGGCCGACGCGGTGCTGCGATTCGTGCCCCAAGGTGTGCGGTTGCAGTACGGCCCCGGCAAGCTCGGCACGGCGTTGCTCAACCGCACACAACGGCCACTTCGCATCGACACTGGCCTGTTGACCGACGCCGTGGTGGACCTCGACACTAAGGGGCTGCTCATCGGGATACCCAGTGCCGCATACCTGTTGGGCACCCAAACGCTCTACCGCTGGGCCGACGGCAAGCCGATCCTGCGAGGCATCGACTACACCCACGACCTCACCCGGCTGTCGCGAGGCATTCCATTGATCGCGGTCAATACCGCACTCGAAGTCGATCCGTTCGGTCAAATCAACGTCGAGGGAATCGGCGACAAGATCGTCGGCGGCATTGGCGGACACCCGGACTACTGCGCCGCGGCGAGCATGAGCCGGGGCGGCCTGTCCATCATCGCGGTCCCGTCCACGGTGAACGGCCGCTCTCCCTTCGTTGAGAAGTTGAGCCGACCGGCTTCCACACCGGCGCACGACATCGACCTCATCGTTACCGAGTCAGGCCACGCGGACTTGCGTGGCGCCGACTGGGGCCAGCGCAGGCGACTCATCGGCGCACTGTTCGAATGAAGGGAAAACACATGACTGGACCTCTGTCAGGACGCGTCGTGCTGGTCACCGGCGGCGGACGTGGCATCGGACGCGGCCATTGCCTCGCGCTGGCCGCGCATGGCGCCGCGGTCGTCGTCAACGACCCAGGCGTCAGCCGCGACGGTTCTGCGAGTGACGCCGGGCCAGCCGCCGACGTCGTCGCCGAAATCGAAGCCGCCGGCGGCAAGGCGATAGCACACACCGGTTCGGTCGCCTCATGGAGCGACGTCACCGACATGATCACCACGGCCGTTTCCACCTTCGGCACCCTGACCGGTGTGGTGAACAATGCAGGAATTGTGCGAGACGCAATGGTGGCCAACGCAACCGAGGACGACTGGGACGCGGTGATCGCGGTGCATCTCAAGGGGACGTTCGCGGTGACGAAGCACGCGTGTGAGTACTGGCGTTCGCAATCAAAGGCCGGGAACCCGATCGACGCCCGAATCGTAAACACGGTGTCAGGCGCCGGCCTGTGGGGGAACATCGGACAGAGCGCCTACGGTGCAGCCAAGGCCGCTATCGCGAACCTCACCGTCGTCACGGCGATGGAGGCGCGCCGCTACGGCGTTGCGGTGAATGCGATCTCGCCACTGGCAGTTACCCGGATCAGCGAAGGCTTCTTCAGCGGAGAAAGGGCCAATGATCCTGCGCTGGACCCCGCGCGTAGCTCGGAGGTGGTGGCGTGGCTGCAGGGGCCGGAGTCGGGCTGGCTGACGGGCCAGATTCTGCGCGTCAACGGCCATAAGCTCAGTCGCATAGACGGTTTCACCGAGTCCATCGCCCGCTATCACGCCAAAGATGGTGCAGCGCTGGCTTTCTCGGAGGTCGGCCAGGCAGTCAGCTGGCTGTATGGGACATCGCCACGAGGCCTGTTAGGACCCTTACCTAGCGGCTAATTCTTTGCGACCGTGGATGCGTCGGCTGCGGTATCGGAGCGGACGGGCAGCAGGAGCCCGTGCAATGTCTCGGCGACCGCATTCATCACTTCATTCGGTTTCAATTTCAGCTGCGTTCCATACACATAGAACCAAGATCGTTCCAGTGTGGACATCGCCACCACACCAAGCGCCGCATCTGCACCTTCCGAGCGACCGGAATGCTGCTCGATCAGTCGACCGAAGCGCCGTGCGGTCCTCACGGTGAGTATGCGCACACGATCCCTGAACTCAGGGTCCTGCGGGCCTCCTTGCGCCGAGGACAGCATGAAGGCGCCGTGTTCGGCCATGAATTCGAAGTACTCCGTGACCCAGGCCCGTACGTCGGACAACGCACACGGCTTCGGCAGCTCACCCAGCCGTGCGATCACCGCCAGCTGGCTCTTGTAAGTCGATGTTCCCAGCGCCTCGAAAACTTCGAGCTTGGATGCGAAGTAGGCGTAGAAGGCTCCGCGAGACAACCCACATGCGGTGGTGATGTGTTCGATCCGAGTGCCCGCATAGCCGCGTTCGAGAAACAGTGTTCGAGCTTGGTCGAGGATGAGTTGCCGGGTCTGCAACGCTTTCGCGTTGAGCTCCCAACGCGGCTCGCGCGGCAAGGCGCTGCGCGCTGACGCTCCGCGGGCCGCGTCGCTGGACGCCAGTTCCTTCTTGCCGCTGATTTCGTCACCCATCCTTCAGTCGATCCGGGGCCGCAGGCCAACGTCCCGTCAACGGTATGTGAATCGACACACTATCTGCAATTACCGCCCTGGCCTGCGGATTACTCGATACATATTTGACACTACTGTAGAATCGCGTTACCTTCATCAAGTAGCTCCACCGCCACCGACGGTCGTGCAGTACCGCCCTTCAACCGTTTGGGAGGATCTGATGCGCGCTCCCCTCAGCATGAAGCCGACGGGATGGTTCCAGGTCGCCTGGTCGTCCGATCTGGCCGAAGGAAGCGTGATGCCATTGCGCTACTTCAGCGAGGATCTGGTCGCGTATCGCGATTTACGGGGCGAGGTCCACGTGCTCGATGCCTACTGTCAGCACCTCGGCGCCAACCTCGCCTTCGGCGGGTGTGTCACCGAGCAGGGCATCCAATGCCCCTTTCACGGGTGGGTGTGGGGACACGACGGCAAGAACGTGAGCATCCCCTACCTGGATCGCCCCAACCGAGGTCGACGCATTCGCTCGTGGCCTGTCTGCGAGCGCAATGAATCCATCCACATCTGGCACGATGTTGACGGGCGTGGACCGTATTTCGACGTTTTCGACGCGATCGACGTTGGCGGCGATGCGCTGAGAGGCTACGAGTTTTATCCGGTGACTCCCCAGCACTTGACGGGACTCGAGGTACACCCTCAGATGGTCGCCGAGAACGCCGTCGACCCTCAGCACTTCCGCTTCGTACACGGCACCAAACTGGCTCCGGTGGTACTGGCAGAGGAGACAACGGACACGTCGTGGCACGCAGTTGTCGGGTTCGGCCGCCGCTGGGCCCAACACGAGGGCCCGGTTACCGACACGATGAACACACTGCGCCTCTGGTTCTCCGGTCTTGGTACGAGCGTCAACATCGAAAAGACCGCCGACGGCATTCGGATCATCACCATCAACACCACACCGGTCGATGAGGACACCACCGAAATCTTCGCCGGCTACTGGGTCGACCACGGTCCTGACGACGACGAGGCGCGCCGCGACCGCAGGCTCAAGGAGGCAATGGCCGCGCTTCCCGATGACATCAACATCTGGAATCGGCAACGGTATCTCGTCAAGCCGGGATTGGCTGGAGCGGGAGACAAGGGCTTCACCGCGTTGCGCGAGTGGGCGTCGAATTTCTACCCCGATCGAGCGACGGGCTCGGCCCCGACCGTAGCCTCTGCTGCCGCGCAGCAGCACTGACAATTTAATCCACCCATATCGGCTGGGTCCGCCGCTGCCCGGTTTATCCCTGTTGTCGAGTAATGACAGTTAGGAGTGTCACCATGTCCGACTTCTTCAGCGGGAAAGTCGCCTTCATCACAGGTGCTGCCCGCGGGCAGGGCCGCGCTCACGCTGTTCGGCTCGCCAGCCGCGGTGTCAACATCATCGCGGCGGACATCTGCCGGGACCTGCCCGCCATCGACTACCCGAACGCGACTCGCGCCGACCTCGACGAGACACGAGATCTCGTAGAAGCCGAGGGCGCCAAGATCGTCACCGGGGTTGCCGACGTCGCCGACCAGGCAGCGCTTAGGGCCGTCCTCGATGAGGGACTCGCGCATTTCGGTCGCCTCGACATTGCCATCGCCAACGCCGGGGTCGTGCGCTACAGCGAAGACGACGACCCGATCGCAACGTGGAACGACGTCATCAACACCAACTTGACCGGCGTATGGAATACCTGCTTCCTCGTCCGCCAACCCATCATTGATGGCGGGCATGGAGGTTCGATCGTTATCACCAGTTCCACGGCCGGGATCAAGGGCACCGACAGACACCACCACCGAGATCGTCGATACCGTCACCTATCTCGAGAACGGCATCTACCCGACGCCGCTTCCGGTGAACTAGATAGGAGGACAGGCCATGTCTCGTAAGCGCGTCATTGTGTGGGGTACGGGTCCCATCGGTGCGACCGGGTTGCGCGCACTCATCGACCACCCCGAGTACGAACTGGTGGGCGTCCACGCCTGGGCCGAGCACAAGATCGGGCGCGACGCCGGCGAACTCGTCGGGCTCGGCCCCACCGGTGTGATCGCCACCAACGATGTCGCGGCGCTTCTCGCGCTGAATGCGGACTGCCTGGCCTACTTCGGCAACTACGCCTCCAGAGAAGCCGAATGCGTCGCCGACGTGGTGCCGTTCCTGGAGGCCGGTACCAACGTGGTGACCGCGGCACTGATGGATCTCATTGCGCCGCAACATGGTCGGGCCGAGTTCGTCGAACCGATCGCCGCCGCCTGCCGCACGGGCGGGTCCTCGGTGTTCTGCGGCGGCACCGATCCGGGCTTCATGACCACGGGCCATCTGTTCAACCTGCTCAGCGGGGCCGGACGGATCGACAGCGTGTCGGTCGCCGAGATCTGCGACCTCAACGGCTATCCCAGCTACGACCAGGTCGGCGCCTGGGGATTCAACCATCCGCTCGACTACCGGGCACCGATGTTCTACGGCGACGTCGGCACCGGCTGGCACGAGAGTACGGTGCGGGGCATCGCCGATTACCTCGGCGTCGAGCTGGACGAGATCACCTCGACGGTCGAGAATGCCTCCCTCGATGTCGATTACGACGCCGCCTGGGGTCGGGGGCTGGCCCACACCATCGCCGCCGTGCGGTGGACGGTCACCGGAATCGCCAACGGTCGGCCGGTGATCTATTACAAGAAGGTCGAACGCACACATCCCGACGCCGCCCCCGATTGGGAGCGCGCCTTGAACGACGCGGAGGCCGGCTACCAGGTTGTCGTCAAGGGTGAGCCGAGTTTCGAGACGGCCATCGCCCTGAGCCTGTATGACGGATGTGCCATCACCGCGCTGCATCCCATCAACGCCATCAATGCGGTATGCGCCGCCGCACCCGGAATCCTGGGCCAGCTCGACCTGCCGCACTTCTACAGTAGGGCGACTCGGCACGTCCCCGCGCCGGTCGCCGGCTGACGGCCGAGCCGGCGCACCGAGTCCTGACCGGTCTCACTATCAACCCGCACCACAGTGGGTGGCGGTGACGAAGTCTCGACGCGCATGCCGGGCTAGCGCCCGCGCGCCGAGGTTGCTGCGCCGGAGGTGTTCGGCCCGACCACGGCTACCGCACGACGACGCGGGAGATCGCCGATCGAGCCGGAGTTTCGCGCGAGTTGGTCTTACGGTGGAGCCGAAGACGCCCGCGGCCAACTCGGCGGCAGCACCTGGCCACCGCGACGTGCCCGAAGCGAATGACTTACCGTCGCTCACCGCAGAACCTTTTCCATCGATTACAGGTTTCTGTTGGTGAACCCACCGCCGCTGAGGCGGATCTGGTCGAACCATCCGATCGCGCAGGCACGCACACATCCTCTTGCGTCGGTGTGATCACGTCTTCTTGTGACAGCCGAAGGGCTTGGACATTGACACACATGTTCAAGTACAACTAGCCTTAGAGCGAGCAAACTATTCAACCATTTATATCTCGAACGGTTAGGTGCTGTTCACACTAAGGGCACCCGACGCGCTCAGTGGTCGGCGAACGTAAAGAAAAGGGCCTCAACGCATGCGCATCGAAGACCAGATTCTGATCAGCGTCGACGACCACGTCGTCGAGCCCCCCTCCATGTCGGACTTCTACCGCGATCACGTCCCGGCGGCGTTCAAGGATCGCGTACCCAAGGTCGTGCGGAGGCCAGACGGCACCGACGCGTGGCTCGTCGAGGGTGTCGAGATCTCCACCTTCGGGCTCAACGCTGTGCAGGGCCGGCCGGCCGAGGACTGGGGACGCGATCCGCATAACTTCGACGAGGTGCGCCCATCGTGTTACGACGTGCACGAACGAGTGCGGGACATGAACGCCAACGGCGTGCTGGCCAGCCTCAACTTTTCGTCCTGGCCAGGCTTGGGCGGTCAGTTCTTCGCCCAACAGGGATGTGATGCGGAGTTCGTCAAGGTGATGATTCGTGCCTACAACGACTGGCATCTGCACGAATGGTGCGGCGCCTACCCCGGTCGTTTCATCCCGTTGGCATTGTCCGGATTCACCGCGGGTGCCGACTTCGTCGCCGAGGAGATCTACCGGATGGCCGCATCTGGGGTCCGCGCCGTCTCGATGCATCCCGAACCACATCGCTTCGGCGCCCCCGACTATCACGGCGACGAGTGGGACCCGGTGTGGCGGGCATGCCAGGACACAGGCACGGTGGCCGTTTTCCACTTCGGCGCCTTTCCCAAGTTCATGCCACGCTCACCGTTCTCGGTGATATCGCACTCGATGGGTTTTTCCACCGCGCTGTTCGCCGTCGAGTTGCTCTGGTCACCGGTGATGCGCAAGTTCCCAAACGTCCGTTTCGCCCTCGCCGAGGGCGGGGCCGGCTGGGTACCGTATTTCCTGGAGAAGGCCGACTTCGTCTACGACCACCACCGCGCGTGGACCCACGAAGACTTCGGCGACATCAGGCCGAGCGACGCCTTCCGCCGTTCGGTCTTGACCTGCTTCATCGACGACGTCGTCGGGTTGAAGAACCGGGAGATGATCGGCCCGACGACGATCGCGTGGGAATGCGACTTCCCACACTCGGACTCCACGTGGCCGAGGGGCCCGGAGACGGCGATGGCGGGATTTGTGGCCGCCGGTCTCGACGACGACGAGATCGACCTGTTCACCTGGAAAAACGCGTCACAGTGGTACGGATTTGATCCCTTCGAGCATCGCAAGCGGGAAGAATGCACAGTTGGGGCCCTGCGCGCGAGCGCGCTCGACGTTGACACCACGCCACATGAATACGGGGCGCAACGCGTGGCTAGCAAAGCGATTGCCGATGGGGCGGGCAGCTTTATTGAGTCGATGACCGTGCCCACGCCGGCGGCGGTGTAGGGAGGCAGCCATGGCAACCACCGTTGAAACCTCGAGCGTCCGTTACGACCCCTATGATGCCGAACTCGATGTCGACCCGTACCCGATGTGGCGTCGGCTCCGTGACGAGGCGCCGCTGTATTACAACGATCAGTACGACTTTTATGCCCTGAGTCGATTCACCGACGTGAAGGACGCCTCTACCGACTGGGACACGTACCGGTCGGGCAAGGGCTCGGTGCTCGAGGTGATCAAGAGCAATCTTCCCGTCCCACCGGGGATAATTCTGTTCGAGGATCCACCCGAACATGATCAGCATCGCGCTCTGCTGGCGCGGGTGTTCACGCCGCGTCGGATCGCCGAAATGGAACCCAAGATTCGCGCCTTTTGCGCGGCCGCACTGGAGCCGATGGTCGAGCGCGGCGGCTTTGACTTCATCACCGACCTGGGCGCTGAGGTACCGATGCGCACTATCGGGATGATGCTGGGCATGGCCGAAGCCGATCAGGTTAAGTACCGCCAGCGCGTGGACGACAGCTTCCACGCCACCGGCGATGAGGACATGGACTGGGTCCTCACCGCATTGGACCCCGAGACCTTCAGCGCCTACATCGATTACCGCGCCCAAAACCCCGCCGATGATTTGATGACCGACCTGCTCAACGCGACCTACACCGACAGCGGCGGCGTGGACAGACATCTCGACAAGGAAACGATCCTGAACTACGTCGGGTTGCTGGCAGCTGCCGGCAATGAGACGACGGTACGGCTGATCGGGTGGGCGGGAAAGGTGTTGGCCGAAAATCCCGATCAGCGGCGCGAGCTGGTCGCCGACCCCAGCTTGATACCCCACGCGATCGAAGAACTGCTGCGCTATGAGGCGCCCTCGCCGGTAAACGCGCGCTACCTTTCCCGTGACGTCGAGCTGTACGGCGTCACGGTGCCGAAGGAGAGCGTCATGCTATTACTCAATGGATCGGCTAACCGCGACGAAAGGATGTTCGCCGAGCCGGACCGCTTCGACATCCACCGCATCAACAAGAAGTCCCACCTCGGGTTCGGGTACGGTATCCATTTCTGTTTGGGTGCCCATCTGGCCCGGCTCGAGGCGCGCGTCGCGTTGGAAGAGGTGCTCAAACGCTTTCCGGCGTGGGAGGTCGACTGGGACAACGCGGTCCAGGCACACACTTCGACGGTTCGCGGGTGGGAAAACCTGCCCGTGGTCACGGGGTGACACCGCTCGATGAAAGTCATCGTGACCGGCGCCAACAGCGGCGTCGGCAAGGCTACTGCAGCCATCCTGGCCGCTGCCGGCCATCAGGTGGTGCTGGCCTGCCGAACCCCGAGCAAGGGCCTGGCCGCCGCGCGTGAGATGCGCGGGGACGTGTCGGTCGCTCGCCTTGACCTGGCAGACCTGAGCAGTGTGCGCGCGTTCGCTGATTCGGTGGACTCCGTCGACGTGCTGATCAACAACGCCGGCGTGCTCGGGCTGCCGCTGACACACACCGCCGACGGTTTCGAAGCCCATATCGGAACCAACCATCTCGGCCACTTCGCCCTGACCTGCCTGCTGGCTGACCGCATCACCGATCGCGTGGTGACCGTCACCAGCAGCACGTACGCGATGCCGCGGCTGCACCTGGACGACCTGAACTGGGAACACCGCACGTATGACTGGTGGTCGGCCTACACGGAATCGAAACTCGCCAATGCCGTATTCACCGTGGAATTGGCGCGTAGAGGCCTCACCGCCCACCTCAGCGACCCCGGCGTAAGCGACAGCGACATCCTGTCCGACTTGCCCGGCATCGCGGCGTTCGTGCTTCGGCATCTACAGCCTTACATAGCCCAGCCAGCCGACCTCGCCGCACGTTCCACCGTGTTGGCAGCCACCATGAACTTGCCTTCGCCGACGTACTGGGCCCCCCGTGGATTACTACATCTATGGGGCAAGCCAAAGGTTGTCGACCTCAACCGCCGGGCACACGATCCCGACACCGGACGTCGACTATGGGAGATCTCCGCCGAACTCACCGGCTGCGATCTACCCCTTAAGCGCAAACTAGGCTGACAGGGAAGGCCATTGCGCCGCACCATCGACCCGACCATGCGATCCCCGCAGCAGCTATTGCCATCCGGCAGCGCGCTCAGGCGCTGCATCAACCGTCGCCTGTACGGGAACTCGTCAAAGTCGGCCCGGCACCCGCAGTTCTGGATGCACCCAATCTGGTGAAGTCCGCTGCTTGAACGCCCGGAAGCCTTCGCGTGCTTCCGGACCCAACATGCTCGTTTGCATGCCGATCCGGTCAAAGAGACCGAGGTAATTATCCAGGCTTGCCTTGACCAACCCGCGAGCCGCCGGAGCGGTCCGACAGCACTGCTCCAGTAGCTCTCTGGCGACCTTCAGCAGATCGTCATGAGGCACCACCCTGGTCACCAAGCCCCAATCCAACGCCTCATCGGCGCTCAGCGTGCGACCAGTGAACATTAGATCTCTGGTGCGCACCGGACCGATCAAGCGGGCGAGCACCTGGCTGTAATAGGTGTCGGCGATGCCGCGGAACAGCTCAGGCACGCGAAAAGTCGCGCGGTCACTTACCACAGCGAGATCACTGCACAGGGCAATCTGCAGGCCGCCACCCTGGCAAAGCCCGTTGACGGCCGAGACCACCGGTTTGGCCGATTGGCGCAGCGGGTCAAACGGCGTCACGTCCATGCCGAAGGTGGAGGCGAAGTCCATCCAGTCATCCTCACCCTGCTTGCCGAGGTCACCACCCGGCGCAAAGACGTCACCGGTACCGGTGATCAGAAGTCCGGCGAGGTCGGGATCCGCATTAACTCGACTGATCGCATACCGAATTCCGAAGTACATCGCGGGCGTCATGGCATTGCGCGCCTGCGGGCGATCGATCGTGCAGACCGCGACTGCACCAACACGTTCAAACGTCAGAAACGGTGTACCCAGCCAATCGCCGTCGGGTGGACGGGGACTGCCGTCGGCATCCTGAGACATGCGGGGCTCCTTCCGTGAGCTGGATACGTTGCCCTTCCAAAATAGATATATAGTTGTAGGATTCCAACCGCCGATGCCTTGCCCGCAGTGCGGGTCACGTGGACCCGACCCGCTGAACCGGGCTGCAGGGATCGTCGGTCCGTGCAATCAGAAGCGAGGGCGCTTAATTGGCAAGCCTTCCGTTGGCCGTTGTGATCATGGCGCCGAGCCGATTAATGCGCTTGTCGGCCTCGCTGACGATGCGAGCTACCAGCTCGGCGCGGGTCGGGATGTCGTTGATGAGGCTCATCGGGGTGCTCACCCACCAGTTTCCGTTCGTGCGCGGTTGCCGGGCCAAGCAGTTCACGCCTCCATGATCAGTGGCAGTTCGCCGAGTTGAAACGCGTTGGCGGGGAACTTAATACAGGGGGTGTAATCCTTTGCTAGCGATATGTTTTTTGTCTTTTCGAGAATGGAATCAATCACCGCGGCCAGCTCGATACGCGCAAGATGTGATCCTAGGCACCGATGGGCGCCCCCGCCGAAGCCCCAGTGGCGGTGGATCTTTCCATCCATAACCAGATCGTTGGTCGACGTCCCGTCGCTGCTGTCACGATTGACGGCACCCACGCATAGTCGCACGGGTGTGCCAGCAGGCAAGGTCACGTCTCCAACCCTCACACTTTCCGTCGTGACCCTCAGGAGCATGGCGACCGTAGGCTCAAGGCGGACGATCTCTTCAACGAAAGGAACCGTATCTTCGGGGTTTTGGCGGATCCGGTCCTGAAGTCTCTTGTCTCGCGCCAACTCGAGCAAGGCAAAGCCGATAGTCGCTGTGACGGTGTCCAGGCCGGCTAATACGAATAGGTAGCAAAAGCCCGTCAGTTCGGTGTCATCAAGGCGTTCCTCACCGGTCAGGAGCTGAGACAGCATCCCGTCGTTCGGTGATTTCCGGGTATCCTCCAGCGCCTGCTGCACGTAGGCAAATAATTCAAGAGCAGGAGTCAAGTCCGCTCCCTCGAGACTCGCTCGCTCGGTGAGGTTGATGACTGCGTCTTTCCATGCGATGAGCCGGTCTCGATCTTCGATCGGAAGCCCGAAGAGCGTGAGGAAAACCTGCGACGGATATGGGATCGCGATCGAGGAGATCGCATCGCACTGACCGCTTTGGACCGCAGCGTCAACGATCTCGGCCGCCTGTAACCGAAGCGACTTCAGCATTTCTTTGAGAGCGCCCGGGCTGAAGAAGGGCTGCAGAATCTTGCGGTAGCGGGTGTGCTCCGGGGGGTCGGTGCTCAGCGGCGGAAGCGGGACAGGACTGCCAAGTATCTCAAAGGCGTCCTTGGATGAAAACAGCTCTGGCCGACGAAGCGCGCCCAAGACGTCGTCCCGATGAGTCAGGTAATACCAGCCATCGATTAGGACAACACGCCCCATGCTCCGCAGATGGTCCCAGCCGATCTTCCGATCTGCAGCCATCGGCAACGATGCATAGCTGGTCTCAGGCACGTTGAGGATGGTGTTGCTGTTGAGCACCGTCTCAGATCCCATCCACTAAGGGGGCCAGACCGGCCCGATGCGGTAGGGGCGCGTGCCCCGGCCGACGCGCCGCCCGTGCGGGGCAGGTCTCCATCGACACGTCCAACCCGATCCTGTCCAACAGCCCGACTGCGCGGCACCGCAGGTCCAGCGGGCCTCAGCCCCTGATGACCAGCGTACTTGAACGTAGTTGTTAAAGTCTATACCCGGATATGCTGGGCCGCATGGACCGATCGCCGTTGCCGCCGGGCGAGAACCGAGAGCTGACGTGGCAGCCGGGGCGTCGATCCGAACGCACCCGGCGCAAATTGATCGATGCCGCCAAGCAAGTGTTTCTCGACCGTGGATTTCATGGTGCCCGAGCCGAAGACATTGCGGTCGCGGCAGGAATGTCGCGCGGAACGTTCTACATTTACTTTCCGTCCAAGAACGACATCTTCTTGGCCCTCGGCCGAGACTCAGCACAGGGCGGCTACAGCCTTCTGAACGCATTGAAAGACGTTCCCACGGAATGGAACCCCGCCGATCTGGTCGACCTGAGCGAAAAGCTTGTTGATTATTTCGACGAGTTCGGCGCGTTCATCCGGCTCTGGCGTCAAGTCAGCATGGCCGATGTCGAGTTGCGTCAGGAGGGCGCTCGATTCGAGCTGCGAATGGAGCGGCGGCTGGGCGTGGAGCTTGATCGCCTCCGTGGGCGGTCGCCCACGGATCCTGCCAGTTCGGGAGTCGCGTTCTTGGCTATTGCAGAAGGTCTGTGGTTTCGCAGCCGCTGGCTCGGTAACAACGGCAGCAACAGCCGCGATCAGCTTGTCGACACGATCAGGATCCTGGTCGCCGAACTCATCAACTGACGTAGCCGTCTGCATAACATCGGGACTATTGGCGGCGCGACCGTGCCCAGAAGGTCGATCCCCTTGTAACGAGGCCGCACCGCGCGGAAGCTCCCGCATCAGGTGTTCGGCCAGATCAGCGTCGCCAGCGGAGATTGCCTGCGCGAGGTCAGGATGACATCTGTCGATTCGTCCACAACGAACGATCGTCTTCGGCGATAGCCCTGGAGTCGATCATTCAAATGTTTCCTTCCCACTCGGAATGTCGGTAGAACTTGCCCTCGCTCGGCGAGATCCGCCGGTAGAGCAAGTTGAACTTCCGACTCGCGAAGAGCCAAGATCCATCCACGAGTTTCAGTTGGTCGTCGAAGTAGCCATTGATGGTGAAGTCGTTGCCGTCGGTGTAGCGACCGCGCTCCTCGATGTAACATCTACCTACACCGACATCACCGTCGACCCGGACGATGTTTCCGAGTATTCCCTGGAACGCGAATGTCACGCTCTCACTCATATTTTCGAGTAATGCGAGGACGTTCTCGATCCCGGATACCTCCGAGATGCCGGGCGCTTGCCATCGGGCGTCAGGAGTCCAAAGTTTTCCAAGGGCGTCGAAGTCTCGGCTACTGATCGCATCGATGTAGCAGACTGGCAGCTCGTTCGGGTCCTTGGCTGTCGTGAATGTCATGTCACCTCGCCTTCGGCAGTCCCAGCCCGTGTTCGGCTATCAGGCCTCGCATGATCTCGCTGGTCCCCCCGTAGATGCTCGTCCCCGCCGAGTACTGATAGGAGTGACCTACGATGCCCGCGGCGTCTGCGTCAGTTCCGTCGTATGCACATAGCACGTTCGGCCCCAACATATCTGCGAGCGCGGTCGCATCTTCGATGAAGGTCTCTGCTGAGTAGAGTTTGGTTTCGGCACCAGCGACGTGCGCCTCTTGCCCGTTGGCCGCCAGCCAGATGGTGCGGTGGTGCAATAGCTGGGTGATCTCATTGTGTACCGCTGCCCGGGCTAGGCGCTCTCGGCTGGCGGGCAAGTCGATCAGGCGCCTGCCCTCTGTGTCGGTGTACCGCTGTGAGGCGGCAACGGCGCCCGACCACAGCCGTTGCGCCGCTCCGCAGAAGGACCCCGCCTGATGCTCCAGCCCCAGTGCGTGCCGCATTACGTCCCAGCCACGGTCGACCTGACCGATGCGGGCTTCGTCGGGGATTCGAACGCCGTCGTAGAAGACCGCGTTCGTTCGCTCGCCTGCGACCGTCAGGATGGGAGTCACCTGAATGCCAGGTGTATCCATCGGCACCATGAACACGGTCAAGCCGTTGTGTCGGACCGAATCGGGAGTCGTTCGTGCCAGCAGATAGCAATACTGCGCGATGTGGGCGAGTGTGGTGAACATCTTCTGCCCATCGATCACCCAGTCGCCGCCGTCCCGGCGTGCGCGCGTTGTCACCGCGGCCAGATCCGAACCGGCATGAGGTTCGGTGAGGCCGAGGCAGACAATCGCCTCCCCCGCAGCGATTTCGGGAAGGATTCGGCGCTGCAGATGGTCGGGGCCGAGATCCCTGATCACCGCGGCCGGCATCTGCGTGGTGTTGACACCGACCAGAGGGGCTTCGGCTCGGTACAACTCCTGAATGAGCAGGGCGTATGCGAAGTCGCCCAGACCGGCCCCGCCCATTTCGACAGGCCACGTGGGCAGAACCCAACGCTTTTGAGCCAGAGCACGGTTGAACTCCCAGTTGTGACCATCGCCAGTGCGTCGCTCATGCTCCCGCACTGCAGGTGTCAAGTGCTCATCCAGGAAGTCTTTGACTTCGCTCACGAGTTGGACGGCCGAGTCCGGCAAGGAGAATTCGATCATCGGACCGCCTCCAACTGTGGCAGCAGAGCGTCGGCGATAGCCGCGTACTGGTGCTTGGGGTCGCCCGCTATCACAGCCAGGAATTTCGCCCGGCGGTGATAGAGCTGGATGTCGCACTCCTCGGTCAAGCCCTGGCCGCCGTGCGTATGCAGGGCGTGCGCGACAGCCCTCATCGCAGCCTCCGCCGCCGACGCATATGCCATCAAAGCGAGAAGACCGGCCGAATCGAGTTGCTTCTGCGCGGCCCACTGAGACTTCCAGGACAGCAGCCGCACCCCATCGAGGGCCGTCAAGTCGTCAGCCAGAGGAAACGCGACCGCCTGAAATCGACCTATCGGAACACCGAATGCCGAACGTTCTTTTGCGAATTCGGCTGCCAGTTCGACCGCGCGCAGGCCCACGCCCACGAGCATGCTGGCGGCCAGACGCCTCCAATTCGTCACCATCTCTGTGTAGGCTGCGCGGGCCGCACTACCCTTCTGGAGAACCTCGATCCCGGTCGCCCGTTTCGGGGAAACTCTGTTGAGGGCGGCGCCCGCGAAGTTGCGCTGCACCGGATAGCAGTCCATTCCGGTCAACCACAACAGTTCATCGCCGAGCAGGCCGACTACACCATCCGCGACACCGGAATACTGAACGAGGACTTCGTGATCGGGGCTCTGCCACGGCGCTAAGGCCACCGCGATGACCGCTTCATCGGCTCGAGGGACGAGCGACTCTGCAGAAACCATCGACAACAGTCGGCGACCGACATAGGTTTCGATGAGTGGGACCGGTGCGAGGTGGCGACCGCAGATCTCCGCAACAAGTGCGACTGTGAGCAGCGGATCCGGCGCATCGTCGATGTCCTTGCCGACAACCCCGATCGCGGACAGCGACTTCCACAAGTCCGCGTCGAATCCACCGTCGACCTCGACGGCACGCACCCGACTGGTCGAACAGTCTTTCGTCAACAGCGCCCCGACCACGCGACAGAGGTCGCGTTGCTCGGATGACAACGAAAGATCCACGGCACAAATGTCCTTCCGCCACGCGTCGTTAGCCGACAGCGCCGCTTGGTAAGTGGTAACGGTCGGGGTCGTGTGAGCCTTGGTGGCTACGCGACAGCGGCACGCTCTGTCTTCAGTAGCCGCCGCGCGTTTCCCGCTAGATAAAGCGCTTGAGCAGTCGGCGATAACCCGGCCGCCGTCTTCACCATGTCCATCGGGGTGGCGGTTCCCTCCGCGTGTGGAAAGTCGGAGCCCATGAGCACCCGTTCCGCACCAATCAGGTCCACGAGTGCGCCGACGTCGTCTTCCGGAAATGGAGAAACATAGATGTGTTCGCGGAAGATATCGCTCGGCCGTCCCTCGACGCGCCCACCGAGCCATGGGCCCGAGCGTCCCATGCCCTTCATCTTGTCCATGACCGAGAGAAGGTATCCCACCCAGCCGGAACCGTTTTCGACGCTCACAAGCCGTAGCCGCGGGAAGCGGCCGAACAGGTTGTGAAGAATGCAGGCTGCAAAGGTCTCCATGATGGGTCGGTCCCCATAGAACATCGCCCACTGCAACGCCGACTTCTCATGCGGTCGTGGCGTCGGGTTCTCCCCGAAATCCGTCGAGTAGAACTCGTTGTAGCCGGACTCCGACATATGGAATGCCACCGGCACTTCGGCCTCCTGGCACATCGCCCAGAACTGGTCATGGATCGGATCGGCGGGCGAGCGATGGTTCGCGTGGCCAGGTTTCATGACGACGACGCGAGCGCCTTCATCCAATACGCGGCTCAGCTCGGCGACGGCGAGCTCGGGATCGTGCAGGGAGACCATCGGTGCCGCGAGGAGCCTGTCGTCGCGCGCGTATCCCCAGTCGTCGGCGAGCCATCGATTGAAGGCCCGCAGGTTGGCGTACAGCGCCTCGGTGTCATGGCGCAGGTGATGCTCCCACAGCAGTCCGAGCGTCGGGTACAACGTCATTGCAGCGACACCCAACTCGTCCATCTTCGCGATCCGCGCTGCCCGGTCCCGCCATTCAGCGGCCATCGGCGCAAGCAGCCGCGCATCGTCCGGGGCGATCCCCTTCTTGATCGCCTGGAACCACTCTTTCAAAGACCCTGGGTTGAGCGCCTCTGTGAAGAACCCCGGATTAATCAGGTGCAGCTGTTGGCCACGCCACATCACTCGTTCATTGCCCGAGTCAGGATCTTCCACCGTAATCGCGCTATCACGGAACTTCGGATCGATATAGCGAGTGAAGCAGTCAGGCGGCTCGTAGTAGTGGGTGTCGGAATCGAAGATATCGACAGTCATGGCCTTGTCTCCGTTGCAGAGGTCTCGGTGGTTCACTGCAGGTCCCTCGTGGGAGTCGCAGCATCCGTTTAAACGATGCGGTGATGATCCAATGACATGGCGGGCCAGTCCTGCCAGCGCCTCGCACATGCACTTGATCGCCCGCAGCCGCCGCAATGGCTTCACCATACTTTAACACTGATGTTAAAGTCAATATGTGCTTGGGTGCCGCCACCTTATGGTCGATGCCGCCCACTTGCGAAGCGGGTGTCGCAGCTGATTAGTATATAACTGTTTAGCGGATTAGCGGTGCGTGGCCAACGATGGCAACTCGAGGACAGCGAGGCCCTATGACCAACCGCCTTGACGGCAAAGTCGCGTTCATCACCGGAGCGGCCCGCGGCCAGGGCCGCGCGCACGCCGTCCGGATGGCGCAGGAAGGTGCCGACATCATCGCGGTCGACATTTGCGAAGACATCAAGTCGAACCCGTATCCGCTGGCGTCCCCTGAGGATCTGGACCAAACGGCCAAGCTGGTCAAGGACTGTGGCCGCCGCATCTTGGCGATCAAGGCCGACGTGCGCGAACGCGATCAGCTGCGCGCAGCCATCGAGGCGGGCCTTTCGGATTTCGGCCACCTCGATATCGTGGTCGCCAATGCCGGCATCCTTCCCATGGCGTTGGGAGAGCCGGAGGCGAGCGATTTCGTCGACGCAACCGATGTGGACTTGGTCGGTGTGATGAATGCGGTTGCCGTGTCGATTCCGCACCTCGCAGACGGATCGTCGATCATCGTGACGGGCTCAACTGCTGGCATGATGCCCGCCGCCACCACCAATTCGTCGAAGAGATGTCTCAGCACCTCGCGCCGCGTTTCATCCGGATCAACGCGATCCATCCCATCAACGTCAACACGCACCTCATCCACAACGAAGGCATGTACAAGCTGTTCCGTCCCGACCTGGAAAATCCGACACGTGAGGATGCCGAACCCGCGTTCACCTTCTTTCAGGCGATGCCAATCCCTTACATCGAACCCGAGGACGTCGCCAACCTCGCGGTGTTCCTTGCCAGCAACGAATCCCGCTACATCACCGGCCAGCAGATCCGCGTCGACGCCGGTTCCTATCTCAAGTTCCCGGCCGGTCCGCCATCATCCATGTGACGCGGCGAGGTCATAGACACCGGCGGCGCCGTATGAGCGCCTGGTGCGGTGCCGATTGTCGGTGTTTGAGGCGTGAGGTGTCCGAATCCATTTCTGAGGAAGGGTTTTTCGATGGGACGCATGACTGGCAAGGTCATTCTGGTCACCGGCGCTGCACGCGGTATGGGACGCAGCCACGCCGTGCGGTTGGCGCAGGAGGGGGCCGACCTCATCCTGGTTGACATCTGCGCCCCGATCGAGGGGCTGACCTATGCGATGAGCACGCCGCAGGATTTGCAGACCACGGCCAAGGAAGTGCAGGCGTTAGGCCAGCGAGTGCACGCCGCTCACGCCGATGTGCGAGACCGCACGATGTTGCAGGACGTTGTCAATGCCGGCGTCGATCAGCTTGGCGATTTGCACGGAGCGGTGTCCAACGCCGGAGTATTGACCAGCGGGACCTGGGATATGGTGACCGACGAAGATTGGCGGATCGTGTTGGACGTCAATCTGATTGGTACCTGGAATACGTGCCTGGCGGCGATCCCGCATTTGATGGAACGAGGAGGCAGCCTGGTCAACATCAGTTCGGCCGCCGGTATCAAAGGGACACCGCTGCAACTTCCGTACACCGCGAGCAAGCACGGCGTGGTCGGCTTGACCATGGCGTTGGCCAACGAATTGGCGGCTCACTCGATTCGGGTGAACACCGTGCATCCCACCGGCGTACCCACAGGTATGGAAGCACTGGAGTTGTTGGACTTGCTGGCCAACACGCGCCAGGATCTCGCGCCGATCTTCCACAACGCGATGCCCGTTGACGTGGTCGAGCCCGTCGACATCAGTAACGCGGTGCTCTATCTGCTCTCCGACGAAGCCCGCTTCGTCACCGGCACTCAACTGAAAGTCGATGCCGGAGTGACGATTCGCTGAACCGCCACCGCCGAGAGGCACTAGAGGACGCTGAAGAAGCGCACAATTCACTGCGGCACAGGCAATATCGGCATACCCGGCTTAAAAGGTGAACACCGCGGCTGGCTATTACCCGGCCGCCAACGCCTGCGCGATGAATGTCATAAACACCGTATCGGCCGTCGGCGAAGCGTCTCCGGATTGCTCCGCCCAGCAGGAACCTACAATACGACCGACTTGATCTTGAAGTCGATGATCTGCTCTTCGTCGTAGCCGAGTTCAGCCAGCAATTCATCAGTGTGCTCACCGTGTCCTGGGGCGCACCTCAGTGCTAACGGCGTCTCATCGAACTGGACCGGGCTGCCGGCCAACGCGAATTCGTTGCCGTTGGCGTCAGTGGTGCGGGGCAGATAACCATTTGCAATGACCTGGGGGTCGTCGTGGATCTCGCGCGCGGTGCGCATCACGTCCCATACGCCGTCGAAATCTGCAAAGACGTTCTCCCAGTGCGCTAAGTCCGCGGCTGCAAACGTCGACCGCAGCTCGGCGATGCACTCCTTGCGATTCTCGAATCGTACGGGTGCAGTGGCGAACCGCTCGTCGGAGATCAAGTCCGGGCGACCTAGGCGCGTACAGAAATCGGACCAGAACCGGTCGGCCTGAAGAAGTACAAAGGCGATGAACCGGCCGTCGCGGGTCTTGTAAAGGTTGACAGCGGGGTTGGGCATCTCCTCGAGCGAGAACTTGGGAACTTCCTGACCGGTGACCCCCGCGCCGACGATGTTGGGTCCCAGTTGCCAGACGGCGGCGCTGAGCAGTGAGACGTCGACAATGGAGGGTTCACCCGTCCGCTCGCGCTTCACCAACGCTCCGGCGATGCCTGCGGCGATTGTCAAGCCGCCATACACGTCACCAAAGGCCGGCAGCTGAAGCGGCGGATAGGACCCGTCGTCGGTGGCGTATCCCATTCCGATCCCTCCGCGAGCCCAATAGGCCGCGAGGTCGTATCCACCCCGCGTGGCTTCTTCTCCCTTGATGCCGTACCCGTGGCCGCGGGCATAGATGATCTTGGGGTTGCGCGCGCGCACCTGATCCACGTCGATTCCCATGCGCCGCCGCGAGTCCGGCAGCAGGTTGGTGAGAAACACGTCGGCTGTCTCAATCAACGTCATCAACACCTCGCGGCCCTCCGGACTGGAGGTGTCCAGACCGATGCTGCGTTTTCCGCGGTTCGGCTGTTCAATGAAGTGGTTGACGCCGCCCGCTCCGGCGACGACTCCGGAATTGATCAATCCGCGCTGCGGATCACCGGTCTCGGGATGTTCGATCTTGATGACATCGGCGCCCCAATCGGCGAGCACGGCGCCAGCGGCCGGAACGAACGTCCATGCGGCGAGCTCGACGACGCGAATGCCGCTCAGCACACCAGTCATGCGCCGGTGTATCCAATCGTCTTGGTCTGCAGATGCTGCTCGAAGCCTTCGTGACCGTTTTGCCTGCCGAGCCCACTCATCTTGTAACCGCCGAACGGAGCGTCGGCGCCGTAGAACATGGCGCCGTTGAGGTTCAACGTGCCGGTGCGGATTCGCCCGGCCACCGCCATAGCTCGATCCGGCGAGCCCATCACCGCACCCGACAAACCATAGGTCGAGTTGTTCGCCAGCTCGACCAGACCATCGTCGCCGCCGTCATAGGGCGTGATCGTGATCACCGGCCCGAAGATCTCCTCCTGGAACAGACGGTGGCGTGCGTCCACATCGGCGAACACAGTCGGCGCCACAAAGTACCCACGGTCCAGCCCGTCGGGCCTTCCGCCTCCGACCGTCACCCGCCCCCCTTGCTGCTTGCCGATCTCGATGTAATTCAACACGCGCTCATGCTGCTTGGCCGACACCACAGGACCGCAAAACGTCGCAGGATCGGTTGGGTCTCCGACGGGAACCGCCGCAAAAGTCGCGGTGGCGACCTCGACCGCCTGGTCATAAACCTGCCGCGGAACCAGCATTCGCGTAGTCAGCCCGCAGCCTTGGCCGGAATGGATCAGCGCCCCCATACAGCCCGGCAGGACCGCCTCCATGTCAGCGTCATCGAGCACCATGTACGCCGACTTCCCGCCGAGCTCGAGCAAGGTGCGCTTCATGGTGTCAGCGGACAGACTTTGAATCAGCTTGCCCACAACCGTCGAGCCAGTGAAAGAAACCATATCGACGCGCGGATCGGTGGCGAGCAGCTGAGCCACGCCATTGTCAGACGTCGCGACGACATTGAACACACCCGGTGGAATATCGGTCTTCTCCGCGACGACACGACCCCACCGCAGCCCACTCCATGGCGTCTCGATCGCGGGCTTGAGCACCATCGTGTTGCCCGTGGCCAGGACCTGCGCCACCTTGTTGCTGATGATCTCAAACGGGAAATTCCACGGCGTGATAGCACCGACGACACCGACCGCTTCCTTGACAACCTTACGGTGATACGGTGAGCCCAACAGCGCACCGTCGGGAAGTGCCCGCTCCCAAGCAAACTCGGAGATGTACCGGGCGGGCCACCCAACGGCGTCAGCGATCGGCCACTCCAGCTGCGCAATATATGTCGACGACAGCGGCGCACCGACCTCGGCGATCAACTCGGCGCGAATGTCCTCCTTCTCCTCCTGAAGGGCGTCGTGGAGTTGCATCAAGCAATGCTGACGAAACTCGCGATTCGTCGACCAATCGGTACTATCGAAGGCGCGCCGCGCAGCGGTGATCGCCGCCTCCATATCCTCTGCACCGGCGTCGGTGGCGACGCCCAGCACCTCTTCGGTCGCAGGGTTGATGTTGTCGGCCGTCCTACCGGACACCGAGTCGCGTAGCTCGCCGTCAATGTAGAGACGACTCTCTGGGTTGAATTTGACCGACGACGTTGAAACTGGCGAAGCCGTCATGAAGACATCCTCTCGCTGGAAGTGGCGCCGCACATGAGTGTAGCCGTTAATAGATAACTATTTATCTGATTCGTGACCCGGGGGCGCATTCGCCGGACATCGGAAGCCGATTGTGAGGAATGGCCGCCGTACTCACATGCATCGTCGCCGTCTGACGGGCTTGGACAGACTTCTCCCGGCATCCGATGACGTACGTCAATGCCCTACCGTCACTGACGACAGGCGACGTCAATTGTGCGGTTGGACGGAGTTTCGTCCCGTCTCAATTGACCGCTACGGATTTCATGTTCAGGAATTCGTAGATGCCGTCGCGGCCACCCTCCTTGCCGAAACCGCTGACGCCAACGCCTCCGAACGGCTGGTTGGCGGCGAGGTTGAGAGCACCATTGATCAGCACTTCACCGGTTCTGATGCCCTCCGCGATCACGTGGGCACGCCGGAGATCCTTGGTGTGAACGTAGCCCGAAAGGCCATACCGGCTGTTGTTGGCGATCGCGATGGCTTCCTCATCGGTATCGAAGACTGAGATCGCCAGGACCGGACCGAACACCTCGTTTTGCGCAAGAGCCGAGTCAGGGTCGACGTCGGCAAACACCGTCGGCTGCAGGTAGTAGCCGCCGAGTCCCGGTCGGTTCAGTGGGCCACCGCCGGTGATGAGCCGCGCGCCGTCGCGCTTGGCTTGCTCGATCACTGCGAGGATTCGATCGAAGGATGGACGACTCACCACCGGGCCCGACATCGTTTCGGGCGCCATGGGATCCCCGACGACGATAGACTCCGCGAGGGTCTTGGCCCGCTTGATGACCTCATCGTAGATCGTCCGATTGGCCAGCATTCGCGTTGGGAACGAGCAACCTTGGCCGCTGAGCAGCCCAATACCCATCATCACCCCGTGGCTGCACGCGCTGTCGAGGTCGGCGTCGTCGAGAATGATGTTGGCCGACTTGCCGCCGAGTTCGAGCACCGTCGGCGTCATGTTCTCGGCACAGGCGTGCAGGATTTTGCGCGCCGTGTCCGGCCCACCGGTGAAACTCACCTTCCGAACGAGCGGGTGCGAGGCCAGGGCACCGCCGGCCTCCGCCGTGCCTGGCAGAACCTGTACCACCCCCGGCGGAAAGCCGGCGCACGAAATGAGCTCTGCGAATAGCTCGCCGGTGTACGGGGTCAGCTCGGACGGTTTGACCACCACCGTGTTGCCGGCCGCGAGCGCGGCGGGAACCTTCATGGCCAGCGACATCAGTGGACCGTTCCAGGTGATGATCGCCCCAATCACGCCGAGGGGCTGCGGCAGTGTGTAGGAGAACACGCCGTCCGGACCATAGGTACCGGTCACCTGTCCGTCGATCTTGCCCGGCCAGCCCGCGTAGTAGCGAATCCACTCCACTACCTTGCCGACCATCGTCGTCGCGATCATTATCGGCGACCCGTTCTCCCGGGCGCTCAACTCCCCGAACTTGGCGGCGTTGGCCTCCACGAGGTCAGCGAGCTTGAACAGCAACGCCTGGCGCTGAGCCGGAGCCGTATTCCGCCAGCTCGCGAAAGCCCTATCGGCTATCGCCACTGCCTCATCGACCTCGGCCGCACCGGCCAGCGGGATCGTGCTGCCCACCAGACCTGTAGCCGGGTTGATGTGATCATGGGTTCCGCCGGAGCCTTGGGTGCGCCGCTCCCCGCCAATCCACAGCCCGACAGCGCGTGTGTCCGACTCGGTTGTCGTCATATCTTCTCCGTTAGCGAGGTCAGTTGACCGGAAGCGGCGTTGGGTAGATGCCTGATTCCACATAGGTGCGTACGTCCCTGATGGGGATAACGCCTTCGGGTGTGGCGATCGTCCCGTTGGCTCGGCACGCCAGCCCATAGTAGGAGATACTCGCCTTGGCCTGGCAGTACGTGTACATGAATCGGCCGTAGGCCTCGATGACCACTGCGACCACACTGTCGTCGGACTTCATCGTCAGCGACACCTTCGACGGGATCGACTGTCCCGTGCGGGGATCCGTCCAGTAGTCGAGCTCGGTGACCTCGATCTGACCCTCGCCGAAGTGGCTGTGCTCGTTGCCGATGCTGGTGTGCCCGAACGTCACACCGGTGGCTTCCTTGATGTAGCTGAAGACCCGGAATTCCTCGTTGAGGAGCCATATCCAATAGTGGCGCGACTTCCGCATGGCGCTCGCACCGTGCACCCACTGGTCGCCGATGATGACCTTCTCGTGCATCCCGATCCCGCGCTGCAGTGCGTAGGTGTGCCCACCTGAGGAGACCGAGCCCTCCACCCACAGCGGCTGTTCGATCCCGGCAATACCGTTTGTCTGCAAGTCGGAGAATGCTCCCAGGAAGCGAGACGCGTCGCAGAGACCACCCATCGTCACATCGAAGTCGACGCCGGCATGCTCACCCTTGATAGTCCAGTAAGGTACGTCAGCCGTGGTGACAAGATCACCTTCCGTCCAGACCACCTTGTCGCCGTCGCGTATGACCTCGAGTGGCTGTGGCCGAACTGGGTCCGAACGCACGCCAATGTAGTCGTTATCGTCAATTCCTTTGTACCGCTGCGATTTCGGCAACGCCATGAAGTTCGTCTGTCGCAACGTAGCCGGCCTTCCACCCCACGCTTCGCCGTCGACATTGAAAGTCAAGCTGACCGCGAAGACGTCGTGATCGTCCGTCTCACCGGTGATCAGAAACGCGTTGTCCTCCAGCAGATGCTTACCCGTGAAGTGTGGCTCACCCAACTGGTCTCGATAACTGAGCGCCTCCTCCGGAGTCACGTCGCTGATGGCAGCTCGCTGAACGGTCGTCACAAGTGTCTCCTCGTTGTGTGTACTGCGGGAAGGGATCCTTCGGTCCAGCAGACCGTTGTCAGCCGACCGTGAATCCGGCATCGGCCGGCAGCTGTATTCCGGTCACATACTTGGCTGCGTCGCTGAGTAACCAATCCACGAGCTCAACCCTGTCCACAAGCCACACCAGTGATGAAGGCAACTTCGCCTTCCAAGCCTGTAGCCATCGCTGTGAACGCCTTCTGCTTGCCGCTGGGTTCGGTGACGTACGTCACGATAAGCGACGCAGAGCAGAAAGTCAACCATTGGTTGTATATATCGCCAAAGGAGAATGCCGGCATCCAATCTGCATCGAGTTGGATTGCCAATCAACGGTATTCACGACGGAGGCAGGTCCACAGGGCCGCCGAACATGTAAGCCACGCCATGGAATCAAGGGCGTTTGCGCCGCGTGGAGGTCGCCGCTCCCTCGGCTTCTTCGAAACTTAGACCCCACATCGCGAAGGTAGATTTCAAGATGACCTCGAACATCTCTTCTCTAGTGGGAACCCTGTCGTCGCTCGCATAGGTGTAGGGAAGGAAGTTGGCAGTCACACCGATGGTCAGCAACATCACCCGAATATTCAGTCCGGGTCGCGCAGGGGCGAAATCGCTGCCCGCCAAATATGCCTCCAGCGGGTTGACCATGGCTTCTAACGTGGCATCGATTCGCCGTCGAACGGTCTGAACCTCTTCATCGTTAGTCGATTCGGCAATGAGGCGGCCCATCGCCTGCGCGATCGCGCTCTCATCCGTCAGGAAGTCGAAGAACGCCAGGACGAATCGCCGCAGATGCTCCTCTTCGCTACCACGACTCTGCGCCACGTCAGTCAGCCAGCGGCGGTGTAGCTCGTCCACTGCGTCTAGCAACGGGTTTAGGACCGCCTCGACGAACAGATTTCCTTTCGACTCAAAGTATCGGAAAATCAGGTCGTGTGACACTCCGGCCCGCTCCGCGATCTCGCGGGTGGTGGTGCGATATCCCTGTTCGGCGAACAGCTCGCGCGCCGCATCACGTATCAATCCGGGCGCAGACCCTCGGCGTGCCCGCGGTTTCCGCTCGGTCACCATAGGCATGGACTCTATCGGCAAGGCCGCCGATTGGACCCGCCGATGTGCGGGGCCGCCCCGGCGCAGCGGCGCCGTTGCTAACCCTCGTTGGTCGACAAAGGGCCGTCGGCGCCACGATTGCCGCGCAGGCTGCCGTACTCACCGGGCTTGGGCTGGAAAGTCTGGGCCCATCTGCGCATCATGCGGAACAGCTTGGCCTCCTGCGTCTGCAGCGATGGCGGCTCGATGAACCGCTGGTGCTGCCAGATCGCGAGATCTTCGGGGAAAACCGATTCGATGGCCTTGATCCTGGCGGAGCGTTCATCGTCGCTTTCACCATCGATCTTCTCGACGAACAGTGTTTGGCGCAGCGTCGAAGTCTGAGCATCCACCGGCGTAACTGATATCACCGAATGCGTGTTGTCGCGTCCGGAGAACCGCGTGAACGCCATCCCGATACCCCACTGTTTGAGCGTCACCGTGTCCTCCCGCCGAGGACCGTCGACCTTGCGCTTACCCCGGGAGTGCACACGCAGCTTGGTCATGAAGGAGGCGTCGGTGACTTGGAAATCCACCAGCGTGGGGAGATCGCGGGTGTGGTGCACGTAGCGGAAATGGATGGGATCGACGATGTTCTCGGCGACGACTCGTGGTTCGATGGGCAACTCGCCGTATCCGAAGGCACTGCCTGCGGTTGCCACGTCCCAAAACTCACCTGTGGGGTACTCATCGCGCAGATCTTCGAACAGATCCGGTACCGACCACGCCGGCGGTTGACCCGCCACGTCGTGCCACAGGTAGATGATGCCGTTGCGCTCGCACACGGGCCACGGCTCGATACGCCGTTTACTCGTCCGTCCTTCCGGTACCGCCACGTTCTGCCCGTCCGGTCCCCACGTCCACCCGTGGAACGGGCACACGATGCAATCGTCGACCACCCTGCCGCCGTAACCCAGATGCGCGCCGAGGTGCTGGCAGGCCGCCTCCAGACAGCCCAACTCCCCGCCGATCTTCCGGTAGAGGACGAGCTCCTGACCGAACACCTTGCGCGGTTTGATATCGCCGGATGCGAGTTCGTGCGACCAGCCAACCACGAACCAACCGCTCGGGGCCATCCACGCCGGGATCCGCACCTCCGATTCGATGTCGGTCACGGTGATCGGTTTACGCACAACAAGCCACCTCTCAAGCGCCTAGATGCTTGAACGTTACGATACTTAGACATATATGTCAAGTATTTCTGATGAGCGCCCTGACCATCGCGGTGGCGGTGGCGTGCGCCGAATGTCGGCTGGCTCCAGGAGCATCCACGACCGAGGAGAACCACAGCGACTCGAGCATCGCTTCGAATGCCAGGCCCTGGGAGACGGGATCGCCGAGCGAGCTTCCGCGGATGCGGTCGATGTTTCGGCCGATGCGGGTCGCCCACCGCCGTTGCGCCTTCCAGCCGGACTGCTGCAACGTGGGATCGGCAAATGCCGCCTGCCGCCATACCGTGGCGAACGCGCCGAAATCGTCGAAGTATGAAAAGAACTCCTCCACGAAAGACGCGAGGTCACGATCATCAGGCTGCTGGGGCAGCGCATCGAACGCCTCGAGGACGAGGCTCAGTTGCTCGACGGACCGCTCAGCGACCGCCAGAAACGCATCTCGTTTGGTCGCGAAGTAGACGTAAAAGGTTGGACGGGAAACACCTGCTCGTTTTGTGATCTGCTCGACCCGGGTGGTCGCATAGCCCAATTCCTGGAAAGTCAGGCGAGCTCCTTCGAGGATCTGCTCCCGAGTCCGATCCGTCTTGGCCCCTGCCGCCCACGGCGGCGTGCGTTCGCGTGGCTTCATCGCCATGAGTGAAGCACACGCCGCGCCGGTCCAGGAGCCGTCGCACATGTCTTCGAAAGTATGGAGCTCAACAGCTATTCAGGTACTCGTGCCGCAGCCCGATTCAATCCAACTCACCGACGCTCCTCAGTACATTGCGACCGCCTTCGTCGGCGGTCGCAATGTGCGAAGGATCCGCTACTGGCTGGGCGCGTTAGTCGCCGGAGTTCACCCGTACCATGCCCTCCAAACCATCTCCGCGGTTGCCCTTTTCATGGTGGGAAAGGGCCTTGATGGAGACGTCGTGGCCTTCGGCGGCTTTGCGTAGTGCGCCGATGGTGGCTTGTTCGCGGCTGATGTGGGTGAACGGGTCCCAGTGATACCAGCGCATGGCGTTTTCGAAGGTCATCTTGTTCACCTCGTCATCGGGCACATTGTTCTTTTCGAGCACCTCGTGGAGTTGCTCCGGGGCGCCGGGCCACATGCTGTCCGAATGCGGATAGTCGGCCTCCCAGCAGATGTTGTCGATACCGATCTGACTGCGCAGCGCCACCCCCACCGGATCGGAGATGAAGCATGTCAGGAAGTGCTCCCGGAACACCTCCGAGGGCTTCTTCCCGCCGAAGTCTTGGCCTGTCCACGTCGAGTGCATCTCATAGGTGCGATCAGCACGCTCCAAGAAATATGGAATCCAGCCGGTGCCGCCTTCGGACAGGGCGATCTTGAGGTTGGGGTACTTCTTGATCGGCTTGGACCACAACAGATCCGCCGCGGCCTGCACGATGTTCATCGGCTGCAGCGTGATCATCACATCTATCGGCGCATCCGGGGCGGTGATCGCCAGCCGTCCCGACGAGCCGATGTGCACGTTCATCACCGTGTCAGTGTCCACCAGCGCCTCCCACAACGGCGTCCAGTAATCGTCGTGGAACGACGGATAGCCCATCGCGGCCGGGTTTTCGGTGAACGTCAACGCGTGCACGCCCCGCTCGGCATTGCGCCGCACCTCCTTGGCGCAGGCCTCAGCATCCCAAATGACCGGCAAACACATCGGAATGAACCGCGCCGGATACGCCCCGCACCACTCCTGGACATGCCAATCGTTGTAAGCCTGCAGGAGTGCGAGAGAAAACTCTGGATCCTCTGTGGCGAACAACCGCCCCGCGAAGCCGGGAAACGACGGAAAGCAGATCGACCCCAGAATGCCACCGGCGTTCATGTCCTTGACCCGCTCGTCGACCTGCCAGCAGCCGGGCCGGATTTCGTCGAGCCCGGCCGGCTCGATGCCGTACTCTTCCTTCGGCCGACCGGCCACGGCGTTCAACGCGACGTTGGGGATCACCACATCGCGGAACTGCCAGGTATCCGAGCCATCAGGGTTGTGCACCAGCCGTGGTGCCTCAGCGAGGTACTTCTTCGGCAGATGGTTCCTGAACATGTCCGGCGGCTCGACAACGTGATCATCAACGCTGATCAGGATCATGTCGTCCTTGTTCACTATGCCGACCTTCCTTCAGTTTCAAACGGTGTAGGCACCAGTCTACCGCGCCAACAAGGCATATAATTATATGATTACGCATTCGGTTGTCCGGAGGGCCGATGCCGTCATCCTCAACCCCAATCAACGTCGGGCTATATTTCGATCTCCGCAATCCACCTCGGCGGCGGCAGGAGCCTGCGCGATTGCACGCCTTCCCACTGGAGCTGGGCGAGGAAGCCGAACAGCTAGGCGCGCATTCGGTCTGGGTCACCGAGCACCACCAATTCGACGACGGCCACCTCGGCTCGCCGTTGTCGTTCGGGGTTTCTGAGCTATTTCTGTTGTGAGAAACCACAATCCATGGCTTCGAAGGTGCGGGCGATGATCGGCGACTCTCCCACCCAGACGGTGTTCTTCTGGGCGTCGCAGGGCGGGATGTCCGAGAAGTGGACGCTACGGCATGTGCAGACGATCTGCGCGAAGCTCGCACCTTTGCTGAAAGGTCAAGCGACGCCCAGACCACGCAGTACGAAGCCCAGCAGGTGTTCGACCTCGTCGGCGGCCTCTAGTGTCGACTTCTGATGGAACCGGTCGAGGAGCGCAGCCTCGAAAGCCGCCCGTATCGACCGAGCATCCACCTCCGGAGTGCACACGGTGAAGATCCCGTCGGCTTTACCTCGGTGCAGGATCGCAGCGATTGACGCTCGATCGGCCGCCATGACGATTTCGAGTTCGCGGGCATAACCCGGAGTGCGCCGCAGCTCCTCGGAGTAGAAAATGGCCACCCTCTTGCGCTTTCGCGGATTCGACACCAGCTCGAACATATGCGTCATCCACGACCGCAGGGCCTCAACGGGGGTTTGGGCGCGCGCCACAACCTCGCGCAGCTGCGCCTGCACCGCCTCGCGATCCCTACGGAACATTTCCAACACAAGATCGTGTTTCGTGCTGAAGTTCCGGTAGAAGGCCCGCGTCCCTAGACCAGCTTCATCGAGTATCTCAGTGATGGATGCCGAGGCGTCGGAGTTGCGATCCAGACACCGGTAGGCAGCGTCGATGATGTGCTGCCGCTCCGATGAGCGATTGATCGTCCGAGTCTCAGCCACAATGAATTACACCGGCATCCTGCCACTTCGCGATTGTCGCGTCATCGTAGCCGAACTCCCGTAGCACCGGGACGGTGTGCTGGCCGGCCAGGCATCCGCCAGGCGCCCTGACCTCCGACCGACTGAACCGGACCAATGGCGAAAATCGCAGGTGCTCGTCGAAGACGGGGCTGACGGCAGACACGGTGTATTCCGCCGCCAACTGCGGATCGGTCTGAATGAGCCGTGCCGGAGCGCCCTCGTAGAGTTCCACGCACCCAAGACCCGCCGCACCGAGATGCCTTTCCCAGAACACGGCCGGCTCCTTGCTGAAGACAGCCTCGAGCCGTCCGGCCAAGTCATCGTCGTTGGCCGCACGAGCGCCCGGTGTGGCGAAGCGCTCCTCGTCGAGGTCGGTGAAGTCGCGTAGCGCCTCGACTAGTGCCGTCCATTCCTTCGGCTTCGGCGCGGCCAGGAAAACGTGTCCCTCGCTGGCGTCGTAGATTCGGTACAGCGCCGACAGACCGTTGCCGCCGGGCAAGGGCACCGCGGCCGCTGGCGCATCCTCGTAATCGACAAGCCAATCGGTCAGCACATGAGTAACGGTGGCTAGCATCGAGGTCCGCAGTTCGTGGAGCGGTCGGCCCCGGTCACGGCCGACGAGCGCGGTAAGGATCGCCGACGCCACGCTCAGCGCCGCCAAACCGTCGCTTTGCAACTCCGCTGAGGTACCGGCCGTCGTGATACGGGGCACCTGGTGCATCACTTCATCGAGGGATGACGTCGCACACTCGGCATCGGGTGTGTTGGTCAACGCCACCCCGCCCGCTGCGCTGATACTGGGCGCGTAGGCTGGCCGGCTTCCGTAGGGCCCGTCGACTCCGTAGCCCGGTGCCGAGACGTAGATAAGGTCCGGATTGATGGCGCGCAACGCCTCTACGCCGATACCCAGTCGATCTGCCACGCCGGCCCGCATGGACTGCAGCACAACGTCGGCCGACGCGACGAGCCGGTGAGCAACCGCGCGTCCCTCGTCGGTGTGCAGATCGACCTGGATGCTTTCCTTGCCTTGCATCACCTTGGCACCAGCCGCTTCGGGAAACTGCAGAAGGCTCCGGATGTTGTCGCCACCCATGTTCTCGAACTTGATGACGCGGGCGCCCAGGTCGGCAAGCACGCTGGATGCGTAAGGCGCGGCGAACATCTCGCCGAACTCGAGAATCGTAGTCCCGGTCAATGGCGGTGTCGATCGTCCCTTCTCGCCGGGATCGGCGACCGCAGCGTCAGCAGACCACTTACCTTGGCGGTCACCCAACAGAGGCGCGGGCGACGGCTGGCGCAAGAGGCCAGCCGATGTGTGAATCAGCGTGGAGGGTTGGCGGACGGGACCAACCTCGGGATCCTCCACGACGATCGATCGCCTGTCGTGAACCAGCTGGGGGTGATCGAAAACCTGTGGACCGGAGCGGAACAACTCCGCGCACAGATTGGGATTGTCGTCGAAGATTCGTTGCCATTCGACGAGGGTGCGCTCACCCACCTTGGCGAGCATCATCGACCAGAACTCGCGATACAGCTCCGGGCTCTCAAGTACGGGGAAGCCTTTCCACTTCGCGTCTGCGAGAAGCTCCATCATGCCCAGCTCGGTCAACATCGCGGTGAACAGGTGGGGTTGAACCTGGGCGAACTGCAACCAGTGACCGTCCTTGGTCGGCGCCGACAACAGCGCGAGCAGCATCGGGCTCTGCGGGGTCCCCTGTTCGGTCCAAGCCTCCACACTGTTGTACGCCTCCGGCCAGCGAATGCCGACGAGTTCCCCGAACCAGGTCCACGCGTCGATCGCATGTACACCACGCAGGAGGTCGGCGTCGACGATCTGACCGAGTCCGCTGCGATCCCGCTCGTGCAGCGCCGCGAGAATGCCTTGCACTGCAATGTGTGCAGCGGCGTAACTCCCATACGGGACTGCGACATACGACGGACGCGGAGGTTGAGCCATCCGGCGCACCGCATGCGACAGACCGGCCTTGGCGAGCACAAGCCCCTCGTAGCCCTTGAGGTCGCGCCAGGGACCGCTGCGCCCCCAACCGGTGATATGCGCGATCACCAAACGGGGATAACGCGCCAGCAGAGCATTCGAGTCAATGCCCAGATCGATGAGTGCGGCGGGACTGAACGTCGTGACCAAGACGTCGGCACCGCGCAGGGTCTCATCTAGTTCGGTCGGGCCTTCGGCCGACTTGAGATCGAGGACCCGGCTACTCTTGCCGCGCCCGAACGCCGGCCAGCCGCGCAATGCGCGCACCGGACTTCCGCCGGGCGCCTCGACCATCAGAACATCCGCACCGGAATCCGCCAGGAACTGCGTGCAGAACGCGCCAGGCAGCGTGGTGGACAGGTCGACGATGCGGATGCCGGCTAGCGGTGTCGTCGCTTCGGGGGCGGCCTGGTCGCCGACGGGAGAGGACATTTGATGCAACTCCTTCGAAAAGTCTATTTTCGCCGTTGCCACGATAGGTGTCTGGGGTGACGCGGATTGCAGCTTAGCTTCTCGCAGCCCGCGAGTTCAACACAGTTTTTCGCGCATCGGCGTTGACGCATAGCACCCCGGCGTCCTAACCTTCTTATGAAAAACAATTTTTCGGACTGTGCACGGTTGGAGGACCGCGTGACCAAGATCTGGGCGAATTCCGGCGACTCGCACTTTCTGGAGCCCGACGACCTCTGGCAGTCCCGGCTGCCGAAGCGGCTGGCCGAGTTGTGCCCGCGCTCGGAAAAGGATCCCGACGGTGAGTACGAGACCGTCTACGTCGATGGTCAGATCTTCCGGCGCAAACTCCCATCATCGGCGATGGTCGCCTTCGCCGAGCTGAGCTCGAAGCCGCAGGGGGTGCGAGATGCCCGTGCGCGGCTAGGCGACCTGGACGCCGAAGGCGTCTGGGGAGAGGTCATCTTCCCCTCACTGGGAATGTGGAGTTCGACTTTCCGCACGCCGGAGTTGCTCAAGGCGTGCATGCGGGCCAGCAATGAGTGGGCGCTTGAGGAGATTGCGGCGGTGTCGCCTCGGTATGTGGTGACCGCGCAGGTGTCGACCCTGGTCGTCGAGGACGCCATCGATGAGTTGCAGTGGGCGGCCGACAAGTCCTACAAGGCGGTGTTTCTGCCGACGATGCCGCACCCTAGTGCTCCGGACTGGCACCGTAAGGAATGGGAGCCGTTCTGGGCCGCCGCCGAAGAGGCCGGCGTGGTGATCGCCTTCCACATCGGCACCGATCCGGTGCCCGTCGAGGCCGGTAACAGTGCGAGCGGCGGCGCAGGTCAGGTGTACCGCGGTCCGGGTGGGGCGATCATGAACTACGCGGAGACGACATTCTCCGGGCAGCGGGCCGCCATGAAGATGGTGGCCTCGGGTGCGCTGGACCGGCATCCGAATTTGAAGGTGCTGATTTCCGAGGGCGGCGCGACGTGGGTTCCGTTCCTGGGTGACCGGTTGGTCGAGGGATATCGCCAACATCATATGGCGGTGCGGCCCAAGCTCAGCCGCAGCCCGAAGGAGATTCTCTACAGCCAGGTCTATGCATCGTTTCAGCACGATGAAACCGCGGTCGCTGCCTTTGAGCACATGGGGTACCGCAATGTCATGTTCGGTAGCGACTATCCCCACATGGAGGGCACGTTTGGCCACACGCAGGACACCCTGAAGTCGCTGTTCGACGGGGTCAGCGACGATACACGTTTGCGCATCACGCAGGGCGCGTTCTTCGAGCTATTCCCCGATGTACCGCCTATCCCAGCCGAAAGCATCTGAACCAGTGTCGAATTCGAACGGACTGCGTGACGTCGCCATCGTCGGTATCGGTGCAACCCCGTACTACAAGCGCGGCGGATCACTTCCCAAGACGACCACCGAACTCGCCGGTGAGGCGATCCTGGCCGCGTGTCAGGACGCCGGGCTGTCCGTCCGCGACATCGACGGTTTCGCCTATTACTCGGGTGCCAGCGCGGGCTACACCGAGAAGATGGACACCGGTGATTTCGTAGAAACCCTCGGTATTCCCGAGGTCCGGTTCACCGCAGCGCTGACGGCGGGGGGTGGCGGTTCGGCCGGGGCGATCGGACTGGCGCGGGCGGCCATTGTCGCCGGCGATGCTTCCGTCGTGGTCACTGTGATGGCGCTGCAACAGTCCAAACAGCGTCTCGGATCGGTGTTTTCGGCGATGGAGCCCGACCCGATCAACTCGTTCTTGCAGCCGTCGGGTCTGTTCGGCCCGGGTCAGCTGATGTCGGTGTTGGCGCGCCGGCATATGCATCTGTACGGCACGCGGCGCGAGGCGTTCGCCGAGATCGCGATCTCGACGCGGGCGAATGCGCTGAACCGGCCCAAGGCGATGCACCGGCAGCCGCTCACCCTCGATGACTATTTCAAAGCGCGGATGATCGCAGAACCGTTGTGTCTCTATGACTTCTGCCAAGAGACCGATGGGGCCATCGCGGTGATCACCACGAGCATCGACCGCGCGCGAAATCTGCGTCAACCGCCGGTCCCAGTGGTCGCTGCCGCGCACGGCGGTGTGCGTGAATGGGGTCGGGCGTTCGCGTGGATGGGTATGCCCGACGAATACTTTGCTTCCTCCGGTAACAAGCCGATCGCCGAGCGGCTCTACCGCCAGGCCGGAATCACCGCCGCCGACATCGACGTGGCACTGCTATACGACCACTTCACCCCGATGGTACTGATGCAACTCGAGGATTATGGGTTCTGCGAGAAGGGCGAGGGCGGCGCGTTCGTGGAAAGTGGCGCCATCCGCTACGACGGCGGCTCGATCCCGCTGAACCCGCACGGCGGCCAACTGTCGGAGGCCTACATCATCGGTATGACCCACATCATGGAAGGAGTCGAGCAGATGCGCGGGACCGCCATCAACCAGGTGCCCGACGCCGAGCTGGCGCTAGTCACCGGCGGTCCGGCCAGTCTGCCCGTCAGCGGCCTCATCCTGGGTCGGGCAGCATGAGCGCTCCTCCGGCGACGCTGGCGACAACCCTTCCCGGGGAACATGTTCGGATCGCCGTCAACAAAGACACCGAACCGTTCTGGCACGCAGCCAAAGAAGGGCGACTGGTCGCGCCCCAGTGCGCCGACTGCGGCAACTTCCGGCTCCCGCCCACACCATTCTGCCCTGAATGCCAGTCCACTGCCGTCAACTGGGTTCAGCTCTGTGGCGAGGCGACGGTGTACAGCTTCGCAGTCGTGCATGGCATCCCCGGCATGCCTGAGCTGACGTTGGTACCAGCGGTCGTCGACCTGCCCGACGCGCCGGGTGCCCGGCTGGTGAGCAACGTCGTCGACATCGCGCCGACCGACGTGACGATCGGAATGGCTCTGCGCGTGGACTTTTCGCCGATCGCGGACGGCTGGATGCTTCCGGTATTTCGAGCCGCCGATGTTCCGAAGGAGTGAGGCGGCATGGCTGACGACGAAAGCGCTCTGCACGAGAAACCACTCGAATTCCTCACCAGCATCGCCAACACCGGTGGCGACTGTGACGGACAGGTCATTCTGCCCGACAACGGGCACTTCCGTGCATGGTGCACGTGCGGCAACTGGAGCGTCGAGGTCGACGACTCCCAAGAAGGCCTCAGGCTGGCACGCATCCACACCCGTCACACGCCGGACTGACAAGGGCTGGGACGGCGAACTCGTGACGCGGCCATGAGGGCGAGCGACCTGGGCACACCCCATATCGGGATGCATCCGCTGCACGGTATACACGCGCCGACGAAGGGCACACCGGCGCGGCAATTGGGTTCGGTGCGGCGAACGAGTTCTATTGACATAACCCGTGAACCGGGCTCGCTAGACCCTGTGCACCTATCTGGGCGGGCACGCGACCTCATGACCGCGCACGACGGTACCACCATCGAGCTCGGCGACGCCCGGATACGGGCGACCGTCGAGGCGGTCGCCCGCGTGGTCCAGTACATTGACCTCGAACCGCGCGTCGCGGGCATGCATCTGGCCGGCGCCCCGGCGATGAGTGGTTTCCGAGCCGCGGTCGACAAGACGGCCCCCGAACTAAGGCAGCGACGCGACTTGCGCTACACGTTGCTTGACGACGTCCCGGTCGCCACGCTGATCTCCGGGCATGCGTTGTCGGCATCCGGCGCACTGGGAGACGGCGCCACATCGGGCTATCTGCCCGTCGCCGACCGGTGCGCCGGCTTCGTGACCGGCGGTCTGCTGATGACGTCGTTCGAGGCCGGGGACCCCGCCGTCGTGACCGGACCGCCGGCGCCGGGCCTCGAAGACCCCAACGACCCGCTGGCTTGGCACGAGTTGACAGCGCTTCCCGTTCACGGGATGCGCCGTCGCCGCAGGCTGGACGTCCACCAGGACTCGGATAGTCGGGAAATGGTGATCGATGCGATGTTTCGCGACACTTATGTCCGGGCCGACGGTACGGAAACCATCATCCATGAGTACACGATCGAGGCAGCGGTGGATCTCGATACCGAGACCATCCTGCGCTCGGAGGCCGTACCCCGGGTACTCCCCTGGCAGGAATGTCCGGGCGCCGTCGCCAGCGCGACTCGCCTCGCCGGCATGAGGTTAAACGAGCTGCACACCCGTGTGCGTCACGAGCTCCATGGTACGACGACCTGCACGCACCTCAACGACCTACTGCGCAGCATCGCCGACGCCGAGGCACTGGTCTCGCTGCTCTCCGCCGGCTGAAATCTCCCGTCGGGTCAGCCTTTCGGGTGAGCCACGCCGATGGTCAACCCACCTTCAAGAGCCATCGCCATGCCCACGGCATAGCTTGCCGCTGGCGAACACAGCCACAGCACACCCTCGGCGACTTCATCCACTTCGGCCATGCGTCCCAACGGAATCGCGTGCGTGGCGGCGGCTTCAGCCGACGGGTCACCTTGGAACCACAACGCCATCAACGGTGTGTTCGTCGCACCCGGACACACAGCGTTGATGCGCAGGCCATTCGGGGCGTATTCCATTGCGGCCGTTCGGGTTAGCCCGATGACGGCATGCTTTGCCGCGACGTAGGCGGCGATGCCCGGCACGGCCTGTAAGCCCGCATCCGAGGAGATGTTCACAATGGCCCCACCACCAGCGGCATCCATGTGCGGGATCTCGTATTTCATGCAGTAAAAGACCGCACTGAGATCGAGATCCAGCACGCGATGCCAACCATCGAGCGGAATTTCCGCCGTCGGCCCGACGGGCCCAGTGATCCCAGCGTTATTGACCGCGAAATCCAGTCGCTGGTAGACGTCCACGGCCTCGTCGACCATTCGCTTCACTTGTTCGGGATCTGTGACGTCGCAGAGCGCAAAACGCGCTGTCCCACCCGCGCTCACGATATCGTCGACGATTCGCTGGCCCGCCTCGGCGTCGATGTCAGCCAACGTCACCGCCGCGCCGCGCGAAGCGAACATCCTGGCCACACCTTCACCGATGCCCGACGATGCGCCAGTCACCAAACCTGCTGTGCCGCTGTGCATGCCATGTTCAGCCATCTGAGAGCCTAGGACCTACTGGGCCGTCGAACTGCATCTGCACGGCTGTCCACGTTCGAAACATCGCACCGGGTACCCGTTCAGGCGTGAAGCCGTCCGCGAGGCGCAGCCGAGGAAGACGCCGATAAAGTGTCTTGAGTCCGATTGCGGTTTCGGCGCGCGCCAAGGGCGCGCCAATGCAGTAATGGATACCATGACCGAACGCGAAATGCGGAGGCAGTTCGCCCCAAGCGCGGTCAACTTTAAATGAGTCGGGGTCGTCGTAGCGGTCGGGGTCATGGTTAGCGGCAAGGTAATTCGCGAAGACCCGGTCCCCTGCCTTGAGGCTGACCCCGCCCAGCTCGGTGGATTGTGTTACACCGCGAAAATTCCCTCCGACGGGGCAGTCGAATCGTAAACCTTCCTCGATCGTGGACTCGACAAGTCCGTCGAGGTCAGCCAGTAGTTTGGCCTTCTCCCCGGGATTGGTTTCGATCAGCCAAACGGTGTTGGAGATGGCGATGGAGGTAGTCCCGTTGCCCGCGCCCAATAGAAGACGCACCATCGCGGCGGCCTCCAACCTGGTGAATCTCTTGCCATCGACTTCGGCGTACAGGATTGAGCTCAGCAGATCATCGGTCGGGACAGTCTCTCGGATACGGAACTGCTCGTAGACGTAGTCAATGAACTGCTGCATGACCTGGGTGGTTTCCTGGCTGGCTTGCTCCTCTGCCAGTAGCGCCTCGACGCGCTCGGTCAGATCCATGAACAGATCACGGTCCTGTACCGGGACGCCGAGGATCTCAGCGACGATCGTCGAGGGCAGAGGTCGGCCGAATTGGCGTCGAAGCTCAAAAGTGTTGCCTTGGGCCGCGATAGCGTCTACGAGGTCGTCGGCGACCGCCTGGATGTGGGTGACGCGTTCGTTCATTTGCGCCTTCGAGAACGCTTTGGCCACCAGTTGTCGATGGGTCCGATGGGCCGGGGGATCGGCGAACTCCAAAACGCGCTCGCCCACTGGCTCGGGACCACGCGGGAGCACACCCATCTCGTTGGAGAAGATGTCGTGACGGCGCAACAGTTGCCGGATGAGGTGTGGCTCACTGACTTGGTGGTAAACGAATCCGCCGACGTCGACGCGTTCCACCGGGCAATGCAGGCGATCCTTCGCCAAAGCCTCCCACGGTTCTGCGGACATATCGGTCATGACATTGAAATGCACCATCACCGTCCCTTTAATCAGTCGGCTGACTGATTAAAGGCTAAGTTGCACGTCACACCCACGTCAAGTGGCGTTTCGCATCACAGGGGTTACGGCCGGCGAATCAACGTCCCATCCACCAGGTGCGCCGCTGCTTTCATGGCTGCGCTGAACCGGTCTGCCGACGTGCTCGCGGCCAAGTCGGTGAGACCGAGCATGATCGCGAACAGCATGTCGGTGATCGCGGCGGAGTCCAGATCGTCGCGGAACTGGCCAGCACGCTGACCGATGGCAACCAGATCGGCGACCAGCCGATGTTGTGCATCATTAGCACGATCGTGCAGAGCACGAAGGTTTGGGTCCACTTCCCCGGCCACACCGATGGCGGCAACGAAAGACGCCAGATGCGGGTAAGTTTTCATTACTTCGACTCCGGCTTCTAGCCACGCAATGTATGCCTCGGAAAATGAAGTCTTCACGGTCGCCGCCACGCGAAACTGCGTGATCACCGGTTCTGCCAGCTCAGTGAAGGTGGCGGTGACGAGTTCAGCCTTGCTCGGGAAGTAGTAGAAGACAGTCCCGCCGGTGAGACCGGCCTCGCGCGCGATCTCACGCAATGTGGCTCGGGCATAGCCGCGTTCGGCAACATGCTTCATCGCCGTCACCATGATCCGGCGCCGGGTCTCCGCTCCGTCAGATCCCCGTGGGCGGCCGGGCCCAGTCGCTGCCCCTCGTGTTGTCTTGCGAGCCCGCGCCATACAGTGATCCTGCACCAGCGTTTCAACGTCAGCGAGCCTGCCACGCCGATTTCCGCGACGACGACAGGCGCGCCGAGACCACCGTCGGAAGGCCCCCACGGCGGGCTCCACGGGACGAGGACCGCTGCGTAGAAACACTCCCGCCGCGGTCAGCCGACGGCTATCCCAACGTCGACTGTCGATTGGGAACCGTGCCCAGCTATGCCCGGGTGCTGTTCGTCGGCCGTGTCGAGCGTCCCGAAAGCAGCTACGTGAATCTATAGACAGAGGCACCCTGAGATCATTCGTACTAGTTGCGAAACTGCGACCGCAATCGACAGCTACGCAAGTCGTCTCAGGGGGAAAGACCCGACGTCTTGCAGCTGCGGTCAGGCACCTTGCGCGGCCTGGTAGTCGGCGAGGGCCGCGCTGAGGTCGCTTATCGGCGCCCGCGCAGTGTACCCGCCATCGACGGCCATTAAGGATCCGGTGATCCATGCCGATGCGTCGGAGACAAGGAATGCCGCGGCCGCCGCGATGTCGTCGCCGACGCCTAGGCGCGGGATCGAGTTCACTCCCAACAATTCTGGCCCGGCTACGGGGTGGTTGGCCAGGAATTGAACGATGTCGCTCACCGGGACGTTCCCGACGATGATGGCGTTGGATCGAACGGATTGGCTGCCGAAGTCCACGGCAACGCTACGGGTCAGGGCGTTCATCGCGCCCTTGGTCATGGCGTAGGTGGCTAGGCCGGCAACACCGGTCACCCCTGCCGCAGATGAGATGTTGACGATCGATCCGCCGCCGGTCTTGACCATCGCATTGATGGCGTGCTTGCAACAATGAAACAGGCCCCAAATGCCAACGCGGATCATGGATTCGAAATTCTCGGCCGTTTGATAGGCGATGGGCACGTCGCCACCTGCCGCAGCAACGTCGGTGGGCGCGGCATTGTTGACGATCGCATCGAGGCGTCCGAACCGTGAGACGGTCTCCTCGACCGCGGACTGGACTTGGACTTCCACGCCGATGTCGATGCGTATGAAGATTCCTGTGCCGCCGGCGGCGGTGATGTCTTTGGTGACTTGCTCGCCGCGCTCCACGTTGCGCCCGGTGACCACTACGGTCGCACCTTCGCGCCCGAAGTAGCGGCAAATGTCTGCGCCGATGCCGTTGGTGCCGCCGAAAACAATGGTGACTTTGCCCTCGATGCTGATCTGGCTCATCGTGTCCTCACTTGGTGTCTACGGCGGCAGGTTGGGCGACAGTGAAGGCGTCGCCGCCGTAGAAGGGCGCTAGATCGACGAGGGTATGGATGCCCGGCGCCGCATTGACCACCTGGGGAATGGCATGGACGGCGTGCATCGCGGTGGCTAAGCACGCCTGATCGGTGTGGTCTTCCCCGTGGATCCCGATGTTCACGCTGACCGACATCGACGGTTCTCCCTCCACAACGATCGACCAGCCGTCGCCGCGGGGCCACGATGAGCCGAGGTCCTCGCGCATACGGGTGCAGTGCTCTTGCACGATGACCGCTCTACCCTCGTGAAGGACCCGGGTGCCGAAGCGCATCGCGGCCACTGTGCCTTTGCGAATGTGTCCCGACGCAACGTCGAAGTCTTCGGGAGCCAATTCAATGTCACGGAAATGCACGAGTTCGTAGTCCTTGAGCCCGAGTGTGTCGGCAAGCAAAACGGACGACGGCTTATAGGCGGTGCCCACAACCTCGAGGTCGGTGAACAATGGCGTCGGATCGTCGGGCTCGTAGCCGAATCCCAGGAAGTCGAACATCATTTCGTGGCTCGGGTACTCGTTGTACATGAGGGTTTCCCTCGCAACCAACTTATCGACACGACCCCAGAGCCGAGACAGGCTCAGCGGCAGCATTTCGCTCATGTAGCCAGGTGCGATGCCGAGCCCGTGGAATGTCACGCCGCCTGCCTGACATGCACCCTCTATTGCGGCGCCGAGTTGTTCGTCCATGGCCTTAGGGTGTAGGAACGGCGTCGAGGTGGCGATGACGTTCTTGCCCGATTCCAACAGTTGACACACGTCGCCCGCGGCCTCCGGAAATCCACGTTCGGCAAATGCCATGTAGAGTACGCAATCTGCCTCGGCAGCCATGATCTCGCTGCGATCGGTCGTTGCCAGGACTCCGAGAGGCCTTGTCCCGCAGACTTCGCCGATGTCTCTGCCGGCTTTTTCTTTGCTATAGACAAAGGCACCCGTTAGTTGGTAGGCGGGACGGTTAGCTATTGCCCGGACGGCGTGACTGCCGGTGTTGCCGGTGGCCCACTGGATGATCTTCATTGACCCTCAATCTTCGATCGGCGGTGCGACGCACATCACACTAACTGCGCGTCGCAACGCTAGTCAACCATTGATCCATTATCTCGCTACGAGGCTCCTGGGACACGTTGAGTCGCAGCCGAATCGACTCTCTGACGGCTCCGTGCCGTGGCTCGTTTTCAGTGGGATGTCGCTCAGCCGTCAACAGCGGTGCGCACATACCATCGATAGCGGTGCAGCACAACATAATTGAGCAGCGATAACCGAGAAGGCGGAGCGCAGTTCCGGTGGCAGCTGCTTGCGCTCAATCAGCGGCTAAACAGCTTCAGCGGGCGCTCGACTAACTCGAAGATCACACCGTCCGGCGACCGCAGAAACGCAATCTTCAAGCCGTCGATCTTGGTTCCCGGTAGCGGGCACCACACCGGATCACCCATCCGCTCAACCGAATCCGGCATCTCAGCTAGTGCTTTCTCGACATCCTCCACCCGCAGGGCGCAACGATAGAGACCCTGGCGGTTGCCTCCCCATGGCACCGGCGTCTGCGCGGTGTGGGGATGCTGCACGAGCACCACGGTGAACTGGTGTGCGTCCTCGGGAAGGGCGAATCGCGCCACGACGCACGCCAGAGGTTCCGCCGACCCATACGGCGCGAGCTGCTCGGAGGCCACCTCCCTGCGCGCCGGCGCCTCGACCTCGACGAAACCAATAGCGCCGAAGAACTCCCGGGTAGCTAGCGCGTCGATCGCCATGATGCGGATCCCGGAGAACAGCGTCCCCTCCGACGCCTTGACATCGACTGGGCGCTGGGCGATCTCAACGATCGCACCGTCGGGATCCACGGCCAGCACCGACTTGGTACCGGATATCAGCCCGTCGACAGGGTCGCCGACTGCGAAGCCGTCAGCTCGCAATCCGCCGACGGCAGCCTCCAAGTCCATTACCCACATCAGCATCGACCGGATGCCCGGGCGCACCGGATCGGCACTGTGGTCTCGCACAAGTGCGGGTGAATCGAACTCGATTGCCTCGAGGGCACAGCCGGCTCGTGGCCCCCTCGTATCGTAGAGAAACGAGGTGGTGCAGTACGCCTCGCCGTCCATCCCCAGAATGGTCCCGTCAGTCGCCACCGTGGGATCCGTACGCATCCGAGGCGACAGTCCCAGCCGGCCGGCATACAGCCGCTCTGCCGCGTCGAGTGAATCGCAGTTGAGGTTGACGTGCAGGAACCGCCGAGCCAGATTGTCCGATCCCACTACAACACCACCGACTTGACTTCGCAGTTGATGATCCCCTCCTCGCCGCAGCCCAGTTCAGCGACCAGCGCGGCCGTGTGCTTCCCTCGCCCGCGGGCACACTTCTGCGACAGCGGCGTCTCGTCGAGCCGAACTGGCTTGCCTGCGGACGCGTACTGCCTCCCGTTCAGTCCCCGCTGCGGATCACGGGTCAACCGGTGCTCGAGCTTAATGACGTCGGCCCCCCGGACGGTGAGCAGCGTGCCGGTCTCCGGGACGAGGGTCCATGCCACGAGTTCGCACACGTGAACCCTATTGAGCAAGTCGGTCATGAAATCGGGTAGCCGAGGACAGTTGATGCGGATACTGGCGAAGCGATCATTGGCACTTCCTCTTACTGGACTCGCGACGTGCGCCAGTGTACCTGTTATAGATAACTGTTTAGCTAATTCGGCGCAACGACCGGGACGGCGATCGGAGAAGGGATATTAGAGTGTCCCCCGGCTATGCGTCGCAAGTCGCGCAGTACCGCCGTGACTTCCGACAGTACTTGCGACCACCGGGTGGTCAACGGGCAGAAGACCTTTATTAGCAACGGTCTTGCCGACACCGCCGAATTGTTCTTCTACAGCGTCCGGGTGCCCAAGGACAACCTCGTCGGCGAGTTGAACCGCGGCTTTCACCACCTCGTCTCGAATCTCCCGAACGAGCGGGTCGGTGTGGCGTGCTACGCGCTTCCCGCCGCGCGACGTGCGCTCGAGTTGACCAAGGCGTATGCGCTCGAACGCACGGCGTTCGGGCAGCCGATCGGCAAGTTCCAGGTCAACCGGCACTTCCTCGCCGAGATGCAGATCAAGCTCAACGCGGCGCAGACCTATCTCGACCAATGTGTGCTGTCTGTCAACGAGGGCACCCTCGCCGACGCCGACGCGGCCGGCATGAAGTGGTGGACCTCGGAAGTGCAGTGGGAGATCCTCGACCGGTGCCTGCAGCTTCATGGCGGGTACGGCTACATCAACGAGTACGAGGTGGCGCGGCTGTGGCGCGACTCGCGGGTGCAGCGACTGTATGCGGGCACCACCGAGATCATGAAGGATCTGATGGGCCGGGCCATGGCGTACTAGACACTTAGAGATGAGTTCGCTCGCTCTGCGGACCCGGATGACCGGGTTGCCGACTTACATCAGTTAACCTACCAAATAGTTAATTCTTTCAATACCGGCGGAGGTTGATATGGAGGTCACCAGTCTTCGGGAGCCGAAGATGGCCGATCGGGTGGCCACCGTGCTGCGGCGCATGTTCATTCGCGGTGAGATTTCCGAAGGCACCATGCTGCCGCCCGAATCGGAATTGATGGAGCGGTTCGGTGTGTCCCGGCCAACGCTCCGCGAAGCATTCCGGGTGCTGGAGTCCGAGTCGCTGATCGTAGTGCAGCGCGGCGTGCACGGTGGCGCCCGGGTCACCCGACCGCGACGCGAGACGCTTGCCCGTTATGCCGGACTGATTCTCGAGTACGAAGGCGTGACGCTCAAAGATGTCTACGACGCGCGAATTGCGCTCGAGACGCCGATCGTCGTTCAGCTGGCCAACGAGCGCAGCGCCAAAGTGATCGCGGAATTGGAACAGATCGTCGAAGCCGAGAAGCAGTTGAAACCGGGCAGCGATGCCGTGGTCCAACTGACGGACTTCCACGCCGCGATCGCACGGCTGTCGGGCAACAAGACCTTGCAGATCGTCAGCGATATGCTGCACCACATCGTCGAGAAGGCGAATCGCTCGCTGCAGCCCACCGAAGGTGCTCGCGCAGAGCAGGCGGTCCGCCGGTCCGCGAAGACACACCGCATGGTGCTGGACCTGATCAAGGCGGGCGACGCCGAGAAGGCCGGCGAGCTGTGGAAAAAGCACCTGCAGAAGGCGGAGGAATTCGTGCTGTCGGGTTCCGAATTGTCCACCGTCGTCGATCTTCTCGAATGACAGATGTCAGCCGGGACGCCGGCCACGACATCGAGACCCCGATCCATCTGTTTCGGCGGTTCGGGATCGAGGTATTGATCGCGGACCAGGAGTCCGCGGTCGTGGAGATGTCGATGCCGCTCGCGGGCATGCGCAACCCCTTCACCGATTTGCCGACCGTCGGCCCCCTCGGCGTGCTCGTCGATGCGGTCAGCGGATTATCCAACCACTTCCGGTGTCGCGACGCCGAATGGACGGTGTCCACCGAATTGGCCATCGAGCTGAGCCCCGAAGGAAGCGAGCGGGCGACCGCGATCGGCGCTTCCCCCGTCGTCGCATCCGGTCGCCTCCTAGGTCCTCGCGGCAGCGGGTCAGCGCTTTCGGTGTGCACCCTGACCTGCGACGGCGTCGTCATCGGCGCGGGCACCGTGCGGTCGTACTACGTCACGCCCGACACCCTCGACCTGAACGAGCCCCCCCGAGACGGTGTCCAAGAGTCACAACACCTCCCTGGCGGAGCTGATGGCCGTGGAGCCCATGCCACCTGCCGACGCTGTGCGCGTCCTGCGCCAGCACATAGACCTGTTCCTCAACAACGCCGTTGGTGTCATCAACGGCGGAGTCGCTTCGGCGGGACTCGAATTGGCCGCGTCCGCGACGGTGAACACGGGTGGCGCGCCGATGCGAACCGCGTCGGTCCGGGTGAACTTTCTGCGCCCGTTCTACGGCGGCGACCGATCCCGCTACGAAGCGGCGCCGCTGCGCATCGGACGCGGCACTGCCGTCGCCGACGCGCGTGCGATCGGGGAGGACGGCAAGCCCGCGGTGACGGCGCGCGTCACCGCCTACCGCTAGTTAGCGGCTACTTCTTGGATCGAGCACGGAACGCGGCAACGCGCTCCTTGAACTCCGGCGTCGAGAAGGACGTCAGTTCCTCGGCGAGCGCATACTCCAGGACACCTTGAGCAGCCCGGGCAAGGTGCATGTTCAGCGCCACCTTCGACGACCGCAGAGCCTGCGGCGGCAGTGCGGCGAACCGCTCGCCGAGTGCTAACGCCTCCTCGAGCACCGCGTCGTCGGGGACGACCTTAGTGACCAGATTCAGCTTCTCCGCGACCGGCGCGGTGATCCGATCGCCAAGCAACACATACTCCTTGGCTTTCATCATGCCGATCAGCAAGGGCAGCATGGCGGCGCCGCCGTCCCCGGCAGTGAGCCCAACGGCAACGTGCGGGTCGGCCAAGTAGCTGTTCTCCCCCATCACCAGCAGGTCGGACAACAGGGCGATCGAACAACCCAGCCCGACCGCCGGTCCGTTGACCGCGGAAACCAGGGGCTTCGGGAAGTTGATCACCTCGAGGAAGACGGTGCGGGCCTCGTGGATCTGAAACGCGCGCGCCACCTCGTCCTCGATGAGGCGGCCGAACATCACCATGTCCCCACCCGCCGAGAACGCCTTGCCGACACCGGTGGTCACCACCGCCTTGACGTCGCCATCGGCGTCGAGCACCTTCCAGATGGTGGCGAATGCGTGGTGCACCTCCTCGGTGACGGCGTTAAGCGCTTCTGGTCGGTTGATGCTCACGACGTGGACGTTGCCGCGCTTCTCCACCAACAGCCATGGGGCGAACTGTTCGTAGCCGGCGAGGGTAGCGATCGCGGAAGTCGTCATGTGATGTCCTGTCAGTTCTTCTTGTTGGAAAGGATCGTCACCGCAGACACCGCGGTTGGACCACCGATGTTGTGCGCCAACGCGACTCGCGCCCCGTCGACTTGATTCTCCGCCTGGCCACGCAGCTGGTTGAATAGCTCATAGCACTGCGCCACCCCCGTGGCACCCGGCGGATGCCCTTTGGCCTTCAGGCCGCCGCTCGGGTTGATAGGTAGCGGCCCGCCGACATAGTGCTCCCGGTGCTCGACGAGTTTGTACGCCTCGAACCGTTCGGCAAATCCTAGGTCCTCGTAGCTGATCAGCTCAACCCCGGTGAAACAGTCGTGAACCTCGGCAACATCGATGTCGCGAGGTGTCAAGCCCGCCATCTTCATCGCCGACTTGGCCGCGCGCACTGTCGGCGGGAAGGTCGTCATGTCCGTTTTGTGTTGATGCATCACCCGGTCCATCCCCAGCCCCACACCACGTACCCACACAGGGCTGTCGGTGTACCGGTCGACCACGTCCTCGGCCGCCAGTATCACCGCGGCGGCGCCGTCGCTCTGCGGCGTGCAGTCGTATAACCCGAAGGGTTCGACCACGATGGGAGCGGCCAGCGCCCGTTCCACGGTGATCTCGTACCGCAACTGCGCCTTTGGATTCTTCAGCGCGTGGAAGTGGTTCTTCACCGCGACCATCGCCATGTGCTCCTTGGTAGCGGGAGACTCGTGCAGGTATCGGATGACGTGCAGGGCGAAGTTCGCCGGAGCGACCAGCCCCAGCGGGTAGTCCCAGGCATTGTCGCGGGTCATCGCAGCCCAGTCCCAGAAGGTGGTGGTGGACGACGTTTCCCGTACCTTGTCGGCGCCCACTACCAAGACGACATCGTAAAGGCCGGACGCGATCGCCATGGTTCCGTTGCGGATCGCGTCATTGCCTGTGGCACAGGCGTTCTCGACGCGGGTAACAGGTATGTCGGTGAGGTCTAGAGTATCGGCGAGGATGCCCGCCGGGAAGCCATCGGTGGTGGAGAGTTCGCCGAACCACGCGGCTTCGATCTCGGACTTCTGGATCCCTTTGTCGACACGCGCAACGGCCTCGGCGTAGGCCATCGGCACCAGGTCCTTGATCCCGAGCTCGAAATGCTCGCCGAACGGTGTCATGCCCGCGCCGACGATCGCGACATTTCTCATGCCTGGACTCCTTCTTTGACGCGGCCCGGCCAGAACGCGTACCCGTAGTCGGGTACACCTGCGCGGGTTGCGATCTTGCGCAGAACCACCGATCCGGCCTGCCCAATGGTGGCTTCGCCCGCCGGCACCCCGGTAACCTTCATCAGGACCCGTACCGGACTGTTGTCCAGCTGCACTACCGCCAGCGAGTAGGGGCTGGGCAAGTCAGGCACCGAAATCCGGATGGTCGTGTGGGTGTAGACCGTGCCCGTGCGCGGCAACGCTTCGAGCTGGTAATCGGTGGCTAGCGCGCCGGAGTTGTCGACTCGAACTCTCGGGGGGAACTGCGGAGCCGGGTCGATACCGGGCCGCTCGTCGAAAACGGCTGCCTCCCAACGAATTTTCGGCTCAAACGCCCGGGCGTAGGCTGGCATTGAGATCGGAATGCCGACGCCGTCTGCGATTTTGGTCGCGGGCAGCTCGCGTGCGGGCACTTCGTCACGATTGATTTTCGGAGGCGAGTCGGTGTCCTGCAGCGCCGCGACGCTCATCGTCGACTGTTCTGCGGCGAGCACCAGACCGCACGCTTCACGCTCGATCGCATCTGCTATTACCCGCACCACCCCCGCGGCCGAGACTCGCGGCTCCTCCGCGGCGCCCGAGGTGTCGACCGCACCGCCGAGTTGAGCGGCGGGAACACCAGCCACGGCGACCGCCGCGGGTGTTCCGGTAAGGCTGAGTTTGTCGAAGGTGGCGCGTATTCCGACCTCGCGCTGCAGCCGTGAGTCCGGGTAGGCGTGGCGGACGCCGTCGTCGCCTCGCGCCACCAGAGGCAGGCTGCGAGTCTGTCGTCCGACCGGAGTGAGGTGCGACTCGCCGTCGCCGGTCAACACCGCAGCAGCACCCACCGCCGCGGCGTTGTCATCGGCCGCGATCACCAGCGTGCCGGGCGACGCCGTCACAATCTGGTCCAACACCGCGGGCGCACCGCCGAGTACCTCCGCGATGGGCGTATCGGCCGGTAGCGACAGCGCGGCCAGCAGGACGGCTCCGTTCCCGCCTTCGAGCAGTGGAAAGTCGCGGGATACCAGGACTACTCGCCGAGCAGACGCAACGGTGTCGGCGGCCCTGCCGGCCGCCACGGCCATTGTCACCGCGTCCTCGTCGGGTCCCTTCACTCGGCGCGACCCCTTGCACCACGGCGGGAGATAGCAGCCGATCGAAACGACGTGGGTCATCTAGCCTCGCTTCATCTATGGCGCCCCGGAGAAGAAACGCCCGCTTTAATAAGCTATATAGTTATAGCATTCTAGGCAACGTGCCTGCCTGTGGGAGGAGCAACGCGTGAGAATAACGGGTCCCCGCACGCTGAAGGACCGCGTCGTGCTGGTGACCGGCGCCAGCCGCGGCATCGGGCGTGAGATCGCGATCCGGGCCGCCACCGATGGCGCCGCGCTGGCACTGCTCGCCAAGACGGCGTCTCCTAACCCCAAACTGCCCGGCACCATTGGTGACACAGCCGACGCAGTTCGCGAGGCGGGCGGTCGCGCCCTGCCAGTGGTCTGCGACGTACGCGACGGCGACGCCACCGCCTCTGCCGTGGCGGAAGTGGCCGATGTGTTCGGTGGCATCGACGTCGTAATCAATAACGCGGGTGCGCTGGATCTGCGTGCGACCCCGACGCTGCCGCCCGGGAACTTTCGCCGGCTGCTGGAGGTCAACGTCGAGGGACCGTTCGCAGTCGTGCAGGCCGCGCTGCCTCACCTGCGTCAGTCCGACAACGCACACATCGTGAACATCTCTCCGCCGTTGAATTTGGATCCGCGCTGGGTCGGGGCCCACGTCGGCCACACCGTGGGCAAGTATGCCGAGAGCCTGTTGACGCTCGGGTGGGCTGCGGAGTTCGCGTCGATCCCGATCGCAGTGAACTCGCTGTGGCCAGCCGCCACCGTGGGGAGCACCGGGATGGTCGTCGCGATGGGCGACGCTATCCGCGCGCACGCACGTGACCCGCGCATCGTGGCCGACGCGGCGCACGCGTTGATCACCCGGTCTACCGACTGCAGCGGCCACTTCTACACCGACGAGCAGGTGCTCGCCGAAGAGGGAGTGGACGACCTGTCCGCATATCTGTTGGCCGCCACGGAGGACGACCTCGTCCCGAACTTCTATCTGCCCTCGACCCCGCTTCCGACCACCTAGGTGATCGATGAGTCAATTCGACGCGCTGCGCGCCGACGAACCCGAGCTCGCTAAGCTGCGCGCATCGGTACGGGAGTTCCTCGAGGCTGACCGGGCCGAACACGGCTGGGTGCCCGCCGTCGACTCCTGGCTCGGACAATGGGACGAAGGATTCAGTGCGCGCCTCGGCGCGGCCGGTCTTGTCGGGCTGATCATCCCCGAGAAGTACGGCGGACGGGGGTTGACCCACCTCCATCGCTATGTGGTGACCGAGGAGTTGCTGGCGGCCGGTGCTCCGATCGCCGCACACTGGGTCGCCGACCGGCAGGTGGCCCCGGGCCTGTTGGCCTATGGCAGCGAAGAGCAGCGAGAGCGGCTGCTGCCACGCATTGGCGCCGGAACTTTCTACTCCTCCATCGGGATGAGCGAACACGGCGCAGGCTCCGACCTCGCTGCCGTGCAGACCAAGGCGACCAAGACCGACAGCGGCTGGCTGCTCACTGGGACCAAGGTATGGACAAGTGGGGCGCACCACGCCCATCAGGTTGTGGTGCTCGCCAGGACAAGCCTGCCGGACCCACAACAACGGCACGACGGCTTGAGTCAGTTCCTGGTTCCCTGCGACGCCGAGGGCGTGCGAATCGAGCCGGTCCTGTTGATGAACGGCGACCATCATTTCAACGAAGTCGGATTCGAGGAGGTCTTCGTACCGGACAGCGACGTACTGGGCGAGGTCGGCCAAGGATGGCACCAAGTGACCGCGGAACTCTCCTTCGAACGCGGCGGACCGGAACGGATTTTGTCGACCGCACCGCTGATCATGGCGGCGGTCCGAGTGCTGAACAGCTCTGGCGAAACAGATGACACGACCGCCGGCATCGTCGGCGACCTTGTGGGACGGCTGATCTCGTTGCGACAGCTGTCAGTTTGGGTGGCACGCACGCTCAATGAGAACAAGGACGCAGCCAACCAGGCAGCGCTGGTCAAGGATCTCGGCACCCGGTTCGAGCAGCAGTCGATCGACCTGGTCACCGACGTGCTCGACCGCATACCGATGACACCGCAACTGGTGGCGCTAATGGCCACAGCGACATTTCACAAACCGTTGTTCACTTTGCGCGGTGGCACCAATGAGGTGTTGCGCGGTGTCGTCGCCCGCGGAATGGGGTTGCGATGATGGCGTTTTCGAGCGGTGCGTTCGCCGGCGACACCGCCGATGACGAGCATGCCGAGCTGCGGCAGTTGGTCGACGACATCGGCCGGCGATCCTTCGATGCCCGGATTGGTCAGCGCAGGATTCCCGAACAATTCGACGCGCAATTGTGGCGCAACCTCGAGGAGACCGGGCTGGCGCGGTTGACGAGCACCGCGGATTTGGGCGCGGGGCCTGGCGAGCTTGCCATTGCGCTCTGGGGTATCGCCCGGCACGCGGGCGCTGTCCCGTTGGCCGAAACCGACGCTCTGGCAGGCTGGCTCGGCAACCTGGCAGGCATCGAACTGCCGGAAGGACCACTCACAGTCGCGATCGCTGACGCGACCGCGACTCGGGGGCGCATCCGCGGAACGGCGACTGGCGTTCCATGGACGCGCGCGTGCTCGGCAGTGCTGCTTCTCGCACGAGGCCACGAGGAGGCGCGCGTGGGTGTCGTCGACATCAATCCCGCCGAGCTGGCGGAAAGCCACAATCTGGCCGGGGAGCCACGCGATCGACTGACCTTCGACGTGGCCGCCGACGAGCTGGCCGTCGTCGAACCGGCCGTCGCCGACGAGTTGGCGGTGCGCGGCGCATGGTGTCGCTGCGTACAGGTCATCGGGGCACTGGATGCCGCCGCAGCGATGTCGGTGGCCCACACGCGGGAACGAACCCAGTTCGGCCGGTCGCTGAGCAAGTTCCAGTCCGTTCAGCATGCCCTTGCCGCGATAGCCGGCGACGTCGAACGTGCCCGAGCCGCCACCATGCTGGCCGTCGCGGCTGCCACCGATTATGGGTTCAATTGTGGCGAAACCGAATACGCGGTTGCCGTCGCGCGGGTGGCTGCCGGACGAGCCGTCAGACCGGTCACGACCATCGCCCACCAACTTCATGGCGCGATCGGCGTGACCGCTGAACATCCGTTGTCGTCGGTGACACTGCGCGCGCAGAGTTGGAGCAATGACTACGGCACGACCCCCGGCTATGCGCGCCGGCTCGGCCGGATGGCCCTAAATGCCGCCGATCCGTGGGACCTGGTGATCGGCAATTTGTGACCGCGGTGCAGTCAACATCAAAAGGAGAGCTAGTGACAGTCGAGAAATTCAACGGTGCGTCCGCGATCGTCAGCGGAGGCGCGGGCGGCCTCGGTGAGGCCACGGTGCGGCGATTGCACGCCGAAGGCCTCGGTGTGGTCATTGCCGACCTGGCCGCCGACAAGGGCAAGGCGCTCGCAGACGAGTTGGGCAGCCGCGCGAGCTTCGTTACTACCGATGTGACGAGCGAAGACTCGATCGGGGAAGCGATCGAACGGGCCCACCAACTGGGCCACCTGCGTTATGCCGTCGTGGCCCACGGAGGATTCGGCGTCGCCCAACGCATCGTGCAACGCGACAACAGCCCGGCTGATTTCGCCGCCTTCACCAAGACCATCGACCTCTATCTCAACGGCACCTACAACGTCGCTCGGCTGGTCGCCGCCGCCATCGCAGCCGCGCCGACTCTGCCCGACGGCGAGCGGGGCGCATTGGTACTCACGGCATCCATCGCCGGTTACGAAGGCCAGATCGGTCAAAGCGCTTACGCCGCGGCCAAAGCCGGTGTGATCGGATTGACGATCGCCGCCGCACGCGACCTCAGCTCCCTCGGCATCCGAGTCAACACGATCGCCCCCGGGACGATGAAGACGCCGATCATGGAGTCGGTCGGAGAAGAAGCGATCGCGAAGTTCGCCGCCAATATTCCATTCCCTAAGCGCCTCGGCGCGCCGGACGAGTTCGCAGACGCTGCGACCTTCTTGCTGACCAACGGATACGTCAATGGTGAAGTAATGCGCCTCGACGGCGCACAACGCTTCACCCCGCGGTGAGCTAAGGCGCGTGTCGCGAAGCCGCCGTCCATAACCTGCGCCGACTAAATTAGCGAAATAGTTGGATGATTTGAGATCGTGGGCGTAAAATCCTCCTCAGAGCGCAGTCATCTCGCCGCGCTTCTGACTATGGAAGCCACAATGATGGGAGCACTTGATGGCTTTGCTGGACGGCCGGGTTGTATTTATCACCGGAGCCGCGCGCGGTCAGGGACGGTCACACGCCGTCATGTGCGCGGAGGAAGGCGCGAACATCGTAGGTGTGGACATCTGCCACGACATTGACGCGGTCCCATACAAGCTGGGCAGTCTCGAGGATCTCGAAGAAACCGCCCGCCTTGTTGAGAAGACTGGGCAGCAGATGGTTTTCCAGCAGGCCGATGTGCGGGAGAAGGCGGCGCTGCAGGCGGCCTTTGACAAGGGTGTGAAAGAGTTCGGCCACATCGACACCGCCATCGCCAATGCTGGGGTCATCCTCACGAATCTCGACGAGGTGGACGCGTCCGAAACGCTGCGGTTGGGTATCGACATCATGCAGATCGGCGTCTGGAACACCTTCCAAGTCGCCATCCCCCACATGAAGGAGCGTGGCACAGGGGGCAACCTGGTGGCGACCAGCTCCATGGCGGCGCTGTTGGACCTGACCGATGGCCGCGGCGGATCCGATGCGTACAACATGGCCAAGCTGGCGATCACGGGCTTGGTGCGTTCATACGCGAACCTGCTTGCCCCAGACCGTATCCGGGTCAACGCTGTGGCACCTACGAACTGCGCCACACCGATGGTGACCGAGAACCCGGCGCTGTTCAAAGTCATCGAAAAGACTCCAAATCTAGCCAACGTGATGCAGACCGCGTTGCCCGACTTCCCCATGATCGAACCGAAGGACGTCAGCAACGCGATACTGTTCCTGATCTCGGATTTGGGACGTTCCTTCACCGGAAGCGTGCTGAAGGTCGATGCCGGCATGGATGTGCGCCGCTGAAGGCAACAGAAGACCCGGTCGATCATCGGTGGCGTGCCAGAACTCGAATGGGCCCTATTGCCTATGTCGACCGATCTGTGGGTGGGGTGAAAGACTGCCCGGGACGCCGGACCCGTCGTGTTCATGAACGGTTGGTACTACCAGACGCGTCGCGTGGATGTCTTTGGTGCGCTACGGGATCCGGGCGTGTTCTCGTCGAAAAGGCATTCGACTCCCTTGGCAGCTGGCTACTCGCGTCGCTACCCCTCCAGTACAAGTGAGCCCCATCGGCCACTACAGCCGTCCTCTGCGTGGAACGCCAGAATGGCCTGCTTGGGCACGAATCGGTACTCCGACAACTTGCCGCGGAAAGCACGGGTCTCGTCGAGAGCCTCTGCCGCCTCCTCAACGCGGCGCGCGCAATTGGTGTGAGGGTGGTCCATGCCACCTACGGAGGCACACTGGGCTGCGCATACCATGGCACCGCACGGATATGGCGGACGCTGGGGCCAGCCATCGCGGGGAGGGCTCCCAGATCTCCTGAAACTCAGGTACTGCCCAAGCTTTCGCATCGACCGACCTGGTGCTGCCCCGCCACCATGGCTTGTTCCCGACCATCGATTCCGAGCTGCTGCCGATCCTCAGGGCCTCGGTGTGCGGACGATCGTTCTGACCGGTGTCTCGTTGAACCTCGCGCTGCCGATCTCGGCCGGCCACATTACGCAGGCCGGCTTCGAACTCATTGTCCCGCGCGACGCCGTCGCGGGTACCCCTGTCGACTATGGAAATCAGGGTGCTGGACAACACCATTGCCGTTCTTGGCCGGTTAACCACCGTCGATGACCTCATCGCAGAATGGTTAGACGACAACAGATGGGGGGTAAATCCACTGAATCTGTGTGTGCCGCTCGTAGCAAATCGACGTCGCTGGCGACCGTGCTTTGCCCGTGGCGCCCGCCCCAGCGGCAGCGGCCTGCCGTCCGACAGCTCCGCGGAAGGGGCTGCCAGCACGTGTTGTCGTCACCGCAACTGGTTGGCTGAAGCACCGCGGAAGTTGATCAGCGCCCCCTCGGGGCGCAACAATCGATCGAGAGCCATTTTCACCTGTTCCTACGCCGCGACGAACGCGACCTATAGGGTCGGCATTGCCGTAACGACGTACGAACGGTCCGCGACGCGCAGCTCCACGACGACCGGGGAATTTGGCCGCGCGAACCACAGAACGACGCGGGCGATCCCGGCCAGGACTTGCGTGGACCAGTCGCGGTGAACTTCCGACGCGAGACCCCGCATCATCCCAACCTCCCCTGACTTGGCCCGTACCCAGGCTGGCAGTCGGCCCTTAAAATTGACCCAGATCTTATGATATATACATATAACTGTTTACTGCCAGTTGGGGTGAGAAATCGTAGCGATGTAGCGGATCGACTAGACGATGGAGTGGACATGGGACCCAGGCGGGGTTTGTTAGCGGTTCTGCGGGCGTTCTGCGTCGCCGCGCTATTGGCTGGTCTGGGCGGTGTGACCGTGCCGAGCGGGCTCACCGGACAAGCCAGGGCAGCCGGATATGAAAACCTGATGGTTCCGTCGGCAGCAATGGGCCGCGATATTCCGGTGGCCTTCCTGGGGGGCGGGCCGCACGCGGTTTATCTGTTGGACGCTTTTGATGCCGCCCCGGATGTCAGCAATTGGGTCACCGCGGGCAATGCGATGAACACGCTGGCCGGCAAGGGCATCTCGGTAGTCGCCCCGGCCGGGGGCGCATATAGCATGTACACCAATTGGGAGCAGGACGGCAGCAAGCAGTGGGATACTTTCCTGTCCAGCGAGCTGCCTGACTGGCTGGCCGCCAACGAGGGCCTGGCTCCCGGTGGCCACGCAGTCGTCGGAGCCGCTCAGGGTGGCTACGCTGCGATGGCGCTGGCCGCCTTCCATCCCGACCGCTTCCGTTACGCCGGTTCCATGTCGGGCTTTCTGTACCCGTCGGAAACCGCGTTCGCTGGCGCGATCCTCGCAGGCTTGCAGCAGTTCGGCGGCATCAACGGCAATAGCATGTGGGGTCCCCCGCAGCTGGGTCGGTGGAAGTGGCATGACCCTCAGGTCCATGCCGCACTGCTAGCCCAGAACGACACGCGCGTGTGGGTCTTCAGCCCGACGACGCCCACGGCCAGCGACCCGGCATCCATGCTGGGAGCTGGCGACCAGGCTCAGGGTGTCAACCGAACGTTCTACCAGCAGTACCGCAACGTCAGCGGACGCAACGGCCACTTTGACTTCCCAACCGACGGCGACCATGGCTGGGGCTCATGGGGCCCGCAGCTGGGTGCCATGTCGGGCGATATCGCCGGAACCATTCGCTGATTGGGCGAGTGCGGGTGCACCCCCGTCCATCATGCCGCAGGCATATTCTCAGCAGCGCTCGCTACTTATGGCTGATGCGATGGCAACCGCCCGGAAGCAGTCATCAGACCCGGCGTGGGCTAGGGCGTCACTGTGGGATCGGCGACATCGACGCGGGCCGACGCCACCGGCGAGGCTTCTGACCAAAGCGGAGTTTAAGCTTACATCAATGTATTTCAGCTGGTTACCCGTAGTAGGTCACTAAACTGGCCCTCTTGGACTAACCCATCCGCCGCTTTGGCCGCATATTGGCCGCATGGCTTGCGGGCAATTCGACCATGGACCCCCAGACGACGACCAGACCAGTCCATGGTCTGCTGCTGCGCCGATCGCCGACAGCTCGGCTACCGCGTGTTCGTGCGACGCCAGCAATAGCCGAGCTGTCCAATCGTTCGCCCTGCGCGACTGCGGACGCCACTGCGCACATCTTTTACGGCAGACCGCCCGTCGCCCGTAGTGGGTTGAGACGCCCGGGTCATCGGACCGTTGAAGTATTTGGGCCAAGGCGTTTTCGCTGTCGTGCCAGTGCACCTACTGGTGGGCCAGTCGCAGGATCATGTCGGCCAGCGCGCTGATCGCCTCGTCCCTTTCGACGGCGACGGCCTGGATCTGCTCGGCGTGCCAGGCACGGTCCATCATCCCGAGCACTGCGATACCGACGACCTCGGGCGAGTGGTCACCCGGCCCGACGATCGCCTGCCCTAGCTTGAAGGCAGATCGTGTGACCGTGCGGTTGCGCGAGCGCCGGAACGCCTCCCGGTCGGGCGACGAATGCCACGCGCCAAACACAAATGCTCCATGGCGGTCCATGAACGCGAAGTACTCGCCGACCCAACCGCGCAGATCTTCTGCAGTGAATGGCCGCGGCAACCTGTCCAACCGAGTCAACACCGCCATCACGTCGCGGTAGGCGCTCTCGCCCAGGACGGCGAAGATCTCTTCTTTGTCCTTGAAGTACGTGTAGAAGCCAGCGCGCGAAATTCCGCATGCCTCGGTGATCGCGTTGATGGGCGTGCCGGCGAAGCCGCGCTGTAGGAACAACTGTCGGCTCGCCTCAAGGATCAGCGCCCGCGTCCGCTCCCCACGGCCGGCCTCCTCCGCCGCACCGGCGCGGCCGTTCCCCTGCGTCACCGTCATGCCCACCAGCATATATGACATAAGTGTCAAGTACCAATCATCGAGTTGAAACCATCAATAGTGAAATCCACGCTAGTGACTTGACACAATCGTCAAGTTGATCAAAGCTCGACACTGAAAGCCGATCCGAAAGAGACAGCGATGAAACCGATCACCGACGCGCCGATATTCGATGCCGACCAGCACATGTATGAAACGCCCGGTGCGCTGACGAAATACCTGCCAGACCGGTTCGCCAAAGCCGTGCAGTTCGTCCAGATGGGTCGGCGGACTCGCATCGCGATACTGGGCAAGATCACCGAGTACATCCCCAACCCAACCTTCGACCGGGTCGCTGCACCGGGCTCGCACGAGAAGTTCTATTCGGGTCACAATCCCGAAGGACTGACGTTGCGCGAGATGCAGGGCGCGGCGATCGACGCGCCGCCCGCGAGCCGAAATCCCGAGGACCGGATCAGGGAGCTGGACCGCCAAGAGGTCCGCGAGACGCTCGTCTATCCGACGCTGGCCAATCTCGTGGAACACTCGGCGGCCGAGGATCCCGAACTGACTATGGCGATGATCCACGCGCTCAACCAGTGGATGCTCGAACACTGGCAGTTCACCTACGCCAACCGGCTATTCATGACGCCGGTGATCAATTGCGCCGAGGTCGACGGCGCGCGTCGGGAGCTCGACTACATCCTCGACAACGGCGCCAAGGTGGCGTTGATCAAACCCTCCCCGGTTAAGGGGTTTCGCGGGTGGCGCTCTCCCGCACTGCCCGAGTTCGACCCGTTCTGGCGCGACGTCGAAGCCGCGAGCTTGCCGATCGTCCTGCACGCGAGCCAGCCGCCGCTCGACGGCTACATCAATCAGTGGGAACCGCCCGACACAAACAGCTTCATGGAGATGAGCGCATTCCGATGGGTTGCGCTGGGGCACAGGGAGATCGCCGACATGATCACCAGTCTGATATGCCACGGCACACTGACCCGGTTCCCACGACTGCGCATCGCCAGCGTGGAGAACGGCAGTTCATGGATCAAGCCCCTCTTCCACGATCTCGACGACATCTACACCAAGATGCCGCAGAACTTCGCAGAGCATCCTCTTGACGTGTTCCGCCGCAACATCTGGGTCAGCCCCTTCTGGGAGGGTTCGGTGGCCGAGGTGGTCGAGACGGTGGGCTGGGACAAGGTGCTGTTCGGCTCCGACTACCCGCATCCCGAGGGCCTGGCAACTCCCAAACGGTTCTACGAATACGCCGAAGGCATGGACGAACGACGCACCTACGACTTCATGGGCGACAACGCCCGCCGCTTCATGGGGCTGCCGATTGCGAATCCCAACCCGGACGCCATGAGACCACCGCAGCTGGCCTCCGCCTGAGAACTTCGAAGCGACGCAAGGAGAACGCCGATGCCGTTGCAGCCGTGGATGCAGCTGATCTCGGTCGACGACCATCTGATCGAGCACCCGACTGTGTGGAGCGACCGGCTCCCCCGCAAATACCTCGAAGCGGGTCCGAAGATCATCGATTTCGAACGCCCCGACACCGGGGCATTGACCCAGGTATGGCAGTACGAGGGCCGCATCTATCCCTACATCGGCCTGAACGCGGTGGCCGGCAAGAAGCCCCAAGACTACGGCGTCGAGCCGGTGCGCTACGACGACATGATCCCGGGCTGCTATGACCCCAAGGCGCGCGTGGCTGACATGGATATCGACGGCGTGCAGGCGATGACTTGTTTCCCGTCCTTCCCACGGTTCGCCGGTGCGGTATTCGCCGAAGGGGAGGACAAGGAGCTCGCCCGCCTATGCTCACGGGCGTGGAATGATTTTCATCTCGACGAGTGGGCAGCCACTGCGCCGAACCGGTTCATCCCCGTTGCGATGCTGCCCTTTTGGGATATCGACGCAAGCGTCGCGGAGATCCACCGAGTCGCCGAGAAGGGCGCCAAGACGGTGACGTTCCCCGACCTGCCGGACAGGCTGGGACTGCCGTCGGTGCATTCCGACCACTGGGATCCGGTTCTGTCGGCCGTTGAAGAGACCGGGATGGTGCTGGCGCAGCACTTCGGGTCCGGCGGCTTTCCCCCACCGATCGCGCCGGACGCGCCGTTCGCCGTGTTCATCACCCTGATGGGGACGATGTCGATGACGGCGATGACCGACTGGCTGTTCTCGAACACGCTCTACCGTCATCCGAGGCTCAAGATCGGTCTGTCCGAAGGCGGAATAGGTTGGATTCCATACATTTTGGAACGCTGCGACAGCGTGTGGCGCAAGCACCGCTTCTACAACAACATCAACCAGGAGCATCCGCCGAGCGAACTGTTCAAGAAGCACATCCACGGCTGCTTCATCGAAGACGACTTCGGGGTTGATGTACGTGACTTCATCGGCGTCGACCGCATCACGTGGGAGTGCGATTACCCGCATTCGGACTCGTATTGGCCGCAGAGCCGTGAACGCGCCGCCGAGACCCTCAGGGACGTGCCCGACGACGAGGCACACCGGATGGTGGAATTGAACGCGCGCGAGTTCTACAACTTCCCACGGGCGGCTTGATGGACCCGCCGGAGGTGGAGGACTGGGCCGACCAGGATCTGCTGACCAAAGACGAGGCGCGGGACCGGCTCGACGACGCGATCGTCCGCGCCCAAAACCGGCTTGCAGCATTGCAATTTCCCGCCGATGAGGCCGAGATTCGCTCGGTCACACGGCGGCTGGCCGCCATGGAGTCGGTTCGCGGTGAATACGACGCCTATCTGCACAACCAGGACTGATTCTTAAGCAAGGAGAGTTATTCGGATGACCAGCGTGCATGCAGTGCCGGAGCTCGAGTACGAGTCGTTGCCGATGGCCGACGACCGAAAAGTCGGTTGGGACGCCCTCCGCGCCATGGGGCCCGTCGTCCTGATGCACGGCTGGTACTACCTGACCCGCCGTGACGACGTGCTACACGCGCTGCGCAACCCCGAGATCTTCTCGTCGAAGAAGGCGTTCGACACCCTTGGCAGTCCCCTGCCGCTGGTGCCGATTTCGTTCGATCCGCCCGAGCACACCCGGTTCCGCAAGATCCTGCAGCCCTTCTTCAGCCCGCACACCCTGGGCGCGATGTTGCCGGCGCTGCAGCAGCAGGCGGTCGGGATGATCAACGCCCTCGCCCCGCATGGGCATGCCGACGTCGTCACCGAGTTGGCAATGCCGTACCCGTCGCAGGTGTTCCTCACCCTCTACGGCCTGCCGTTGGCTGACCGCGCCAAGCTCCTGACCTGGAAGGACGCCGTCATCGAGCTCGCCGACAGCGGCACGACGTTGGAAGGCCACGATCTCGGGCCTGCCCTGGAGCTGTTCGCCTACCTGGGAGCCGCCATCAACGAACGCCGCGCCAACCCGGGCTCCGACGTCCTGTCGGCGGTGCTGACGGGCGAGGAGCCCCTCGACGACGCCGAAGCGGTCGGGCTGAGCTTTCTGTTCGTGCTGGCCGGACTGGACACCGTCACGGCGGCAATCGGTTTCGCGCTGCTGGAGCTGGCCCGCCGGCCCGACCTGCGGTCCGCGCTGCGGGAAGATCCCCAGCTGATCACGGTCTTCGTCGAGGAGATCGTCCGGCTGGAGCCACCGGCGCCGATCCTACCGCGGATGACGACCCGGGAAGTCACCGTCGGCGGCATCACGCTGCCTGCCGACACTCCGGTCCGGTTACTGATCGCCGCGATCAACCGCGACGGCAGCGACGCCACCTCGGGCAACGAGGTGCTGATGGACGGAAAAGTTCACCGACACTGGGGTTTCGGCGGTGGACCGCACCGATGCCTTGGGGCCCACCTGGCACGCATGGAACTGAACCTCATCATCGAAGAGTGGTTGCGCCGCATCCCGGAATTCGAGCTCGAGCCAGGTTTCACACCGCGGATCGGCTGGCCGGCCAACACCTATTCGCTCACCAGTTTGCCGCTGCACTGGGAAGCACGTTGAGACAGCACCGACAACGCCAGCACGGAGGTAACGCCAATGACGATCGCACCAATGCCGACCAGTGCTGTCGATTTCCATCCCGAACCTCGGATGTTCATCGACCGCCGGCTGCGCGACGCGTCGAGCGGTCAGGTCATCGACAACATCAACCCGGCCACCGAGGAGATCCTCGGCGTGGCCGCCGACGCGTCGCACCGACCAACTGTGCCACGCCGATGGTCACCGACAATCCCGTCCTGTTCAAGGTGATCGAACAGAACACGAATCTCGTCAATGCGATGCAGACCGCGCTGCCCGATCTCCTGCTCATCGAACCGAAGGACGTCAGCAACGCGGTGCTGTTTCTGATATCGGAGGCCGGACGGTCGTTCACCGGAAGTGTTCTGAAGGTCGACGCCGGCATGGGCGATCGACGCTAAGTGATGGCGCCAATGCATGCTATCGACCGCCGCCGCATCGCCGTGCTATGTGTCGAGTGCCAAACCGGTGTGCTGGGACCGGATTCGGTGCTGCCGCTGCTCGCGCAGGACTGCCCACGCCTCGTCACCGATCTGCAGCGCCTCCTCGACGCGGCGCGCATCGCAGGCGTACACGTCGTGCACGCGACCTACGAGGGAGCGTGCGAAGCAGAGACAGTCGGTACGGCGAGAATTTGGCGGGTATTGGCGCCAGCCACCGCGGACTGGGAGCCCAGCGCACCGGCCACACAGGTCATGTCCGAGCTGTTGGCACCCTCTGACGTGGTGGTGCCGCGCCGCCACGGCCTGTTTCCGACACTGGACACCGACCTGCTTGCGGTGCTGAGGGGTCTCGGCGTGGACACTGTTGTGCTGGCCGGGGTTTCGTTGAATCTGGCGCTCCCCGTCACCGCCGCGCACCTGTCCGACGCGGGCTTCCACCTCATCGTGGCCCGTGACGCCGTCGCGGGGACACCGCCCGACTATGGCCAGCAGGTGCTCACCCACACGATGGCGAAGCTCGGTCGCCTGACCACTATCGACGAGCTCATCGGGTCATGGACCGTCGATCGGCCGCGTTACCCCGGCGACTACTCGCCGCCTGTTCTGTAACCGGTACAACACGAGACGTGCTGGAGCACCGCAGCGCAGACCTCATCGCATACCAGGGCGAGCGCTTGGCCAGTCGGCTAATCACTCTGACTCAAAACGTATGGTCGCAGGAGCGCGCGATCACCGACCGCACCGAACTCTCTGGAGCTGTCGTGCGCAACTTCTTCAAGCTGCTTGCCTACAAGGGCGAATACGAAGTCGCGCGCATGCTCACTGACCCGGCATTCCTGGAATCGGTGACGACACAGATACCCGGGGCTAAAGGGCTGACCTACAAGCTGCACCCACCGATCTTAAAAGCCCTTGGCCGCAAGAAGAAGATCAGCATGGGACCCCGCGTGCACTTCGCGCTGCGGCTGCTCGCAAAGGGAAAGCTCCTACGCGGTCACCCTTTCGATCCCTTCGCGTATACGCGGATCCGGCGTATGGAGCGCAAGCTGATCACCCACTACGAGTCATGCCTAAATGAACTTCTGGCCACCCTCACTCACGATAGCTACGACAGGGCTATAGCCATCGCCTCGGCCCCCGACCTGATCCGCGGGTACGAAGAGGTAAAGATGTATAACCTTCGCCGCTATGTAGCCCGGCTACGGGAACTTGAGATCGACGCGTCGATACTGTCAGCCTGACAGCCCTTGATGAGGTCCGCAGCAGAACGGTCCTGGTTCAAAGTGAACCGGCATGTCGGAGACTCCACTTCTTGGGAAGGTTGGAGTCATGTCAGGGAGTACGTCGAGGCTTTACCCGCCCGAGCTGCGGGAGCGGGCGATTCGGATGGTCGTCGAGATCAGCGATCAGCACGATTCGGAGTTGGGCAGCGATTTGCGAGGTTGCCCGGCCAAGCAGGCTGCGACCGAAACCGAACGTGACCGCAAAATACCGGCCCTTGCTTTGGAGCACCAACAGTCCGGATCGCGGAGGTTTCGCTGATGCGTGCGGGCAGGGAGAGGAACCCGTCTTGGCCGCGCGTCCTGGCTCCGCGGGCCATCGCGGCCGTTTAGCGCTCCATCCCACAGCCGCCAGACAAATCGCCAAATAAGGTTAACGCTTATCCTTGGCCGTACCGGGGTGCCGCTGGGCCTATACCACCAGGTCAAGAAGGCATATGCCGAACCTAAAGCCATGGCTGGCCCACCCATTGGCAGATCAAAATACGGCCAGATGTATATTTGGCCGTACATGGTCAGTAGGCCTTCATCGCCCAGGAGATCGTCGACGTTGCAGGAACCGTTGCCACTAGAAGGAACCACCGTGGTCAGCGTTGAGCAGGCCGTCGCCGCGCCATTCGCGACCCGGCAACTGGCGGACCTGGGTGCCCGGGTGATCAAGATCGAGCGGCCCGACGGCGGCGACTTCGCTCGCCACTATGACGAGACGGTGTTGGGCCAGTCCAGCTACTTCGTGTGGCTCAACCGGTCCAAGGAGTCCCTTACTATCGACCTCAAATGCGCAGCGGGCCGGGCAATCTTGGAAGCGCTGTTGTCCAAAGCCGATGTGCTAGTGCACAATCTGGGCCCAGGGGCCGCGGGGCGGATCGATCTGGATGCCGACGCGGTAGCCCGACGTCACCCGAACATAATCGTCTGCAGCATTTCGGGCTATGGCGCCGTCGGCCAAGACGCCCAGCGAAAAGCCTACGACCTGCTGGTGCAGGGCGAGTCCGGCCTGCTGTCGTTGACCGGCACGCCGTCATCGCCGGCCAAAGTCGGCATTTCCATCGCCGACATCGCCGCCGGAATGTACGCCTTCAGCGGCATCCTGACGGCGTTGCTGCGCCGCGCGAAAACCGGTCAGGCCGGCCCAGTCGAGGTGTCGTTGTTTGACGCCATGGCCGAATGGATGGGTGCGCCAATGTATTACAGCCACTACAGCGGCCGTCAACCAGCCCGCTTTGGCGCCCAGCACGCCACGATCGCCCCATACGGCCCCTTTGAAACCGCCGACGGCTCCATACTGCTGGCAGTTCAAAACGAACGCGAATGGGCCAGCTTCTGTCGAATCGTGTTGGCGCTGCCCGAACTAGCGCACGATGAACGCTTCGCGAGCAACTCCGCCAGGGTGGCCCACCGCGACGAGTGCAATGCCCTCATCGCCGACCGATTGTCCAAGCTGAAGACGATCGATGCCCTCGCCCTGCTGGACGAAGCAGCCGTCGCCACTGCATCGATAAACTCGGTCGCGGACCTCATCGCGCACCGATCCTTGACCCAACGGCACCGTTGGGGTGAGGTGGACACCCCTAACGGCCCGATACGCGCACTGTCGCCACCTGCGACCTTGTCCGGTGTCCCGGTGGTGCTGGGACCCGTGCCAAGCCTAGGCCAGCACACCGATTCAGTCCTCACCGAATTGGGTTACACCAGTGAGCAAATCGTCGACCTGCGCACCTCGCGCACCGTATAAACCCTTGCGAAGAAAGAACCACCATGGCGTCTTTAACCGAAGAAGAGGAACTGCTCATCAAGACCGTGCGGCGCTTCGTCGACCGCGACGTCAAGCCGGTCGTCACCGAACTCGAGCACGCGAACACCTACCCGGACAAACTTATTGAACAGATGAAGCGGATTGGCATCTATGGTCTCGCCATACCCGAACAATACGGTGGTGCCGAGGTCTCGATGCCCTGCTACGTGCACGTCACCGAAGAACTCGCCCGAGGCTGGATGAGCCTGGCCGGTGCGATGGGCGGACACACCGTCGTGGCTAAGCTGCTGTTGGATTTCGGCACCGAGGAGCAGAAACAAACCTATTTGCCGCCCATGGCAACTGGCGAATTGCGCGCCACCATGGCCCTCACCGAACCCGGCGGTGGGTCTGACCTGCAAGCCATGACGACGACCGCATCGCTGCTCGACGACAACTACGTCATCAACGGAGCCAAGACATGGATCAGCAACGCTCGCCGTGCCGGCCTCATCGCCTTGCTGTGCAAAACAGATCCCCAAGCAAAGCCCCCTCACACGGGCATGTCAATTCTCCTTGTGCAGCATGGGCCCGGCCTCGAAGTCTCCCGCGACCTACCAAAGCTCGGCTACAAAGGCGTGGAGAGCTGTGAGTTGCGCTTCGCCGACTACCGGGCCACCACAGACGCCGTTCTCGGCGGCGCCACCGGCAAAGGGTTCAGTCAAATGATGAAAGGCCTGGAGACCGGCCGCATCCAGGTCGCCGCACGAGCGCTGGGGGTCGGACGCGCGGCTCTTGAGGACGCGCTGGCATACGCCCAAGTGCGCGAGAGCTTCGATAAACCCATCTGGAAACACCAGGCCGTGGGTAACATGCTGGCGGACATGGCCACCAAACTTGCCGCCGCGCGCCAACTCACCTTGCTGGCCGCTGAACGCTTCAACAGCAACCAGCGCTGCGACATGGAAGCGGGAATGGCAAAACTGTTCGCCTCCGAAGCCGCCATGCAGATCGCCTTGGACGCGGTGCGCATCCACGGCGGGTATGGGTATTCCACGGAGTATCCCGTCGAACGCTATTTCCGCGACGCCCCGCTGATGATCGTGGGAGAGGGCACCAACGAGATCCAGCGCAACGTCATTGCCACGCAACTCATCGAGCGTGGCGTCGATGCCATCTGACGGATCGACCGCGATCCCGGCGAGCGGCTAATACCCTCGAGACGATGACACTCAGCCGATCAGACAGCGGACCGGCGTACCGGCAAGTCGCCCGCGACCTGCGCGCCCAGATCACCTCCGGCCGCTACTCAAACGGCGAGCAATTGCCTACAGAATCCGAGCTCTCGCAGTCTTACGGATTGAGCAGGCAAACAATTCGGCATGCGTTTTCCGAATTGGTTGCCGAGGGCCTGGTCTACCGAGTCCCGGGCCGAGGCACGTTCGCCGCAGAGGGCAGGGCAGGCCGCTACCTGCGCCAACTGGGTTCAATCGAAGACCTGATGTGTCTGTCCTTAGACACCACCATGCGGGTCGTCAGCCCACTGCAACGCTGCATTGACATCGAAGCCGCGGGCCGACTGCGCCTCGAATCCGACGCCCAGTACACGATCGTGTTTATACGACTGCACGACGACGTCCCCTTCGTCGTGACAACCGTTCACCTCACTCCCCCGTGCGCCCAACTTCTAGCAGACGCCCCCGAACTCAAAGCCGACGCTGTCAGTACGGCCACCGTGATCGGATTGCTCGATCCCCGCCTGGACCGGCCTATTACCCAAGCGGCGCAGTCCATTACGGTGGCGCTGGCCTCTGACCAGGTTGCAGCCGAACTGCGCTGCCCCCTCAGCCATCCCGTCTTGCGGGTGGACCGGCTTTACTCCAACGACCTCGGTGAACCGGTCGAATTATCGATTAGCTACTTTTTGCCCGAGCACTACACCTACCGCGTGACACTACGGCGAGATTCTGTATCGCTGGCAGGCTCGCACACACCCCGCCAACTCCACCACGACGGCGCCTAACGACTGGCCTGTTGTAGTAGTGATAGGTCCGCCGGGAATCCGGCGGCAAGCTCCGCACCTGAGACGTCCGCATGGCCCTCGGTCTACCACTTCGCGCCGACCTCTGCCCTATCTCAGGGCCGTCACGATTCCAAACTGGCCCGTTGAGCGCCGATCCGTGCCTGCGGCACGCAGGCCACACACACTAGATCAAAACAGATAAATTTATACACGGTACGGGTTGACTTGAATCTCCGTGGAGGTGACCCTGGGATCCCAGTCCGGACTATGACGTCAGCGATGAGCTTGAATTCGGGGGTCTCCTGGGCCGGTTGCCCACTGAGTCCTCAAATCATAGAGTCTCCGAACTATGGCCAGACAAACCGCGATCAGCGGCAGCACGCCGAACATGCGCTGAAAGCGAAGCGACTGTCGCGGCAAAACATCACGATCGTGCCCTAGCTGGATCTGGCAGTAGAGCAACTCGGCCGCACACTACCAACCGCCGCCAGCGATGGTCGCACCTGTCATCGGCGAGCGCACTTGCGCAAATGCCTTCGGGTCACGACGCTGCCCACACCCCACATCACCCGACCTGACAGGTGCCAACACGCTGGACACGACCCCGATTCGACGCAGCGCCCGACGCCCCAAATAGAGGGCCCGCCAGCAGATCAGTAAAGAGTGTACTATATGCGTCACGCCAGTAGCGCTCGGTATCGACACCGCGTACTCGCTCCGCAGCGCAAAAGTCACATCTCACAAAGGAGAGCGTCGCCGCCATGAGCCACTTCGACTACATCATCGTCGGTGCCGGTTCGGCGGGATGCGTCCTGGCGAACCGGCTGTCTGCGGATCCCGCTAACCGAGTGCTGCTTGTCGAGGCCGGCCCGCGCGACCGCAGCCCATTGGTGCGTATTCCGAAGGGTTTTGGGAAGCTCGTCGGTCATCCCACCCTCGCCTGGCATTATCCCGTGCGGCCGATCGGCCCGTCCCAGCTGGTCGAGCAATGGACGCGCGGTCGCATGCTTGGCGGATCAAGTGCCATCAACGGCATGGTGTACAACCGGGGAGCCGCAGCCGACTACGACACCCTGGTGAAGCTCGGCAACCCTGGCTGGGGATGGAACGACATTCTGCCCATCTATCTGCAGATGGAAAACCATGGGCTCGGCGCAGCCGCCACCAGAGGTGTCGGCGGCCCACTCGATGTGTCCGTCGACGAACACCTCCCCGCCATCTGTGCCGAATTCATCAGCTCGGCCGCCGGATTGGGGATGACGATCACCGACGATCTCAACGCCGACGACTCGTGCCGGGTCGGGCCGGCGACCCGGACCATCAAAAACGGGCGCCGGATCAGTTCTGCGTGGGCGTTTCTGCGCCCGGTCCGCAAACGCCCCAACCTGACGATCTCGGTGAATACACAAGTCACCGGAGTGGTATTCGAGGGCGATAAGGCGACCGGCGTCACGGCCGTCGCAAAAAACATGCCAGTCACATTCACTGCCGGTCGCGAGGTCATCCTGTGCCTTGGCAGCCTGGCGACGCCAAAGCTGCTGCAGCTGTCCGGGATCGGTGATTCCGCCGAACTGCGACGCCTCAAGATCGACACCATTGTCGACAGCCCCAACGTCGGGCGCCGGATGCGAGAACACCGTTGTTGTGCGGTTCAATACCGGCTCAAGCGCGACGTCGGATACAACCGGAAGTTGGCAACACCGCTGGCACAAGCGCTCAGTGGCATAGAGTATCTCGCCACCCACAAGGGGCCGATGTCTACCTCGGCATACGACGTGCTGGGCTTCTTCAAGACGTCCCCCGATAAAGACCGTCCGGACGCTCAACTGCTCATGGCGCCCTTCTCAGCCAAACCGCTAGAGCCCGGACAAGACGTCGGCGTGGAGCGCCAACCGGGCCTACAAGTGATCGGGTTCATCTCTCGGCCCGACAGCGAAGGCTCAGTGACGATCACATCCCGCGATCCCAATGCGCCGATGGACATCGACCCCAACTTCTATGCGACTCGGCACGATCGGGACACGATCACGGGCCTGTTCCGCACCCTGCGCACCATCTTCGAGCAGTCGCCCATCGCCGACGAGATCGTTGAGGAAACGCGGCCCGGACTTGAAGTGATTTCCGATCAGGAGATCATCGACGCCTCGCTCGATCAGGGCTACTGCGGCTACCACGCCGTGGGCACCTGCGCCATGGGCTCCGCCGACGATGATGTCGTCGACGCGACACTGCGGGTGCGTGGAGTCGACGGTCTGCGCGTCATGGACTGCTCGGTCATGCCGACGATGGTGTCGGGCAATCTAAACGGGCCGGTGATGGCGATGGCCTGGCGGGCTGCAGACCTCATCCTCGCCGACCGCTGACGCGGCGGGTATCAATGGAGGCGCTCCCCGAACACGCCAGCAGCCGCCACCGATCTCCGCCGGAAGACTTCCGCTGGTCGCGGCGGCTCGCTGCTTGATCGCATTCGGGATACTGATCGTCTCCCAAGTCGGTACGGACCGACCGACAGGCAGCGACTCGATGCTGCTGGCCAGGCCAACGCCCACCCACGGCTGAATCGCCTTTCGCTCGGCACCGGCACGAGATCGTCGTCGCAGACCACGCCCCAAACATCGCACACGCGGCGAGGGCCGACCCCAGAGGCGGTGCACGAGCGCACCGCAATGCGCTATATGGTTTAGATGATAGGGCCGCCAATGAGTTTGGAACGCGCCCAGCGACATCGAGCATGGCTTCACCGACACAAGGAGTTCGCATTGACCCAGCAGGTTTTCAGCGGCGCATCGGCCATCGTGACCGGTGGTGCGGGCGGGCTGGGGGAGGCCACCCTTCGGCGGCTTCACGCCGACGGTCTCAAGGTTGTCATCGCCGACCTAGCCGACGACAAAGGCCACAAGCTCGCCGACGAGCTTGGTGAGGGGGCAGTCTTCGTCAACACCGACGTCGCAAACGACGACAGCGTCGCTGGCGCCATCGCTAAGGCCAGCGAACTCGACACGCTCAGGTACGCCGTCATCACCCACGGCGGCTTCGGTGGTCGCCCCGAGCGCGCGGGGCGGGCCTCTTGTCAGATCACGATGGCGAGGGCGCTCACAGCGGCGCACTGCGCCTGACGCTGCAACCGAAAGCCGGTGCGTCCGAGTCGATTGCGTGCAGTTGCCGTCGTCTGACTTGACTGTCTCCCGGTCGAGGCTGCGTCGACCGACCGTGACCCTGCGACCCGCAGGTCAGGCAGAAACGCCCAGCGCAGACTCGAATCCTGCGGGGACGATGATGTGTTCGCGGTTGACCTCCTGGACCCTGCTGCAGCTCAGCCCCATCAGCGTCGAATCGATGCCCATGCGTAGCAGATCCAGCACGTTCTCCACTCCGGCCTGGCCGTTGGCCGCCAGGCCCCACAGGTAGGCGCGCCCGATCATCACCGCGCGCGCACCCAAGGCGAGTGCTTTGACCACATCACTACCTCGGCGCACGCCGCCGTCGAGAAGGACTTCGACCTCGTGGCCTACCGCGTCTGCGACAGGACCCAGAGCGCGGATCGTCGCCGGCGTTCCATCGAGGTTGTTCCCACCGTGGTTGGACACCGAGATGGCAGAGGCGCCGATGTCGACAGCCCGCCTGGCGTCGTCGATACGGGTGATTCCCTTGACCATGAACGGTCCATCCCACTGCTCGCGTAGCCATCGAAGGTCATCCCACGTGGGCGGCGGGGTGTCCATCCACTGACCGTAGGCTTCGAAGAAGGTTGGCGCGGGGGCATTTTTGCCATTGATGTTCGGGACAGTCAGATCCGGGATGGTGACCTTGCCCCCGCGCACCCAGCGCAGCGCATACCGCGGCCGCACCGCAATCTCGGGTGCGAGCTTCATCAGTGCCCTCAGATTGACCCGTTCGGGTATTTCGGGGCTGCCCCAGTCGCGACCGACGTTGAAAACCCAGTCGGTGGTGACGATCAATCCTGTTGCGCCGGCGTCCTTAGCGCGCATGGCCCTGGCCAGAATCTCGTCGCGCGATCCCAACCAATAGAGTTGGAAGAGCGTCTTGTCGTTGGCGGCAACCACCTCCTCGATCGGTTTGGACGCGAAGCTTGAGAGCCCCATGGCGATCCCGCGCGCAGCGGCGGCGCGGGCCACGGCGACCTCACCGTCAGGATCGACAGCCTGAACTCCGGTGGGAGAGATCAAAACCGGCATGGAAATATGCTGATCCAATACCGTCGTGGTCAGATCGCGCTGGGCCTGCACCCCGATCACGTGCGGTGCGAATCCGAGTTTGCCGAAGGCTTTTTCGTTGTCATTGACAGTTACGCCAGCCTGGGTTCCGGCGATCAAGGCGGAGTATACCGAGCGCGGCAGTCTGCGTTTCGCGCGGCGCTGAGCTTCGCCGACGGTTTCGAACCATGGATTTGCCATGACTAGAGGTCCTTCTTTGCGGTGGGGTTTGAGATCAGATCTTGGTGGCGCCGTGATCGACGGTGATCTGGGCGCCGGTCATCGTCCGCGACTCGTCGCTGGCCAGGAATACCACGACATTGGCGATGTCGTCGGGCTCGGAGATCGCCGGATCGAACCAGTACTGTCCCATCGCCGCGGCGTAGGAAGGGTTGTCGGAGAAGATTTTCTGCATTTCGGTCCCCTGTTGACCCATGGCCGTGTTCACCGCCCACGGGTGCACGGTGTTGACCCGGATGCGATACGGGGCGAGTTCGATGGCGGCCGACTTGGCCAGCCCCACGACCCCGTGCTTGGCGGCGCTGTAGTGGGCTTGCCCCGGTAGCGACTTGATTCCGGCGACCGAGCTGGTGGCAATGACCGACCCACCGTTACCGGCTTCTATCATCGCCGGCGCGGCTGCGCGCAACGTGTTGTAGACCCCGGTCAGATTGATATCGATCATGTCCTGCCACCTTTGTGGGCTCATCTCCCAAAACCGGCCCCAACTAACGATCCCTGCGTTGGCCACGACGATGTCCAATCGCCCGAGTTCTGCAACACCCTCGCGCACAAGGCTTTCCAACGCGGCAAGGTCCCGTACGTCGGCAACCGAATGAACAACCCGCTGACCGGTCTTCTCCACCAGCCGAGCGGTTTCGGCGAGGTCTTCGACAGTGGCTGGCGGGTAGTCGGTCTCGGTGGCCCGGGCGCACACGTCGGTGATGATCACATCGGCGCCCTCCTGGGCGAGCTTGACCGCCTCGGCTCGACCCTGCCCGCGCGCCGCACCTGTAACGAGAGCGACCTTGCCAATTACCCGGTTCATGGGTGCCTCCTCCTGTTGTCATCTGATGCCTGACGCCTCGACGCCAGGGTTCTTGCATCCGGCCACGTTGCAGGTCCGCACCCACCAACCGCAGCAACTTCACATTACGCCATCATGGCAGAAAATGTCATGTTGGCGTAATGTGTGTATCATCACTGCATGATGGAGTTGGGTGACTTACGGCGTCGCCGACGGCAGGCCACCGAATTAGAGATCTCGACAGTCGCTTTGGCGTTGTTCGCCGCCAACGGCTTCGACAACACCACCATCGACGCCGTCGCCGTCGCCGCGGGCGTATCCGTGCGCACCTTCCATCGGTACTTCCGCACGAAAGCTGACGCGATCGCGCCCATCCTGGACACCATGTGGAGGACCTGCATTCAAGCTTTCGCTGACACCGATCCAGACGCCCCTTTGGTCGAGAACCTCATCGCCGCCTTCGCGCAAGCGGCAGAGGGCGAGTACTCCGAGCGGTATCGCGAGTTTCTCGTCACACTGCCCAACTCACCCGAACTCGAACCGACCTGGCTGCGGATCCACGCCGACTCTCAACGCGCGTTGCGGCCATTGCTGGCCGCGCGCCTGGGACTTCAGCCAGACTCGCCGACCGCTGATTTCCTGTCATCAGTGGTGATCAGCGCATTCCGGGTTGCGCTGCAGGCGCATCACGACGATCCGAAGATCTCCGAATTCGTCCTCGCTCGCCAATTCCTATCGGTCTTGCATCCCTATCTGTAAGCGGACCTGCCCGACGGTGCGCTGAGATCCCGACAAGCGGGCCGTGCCGGTGCGGCTGGATCGAGCACCCGACCTGCGCGACAATGCCTACGTCGCGCTGTTCCTCGCGTCCAATGAATCGGCGTACATGTCTAGTCGCGTACTCCATTCCGCCGACGGCGGCCAATTCGTGCGCACCTCGATCATGTTTCCCGCCGGCCTCGGCCAATCTGAAGACATCACCGCCGGCGCCCTGCCGGACGATCTCCGCGAAACGATCGATCGCTAACCGATCCGATCCACGTCGGTCAACAACCCGATGGCAAAAGCACTACCAATTCGCCTGAAAAGAAACACCTTTAGACCTAGATCTGGCATGCAGAAAGCGAGCCTGATCGCGGCCCTGACACTGAGCTCACGCGACGCCGACTACTTATACAGCGCATAACGGCCCTAGCAACCTACGGACGCCGCATAGATCCTCGCCCGCCAATTTCGGGTGACCCGTAATGGCTAAGGCGCTGTCACTCGGACGCGCGCGTCTTGCGCCGGAGCGCGGCGGGCCGGCGCGCGGCAAGTTGGACCCGCAGACCTTCGATGATGGTGTCGATTCCGTAGTTGAAGAAGTCGGCGCCGTGCAGGCCGGCAAGATGGGGTACCAACGCCGCCAACGTGTCCTCGAGATCGGCGGTGTTGAGGTCGTCGCCAAGCCCAACCACCTGGTACCGACCAAAGAGGTAGGTGTGAATCATCGCGTACGAGAGGAACACATCGGGGCCCTCGAAACCAGCGCTGAGCAGAATCTCGATGATGCCGTTCATGAGGCGTCGGTCGGTTCGGCGCATGCGCTCCAACAGGATCGCCGCAATCCCGGGATAACTGTGCAACTGTGTATCGATGTCTTGGATGACGGCGCGGATTCGCACATCCCACGGGCCAGACTCTGGATCAGGCAGTTCGACCCTCGACAACAACCTGCCCGCAACGAGGTCCCGCAACTCTTGTTTATCCGAGACGTACCAGTATGCGGCCATCGCAGATCGCTTGAGCTGACGCGACAGCCGACGCATCGACAGCGCCTCCAAGCCTTCGTCGCGGATAACCTGAAGCGCCGCCTCGACGATCTGCTCCTCAGTCAGGGCCGGCGGCTTGCTACGTGACGGCCCCTCGCCGCCCGAGCGGGGGTAGCAGCACTGCGAACTATGGCACGTCTCCAATCGGTGTTTCACCGCAACCTCAGTAGCTGAATGGTAATGGTAAAGCGCCGCGATGCAGACGCCACCACGCGACAACGCATTCGCTGTGGGTCCTAATGGGAGCCGACCCCCATCACCACCGCACCACCACTTAGTGCCACCAACACCCGCCCGCACCGTCGATGCGGCCCCCCACACCTGTTTGCTCCACTGCGGTTTACAGCGACCGAAGATCCTCGCGCGCTGCGCGACGTTACCGACACCCTCCGTCGTGCCCATGGGATACCCCCCGTCGATGTGGCCCTCCCAACCGCCGGTCAACCCAACCCAGATGGGCGCCTTGGCCACCTGCACCCGCTGACTCAATCCATCCACGTCCTAGCTGCGCCACTTCATCCCAACGAGTTCGGCGACGTCGGCCAGATACCCCCGTTGAGTACCGATGCCGCCGTCAACGCTGATGACCTGCCCTGCGCCTCGATGGTCTGGTACACGCCGGTGAGCATGACGTCGATGGCATCACGAAACGCCGAGAGTTGTTGCGACGGTTCGCCAATACTGGGCATGATCCCGGCATTGGCCAAGAAGAAGTCCAGCCGTCCCAATTCATCAAGTCCCCGATCGATCAGCGTCGTCAACTGATCCCCATCGCGAACGTCGGCCTGTCCGGCCACGATCCGGCGCCCGGCCTTCTCGACCAGCCAGGTAGTCTCGTCCAGATCCTCAGGGGCCAAGATTTAGGATGAGATTAATGCAATCAACCACCCCATATATTAGGTATAACGTGTAGGAATCGGCTGTTGCTTTGAGTATCAGCTTATTGGGTTCATGGGTCAGTCGCCGATCACGCCGGGCGACCATCGGATGCCCGCACCGATGGAGGTCAGGTGAAACGCAAGATTCTCGAGCCCGCACACGATGAGTTCCGCAACACCGCACGCTCGTGGTTCGAACCTCCCGTGTGCCGCATACCGAGGAGTCGTAGCAACGCGGCCACGTCGACCGAGAAGTAGGCAAGCTAAATCTGCTGGGCTGGGAGATGCCCGCGAAGTACGGGGGTGCCGACATCGTCGATTTCCGCTTCAACGCATCATCGCCGAGGAGTTCTGGCTCACCGGCGCCGTGGGCTGGGCATCGCTCTGCAGAACGATATCGTGTCAGGCTACCTACGCGATCTCGCCACCGCAGCAGTCCCGCATCAGACATATAGTACACTCTTTATTGGCCCGTTGGCCGTGGCCCACGGACGATTACCGCCAAGCCCCGTGGGCCGAAACGCCGAGAATAATGCCGTTTCGCGGCCCGCCGGCCGCCGATGAGCGCATTCGACCACGAGCACGGATGGGAGCCAGCACCGCAATGAGCAGACTCAAGGGACAGGTGGCCATCGTGACCGGCGCCGGCCAGGGCATCGGCCGAGGGATCGCCGTGCGATTGGCCGCCGAGGGCGCATCGGTGTGCGCGGCGAGCCGCACGCACTCCCGGGTGGCCGACGTCGTCGAGCAGATCACCGCCTCCGGTGGAACGGCGATCGCCATCGGCTGCGACGTGTCCGACATCGACGCGCTGAAGGGCGTTATCGACCGCACCGTGTCCGAATTCGGCTCACCGACCATCTTGGTCAACAACGCTCAGAGCGGGGTGAGCGCGGGAGTACCGGTCCCGTTGGAGGACACCACCAGTGACATGGTGCAATCGGCGATGAATGGCGGGCTGTTCCCAACCTTCCATGCCATGCAAATGTGCTTGCCGTACATGAAGCAGACCGGCGGCACCATCGTGAACATGGCGTCGTCCACTGGCGTCGACGGCGACCCGGGGTTCTCCGCGTACGGCACCAACAAGGAAGCGATCCGCGGGCTCACAAAGCACGCTGCCAAGGAATGGGGCCGCTACGGGATCACGGTCAACGTCTTGTGCCCTGCCGCCCTGACGGAGAACGTGGCGAAATACGCCGAGCAGCATTCCCGCTGGTTCGACGGTGTGCTGAAGAAGGTCCCACTAGGACGGCTCGGCGACTCCGAAACCGACATCGCACCGGTCATCGTGTCTTTGGCCACCGATCTGCGCTACGTCACAGGGGCCACCCTCATGGTCGACGGTGGCCGCACCCTGCTCCGCTGAGCGCCCCGATAGCTAGCCAACCGCGGAGGACACCGCATGCGGACATACGACCGACTATTCATCGACGGACAGTGGCTCAAGCCGCACACCGACACCCACGTCGAGGTTCACTCACCCGCCACCGAATTGCCAATCGGCCAAGTGCCGCTGGCCGCTGTCGCTGACGTCGATCGCGCGGTGCGCGCGGCCCGGGCGGCCCACGAAAGTCGTGAGTGGCTCGACCTTGGGCCCGCCGAGCGCGGCGAGCGCCTCGCCCGATTGGCCAAAGCGCTCAAGGCGCGCGGTGACGAACTGGCCGAACTCATCTCCGACGAGGTGGGCAGCCCGCGCGCCTGGGCCGCCAATGCCCAAGTCGGCTCGGCGATCGGCGTACTTCGCGTGCATCAACGGCTCGCCACCACCTATCCATGGCGGGAGACACGCCCGGCATTGACCGGCGGGACCGTGCTGGTCCGACGCGAGCCGGTCGGTGTCGTCGCCGCCGTAGTCCCATGGAACGCACCACTATTCACCACCGCACTCAAGATCGCGCCGGCGTTGCTGGCCGGCTGCCCGGTGGTACTCAAGCCGTCGCTGGAGGCCCCCCTGTCGCTGTTCGTGCTCGCTGAAACCGCCGAACAAGCGGGAATCCCGCGGGGCATCCTCAACGTCGTCCCCGCCGACGACTCCGTCAGCGCACATCTGGTGACTCACCCGGAAATCGACAAGGTCAGCTTCACCGGATCGACGGCAGTGGGCCGCCGGATAGCGGAGGCCTGCGGCCGCGACCTGCGCCGCCTCACCCTGGAACTCGGCGGCAAGTCCGCCGCCATCGTCACCGACGATGCCGAAATCTCCGAGGCGCTGATCGACGCGCTAGTGCTCGGCGCGATGGCCGGTAGCGGCCAAGTATGTACGTCGTTGTCCCGCATACTGATTCCCGGCACACGGTATGACGAAATGGTCCGCGCGCTCGCCGACCGTGTCCGGTCCCTTCGCGTCGGAGATCCCGCGGATCGCGCCACCGAAATCGGCCCCGTCATCTCGGCACAGGCACTGCAACGGATCGAAGCCACCGTCGAGCAGGGCGCAAAGACCGCCCGACTCGTCGCCGGCGGACGCCGACCGGCGGACCTGACCACCGGCCACTACTTCGAGCCGACGTTGTTCGCCGACGTCGACACCACGTCCGCGCTGGCCCGTAACGAGATCTTCGGCCCGGTGGCGCTTGCTATCGAATACTCCGACGACGACGAGGCCGTCCGGATCGCCAATGACACGCCCTACGGTTTGGCGGCCAGCGTATGGACCTCCGACCCGACCCGCGCCGAACGCCTCGCTGCCCGGCTACGAGCCGGTTCAGTCGCCGTAAACTCCTCAGCCCCAATCGATCTAGGTAGTCCCTTCGGCGGCTTCAAAGAATCAGGCATCGGCCGCGAAGGTGGCCCCGAGGGCGTCACCGGCTTCATCGAATACCAATCGATCCTGCTAGGCGGGACCACCGACGAATGACCCGAACCCACGACCGTCCGACCGACAAAAAGGTAGCGCGCGATGGCATCCGTTGACAGCACACCCACAATTGACCTCGACGACCTGAGCTGGTGGACCAGACCGGCCAACGAGCGAGACGCCGCGTTCGCATGGCTACGCGCCAACGAACCCCGCCCGTACTGTCCAGAGCGCGACACGCAAGGCAACCCGCGCGGCGGAGGCTTTTGGGCGTTGACGCGCTACGACGACATCCGGGAGGTAAGCCGCCGCGCCGGAGACTTCTGCTCGGGGCAAGGCACGCTCATCTTCGATCAGTCGCAGGCCATGCTCGAGTACCGCAGTTCGGTGATCACTATGGACGACCCCGAGCACACCCGCGTACGAAAGATCGTCTCCCGCGGCTTCACTCCCCGCTCGCTCGAGCGCGTGCGCGCCGACGTCGATCAACAGAGCCGGGCCATCCTCGATAGCGTGCGCGAGCGTGGTGCATGCGACTTCGTCACCGAAGTTGCGGCCCTGCTTCCGCTCCGCATCGTCAACGACATGATGGGGGTTCCGCGCAGCTATGAACGGCGCATATTCGACCTCACCAACATCATCATGGGCGCAAGCGATCCTGAATACGTCCCCGACCAGAGTCCGCGAGCGGTCGGCTCGGCCATCTACGCCGCCAGCGACGAACTCGCCGCGCTGCTAGCAGAACTCGCCAACGATCGGATCAACACTCCCCGTGACGATGTGACCACCGCACTTGTCGCGGCGCGCAATGAGGACAACCTAAGCCCCCAGGAACTTGCCGCGTTTTTCATCCTGCTCATCACCGCAGGCAACGAGACCACCCGTAACGCAATCGCGCACGGCATGCACGCCTTGACGTTGTTTCCCGATCAGCGGGCGCTGTGGCTGGCGGATCCCCAGACCCATACCAAGGCTGCGGTCGAAGAAATCGTCCGGTGGGCCTCGCCGGTCTTGCACATGCGGCGCACGGTCACCCGCGACGGTGTAATGCTCGGCGACCAGGTATTTGAGCGCGGAGACAAAGTAGTGCTCTGGTACCGCTCGGGCAATCAGGACGAAACCTACTTCGAACGCGGCACGGAATTCGACATCACCCGAAAGCAAATCGCGCACTTGGGATTCGGCGCCCCCGGACCTCACTACTGCCTGGGCGCGAACCTGGCCCGACTCGAGCTTTCCATCTTCTTCCTCAAGCTCTTCTCCACGCTGCCAGATATCCGCACGGTGGGCGAGCCGGACTACCTGCGGGCCAACTTCGTGCACGGGATCAAGCACCTACAGGTCGAGTACATGCCGAGCTGACCGCGAGTGACCGGTGAGAAGCCGAGCGCCTGCGCGCCGGCCGATCGATACTGGGCGTGCGCGGCGGCTGTCGGTCCACGCAGCAACCGACCGAGCGGAGCGCAGATCGTCTGCACGTCCTGGGCCACCATGTCTTGCGGCATTCCACCGATCGAGGTCCAGAGAAACAGCGTTTCACACCGACGTCGATATGAGTTCGATGGCCTGCGACGCGCCGGCGTGCGGCGCAACGAGGAACCGCAGCTGCGCTGCCCTGACCGCTACAGGCCCACCGTCGTCGAACCGGCGACTTGCACCGCAGTCTAAGCAGACTACTCATTTAGGGGCCGGTCCGGCGACCGGACAGCGGTCGTGGCGGCTCTCGCGCAGCGTTACTTGACAGCGTATAGTTGTTGTCGACGATGGATTGAGACCCCGATCCATGCTGGCGAGCTGGTTGCCTCAGCTTCGAACAGAGAAGGGACATGATGACGAAACTCTGGGCCAATTCCGGTGACTCGCACTTCCTGGAGCCCGACGAATTATGGCGGGACAACTTGCCGCCTCACCTTGCCGAACGCGTACCAAGGTCCGTCAAGGATCCGGACGGCGAGTGGGAGACTGTCCATATCGACGGTATGGCGTTCCGGCGCAAACTTCCCACCAGTGCCGCACGCAAGTTTATGGAGATGACCGTCGGCGCTCCGGGCGGCAAGGACGTATCGGTGCGCATTAACGACCTGGACAACGAGGGCGTGTGGGGCGAGGTCGTCTACCCTTCACTTGGGTTGTGGTGCTCGTCGTTCCGCAGCCCAGAACTGCTGCGTGAGGCTTTGCGGGTCAGCAACGACTGGGCGTACGAAACCCTGGAGAAAGCCAGCCCGCGGCTGGTCACCGTCGGTCAAGTGTCCACACTCGACGTCGGCGACGCGGTCAAGGAACTGGAGCGCATCGCCGAGATGGGCTACCGCGCGGTGTTCCTGCCGACCCTGCCTCATCCCATGCAGAAGGATTACAACTATCCCGAGTGGGAACCGTTCTGGGACGCATGCGATGCCGCGAACATGGTCATCGCTTTCCATATCGGCAGCGAGCCCGTCGATCTGAGTGACAAGACACGCAACCCTGGCCAGAAGTACCGCGGTCCAGGCGGCGCCGTCCTCAACTACACCGAGACGACGTTCGAAGGCCAGCGGGCGGTCATGAAGCTGGTCGCGTCCGGCGCACTGGACAAGCGACCGAACCTCAAGGTGTTGGTCTCCGAAGGCGGCGCCACATGGGTTCCGTTCATCGCCGACCGCATGGAGGAAGGCTACCGTCAGCACCACATGGCGGTGCGGCCCAAGCTCGAGCGTCCGATCCGCGAGCAGATCTTCAGCCAGGTGTACGCCTCGTTCCAGCACGACAAAAGCGCGGTCGCGGCCGCGACCTACATGGGCTACCACAACGTCATGTGGGGCAGCGACTACCCCCACATGGAGGGGACGTTCGGCCACACGCAGGAGACTCTGCACGAGTTGTTCGACGACGCCGATCCGAAGGTGGCCGAGCGGGTCATGCGCGGCACGTTCTACGAACTGTTCCCCGATGTGCCGCAGGTTCCCGTCGAGGAGCCCGTGGGTGCCGGCGCCTGATGTCCGACAATGTCCTGCACGATTCGCCGAGGGAGTTCCTATCCGACGCGGTGTCCTCGGGTGAATGCGACGTGCAGTCCGTCATTCCGCTCGACGATGGGACTTACTCTTGCGGCTGCTCGTGTAAGGACTGGGTGATGACCGCCGAAAGCCTGCAGGCCGGGCTCGAGCTGGCCCGCAAACACACCGCCGAGACCGCGGCCGCCAAAGCGGTCTCGGCCAGGGCAGGCGGTTAGGTCTGCCGGTCTGTTGACGAGATGAAGCGCCGGCCGGAGATTCCGGCCGGCGCTTTCTTGCCGCGCGAGGTCAGCGCAGGGTGATACGAGCGCCGCCCGACGTCGATGTCACTTCACCCGCCACGCCAGTAGGCTGCCGGTCGAACCGCGTCGCGCGTGGTCCCACCGTGGACACGACAAGCTGTCCATCGACGCTCTCGACCGCCCACTCCTCCTCGTCGTACTGCAATCCCGCACGATCAGGCGCGGTGACGGCCACGGCCGGACCCAACCGGACGTACAAACCCGCCTCGATGCCGAGGTCGTTGAGCACCGGCAGCGCCTCCGGCCTGGCCAAGATGGTGCCAACGGAGCCGAGCCGAACGGCGGCATCGGTGAGTTGCCGCATGGCTGTGACCGTTTCGGCACTCAAACCGATCACCATTTCGGTGTTCAGTCGGCGGATGTACATCTCCGAACGACGCGCGTCCCAGTTCCACGGTTCGGCGTTCGAATGCACCGCGCCCGCCACGCCAGCACCGACGCGAAACGCATCAATCCACGGCGTCTCGGATGGGGTGGCCGTCACCAGAACGTGACTGCCCTTGCCGATGCCGTGACCGCGTAAGACCTGCGCAGCCCAGGCACTGTCGCGTGCGAAATCGTCTTCGCTGACGGTGAAGTCGATGACATCGTCACCTACCTTGTAGCGCCCGATCCAAGCGATTCCTGGCCGCTGAAGCTTTGCAGCCCTGGCGATGGTCGATTGTTGGCTCATGACTTCGCAATCCTCGGAATCTTGGCCGCCGACGAGGCACGGGCGACGATTTCCTTCTCCTCGAGCAATTCGACGGTCGGGGAGATACCGACCGCTTCGGCCAAGCCTGCGCAGATCCGCTCACGCAGTTCGCCGGTGTCCTTGGTCAAATCCGGTGCATAACCCACACGCAAGTGCAGCTCATCCACCTCTTTCTGCGGCCGGATGATTTGGAACAGCGCCGAGCGGGTCTCGTCGAATTGCTCGATAACCGCCCATACTTCCAGCGGCATGACCGATTTGCCCCGTACGATCGTCAGGTCGCCCGCCCGCCCCAGCGGCCAGAACCGGGCATGAGTACGACCGCATTCGCACTGCTGCCGATTCACTCGCACCAGATCCTCAGCGCGATAGCGGATCAACGGCGCAACGAGGTTATCGAGGTCGGTCGTGACCAATTCGCCGACTTCCCCTTCGATTACCGACTCGTTCTTGTCGGGGACGAGGTCCTCCACCAAGACGGTGTCCTCGTGGACGTGGTATCCGTTGTGCTGCTTACATTCCCACGCGGTTCCGGTGTCGCCGGCGCTCGTCCACATCACCAGGTCGGTGTCCCATTCCTCCCGGACGGTCTGCTGCATGCGCGACCCCATCGGCTCACCGGCGAAGGTCATGAACTTCAGCGGAGCCAGCGCCTCACGCATGTCGCGGTGATGACTGAGACGCTCGAGTTCCGAAATCAGCGGTCCCACAACATGGATCTGCCTGACGTCGTACCGCTTGATGGCGTCCAGCACCGCATCCCATTGGCCAAACCAGCTGTCGATCGCTATCGGTACGACACCGAGGATTCGGTGCTCGTGGCAGGACGCACCGCGAAACGTCGCTGACCCGGTGATCGCGTGGTCGCCCGGTCGCAGGCCGTGCTCCCAAAGTGCCCGCACCCAACCCACCATCAGCGGGATGTACTCGTCATATTGCTCGTTGAAGAACGTCGGGTCACCGGTGGTCCCCGAACTCGACGCGATCGACGTCAAATCGGCCGGGTCGACGCACAGGATCCCTCCATACGGGTCGCCGGTCTTCTCCCGGTAATCGCGGATCATGTCCTTATTGATGAACGGGATTCGCTCCTTGAAATCCTGCAACGACCGGATGTCGGCTGGCTTGACCCCCGCTTCATCCCAGTGCATGCGGTAGAAGTCCGACCGCTCGTAAACATACGGAATCAGCTCGAGAACGCGTTGCTCCTGCAGTTGTTCGAGTTCCGGCCGCGGCATGGCCTCTATTTCAGGTTCGAACAGATCTTCTTGACTCATCGGTCTCCGGGGATTCGCCGTCGATAGTTAAACAGTATACTCATTCTCCATACCACATCATGGCTTGAGCAGCCGGGCGAGTCAAGGCGCTCCGGCGCTGACATCGCACCCGCTGCTGCCGCTTCCCGCGCGCATTACCGTGGCTGGAGAATGGATTCGGTGCGCTGACGCCGACGGCCTGTTAGACCCCGAGCAGCCCTCGTTCGAGATCGAGCTCGAGTCCGGAGGGTTCGCGGGCAACGACATCGGACAATCCAAATCGGCGACGGATCAATCGCGCATTGGCCGGGGTATATTCGCGCCAACACCTGCACGGCCGCCAACGGATACCCCACACCGGGGTCTAGCCATGTCATGCCTTCTCGGACAAAGCTTTTCGCAGCTCGACGCGGCGAATCTTGCCCGACGACGTCAACGGCATGGCTTCGATAGGAATCCACTTTTTGGGCACCTTGAACGAGGCGAGCCGCTCCCGGCCGTACTCCATCAACCGTGCCTCGTCCATGTCGTAACCGGGATTGAGCAGGACAAATCCCACAGGCACCTCACCCCAACGGACGTCGGGTTGACCGACCACCGCCACGGCAGCCACCGATTCATGCGTGGACAACACAGCCTCGACCTCATCCGGGTAAATGTTCTCGCCGCCGCGAATGATTACGTCTCGCGCGCGCCCGTGCGACGTCACGTACCCGTTTTCGTCCATCGCTCCGAGATCCCCTGTGTGCAGCCATCCGTCGTCGTCGACGACCTCGGCGGTCGCCTCAGGTTGGCCAAGGTAGCCGACCATGCGCATGTCCGAACGGGTACAAATCTCCCCCACCACACCGTCGCGAGCCGTACGGCCGTTGGGCAGGGCGATGCGTACGTCGCGGCCTGCCAACGGTCGTCCCAGCGATGTCGCCTTTAGCTCAGGCGGGTCGTCGCGGCTCGATTGCAAAAACGCCGGGGCTTCGCTCTGCCCATAGCTGACAATGCACTCCACGCCGAACCGCGATTCGACCGTGCGGATCGTCTCCGGCGGAACGTAGGCGCCTCCCCCCATGACGGTGCGTAGGGAGGGTAATTGATCCGGGCTGAAGCCGGGCCGCTCGAGCAGGTCGTAGAGGATGGTCGGCACCGCCGCCACGACGGTCGCCGCGGTGTTCTTGACGAAGGCGATCAGTTGATCGACGTCGTAACGTGCCAAGGTGCCGAACGACGAACCGGCGGCAAGCACACCCAGCACAATCGCCACCGAACCGCCGACGTGGTGCAACGGCGCCGCGGTCACCAGGATGTCATCGGCGGTATGCCCCCAGCCCCCTACCCACAGTGCCCCCGCGTTGACCGATGCAGCGTGGTCGAGCACCGCGCCCTTTGGTCGTCCCGTCGTGCCGGAGGTGTACTGAATGATGAAGGGCGCCTTGGGATCGACGGTGGGCAAGGAGTGGGTGCCGTCGGTCGATCCCGCCCATTCGACCAACTCCAGGACTTGCGGGCGCGCCGCGCATGAGCCCGCCGCCGACCGCAGGGAGTCGATGACGCCTCGTCCACGGAACTCGTTCACCGCCAGCACGACACGGCTGTCGGTCATGCTGAGGATGTGAACGAACTCGTCTTCACGCATCGCGGGATTCATCGGCACCAGCACCACACCCGCGAGGGCGCAGGCGTACTCGAGCAATACCCACTCGATCGAATTGGGGCCACAGACCGCGACCGCCTCGCCTGGTTCGACGAATTCGAGCAGTCCCCGGGCCATCCTGCACGCGTCGCGATAGACGTCGGCGTACGTCAAAGCGGTGATCGTGTCGCCGGCGGCCGACCAGTACAGCGCAACCCGGCCCGCATCGTGGCGCGCGCGGTGTTGCAGTAATGCACCAACGGACTCGTCGATCCAGGGGAAGTCGGGATCACGCAGCCACAACGACAGACCGTCGACCTTGCCCATCGCTACCTCCAGCAATCTGTCATCACCCACTGATACGGCACTATATTCGGCACGTATACGGGTGGCGAAAATAGTGTCCTAGATTGCGCTTCTGCGGCTCGCTTGCGTTCCTCTCAACATCAACAGGGTCGACCTGCAGGCGCCCAATCCGGCCGATAGACCGCGGCAGCGCTGACCGAAGGAATCCTCTCAATACCGCGGTTTACCTCGGTTTTTAACCATTCTTGAGACCGGCTAAGCTGGCCGCGACGCGGCGCTGTAGACCTCACCCTGGTGCGAAAATCCGGGTGCCCGGCACCGACGGGAACAGGGTTCGAATAGAGTGCTCTTTGTTGTACGCTCGATGAGCGGTTGACCAACGTTCACCTACGATCTGGTCTCGCCAGCATGCGACAGGAGACCCACATGGCGCTCGTACAAGACGCCGTCGGCGAATTGCCCTACCGTCGGGGCGTTTGGGTGAGCTTCGACCAACACAGCTACGAGGCGTCCGGACGCGAAGTGCCGCTGGCCGGCGACCCGCGTGGTGAGAGCCCGCCGACTTCTACGAGCGTGTGGCCGGTGTGCCCCAGGGCGAAAGATGCGCCCGCTGGCGTCACCGGTTGCGACATGCTCGACGTCCGTTAGAAACGACCACGGTACTTATCGAGAGATCAAACATCAGGAGATCAAAGAATATGGAGACCAAACTCGAGCCGTTCGATTTCCGGCTCTCGGAATACGGCAAGGCGACCGAATATGTCCAGCCTCCACAGCCGTATCTCGCACAAAAGGTCGCCGATCTTCGGTACGAGCGTGTCGAAGAGGGTGTCGTCTACCTCTACCGGCACGACGACATCATCAAAATCAATCGACACCCCAAGGTCCTTGGCGTTGGTGGCCGCGGACCGGCATTCGGGGTTCCCATGCCACTGATCCCACTCGAGATCGACGGCGACGACCACGCCAAGTGGCGGCGCATCCTCGATCCGATGTTCACGCCCAAGCAGGTGGCACGTCTCGAGGATGCGGTGCGCCGACTGGCCGGTGAGCTCGTCGACGGGTTCGCAGGAGACGACATCGTGGACATCACCCAGCGCTATTGCGTGCCGCTGCCCTGTCTGACATTTCTGCAATTGTTCGGTGCTCCCACAAAGGATCTCGATTTCTTCCTGCAATTCATGAAGGACATCCTTCATCCCACCGGAAAGACCGCCGAAGAGAACCAGGAGATCGGGGCTGCCGCCGGCATGCGCCTGGTCACCTACTTCACCGAGCACCTCGCCAATCGTCGCGCCACCGAGCCCCGCGATGACGTCCTGGGCATCCTGCTAGAGACTGAGATTGACGGCGAACGGTTAAACGACATGGAGCTGATGAACATCATCACGCTGATGATGTTCGCCGGCCTCGACACGGTGACATCGTCACTTTCGCTGATGCTCGACTGGCTCGCTCGGCATCCCGACGAACGCGCCCGGGTCATCGCCGATACGTCGCTGATTCGCGGATTGGTTGAGGAACTACTGCGCTACGAGTCGCCGGTGCCTGTCGGCACGCGCTACCCGACCGAGGACGTTGACCTCGGTGACGGCCTCGTGATTAAGGCCGGCGAGGCCATCCTCGCATCGTGGGCGACAGCGAACCTCGATGCGTCGGTGCACGACGATCCCTTGCGTATCAACATCGATCGGCCGCGTCATCAGCACATCGCTTTCGCCAGCGGCACGCATCGTTGTCTGGGCTCCAACCTCGCCCGCATGGAGCTCAAGATCGCGATCGAAGAACTGCACAAGCGCTTGCCACACTATGAGCTCGCGCCTGGCGAAGACGTCCGATACGTTAACCTGCCGGTGCGCAGCGCGGAGTACCTGCCCCTCAAATTCCTGAACGGCTGAACGGCGGTCCCCGGCCGCAGCTCAAGAAGTACGGAGGGGCGGCCCGCCGCTCGTTGGCAGGCGCCTATTGACTGCGGGTACCGCCGCCGGGGTAGCCACCGCCACCGAACTTCTGGTCCAACAGCGCATAGTCCTTGCCGCCGGTGACCAAACGTGGGAGCGCGTCGAGGAATTCGACGAATTTTGGTTTCTTGTACGACGCAATGCGCGCCTTGCAGTGGGCGATGACGTCTTCTGCCGTGACCGTGTGTCCCGGTTCAACGACGATGATCGCCTTGACCGATTGCACGTACTGGGCATCCGGCACACCAATGATGGCCGCTTCCTTGACCGCATCGATTTCCTCGATACACCGCTCGACTTCCGCGGGATAGATGTTCTCGACACCGGACTTGATCATCTGTGTCTTGGGTCCGATGAAGTTGATGATGCCGCCTTCGTCCCGCAATCCGAGGTCGTTGGTTCGCCAGCCGCCACTGCGGGTGCGTTCGGCATTGATCTGCGGCCTGTTCCAGTACCCGGCGTGAACCATCGGACCGTTGAACGTGATCTCGCCGACTTCGCCCTGCGGCACCTCGCGACCGTCTTCGTCCAGGATGTAGACGCGCGTCCACGGCGATGGACGCCCAGCCGTCGAAACCCCTGCCTTACCGCCGTATCCGGCGAAGCAGTTGAATCCCGTCGCCTCGGTCTGACCGTATCCACCACGGAAGAACGCCGACGTGTCGGGCGAGACCATGTCGACCCAGCCGGGCACTGGAAACGGCGACCGGAAGCTCGTTAAGTCGTGCGCGCCATCGGCGTTGAGTTCGACGATCTTCTCGATGGTGGGGGGGAGCACGAATCCCGACACACAACGCTCGCGGCTGATCGCCTCCATCACATACTGCGGCTCGGCTCGTGCGATGAATACATTCGTTCCGCCGATGTGAAAGGTGGCCACTGTGAACATGAGGCTGCCAATGTGAAACAGCGGTCCGCAGTTCAAATACACGTATTCCGAAGTGATCTCGGCGAGATAGAAGAGGTTCGCGTCCTGCGTTAGCAGCCCGAGCTGGGTGATCATTGAACCGTTGGGGCGACCACCGAAAGCCGCCGTATACATCACCACGACCGGCAATGCCGGATCGACATCGCCGAACGAGGAGTTCGGTTCGTTCGCTGCGAGCAAACGCTCGTAGCCGTCTTCGCCATCGCCGTCGTGCTGAACCCACAGCGCTTCGCCGCCGACCTTGGTGCGGGCCTCCTTCGACACGTCGCCGGTGATGTCCTCCTGCCAGACCACGACCTTGGGGTCGAGATCTTCGATCACGAACACGAACTCGTCGACGGACTGCCGCCAGTTCACCGGGCATGTCATCGCGCCCAGCCTCGCGCTTGCCAAAATCAACTCGAGCAACCGGTGACAGTTCTGGCCCAGCCACAGCAGCCGATCGCCCTCGCCGACGCCGGCATTCTTAAGGCAACCCGCCAGCCGGTCGACCCGTTCCCGCAGTTGGCGATAGGTGTAGCGGTGTTCGCCACATACGGTGGCGACCTTGTCGGGATAGGTGCGACTGTTCTGATCCAGAACATCACCCAACGTCAACCGATACATATGACACTCCTCATGGATCAGGCCTTCGGCGCGACTTTGGAGCGGACGGAAAGTGCGCATCGCGGGAATCTATTAAGTATCCTTAATCGGGAGGATAGCATGCGCCCGGATTTCGCCGAAGAAAGCGGGATCAAGCACTGGTTAGCGCGGGATCCACCGCGACGGGCCGGCTAGCAGTACGCTCTGTGCAACTCACCGACCGCATGGAGCACACTCAATGACTTCGCCTAGCTATGACTTCGCCTAGCTTGCCGCCGGCCGACACGACCGGCGCACCGGGCTCGAGGGGCAAGCTGGCCCAGTTGACCGCCAAACGCATCGAAGCCGACATTATCCGCCGACGGTGGCCCGTCGGTGCCCTACTCGGCTCCGAGGCCGAACTACGCGAACACTACGGGGTCAGCCGGGCCGTGCTGCGCGAAGCCATCCGCCTCACCGAGCATCACCAGGCCGCCACAATGCGTCGCGGCCCCGCGGGCGGATTGGTGGTCCGAGCCCCCGAGCCCAGCGGCGCCACCCAAGCGATGGTCATCTATCTGGAAAGCGTCGGCACCAACCTCGAAGACCTCATCGGAGCGCGGCTCCTGCTCGAGCCGCTGGCCGTGGCACTGGCCATTGAGCGCGTCGACGAGCAAGGCATCGAACATCTGCGTGCGGTCTTGGCGGCAGACGATTCCGACCTGCCCCACCGCGGCAAGTCCGGCCACGTCGTACACGTCGCGATCGGGGAGCTATCGGGCAATCCCGCAGTCGCGTTGTTCATCGAGATTCTCGCTCAGCTCACTGAGCGCTACTCGAAGGTGACCAACGGCCGCGAGCATGCCGCGACCTCGGCGGCGATCGGCCACGACGGCGTCAACGCCCATCGCGCGGTCGTCGAAGCGATCATCGGTGGCGACGTGGCGCGCGCCCAATTCGCCATGCGGAACCACCTTGAGGCCCTGGGCGCTTGGTTAGCCGATCAGGCGAAGCTGCTGTCGTATCACGCACGCCCCTCGGCCTTCGACAATGTCATCAGCGGCGACAAGCTGGCCGAGGTTGTAGCAGAACGGATTCGACAAGACATCCGTCAAGCCGACGGACGAGTCGGCGATGTACTGGGCTCGGAAACCATCCTGCAAGACCGCTACGCCGTAAGCCGCTCGGTGCTGCGCGAAGCCATCCGCTTGCTCGAATATCACTCCATCGCCCAGATGCGAAGGGGACCTGGTGGCGGACTCGTGGTGTCGGCACCCGACGCCGAGGCGAGCGTGGAGACGATGAGCTTATACCTTGACTACCGCCACATCGAGGTCCGCGATCTGCTCGGGGTGCAGGAGTCCATTGAGCTGGGCTGTGTAGACAATGTCGCGGCGCGTATCAACGAACCCGGCGTGGCCGACCGGTTGCGCGGATCGCTGTTGATCGACGAGCACACACCGGAATCCGACGTGCTGGAAGCCGCCCGGTTATTCCACGCCGAGCTCGCCGACCTCAGCGGCAACCCGATTCTTGAACTCTTCCTCAAGGTGCTGCTGGAGCTGTGGGTACGTCACAGCGCCGCGCTTCCGGTGAAAAACCCCGCCGCCGGGCCCCGCGCCCCGGAGCTGGCCGCCGTGCACGCCGCGATCGTCGACGCGTTGCTGGCCAACGACTCCGGCCTGGCCAAGAACCGACTGCGCCGCTACCTCCGTGCACTCGGCGACTGGTGGCAAGCCTGATCCTGGCGCTTCAGACCCGCCGATCGGGCTCAGGCACCGGCGACATCGAGCCCTCGCCCTAACATCGCCGTCGAGCGCTCGGCGAACTGCGCCGCCCGCTGTTCGTCGAATCCCTCATTGCGCAACAGCGTCGCCAGCCGACTATTGATCAATGAGAACACCAGAGCGGCAAGCACTTCAAAGTAGCTCACGTCCTTAACCGGGCAACCCCGCAAGGACTCGTAGCGCTGCAGTATCGCCTCACGACACGGAATACCCGGCAGTCTGTTCAGCCCGCCGGCCTCACAGATGTACTCCTCGAACATCAACCACCACCCGACGTCGATGCCGGCCGGGCCGATGGTAGCGGCCTCCCAGTCCAGCATCGACACCACAGACAGATCCGTTCCAAAGATCATGTTGCCGATGCGTGCATCGCCCCACACCACCACCGGTGCGACATCGGCGGGTCGGGCGCGTTGCACATAACGCAGCCCATCAGTGATGCAGGACCGGTTGATCTGCAGATCAGCATCGGCCCACCTCGCCCACGCTGTCACATGCTCGACGTAGTCCTGCAAGGGATTACCGGTCGATGACTTGGGCGAAAGCACCGATGCGACCCGCCGCGGATCTAGTTGATGCAGCTCGGCCAGCCGTGCCAGCGCATTGTCATACAAGCGCGCGCGCTCGGCGGCTGACAACTCGGCCACCCAGCCACGCTGGTGATAGCTCGGCACATCGGTCGGTATCCGGCCGTCGATTCGATTCATCAGGTAAAAGGCGGCACCGAACCACCGCGACTCGGGTTCGGCGAAGCGAATTTGCGGCAACGGAAGTCGGCACGCGCCAGCCAGCGCCTGCATGACCGCGGCCTGATGCAGCGCATCGCTGGTCGGAAAGAGCTGATGGCGGGTCGGCTCAATGCGCAGCACCAGGCTGTCATCGTGTTCGGTCGACGCGGCATCCAACCACCGCACACGACACATCACCGTCTCGTTGGAAAATCCGCTCTTCGACGGCGTCACTTCCACATCGTGAACGACGCGCGCACCCGCCTTGGCAACGAACCAGCGGCGCAGCGTGCGACCGGTGGCATCGATGTCGCGCTGCGTGGCAATGGTCACAGACGTCGCCTCCCCAGTCCGACACCGATGCCTGACCCACGACGATAATAGAGTATAAGGAAAGGATGGAAACCTTCGAACCTCATGGTTCGACGCAGGACCGGTTCGGCGCATACCTCCTGCCGGGACGAGTACACGATCCACGCGTTGCCATCGGGCAGGCGCGGGCCGCAGAACATACGGGGCTGTCCACCGCGTGGATCGGTGAACGGTTGGGTAACAAGGACATCGGGCCGCTCGCGGCCGCCGTCGCCCAGGCGACGACCACCATCAAGGTCGCCTCCGGCGTGACCAACATCGGGTTGCGCCACCCGATTCAGCTGGCCTCGACTGCCATGACGCTGCAGGGATTGGCCAGCGGCCGCTTCATCCTGGGATTAGGCCGCCTGAATCCGGCGGCGGCCAAGGCCTACGGTCTGCCCCTCGTCACCAACGCAGTCGTCGCCGACACCGCAGAACTGCTGCGCCGGCTCTGTGGGGGCGAGAAGGTGTCCTATTCGGGCCCCGCAGGCACTTTTCCCAAGCTTCGCCTCACCGACTTGCCCGACACCGCACCACCACCGCTGGTCTTCGCAGCGATCGGGCCCAAAAGCCTCGAATTGGCGGGCACCCACTTCGACGGGGTGCTGTTGCACCCCATGCTCACCGTCGATGCGGTGGCCCGCTCGGCCGCAACGGTGCGCGACGCCGCGCAGCGAAGCGGGCGCGACCCGAGCCAGATGCGGGTGTATGCCTCAGTGCTGGTGGCCCCCGAACTGCCCGAGCAGCAAGAAATTGCCGCTATCGCCGCCCGCGCCGTGACCTATTTCCAGATCGTCGGCTATGGCGAGAGCTTGACCACCGCCAACCAATGGGATCCGTCCCCGTTGACACAGTTGCGCGCGCACCCCTTCTTTGACGGCAGCACCGCCATTGCCGACTACCGGTTCACCCGATACGACCTCACCGACGTCGCCCAGCAGTGCATTCCCAGCGCCTGGATCAAGGCGGCGGCGGCGGTCGGCTCGGCTCGGCACTGCGCCCAACGACTCGCCGAGTACCTCGCCGCCGGAGCCGATGAACTCGTGCTGCACGGCGCGACCCCAGAACTGCTCGGACCGCTGATGGCTCACGCGGCCAACTGCACCGGGTCGACCGGCCCAGCCATTCAGGGCTGCGGCAACGCCAGGATCGGGCCGAGTTGAGCTGCGCCCGAACCAAATAGCTGATTCAGGACATGCGCCCGCTCAAGATACAAATGGATGTCGTGCTCATAGGTGAACCCCATGCCGCCATGCAGGTGGATCGCACTGGCGGAGTTCTCGATTGCCGCGCGGCCCGCGATGAACTTGGCCGCCCGAGTCTGTAGTTCGGCGTCCGGGTGTCCCTCGGACACGGTGACCGCAGCGAACAGGGTCTGCTGCAGCGCGGCGTCCGCCGCCACTGCCATGTCAGCGCACCTGTGCTTGACAGCCTGGTTGACCCCGATCGGCCGGCCGAACTGAATTCGCGTCTTGGCGTGCTCGGCGGTGATCGCCAACGCGCGCTCAGCGATACCAGCTAGCTGCGCCGCCGCCAGCACCCGCGCGATATGCAGCGCAGGATGCGAGGCCGACGCGGCCCAGTACAACACCGGCACCGCGGCCGCATGCGCGCCGGCGATGCGGCTCCCGGGATCGATGCACGACACCCAAGCCACGTCAGCAAGGTCGGCCACCCTGATCAAACCGATCCCGGATTCGCCACCGACCACGGCCCATTCGGCATCGGCCGCATCGACGAGTTGAACAGCACCGGTCAGTCGCGAGGCATCCACACCGGCGCCCACAGCGTTGACCACGCCGGCTCGCGTCGAGCCATCAACGAACCGGGCGCCCAACTGTGCGTCGCCGCCCTGACAGGCGAGCTCGGCAGCGACCACACCTGCCACGAAGGGGCCCGGCAGCAAGGACTTTCCCAACTCACGGAATACAAGCGCATGGTCCTCCAGTCGCAGCCCTTGGCCGCCGACGTGTTCGGGCGCGCTCAATCCGAGGAAACCAAGTTCGGCAGCCGCGTGCCACACCTTCGGTTCGACCGCCGAGGGCGCATCAGCCCGCTCCCGCAGACCGCTGAGCGCACCATACTCAGCGCAGAACTCTGCAGCGGCTGCAGCTAATTCAAGCTGCTCTTGTGACGCCGACATCTCCATCTGTCGATCAGTCCTTCGCGCTCGCCGTCACCTGGGCAGACCCAACACACGTTCCCCAATGATGTTGCGCTGGATCTCCGATGTACCGCCGGATATCGGCACCGAATAGGAGTACAGGTAGTGACCCGACCAGCCCATCGGTCGTGCCCAACGCGAATTATATTGCAGCCCTTGCGGTCCAAGGATATCCATGGCCAGCTTGGCAACCGACACGGCGATCTGGCTGTAGAACAACTTCAGCATCGATCCGCCCGGGCCCGGGGTGTCGGTACGTGCATTGGCGCTCACACTGGCATAGGTCATCGCGCGCATTGCGATGACCTCAGCTCGTGCAGTCGCTAGCCGGCGTGCGATCTCATCATCGGCGATCGCCGGCCGCCGCTGGTCCGGCCCGGTAGTCTCGCGGGCCAGTGCGATGAGATTTTCCACGGTGTTGGACAAGCGGACCTGGCTTGCCGTGAAAGCTGTTCCACGTTCGAAAGCAAGCGTCGACATGGCAACGGCCCAACCGTTGTCGATCTCGCCGACGACGTTGGCGATCGGGATCCGCACATCGTCGTAGAACACCTCGCAGAACTCCGCACCGCGATCGATGGTCTTGATGGGACGGACGTCGATTCCCGGCGAGTGCATGTCGCAGATCACCCACGTGATGCCGTGGTGCTTCTTGCCGCCAGACGTGGTTCGTACGAGCAATTCCTGATAATCGGCGATGTTGGCGAAGCTAGTCCAGATCTTTTGCCCGTTGATGACCAGTTCGTCACCGTCGATCACCGCCCGCGTCCGCAGTGCGGCAAGGTCAGAACCGGCCGACGGCTCAGAGAACCCCTGACACCAGATGGCCTCGCCGCCAAGGATCTTCGGCAGGTGAAAGCTGCGTTGGTCAGGAGTCGCCTTCGTCATCAAAGTCGGACCGGCGTGACTAAGACCGACAAAGCATGCGTCAATAGGCGGAAGTCCGGCCCGCGCGTACTCCTCGTACCAGATGAGCTGCTCGACGAGCGACAGGCCACGCCCACCGTATTCGACCGGCCAGGAGATCCCAGCCCAGCCACCACCCCACTGCGTGCGCTGCCACCCGAGGTCGTACTCACGGATCTCCGCGGGCACATCGGGGCGCTGCTCGGTGGGCGCATTCTCGGCCAACCAGCTACGCACCTCGTCGCGGAACTCGATATGCTCCGCTGAGAACGTTAGGTCCATTCACTCACCATCGTCATCGAGCTGCCCATCAGCAGGCGAGCAATCCCAATCATGATACTCATGAACACTACGAGATAACCAGGCAGTCCCCGTCAGTGTAGGATAACGCGGCAATGAGCATCCTTAATAAGGCCGCCCTGGCGCGGCGGGCTTCGACGGGCCGTCGCGCGGCCGACCGCCTCGTCGTTTGTGCCAGCCACAGCCCCGGCAAAGACCGCGACACCCAATGTCTTCACGGCACAAAGTTTCGCGCAGCCCTTGCCGACGCGGCGCAGCGGTGCACGAGCTTCGATCCCGACGTGGTGGTGTTGTTCGGCGGCGACCACCGCCGCGCCTTCAACCACGTCGTGCCCACCTTCGCAGTGGTGCTCTCTGCGACGATCATCGCCGAGGGCCCGCACCCGCCCGGCACGCTCGACGTCGCGAGCGAGGTGGCCCTCGGCACCAGTGAGTACCTGCTCAGGGCGAACTTCGACGTGGCGGTTTGCCGCGACATCGCACTAGACCACGCCTTCGGCCAACCGTTACGAGACCTCCTAGGCGACCTCGCCGCCAAGCCAGTCATCCCGATCGCCATCAACTGCGCCACCGCCCCGCTGCCCACGGCCGCGCGGGTACTGGATTTCGGGGCGGCGGTAGCCGAGTTCCTTGACCAGCAGCAGCTGCGCGCATTGGTGATCGGTACCGGAGGACTATCGCACTCGCCTCCCAGCCTCGACGTCGATGCCTACCAGCTCACCGATGATGAGCGTCGCCGGCTTATCACCGAAGGCATGCCCGCCGCACGCGAAAAGATCCGCCCCGACTGGGACGAGGAGGTCCTCGCCGCATTCGCGCGCTGGGATACATCCGCGCTGACCCACTTAGTGGATGTAGCGCGCATGCGCGGCGGATCGGGCGCCAACGAGGTGCGGACCTGGCTGGCCGCTGCGGCAGCAGGCGGCGGCACGCCGCTGCGCAAACTGGTCTATCAGCCAGTACCGGAATGGATTACCGGCATGGCCGTGGCAATGTCGGCTTAGCCCGACTCACCGAAAAACCCCCGACGCACGCAACTGGCCGACAACCTCACAAGCTCCTCACCCGAAATGGGATGCAGAATTTCCTTCGCCTTGTTCAAGACGCTGGTCGAGGACGCCCGCAAAATGAGCGCCGACACCACCGGATCGAAGGGGTAGTGCTGCGGGGCTCGCGCCAGCATCGCCGCGGCCGCAGAGTCGAACTGAGCGTCGCTGGCGCGTCCTATCGCCGCGATCAGCGCGCTGTCTGTGACACCGCCGTTCCACGCCTCGATAGAACCGAAATGACGTTCATAGAAGTCATAAGAGCGCGTCAGCCAAGCTGACAACCCATCACGGTCGGTAACCGGATCGAGCGCATCGGCCGCGATCGCAAGCGCGGCGAGCTGAGAATGCATGTCGACACTGATGGCAACGAGCATGTCCAACTTGTCGGTGAAGTACTTATAAAACGTTCCCCGCGCGACCTGCGCCATTTCGACGATGTCCTCCACCGATGTGCGGCGATAACCAATCGCGTTGAACCGCGCGGTCCCGGCACGAACAAGACCCTGGACGGTCTGCGCCGAGCGTCTGCTCAAATTCGCGATCCGGTCTTCGACCGACAAGCCGGCCAGGTCGGGCAGCGCAGGATGTGCGAACGCAATCCCCCCGCGCGGTTCGCTGCGCTCAGGACGATCCAGACCGCTAAACACCTCAGGCGGCGTTTCCGGATACAGCATCGACTGCAGGAACACCGAAAGCGTATCGACGACATCTTGCGTACCGCGCCCATACGCGCGGTCGGTGTGCACGAACAAGTTGACGTCGTGAACGAGTCCGGTGATCATCATCGCGGCCGCCTCTGCATCGAGGCCAGCCATCTCCGACGCCTCCAACCTAGCGGCGATGCGGTGGTTATACCCGCGGATCGACCGCGTGATCTGATCGCGCGCGGTCTGATCCATCGAGGCGACAGCAGACCACTGGATAAACATCGTCGAGTACTTCTCGAAGACCCAGCTCCATTCCCCCAACCACCAGTGCAGATTGTCGAAACCAGTCGCATCGGCGCCAAGCGGGCCGATGCGGCGCGACACCCGGTACAACGCCTCACGGCATTCCTCCAACAACTCGAGGAAGATGTCGTCCTTACCTCCGAAATACTGATACAAGGTGGCACGCGACACGCCTGCCGCCCTGGCCAGAGCATCGACAGAGGTGTCGACATAGCCGACGCGTCCGAACAGCTCGAGGGAAACCTCGGCGATGCGTTTGCGCGTCGTAGCGCCACGCCTGCCGATGCGCGGACTGGTCGGGCCGTAACTCGATCGACGAACGACCTCAGCTTCCGACATGGTCACCCAGCTTAGGCGGGGCTGCCCGCCACCGCTGCCGGCCGATGCCTCACGACGCCAGCCGATAGTCCGCAAAACCCGTCACCGCCACGGCGCCGTCGGGCCGAGTCACGCTCATCTCGACGGTCACCCGATCGTGGTCATGATCGACGGCAGTGACGCGGCCGGTGCAGGTAAGCGTGTCGCCCGGCCACACCTGGCCCCTAAATCGCACGCCGTAGCGTTGCAGCTGCCACGGGCCCAGCCAATCGGTCACGAACGTGGCCAGCAGCGCGGCGGTCAACATGCCCTGCCCAAAGGCCGACGGGTAGCCCGCCGATCGCGCGAGATCGTCGTCGTAATGCATCGGGTTGAAGTCGCCGGAAGCACCGGCGTAACGCACGAACATGTCCTTGGACAACGGGCCGAACACCCGCGGCGGAGCCTCGTCACCGACCGCGAGCCGCGCCAAAACCGCAGCATCTGTCGTCATGTTTTGGCCTCGCGTTCGATGTAGGTCGCCTTAGCCTCCGCCGCCAACGTGCCGTCGGGGCGCCGGAACTCCGTAACGACGACGGCGAAACGCATGGCACCGCCACGTTTTCCGGGCTTATCGAACCGATCGGCCACCCGTTCGCGCACCGTCAGCACATCACCAGCTCGCGGCAGCGCGCCGTGAAACGTGTACTCCTGCTCACCGTGCAACAGCCGCTTGCGGTTGAACCCGACGGCCACCCGCGCCCCCGGCGGCGCCCAGCGCGCCGCGCTGATCAAGAACGTCGGCGCTATCACCGCATCGGGTCCGCGATAGGCCGGATGCTCGGATTGCATGGCGGTCGCAAACTCGATCAGCTTGCCCCGCTCCACGACCATCTCCCACGCCTCGCTCACCGTTCCGACAGGCGCCTGTTCTTCGGCGTCATCAGCGTCGTCCATAGTAGTCAATACTGTCAGAAACCGAAGGAGTGTCAAGCAGGTATCAGCAGTACAGCTAGTTGTGGTAACAGTACAAGGATGCCAGAATCGGGTCGACCAAGCGGGTGATGGTCATTGCCGACTCGGCAGCCAACAGCATCCGCAGGAGGGATCGCAGGGTGCACACACAAGCCGCCGTTCTCAGCGAACGCGGGAAGCCATGGACGGTCGAAACGATCGAACTGGATCCGCCGAAGCCGCCCGAGGTACTCGTCGAGATCCACGCCTCGGGAATCTGCCACTCCGATGAGCATCTGGTCACTGGAGACATGCCGCTGCGGCTGCCCTGCATCGGAGGTCACGAGGGCGCAGGTGTCGTGCGCGAGGTCGGCGAACACGTGACATGGCTGCAGCCGGGTGACCATGTCGTCTTCAGCTTCGTCCCGTCATGCGGCCGCTGCCACTCATGTTCGACCGGTCATCAGAGCCTGTGCGACCTGGGAGCCCGGATGTATCTAGGGACCCAGCTGCACGACAACACCGCCCGCCATCACCTCGGCGACGTCAACCTCGCACTGGCATGCAGTGTCGGGTCGTTCGCACACCACACGGTGGTGAACGAGGCCAGCTGCGTCAAGGTCGGGTCCCACGTCCCACTGACCAGGGCATGCCTGCTGGGATGCGGCTTCGTCACGGGGTGGGGCTCGGCGGTATACGCGGCCGACGTCCGCCCAGGCGACACTGTGGCGGTCGCCGGCTTCGGGGGCATCGGCGCAGCCGCCGTTCAGGGCGCCAAGCTCGCTGGTGCCCGCGCGATCGTCGTGATCGACCCCTCGGAAACCAAGTGCCACACCGCCTTGACGATGGGCGCCACCCACACCACCCGCAACTGGGATGACGCTACATCGGTGGTAGCAGAAGCGACCTGGGACCGCGGAGTCGACCGATTCATCTGCGCGATGGGAGTCGGTGACGGCGAGTTAGTGGGCAAGGCGCTAACCATGACCGCCAAACGTGGCCGCGTGGTGATCACCAACATTCACCCGATGCTCGACCGGTCGATCACAGCCAACTTCATGGATCTCACACTGACCGAAAAACAGCTCGTCGGAACGCTGTACGGCTCGGGCAACCCACGCGCCGACATTCCCAAGATTCTCGAGCTCGCCTCGCAAGGCCACGTCGATCTAGATTCCATGGTCACCCGCGAATACCCACTCGACGCGATCAACGAGGCATTCGAGCACCTTCGGTCGGGCGCCAACGTGCGTGGCGTACTGGTGTTTCCAGCGGCCAGGGAGGATCAGCGATGAACGCAATTGTGAATGATTCCGCCAACGGCGTCCTGACGATCACCCTCAACCGGCCCGAGGCGGCCAACGCGCTCCGCCCACAAGACCGCGATCAACTGATCGCTCTGCTGCACAACGCCGATGCCGACGAGCTCATCCGGGTCGTCGTGCTGCGCGCCGCCGGCAAACACTTCTGCTCCGGCGCCGACGTCGCCGCGCTCGCCAAACGACGCGACGCCTCGCCCAAACGCGTGCTCGATCCGATGCGCAGGATCATGACGGGAGCCCAGCGCCTGGTCGGCAGCGTGCTGGACTGCCAGAAGCCAGTCATCGCGGCGGTGCAGGGCGCGGCGAGCGGCCTCGGTGCCCACCTCGCGTACGCCTCAGATCTCGTAATCGCCACAGAGCACGCATACTTCGCCGAGTCGTTCGTCAAACGCGGTCTCGTCGTTGACGGCGGCGGGTGCTACTTGCTTCCCCGCCGCATCGGGATGCAGAAGGCCAAAGAACTGGCCTTCTTCGGCGAGCGCCTGTCGGCCCCAGACGCCCTGGCCCTCGGACTGGTCAACCGCGTGGTACCCGAGTCCGAATTCGACTCGACGGTGAGCGACTTTGCCTCGCGCTGCGCCACGGGGCCCACCAGCGCGATCGCGTTGACCAAGCGCCTACTGAACGACTCCCCCGACTGCGACCGCGCCGGCGCGTTCGCCGCGGAAGCGATGGCGCAAGAAATCCAGTCGCACGCACACGATTCCACCGAAGGCGTGCGCGCCTTCGTCGAGCGGCGCCCGACGCAGTTCACCGGGTGGTGACCCGATGGCGCGCAACGACATTCCGGTGATCGACAGCACCAGCCGTCCCTATTGGGACGGCGCGCGACGCGGTGAACTCCTCATCGCCGGCTGCCGGGCCTGCTCGTCGGTGCATCACTACCCGCGGCCTCTGTGCCCGCGCTGTTGGAGTGCCGACCTGACCCCTACACCCGCAAGCGGTAAGGGCACGATCTACACCTATTCGACGATCCACCTCAACGACATGGCGCCGTTTCGCGACTGGGTGCCCTACGTCGCAGCCATCGTCGAACTCGCCGAGGGCCCCCGCCTGATGACCCTGATCGAAGGCGTCGACCCCGGCGCCGTGTCCATCGGCATGGCGGTGACCGCCGGCTTTCGGCCTGTCGACGCCGCCGACGACCAATCGCCATACCTGACGATCTTCACCCCCGACACCACTGATGAGGAGCACAAATGAGCCGCCTGCTCGATGGACTGGTCGCGCTGGTCACCGGGGCCGGCCACGGCATAGGCCGCGGCCATGCGCTCGAGCTTGCCAAGCATGGGGCCACGGTGATCGTCAACGACCTGGGAACCACCCTGGACGGGACAGGCTCCGGCAAGATCGCCGACGAGGTCGTCGCCATCATCACAAACCGCGGCGGAACGGCGTTCCCCGATTTCACCGACGTCGGTGACGAGAACGCGGTCGAACAGTCGGTGAGCCGAATATATGAGCGCCACGGCCGACTCGACGTCGTGGTGAATAACGCCGGAATCGTTCGGGACAAAGCGATTTGGAATATGTCGGCAGAGGACTTCGACCTGGTAATGCGCGTACACGTGCGGGGCAGCTGGCTGTTGAGCCGGGCGGTGGCACGCCGCTGGCGAACCGAAGCCAAAAACAACGCCGGCCCGGTGTACGGCCGCATCATCAACACCACTTCGGGCGCTGGCCTGCACGGCAACTTCGGACAGACCAATTACAGCGCCGCGAAGTCGGCCATCGTCGGGCTGACCCAGACACTAAGCCTGGAACTGGCCTCGATCGGCGCCACCGCCAACGTGATCAGCCCGGGTGGACGCACGCGGATGTCGGCATCCATGCCCGGTGCGGCACCGGCCATCGAGCCCGACGAACACGGTGAGGACCAATTCGACCCCAAGGATCCCTCCCTGGGCTCACCCGTGGTGGCCTGGCTGGCCAGCCCACAAGCAGGGCACGTCAGCGGGCAGGTGGTCCGCGCTATGGGCGAGAATCTTCAGCTGTTAAAGGGGTGGCATCCGGTCGCCGCGGCCTCCAACGGCGGAACGCGTTGGGACGCCAACAAACTGGGTTCCATCTTCGCTACCGAAATCTTCGGCACGCGCAATGCCGGCCTGCGTCTGGGCGGCTGACCCACACCCGACCGCACAAATCACGCCCACCGCCGCTACGTCACCACTGCGCTGAGCGTGCTGTGATCACGACCAAAGGCAACTCCCGGCCCGATTTCGCCGCACTGTCCCGATACCGGTGCAAGTGCGGGTGGCTCGGTCCGATCCGGTCAAACAGCACCTCGCGCTCTTCACCTTCGCTGACCCGGGCCAGCGCGGGCACTCGACGCCGGCGCAGGTCGACCCAGCAGCGCGAGTCCGCGCGGATGTTACCCACCCAGTGCGGGTCCTTCGCCGCGCCGGCATTGGATCCGCACACGACCACACGATCGTCAACAGCCCAAAACGGCAGCGTCACCGTACGCAGCACCCCAGTGCGCGCGCCGATCGTCGTCAACAGAAGCGAATGCTGATAGCGCAGGGCCCCTTTCCGGAATGAAAGCCACCACAGGCGCGCATCCGGTCAGCCGCATCACGTCGCAGTCTCGCCCCACCGCCCACATCAGCAAGCCACGGCTCATCCCCTCCCACACCACCTCGTGTCCCTTCCGTTCAGCAATTCATCCCGACTCCGCCTCGAGCCGCCGGCGCAGTGCAGCACGATCAGGCTTCAACATCGCCGTCAGCGGCAGTTCGTCGACGATGACGAGCTCATCGGGAGCCTTGTAGTCGGCCAGTCGGTCCGACACCCAGCGGCGAACATCCAAAAGCGATGGCGGTTCGCCCGCCGGCACGACGAAGGCCACACCGATCTCGCCGATAACAGGGGCCGGCCGCGACACCACCGCGACGCGCGCGACGCCAGGATGCCGGGCCAACACCCGTTCGACCTCCAACGGGTGCACGTTGAAGCCACCGCGAATGTACATATCGCCGCTCCTGCCCAGCAGGCGCAAACAGCCGTCCTCTCCGATCTCGCCGACATCCCCGGTCCGCAACCAGCCGTCCCGTACGGTCTCGGCCGTCAAGTCAGGTTGGCGCCAATATTCACGCATCACGCACGGACCGCTGACCTCCACCAACCCGTCGTTAATCCGAACCGCCATCCCCGGGGCCGGTCGGCCCACCGTCGTGCACAACAGATCGGGCGGATCGTCGGGATCGGTGCCGCTGATCGTCGGACATTCCGTCATCGCGTACCGCACCACGAGCGGAACCCCAATCCGCTCGCCGACCCGCCGGACGAGCTCGGGTGAAGCCGGAGCACTGGCAACCACTCCAATTCGCAGATGGCCCAACGACTCTCGGCTAACATCGCTATCTAAAAGCTTCTCCCACTGGGTGGGCACGGCGCCGGCGACCGTGATCCGCTCGTCGGTCAGCCGAGCCACCATCGACTGCACCGACCACGGCGTATCCGGGATGACCAGAGTCGAACCCCACACGAGCTGATCCCACAACTTGAACATGTAGCCCGCATGCGAGAACGGTGTCGAGGTAAGCCGCCGGTCAAAAGGCTCGCTCATCACCCCCGATGCCAAGGCCCCGGCCGCGAGATTGTCACCGTCAAAGATCGCACCCTTAGGCTGCCCAGTCGTCCCGCTCGAGAAAATAAGTGCCACAGGATCACTGCGCGTAGTCACAGCCGGCGTCACCACCGCGCCGACAGCCGACGCCAGTTCGGCACGGCGCAACGTTGGGCAGCCCGCGAGCTCGGCCTTGACCGTCACCTCGTCGACCACCACCAACGCCGGGTCCGCCCGTGCGAGAATCCCGATGACTTCGTAGGGGCCCAGCCGCGGATTGATACCGGCGGTGATCGCGCCGAGCAGCGCGGCGGCGCCATAACACACCGCGTAGTCGATACCGGACGGCAGCAACAACGCGACAACCTCACCGACACCCACCCCGCGACTGCGCATCTGCGCTGCCACCGTCTGGGACCGCCGGTACCACTCCGCGAAGCCGATCCGCTCACCGCGATCGACATAGGCGATCCGATCGCCATAAACTCGCGCGGCGGCCGCAAACAACTCACCGGTACCGGCGAATTCGTCGGGATTCAGGGGCGAAACGGCCATCAGGCTAGGGTGCTCCACGACCAAGGATCATCGTGCCGCTAGAGCAAAACCAGCCGCCGGTGGCGCTCACGCAGGCCAACGTCGCGCCCGGAACTTGGCGCGGACCACAGTCTCCGCGCAACTGCCGGGCCGCCTCCGCCAGCAAAAAGAGCCCGCGTTGGCCAGGGTGACAGGCCGACAATCCGCCACCGTCCGGGTTCGTCGGCAAGGCGCCACCGAGCCGCAACGCACCGGACTCGACGAACGGACCCCCCTCGCCCTTCGCGCAGAACCCGAGATCCTCCACCGTGAGCAGAGCCATGTAGGTGAAGGCGTCGTAGATCGCGGCCACGTCAATATCGTCTGGACGCACCCCGGCGCGTTGAAACGCCAACGGGCCGCTCACCGCGGCGGGCCCCACAGTCAGGTCATCCCACTGCGAGGTCAGCATGTGCGACGTCGTCTCCGCCGAGCCCAGTATCCACACCGGATCGCGCGGCAGGTCCCTGGCCCGGTCCGCACCAACCAAGACCACCGCCGCCGCGCCGTCGCTGCGGATACAGCAGTGCAGTTTGGTGAACGGATCGGCAATCATCGGACCGCCCAGCACGTCGTCGATCGTGATCGGATCCCGGTAGAAAGCCTCCGGATTGAGCGCGGCGTTCATCCGCGCGGACACCGCGACCTCCGCAAGTTGCTCGATGGTGGTGCCGTACTGGTGCATATGCCGGCGAGCGGCCATCGCGTACTTCGAGATCAGCGTGTGCCCATAGGGCGCCTCCCACTGCATCGGGCCGCGGGCGCCCCACGCGATTCCGGCCCCACGCAACCCGCGGCGCAGATCCGAACGGGCAGTTGACCCGTAGGTGAGCAGCACGACGTCGACGTGACCGGCGGCGATCGCATCGGCAGCATGCGATGCCATCACCTCCCAGGCCGCACCGCCCACCGACGTCGAATCCAGCCACGTCGGTCGCAACCCCAGATAGTCAGCCACCTCAACGGGAGCCAACATTCCCTGCCCAGTGGAGGCCAGCCCGTCAACGTCAGCAGCAGTTAGCCCCGCATCGTCCAGCGCGCGCCGACTCGCATGCGCGATCAAGTCATAGGGGCTGCGGTCACCGGCGGTACCCAGTTCCGACAGTGCCACCCCGGCAATGGCAACAGCGCGGCTCACCGCCACACCTCCGCAGAGCCAGTGGGCGCCTCACGCACCTCTTCGTAAGTATCAACAAGCCGCTCCGCACCGCGCGCCAACAACGTGACGTCGGCGCCCACAAGCACAAAGCTCGCCCCCCCGGCAAGATATCGGCGGGCAAGAACTTCGTTAAATGCGTTGACACCTGCAGGTTTTCCGGCCGCCGCGATGATCGCGAGGGCACGTTCCACGGCGGCCACCACCTCGGGATGCTCGGGGTCGCCCAGGTGGCCCAGTGCCGCCGCCAGATCGGCCGGGCCGATGAATACCGCATCCACACCCTCGACGGCAACGATCTGCGGAAGCGCAGCAAGGCCACGGTCGGACTCGACCTGGACCGTCACCGAGACATCACGATCCGCCGTGCCCAGGTAGTCAACCCGACGGTTCCACCGCGATGCCCGCGCCAACGCACTGCCTACGCCTCGAATGCCCACCGGCGGATAACGAGTCGCAGCCACCGCGGCCACAGCCTGTTCGGCGGAATCGATCATCGGCAACATCAGATTGCACGCTCCGATGTCCAGCAGCTGTTTGATCACGACCGGATCAGCAATGGGCGGCCGAACCACCACCTCGGTATCCGGATACCCGGCGGCGGCCTGCAATTGAGCGAGCGTACTGCGCAAATCGTTGGGGGCGTGTTCCTGATCGAGCAACACCCAGTCCACCCCCGAGCCCACGCAGATCTCGGTGACATACGGGCTGCCCGACGCCACCCACATGCCGATCTGTCGGGTCCCGCTACGCATACGCTGCGTCCACTGATTGTTCATCGTTACAGCTCCGCGAACGTGATCGACACCGTTCCCAGCTCCCCGAAGTCAGCGACAAATTCGTCACCAGGGTCGGCAAAAATGGCCGCGGTGAACGACCCTGATAGCACGACATCACCCCCAGAAAGCGAGATTCCGTATCCGGCAATGCGATTGGCCAACCACGCGACCGCGTGAGCCGGGTTGTCCAACACCGCCGCCGATACCCCGGACTCTTCGATGACACCGTTGCGCAACAGCAGCGCCGGCACCCACCGCAAGTCCAGCTCCGCAGGACGCACCGCCTGAGAACCCAGGACCAATCCCGCATTGGCGGCGTTATCGGCTATCGTATCGACGATCGTGCGCCGGTGCCCGGTCTCGCGGTCGGTCATATCCACCCGGGCATCAAGGATCTCCATAGCCGGCACGACGTGGTCGGTGGCCGCCACTACATCAGCCGCCGTAACGTCGGGACCACGCAGTGCGTGGCCCAGTACGAAGGCCAGTTCGACCTCGATTCGTGGGCGGATAAATCTGCCCAGCGGCACCCGCCCCCCGTCGGCGAAGAACATGTCATCAAAGAGCGCGCCGAAGTCAGGCTCATCAATCGACACCGCCCGCTGCATGGTCTTAGAGGTCAGACCTACCTTGCGGCCCTTAATGACTCGACCATCAGCAACCTTGAGTTCCACCAGTGCCCGCTGCACTGCGTAGGCGTCCTCCACCGTCATCTCGGGAAACCGCAGCGACAGCTGAGAAATCGTGCGGCGTTCGTGCTCAGCACGGTGCAATTCCGCAGCGAGGACGTCGATATCGGCGGGCGACGGCCGAGTCATCGGCCTACGAGGAACGCGACAGCCGCGGCGTTGAACATGTCCGGATCCTCAAAGTGTGGCCAATGACGCACCTCGGGCATCTCCAAAACCCTGGCATCGGGGATCAGTGCCGCGATCGAAGTAGCGGTTTCCTGATACACACCGTGGTCGCGCCCCGAGGCAACCACCGTGACCGGCGAGCTGATCGATCGCCAATCCGCCTCCGCAATCAGATTACGGTCTCGTGCCTCCGGATCCTGCAGGATCAGCAGATGATCGATGCTGGCCCGGGTGTCCTCACGTTGGTAGATCGCCTGCCGCAGCCCGATGAGATCAGGCAGCCGGTTGCGTTCATCGGCAATCAGATGGGCGAACACCGCGTGCAGCGACTCCCACGTGGGCTCGTTGACCGCCTTGGTCCGCTCGGCGCGAATACGGGCCATATTGGTCGCCGACGCCTCCTTGCCGGCCGGCGACATCAGGATCAGCCGGTCAGCCCGCTCCGGATGGCGAACCGCGATAGCCGCGGCCACCCAGGCCCCGAGCGACATCGCCACCAGGTGCGCCCGCTCGATGCCGAGCGCGTCCATCACCGCAAGCACATGTTCGACGTAGACCGGGATCTCGTAGTCGAAATCCGGCTTGTCGGTGAACCCGTTACCGACCATGTCCAGCGCGATGCAATGAAAGTGCACAGACAGCTCGCCGAGATTGGGCGCGAAGGTTTCCCAATGACCACCAGTGCCGTGCAGGAGCACTAGGTGCGGCATCGCCGGATCGCCGGCTTCGGCCACCCGAGTGCGCACCGCCTGCCCGTTGACAGGCACCGTCAGATAGCGCTGAGAAAACGACAATTGCTTGAGGTACATCCAGATGCTGCGGTAGGCCTCTTCGGGCGCGGCGGGTCCAACCGTGGCGGGTTGTGTCACTGGGACGGGCTCCCTCATCTATACGTTTCTGACACTAGTGTCACTACTCAATCACCAAACATTGGTACCGATAGTCTGCATGTCCAGGCGGGTGAAGCGCAACGACGCCCCCAACTCACCCAGCGTTGATTCTGACAGTGCTATGCGGTAATACTGGGGTGACCCTGATCCAGACGAGTCGAAAGAAGCGGTATCGATGAGCGGCGACAAGGATGCGCGGGCAGACGTCCCGCATCCAGCGTCCGTTCGCCGCAAACCACTAGCCGACGTGGTCAATGAGTTCGCCGGGGTGCGCCTGTGGCTGGATTCCAACGGCAACGGTGACCGGCTGGCGATCGAAGATCTCGACAGCGGGGATCTGGTGTTCTTATGCCCTTTGGAGTTGGCCAGCATGACGCGGTCCACCGAAAGCGATCGCGAGCGGTGGCTGCACGTGGGCACCTACCGCGCAGAACGCAAATACAGCGGGGGCTGATGGTCACCGACGTCGACATTGCGGGCCTGGGCATGACGCCGATGTCCTTGCGACCCGGCGCGACTCCGGGCCGCCTGGCATGCGACGCAATCGTCGCCGCGCTGCGCGACGCGAGCATCGGCCATGCCGACGTCGACGGCCTTCTGGTGGCCTCCTCCCAGGGCGTGCGACCCGAGCGGGTGGGGGTCGGGCTGGCTGCCACCGCGGGACTTGTCGACCTGCGATTGCTCGAGCACCTCGAGATCAAGGGCGCCACCACCCTAGCCATGCTGCAGCGAGCCCACTACGCGATCAGCTCCGGTGAGGCGCACACCGTCGTCTGCGTATTCGCCGACGCCCCGATCGTGACAGGACGCGGTTCCGGTTCGACCTACGCCCACAGCGGTGGCCACAGGGGCACCCGAGGCCTGGAGCGGGCCTCGGGACTGCTTGGCTCGGTGCCGACCTACGCGCTGCTGGCCCAGCGCTGGTTCCACGTCATGGGTGGGTCTGCGATGGATTTGTGCGCGGTCGCCGTCACAGCACGCCGCTGGGCAGCCGACAATCCCGACGCCGTGGATCACAGTCCCCTGGATGCTGACAGTTATCACGCCGCCCCGATGATCGCCGAGCCGCTGCGCCGCCCGGATTGCGCCCGCCCAGTCAACGGTGCCGTCGCCGTGGTAGTGACTGGTGACACGACCTTGGGCCACAATAGGATTCGACTGCGCGGATTCGGCCGGTCGCACCCCGTGCGGCGCAGGCGCGCCGGGGCGGAGTCATGGTTCGGCGGTGGACGGAGCGCCGTGGACACCGCATTGGCGCAGGCCGGCATGGCCAGGTCGGACATCGACGTCGTCGAACTCTACGACCCGTTCTCGATCGTGACACTCATCCTGCTCGCCGAATACGGGTTGACCAACGACGCGCCCGTCGGCGCATTCGTCCAAGAAGGGCGCATCGCACCCGGCGGCGATCGGCCGGTCAACACCGGCGGAGGCCAGCTGGCCGGTTTCTACCTTCAGGGCATGACACCGCTCGCCGAAGCCATCCTGCAGCTGCGCGGACTCGGTGGAGCACGCCAGGTTTCGCATGCGTCCACCGCACTGGTCAGCGGGCTTGGCGGGCGAATGGACCACCACGCGGCCGTGGTCCTGGAGCGTGCCGCATGAGCATTTCGAACCCACCCGCGAACCCGACAACCGCGCACTGCGCAGCCGACTGGTTACTTGCAGAATCACTAGCACCCCACGTGCAAGGCGATCCCCTGCAACCGTTGTACGACTTCGCCGCGCGCGGGGTACTGGCAATGCCTTTTTGTGCGCACTGCGACCTGGCGCTCGAGCTCGAACAACAGCGGTGCGACGGCTGCGGCGCACTTGAAATGCTTTGGCGCCAAGTCGAACCCGTCGGGGAGGTCCACGCCGCCACCATGATGCATCGCCGCGAACGCGGGCTAGTCGTTGCCGAGCAGCCCTATCCGATCGTTGACGTGGAACTTGTCAGCAGTCACCGCATCGTCGTCACAACAGTGACGCCATGCCCCGCTGCTCCCCCGATCGGAGCCAGGGTCTTCCTCGGCTTCAGACGCCTAGGAGCGGCCACCATCCCGGCCATCGAGTACAGCAAAGGATCGTCGTGACCACAGTCGAGAAACCGAAGCAGCCCACACCCCCGCCCCATGACGACATCGCCGACATCGCCGACATCGTGCGACCAGACCGAGTGCACGGATCGGTCTATACCTCGCCGGCCGTCTTCCAGCGCGAAATGGACACCATCTTCCGCAAGGGCTGGGTTTACGTCGCCCACGACAGCGAAGTCAGCGAATCCGGTGACTACCTCACGCGGATGATCGGCACCGACCCGGTGATCGTCGTGCGCGGCCGCGACGGCGTGGTCCGAGTGCTGCTCAACCGCTGCAGCCACAGAGCCAACCGGCTATGCAACGCAGACAAGGGGAACGCCAACGCGTTTCGCTGCCCGTACCACGGCTGGACTTTCAAGAACACCGGCGAGCTCAGCGGCGTCCCCATGCGCGAGGCCTACGGCGATGCTTTCGAACAGGTACGTGGCGAGCTCGGCCTGGCCCTCGCCCCCCGGGTGGACAGCTACGGCGGATTCATCTTCGCATCGTTGAGCCCGGAGGGACCGACATTGGCCGAGCACCTGGGCAACGCCACGCACGCCATCGACAGGTTGCTGAACCTGTCCCCCACCCGCAGCATCGATCTGCGGGCCAACTGGATGAAGCATCTCCACCACGCCAACTGGAAGATGGTGGTGGAAAACAACGTTGACGGCTACCACGCCTTGTTCACCCACGCATCGGTGTACGACGCGATTCGCCCCGCCAAGGTGTCGCACGTACCGACCAAAGTCGACGTCGTCGTCCGCGACATGGGCAACGGGCATTCGGAGATCGACTATTCCGACGAATACCGCAAACTGGACGAGGAATTCGTCTGGTACGGGCGCATTCCCCGAGCCAAGCTGGCCGGCTATGTCGATGCCCTCGAGCGCGCCTACGGACCCGACCAGACCCACGACGCCCTCGTGGTGGGACCCCCGCACACGCTCATTTGGCCCAACCTCTTCCTCGCCGAGATGAACGTCATGTTCGTCGAACCGCAGGCCGTCAACCGCACCGTGGCCTACACCACCGCAGTGCTCATACCGGGCCATGACGACCTCAACCAGCGCACCATGCGCCGCGCCGAGGGCGCCATGGGCCCGGCCGGGTTCCTGATCGCCGACGACGGCGAGATCGGGATGCGCAACCAGGCCGGGCTGGCCGCCACGACGCCGGAGTGGCTGGTGCTGTCCCGAGGGATGACCACCGACGTCGTCGACGAGACGGGAACGGTCAACTCGGACAAGAGCGCTGAGACGCCGCAGCGGGGCTTCTACGCGCGCTGGGCGCAGGTCGTCAGCGGAGCAGCCTCATGAGCACGAACGCCGACACCGCTACCGGCGATCGCCCCGCCGCGATCGCGGCCGCGATGCGCGCCGTACCCGATTCCGACATCCTGTCGTTCCTCTACCTGGAATCAAGACTGGCCGACGAAGGCCGGTACTCGGAATGGGAGTCGCTGTGGGCCGACGACGCCGAGTACCGAGTACCGATGAATCCCGACGACGATCCGCGCACATCGTTGGCCTACATCAACGACAACCGGCGGCGCATCAAAAGCCGCGTCGCGCAGTTGAACACCGGAAACCGGCACTCGCAGGTGCCACCGTCACATCTGCGCCGGCTGCTGTCCAACTCCGAGGTTGTCGGCACGACCGCTGACACCGTAACCGTGGAGTCGAACTTCGCGTTGTTCGAATACCGTGTGCGACAGCGCGTCTGGGCCGGCCGGGTGGTACATACCGTCAGGCGCGCCGACGCCGATGGCGAGCTGTGGCTGGTCCGCAAGATCGTTCACCTCATCGACGCGAGCGGGCCCGTCGACACGCTCGCTTTCCTGATCTAGGGGAAACGTTGCTGCTCATCCATGACGTCACCGCCAACAACGCCCGCCGCTACCCCAACAAGATCGCCTTAATCGATGGTGACCGGCGGCATTCCTGGTCGCAACTGGACGACCGTGCCCGTCGACTGGCCAACGTCCTGCTCGACCGGGGTCTTCAGGCCGGCGACCGCGTCGTCGTGATCGCCCGCAACTGCATCGAATGGCCAGAGATCTCCTTCGGCCTGTCCTATGCCGGGCTCGTCGCCATCCCCGTCAACATCCGGCTCACCCCCGACGAGGTCGCACACATCGTCGATGACTCGGGTGCCCGCGCCGCCATCGTGCACGGCGACCAATTCGACAGGTTCGCCGTCGCGCTGGAGGCCTTGGACCCATTCGTCATTGGCAACGACTACGAACGCCGCCTGGCCAACGCGTCCCCCGCCGCACCGCCATGCCCGACCGCGCCCGACGATATGGCCGTCATCCTCTACACCAGCGGGACGACCGGCCGGGCCAAGGGGGTCATGCACGCTCACCGTGCCCTGCTTTACCAGGCCGCCGATACGAATCTGGTGACCGAGGCGCAGGCATCCGACGTCATGTTGGCAACCACGCCGTTCTTCACCGCCGGCGGAATGCTGCGCACCGTCTCCTGGCTATACCTCGGCCAGACGATGGTGATCCATCAACGCTTCGAACCTGAACGCGTCTTGGACGAGATCGAGCACCATAAAATCACCTTCACCACATTCATCCCCACGATGCTGCAACGCACGCTGGCCATGATCGAGTCGGGTCCACCCCGCGACCTTTCGAGCCTGCGCCGCATCTCCTACGGGTCGGCACCAGTCCCACCCGGCCTGGCCGAACGGGCAATGACGTTGCTCGGCTGCGACTTACAGCAACGGTATGGTCTGACCGAGTGCGGTGGACAGGCCACCATCTTGACGCCACAGGACCACCGCGACATCGTCGCCGGACGGGTTTCTATCCTGACGTCGTGTGGACGCGAAACCCCGATGTGCGTGATCCGCATCTGCGACGCCGACGGACGATCACTTCCGGCACACGAAGTCGGCGAGATCGTCATCGAAAGCCCGGCCAACGCCATGGGCTACTGGAACCAGCCCCAGCAAACCGCCGCCACCTTCCGCGCTGACGGCGTGCGCACCGGGGACATGGGATACCTCGACGCAGATAACTATCTGCACGTCACCGGACGCCAAACCGACATGATCATCTCCGGCGGCTTCAACGTGTACCCGGCCGAAATCGAACGGGTCATCGCCCAATGTGACGGAGTCGAGCTAGTGGCGGTGGTCGGCGTGCCGGACGCCGAATGGGGCGAGACCCCGGTGGCCGTCGTCGTGCCGCACCCGTCATACACCGACCTCCATGCACTGACCGCCGAGCTCACCACCGCATGTCGTGAACGGCTAGCCGGCTACAAGCAACCCCGTCGATTCGCCTATCGCAACGAATTGCCCCTCGGGCCGGCGGGCAAGATCCTCAAGGGCCGGATCCGCGAAGACCTCGACGCGACGCAGCCCGAGGCCGTGATCGGCCACCAGCGATCAGCGGACTAGGCGAGGGATCAACCATGACGCGAGCACTCACCGACGCGCTGCCCGAGTACCAGCTGCTCATCAATGGGCAACGCGTCCCTGCCAAATCAGGCGCGACATTCGACAGCATCGACCCCTACAGCGGACAACCATGGGTGCGGGTACCCGATGGTGGCGCCTCAGACGTCGACGCCGCCGTCGCTGCGGCGCGCGCGGCGTTGCGGGGGCCATGGGGGGAGCTCACACCGACGGCGCGCGGCGCCCTGCTACTCAAGCTCGCCGACGTCATCGCCGCCGAAGCGGAAACACTGGCCGAACTCGAAGTGCGCGACGGAGGCAAGTTGGCCCGCGAGATGGTGGGCCAAATGCGTTCCCTGCCTGACTATTACAAATACTTCGGTGGACTCGCCGACAAGGTGCACGGTCGAGTCATACCCACCGACAAACCCAACTACCTCGTCTATACGCGCAACGAGCCCGTCGGGGTGGTCGGGGCCATCACGCCGTGGAACTCCCCGCTGCTGCTGCTGACATGGAAGCTAGCCGCGGGCCTGGCCGCCGGATGCACGTTCGTCATCAAACCGAGCGAGCACACGCCTACGTCGACGCTGGCGTTCGCCGAGCTATTCGCCAAGGCCGGGTTTCCGCCCGGAGTGGTCAACGTCGTCACCGGCTGGGGCCCGGCAACCGGTGCCGCGCTGGCCGCCCATCCCGACATAGACAAGGTCGCCTTCACCGGTTCCACATCGACCGGAATCGCGGTGGGGCGCACGGCAATCGAGCACATGGCGCGCTTCACGCTGGAACTCGGCGGCAAGTCCGCCCAGGTGGTGTTCCCCGACGCCGATCTCGATGCGGCGGCCAACGGCATCATCGCCGGCGTCTTCGCGGCAACGGGGCAGACCTGCCTGGCCGGGTCCCGGCTGCTGGTCCATCGCGACGTTGCCGACGCCTTGGTCGACCGTGTGGTCGCCCGCGCCGCGAGCATCAAGCTGGGTGACCCCAAGGCGGCGACCACCGAGATGGGGCCCGTGTCCAACAAGGTCCAGTACGAGAAGGTGCTCGAACACTTCGCCGCGGCCCGGGCACAGGGCGCGACAATCGCGTGCGGCGGTGAACCCGCGACCGAATTCGGCGGCTTCTTCGTCAAACCCACCGTGCTGACCGGTGTCGACCCGTCGATGCGGGCCGTCGCCGAGGAAGTCTTCGGCCCGGTCCTAGCTGTGATGACGTTCACCGACGAGGACGAGGCGGTCGAGATGGCCAACGCCACCCCGTTCGGTCTTGCCAGCGGCGTGTGGACCAACGACGTGCACCGTGCCCACCGCGTGGCGGCGGGACTGCGCGCCGGAACGGTATGGGTGAACTGCTACCGGGCGGTCGCCCCGCAAGTTCCCTTCGGTGGCATGGGGCACAGCGGAATCGGCCGCGAGAACGGCGCCGACGCCATTCACGAGTTCACCGAGACCAAGGCGATCTGGGTCGAGCTGAGCGGCGCCACCCGAGACCCGTTCACCCTCGGATGATGTGTGTCGACGGAGACGCCGTCCCCCCGCGTCTCCGGCGACGATCCGGCCGCTCTCGACGCGCTGCCCGACAAGGAGCTACCACTGAAGGCCAGCCTCGAGACCACGACGCCTTCCAGCTGCCCCGGTCGTGTCGAGGATCCAGAGGCCGGGGCGCAGCGCCACGGGCTTGCGGGCGCCGCGGTGACGGCATCTGCCAGGGGCGAACATAGGCCTAACCGACGGTGCAACGACAGCACCGCGGCGAGTGCTACCGTCCGGCCAATTAAGGATACCCATCAGGTAAATCGGTGGTTCCTGCTCCACACGCTCGGGCCGTGGACAACGCCGTCGACACCTGCTTCGACAGTAGATTCCGTTAACTGTCGCATCACTCGCAGGGGCACCATTGTGCGGTGACTGCCATCACGCTAGTCTGCTAAATGAGTGTCCTATTAGAGCGTGCGAATGCCGTTGGGCTTCGCGAGAGAGGTTTTGGGTGCCATGGGTGCTGGATACGAGGGCAGGCTGTTCATCGACGGAGAGTTCCGAGAAGCCCGCTCGGGCAATCGTTACGACGTAATCAATCCCGCGGACGAATCGGTGGTGGCCGCCGCCGCCGATGCCGGCCCGGAGGACGTGGCCGACGCGGTCACAGCTGCCCGGCGGGTAGCCGATGAGACGACGTGGGCCACCGACCACGCGTTCCGGCGCCACTGCCTCGAGCAATTCCACCAAGCACTCCGCAAGGACGTCGAGGAACTGCGCACCATCGTGACATCGGAAGCAGGTGTGTGCACCGCGGTGATGGGCACGCACGTCGACGCGATGATCGAGGGAATGGACTTTTTCAATGACCTGGCCACGTCGTTCCCCTGGGAGCGTGAGCTGGGGCCCTACGAACTTCTGGGGATGCGGTCCAACCGGCGCGTGCGCTACCAGCCGTACGGCGTGGTTGGGGCTATCACCCCGTGGAATGCCCCTTTCATGACCGCCATCTGGAAGATCCACCACAGCCTCGCCGCCGGGAACGCCGTCGTGCTCAAGAGCGCCCCAGATACACCGCTGACCGCAGCGCGCATGGTTCAGCTGATCGCCGAACACACCGACATTCCGGCCGGCGCAGTCAACACGATCAGCTCAGCGGACAAGGCCATCGCCGGTGATGCCCTCACCGGCGATCCGCGTGTGGATCTGTATCACTTCACCGGCTCCCCCGGCGTCGGCGAACGAGTTCAACAGCGCGCGGCCATCGGGAGCCGCAAGGTCGTCCTGGAGTTGGGCGGTAAGTCGGCCAACGTGCTGCTTCCCGACGCCGACCTCGATTCTTCCTGCGCTATGGGGACATTCATGTGCATGGCAACCAGCGGTCAGGGATGCGCACTGCCAACCCGCATGGTGGTCCACGAATCGATCTACGACGACGTCGTCGAGCGGCTGACGGCCAACATCGGGAACATGCCCTGGGGTGACCCGACCGAGCCGAACAACATCGTGGGCCCGATCATCCGGGCCGAGCAGGTCGATCGGATGGAGGGTCTCGTCAACCGCGCGAAGCAGGCCGGAGCCAAAGTGCCCGTCGGCGGTAAGCGCGGCGATCGCGACAGGGGGTTCTGGTACGAGCCGACCCTGGTGGTCGACGTCGACGAGAACGCGGAGATCGCCCAGAACGAGGTCTTCGGCCCCGTACTGACGGTCGTCCGCTACGAAGGTGATGACGATGAGGCGGTGCGAGTGGCCAACAACTCCCGCTACGGTCTGTCGGCCTACGTCCAGTCTGCCGACGAGGAGCGGGCGTGGGCGGTCGCCGGACGACTCAATGCAGGCACGGTCAATATCAACAACTCCTTCTACCTCTCGCCCGACGGACCATTCGGCGGATGGGGCATCAGCGGCGTTGGTGTGGAGCACGGCGTCGAGGGCTTCGCGGAGTATCTCCGTATCAAGACCATCGCCAGCCCCTGCTGAGCCAGGACAGCGCCCGTCGAACCCGACCGTGCCGGGTACCCCAGGGCACGCGGCACGGTCGGGGCCTTCCCCACGGCCGGGCGACCGCCGGCGCGGTTGGATAGAATGAGGTCGAAAAGGCAAATGTTTATATTCTTTTAGAGCGTCGCCGTCGCGTAGACGCGGCGAGAAGACGCGATCCGGAGGTGATTCGCCATGAAGTTACGGCTGCAACGCGAACACTGTGTCGGCCACGCGCAGTGCTACGCCGTCAATCAGGACATGTTCCCACTCGATGACAGCGGCTACTCGTCGCTGACGACGACGGAGGTCGCACCGCAAGACGTCGAGACCGCACGCGCAGGAGCGGGCGCCTGCCCCGAACGCGCGCTCGTCCTTGACGAGGATTAGGCGCGGTCGCGGTGCCGCGCAACGATTGATGGTGTTTCGGTGAGTTAGCGCAAGCACAACGCAATTCGGCGGTGCAATGACTCCCCTGGCGCGGGATACGCTCCCAACGCGCAATTTGCTCAGAAAGCTATCTTGAGATCTAACGTCCGACCTCGGAGGAACCGTGCGGTCACGTTCCAAGGCATCGATCATCCCCGTCGGCCGTAGCGGCATCGGCACCGCTCGCAAGAGAACGTTGGCGAACATGCCCGCGGTCGAGCTCGCCAAGCCCGTGACGACGGCGGTCATCGAACGGTCTGGTCTTGTGCTCAGCGACTTCGACGACTTCGTCCTGGCCGAGGTAACGCAGGGCGGTGGAGACTCCGCCCGATACATCGCCGTCGAGCTCGGCCTGACCGACATCCCCGGCGTGGCCGTGAATCGGCAATGCGCTTCGAGTCTTTCGGCGATCGCGATCGGCGCCGGACAGATTGCCGCGGGGATGAGCTCTGCATTCTTCGCCGGCGGCATGGAGTCTTTATCCACCACTCCGGTGACCCGGAAGCGCAAGCCCTTCACGAAGGGCCCGACCTAAGGAGCAAGGCACCATGAGCGACGAAATCCTCAAGATCGAGTCTGACGGGGCGGTCCGTATCGTCACACTGAACAAACCCGACAGCCTCAATGCGCTCTCCTATGAACTCCATCTGGAGCTGTGCAACGTATGGCAGCGGATCGCCAGCGACTGGGAGGCCCGCGTCGTGGTGCTTACCGGTGCGGGGCGGGCGTTCTGCGCCGGAGGCGACGTGTCCGGCTTCCTCGAGAAGGTCACCAACGTTGACCGGCGGCGACACGGCATGCGCGAAGCCGGCCGGCTGGTCACCGAAATGCTGCGCTTCCACCTGCCGGTCATCGCGGCAATCAACGGCCCCGCAGTCGGACTCGGTGCCAGCCTGGCCACGATGGCCGACATCGTGTACATGGCGGATACCGCATTCATTGCCGACACGCATGTCACCATGGGTCTGGTCGCCGGCGACGGTGGAGCTATCACATGGCCCGCAATGATGAGCATCCTGCGCGCCAAGGAGTATCTGTTCACCGGGGAACGCATCTACGCAAAAGACGCCAAGGAGATTGGCTTGGCCAACAAGGTGTTAGCTCCTGAGGAGCTCATGCCCGCCGCACTCGAACTCGCCCACAAGCTCGCCGCACATCCGGCGCAGGCGTTGCAGGACACCAAGCGCGCAGTCAACTTGCACCTCAATGCCGCGGCAGGGCGGGTCCTTCCGTATGCGCTTGCCGCCGAGGAGGTCTCCTTCAGCCAACCCGAGGTGGCCAGAATCGCGCGTGACTTGGCGGCCAAAGCCGACGGAGGGAAGGGCTAGTGCCGGAATAAGACCGCATATAACAACCACGATGAGATGGCCCCCACGGCGACTGGCACGGCGTCCGAGGAGCGTGTCGGATCTCCTCAGCGAAATCGCCGACGGTGCGGGGTTTCTGACTCTGCCCGCCTTCATTCCACTCATGTGGCAGCGAAGCGACCTCATCTTCCGCCGACTCGAGGCACCACACTGCTCGATCGGACTCGCGTGGAATCCCGCTCGCATCGATCACGGACTACAGGACAGGCTGATCGACTGCCGAGTGGTATGGCGATCATGACCCCCCCGACGGCTGTGGACAACGAAGCTTCACCGCCCGGCCGGGGTGCGTCCCGCCATCTGCATCTTCTGCAGCCGCCGGTTGGTGCGGGCCAGCCAGGCGTCATAATCGGTCGCCTTGCGCAGAAAAGACTCCCCCACCGGGGGATGGGGGTAACGCCAAGAACTTGCCGGCCGCGGCGGCGTCGAGCGCCTGGCGCGCGCATTCCTCGGGTTCCACGACGTCTCCGAGAGCCGCGATATCGGCAGTGGGCGTGAGGCTTTCATCATCCTCGTTCCGCCCCAGCATCCCGGTGTTCAGCGCGTTCGGGCACAGGCAGGTGACCTGGATGCCGCGACGCCGATAGTTCAGCGCCACCCACTCGGCGAATCCAAGAGCCCCGTGCTTGCTCAGCGTGTAGCCCATGAACGACGGGCCCGTGATCAGCGCCGCCGACGAAATCGTCTGACCAGCCATCCCTCCCCGCGTTCAAGCATGCCCAGCAGCACCGCCTGGGCGGCCCACACGTGGCTGAGCAGGTTGACGTCGACGATGTGTCGTACTTGGTCTGGGGTCTGGGTCAGGCCGTCGCCGCTGTCGGAGTACCCGGCGTTGGAACAGAACACCGACACCCGTCCGAAAGCGTCCTCGGCCTGCGCTACCAGTGCTGTGATGTCATCTACTGCAGCGACGTCGCAAGCGACGGCGAGACCACCGATCCGCGCAGCGACCCGTTGCGCGCGTTCAACATTGAGATCGGCTACCACGACGCGGGCGCCTCGATCGGTGAGTTCCTCGGCCAGCGCCCGGCCGATTCCGTGTGCCCCGCCGGTGACCACCGCACAGCGTCCGTTCAGCTCCATATCGGTTCCCGCTCTCAGAGGTGTCCGCCGTCGACGGCCAGGATTTGCCCGGTGGTGAAACTCGCGGCATCGGAGACCAGATACAGTACGGCGCCCGATATTTCGTCAGGGGTTCCGAATCTTCCCAGCACTGCTGTAGCACTGGCCAGATCACGCTCGGATTGCGGCCACGCCTTCATCACGTCGGTCTCCACGGCGCCTGGCATTACCGCGTTCACGCGCACCTTAGGGGCAAAGGTCTGCGCGAACGACTTGGTGAGGTTGTTCAGGCCGGCTTTGGCGGCTGCATAGACGATGGCGTGGCCGGCACCGATTTGGGCCGAGATGGTCGAGATGTTGACGATGTTGCCGCCACCGTCGGCGGCCATCCGGCTACCAATCAGCGCGCTGAGTCGGAAGGGACCCTTGAGATTGAGTGCGATTGTCTTGTCGAACAGTTCCTCGCCGATCGAATTCACATTGTCGTAGCGCAATGAGGAGCCCGCGTTGTTGACCAGGATGTCGATCCGGCCGGCTGTCTCATAGGCCTGAGCGACCAGGCCGTCGCATTCCGACCAGCGGTTCACGTTGGCGGGCAACGCATACGCGCGCCGCCCGCTGGCGGCGATCTCGGCGGCGGTTTGTTCGCAGGCGTCGGCTTTTCGGCTCGTCACGATGATGTCGGCGCCGGCAGCGGCCAGTCGTGCGGCAATCGCGCGCCCGATGCCCCGGGTAGCGCCGGTGACCAAGGCGGTACGTCCGGACAGGTCGAAGCCGTCGGTCACGACATGCACTCCTTGGGACGGTCGAATCGAGCGAGTCCCTCTTCTAGCACGGCCAGCGCCGCGCCGATGCGAGCCGCTGGGTCACCGCGGCCGCCGGACTCCGACCAAGCGCCGAATTCCGCTGCCGCAACCGCATTCATCGCGGTCACGATCACCCGGGCCTGGCCACGCGTCGTGGCGGTGCTCGTCGGGAAGCGGGCCACGACCTGCTCGATCAGATCGGAGTCGTTGAGCAGGCGATGGCCTCGGCTGCGGGCGTTGAGTTCGGGTGCCCGCGCGAGGATGCTGCCCAGCTGCGCAGCCCGCGACCGGTCGGCCGGTTCGACACGAGAGGTCGACAGGAATGCCTCACGCAACGCGGTGACGGGGCCTTCGTCGGCCGGGCGGGCGGCCACCGCGGCGACGAGACGGTCCCACAGGTGACGTTCGTAAGCCAACAGCACATCGTCCTTAGTCGCGAAGTACCGGAAGAAGGTGCGCTCGGATATACCCGCCGCTGCGGCGATGTCGGCGACGGTGACGTTGTCGTAGCCCTGGTCGGCAAACAGATGCACGGCGGCCCGGCCGATGTCGTCGCGCACGAGTCGTCGGCGTCGCTCGGTGAGTGGTTCGGTCATGCCCGCAACCTCACTTGCGCTGCCCGCGGGCGAACTCCGCAGCCCCGGCGAGCAGGCGAATCACCCGAGGTCCCATGTCGGTTCGGTCCGGGTCGATGCCCGCCTTGACCTGCCGAGCGTGCGACCCCTCCAGGATCACGGCCAGCTTGAACAACGCCAGAGCCTGGTAGTAGGGCAGCGCGGTGAGGTCCCGTCCGCTGAGGCTGGCATAACGGTCCGCCATCTGCTGACGACTCGGGTAGCCGGCCGAGCCGCCCGCCTGTTCGGTGATGATCGGATCTTCACCCGGCTCGGTCCACCGCGCGAGCAGATGCCCGATGTCGAGCAGCGGATCGCCGATGGTGCCGGTGTCCCAGTCGACGATTGCGGCCAAGCGGGCCGGCGGCCGCGGAGCAACCATTACATTGAATGGGCTGTAGTCGCCATGGATGAGCGCGGCCGGGCTCATCGTTGGGGTGTTGGCGGAAAGCCAGGTGGCGAGGAATTCGAGTTCGGGGAGCTCGCGGGTACTGTAGCGCTCCAGCTGGGCGAGCCATCGTGGCACTTGGCGCTCCAGAAATCCCTCGGGCTTGCCAAGATCAGCCAGACCGCGCCGTCGCCAGTCCACCGCGGCCAGGTGGACCAGTCCGTCGACGTAGGCCATCGCCAGGCCGTGCCGCAGGGTGATATCACCGAGAAAGGGTTCGGGCAGCTCGAACCCCGGCGTGAATCCATCCACCACGCACATCAACATGAACTCAGTGCCCAGCACTTCGGCATCTCCGCAGTAGAGCACCGGCGGTGGATGGGGCACGTCGGTGCCGTCCAGAGCCTGCAGGATACGCCACTCCCGCAATGTATTCGAGGCAGTTGGGTGGTTCTTTACCGCTGGCGGCCGACGTAACACCCAGGCGTGCTCACCGCGCGCCACCCGGAATAACACGTTTGCCGTTCCGGTCCCCCCGCCGATCCGTTCAGCCGTCATCGGGGTCCCACAACCGGGCAACTGGTCCCCGATCCACGAGTCGAGCCGGTCGACGTCGAGCAGCGTCGTGGTCGAAGCCATGCACTGAAGCTAACGGTTGTTGACAGTCACTGTCAATACTGTCAGTCTATGTCACATGATCGATTTCGAGCTCCCGGCTGAGATTCAGCAACTGCGCAGCCGGGTCGCCACCTTCATCGACGAGGTGGTGCTGCCGGCGGAGCCACAGATCGGCACGCGTCCCTTCTTCGACATCGTCAAGGAGGTCCAGGACAAGGCCCGCGCGGAAAGGTTGTGGTGCCCTTTGGTACCGGTGCAGTACGGCGGAATGGGGTTGGGACACTTGGCCAATGCCGTCGTGCAAGTCGAAGTGGGCCGCGCGTTCAGCCATCTGGGTGCGTGGGCGTTGAACTGCATGGGCCCACAGGACGCGACCATGCTGACCCTCATCGAGCACGGGACCGAGGAGCAGAAGCAGCGCTACCTGGTCCCGCTGGTCAACGGCGATATCCGGGTCTGCTTTGCCATGACCGAAAGAGCCGCCGGCGCCGATGCCACCGGCATGCAGACCAGCGCGGTGCGCGAGGGCGATAATTGGATCCTCAACGGCGAGAAGTGGTACACCTCAGGGGCGTCCATTTCTCAGCTGGCACTGGTGATGGCCAAGACCGATCCCGACGCCCCTCGTCATCGGCAATACACCACCTTCTTGGTGGAGCTGCCCAACGCGGGTTTCGATATCGTCCGCAATATCCCGATCATGGGCGAATCCGATATCCCCACCTACCAAGGCGAAATCCAGATGGGCCACGCCGAAGTGCGCATCAACGACCTCGTTGTCCCCCACGAGAACATTCTCGGCGGACTTGGACAGGGCTTTGCCATGGGCCAGCATCGCCTCGGCTACGGCCGGCTGCGGCACGGCATGTGGAGCATCGCGAAAGCCCAAGCAGCGCTTGACATGGCGGCCGCGCGGGCATGTGAAAGAGTCACCTTCGGCAAACGGGTGGCTGATCGTCAGGGAATCCAGTGGATGCTCTCCGACTGCGCCGAGAAGCTTTACATCACCCGGCTGATGATCCTGCACCTGGCTTACAAGATGGAACGCGGGCTCGACTTGCGGATCGCGAATTCCATCGCCAAGACTTACATTGCCAACATGCTCATCGATGTCGTCGACACCGCCCTGCAGATTCACGGGTCACTCGGATACTCACACGATCTGCCCCTAGCGGCCTGGTTGGCAGAGGCGCGGATGAACCGCATTGTCGACGGGCCCGACGAAGTGCACCGCTGGACGGTGGGGCGCAGCGTGATCAAGGCGTTCGAGGCAACGGGCACCACCGCCGGCGCGGCCGGCGGCGACCTCTTCTGAGCAGCGTCACCAGCACAGCGCGACTCAGCCCCAGACGACTCGGGCAGGCGTCGACACAGTCGGCTGAGTTGGCTACCGTAGCCGTGTTTGCCGATTCGAAGGAGCCGTCGGCGATACCGAAGCTGTCGCGCGCCAGGGCACCACGCTGCGTGTCAGCGTTCGACACACCAGGGCAACAAAGCAGTCGAGTCCGAGTATCTAGCTATCCAAGAATGGGGTCCAGTGATGCGAGCCGCGGTGCTCCGCCACGGAGCGATGACAGTGGTCGACGACGTCCCTGAACCGGTTCCCGGGCCCGGGCAGGTACTGGTCGAGGTCAAGGCCTGCGGGATCTGCGGATCGGACCTGCAGTTCGCCGCCCACGGCCCCGAGATGGTGGCCATCGCCGAAACCATTGGCGGCGATGCCCCATTCGCGAAGCTCGCTGTCGACCTGAGTCGGGATGTGTATATGGGTCACGAGTTCTGCGCCCAGGTGCTCGAGTACGGGCCTGGCACCGACGGGCCGAAGCGCGGCACCATCGTTACCTCCATGCCTGCGCTGCTGTCCGACTCCGGGATCGAGCCCCTTGTGTACAGCAATACGGCGTCTTGCGGCTTCGGCGAGCGGATGCTGCTGGCCGCGCCGCTGCTGCTTCCCGTACCCAACGGGGTGGCGCCGACCGCCGCGGCCGTCACCGAGCCCGTTGCCGTCGGCGTGCATTCGGTGAGCAAGGCGGCGCTGCGGCCCGGCGAGTCGGCGCTCGTGCTCGGTTGCGGCGGAGTCGGTCTGGCAATCATTGCGGTGCTGCGAGCACGCGGCGTCGAGTCGATTGTGGCGGCTGACCCTTCCCCGCTGCGCCGAACCATTGCGATATCGATGGGCGCGCACCATGCTGTCGACCCCGCCGTGACATCCCCGTTCGATCTCGTCACCCCCGACGTCACGTTTGAGGCCGCAGGAGCGCCGGGGGTGCTCGACGAAGCCATGTGCCGAGCACCGAGCGGCAGCCGTATCCTCATCGCGGGGGTATGCATGCAGGCCGACACCTTGCACATGATTTACGGCGCATCAAAGGAATTGGTGATGACATTCGCCAACGGTTACTCGCCCGAGGAGTTCGGCGAGGCGCTGCGGCTAATCGCCGATGGTGCGATCGACGTTACGCCGATGGTCACCGCCGTCGTCGATCTGGGCGAGATCGGGCAGTCCTTCGTCGACCTGACCGATCCCGGTCGGCAGTGCAAGGTCCTGGTCGCTCCCTGACATGACCGCCGACGAAGCACGCTGATCGCGGGCCTTCAAGTGCAGCTCGACACCATCCGGCCCGCGATCAGGCGTTATGAAATCAGGCCGACGGCGTGAACGCCACCGGTAGCTTCAGCGCGGCGCGTACCGCTGCGTTGTTGTATTGCAGCGGTTCAGTGGAGTCGACCGCGAAGTCGGGGATCGCTGCGAGCAGTTCTTCGGTGGCGATCCGCAGTTCGAGGCGCGCCAGGTGCGAACCCAGGCAGCGGTGGGTGCCGCTGGCGAACACGATGTGGTTGGTGCGGCCGCGGTCGAGTTTGACGGTCAGCGGGTCCTCGAAGGCATTCGGGTCGACGTTGGCCGCCGCCCAGACGGCATGGATGGACTCCCCCGCGCGGATCACCAACCCGTCACCGAGGTCTATGTCCTCCTCGGCGTAGCGCAGCCCGGACGGAACCGGTGACTCGTAGCGCATCAACTCCTCGATGGCAGCCGGGATCAGCGAGTGATCGGCGGCCAGCCGGTCACGCTCTTCGGGATGTTGCCCAAGCCAGGCGAAAACGCACGACATCGACGAGGTCACCGTGTCCAGCCCGGCGAACATGAACAGGAACATGATGTTGACCATCTCCTCATCGGTCAACGGCCTGCCGCCGACCTCCGAGTGCAGCAATGTCGAGATGATGTCCGGTTTGGTCTCAGTCTCAGCTTTGCGCTGGGCCAGGAACGTCGCGAAGTACTGGTAGATCTTCATCGCCGAGGCCATCATGTTGGCCTCGGCTTCCTCCATGGTCTCCCCCTGCGGATGGATCACGCCGTCCTTGAACTCTACAAAAAAATCAAGGTCTTCGACCGGCGCCCCGAACAAACGCAGGAATGTCAGGCACGGCAACGGAACGCAGTAGGAGTCGTGCAACTCGGTATGCCCGGCTGCCTTGAATTGTGCGATCAGTTCGCGGGCCAGCGTACGGATCTGGTCTTCGAGGAAGGCGATCTTCTTCGGGGCGAAGATCGGGTCCAGGAGACGGCGCCACTTGCGGTGGTCCTCCCCGTCGATTTCGAGCGGAATCAGCTTGCCTTCGTGGCCGAAGGAACCACCGCGGCCACCGGTACCGAGAATCCCCGGGTGTCGATTGATGGCCACGATGTCTTCGAGCCGATACAGCGTCACCACACCCTCGACCCGCTCGGCACGGACCTCGGCGGCCTTTTGGTGGTAGATCGGCTGCGGCTCGGCCATATCTTTGACCTGCAGAGTCAGCGGGGCAAAGCGGGGGTCGAATCGGGTGGCTTGCGTCATCGGTACCTCACTATTGGACCAGGCACGGAGCGTTGACTTTACGTCGTAACGTGATGGATAGCACAGTACCATCTGCCGGTCGCCATCCGATACCGGCCGATGACGTTTCGATCCGCTCAGGTGGGCGCGATCGGCCTCGGAACACTTCCACGCAGCCGTGCGAGTCCTTCGACAAGCCAGGCAACTTGAGCTGAGGGCGATCCGGCAATCAACCGAATTATCTGCCAGAATGGTGGTGCTTTAGTGCGGGTGCACATCGTCAACCGACTCCGGCGCGATACCGGCATGTTCGATCAACCGTTCAGCACCGTGGCCGACAACTCCGCGGCATGAACGCCGGCCAGACCGCCGTTGCGTTTGGCGATTGGGTCCGGACGGCTGCAGTGATTACGGAGTCGCGCATAGATTCTCGTTCTCCTCGGCGTTGGTATAGCAAGGCCACGTATCGCAAGGTGCAGTGCGAGATCCACCGCCCGCGGCCTTAGCGCCGTCGCGCGCGAATCGGCGACAAAGCGCAGAGGCGCGACCTGCGGCCCCGGCAATTAGCCCAACAGTGCCCTCAATGTTCATTCGAGCCGCTCACAGAAGTTCACCGGGCTGCACTGGCAGTTGATGGCTAGAGGCATGGGCCCGAAACATTGTTGGAGGCCATCGTTGGGTCAAAACAGCTCCCCGCCTGCTGCGGTCGCCGTGGTGCCGGTCGCTTCGTAAGCCTTGACGACATTGCGCCCGACGGTCCACCGGTGCACCTCATCGGGGCCGTCGACGATGCGGCTCATTCTCGCCTCTGAGAGCCAGGCCGCCAACGGCAGGTCGTGGGTGTAGCCCAAGGACCCGTGTATCTGCAACGCCGTGTCGATCACCTCGATCAGCATGTTGGCGATATAGGTTTTGGCCATCGAGTTCTCGATGCGCAGGTCGTGCCCGTGCTCCATTTTGTAGGCCAGGTGCAGGATCATCAGTCGCGTGATGTAGAGCTTCTCGGCGCAATCGGCGAGCATCCACTGGATGCCTTGCCGATCGGCGACGCGCTTGCCGAAGGTGACACGCTCGCACGCACGTGCGGTGGCCATATCCAAGGCTGCCTGAGCTTTGGCCACGCTCCACATCCCGTGCCGGAGCCGGCCGTATCCGAGCCGATGCTGCCCCATCGCAAAGCCCTCGCCACGGCCGCCGAGAATGTTCTCGTCGGGGACCACTAGGTCGCGGATGCGGACTTCCGCGTGACCCATGGTCACCTCACCGTGGAAGGCCGGCACGTCGGTCTCTCCCATAACCGGAATGTTGCGGATGATCTCGAAGCCAGGATTGGGCAACTCGACGAGAAACGTCGTGTACTGGCGATGGCGCGGCGCGTCGGGATCGGTCTTCGCCATGACCAATGCCAGTTGTGAGATGGAAGCGGCGGAGGTGAACCACTTTTCGCCATTGAGAACCCAATCCGGCCCTCGCTGCACGGCCGCGGTCTGCATACCGGTTGCATCGGCACCGGCCGCACGCTCGGTCATCGCAAAACAGACCCGAATGTCACCGTTGACCAGCGGCTCCAGATAGCGCTTTTTCTGCTCGTCGGTTCCATGCTCGATCAGCGTGAGCATCGTCGCGTCCTGGGGGCCCATGCAGTTCATCGCCCAGGCACCCAGGTGACTGAAGGCGCGCCCGACCTCGACCTGCACGACCGCGTTCGCCAGATGACCGAGGCCCATTCCGCCGTATTCGACCGGAACGAACGGGCACCACAACCCGGCAGCGCGCGCTTCGGCCTGAAGCTCTTTAACGATTTCGAAGAAGGGCCGCGCGCCGACTTGAGGCTCGACTGGCAGCACAACGTCGTCGATGAATGCGGCGACACGCGTCCGCAGTTCACAAACCTCATGAGGCAACTCGAAGTTGATCATGTGTCATACCCTGCCATCATTGACACCCACTGTCAAGATTGCTATCTTCGGAGCGATGACCACCACCGCACACCTTGTCGACATTGGCCGGCTCGACGAGTGGATCGGCGACCGCCTCCCTGGCCGTGGTCAGCCGCTGACGGCTGAACGCATCGGGGCAAGCACCGGAATCGCCAATGCACTGTTCCGCGTAGCACGCGGCGACGACGCCTGGGTCCTGCGCCGCCCACCCGTGGTGAAGAATGACCCGAGCGCGTCAAACACCCACCGCGAGTGGCGCATTCTGCACGCCCTCGAAGGCACACCGGTTCCGCACCCGCAGCCCGTGCTGTACTGTGCTGACACCGACGTACTTGGTTCTGAATTCATGCTGATGGGCGTCGTCGACGGATTCACGCCCGGTTTCGACTTGCCCGAGCCGTTCGCCGGCGATCCCGAATTGCGGCACGACTTGGCCATGGCCTACGTGGACGGGCTCGTCCATCTCGCCGAAGTCGACTGGCGGGCAAGGGCTCTCGATGGGCTCGGGAAGCCGGAGGGATTCCTGGAGCGCCAGGTGCCGCGGTGGTTGGCTCAGCTCGACCGCTATCGCACACGCGACCTTCCCGAGCTGGACTTCCTTAGTGACTGGCTCACCGCCAACATACCCGCGATGAGCCCGGCAGCGATCATTCACGGCGACTACAGTCCGTTCAACGTCATGGTCAGCCCGCAACCGCCCGCTAGGCTCGCCGCAATCGTTGACTGGGACACCGGCACCATCGGTGATCCATTGCTCGACATCGGACATCTGCTGGCGCGCTGGACGGAGCCGGGTGAGGAACCCGTTATCACCCTCCAGGCTGGCGGCGCCGACGGCTATCCGACTCGCTCCCAAATGGCGACTCGTTATGCCGAGCGCACCGGACGTGATCTCTCGGCGCTGCCCTACTACGAGGCGCTGGCATTGTTCAAACTCGCCATCATCCTCGAAGGCTCGCACGCCCGGCAGGTCAAATCCGGCGTCGATGCCGACCGCACAGACATGGGCCCGCGAGTGATTCGATTGCTTCATGGCGCAGCGGAATTTGCGCGCGGGCAACGGCTATGACCGAACCGCTGACCGATCGGCGACGGCGCCTGCTACGCGCCGACATCGGCCGTACCGCTATCGCGTTGTTCGCTGAGCGCGGTTTTGACACGGTTACTGTAGGCGACATCAGCGCCGCCGCTGGAATCTCCGAACGGACCTTCTTTCGGTACTTCGCATCCAAGGACGAAGTACTGCTGGACTACGAACGTCATGTGTGGGAGCGACTGATCCACGCGCTGGCTTCGCGCCCGGCCGACGAGGGTCCGGTCACCGCGCTACGGCAAGCCTTTTTGGCCACCTCCCACGTCGAACCAGCAGACCGTCTACGCGTCGTGCAACTGGGCCGCATTCTTGCCCAGGCACCGGAGTTGAATGCCCGCAGCCGCGGCCAGCGCCTGGTCAACGACGACGAGCTCGTCGCGCTGGTGGCGGGACGTTTCCCCAAGGGACACAAGGAGTCAACGATGCACGCGCGCATCGTCGTAACGGCGATGAACGCCGTCGCCGCCGCAGAGTTCGGCGCTTGGGTCCAAGGCGGCGGGCGGGGCGACCCGGCCGAGCGAATCCGGGCGGCACTGTCCCTGCTCGAGCAGGGAATCGGCAAGTTCGACGGAGGAGGAGACAACCAGTGACCAATCTCTTCGATCTGACCGGACGCACTGCACTTGTCACCGGCGCCACCCGCGGCATCGGCCGGGCGATCTGCGCGCAGCTGGCATCGTCGGGGGCGGACATCGTGGTAGTCAGCCGCAATTCTGAGGCATGCGAAAAGACCTCAGCCGAGATCGCCGCCACTGGTCGGCGCGCATTCTCGTTGCCCGCCAACGTCAACCGATGGGCCGAATGTGACCGCCTGGTTGACGAAGCCTACGCGGCCGTTGGGCGCATCGACATATTGGTCAATAACGCGGGATCGTCAGTGCGTTACGACAGTGTCGATGCGATCAGCGAAGAGCTCTTCGACAAGACCATTGCGCTGAACCTGAAGGGACCGTTCCGACTGACCGCCGCCATCGGCACCCGGATGGCGGCGGACGGCGGCGGCACCGTGGTCAACATCAGCACTATCTCCGCACACATGGGGGCCTCGCACGCCATCGTGTACGCCGCCGCCAAGGCGGGCCTCAACAATCTCACCAAGTCGTTCGCCCGGGCCTTCGCACCCAAAGTACGGGTCAACGCGGTCATGCCTGGCGCCGTCGACACCGACGTCATGAAGGCATGGCCGCAGACCGAACGCGACTTCGCGGCCAGCACCGCGCTACTCGGCCGAGTCGGTCAGCCAGACGAAATCTCGGGCGCAGTACTGTACCTCGCCTCCGATGCGGCCACGTTCACCACCGGACAAGTACTCGCTGTCGACGGCGGGCATCTCTGAGGAAGCAACAGCCATGCAATTAGACGGACGGTGTGCGGTGGTGACCGGCGGCGGTCACGGAATCGGGCGAGCGCTAGCAGAAGAACTCGCCGCGCGGGGTGCAAGGGTCGTCGTCGCCGACCTCAACGGCGAACGCGCGCAGAAGATCGCCACCCGCGTCGGAGGCATCGCCGTGCGCAGCGACGTCGGCTCCCCTGACTCCATCACCGCCCTTGTCGCCCGTGCCGAAGACATCTTCGGGCCGGTCGCCGTGTTTTGCTCGAATGCAGGATTCAGCGACACCGGAGACGGGCTGACCGAGTCGCCCGAGGAAATCCGTCGAATCGTCGACGTAAACCTGCTCGCCCACGTCTGGGCTGCGCAGGAAGTGCTTCCCGGCATGTTGGAACGTGGCGAAGGCTGGCTCATTCAAACCATCTCGTCTGCGGCATTGATCACCGGACCATCCTTCATGGGCTATACCCTGAGTAAACACGGAGCCCTCGGGTTCGCCGAATGGCTGGCCCTGAACTATGCCCACCGAGGCATCCAGGTCACCTGCCTGTGCCCGAACGCCGTCAACACCGGAATGCTCGGCCGCAACGAGGACGACGAAAGCATCGGGGCGACACAAGATCTCATTGCCCTTGGCGACGTGGTCGAGCCTGAGGACTGCGCCAGGCTGACGCTTGACGCCGCCCAGGCCGGAAAGTTCTTAGCACTACCCCACCCCCGCGTCGGGGAGTCATTCCTGCGCAAAGCCACCGATTACGACGCATGGCTGCAACGCACCAACCAGCGGCTGCAGCGGATGAACACCGGCGGTCAATCCATTCGTTGAGAACTTCGCAGCGACGAATTGACCGTCTTTCGATCCTCGCGGACTGCCGGTAATTCAAGTCCACGCGAAGGTCGGCGCTGATGTCCTTCTCTCGATCGACGATCTGCAGATAGCCGTCGCGGAGGAATGCCGAAAGTCGCTGGTGTTAGCCATATTTCACAACGAGTCGCGGCCGCGGCAATAATTTGTGATGCTGCCTGCCTCGTACCACTGCTGTAATTGATGTTTGAGAACTTTGCCTGTGCTCGTCCGCGGCAGCGTCGCAGCGATCATCCACTCGACGGGCCGTTTGTAGCGGCTCAGCCGCTTCGCGACGAACGTGCTGAGGTCGTCTACGTCAACAGTCGCGCCGGCGGCGGGCAGCACCACAGCAACGACTCGCTCCCCCAGTCGGGTGTCGGGCACTCCGAAGACTGCCGCTTCGGCAACCGATGGGTGGGCCGTGATGACATGTTCGACCTCGGCGGGGTAGACATTTTCGCCTCCACGGATGATCACATCTCGAATCCTCCCGCGAAACGTCACGATGCCGTGGTCATCCATCGAACAGAGATCACCTGTGTGCATCCAACCGGCGTCATCGGTCGCAGGCTCAAGGGCACCGTCGTCCCTCAGGTAACCAGACATCGTGAGCGGGCCGCGGACACACAATTCGCCAACCATCCCTGTTGCCAGAAGTGAACCGTTGGGGTCGCAGATGTAGTAATCGCGGCCCGGCACACAGTGTCCAAGCGTCCGAAGTCGCAGTTCAATCGGGTCCGAGGGCGCGCTCGTCACCATGCCAGGGGCCTCACTTTGGCCATAACTCACCACGAACTTCACATTTAGACGACGCTCCATCTCCTCGATAAGCCCGGAGTCGACCGCTGTTGCACCAGTCATCACGATGCGCACGGACGCGAAGTCAGATGGCGAGACATCCGGCAGGGCGAGTATGTCGGCCAGCATGGTGGGCACTGATCCTATCGCCGCCGGCGCGAATTCACGGATCGCGCGCAAGGCACTGACGCTATCGAAGCGCTCGATGATTACGTACGTGCCAGCGACAGCCGAGGCCAACAGCAGACCAGTCACGCTGCCGCCGACATGATGCAAGGGCAGTGGATTCAGGAAAATGTCACCGGGCTGAAGCCCAACTGCATCGACAAACAGCCGCGCCGTATTCAGCACCGCTTGATGTGACAGGACGGCGGCCTTGGGTAGCCCGGTGGTGCCCGATGTGAACTGCACAAGAAACTCATCCGCCCCGGTACGCCCGCCGACGTACGATGTGGACTTCCACGACGCCGCGTCGTAGTCAGCGATGTCGTGCACCACCGGGCGGACTGAAATCGTCTCGGCGACGCGCCCGATCCTTTGTAGCACCTCGCGATCGCCGAAGCGCTTCGAAGCCAAGACGAGTCCCGCCCGCGAGAGCGAAAGCATGTGGGCAACTTCAGCTTCAGCTGATGACGGGCTGATTGGGACGACGGTCATTCGCGCGATCGCGCATCCGAACATCGCGACGATCCAGTCGACCGAATTCGGCGCGACGATAGCGGTCCGCGCACGCCCTGGATTCAGTTCAAGGAAGGTAGCGGCGGCCGCGCAGGCACGCGAATGCACCTCGGCCCATGACATGGTATGGGGCCCTGTCTCGTCGAGCCAGCGCAATGCCGGATCCTGGCCGCAGTCGCGGGCTAGGCGAGCGAGTGCCTGATCAATGGTTTCCTCGGACAGGGCGACCGAGTCGGTGGCACGCACGTACGACTGGCCAGGCTGTGGGAGCGCGCCGAGGGCAGGCCCTTTGGCGGCGCCTGCCGTCGTGGCCTCAGTCATTTGTCAGCTGCTTCTGCGTGGATTCCCAACCGCTCATGGCAAGGCCCACCGTAGCGAAGATTCGATAGGTCAAAGGATTCTTGGCAATCGTTGACAGGCGACCTCATTCGAGTGAATATATAGCGATCACTAACTAATGGCGACGTTACGGTGAGGGCAGGCGCGCAGTGACCGATCTAACGCAACAGGCCGCCAACGGCGACTACCTCGTTACGGGCAGCAATTCCGACAACGGCCGGGTGCGCGACGACTTCGTGCCGAAGGAACCCTATTACGAGAAGAACTTCGTCGACCTGGAGAAGCAACGGTTGTGGCCGCAGGTGTGGCAGGTTGCCTGCCGCGAGGAGGAGATTCCGAACGCAGGCGACTACGTGAGCTACGAGATCGGCGACGAGTCGATCGTCGTCATCCGAATCGATGAGGGGACGGTTCGGGCCTACTACAACGTGTGCCAGCACCGAGGCCGTCGCCTCACCGAGGGATGCGGGAATGCCAAACACTTCTACTGCCGGTTTCATGGCTGGCGGTGGAACCTGGACGGCAGCCCGCGTGAGGTCCTCGACCGTGCCGACTACGGGGATAGCCTTCAGGATCAAGACATTCGACTGAAGACAGTCCACGTCGACACATGGGGCGGGTTTGTGTTCGTCACGATGGAAAGGTCCCCCGAGCCGTTGCGGGATTACCTGTCACCGGTACCGGAGATCTTTGACGGTTTCGAGTTCGAAAAATTGCGGTATCGCTGGTACAAAACGGTTGTTCTACCGTGCAATTGGAAAACGGTGCTAGAGGCGTTCAACGAGGGCTATCACGTCTCAGCGACGCATCCTCAGCTGTTGCGCTTCGCCGATGACTGGACGGTCGGCGAAGCGTTCGGCAAGCACGGGATGTTCACCTACCCCCCGGACAATAGACCGCTGGGTTTCCCGTCGCGCCGGTTGGGTGGCGAAGTGCCGAAGGATCTGCGCCACGGGCTCTTCGGATTTCTCGAGCTCATGGAGCGAGACCTTCGAGCCATCTACACCACCCGCGATTACGAGGCCGCCAAGCGGTTGTTGACCGATGTTCCCGCCGACGAGGAACCGATGACCGTCATGATGAAGCTGATGACCTTTCAGCGCGAGGCAGCGCTGGAAAGCGGCGCCGGGTGGCCGGACGGCTTAACCTTCGAGAACATTGTTCGCGCTGGAATGGACTGGCATATATTCCCGAATCTCATCGTGTTGCCCTATATGGACGGGGCCCTATGGTATCGGGCGCGTCCCAACGGCGATGACCCTGATTCGTGTGTGTTCGATGTCTGGTCACTGGCTCGCTATCGCCCGGGTGGTGAGCCGCCACTGGAGCGACAGTTCTTCAGAGATTGGCGCGAGCACGATGATTGGGGCGGAATTCTGCCTCAGGACTTCCAGAATCTCGGTGAGGTCCAACGGGGAATGAAGTCACGAGGTTTTGTGGGCGCCCGGACGAATCCAGTGCAGGAAAAACCTATCTCGAACTTCCACCGTGTTCTTCACGAGTATCTCGGGATACCGACATATCCCACCGGGCGAAGAGCAAACCGTCGGTGAGGAATCTATGTGGTAATCCCCCAGTTCGACCACACTCGTCTGAGCGCAACCCGACGCTCCGGGCGGTCGTTCAAGATCAGGCGATCCTTGCCCTCCGCCTGACAGCTTCGGAGGCACGCGTAGTTCCGTTGCGGAACTGGCATCTGGTGATGAACGCTAGGATGAATCTGAGATTCCGTGCAGGGTGTAGGCGGTGAGTTCATTCACGAGCCGTCGCTCGCTGAGTCTTGGGCCGCCCGCGAAGAGAACATCCGCATGAATGACGGTCGACAACACCATGCCAAAAGTAAGTCTCACCGTCGTTGCGGCATCCCGGCTTGGAATGCCATATTCGCGCGTGGCCTCCCGAACTATGTTTTCCAGACGCGCGAACAACTCATTGAGCCGTAAGGCCGTGCTCGGATGGTGCGCCTTCGCTGACAGTAAGGCGACTAGCAGTGCGCGATTTTCTTCGAAGAAGGCGTAGAGCATCGCGATGTACTCGCGAGCGATATCCTCGACCGACTCGCCGCGGGCACCGCGTTCTGACCAGCGGACGGCGTACTGGTCAATGAACTGTTCGAAGGTATCGAGAACCGCCCCGTCGAAGAGTCCCGCTTTGGTGCCGAAATAGCGGAATATTAGGACCTCGGCCACCCCGGCTCGAATCGCTATGTCCTTCGTCGATGTCCCCGCGTAACCCTTTTCGGCAAAGGCTTCACGCGCGGCCGTGGCCAACAGTTCACGCACTTCGGCGCCCGATCGGCGGTGGCGGACCGGGCGCGTCGATGGCGTGCTAGCCAATTCGCCTCCATGTGGCGTCAGTGGCACCGAGGCGCCAGCCATATCCGACTATCAGGTCGACCTCGCAGTTCGTCAACCATTCACCTGCTCGTCCGACTCCCAACCTCTAGACCTACCCATCACAGCGGAGGCAAGGATCTGATGCCGGAGACCGTCGAACACCATGTCACCCGGTCTCTGTCTCGGATTGCGCCCCTTCCAGCATGTAGCCGCATAACTGGTCGACCACCTGCTCACGCGTTTGATCCGCATGTGACGGTGATGGGAACAGCATGTCGGCGTGCAATGCAGCTGACATAACCAGTCCGAAGCTCAGCCGGGTGGTGAGCGCGGGGTTCCTCATGGGTAAGCCGAACACTATCGTCGCTTCGAACGTCCGTTTCTGCAATCGCGCGAACAACTCATCGAGGCGCGAAGCGACCGCAGGGCGATGAGCTCTGGCCGCCAATAGCGCATCGAAGAGTTGGCGATTCTGCTCGAAGAATCTGTAGAGTAAGTCCACATATTCACGCACCCTGTCCTCTAACGGCTGCTCAGCCACTTGGCGGTGCTCCTCCCACTTGGAGAGGTATGCATCAACGAACTGCTGGAACGGGGCAAGCACAGCCTCCTCGAAAAGCCCGTCCTTATTTCCGAAGTGGCGAAACAACAAAACCTCTGCGACTTTTGCCCGACGCGATATCTCCTTGGTCGACGCCCCGGCGTAGCCGCGTTCAGCGAAAACCTCTAGGCCTGCCTGGAGCAACCGCGCCCGTACTTCGTCGCCCGTTCGCCGGACGCGCTTTGCATTGCGATGCCGCTCGAGGCTCATGCCGCAATCACCAACCCGCCAGCCCCGAGCGGGGCACCCGGAGAGCGGACACCATCCCGCACCAGCGTTCGAAGGTCCACGCCACCCAATCTAGACATACCGGGGATTCTTCGATTGGCGGGGAAACCGGGAAACCCCGGTCGGTCCTAGTCTGGCGATACGCGCGGCCGATCCACAGTAGCCTGTGTTGACCGTCGACGAAGTCAGTCGGTGTGCAGCGCAAGCCCCTGTGCGTTGAAGAAGAACCCGCCTGCAGTGATCAACGCCCGCCGCGCATTCGGCACTTGGCGCTCCCCTGCCAACCCCTGCAGCTGATGAACTGCCTCACGAATGTGCCCTGATGCTTGAGTCGCCCCCTCCGAGAGCGATCCGCCGTGGGGGTTGACGGGAATCTTGCCATTGATCAGCACTCGGCCCTCGGCCGCGTCCCAGTGCTGACGTAGGAAATTGCCCGCCTCTCCCGGTTTACACCAGCCGACATTCTCCATCCAGTTCAAAGTGATCGGGGTGAAGCCGTCGTAGGGAAAGTAGACGTCGATGTCGTCAATCCAGAAGTCACTTTTCGCTTTCAGGGTGTTCACCACGACGTGCTGGCCATTGTGCCTCAGGCTCAGGGTCTGGTCCTCCTCGTTGGGCGCGACCTGCCCGAGTACGGCAGCATTAATTAGCACCGCCGGCAATGCCAGATCACAGGCACGTTCGGTGGTGGTGACAATGAAAGCGTCACCACCGTCGACGGCAGGATCCATATCGTAGAGACACAACGGCTCGCGAATCAGCCTCGCCCCGAGGTACTCATCCATCGTGAGCGGATCACGCATCGCCGCAGCGGGATTGCGCGCCGCGTTAGCACGAGCGTTGAGGGCGACAAGCCCGAAATCCCCACGCGGCACATCGTATTCGTAAATGTACCGAGAAGCCCAGCCGGTGTATCCGACGGCACCCGCCATCGTCTCGGGACCCGGTTTCGGATCGCCGAGTCCCGGAGTCGCGATGCGCCGAAACGGATCCTTCCATGCCCCGCCGCTGTTCCACATCGCGCGATAAGCCGCGTGATAAACCAGTACGGTTTCGCACAGGCCGGAATAGACGGCGGCGGCGGCGGTGGCGACATGGTCGACAAGGGGAATCATCGGATTTCCCGACCACGTGAGCCGCGGCAGGCCCAGCACCGATTGCAGTTCATTAGCCGATGGCCAACTGCCACATAGGCCATCGATCTCGTCCTTGGTCAGGCCACAAGCCCGAATGACCTCGATGGCGGCTTGTGCCGCCAGTGACGTCTGGCTGCGACCCGAATTCGCGGCCACAAAACCGGTCGTAGCCGCGCCCGCAATCGCGACGTGATCCTTCATCGAGTTAATGGGCTTTCCGCTCATGATCCGGTGTCGCTCAACTCGAAGACAGGCATCGGCGACCCATGACGGTCGATCCACGCTAGGTTCACGCGCGCACCGATTCGGATCGCGTCGTTGGGCGCACCGACGACCGTGGAGGTGAACCGTAGACCCCGTTGCTCGTCCAACTCGATCGTCACGACCGGGTAGGGCGTCGAATAGTCCACACCCGGCGCGGGTGAGCCCTGGTGAAGGAATATCGCCATGAAGATCTCTCCGCCCCCGACAACGGGAGTCGACCGCAGGTCAGACGACCAGCAATCCGGGCACACCGGCTTGGGCGGCGCATGCCACCGCCCGCAGTCTTGGCAGCGATTAATCAGGAGCTCTCGGCGCAAGCGCCCGCGGTAGTGCTCCGCATTGTCATGCGTGACGGACTCGCCGGGGAAACGCTCGACCAATTCGTCGTCACTGATCACCATCGATAGAACTCCTCTTCGGTCCACCGCACAAAATGTCGGCTTGACAACCTTACGCTGTAACGTCTGAGCAGCTTGGTGGCGTGTGCCAGAGAAGCTTCGGCGCACGTGTGCCCAGATTCAGGACGTCGACGAGTCAGCGGCCGCCAGCAGCGGCGCCACCCGGTTGCAGATGGTTTCGATGTTGCGTATCACCGGCTTCTCGTCCATTCCGCCGATTGACGCCCACAAGAACACCGTCTTCACGGGGGCATCGCCGATCGACGCGCGAATACGCTCGGCGACGAATTCCGGTGTGCTATAAAGAAATGAGCCCAACGGCCCTGCTTGGCCTTCCTTATTCATAATGCGGTTCAGGTCGACCGGCTTGGGTACGTCCCGTCCCGTCCCTTCGACACTGTGGCGGCGGTAGGTGTCGAACTGGTGACTGAGATGCTCGGACACCATGGGCCAATCTCGCTCCGGATCGTCGCTGACCCAGCCTTGGATAGCACCGCCCATCACACCAGCGCTGACGGGGTGGCCGCCTTCGATGAGGCCGGCGCGGTACTCCTCCCACAACGCGCCGTCGGCCGATAGGAGCCGCTCTCCCAGCAAGCCGGCGCGCCGGGCGCCCTGCGGGCCCTGGTATCCCATCCAGATAGGGAGCTGAGGTTGTACCGGTGCCGGTGTCACCCCGCCGGGCGCCCATAGCTCACGCAACCTGCGTGCTGTGTCGTCGGTGCGCGCGTAGCGGTTCTTCAGATTCGTGTCGAAGAGGTCGAATTCAGGTACGCGGTAGCCTGCTCCGAGACCCAGATCGAGACGCCCGCCAGAGATTAGATCCACGCAGGCGGACTGCTCGGCGATCTCCACGGGATGGTGCAGTGGGGCGATCACGATCCCGATACCGAGGCGGATCCGCGTTGTCCTGGCCGCGACGGCGGCGGCAAACGTGAGCGGATTGGACATGTAGTCGTCGTCGAAGAGGTGGTGTTCGGTGAACCAGGCCGATGCGGCGCCCAATCGCTCGGCTTCCTCGCACGCCTCGATTGTGAATCGGTACAGATACGCGGGGTCCTTGCGCCACCGCGCCGGATTACGAAGGTCGAAGTAAACGCCGACGTCGATGGACCTGGAATGTTGCGGCACGTGCGGTCCGTCGGCTGGCGCTTCGACCACGAGGCTACCGGCGTCGCGACTCGCAGACGAGCCCTGGGCAAATTCCGTCACATCAACCCTTCCATGCAGCCTCCGTCATAAAACGTGGATAGTGAAACAGCATTCATAGCTGGTTGCCCGATGTCGTCCGAAGAGAGTTAACAAATGCATCCTAACGCACAACTATACGGTGTATAGATACGGTGTACCATTCAGGGGCCACGATGGGGCGCAACGGGATCCGCCCCACGGAGTTGCCAATCACCCGAAGCGGAATCGACAGGCGAGCCGACAGCCATGTTCTGCAAACGTACGCCTTGGCGCCCGCTTGAGCACCAGCGAGTAAGTTCGTCAAGATCGGTGAATCAGCTATATTATTCATTCCAAATGTGATCGCTGGCGCGGCGGCAATGGAGCATTACCACGGGAAGGACCTCGATGGGCACCACAGCGGAGATGGCTATCGTTGGTGTTGGCCTGTATCGATTCGGCCACTACCCCGACCGGTCGGCGCTGGAGATGGGCGGCTTGCTTGCCAATAGTGAGCCGGTAGGCGCATCAGGCCTGCGGCAGTTCCATGAGCTTGTGCAAAAATTGCGCGGCGCAGCCTGACACCGCCATGTGCGAACAACCGAAGGTCGGACTGTCTCAGTTCTACAGCACACCCGGCCGCGGTGCAGTGGTGATCCCATCGCGTTGACGGCACGTGTCGATTCACTCCCGTGAAGGCCCAAGGCGTGATGTCGGCCCGGTAGCCCAACTAGCACACGGGTCACGACGACACCATCAGCCCTGCAACCTCAGCCAAGTAGGAGAATAAAATCTATGCGCCGCAATATCTTCGCCCCGATTCACGACCAGTTCCGCCAGACCGCACGAGCTTACTTCGACAACGAATGCGCGCCCAACGCCGACAAGTGGGAGCGCGAGGGTAAGGCCAGTCGGGAGGCCTGGCGCGCAGCTGGTAAACACGGTCTGATCGGTTGGGCGCTGCCAGAGGAGTACGGCGGGCTCGGCATCACCGACTACCGGTTCAACCAGATCCTGTCGGAGGAGTTCTTCGCTTCCGGCACCGCCGGCATCGGTCTTGGCGTGCAGAACGACATCCTGGTGCCGTACCTGAACGACCTGACTACCGAGGAACAGAAGAAGCGGTGGCTGCCTCAGTTCATTTCGGGTGAGTACATCGGCTCAATTGCAATGTCGGAACCAGCGGCCGGATCCGACCTCGCCGGCATCAAGACTACCGCCCGCGACGACGGCGACGCTTGGATCGTTAACGGGCAGAAGACGTTCATCAGCAATGGGTTGTTGTCGTCCCTCATCCTGACGGCGGTCAAAACAGATCCCGCGGCGGGTCGCAAGGGCATCAGCCTGTTGATGATCGAGGAAGGTATGTCCGGGTTCACCCGGGGACGCAAGCTGGACAAGATCGGCCAACACTCAGCCGACACGGCCGAGCTGTTCTTCGAAGACGTCCGGGTGCCCAAGGAAAACCTGGTCGGTGACCTCAATCGCGGCTTCTATCATCTGGTATCGCACCTGGCCACCGAACGGCTAGGGGTGGCGTGTTACGCACTGCCGATGGCGCGGCGCGCGCTCGACCTGACAAAGGCCTATGCGATGGAGCGCACCGCATTCGGCCAGCCGATCGGCACCTTCCAGGTGAACCGGCACTTCTTGGCCGAGATGCAGACCAAACTCGACAGCGCTCAGTGCTATCTCGATCAGTGCGTGCTGTCGGCCAACGACGGAACCCTCACCGATGAGGACGCGGCCGGATTGAAGTGGTGGACGTCCGAAGTGCAGTGGGAAATTATCGACCGCTGCCTCCAATTGCATGGTGGCTACGGATATATCAACGAATACGAAATTGCACGCCTGTGGCGCGATTCGCGTGTCCAGCGACTCTACGCCGGCACCACGGAGATCATGAAGGACCTCATGGGACGCGCGATGGGATTTTGATCTGACCGGACCACCTTCCGCACCTGTGAAAACGGAGTACCACCATGAAGCCAACGCCAATCCAATTCCGTGGCGCCGCAGGCATTATCCGCGGCGATCACTGGTCAGCATCCAGCCACACAACGAAGGGGCTGATACTTCTCCACCATGGCGGCGGCCAGACCCGACACTCATGGCGCAGGTCTGAGGGTCGCGTCGTGACGGGGTTCGTCATCGCCGACGGTGGGTGGGGTCGCGCCGTGAGGGCACGCGATGAGACGCTGACGCGGTTCTCCCATCTCATCTATCCGTCGATGCCTGTGCACCAGGGTCTGGTGCGGGAGACCGACTCCGGCACCACGTTCGCAGAGGACTAAGACATGTGGGACCCCCGGTAATGGCGCGGTTTTCGTCGGACAGGAAACCAACCCCGCCAGCTATGCCGAGCCGGCGAATCGTTATGCCCCACATCCCAGTGCGCGCCGTCGCCGGGCTCGATGATCCGGTCGCGATCGACGGTCGGGTGGTCGGGCACATGGCAGTTTCCAGCGCGATGCGTGATTCGCGGGGAGCGCTGATCCCCGGGGCTTTGGCGATACTCGCCGACTGGGGTCTGGGCGTGGCGGTGATCGACAGTGACCACCCTGCAATGCTCACCACGCACTTGCACCTCGAACTGACGGGACCGGTTCCGGGTCATCTGACTATGTTGAGGTGCAGCGCCGGGTTGCGCCGCATCCGAGGAACATTCGGTCTCGCGGAGTCGACCATTACAGACGAGAACGACAACGTGCTCGGATATGCGACGTTGGGGGCGATGTTGGTCTCCGCCCAGGACCAATCGATTACCACTCACATCAGCTCATCACCGGTTCCTGAATTCGAAGACGTCGACGCGCTGCTTCAGACGCGGGTGAGGCGCACAACTGCAGATGGTGCCGACGTGAGCTTCGGTGCGTCGACGGACCTGGCGAACGCATATAAAATCATCCACGGCGGGATAGGTGCGATGATGGGCGGACGGGCGATCGACCTCGCGCTTAGCACCGGTGGATCAACCGACCTCTGCTTAGCCGACCTTCGCGCGGTGTTTCTCCGGGGCATTCCGGTGTCGAGTGGCGAGATCGACTGCCGCGTCATCGTGCTGCACCGCGGCCGACGCCTCGCCGTCGCACGCGCCGAACTACTCGGTCCCGACGGGAGGGTGGCCATCACTGTCGATGCGACGTACACAGCCGGATGACGGCCTGATGAACATCTGATTCATCGCGCTAATGCGTTGGTAGGATCGCCAAATGTCACGGCGGCCCGCCTCAGCCCTCGTTTTGGACAACGGATTCCAGTTCATGGCGGCACACCCGAGCTCGGCGGCGAAGTCCGTTGAATTGGTTGGGCTAATCGTTGCCCAACTTGGAGCGCGGACGGCAGCGGCACGTTGCGAAGGAGCGACCGGTGAGCGACTTCAACTACATCGTCGTGGGCGCGTGTTGGCGGGTTGTGTACTGGCCAATCGGCTCAACGTCGACCCCCAATCGCGTCTGCTGATCGAAGCGGATGGCAACCTTTGGTGCGCGCATACCGAAGGGGCTCGGTAAGCTCGTCGACCATCCACACTGGCGTGGCACTTCCCGGTACGGCCGGTCGGCTCTTCTCGGCTCGTTGAGCAGTGGACGCGCGGCCTGTTGCTGGGTGGGTCCAGTTCGATTATCGAAATGGAGGACAACCGCGGCAACGCGGTTGTCCTCCACGCCATCGCCGCCCTCGGTAGGCCCGGGTGGGGCTGGGCGGAGATGCTGCCGATCTTCCTGCAGCTGGAGAACCACGAACTCGCGGCCGGCGTCGCCGACAACTGGCGTTGCATACAAAACCTCAGTTGTCCCGAATTCTGGTCACCTCGCTGTGTCCACGTTCACCGCGTCCTGCCCCGACAGCGCGGACGTACGAGCCGCCAGCATGTGCTCGGCTGCCAGCCAGCCGAAGACGAACGAGACACCGATGCTGGCTCCCGCACCCGGATAGCTGCGTCCGACCACCGGTGCGGTGCAATTACCAGTCGCGTACAACCCCACGATCGGGTCTCCGTCCCGCCGAAGCACACGGGCGTGCTCGTCGGTCAGCATCCCTCCGCACGTCCCCACGTCGCCGGGATAGACACGGACGGCGTAGAACGGCGGCTTGTCCACCGGACCCACGCACGGGTTCGGTTTTGTGCGCGGATCGCCGTAGTAGCGGTCGTAAGCCCGTTCCCCCTTGCCGAAATCGGGATCCTTTCCCGTAGTCGCGGACGCGTTGAAACGTTCCAGCGTATGTTCCAGCGCCTCGGCGGGTAATCCGCACCGTGTCGCGAGCCCAGCGATATTGTCGGCCGCGAGCATGTAGCCACTCGCCAGCCACTTGCGTGGCGTGTGTCCGCGGATCGGGTTGAAGCCCCACATGTAACGGCGGCGATGCCGGCTGTCCATGATCCACCAGCTGGGCACCGCCTGCCCCGAGCGGTGTCGCTCGAACATCGCCCGACCGACCTCCATGTAGGAGCAGGCCTCGTTCACGTATCGCTGACCTGTGCCGTCGACCAGGACGCCGTGCGGTTTCGACCGTTCGTACATCAGGAACAGCGGATCGTCGGCGGGCGGTGGCAACGTCACCGGCATCCACCACGCTTCGTCCATGAGATCGGTTGCGGCACCATGACGGATCGCAGCCTCCAGCACCTCACCGGTATCGCCCGGGTTGGCCGCGGTCCATTTCGTCGACGCGGGTTGCTTACCGTACTGGGACCGCATCGCCGCATTGTGCGAGAAGCCTCCGGAGTTGAGCAGCACACCCACACGTGCCCGGATTCGCAGCCGCCTGCCGTCGCGTTCGACAAGAACCCCCAGCACCGCGCCGTCATCGACGATCAGATCGACCATCGGGGTGTTTGTCCATACCGGGATGTCGTGGCGCAACGCGGCCAGCAGCATCCAGCCCTGCAATGCCGCACCCGAGCCGCGCATGGTGCGCTTTGTGGCCAACGCGCGGAGCGCGCGCCCGGCGACGTTCGCGATGGTCCGCACCGATCCGACGGTGCGTCCGCCGAGAGTCGCCGCCGCGACCTCGCCGGTGAACATCGGGATCGGTGGAATTCTCTCTGGCACTCGCAGTTTCGATTCCCAAGGTCCTAATAGCCCGGTGTCGAAGAGATCGGTCTCAATGGACCGGCCCCGTTGCTTTCCGCCTGGCCGCTCGTCGTAGTAGTCCGGGTACCCCTCGCAGTGCCGGAATGGAATTCCCTTTCGCTTCAGAAACGCGATCATCGGCTCAATCCCGTCCAGAAACGACTCCCGCCGTTGCGACGAAGTGGCAGGACCCTCGTCACCTACGACCGAGGCAAAGTAGCGTCGGGCGTCCTCGCGGCAGTCCTCGACGCCGACGCGGCGCGACACGGGATTGTCAGGTAACCACAGAACCCCACCCGACATTGCGGTCGACCCTCCGACGACGGCGGCTTTCTCCACGACAAGTGCCTGGCATCCGGCGTCGGCCACGGCCAAAGCCGCACACATCGACCCCCCGCCGCTGCCGACTATGACGCAGTCGGTGATGACATCCCACTGCTGGTCGCCGATGGTCATTGGGCCGTGATCTCCGCTATCAACGTCCCTGCCGGATAGTTTTCCTCAACCACTCCGATCAGCTTGACGACACCCGACACCGGAGAGGTGATCTCCTGGTCGACCTTGTCAGTGGCCGCGACGTACAGCGGTTCTCCGGCGGCGATCGTCTGTCCGTCCTCGACAAGCCACGCTGACAGAGTCGCCGCCTCGACCGCCATACCCAATTTAGGAATCTTGATCTTATAAACAAATGGCATGTCTTACAGCACCTTTCGTACTGCGGCCTCGATACGGTCGTCGCTGTACAGGAATGCCTGCTCCAGGGGCCGACTGAAGGGCACCGGACAGTTGCGTGATCCCACACGGGCCACTGGCGCACGCAGATCGCCGTGCAACTCCTCGGAGATGACTGCCGAGATGCCTGCGCCCACGCTGAACTGCTCGACCGCTTCATGTACGATCACCGCCCGACCGGTCTTGGCGACCGAACGCAACACTGTTTCGGAGTCGAACGGCGAAACAGTGCGCAAGTCAATGACTTCGACGCCGATTCTCTCCGCAGCCAGCCTGTCGGCAAGCGCCAGCGCCTGTGCGACCGGGCGACCGTAGGTGATGACCGAGACATCGGCCCCCGCGCGCGCGATCCTTGCGGTGCCCAGTGGAATGCGAAAACCGGGTTCCGGAGCAGTCCCCTTGTCCCAATACGTCGGCATGCACTCGAGAAAGATGCAAGGGTCATCGTCGAAGATGCAGGAGAGCAGCAAGCCCTTGACTTCCGCCGGTGTCGACCCTGTGACGACCTTGAGACCCGGGACATGAGCGAACCACGCCTCAGGCATATCGGAATGCTGTCCGCCCGAACCCATTCCGGCGCCGCTCATCGTCCTGATAGTCAGTGGTACGCCCGTCTGTCCGCCCGACATGAACCTGATCTTGGCGGCGTGGTTGACGATCTGGTCCATCGCCACCGACAGGAAGTTGGCCAGCATGATCTCGGCCACTGGTCGCATGCCCGCGATCGCCGCACCGACGGCGGCACCGGCTATAGCCTGCTCGCTGATCGGCGTGCTACGGACCCGCTGATCGCCGTACTTGGTCGACAACCCCGCGGTCACCTTGGCGACACCGCCGCCCTCCCGGTCGGCGACATCCTCGCCAAGGATAAACACCGAATCGTCTGCCGCAAGCGCCTCGTCCATGGCCATGTTGGACGCCTGGGCGAAGGTGATTTCGGCGCTGCTCATACCAGAATCTCCTGCGCGTAGACGTCGCGGCCGAGTTCGGCTTCACAGGGGTATTCGCTGCCGCGGGCGAATTCAATCGCATCATCGATGAGGCGGCCGTTCTCCGCATCGATCGCGTCGAGCACTTCCTCGGTGGCGCAACCTCGATCGACGAGTCTTGCTCGCAACGCCGGAACCGGATCGGCGGCGAGTCGCAGCGCATACTCATCCTGCGGGATGTAGCCTCCGTCGTCACCGAAGAAGTGACCCATGAAGCGGAATGTCTTGGCCTCCAACAGAGTCGGGCCACCACCGGCGCGGGCGCGCGCGGTGGCCTCTGCCGCGACGGCGAACATCGTGTCCGGGTCGTTGCCGTCCACGATCACGCCGGGTATCCCGTAAGCGTCCGCCCGGTCAGCCACGTTGGCGCAGCTGGTGCCGTTGGCGAAGCGCGTGTGCTCTGCGTATTCATTGTTCTGACAGAGGAAGATGACGGGCAGTTTCCACAGTGCGGCGAGATTCAGTGCCTCGTGAAAGGCTCCGATGTTGCTTGCGCCGTCGCCGAAGTTGCTGACTACAACGCGGGACTCGCCACGCAGCTGTGCCGCCAACGCCAAACCGTTGGCGATTGGCAGACCGCTGCCCACGACGCCGGTCGTGAGCATGACACCCGACTGAGGATAGGTAACGTGCATGGGGCCGCCCTTGCCCTTACAGGCACCGTCGACCTTGCCGAAGAACTCGGCGATGAGCGGCCGAAGCGGAACACCCTTGGCGATCTGATCGTGGATTCCCCTGTAGATGGTGACAACGTAGTCCTCTGGTCGTAGCGACTGCGCCGTCGCTGCGGCGACGATCTCCTGACCACGCGGCGAGTAATACGAAAGCGCCAGTTCGCCGGACATCAACAGTCCGCGGATCTTCTCATCGGTCATCTTGATTAATGACGCCATGCGGTAGATGTCCGCCAGCTGCTGCGATGTTGGACTCGTCATGACCGGGCCTCCCCGACGTCAACGCCCGTTCCCAAGTACTGCTTCACTGCGCGGTGCACTTTAGACATCGATTTCTCCTGAATGGTGTTCGCGTGTTGATCCGTTGAATTCCCCGTGACCACGTCCGCCGCGGGTTTGACGTCTCCTGGCGGCAGGCGAGCCGCAAGACGTTCGGCCACAGGCGCTCCTGCGCCGCGAGCAGCAAAGCAGACTGGCAGTAGGCCCGTTTGGAGACGAAGTCGGTGTGACACCGCCGGGGTGCGACGCCGCGATGGGCGCCGAACGCGAAAACCTGACTGGGGCTTCTGATACGTCAGTCATGGGCCCGCCCTCCATGCGCGCTACACCGCACTTCTAGTCAGTGGACACTATACAGCTGAGCTCTGAAGAGGTGAAGCAAACATCTATCTATTTCTTTCGTGCGACGGGCAACCGCGCCACTTCATGCCGGCGATACCCGAAAGGACAGCCGTCGTGTTTGCCGCGAGCCTGCGTTCATCACTCGGACCCGTCCGAGGCGGATTCGCGCTCAGGAGGCGCGAATGCGGATCGGCGCCATGCCCCGCAATGCAATTCGATGGATGACTGGGCGCTGCCACGCCTGATGCCCGACCTGCGGACATTGATCACCGGCCGCGGTAGGGCGATTCATCGACGGCCTAGCTGGAACCTGGGAGGTGTACGCGTACTCCACGCGAGCAGATCGGCTTGCGCGAGACTGCAAATCTCAGGTCACCGCTCCGTGCTGACGGTGCGATTGGCCTTTGCGACGGCCCTCTCTGAGGTGATCCATTCATCGCGCGCCACCGCCAGCGCCACGGGGTCCGGCACCCTACCCGATTACAGTCACGCTCAGAACTCAAACTCGACGGTCGTGCCAAGTTCGGTTTGCTTGCCGACGGTTCCTTTGATACCCGTGCCGACATCGGTGAATCGCATAGCGCGATCGGAAGCCGTCGACACGACGAATTCCCCCTCCGCGGTGCGTATTTCCCACTCGCCGGTGTTCACGACCGCGCCCACACCAGGGACACCAACAGCCAGGGCAGGGCCCAGCGGCACTAGCGGCTGCGCCGAAAAGCCCAGGTTTGGGGTCTCAGCGAGCGCATCGTGACGCGCCCAGATAATCTCGACATCGCTCAACAGCTCCGCGGTGTCGATCTCGAGCCCGCGCAACCCCTGGAGCGTCTCCGCGCACAGACCGAAATAAGCACGCGGACGCAGACTCCCGACGAAATGGGCGACGCGACGCGCATCCCACGAGAACTGCTCGGCCAGCGCGACGACCACGCCGATGCGTTTTAGCCCGGCAATGAGGGGAGTGAACCAAGGCCCTTCCCAATTCGGCAGGGTAATCTGCGCCAGGTCGCCCTTCTTTAGACCGGCTTCGCGCAGGAGTGCAGTCATCCACTCGATATCACGATCGACTTCATCCCATCCGATCTCGAAGTCGCGGAACTCGGTGCCGACCCGACACGAACCGATGCCATAGAGGCTGGCACGCGGAACCGTCACCGACGCCGCTGCCATGGTCGCTCTGCTCATAACTTGCCTCCCGCGCTTTCGTTCATTCCTTGACCACCCTGAGGAACTTCGCCACACTCGTCGAGTGCTTCATCAGCTCGTCAACGGCCATCAGCTCGGCTTCCACCTCGACATCGAGGGCGTTCTTGAGCGTGAGCACCGCGCGGCTATGCAGTTCGTCGATGTCGGCCGTGCGTTCGGGCGCATATCCGATCCGGATGCGCAGAGCACCCATTTCATCGGCGTACTTGACGATCTGGAAGATCGCGTCTGCACATTCGGGTAACGACTCTATGGGCGCCCAAATATCTGACAGGACAAAAGTCTTACCACCGATCCGGATCTGGTCACCAGCCCGGCCCATGACCCAGATTCGTGTATGGGTACAGCCACTGATGGCCGGCTCGCGGCTGACGCGTACGAGATCTTCGGAGCGGAATCGGATATAGGGGGCGGCGTCGTTGTCGAGGTCTGTCGCGATGAGTTCACCCGTCTCGCGCTCGCCCACCGGTACGCCTGTCACCGGATCAACGATCTCGGCCAGCACGGTATCTTCCTGCAGGAAGTAGCCATCGCGTTCATTGCCCTCCCATGCGCCACCTGTGTCGCCTGCGCTTGTCCACGTCACCAAGTGCACCCCCCACTCGTCGCGGACCTTGCGAGCGAGAGTCGCGCTCAGCGGCTGGCCTGCGAACGAGGCGCCTTTGAGTGATGAAAGCATGTCGCGAAGGTCGTACTTCGCCTCGAGCGCCTCAAACTCCATGACGATCGGCATGAACAACTGAAGGTATGCGACCTGATGACGGTTGACGGCGTTCAGGACCCGCTCGCCCTCACCGATCCAGGTGTCGATGTACACCGGCACTAGGCCAAGCAGGCGGTAGTAATCGTCCCAGAACCCACGAAACGCCCCCGGCGCGACCAGCACGCGATCACCCGGCCGCAGCCCGAGCTGCCACAGCGCGCGGGTGGACGTCATGGGCAGCGGCGGTGCCGCATCCCAGATCTCGGGAAGGAATTCGGGCAACGACGTGGTGCCGGAAGTCGAGGTGATGGAGGACAGCTCCGCTCGATCCACGCATAGGATCCCGGCAAAGGGATCACCCGTGCGTTCGCGATACCCCCTGAGATCAGCTTTGCTGAACGTGGGAATCTTGGCGAAGAAGTCGTTTAGGGATCGGATGTCGCTCGGTTGCACGCCAGCGCCGCCCCAATGTTCGCGATAGAAACCGGACCGCTCCCACACATACGGCACAAGTTCGAGGATGCGCCGCTCCTGCCACGCATGGATCTCCTCGCGGCTTGCCGTCTCGATCCCGGGCTCATAGAAGTAGCGGCCCATGTCGTCGCCCGGGAACGACGCGTTGAACGGTGCCAGCGGGCTCTCGGTCGGACTCGCCACGATTCTCCTCGAGTTCGGCGTTAGTAATCAAGGTGCGCTGCTATCGCCGTAGCACCTACAGTACATCGTAACGTGATTGCGGACACGTTCTATACTGGTAGATAGTTTCGTACATTAAGGCCGCGTCCCGGGCCCTCGCCCCGCCCAGTCGCAGGAGTGGAGACCAATGCCAAGCATGACTCTCCCCGTCGGCTGCGGCCTTCGCTGTGAGGGCATGAGCGGGCGGTCGTTCTGGCGATTCGATAGGGGCACGGATGGATTTCGATGAGGTCGCGACCACCACACGGGCGGTACGCAAACGGCTCGATCTACATCGTGCCGTCGAGCCGGCTGTGCTCCATGAGTGCCTTCAGATCGCCCTGCAAGCTCCGACCGGAACGAACATCCAACTCTGGCGGTTCATAGTCGTGAACGACCCTGAAAAGCGGCGCGAGATCGCGAAATACTACCGCGAGGGTTGGCGCTCCGAGTACGAAAGCATTGACTCATTCGTTGACGGCCTGCCAACCGAGAGACAGGACCAACAACGCCGCGTGTACTCGTCTGCCGATTACCTGGCCGACCATCTGGCTGAGGTCCCCGTGTTGGTCATCGCGTGCCTGAAGGGTCGTTTGCAGCCCGGCGCTCCCATCTCGCAGTGGTCGGGGTACTTGGGCTCGGTGATCCCGGCGATCTGGTCACTTCAGCTGGCGTTGCGCAGCCGCGGCCTGGGATCCGTGTTCACCACTGTGCATCTGAAGTACGAGAACGAAGTCGCAGCACTACTCGACATACCCGACAATGTCGCCCAAGTCGCACTCTTGGCAGTCGCATACACCAAGGGCACATTCGCCCGCGCAAAGAACCGATCACCCAAGAAGGTGACTTCGTGGAATTCTTGGGGAAACCAACCGCCTTCAGATTTCTCCTGAGTTACCAGCGCGCACACTGGCCGCACGCACGAGGATCCCCATCGAGCTCCGGAGATGGACTGTCGCCGGTTCCCGTTGAGTGGGGCTCGGCTGCGCATGTAGGAACCGCTGGTCGCGTTGGCCACCTCGCCGGTGATATGCCCCCTTGCGGCCCAGCCAAGGACGCGATCGCCTCGCGACATCATCAGAAAGAGTCCATCGGTCGGTTAGCTTCCGGCCTCGAAAGCAATTCGGGATGGTCGTCAATCAATTTGGCGCCCCGAACCATTCCCATCGCGACGGTGGGCGGATACCGCGAGGCCCGCCCTCATGCGCGAGGCTACCTGTCAGCGTGTTGAGAGCACTTGCGACGTGCAGTGGCTTGTCCAATACCAGGACCCGCTGACGCCGTGACGAGCGCAACAGCGCCACGGAACTCGTTGCTCACACAGGTCTCCGTCATCCCCGGCCCAGGTGGTTGGCAAAAGCAGTCCACGTTGTCAACGACACCTGGGCGACCTCCTTTTGGAACGTGCCCACCACTGCCGCGCTTGTCGTGAGCAGGCGATCGTCATCCAGTCAGGAGCTCAAGTCCGTTGTCGCGCAGGAAGTGCTTACGCGCGGCGTCGCCCAATCCTTCTACCAGGTTGAACATTTCGCCCGGTTCACGCAGGCCTTCGGCATGGGGCCAGTCCGATCCCATCACAAGCGCGTCGGTTCCACCGAGTTGACTGGCGATGGCGACCGTATCGTCTTCAGGGTACGGAACAACACGAACGTGCTTCTTGAAGATCGCACTCGGACGCTCCGTCAACGGACCGCCCAGCCATTTGCCCAGCCGTGCCATCCCCCGACTCTTATCCATATGGCGGACAAAGTGTGGCACCCAAGCGGCACCGTACTCGCTGACCAACACCCGAATGTTGGGGAAGCGACCGAACAGGTTGTCAAAGATGAGTGCAGACAACGTGTCGGTTATCGGCCGCTCGCCATACGTGTTCTGCCACTGCCACGCGGAGAACTGGAAAGGCGGGCCAACTTGCCAACCCCAATGCGAGGCCACATTCTCTTGATAGTGAAACTCGGTGATGTGGTAGCAGACAACGGCTTTCGCCTCGTTGATCCGGGACCAAAACGGATCGAAGTACGGGTCTCCCGGACTGCGGCCATACGCTGGGCCAGCGGGCAGAAGAATGAACTTCGCTCCCTGGTTAAGCACACGGTCTAGCTCGGCCACGGCCCTATCCAGGTCGCGCAGGGACAACACCGCCGTGGCGTACACGCTGTCCTTGTAGTGGAAGCCCCAATCCTCGTCGATCCACTTGTTGTAGGACGTGAGGTTGTCGTACAGCGGATCGATGCCGTCAAGGAACGCCTCGGCCATCAACGCCCAGCCGGGATAGAGAATCGTCTTCTCGATCTGCTGCTCAATGAGCTGGCGCAACCGCACATCCCTATCCAGGTACTCCGGCTGAATCGGCTCAAAAAACCGCTCCGCGTCAGAGGCGTTCCCTGATGCTCTCTGCCGGAGCATTTCGACGAGCGAGCCCGGGAGGTACGCCATATCGCTTTGCTCACGTTCCAAACCCGTGACAACCCGATCATTGGCCAACAACACCTGCTGACCGCTCGGAGTCTTGACCGGGTAGATCGAGGTGTCGAGCTTAGCCTTGGGCATGTGCCTTGTGAAGCAGTCATGCGGCTCGTAGAGATGTTGATCGTAATCAATTAACCTGTAAGGCAATTGGCCGATAGTGTTCTCGATCATGGTAGTCCTTCGATCTGGATGTAGCTGGTTGCTGGAGGGTGAAGCTTGGAGGCTGTGCGTTATCGCGAAAGTATCGATACTGCTGAAGCGCCCGGCGCGCCATAGAGATGCGTATAGCCGACCCTGGGATTGTTGGGAACCTGGCGCTCCCCGGCGCGACCCTGCAGCTGTAGCACGATCTCACGGATCTGCCGGAGACCCGATGCACCGACCGGTTCACCGTTGGCCATCAATCCGCCATCGGTATTGACTGGCAGACGCCCACCGATCTCAGTGACACCCTCGCTGATCCATTTCTCTTGCTCCCCGTCAACGCAGAACCCGTTCTCGGCCATATGGATCAGCTCCGAACCGGCGTCGGTGTCCTGTAGCTGCGCGACGTCGACATCGTCGGGCCCAATTCCCGCTTCGTCAAAGGCCGCCCGCGAGGCATAGACAGTCGGACTGTGGTCGGACTTCAGCGGCATCGACGGGCTCTGTACTTCGAACGCGCCGTCAGTCCGGGTTCGAAGTACCGACGACCTCACGAAAACTGGTGTATCCGTGTACTTCTTGGCGAGATCGCCGCGGCACACGACCACCGCGGCCGCCCCCTCATCGGGGCCGCAGTACATAAGCCGGGTGAGCGGATAGTTGACGACTTCGGAGGCCAGAATCTCTTCGGCCGACACCTGCTTACGCCGCCAAGCATCTGGATTGATCGCACCGTTAGCGAAGTTCTTGGCGGCGATACGTGCCAGAGACTCGACGGAGATGCCGTGTTCGTACATGTAGCGATTGATCTTGGTGCCAAAGAACTGCGTCGTCATGAACAGTCCGGTACGTCCATACCAGCTGGGCAGCCCGACTATTGATGGATCGGCGGCGAACGCGCCGCGCGGGTGCTTGTCCATGCCGATGGCCATGGCGATGTCGGCCTGCCCGTGACGCACTGCCTCGACAGCCATCTGCAGTGCCGTACCGCCGGTGGCGCATCCGTTGAACACCCCGCGAACCGGGATGCCCGTCAGCCCGAGCCAGCCGACCACTGCATCCGGGCTGGCTACCTCGAAGCTACCCACGTATGCGCGCTGGACGCCCGACCATGGAATACCTGCATCACCAAGGGCTTGCTGGGCCGCCTCTGCCCCCATTTGTAAGCAGAGTTTGTCTCCGTACCGGCCGAACGGGTGCAGCCCGACCCCAATAATCGCGACGTCAGTCATTAGAGTTCCCTTCCACCGGGGCAAATGCGAATGTCAGGACCTCAGTGCCGTCCGAACGGGTGGTGTACGGAACGATTCGCAGTTCCATTTCCTGGCCAATGCGCAGCTGCGAAGGGTCAGACACCGTGAATCGGGATTGCACAAAAAGCTGTCCATCCAACTCGACGTAGCCGATTGCAAATGGCTGGAATGTGTCAGCAGTGTCGTTACCGTCGTAGGGTGGCGACGGCGGCCGGAACTCTTGGGTCGTAAACCCCCAGAGCTTTCCACGCCGATGCAGAAGGACGGTCGGGTCGCCCGGCCGCGCCGGAAACGAGACGACGCCGTCGCGCTCCGACCCAATAAGTTGCGGCTCATCCGAGGGCCAAGTGAAGAGACCCTCTGCCACGAGCTCAGTTTCAAACTCTGATGGCATCTCTGGTCAGACTCCCGCGGTTTTGGGGGTGAATTTGATCGGCAGGTGATTGGCCACACGCACCGAGACGTTGTCGAACCTGAGTTCCTTGGGGTCGGTGGTGAAATCGGGTGCGCGAGCGAGGAGTTCCTCGACTGCGATCCGGATCTCCAGTCGGGCCAAGTGCGATCCAAGGCACCTATGCGCACCGCTCGCGAACACAATGTGGTTCGTGCGGCCACGATCGAAGTCGACACGAAGAGGATCCTCGTGGAAGGTCGGATCGACGTTCGCCGCTGACCACAGCGTATGAATCGTCTCGCCGGCTTTCACGATGAGCCCGTCCCCGAGGTCGATGTCCTCACAGGGATACCGAAGCCCGGAGGGCACCGGAGACTCGTACCGCAAGATCTCCTCGGTCGCTGCGGGAATCAGCGAAGGATCAGCGACAAGTCGATCCCGCTCCTCGGGATGTTGTCCAAGCCAGGCGAATACGCACGACAGTGACGCTGTGACGGTATCCAGGCCCGCAAACATGAACAAGAAGAGGATCCGCAACAGAAGGTCATCTGTGACGGGTTCACCATCGACTTCCGTCCGGATCAAGTTGGAGATGACGTCGTTTCTACCTTCGAGATCCTGGCGACGCTCCGCGAGGAAAGTAACGAAGTACTGAAGCAGCTTGGTACCCGCCTCAAGCATGTTCACATTCATTTCCTCAAGGGTCTCCCCCTCCGGGTGGAGGACGCCGTCCTTGAACGAGATGAAAAAGTCAAGGTCCGACACCGGGGCGCCGACGAGGCGAAGGAACGTCAGTGACGGCAGTGGGACACAAAAGGCATCGTGCAGCTCGGCAAAGCCGTCTGCCGCGAACTGATCGAGGAGTTCGCCGGCCAGCGCGCGCACTGACTCGCCCAGCTCTGCCATTTTCTTGGGCGAGAACATGGGATCGAGTACACGACGCCACTTCCTGTGCTCTTCGCCGTCCACTTCCAGCGGAATCAACGGACTGCCGGTGGCGAACATGCGCTTCGGGGCAGCGCCCATTCCGAGGACGGCGGGATGGCGGTTGATCTTGACAATATCCTCGTGGCGATACAGCACGTGAACGCCATCCAGGTATTCGTGGCGGACGTCGCCGGCCTTCGCTGCGAAGTATTCTTGCGGCGAGGCCATGGACTTGACGTGGATCGTGATGGGCGACAACCGGGGATCATAGTCTTTGAATTGCGTCATCAGAACCTCGCTGACAGTCTCGAACCTACAGCCGGACAATTATGGTTTTTCAAGGTCACGGCCGCCTTTCGACGGCTGCTTCAGTAACACCTACGAACTCGACCATTACTCCCTGAGGGTCGCTGAAGAAGGATGCATCGATACCTTCCCTCGGGGTATCAGGCAGTGGCACCCACGCCGGGTCCGACGCCTCGATGTGGCTCGCGCGCGCTGCCTTCACCGCCGCCTCAATATCGTCAACTGCGAGCGCAATACGGAAAAGACCGCGAGCATTGGCGGTCCGTCCGGCATCGCGCTCAGATGACGATGTCGTCAGCTGAAGGGAGAAGTCAGCGCCGCCAGGCAGTCGCAACGCTTGAATCTCGACAGCCCGGCCGGGTCCTGCCGCGCTTTGCCACGTCGCGTTTCTGCGACCGCCTCTTGGCGTGAAGCCGATGGTCTCGTAGAACGCCACTGATCTTCCGATATCATGAGTGTTGATACGCGCGTAGGAGAACTCAGGAGCTTCCACTGTTGGATCGGCGACCAACTCAACGTGGACACCGTCCGGATCCACAACGGTCGCTGCCACCAGTTGCTCACCATCGTTCCCCAGCAAACGCCTTGTGCGGGGCGATGATTGGAGCAATGGATGCGCGGTCGGAACCAGGAATCCAATCGCTGCGATGCCGAGCGCTTCGTGATCGACCGCACCATAATCGACGGTCGGCGGGGTAAGCCACTCAACGATCTCAAGGGCAAGCGCACGCCTGCCGCCTCTGTGGTCGAATGCAAAACGTGCGTTGACCTCGGTTGGGTGGTCGAAGCCCATTCCACGCGTGTTCTCGATGCGCGACAACGTCTTCATGCCAACTCGCAAGCCGAGCTGCGACGTATACCAGTTCACCGACGCATCGGGTAAAGCGGTGTTGAGGTTTACATGGAGAAAGCGGGTCGCCTGCACCGCAACTTGCGCGTTGATCACGAATCACTCCGTGGGATCACGCCGACATACAGCACAAGTCCGTTCACCAGGTTCCCTCGATCAACTTCAAGGCGTTCTCCCTGAGAACCAACTTGATCGTCTGCTCAGACTGATTCTTGAGCAGAGGCACGAAGTCAGCGGGCTCGGCGAGTCCTTCCGCATGCGGATAGTCGGATCCCAAAAGCACAGCCTCTGCACCGATTTCAGCGATCAACACGTCAAGGTCGTCTTCGGGGAACGGCGTGATCCGCACGTGTTCCTTGAAGATGTCACTCGGCCGACCGGCGACACGTCCGCCAAGCCACGGGCCATTGCGGCCCATCCCCTTCTTCTTGTCCATCGTGTGAAGGAGGTACGGAACCCATGCGGAGCCGTTCTCGATGCTCATCACGCGCAACCCCGGGAACCTGCCAAACAGGTTGTGGAAGATCAGTGCGGCGACGGTATCCATGATCGGTCGTTCGACCATGAAGTTGCACCACTGGAATGCGGATGCGCGGTAAGCACTGGGATTGGCCGCTTCACCCCACGCAGCGGAGAACAACTCATTGTAACCAGCCTCACCCACGTGGAAGATCACCGAAACCTTGGCTTCCTCCAAGCGCGCCCAGACAGGATCGAAGTCTGGGTGGGCCGGCGAACGTCCCGCAACGGGACCTGGCTTCATCGACACGAAGCGTGCGCCGTGAGCCAGCGCCTCGTCGACCTGACGCACGGCCTCGTCGACATCGAGCAGCGACACCATGGCCGGGCAGTAGATCCGGTCCTGATAGGCGAAACCCCACATCTCCCGAATCCAGCGATTCAAGGCATCCAGGTTTGCGTAAGTGGCCGCGGGGTTGTCCTTCACAAAGTGTTCGACAGTGACGCCAAGGGTCGGCAACATGACCGATGCCTGCACCCCTTGGTTGTTCATAACAGCGATGCGAGCATCGCGGTTCTGCCAGGAGGGATGCATCGGAGTGAATGCTGAGCTTCCTTCGAAATCAGGGTGCCGCGGCCCGACATTTTCATCATTGTCCGGCGGAATTTCGCGGTACCGAGACCGCAACATCTCGGCGAGAGCCCCCGGCTTCACCTGAATGTCCTCGAATGGCTTCTCCAGGTAGGTGAATCGCCTCCCTGCGATGAAGTACTGCTCCTCGCCGTCAACATCCTCAGAGTGGAAGATTAAGTCCTTCGCACCTGGATCGGCATACGTACTGAAGCAATCTCGTGGCTCGTAAAAGTGATTGTCGGCGTCAACCATTGCGAACCCAAGGCTCGCCGGGTCGGCGAGGATGCTGTCATTCATGTGACGTTTTCCCTCTCGTCAAGACAAACTTGGGCTGCCGCCAAGCACCACACTGAGGGCTGGCTGATTTCTAGTATGTCACATCAGCTTTACTACGTACAGTAGATTTGGTGAGCTCGTGGTTGCAATGTTCGGAGCCCGCCGCACGATTGCGATCGGCCTAGGCCTGACACCGCACGACGACGCGTCCGCTCACATCCCCCGCAAGGATGGCGTCCAGAGCGCCCTCGAGCTCTTCTAGCGCTATTTCAGGCGCGCTGATCGCGTCCAAGCGGGCGGGGCGTAGGTCCGTTGCGAGTCTGGCCCAGATATTGCGGCGCCGTTCGATGTCGAGTTGAACGGAGTCCATGCCCGCCAGCGTCACACCGCGCATGATGAAGGGAAACACCGTGGTGGGCAGGTTGAAGCCACCAGTCAGACCGCTCGCCAGAACGACACCACCCAGGTCCATCTCCGATAGCACATTGGCTAGGGTGGTGCCGCCGACACAATCCACAGCGCCCGCCCAACGTGGGCGACGCAGTGGTTTGTCGGCGTCGCGACCGAAGCGGTCTCGACCCAGCACTTCCACCGCTCCCAACTGACGTAGGAGAGCCTCGGAGCTGGCCTTTCCCGTCGTAGCGGTGACAGCGTATCCACGGTCCGCAAGGATGGCGACGGCGCAGCTTCCGACACCACCGCTCGCACCGGTGACGACCACGGGGCCAGAATCAGGCGTGATGCCATGTTCTTCCAGCGCCACAACCGATATCGCCGCGGTAAAGCCGGCCGTCCCGATCACCATCGCATCTCGCGGGCTTAGACCTTCGGGCAATGCGACGAGCCAATCAGCTGGAACCCTGGCTTGGCCTGCGTATCCCCCGTGACGAGCGGTGCCGATACCGTACCCGTGGGCCAAGACGAGGTCCCCCGCACGAAACCGATCGTCCGATGACTCGACCACTGCCCCGGCGAGGTCGATCCCGGGAATGAGCGGAGAGATAGCCGCCACCTGCCCATTCGGGATGGTCGCTAGGCCATCCTTGTAGTTGACGCTCGAATATTGGACATCGATCAGGACGCCATCAGCCGGCAAGTCGTCCGCCGTCAGGCGCTCCAGCCTGCGCAGAACCCGGCCGCCCTCACGTGTAGCTGTGAGAGCGGAGAACGATTTAGTCATGGTCAGAGTCACTCCTCGCCGAGATGGGGGTTCGCCGAAGCGCCCGTCCACTGGTTCCTGGGGCCGCAAACCTAGACGCGCTCCTGGCCCCGAAATCTCCGGGGCGAAGGAACACTAACATGCTAGTAGCTGACTAGTATTACAGAATCCAATGCTTCAGTTCTCCACGAGCGAGTCGAACCGAGTTCCTGCCAGTTAGGAAGATTGATGCCGACCAAGAGCCTTGAGCGACAGCAGGACAACGGTTCCTGATGACCAAGTCCAGTGAGGAATCAAGGTCCAAGGGGCGGCGCCCCGCTCGCCTAATCGAGACGCTACCGCCTTCTGTTGTACGGAGACCCGGACGGCAGGTCCGGGCTGCCGTAGTGGCCTCCGACTACATCCGCACACTGATCTTCGACGGCATACTGCGCGCCGGTGACCAGCTCCCCATTGATCAAATCGCAGAGATCCTAGAGGTGAGTCGCCAACCGGTCCGCGACGCAGTCCTCGAGCTCGAACACGACGGATTAGTGGTAGCACAGGCTAAGAGCGGAACCTATGTGCAACCAGTGGATGCCGACCTCTTGCGCGAAGATGCCGAGCTCCACGGCCGCCTCCACGGCTATGCGCTCCGCCTCATAGTCGCGGCCAATTACAAGCCCGCGCTAGATCGCCTTCGAGCCGTTGACGAAGCTATGGCAAATGCCAACAGCCGCGACGACCTGGTGACGGCAGCGAACGATTACATGTACGTCCTCGACCAGGCTGGCCCCTATCGTCGACTTCGAGCTGTGCTGCACAGCATGAGCCGGTTCATTCCGCCGATGTATTTCGTCGAATCGGTCGAGGGCGCAGTGGAGTTGATCGAGGAGGCGAGGACCAGGGTGTTGCAGGTGGCTTTCGGCCGCGGCCCGTATGCGGCGGACCGCGCAGGCGACGCGCAGACCGCGATGTGGCGACAGTGCGGCGAGCTGTTGATTGCGCATCTCGACGCCAAGGGAGTGCTGGCCGCCGATCCTGAGAACTAATATGTTAGATTCCTGAAGTCGTCTGCTTCTTCGTCTCGTCGGAGGCCTACATATGTCCCCCACTTTGCCAAGCGATCGTCAGCACTTCGATGTCGGAGAACGCAATTCGGAACAAACCGCATCGCCACTGCGCGGCAAGGTCGTAGCAATCACCGGGGGCAATGCGGGTATTGGATTGGCGCTGGCACGGGGTGTGGCGCAGGCCGGCGCGGACGTAGCGATCCTCGCGCGACGACCAGAGGCCAACGAACGCGCGTGTGCGGAACTCGAGAGTTTTGGCGTCTCTGCTGCGTCATCGCAATGCGATGTCGCACTCGAAGATGATGTCGTCAACGCCTTCCAAGCAGTTGCTGAACGATTTGGCCGACTCGACAGTGTGTTCGCCAACGCCGGCATCTTCGCCCGAGCTCGTTTGATCGACACAAGCCTCGCTGAGTGGCGCCGTGTGCAATCCATCAACCTCGACGGGGTATTCCTCACGCTCCGCGAAGGGGCTCGCCATATGGTCGCATTCGGGAACGGTGGCGCTCTGGTCGCCGTCGGTTCGACGTCCATGACATTCGGGGCTCCCCGTTCGCCGAGTTACGCGGCGGCGAAGGCTGGCCTCGTGGGCTTGGTCCGCTCGGCGGCGATCGATCTCGCGGCTGACCGAATCCGAGTCAATGCCTTGGTTCCCGGATGGTCTGATACCGACATGCTCGATATGGGCAAGCAAAACGAGCGGTTCGTCAACGCCACGATTGCGCGCACGCCCGCTGGACGCTGGGGAACCGCCGGCGACTTCGCGGCGCCCGCAGTCTTTCTCGCCGATCCGACGTTGATCTTCCACACCGGCGATGCCGTCGTGGTCGACGGCGGCTACTCGGTGTTCTGATCTCACGTCTCCAGCGTCTGATCGTTGATGTATCCAACCAAGCTGCAGCACGAAAAGCCCCGTCAGCTACACCGAACGGCAGGCAATCGATGAACTACATGCCCGATGAAAGTGCAGAATCGCTTCGCGAGATCATTCATGCTTTCCTCGCCAAATTCTCTACCGAACAAGACGTTCGAAATCTGATGGGCACCAGCCCGGGATACGACGCGCCGGTCTGGCATCGCCTCTCGACAGAATTAGGTCTCACAGGACTCGCGATACCTGAGGAACACGGTGGAAGCGGTGCGGGTCCCGTGGAGGTGGGAATTGCATTTGAAGAGATGGGGCGGAAGCTCTTCTGTGCACCCTTCTTATCTACCGTTGGGCTGGTGGCCACGGCGATCGTCGAGTCCGGCAATTCCGAAGCCTGCAGGGATTTCCTACCTGCGATCGTGAGTGGCGATCGCACCGCCACTTTGGTTTGGGAGGGGCCGTCGCCCACCAAGTCTCAGTTGAGAATTCAGCACAAGAATGCCGGATGGACAGTGAGCGGTCGTGTCCCTGTCGCCGTCGAGGCAACCGCCGCGGATTTCGTACTGGTTGCGGGAGCTTCCGCTGATGGTCCTGTTGTCGGCGTCGTCGAGTCGACAGCGCCTGGCCTCGCTATCGAGTCACTGACGCCGCTCGATCAGACACGACCATTGGCTAGCGTGCAATTCAACGCGACGCCGGTGCGCCTCGTCTGCTCTGGTGACGACGCAATTCGATCGATGACCCGGACATACGACTTGGCGCTGCTCTACGTTGCGGCGGAGCAACTAGGTGCCTCGGCGCGGCAGCTGGAGTTGGCAGTCGAATATGCCAAAACCAGAACACAATTCGGCCGTGCAATTGGCTCATTCCAGGCGATCAAACACCGGTGCGCGGACATGCTGGTAGCCGTTGAGAGTGCGCGATCCGTTGTGTACCACGGACTGTGGATGGCCGCAAACTACGGCCCTGCGGACAGTAATCTGGTGTCGCAGTCAGCGAGTCTCGCGAAAGCTGTAGCCTCAGAGTGCTGCCGCATGGTTGCACTACAGACGCTCCAGATTCATGGCGGCATCGGGTTCACATGGGAGCACTCGGCCCACCTTTACGTAAAGCGGGCCAAGTCGACCCAGCTGCTGTTCGGCTCGCCCTCGTATCACCGTGCGCGGCTCGCAGGGCTGCTCGGTATTGGACATCCTGACCAGACGGAGCGGTCCATCGGAGCCGGCGATGGACAGACCCCGGTCATGGAGGATCAAACACAGGACCACACGGACACCGAAGCGCTCGCCCAGGCCGTCGCCGACTTCCTCGGCAAGTATCCCGTCCCCCACCCGGATGACCGCATGGGCGATCGGAAGATGCGTGAGGCCCGATTCGACGCCGGTTTGGCCCTCGTCAGCCTGCCGGAGGGACTAGGAGGTCGTAGCCTCGACCCGACCATGCAGCAGGTCGTCGATAACGCGTTTGCAGCGGCCGGCGCCGACGACCACGAGGGCCGCAATACCATCGGATTGGGAATGGCCCTCCCCACGATTGCAGAGCACGGAACAGCGGAACAGAAAGCCCGCTACCTGCGTCCCTGCTTCTCCGGAGAAGAGATTTGGTGTCAGCTCTTTTCCGAGCCCGGTGCCGGATCTGACCTGGCTTCCCTCTCCACAAGGGCAGTGCTCAACGGCGACGCGTACCTCGTCAACGGCCAGAAGGTCTGGACATCGTTGGGTCACGTCGCCTCCTGGGCGATCTTGTTGGCGCGCACTGACGTTGCAGCTCCGAAGCACAGGGGTCTGACCTATTTTCTGGTCGACATGCGGTCGCCGGGCGTCGAGGTCCGACCGCTACGGCAGATCACCGGAGAAGCCGAGTTCAACGAGGTCTACCTCACCGACGTACGCATTCCAGTCGCGAACGTTCTTGGTCGGGTCAACGACGGGTGGCGGGTTGCCATGACAACTCTCGCCAATGAGCGAGTGGCGCTCGGCGCGCGAATCATCGAACGAGGCACCGGCCCGATCAGGCAGCTTCTGGACATCTACGGCTCAGCTCTGGCCAGAGAGGATGTCGGCGAGGAAGCGCTGGATAGGGTGATGCTCCTGTGGTCCCGCGCCGAAGCGGCGCGACTCACCAACATTCGCGCCAGTCGACCGCGCGACCAGGGTCCGGGGCCTGAGGGTTCTATCGCCAAGTTGCAAATGGCTGAGCTCAATCAGGCAATTTACGAGTGCTGTGTCGACCTCTGCGGATCTGACGGGCTGCAGATCGATGGATACGACTATGTGGCCCCGGAGTACGCGACGCCACAGGGTCGGGGTGATGTTCGCAAGGTGTGGTTGCGGTCTTTGGCCAACTCAATCGAGGGTGGAACCTCGGAGATCATGCGCAACATCCTCGGCGAGCGAATTCTCGGGCTGCCGCCTGAACCACGGCTGGACAAGAACACCGCGTGGATCGATTCCAATCGCAGCTGAGATTCGATTCGGTCACCCGACGCGGCCACCAATGCGACCCCCGGCACACTCATTCCGACGGAGATCGAACTGCGTCATACATCCGTCACGGCAGCTGCCCGCAGTTCGGGCTCGGCGAATATCAACTGAAGTCTGAGGCACTCCGGGCGACACGCTACTTGGACCCTCATCGAGCAGAACTTCGCGATCGGAAAGGATGCCGGATGGACCTATCGGGCGTCGGCATATGGAGTACCCATCTGCGGTACGGCAATCCCGGCAAAGCTGCCGAAGCTGCCGCGGAGTTGGAGGATCTAGGCTTCACCGCCCTGTGGATTCCCGATATCGGTGGCGGTCCGATCCTCGACACAGCCGAACGGTTGTTGGCCTCAACCACGAAGGTCACAATCGCCACGGGAATCCTGAATCTGTGGCTGAATGACGCCGCCGATACGGCTGCTCGGTATGCGTCGGCAACCGAGGCTTATGGTGAAAGGCTCCTGCTCGGAATCGGCTGCAGCCACGCGCCCATCGTTGATGCCAAAGCGGCTGTCCGCTACAGCAAGCCGCTGAGTGCAACCAAGGCATTCCTCGACGCCATCGACGACGCACCACGACCCGTGCCCATAGAGAACCGGTTGCTCGCGGCGCTCGGCCCCAAGATGCTCGAACTGGCGGCCACCCGTGCCCGCGGCGCCCATCCCTACCTCGCCACCCCCGAGCACAGCGGCCAGGCCCGACAGACGCTCGGAGAAGGGCCTCTGCTGGCCCCCGAGCAGACGGTCATCTTTGCCAACGACCGAGCGCAGGCGCGGGCCATCGGCGCGGAGTGGCTGCGTACGTATGTCGTGCTCCCCAATTACGCCAACAACCTGGTGCGCTCCGGCTTCAGCGAGAACGACTTGTCGGAGATCAGCGACCGGTTGTTCGACGCTACCATCGCGTGGGGCGACGAAGATGCGATTGTGCAGCGGGTGAAAGACCATCGCTCAGCCGGAGCAGACCACGTCTGCATCCAGGTTCTGACCGCCGACCAACGCGAGTTCCCCCGCGAGCAATGGCGCCGCTTGGCCGCGGCGTTCGCGTAGGGTTCGCCATCCTACGGCCGCTCGCCCGCCGTGTCCGAGGATTGACACCAAGCTAAACGCTGAGCCCACCTCGGCCGGTGACCCATATGGGTTGATCTCGCTTCAGGTCGGCACGAAGGTCGGGCTTGCGAATCTTCCCGGCCGGCGTGCGCGGAAAGTCACCTCGGATTTCGCGAATGTCCTCTGGCCACTTGTATTTCGCGACTCCCAATTGAGCGAGATGAGCACGCAGTTGCTCAACGGTCGGCACGGCTAGACCCGGGGCGGTCCGAATGACAGCCACCGCTCGTTCTCCGGTTCGAGGGTGCGGCTCCGCAACGATCGCGACCTCAGCCACGTTCGGCATGGAGATCATCACTGATTCGATTTCCGCGGCGCTGATGTTCATTCCAGCACGAATGACAATGTCCTTCTTGCGGTCGAGGATCTGCAGATATCCGTCGTCGTCGAGAACGCCTATGTCGCCGGTACGAAACCAGCCATCCAGGAAGGCGTCAGCGTTGAGCGCGGGGTTTGTGTACCCACTGAAGAGTTCGGGCCCACGGCTCAACACCTCGCCCGGCCGTCCATGCGGCTGACCTGTGCCTGCATCGGTCACGATACGAACCTCAACGCCCGCGCAAAGGCGTCCGTCGGTGCGAATGCGCCGCGCAAGCGGATCCCTCGGCGTGCACATGGAGATCGTGATGTGCTCGGTGCATCCGTAAGCGCGGACTGCCACAATTCCGAGCTCTGATGCCCTCAATATGAGTTCAGGTGGCACCGAGGCGCCGCCAAGGAAACTCAGGTCGATCAATGACCGATGGCTGTCCGTACAAGACGGGTGGTCGAGAAGCGACGACAGGAACAACGGTACTCCGCTACCAGCCGAGACACGTTCCTCTTCCATGATTTTCAGGACATCACTGGCATCCCAGTAGTCGAGCAGGTGGATGTCATGCCCCGCGAATGCCGGCGCCAAAACCGACAAGAGCATCCCGGTGACGTGCGCAATCGGGGACGTACTGGCAAGCGGTCGCTTGCGGAACGCGGTAAACGGCCCGATATGCGAACTGACTTCGGCGCACAGCGCCCGATGGCTCAGAATGACGCCCTTCGGCTTATCGGTTGACCCCGACGTCCAGCCGATTACCGCAGGTGCCGCGGCATCGACCGCGGCGATCCCTACCTCGGCTGGTCCCGATGTCAGCGCTGTGAACGGCACGACGCCTGCGGGGCATGACGAGTCACCCACTGCTACAACGCTCTCCAGCGCAGGACTCCGGCCGCAAAGCTCGCCAAGTGTCTCGAAGTCGAACGGTGCATCACGCCAGTTCGTGACAAAGAGCGCCTTCGCCCGAGATTCGCGTACCACCAGTGAAAGGTCGCGGCACCCGGCGGAGGCGGCGATCGGTACGAGGACTGCTCCCAACATCGCCAACCCGTAGAACGCTGCGGCGGCCTCGACACTATTGGGTAGCTGGAAGGCAACTGCGTCACCGGGTCGGATGCCTCGGCGCTTGAGCCCGCCGGAGATGAGTTGTCCTAGGCTGGCGACATCGTTGAGCTTGCCCGACCATGGGCGCGTGCGCGAGTGCAATCGAAATGTGCTCGCGGCGGATCGCTCTAGGCTCTCCGCAACGAGAGTGGGCAGGGTCTTGCCGTCCCACCAGCCTTCGGACCGATAACGTGCAGCCAGGTCCGGATCTACATCAATAGTGGGCCAATCCATAACGCTCCCTAGAGGCTTGCAGTCGTCCGAGCGCAGACGTACACGGAGCCAGGCAAGGTGGCAGCGCATCTGTCACAGGCGTTCGCATCGAAGTCGTAGAGATTCCCTAAGATCTTCCCCGGCCTCACACCTACGCAATTAACCCGCGGCCGTCGGCGCGCCGACCAGATTACTTGAGGCCCTTCGGAGTACGCCGTCGTCATTCCCCGCTCCTGGTCGTGTCCGATGATGCGAACACGGTCGATCTCCCGCGACCCTTTGCGCAAAGGCACTCTGCTCTGCCTTACAGTGTAAGGCGCATCGCTTATTGGAGCTCGGTGCACTTCAGAAGGAAGACGACAAATGACCGGAACCTCAGGCTGACATGCGCGAAGAGGCCGAGGAGCCCCGATGGACTTGAACTTGCGGGGGCACCGCGCACTCGTCACCGGAAGCAACTCGGGTGTCGCCGGGCGGACGCCAATGCAATCTCAGGACAGTTACCGTGGTGCACGCTGACACAGTCGTTGACGTTCCAGAAGGTGCGCCAGCTCGCCGAATTCGGGTATGCGTCGCGCCCGGCATGGCGCTCGACTTTACGCCGTACGATGGTATCGCAGTTATCGGGCTCCACAGTCGGCGATGAAGGGGTGGCACCGTGGCGGATTCAGTCGAAGTTTGCGAATCCACCGTTCACGATATCGCGCCGCTGCTGGTGTCAGACGACAATCGTGTCCGCACATTGACTTTGAATCGGCCCCAAGCGCTCAACGCATTCACCGAAGCGCTCTACGACACTATGACGGTGGCGCTACGAGCCGCCGCGGACGACGATGCCGTGGCAGTGGTACTGGTAACAGGCGCCGGTCGGGCGTTCAGCGCGGGAAATGACCTGGGTGAAATGCAGGCACGGTTCACCGACCCCGCCTTTCGCAGCGGCGTTCAAGGTTTCGAAGGCATGATCGATGCCCTGACCGAGTTCCCCAAGCCGCTGATCTGCGTGGTCAACGGCATAGGTGTCGGTGTCGGAACGACGATTCTGGGCTACGCCGACTTGGTCTTCATGTCGTCGACCGCGCGGCTGCAATGCCCCTTCACCAAGTTGGGCGTTGCGCCAGAGGCCGCGTCGTCGTATCTGATGCCTCGCCTGGTAGGCCGGCAGAACGCGGCTTGGCTACTGATGTCCTCCGAGTGGATCGGCGCCGACGAAGCGCGCCAGATGGGTTTGGTCTGGAAGGTATGCGCGCCAGACGACCTAAGCTAGGTGGCGAATCGGCACGCAACTATCCTTGCTAGCAAACCGATTCCGAGCCTGGTCGCCGCCAAAGCGGACCATCGCCGCACCCGACCGGCCGCATATCAAACAAGCCAGTGTCTACGAGAATGCCGAGTTCCGGGAACTGCTCGGTGGCCCAGCCAATGCTGCAGCACTTGCCGCGTTTGCGCAGCGACCGCACTGTGACTAGGCAAGGTGCCGCGTCAGCCTCGACGGCTCGCGTTGACGGCATTTGTGGTACGTCGCGAAGCCGGCTTGGCTGCGAGCTTGGCGCGGAGGCCTTCAATAATGACGTCGACACCCCAGTCGAAGAAGTCACTCCCCCGCAGGCTCGGCAAATAAGGAAGCAGTGAAGCCAGCGTGTCGTCAAGATCAGGGACTTGCTCCCCAAAATTCGCAACGTCAAACTGCCCCAACACCTGATATCTGCCGAATAGGTAGGTGTGGATCATTGCGTAAGACTGAAAGTTCTCGGCCCCCTTGAAACCGGCGCTGACCAGAATCTCCAAGATGCCATTCAGCACCCGTTGGTCGGTAACGCTCATTCTGTCGAGCAAGATCGACGCGATTCCTGGATAGCGGTGAACGTGGTAATCAATGCTCTTGATCACGGCGCGAAGGCGCTCATCCCACGGCCCGGAGTCCGCCGGAGGCAACTGGACTCTCGACAGCAGCTTGCGGGCGACCAGGTCGAGCAACTCGTTCTTGTCCGCAACGTACCAATACGGCGCCATCGCGGAACGGCCCAGTTCGCGCGACAGCCTACGCATTGACAGCGCTTCTAGCCCCTCGGCCTGAACGACCGAAAGCGCGGCATCGACGATCTGCTCTTCCGTCAACGTCGGCGGCTTCCCCAATCGAGAGGAGCCAGCTACCGACTTTGAGGATCTCTTGGCTGCGGGAATGCGAACTCCACCTCCTCTAACTGACGTCCGGTTGATGCTAACGGAGGGTGAAGCGCGATTCCGTCCGCCACACTGATCACCCGCGATACTGGACTGGCGCGCGGCAAATATTGCACTGCTCTGTCGCAGACGGTTGGCAAGGAGCCGATGTTTGACCGCGTTAACAGCACGGGGCCAAATCGGAAGATCGGGTGCGCCGGCTCGCCGTCCCCTATCGTGAAGCTGACGCGAATGTCTCCTTCCGGACGGCACGAATGGTTTGCGTTATCATCCCTCGCTCGGTTCCAGGCTGCCCTTACTTTGTGATGTGATCTGTACAGCGATCGGCGCGCGGCAACAGCAGGCTTTGCCTGTGCATAGGCAATATGGGCGACGCATTGTGCGGTGACGGTCATCACGTTACGGTGTAAGGTAAGAAACACTTCGACACCGAGCGGTGCATTGCGGAAGGAAGGGAACCAGATGACCGGGACCTCATACGAAGGCCGACTGTTCATTGATGGCGAGTTTCGAGAAGCCAAGTCCGGCAAGCGTTATGACGTCATCAACCCCGCTGACGAATCTATCGTTGGCTCAGCTGCTGATGCAGGCCCCGAGGACGTTTACGATGCGGTCACGGCCGCGCGCAGGGTTGCAGACGAAACAAGCTGGGGAACAGACCACAAGTTCCGCAGGCATTGCCTCGAGCAGTTCCAGGCAGCGTTGCGCAGCGATGTCGATGGTTTCCGGAAATTGGTCACCGCCGAGGCGGGCCTCGGAACTGCGCTCATCGGCAGCCACGTCGACGCGATGATCGACGGGATGGACTTCTGGAACGATCTCACAACCTCGTTCCCGTGGGAAGAAGACCTCGGAAGCTTTGAGTTCTTGGGCATGCCGAGCGACCGACGCGTCTGCTATGAGCCCCATGGGGTCGTTGGCGCGATCACGCCTTGGAATGCTCCGTTCATGACCGCGATCTGGAAGGTGACTCATGCCATGGCCACGGGCAACACCGTGGTACTCAAGAGCGCGCCGGACACCCCGCTCACCGCGGCGAAGATGGCACAGGTCATGGCTGAGGCTACCGATACCCCCGCGGGCGTCTTCAACGCGATCAGCTCAGAAGACAAGGCCATCGCCGGCGACGCGATGACCGGTGATCCTCGGGTCGACCTCTTTCATTTCACCGGATCTCCCGGCGTTGGCCAGCGCATTCAGGAGCGTGCGGCACTCGGCATCCGCAAAGTTGTCCTGGAGCTCGGCGGCAAGTCCGGAAACATCCTGCTCCCTGACGCGGACCTCGACATGGCATGCGGCCTGAGTGTGACCATGTGCATGGCCAACAGCGGCCAGGGGTGCGCACTGCCGACACGCATGATCGTGCACGCCGACATCTATGACGAGGTGTTGCAGCGCCTGGAGGCGACGATTGGCGTGCTTCCGTTCGGCGACCCCACCGAGCCGACCACCGTCGTCGGCCCGATCATCCGCGCCGAACAACTGGAACGTATTGAAGGGCTCGTGAACCGCGCCAGGGACGCCGGAGCGCGGGTGGTGTGCGGCGGCAAGCGAGCGGACTTTGGCGGCAAAGGCTTCTGGTACGAGCCGACTCTCCTCGCCGACGTCGACGAGAACGCCGAGATCGCTCAGAACGAGGTATTCGGACCGGTGCTGATCGTGATCCGCTACGACGGCAACGACGACGAGGCGGTACGCATCGCGAACAACACGCGTTACGGCTTGTCGGCATACGTGCAATCGCGAGACGAGGAGCGTGCCTGGCGCGTAGCTCATCGGCTACGGGCCGGAACGGTGAACATTAACAACTCCTTCTACCTGAGTCCCGATGCGCCGTTTAGTGGATGGGGCATCAGCGGCGTGGGCTCCGAGCATGGCGTCGCCGGGTTCCGCGAGTATCTGCGAATCAAAACCATTGCCAGTCCTACGAAGTGAGTGATTTCGACTACATCATCGTCGGTGCTGGGTCCGCAGGCCCGGTACTTGCCAACTCGTTTGCCGGAGGATCCCCGGTGAGCGGGTACAGCCGATCGAGGCTGACGACATGTCTACGCCGTCGCACCCACATGGCCTCCTACACGAAACCCGAGTCCGTGGAGTTTCTTGATGCTTTGCAGCGAGAAGCCGGTCAGACCGGCCACGAGGTCTTCGACGAGATGTTCGGCCGCGGCGGCGTCGACATCGGCACTTAAGGAGGGCCTGTGCGACAAGTCATTCATCCAGCATCCGGCGAATAATTCGACTAGAAGGACGGATTCGCCAAATCTCCGCTTCCGAGGCCGAACAGACCTCATTTGCACACCGCCCGACTCCGTCGGCTGGCTTGGAGTAGCGCTCCGCTTACGAAATAGCGTCGGTGGCAACGGCTTCAATCGCGCGCCCAAGTACGGCTGTAGCATATGAGCGGTCCCGGGAAACCTGGCGATGAGCCTGCCGCTTCATAGCAGCGCGCTTCCGCAATGAATCACTATCGCGTCACTGCCGCCTTGTCGCGGACCGGACTCGTGACGAGTCGCTCTTCACATGCCGGCGCGTGTGGCGAGGCACCCGATGACCCACCCGCGCAGCGGCTCGGCGGCTCGGCCATCTGCTGACGCAGTTGCCGCGTTTGCGCAGCGACCGCGCTGTGACTAGGCGAGGTGCCGCGTCAGCCCTCGACGGCTCGCGGTGACGGCCTTCGTGATACGTCGCGAAGCCGGCTTGGCTGCGAGCTTGGCGCGGAGGCCTTCAATAATGACGTCGACACTCCAGTTGAAGAACTCCCCCGCAGGCTCGGCTATGGCAGGGCGAACACCACCACCTGCCGTTCGAGCATTGCCTGGGCGGCAAGTGTCGGTTGACGTCGACTAGGGCTCCCTGCCGAAGCTAGCTGGGCTTAAAGGTGACAGGCAGACGCTTAACGCAGCTAACCGACACGTTGTCGAAAGCCAATTCGTCAGGGGCCGATACCTCGAAATCCGGTATGCGGTTGAGTATTTCGTCGACCGTGATCCTCAGTTCCATTCGTGCGAGATGCGAGCCCAGGCAACGATGCGTCCCGCTGGCGAAGACCATGTGAGCGTTCCGGCCGCGTGCGAAGTTCACCGTCAGTGGATCGTCGTGGTAGGTGGGGTCGACGTTGGCCGCCGCCCACCACGCCTGGATGGCATCGCCGGCCTCGATCACCAGGCCGTCGCCTAGATCGATGTCCGCGGTCGCGAACCTCTGACCCGAAGGCACCGGTGACTCATAGCGCAGAAGCTCCTCCACGGCAGCGGGGATCAGCGAGCGGTCGTGGGCCAACCGGTCTCGCTCCCCCGGATGCTGTCCCAGCCACGCGAAGATGCAAGACATCGACGCCGTGACGGTGTCCAGGCCGGCGAACATCAGCAGGAAGACGATGTTCAGCAGGTCGTGTTCCTCGATCGGTTTGCCGTCGACCTCCGACCGCAACAGCACCGCGATGACGTCATCCTTCCGATCGGTCTCATTACGGCGCTTGGCGAGGAACTTGAGGAAGTCTCGATCAGCTTGCCGCCTGCCACAGCGACATTGGCTTCAATCTCTTCGACGGTATCGCCCTCGGGATGGATCACACCCTGTTTGAACTCCAGAAGAAGTCGAGGTGCTCGACGGGTGCCCCGACCAGTCGCAGAAAGGTCAGCGACGGAAGGGGCACACAGTATTCATCGTGCAATTCGGCTTCGCCACGGGAGGCGAACTTGTCAATCAGTTCGCCCGAGAGCTGCCGGATCTGTTTCTCTAGAGGGGCCATCTGCTTGGGCCCGAAAATCGGGTCGAGCAACCGCCGCCACTTCTTGTGGTCCTCGCCGTCGATCTCGAGCGGGATCAACTTTTTGTCTTCGCCGAAGCTGCCACCCTGGCCGCCATTGCCGAGGATCGAGGGGTGACGGTTGATCTTGATGATGTCATCGTGCCGGTACAAGTTCCAAACCCCGTTGGACCGTTCCGCGCGCACTCTGCCAGCCTTCTCGCCGTACAACGCTTGCGGACTCGACATCGCCTTGACGTGCTGTGTCAAGGGGGACAGTCGCTGATCGAACTTCGTGGTTTGGTCCATCGGCCCCTCTCCTTCAGGCTGGCCGAGCGCGAGCTGCCAGTCTGACCTTACACCGTAACGTGATGCGCAGCCTAGTAAATAGCGGAATCTGGCCCGTGCCGCGGTGCGCCGGGTAATCGTGCCGTCGTGAAAATCGGTACCGTCCCAACAGAAATGCGAACCGAGGTCGATCGTGCCCTTCATGCCGCACGAGCCGACGATGAACCCAACCCGCCTCGACCCTGGGCTGACTATTCGAGAAGCTCGTCGGCGAAGATGAAGGACCGCAGAAACCGGGCAAGCGCGACGGGTTGGTCACTCTGCACCGAATGTCCCGCTGCGGGAATGGTGGTAATGACGGCTTCGGGTCGTCGGCGCCGGAACTCATCACGATCGGCATCGGCTACGAACACAGAATTTCCGCCAACGACTAGCGCGATAGGCGGAATCGCCGCCGACACATCCCGCCATAGGGCGGAAAAGTCTGGTGATCCAGTACCTTCGGGATCGAGGTCGTCGTAGCGCCAGGTCCACTTGCCGTCAACCAGGGCCTTGGCATTGTGCAGAACACCGCGGCGGATGCTTGACACGCTCCGATGCGGTGCGCTGGCCGCGGTGGCGGCGATCATGTCCTCAGCGGTGTCGTAGACTCGCGGCCCGGATATCAGCGCAGTGGTTCCGCGCTGCTCGCGGGTCATCGATGTTTGCCGCTCGAATACCGACGGGGTCACGTCGATCACGACAGCACGCCGAACCAGTTCCGGGTGCGCCGCGGCCAGTCTGATGGTCGTCAGTCCGCCGAGCGACATACCCACCACGCCAGCGGAATTGGGGGCATGGATCCGTATTGCGTGCGCCGCGGCTTCGGCGTTACGCACCGGCCAATAATCGTGGTCGGCGCGCCAATCGGAATGGCTGTGACCGAGCAGATCGATCGCCAACGCGGATATCCCCAGCGCGACGACAACCGTGTCCCAGGTATGCGCATTCTGCCCGCCGCCGTGCAGGAACACGATCTGCGGATCGTCACCCCACTTGATGGCACTAAGCGACGTCTTGTCCGCCAGGGTGCAGCTCACGCGCATGCAATTTGGCAGAGGCCCGGACACCCCGCTTCGGCCGCATTCTCGGCTAGCAGTGCGAACTCGTCGTACTGGAGTTCGACCTTTGATCAGCGGCGGGAGCCCAAACGCCAGGCCGGTGATCCGACCGGTGCTGGACCCCCACCGCCGGATCGCCCAATCAGTTACGTGGGATCTGCTCGAGGAAAGCCATCATCTCCGGTGCGTACCAGATGTGTTCTATGTAGTGGCCCAATGTGTTTCGGTGGTCGGTGTAGAAGTAGCGAACCAAACCGCCTGCAGACGAGCCCGCCATGGCGATCGGAATGCCAAGCCGTCGCGCATCGCCCTCAGCAGACTCCAGTTCGTCGGCATCACCGAACAATTGGGCGACATGGTGAAACCGGACTCCGGAGCCGTCATCGGGTAGCGCTGCTCGGTAGATGGCATCGTCTCCGCTCAGCGGTTCGATGAGTTCCAGTTGCATCGGGCCTACGTATGCAAGCGCGATGTTGTTGTGACAGCTGCGTCCCGGTGCGGTTTCCACTTCCATCCCGGGCATGGGCATCCAGTTCGCGACACCGTAGTCAGCGCCGAAACGGCGCATGGCTTCATCTAAATCCGTTGTCACATAGGCTATTTGCAAGAATCTCCGAAAGGGTGCGAACGTTGGGAACGTCGCTGCTGGTGACGATTCGGTCATTGCCCTTTACCTCATATCTCGGTCGATGAGTGATCTTCACCAGCGGCGGCGCAGTTGCGCTCCGGTTCGACGAAGCCGCAATGCTTCTGCACGCGCTGCGTGGGTGACTTTGGGGGTGTCTGCCGGTAGGTGGGTCGAGAGTTCCGAGAGCGCAACCTTTTGGACCGTCGGTACCGGGTGCGAACTGCACCGGTACCACCGGCCGATCATCATGCCCCGCAAACCACCGCCGGTGTCCAGCCAGTTCGGGACGCCTGGGTCCTGCGGGCAGAGCACCGCGCGGAACTTGCCGTCGGAGCTGAGCTGTGCCTGAAATCCGTTGATGCTGCTGTGCCGGTGCAGGATATCGACCTGGTTCCACAAAGCGTCGATCACCTGGACATTCCAGTAGGTGTGCTCGTCGGGCAGGTCCGTCTCGAGTACCAGCGCCTCACCGGGCTCCAGGTCGTAGAGGCATTCCCAATACGCCTGCGGCCAGTCTTCGCCGTTGCCAAGTCCGTCGAATGACTGCAGATGGACGTGTTCTGCGTCCTGGCGTGCGCGTAACGCGCTCATATAGCCCAGGCATACCCGGGACAACCCACGCACATACTGGCCGAACAACGCACGCAGTCGATTATCGACTTCGACGGCGCTCATCGGCGGTCGCAGGTAGTCGATGTCGAGGCGTTCAATGGCCAGTCGACCATCCACCTCATTGACCCAGTCGTACGAGAATTGCCGCACGATCACCAATTGCGTCGACGGGTTGAGGTACCGCCAGTCGCCCCCGTAACCCTCCGGACGCTCGGCGCTCAGGATCACCTCGAAGTTTCCATCGGCATCGAGGGCCAAGGCATCGGCGTCGTAGTTGTCATAGCCCGGTCCGGGTGGCTCGGACATACCGAAGAGGTTCGCCCCGGTGGCGAAGCCCATCACAGGTACCGTTCCGCGGCGGCCGGTGATGCGGTAAACGCCAGCGCCGTCAATCGCCGAATAGTGGTATACAGCGTCAGGATTGGGCTGGGCTAAGAACGCCGAGTTCTCGAACGGCACAAAATCCGGGTAGTTCGGATCGGCGACGAAGTATAAGAAGTACCCCTGGGACAGGCTCATGGCGAACTGGCGATATAGCGCCGCCCGCAGCTGCTCGTCGCCACTGTCCCACAGCTGTGATTCCACCTCCACCGCGTCCTTGGCGAGGTCGAGATACTCGTCCCAGTCGGCTAGGCCCACGGATTCACCATGACCTTGCACTGGTCACTGCCGCTGCGCAGCTCCTCGAAGCGGGTGGGCAGCTCGTCGTAGTTCCAGGTGTCACTGATCATCGACCGTGGTTCGACGTGTCCCGCATCGAACGAGTCGGCGACAACCTGGAATTCGCCCACGGAGTAAATGTTCGATCCCTGGATGCGCACCTGCTTGAACATGGCCTGCGCCGGGAAGATGGTATCGGGCACCATGCAGTTGCCCAGCACGATGACAGTGCCTCGGGGGCGCACGATATTGATCGCCATGGCCAATACTCCTGGCACGCCTGCGCATTCGAAGATCACGTCGGGCGGGCCGCCGAGACCTTCGGTGACAGCCGCGTCGAGGTTCTCGTCGGTCAGCGCGAACGTGTCGGCGCCCATCTCGATGGCGTACGGTTCGCCTCGCCTGGACCGGGCGGCGACCACGATTTTGCCGGCGCCCAGGCGCTTGGCCCAGTATGTCGAAGCGATCCCGATCGGACCCGCGCCGATCACTAGCACCTTGGCTCCCGGGCTCAGCTGCGCCAGTGTCGCGCCGTGCAAGCCCACGGCCATTGGCTCCACCAGCGCACCGTCCTCCAGCGACATCGAGGCGGGCAGCCTAATGGCGGCAGTGGCCTTGGCAATCGCGTACTGACCGTAGCCGCCCGCCGATCCAATAAATCCGGCGCTACACACCGCCGGGTCACCGGCCTTGCAGCTCGCGCAGTTGCCGCAGCCTGTCACTGGCAGGGCCGCGACGATATCGCCTTCGTTGAAGCCGTCGGTGTCGGCTCCTTTGGCGACAACTTCGCCGGCGAACTCGTGACCGAGAACCATGCCCTCGGGAAACGTCTCACCCTCACCCGACGTCATGTGCAGGTCCGTTCCGCAGATTCCGCACCGGCCGATCTCGAGGACCAGTCGGCCGGCCTCGGGTACCGGATCCGGCATCGTTTCGATGGTCAGCGGTTTACCAACGCCATTGAAGACGGGAGCCTTCATCGTTTCTCCTTACAGCGCGTAGGTGGTGATGTAGTCGGCGAACCGCTCACGCAGCGCGGCAGCGGACAGTCCGTAACGTGCGGGATCTGCGTCGGCGCCCCGGCGACGTTCCTCCGGCTGCTCGTAGAGCCACGTGCGCATAGTGGTCTCGACATCTGCAGGCAAACTCAGGCCGAGCTTGGAATAGACGCTGTCGATGGTGGCGATTGGATCAGCCCGGAAGTCAGCGTGCCGCACGTCGTGGAAGTTGTCTGGGTGACGCCGCCGAGCCCGCTCGGTGCGATCGACCGCCGACCGCCACTTGTCGACCTCGGGGGGACCGATCTCCTCGGGGCGGACGTTCTCGCCGAGGTACATCGACTGCGGCATCTCCAGCACTCGGCACACCGAGGGCATCGCTTTGGCCGGATCGCGGTGGGTCTGGACCACGAGCGCATCTGGGAAGAGCGCCAACAGGTCGTCGATGCCCCAGATGTGGCCGGGGTTCTTAAGCAGCCAGCGGCGGTCCTGATCGTCGAGGCCGATCAGTCGCAAGACGTCTGCGTAGCGCTGGTAGGACGTGGTCTCGCTTTCTTCGCGCCACCAGTGCAGGTAGGCAGGAACCGCAAGCTGCGAGGGAAAGGTGTTGCTGACAAAGTCCTGCTGCAACACCTCGAGGCACTCATCGACGCTGTCGGCGGTCATCTCGTGAGCGTCGGCAAAGCCGGGCATGGCCGCCAAAAATTCCTCCAGCCCGGCAACGCAAGCGTTGAATTCGGCTTTCTGCGACCAGTTTTGGCGCGGTGGTCGAGGCATTGGAGTAATGGCCAACCAGCGTTCGACGCCTTGGAATTGCGGGTCGAGTGCCAGCAGCTTGTGCAGCGCGGTGGTGCCGGTGCGTGGAATCCCAGTGATCACCAGCGGACGTTCGATCCGCACGTCTCGGTACCCGGGGTTGCGGCGCCAACCTTCCTGGGTGTAGAGGCGACGGACCAGGACCCCGGTGAGCATTCCGAACAGAGCTTCTCGGCGGGGGCCTGCCACACGTCCGTCCTGATCGAGCGCGGTCAGCAGCTGATGCAAGCCTTCGTGGTAGGTCGGAGGGCCGAAATCATCGAGCCCAGTGGCCGCCGCTGCCGCTTGATGCAGCGGTTCGAAGGCTTCGGTGAACTTCTCGGGAACGGCCATGCCTCACTCCGTATGGTCGGCGGACGGCTGAATTCGTCGCAGAGAGACTGTGGCGCAGGACCAGGTGCACCCTGGTTTGTGATGAGCACCACTCACTAAAGAGGACAATAAGGTACCTTTTTTCAGTCGTCAAGCGTGCGGCCGGTCACTCGGACTGTGTCCGGCCACCCTGGTAGAACAGCTAAGTGAGGTTGACAGCGGCGAGGCTGGCCAGGGCGATCGAAGACGGCATCGTCGCGCGCGGCTGGCCCGTCGGTGAAGTGATCGGCTCCGAGGAACAGCTACTGGCGCACTATGGCGTCGGGCGCAATGTGTTGCGTGAAGCGATGCGGATCTTGGAGACCCACGGGGTGGCGCGGCGCCGCCAAGGTCCGGGTGGCGGCTTGGTCGTCGTGGCGCCAGACGCGGAGGGGGTCGTCGAATCGGCACGAATGTTTTTGAACTATCGGCACACCCGGCTCAGTCACCTGTACGACACGTGGATCGCACTGGAGTCGCTCGCCTTGACGACGGTGGCGCAGATGGACCGGCGGCCGCTCGACGGACTACGGGACGTCATCACACGCACCCGACAGTGGGATGAACAGACTGGAGCGCTGACCGCAGGACGTCCGAACGTACACGTCGAAATCGCCCGGATGACGGGCAACCCGATGCTTGAGCTCTGTCTGGCAACACTTTTCGCGATCGCGACCGATGCGGGCGCGCGGCGCATGCCCGCGCCCGCGGCCGCCCGAATGCGGGCGGTGGACGTCGCTCTGGTCGATGCACTGGACCGCGGAGACGCCGAAGAAGCCCAGCAGCATCTGCGGCGGCTGGTCGAGATGCTGGCGCAGTACAACCAAGGGGACGACCCCAGAGTCGGCGCGCGCGGGTAAGGCGGCACTGCTACGTGATGCAGGGGAAGCCGGATTGAGGAAGCGGTCAGCTGCCCCGCGGCCGACTGCCCGCATGAACACGGCTCCGCAGTTGGGGTAAGCGGCTGTCAATGGATGCAGGTCTTAAAATCGCTAAATCAACTAGACGTTGAGCGGTGGATACGCCGCAGTTACCGGTCCGGCCGATTTGGCAGAAGAGCCTGAACATCCACTACCTGGGCGCGGGATCGTCACTAATCGCGCGCCTGATGTGGTCGGAGCCCCCGCGGATAGCTAACGGGATTAGTGAGTTTCGCATTCGATTTGATCGGCAGCCGTTGGCTCCGCACGTCCAGTACATGAATCTCTAAATGATTGACTAGTTTCCGAAGCCTCGGTTAACGTGAGGAACATCCCATCCCGCACGCATGGTAGGAATCACGATGCATGTCAAGGTTGAGAAGGGTGCCGCCTGGCTGGGACTGGCCATGCTGGGAGCATTCTTCGTAATTTTCTGGGGCATCGCCGGGCTGATACCGCCAATGGACCCCGGCGCGAGCGCCGAACAAATCGCCAAGGTCTACTCCGAGCACCACCTTCGCCTCAGCATCGGCCTGACAATGATGATCCTCCTGGCGTTTCTCTTCGCGCCCTTCTTTGCGCTGCTGTCAAGGCAGGTTCGACGCATCGAGGGCTACTGGGGCGTCATGTCGCTCACTCAGATCTTGCTCAGCGCGACGTTCCCTTTCGGGTTCGCGCTTTGTTCGATCTTTGCCGTCGCCGCCGCATACCGCCCCGGACGCCATCCCGACGTTACCCAGGCGCTCAATGACATCTTCTGGTTCATGTTCGTCGGGCTCGTTGGTCCGCTCATCACCCAGGTGGTGATTCTTGCCTTCGCCGTGTTCATCGACAAACGCGACGTGCCAAGCTTTCCGCGTTGGTTCGGATACTTCAACATCTGGTACGCGGTGCTCGGGATACCTAGCTGCGCCATCTTTCTGTTCAAGAACGGACCGCTGGCTTGGAACGGGATATTCGCGTTCTGGATGCCGTTGACGGTGTTCTCTATCTGGATGGTCGTCGTGACGGTGATGCTCGTCAAAGCAGTGGATGTCGAAGCCGCCGAACGCACGGCGCGCGCCGCAGAGCGGGCCCGGGAACCCGCCGCGTGAGCCAGACGGCAATTGGCCCCGGCGCCAAGGCGGGCGGGGTCGCGCCGCTTGCGGCCAGAAAGCGTGATCGTCGCATCCCGGGTGAAGAAGGCACTTGGGTCTTCCTGTTCGGCGACATGCTCGTGTTCGGAGTATTTTTCGCGAGCTTTATGTACGAACGCAGCCGAGCGCCGGAAACGTTCGACGAATCGCGCCAGACCCTGAGCATCACCATCGGCCTGATCAACACGCTTGTCCTGTTGACAAGCTCGCTGTTCGTCGTGACGGCGATCCGGGCGATCCGCTCATCGGAGAGATTCACCGCCAGGTTGCTGTTGGTCGGGGCGACTATGTGCGGACTGGCGTTCGTCGGGCTCAAAGCGGTCGAATACACCATGAAGGTCAGCGAGGGTCACACACCGGGCCAGAACAACTTTTACCTTTACTACTTCATCTTGACCGGATTGCACCTGTTCCACGTTTTGATCGGCATCACCGTTCTGCTGCTCTTGCTGGCGCAAGCGGGCCGGACCGATTTCGGCACAAAGAGAATGGCCATGGTTGAAGGCGGCGCGTGCTTCTGGCATCTCGTCGACCTGCTGTGGATAGTGCTGTTCCCGCTTCTCTACCTGGTGAGCTGACGATGCCGCTTTCACTCCTGCGCGCCCGTTCCACGCCAGTGTGGCTGGCCCTCATCCTCGTTACGATTCTGTCGTGGATGCTCGGTGCCAAACACGAGACCGGCTCGGCCATTGCAATTTTGGTTCTCGGCCTCGCCATAGTCAAGGTTCGGTTCATCGGACTCGACTTTATGGAGCTGCGGGAAGCGCCGCTCATCCTGCGTGTGATGTTCGAGGGCTATTGCGTCGTCCTGTGGCTGGTCTTGTCCGGCATGTACCTGTGGTTGTGATCAGCGTGACAGGATCGACACCGCCGACGCGCCCGGTGCGCCGTAGAGGTGGGTGTAGCCCACCCGCGGATCGTTGGGCACCTGACGCTGGCCGGCCCGGCCCTGGAGTTGAAGCACGATCTCGTAGACCTGGCGAAGGCCCGATGCGCCGATGGGCTCGCCGTTGGCGATCAGCCCCCCATCCGTGTTGACGGGCAGGCGACCGCCGATCTCGGTGTCACCCTCGGAGATCCACTTCTCCTGCTCACCGTCGGCGCAAAAGCCGTTCTCGGCCATGTGAATCAGCTCCGATCCGGCGTCGGTGTCCTGCAGCTGCGCAACGTCGACGTCCTCGGGGCCGATTTCTGCCCTCTCATATGCTGCGCGCGACGCATCCACCGTGGGACTGGGGGCGGAGTCGAGCGGTAACGATGGGCTCTGCAATTCGAAGGCGCCCTCGCGACGGGTACGAAGTTCCGCGGCACGTACGTAGACCGGCGCGGAAGTGAACTCGTGTGCGATATCGGCACGGCACAGGACCAGCGCCGCGGCACCTTCGTCGGGGTTGCAATACATGTACTGCGTCAGTGGGTAATTCACCACCGGGGAATTCAGGATCTCCTCCACGGAGATCGCCTTGCGCCGCCATGCCTGGGGATTGATCGCCCCGTTGGAGAGGTTCTTAGCCGCGATGCGCGCAAGCGACTCAACGGAGATCCCATGGTCGTGCATGTACTTGTTGATCTTGGTACCGAAGAAGTGCGTGGTGAGGAACAGGCCCGTCTGGCCATACCAGCTGGGCAGTCCCACCACCGACGGATCGGCGGCGAACGCTCCGCGCGGATGCTTGTCGAAGCCGATCGCCATCGCGACATCGGCCTCGCCGTGCCGGATCGCCTGCTCCGCCATCTGCAGCGACGTCCCGCCGGTCGCGCACCCGTTGAACACTCCACGCACGGGAATGCCCGTCAGGCCAAGCCAACTCACGATGGCATCGGGGTTGGACACCTCGTAGCTTCCTGCGTACGCCGCCCGGACACGAGTCCAGTCGGTGCCCGCATCTTCGAGGGCCAGCTTGGCCGCTTCCGCGCCCATCTCCAATGCGAGCTTGTCGCCGTAGCGGCCGAACGGATGTAAGCCCACACCGACGATTGCCACGTCCGTCACGGTCATTCCCCTTCCACGGGAGCGAATGCGTAAGTCAGTACTTCGGTCCCGTCGGGCCGCGTGGTGTACGGGACGACTACCAGTTCCATCGGCTGGCCGATGGACAGTTTCGCCGGGTCGGACTCGGTGAACCGAGCCTGGATGAGCAGCTGTCCGGACAGTTCGACGTACCCGAGCGCATAAGGCTGAAATGTCTCCGCCGTGTCGTTGCCGTCGTACGGGGGAGCCGGAGGCCGGAACTGCTGGGTGGTGAACCCCCATAACGTGCCACGGCGCTTGAGCAGAACCTGCGCCTCCCCGGGCTTGGCCGGAAAGGTCAAGCGGCCGTTGTGTTCGGAGGCGATCAGCTGGGGCTCATCCGAGGGCCACGTGAACAGGCCCTCCGCGACCGGCTGTTGATTCGCGCCCAACGTTGCTCCCATCATCACTGCCTCACCGTTGCCAAGGCACGGCGAAGCATTACAGTTATTATCTAAATAATTTAGTGAGCGCGATGTCGGGCGTCAACCCAGCACCGGCGCCTACGATCCGACCCGCCCCCTCAGACCAGGGCCAGACTCCAAGCGACAAGCCGATCCCACAGCATCTTCCTTGTGGATGCGAAGTTGTGCATGTGGGCCATCCGCGGGCTAACGAAGATCGTTACGTCAGACGAATTCTCGTAAGCTGCGGGCTCTCGGTGCGGCGCCGGCAGAACATCGCGTTCGCCCGCACCGACGAACACCGGGCAGTCGATCTCCGCCGCATCCTCGGCAACGTAGCCGGGCGACAGCATCGCGATAGCACAACTGGGTAGCGTGGCACTCCCGAACGGCGGCGCCTCGGTCCGCAATGGATAGCCATGGCGGGTGTCGGCCTCCAAGATGTCGGCGGGAATGTCCGACCAGAAGAACGGATAGAGGAAGTCCGGGATGCGCGCAGCCGTGTCGGCCACGGACTGCGTGTGAGGATCGGCATCGCGTCGGCTGTCGCCGACCCGTTCAGCGACCTCGGCGGATACCGACTGCTCCGGGAAGGGTAGGACGGTGTGTACCGCGCTGAAGCCGAGCACAGCTATGGCGTCGTAAGCGCGGTGGCGAGCGGCCATGATGATCGTGATTGCGCCACCCATCGACTGGCCGACTCCGATGCGCCGCGCGATGCGAAACGGCGGATATCCCGCGACGGCGTGCCCGGATTCGAGTAGCTCCGCAATCCGCTTCACCGCGGCGTGGTTCGCCGCGGCAATGTCCTCGGCACGCAGATCGCCACACACCGCTGGGGTGCTCTGCCCCACCCCGAGGTGGTCGATCGCGACCAGGACCAGCCCACGCGACGCGTGGTGCTCGGCCTGGGAGTAGCCGCGATGTCCCGGAAAGTGCATGTCGTAGTAGCCGCGGCTGTATCCGCCGCCCGGCAGTGCGAACAGGACTGCGGCGCCATCGGCGACCGAATCCGCCGGCGGTAGGTACACGGTGGCCGCCACCGTCAGCCGATGGTCGATCTCGCAACTGCCGGACACATCCACGGCGAGATCATGCCGGATCGCGTTCGTGGTTGCGGTCTTTGGCATATTCGCACTCCCTGGTCTCCGGGTTACGTGTTGGCTCTGCGAAGTCTCGCATGGCCGGGCCGGGAGCGTTATTGATCTAAACAATCTATCTGACAAAACGACCTGCAACGGCTGTGCTTGACATCACGTTACAGCGTAAGATTTAGTTGCCGAAGGCGTAACCCTGAGCGCGGCGAACCTTGACGCGCGCGACCATCCGTTCCGCCGCGTGGAACGCGATCTCCGCGTAGATCCGAATAGAAAGGACTGCTCAGATGCCCGATGACTACGAGGGCCGACTCTTCATCGACGGAGAGTTCAGGGAAGCCCGCTCGGGAGAGCGCTATGACGTCTTTAACCCGGCCGACGAGTCCGTCGTCGGTACGGCTGCCGACGCGTCGGCAGACGACGTGGACGACGCGATCACCGCGGCGCGCCGAGCCGCCGACGAAACCGACTGGGGGACCAACCACGAGTTCCGGCGGCGCTGCCTCGAGCAGCTGCAACTCGGCCTGCGCAAGGAGAGTCAGGAACTCCGCGACGTCGTGACCGCCGAGGCCGGCGTGGTGAGCTCGGTGATCTACACGCACGTCGACTTCTGGATCGACGGCATGGATTACTTCAACGACCTCTGCACGTCCTTTCCGTGGGAAGAGGATCTACCGCCTTATGAGGTGATGGGCATGCCCAGCGCCCACCGGGTGCGGTACGAGCCGTACGGAGTCGTCGGCGCCATCACGCCGTGGAACGCACCGTTCATGACCGGCATCTGGAAGATGCACCACGCATTGGCCACGGGTAACACGGTCGTCCTGAAGAGCGCGCCCGACACGCCACTCACCGCAGCGCTGCTCGCCAAGATCGCCGCAGAGACCACCGACATTCCGGCCGGCGTGATCAACACGCTCAGCGGCGCGGACAAGAGCCTCGTCGGTGACGCGATGACGGCCGACCAACGCATCGACCTCTACCACTTCACCGGCTCGGCCGCCGTCGGCCAGCGCATCGCCGAGCGGGCCGCCAACGGCATCCGCCACACCGTACTCGAACTCGGCGGCAAGTCCGCGAACATCGTCCTGCCCGACGCCAACCTCGACATGGCCTGCGGTATGGGCGTGGCGATGTGCATGTCCAGCAGTGGTCAGGGCTGTGCCCTCGGGACCAGGCTGGTGGTGCACGCCGACATCTACGACGAAGTGCTTGAGCGCCTCACCGGCCAGGTCGGCAGCCTTCCATGGGGTGACCCCAAGGACCCCGCCAACGTGGTGGGTCCGATCATCCGCCTGGAGCAGTTGGAGCGCATGGAGGGTCTGGTGAACCGCGCCGTCGAGGCGGGTGCGCGCCTGCTGTGCGGCGGAAAGCGCGGCGACCGCAACGGCAAGGGCTTCTGGTACGAGCCGACAGTGCTGGCCGACGTCGACGAGAAACTCCGAGATCGCGCAGACGGAGGTCTTCGGCCCGGTTCTCAGCGTCATCCGCTACGAGGGCGACGACGACGAAGCTGTGCGGATCGCCAACAATTCACGGTACGGCCTATCGGGATACGTGCAATCCGGCGACGAGGAGCGCGCATGGGCGGTAGCCCGCAAGCTCAGGGCCGGAACGGTGAACATCAACAACTCGTTCTATCTCGCTCCGGATGCACCCTTCGGTGGCTATGGCATCAGCGGCGACGGCGTCGAGCACGGTATCGCGGGATTCCGCGATTACCTTCGCATCAAGACCATTGCCAGCCCGGTTCACTGACCTTATCTGCAAGGGAAGCACTGCAATGCGGCTGCAAGACAAGGTAATTGCGATCACCGGCTCGGGTTCGGGACTGGGTCGCGAAGCCGCGCTGCTGTTCTCGGCCGAGGGCGCGCAGATCGTCACCAGCGACGTGGTAACCGGCAGGGCACAGCGGGTGGCGCAGGAGGTCATCGACGCCGGGGGCCAGGCAGTGTGGATCGACGCCGACGTGCGGGTCGAGGCGGACATGGAGCGTCTCGTCGCGACGACGGTCGAACGGTTCGGTCGGGTGGACGTGATGTGGGGCAATGCCGGGATCCCGGAGCCGGGGTTCGGCATGACGCCGTTGGCCGAGTCCGAACTCGTCGACTGGAACAACATCTTCGCAGTGAATGTGACCGGCATTTATCTCGCCTGGAAGCACGCGGCGAAGTGGATGATCGCCAACGGCCGAACCGGCACGCTTCTGGCGACCACCTCGGCCGCGGCGTTCACCGCGTACCCGGGATTCCCCATGTACGCGGCGTCAAAAGCGGCGGCGAATGGGCTGGTACGCGCTGCCGCGTTTGAGTTCGGGAAGTTCGGTATACGGGCTATCGGGTTCGCTCCGACGCACGGCATGTCCGTGAACTTCGCGTTGCCCCCGCATGCCGAGGTGCTCGGAAAGTCCTACGAGGAGATGTCGCCCTGGGATCCGGACAAGCGTGCGATGCCGCTTCGACTCAACCGCCCGCCAACGCTGCGGGACAACGCGAACGTGGCGCTCTTCCTCGCATCGGACGAGTCGGAGTACATGTCGGGACAGACCTTGCACTCGGCCGACGGCGGCCAATTCGCCCGCACGTCGATCATCTTCCCGACCGATACCGGGGCATCCGGCGACATCACGGCGGGCGCGATCCCCGACGACGTTCGCGAGCGGATCGACCGCTGAAAGCCTGACGATGGTGGCCCGCCGATCGTGATGTCGGCGGGCCATTTCGTCGTCAGCCGGTGTGCAGCATGAGGCCCTGAGCGTTGAAGAAGAACCCGCCCGCGGTGATCAGTGCACGCTTGGCGCCGTTGACCTGCCGCTCCCCCGCCCGACCCTGAAGCTGATGGACGGCTTCACGGATGTGACCGGACCCCTGCGTGGCGCCCTCTGAAAGCGAACCGCCGTGCGGGTTGACCGGAATCCGCCCATTGATGAGAACCCGGCCCTCGTCCGGCATCCAGTGCCGGCGCAGGAACGGCCCCGCCTCGCCTGGCCCGCACCACCCCGCGTTTTCGATCCAGTTCAGCGCGATCGGCGAGAAACCGTCGTACGGGAAGTAGACATCGATGTCGTCGATCCAGAAGTCGCCCTTGGCCTTTAGGGTTTCGATGACCACGGGTTGACCGTTCGCCCGCAGGCTCGCGGTCTGGTCCTCCTCGTTCGGCGAAACCTGCCCCAGCACAGCTGCATTGATGAGGACCGGCGGCAGCGGTAAGTCACGGGCGCGCTCGGTGGTGGTCACGATGAATGCGTCGGCGCCATCGACGGCGACGTCCATGTCGTACAGGCACAATGGGTCGCGGATCATTCGGGCATTGAGGTAGTCGTCCATCGACATCGGTTCACGCATCGCGGCGGCCGGGTTACGCATGGCATTAGCTCGGGCGTTGAGCGCAACGATGCCGAAATCTTGCCGCTTCGTGTGAAATTCGTAGATGTAGCGCGATGCCCACGCCGTGTAGCCGGCGGCCGCGGCGACCGTATCGGGCCCCGGGTGGGGATCCGAGAGTCCGGGCGTAGCGATACGTCGAAACGGATCCTTCAGCGCTCCGCCGGTGTTCCACGCGGCACGATAGGCCGCGTGATACACCAGCACCGTGTCACACAAACCGGCGTGGACGGCGGCCGCCGCCGTCGCAACGTGATCCACCATCGGGATGAAGGGGTTTCCGAACCACGTCAGCCGCGGCAAGCCGAGTGCCGATTGCAGTTCGCGTGCCGCGGGCCAGCTTCCGCATAGCCCGTCGATGTCGTTCTTCCCTAAACCGCACTGGCGGATCGCTGCGATCGCGGCCTCCGCGGCCAGCGAGGTCTGACTGCGTCCGGAATTCTTCGCGACGAATCCGGTGGTCGCTGCACCGGCAATTGCCACGTTGTCCTTCAGGGCGTTCCTCACGAGGCCGCCCCGCTCAATTCGAAGACCGGAACCGGCATGCCGGCACGTTCGATCCAACCCAGCCGCACCCGCTCGCCGATGCGAATGGCGTCGTTCTCCGCTCCTAACACGGTCGCGGTGAATCGCAACCCCGGCTGCTCGTCCAGTTCTACGGTCACGACCGGGTAGGGCGTCGAGTAGTCGACACCGGGGGCAGGCGGACCCTGGCGCAGGAAGATCGCCATGTAGATGGTGCCATCGCCGGAAACCGGTGCCGACTCGACGTCGAACGACCAGCACTGCGGGCACACGGGTTTGGGTGGGGACTGCCAGCGCTGGCAGGAGCGGCACTTGCCCAGCAAAAGTCGATGATCCAGGCGACCGCGATAATGGTCCGCGTTGTCGTGTGTGATCGTTTGGCCGGGAAAGCGTTTGACCAGATCCTCGTCACTGACCGACATGATGCGCTCCTATCCGAAGCCGATCGATGGATTGACGTTAGAGCGGAATGTCCTGCACCGACCAAGAATGAACGTTATTGGCGTAGAACGAATCCAGATACCCACTCGAGCGATCACTTCTGCCTCAGGCTCTTCTCCGGCTCGAGGGAGACATCCACCGGGGAGTCGATCGTTTGACTCAAGCTGATCACTCTTTTCGATGGTGTAAGCCATTCGGCGGTGAAGGGGGGGTGGAAGGACCCTGTCGTCGAACTCTCGACTATACGCCGTAATGTGGCGCCGCCCAGCCTCTTGCCAGACGGCGGTCACCAAGGCAAGCTTGCCCGTCAATCTCTTGTTCACGGGATGCCTTTCGTTGCGGTCCGCAATTCCTCAGGCCGCTGCGGGGATGAGTTCGGCAACGGCGTCGAGCATCGGCTCTATGGTGTCGACAGTGAACAGCGGCATTCCGACGATCAACCGATCGGCCCCGAGGTCGCGAACCCGCTCGACTGTCGCCCGCTTCACTCGACGCTTGGTCTTGTAAGTGTCCGTGTCGACGTCAAGCCAGAAGCCGCGAGAGTCCATGAAGGTCAGCTGAAGCGAGGCCGGATCGCGGCCGGCTTCTGCGAACCGGCTGCGCAGCTTCGCGATGGACACATCGGCTGTATCGAGCGCTTGCTCGATGCTGGGCAGCCAACCGTCACAGTGGTCGACCAACTGCTCGAAGGCACGTGCGGTTGCACGGCAGCCCAGCAGAATCGGCGGGCCCGGCGCCTGTACCGGCTTCGGGTATGACCAGCACTCGGCGAACTGAATGTGCTCGCCCCCGAACGTAAAACGATCATGTGTCCAGAGTCCGCGCACCGCCGCGAGGACCTCCCCGAAACGGCTCATCCGATACCTCGGATCGATCCCGTGATCGCGCAGCTCCGTCTCGTTCCAGCCGTAACCCACTCCCCACTCGAAGCGCCCGCCGCACAAGACATCAAGGCTGGCGACGGTCTTGGCAAGGTGAAGTGGATCGCCTTGACCTGGCAAAGCGATGCCGGTACCGAGCCGGATAACCCTGGTCCGCGCAGCGATCGCGGCCAACACGACGTAAGGATCCGGGATCCGGCGGTAGAACTCAGGCATTTGGCGAACGAATGCGTGGTCTTCACCGACCGGCAGATGACTGTGCTCACCGAACCAGATCGACTCGATGCCACGCTCCTCTGCCATCACCGCCAGACGGACACAGTCGCGCGGGTCGTCCCATGCCGTCGCCATCAGACCTATTTGCACTACCCGCTCCTCCTCAACGGCAGCCTTCGACTCCGAGCTGATCGGTGCGCAGTCAACGCAAGTCCTCGGCCGACGCGTCCTGCTCGGCGAGCCAGGCGCGGTGTCGGGCGAAATGGCCGACGTCTCGCGCGATCCAGATGCCTGTAGCCGTCGCGAGGACGGCCTCACTCGGCAACAGCACCAATTCGCCCGAAATGAACCACTTTTGCCCGTCGATCTTGTCGATCCACGCGCGCGCTTGCAGCGGGCGCTCGATGGGCACCGGCTTCTTGAAGTTGACCGTGAGTGTCGCGGTGACCGTCAGCTGGTTGTGAGCGATTGGGACGTGGCCCAATATCTCGTCCATCACGGAAGCGGTCCATCCGCCGTGGGCCACGTTCGGCCCACCTTCGTGATCGGGTGGGCACGCGAGGTTCGACGTGAGAACGTCGTCGGTACGCAGTTCCTCCTGCGTTACGCCGAGCCGGCACTCACCGGTCCGCATGCATGCCCCGCAGAGAGCGACTCCGCCTTCTGTGCGAGGCATCGCCTGGAAGTCGGCGCCGACCCACGACCCCAGATCGGACTCCCATGCGGTGTCGCTCATTTGCATCCCTTCCACCCGGGCCTTGTCATGTGACCGTACACCGTACAGTCATACCCGTGACGCCGGCCGGGAACCAGCTGATCCGAATCACTTCTTGGGGCGCGCAGCTCTCGGTTTGCGCCCGGGGGCGGCGCCGCGCGGTGCGGCCAGACGGGCACGTAGTCCCTCGATGATGGTGTCGACCCCGTAGCTGAAGAAGTCCCGGCCGTGCAACCCGGCGAGGTGCGGTCTGAGCTCGACGATGGTGTCCTCCAAGTCGGGTGGGTCGAGGTCGTCCTCGAACTCGATGACCTGATACCGCCCGAACAGGTAGGTGTGGATCATCGCGTACGACAAGAAAACCTCGGGCCCCTCGAAGCCGGCGCTCATCAGGATCTACATGATGCCGTTCATCAGCCGTCGATCTGTGCTCCGCATCCGCTCCAACAGGATGGTCGCTATACCCGGATGACGTGCAGCTGCGCGTCGATCCCGTCGATGACCGCACGAAGTCGCTCATCCCATGGGCCGGAATCCGGATCGGGTATCTCCACGCGCGACAGGAGCTTGCCGGCCACGAGATCCAGCAGTTCCCGCTTGTCGGAGACGTACCAGTAGGCGGCCATCGCCGAACGCTTCAGCTGACGCGATAGCCGACACATCGACAGGGCTTCCAGCCCCTCGGCGCGAATGATCTCGAGGGCGGCCGCGACGATCTGTTCTTCGGTGAGCGCCGGGGGCTTGTTGCGAGCCGCGGACCGACGCGCTTCAGCGGTTGACCGACTGTTCTCGGCTATCGCAGGCTCCGATCCTCCGGTGACGTCGGTTCAGATACTAACGTCACCTCGCCTGGCCGACGAGGAGCTTGACAAGGCCGTCAACGGCACCACGCGGTAGTGATCAGCATCACCTTACAGTGTAATGTGGTCTAAGCGATTGCCGGATCTGAGCATCGCCTCAGGCCGGCGTCGCGTCGAGCCGACACGCGAGCGAACCAGGAGTGCGATGCCCGACCTCACTCTGTCCGACATATGCAGTGAACACCGGCGACGGTATCCGGACCGCCTGGCGGTGATCGACGGGCCGGTTCGGTACACCTGGCCGCAATTCGACAACCGCGTCAATCAGGCCGCGCGACTGCTCGTGCACCACGGCGTTGGGCGCGGCGACCGGGTGCTGTGGCTTGCGCAGAACTCGTCCAGATTTCTCGAGTTGATGATCGCATGCGCCCGCCTCGGGGCGATGATCTGCCCGGCCAACTGGCGGCAGTCGGGCCACGAACTCGCCTTCGTCATCGACGACTTCGACCCGAAGATCATCGTGTGGCAGGAGGAGGAAATCGCGCCTCAGGTCGCCGAAGCGCGCACCCTCGCCGGCGGGTCCGCGGTCTGGATCCGACACGACTCCGACGATGCCGACGGCTATGACCGCCGTGTTGCCGAGTTCGCCACGGATCCAGTGGAATCCGAGGCCGACCCGCACGACGCCCTCCTCGTCATCTACACCGCCGCCATCATCGACCGCCCAGCCGGATCGATGCTCTCCCAGCGCAATTTGACGACGATGGCGATGCTCACAGGCAGGGTTACCGAAACCGACCACTCGAGCGTGTTCGTGAACTCCGGCCCACTATTCCACATCGGCAACTTCCAGTTCGATTCGCTTCCTACGTTCGTCATGGGAGGAACGAACGTCTATGTCCGCCGGGTGGACGAAGCGGAGTTGCTAAGACTCATCGAGGCGGAGAAGGTCACGTCGGCCTTCCTGATGCCCCCTACGATCATCAAGATGCTGGAACTCAACAAGGAGGCCGAACACGACATCAGCTCGCTGCGCCCCGGTCCGTTCGCTCCCGTGTGGGGCGACGCGTTGCCCCCAGACGACCGCCTGTGGGCACAGCACACCGGCGGGTTCGGTCAGACCGAGGTCTCCGGCCTGGCCCTGCTCAACGCGTGGGGCACGTCCGGGATCGGCAATTCCGGCCGGCCTTCCCCGCTATGCCAGGTGCGCATCGTGGACGCCGAGGGCAACGAGGTACCCGACGGCATACCCGGCGAGATAGCGATCCGCGGTGACACCGTTCACCTCGGATACTGGAACCGGCCGGCGACCAACGCGGCGCGAATGCGCAACGGCTGGTGGCACACTCGCGATCGAGGGCGTCGCGAGGCGGACGGCACCATCGAATTCATGGGCACGCTGACGCGCATGATCAAGTCGGCGGCCGAGAATATCTATCCGCCCGAGGTCGAGTTCTGCCTGGCCGCGCACCCGGCCGTCAAGCAGGCGGCGATTATCGGGGTGCCCGATCCGACGTTCACGCAGTCGGTCAAGGCGATCGTGGTCCTCGAGGAGGGGCGGACGCTCACCGCCGCAGAGATCATCGAACACTGCCGTGAACGCATCGCGTCATACAAGAAGCCGAAGTTCGTCGAGTTCGTGGAGGTGATCCCGACCGTGAACGGGGTGACCGATTACGACGCGCTCGACGCGGCCTACGGCGGCGGCGGCTATCCGGGCGGCGCCAACGTCGCGCGGTAGGAGACGCCACCTGCTCGCAGAGCGATTGGCCAGACCGTGATCTGCTAAGACAGCACCTCGATGAGAGTCGAGTCGGCTTCGCCAACCATGAAAGTTTCAGCTGCTTCGAGGTAGCGACGCCAATGGCGTTGCGCGGCTTCGAAGTCGCCGTCTGAGAGCAGTTTGACCAGACGGGCGTATGCGCGCTGGGCCTGTTTGTTCACGGTGCTGCTGGATCCGCGCGGGTGCGACGCGATGAACAACGCGTTGTGCGCGTCGATGATGTGGAACAGCATCTTGCTCAGCTCCGCCAGCGTCATGTTACCGGTCGCCTCGACGATGGCGGAGTGGATCTTGAGATCGTGCGCTGCGAAAGCGTCGTCGTCATCGACAAGTTCCTCGGCCTCGGCCGCCAATTCCCCGAGCGTGCGAATGGCGGACCTGCGCTTGGAGCCACCCAACATCCCCACCGCGGACACCTCGATCTCGGTGCGCGCCTGGTACACGTCGGTCAGCGGGGTGCCCTGGTACTGCAGGAGGATTCCCATGTAACGTGCGGCGACCGCCCCGTCAGGCTCCAGCACGCGTCCGCCACCGCGTGCCCCCCGCAGGACCGTGATGATCGCCTCGGACTCCAGGATCCGGAAAGCCTCACGCAGCGTTGGCCGGGAGACACCAAATTGCTGCATCAGGATGGCTTCGTTCGGGAGTAGTTCGCCCGGCTTCAGCTCACCGGTGACGATCTGGCGCCGAAGGGTTGCTGCCACCAGTTCACTGGCCTTCGGAATTTTGACGATCGTGGACTTCTTCATCGCGTCACACCGTTCCTCGTCGCCACAGACACCAGCACCGCCTACCCGATAGGAATGAGTCCATCTATCGGAATCATTTGATTGATTGTAATCTGATGACCATATCGCGCGCGTTCTGGCCAATGCGGCTGCCGCGTGGAGATGCCAGTTTCCGCGCCGGATACGGAAAGTCCACCAGGTGACCTGTGACTTTGATCTGCGGGTGCGTCGAGCGCAATGGCGCCGCTTGGGCCAGACCTTAGTTCTACTCGCCTACGTGGGCGGTATCGCCGCTCACCGGGTGCTCCTCATCTGCCCACGTACTTCGGTGGGCGCTTTTCTTGCATGGCCGCCAACGCCTCCGCCGCGTCCTCGGTCGCAGCGACCACCGCGAAGTGCGACGAGATGAGATCCAGTGCCGTGCGCCGGTCGACGTCGGCGGACTGGTAGGTGGCGCGTTTGATCATGCGGACGGTCACCGGGGCGTGCTGGGCGATCGACTGCGCGAACTTCACCGTCTCCTCTTCCAGGGTTTCCGGAGTGGCCAAACGGTTGACGAGTCCGATGCGAAGCGCCTCGTGGGCGTCGATGAAGTCCCCCGTCAAGAGCAACTCAAGGGCCTTGGACGTACCCACGATGCGCGGAAGATAGTAGGCGCCGCCGTCGCCGGGGGTCAATCCGACCCTGACGTAGCCCTCGGACACTCTCGCCGACATCGACATGATGCGCATATCGCACATCAGAGCCATGTCGAGACCTGCGCCTACCGCGACGCCGTTGATCGATGCGATCACCGGCTTGTCCAGATCCGCGAGTGTGTGAGCAATCTGATGGATCTCGTCGTGGAGTTGGCTCTTGCGCTGCAGGGGCGTCAGGTTGGGATTGGCGTTTGAGATGGAGGAGAGATCGACGCCCGAACAAAAGGCCTTGTCCCCCGTGCCGGTGAGGACCAGCACCCGCACCTCGTCGTCGTGCTTGGCAGCCCGTAGCAGTTCAGCCCACTCGCGGATCATCTCGAAAGTGAATGCGTTGCGCGCTTCGGGCCGGTTGAGCCGAATGGTGCCCACGCCGTCGCGCACCGACCATTGCAGTTCGTCCAACACGAGCCTCCTCCAGACCGGAGTCCTGTCGACAGAACTCCACTCGTCCACCGGGCACTAAATTAGTTAACATTTTTGCCGTTATAGGGCGCTCCATGACCGATGCGTCACCTACGGAGGGGCTAGCCGCGGGATTCACGCGGGACCGGGTGTAGATCACGCCGACCTGGTTTGCCGAGGCAGTGAGCAAGCCGCAAGCTACGCGCGCGACCGCCACGGCCAAACACGCGGGTCATGCCGAACATACGGCACAGCGCGGCGAGCTGCGGGCGCGAGCGGTGACCGACGAAGATCACTCGAGCAATTCGTAGATCGTGGCGTTCGCCGTTCCGCCGCCCTCGCACATGGTCTGAAGGCCATAGCGGCCACCCGTGCGACGCATGTGGTGGATCAAGGTCGTGGCGAGCCGCGCGCCCGAGCAGCCCAGCGGGTGGCCCAACGCGATCGCGCCACCAACGGGGTTGAGCTTGTCGCGGGACACGCCGGTATCCGCCTGCCACGCCAGCGGAACCGGGGCGAACGCCTCATTCACCTCGAAGAAGGCGATGTCGCCGAGATCCAAGCCGGAGCGCTTCAGGGCCAGCTGCGTCGCCGGTATGGGTCCGGTCAGCATCTTCACCGGGTCGTCGCCGGTGCAGACCGCGGTGTGCACGCGCGCGAGTGGCGTCATGCCGAGTTCGGCGGCCCGTTCCGACGTGGTGATGAGCACGGCGGCGGCCCCGTCGGAGATCTGTGATGCGTTGCCCGCCGTGATCTTTCCGCCGTCGAGGAACGGCGCTTTCAGCGTGGCCAGCTTCTCCACCGTCGACCCGCGCCGGATTCCCTCGTCAGCGATGACGTCGCCGGCCGCTGTGCGCACGGCAACGATCTCGTCGACGAAGAGCCCGTCGTCCTGCGCCGCCGCCGCACGCTCATGCGATTCGACCGAGTACTCGTCGAGCTGGGTACGGGACAGCCCGTACTGTTCGGCGATGAGTTCGGCGCCCGCCCCCTGGTTGAACCTTCCGTTGAAGCCCGGCGCCGTCAGCTCGGACGCGTACCGTTCGACCGCGGGCCCGCCCATGTCGCCGGTACCGGGGACGGTGGCGGCGCCCATCGGCACGTTGGACATCATCTCCACGCCTCCGGCGACGACGATGTCGGCCTGCCCGGACACCACAGCCGCCGCCGCCGTCGAGATGGCCTGCTGAGACGAGCCGCACTGCCGGTCCACCGTGAAGCCCGGCACCGATTCCGGCCATCCGGCGGCGAGCACCGCCATGCGACCGATGTTTCCGGACTGCTGGCCGATGCTGATGACGTTCCCCCAGTGCACATCCTCGACGAGCGCGGGATCCAGCCCCGCGCGCGCGATGAGTTCGTTGAGTACGGTGGCCGAGACTTCGACGGCATGCAGGCCCGCCAGACCGCCGTTGCGCTTGCCTATCGGTGTCCGCACCGCGGCGGCGATGACCGCATCTCGCATCGCAAATCCCTCTCTTTGCCAAATCAGTTGAATTTATTAGATACTTTGTACACCACCTTGGGCGCCCAGCACCGGGTGAGTTACCTTCTGAATAAGTAAACGGTTTAGCTGCCGCTTAACGACTGGTTGGGATGTACCGGATGACGAGTGCCTTGGTGCCGCCTTTCCGCGCGCTGCCACCCGAAACGGAGGGCCTGCGCACCGAGGTGCGGCAGTACATCCACGACGACCGTGCCCAACACGGCTGGACGCCGCGGGTCGACTCGTGGATCGCCTCGTGGGATCCCGGGTTCAGCCGCCGACTCGGCGCCAGGGGATGGCTGGGCATGACGTTTCCCCGCGAATACGGGGGAGGCGGATTCGGCCACGTCGAACGATTCGTCGTGATTGAGGAACTCCTCGCCGCCGGCGCCCCGGTGGCCGCGCACTGGGTCGCCGACCGCCAAGCGGGACCATCGCTCCTGAAGTACGGGAATGAGCAGCAGCGGCAGCGCTACCTGCCGGCCATCGCCCGCGGCGAGTGTTATTTCGCGATCGGCATGAGCGAGCCGGAGTCCGGGTCCGACCTGGCCAGTGTGAAGACGCGCGGCGTTCGCGTCGATGGCGGGTGGGAGCTGACCGGCACCAAGGTGTGGACTTCGGGCGCACACCACGCTCACGCGTTCGTCGTGCTGGCCCGCACGTCCGAACTCGACGTCGCGAAGCGTCATGAGGGGCTCAGTCAGTTCGTGGTCCCTCTGGACTCCCCCGGCCTCGACATCCGGCCGATCAGGCTGCTCAGTGGGGCGCATCACTTCAACGAGGTGGCATTGTCGAAGGTTTTCGTGCCCGATGAGATGGTGCTCGGCGATATCGGGGACGGCTGGGCGCAGGTCACCTCCGAGTTGGGATTCGAACGCAGCGGGCCCGAGCGCATCCTTTCCACCCAACCGCTGCTCGAGGCGCTTGCCCGCACTTTCAAGAGCGACATGCATCGGGAGTATCCCTGGGCGGCTTCCGATCTCGGTGATCTGGTGTCCCAGCTTGCGACCCTGCGGCAGATGTCCGCTTCGGTGGCCGCCGCGTTGAGCCGCGGCGAGCCGGTTGGGATCGCCGCCGCGGTCATCAAGGATCTCGGCACGCGCTACGAGGGCGCGGTGGTGGACACGGCCAGCGCTGCGGCAGTCGTGCGCCCGGGCGTGCACGCGGACGACGACGTGGCCCGGCTGCTGGCCGAGGGCATCCTGCATGCTCCCGGCTTCACGCTTCGGGGAGGAACCAACGAGATCCTCAGCGGCGTCGTCGCACGCGGTTTGGGGCTGCGATGACGACGGCGACCGACGACGCCGACCTGCTCGCGGTTCGCAAACTGGCCGATGACATTCTCGCGTCGAGCACCGAGCCCCTGCTCGACGTGCAGCGCGTGGATCTCGAGTACAGCCCTGAACTCTGGAGCACGCTGACCGGCGCCGGCCTGACTCTGTTGACCACGCCGGAAGCGCGCGGGGGCGCCGGCGCGAGTCTGCGGGAACTAGCGGTGGTGCTCGAGGCGTGCGGGTACCACGCGGCCCCGGTCCCGCTGGCCGAGCACGACCTGTTGGCATCGTGGCTAGTGGGTATCGCTGACCTGCCCGCAGATTTTGGCGTCATGACGGCTGCGGTGACCGATCAGCAGCTGCGCGAGCGCCGGCTCACCGCCGTGCTCGACGATGTGCCCTGGGCCGGTGCCGCAGAGGCGCTCGTCGTCGCCGGCGACGGGTTTATCGCCAAGGTCCCACTGGCAGCGGCTCGGATCGACCCGGTCCTCGACATCGCCGGCCAGCCGGGCGGTCGGGTGCACATCGATATTCAGCTTGAGCCCGAGTGGTGCATCGAGGTGGCGGGGTCGCCGGCGCAAGAGTTCCGCCTGCGCGGCGCGCTGGCGCGGTCGGTGCAGACATGCGGGGCGCTTTCACGTGCGCTCGCATTGACATGTGAGCACGCCCAGCAGCGTGAACAGTTCGGCCGGCCCATCGCGAAATTCCAGGCGGTGCAGGCACTCATCGCCAGCGCCGCGAGTTCGATCGCGCTGGCGAAGACGGCCTCGGAGTTTGCCGTCGAAGCCGTGACCGCCCACGGCTTCGATACCCCACCCGGCGTGTTCGCGGTGTCCATCGCGAAGATCGAAGCCGCCCGCGCCGCCACGTTGGTGGCGCGCAACGCGCATCAGGTACACGGTGCGATCGGGTTCACCCTCGACCACCGGCTACGCCACTTCACCTCTCGGGCACTGGCGTGGCGCGCGGAGTTCGGGGTGCAGCGGCAATGGCAACACCGTCTCGGCGAACTGGTGCTCGAATCACCCGACGGCGTATGGGAAGTCGTCACCGCACTGAGCAGCGGCGTCTTCTAGTCCGACCAACAACGTAGTCAGCTAGTCATCTGGAACCGGAGGAATCGTGCGCAGAGACATCTTCGAACCCGAACACGACGAATTTCGAGCGACCGCCAGGGCGTTCTTCGAAACCAGCTGCGTGCCCCACGTCGAGGAGTGGGAGCAGCGCGGCTACACCGATCGAGAGCCGTGGCTGGAAGCCGGCAAGCTTGGGCTGCTCGGCTGGGAGGTGCCCGAGGAGTACGGCGGCATGGGCATCAAGGACTTCCGCTACAACGCGATCGTCAACGAGGAGTTCTGGCTCACCGGAAGCGTCGGGCTGGGATTGGGTGTGCAGAACGACATCCTCGCCGGCTATTTCACCGAGCTGACCACCGACGAGCAAAAGAAGCGCTGGCTGCCCGGTTACGTCACGGGTGAGCTGATCACCGCGATCGCGATGTCGGAACCCGGCGCCGGCTCTGACCTCGCCAACATCAAGACTTCGGCGCGCCGCGACGGCAGCGACTTCATCGTCAACGGCGCGAAGACGTTCATCTCCAACGGGCTGCTTGCCGACCTCGTCGTCGTCGCCTGTCGCACCAATCCCGACGCCGACAAGCCGCACAAGGGTTTGAGTCTCATCATCGTGGAGAGCGGAATGCCCGGATTCGAACGCGGCCGCAAGCTCGACAAGATCGGTCAAAAGTCCGCCGACACAGCCGAACTCATCTTCACCGACGTTCGGGTGCCCGCCGAGAATCTGCTCGGCGAAGAGGGCAGAGGCTTCTACCATCTGATGCGGAACCTGCCCGCCGAACGCCTCGGTATCGCAATCCACGCGGCGGCGGCGGCTCGACGGGCCCTGGATCTCTCCGTTCAGTACGCGCGCGATCGCAAGGCCTTCGGTCACCCGATCGGCACCTTCCAGGTGAACCGGCACGCGATCGCCCAGATGCGGACCGAGTTGGACGTCATGCAGACCTATATCGACAAATGCGTCATGGCGGTCAACAGTGGCGATCTCAGCGCCGACGAAGCAGCCGGAGCGAAGTGGTTCGCGACCGAGACACAGTGGAAGATCATCGACCGGTGCCTGCAGCTGCACGGCGGCTATGGCTACATCAACGAGTACGAGATCGCGCGCCTGTGGCGCGACTCTCGCGTTCAGCGGATCTACGGCGGCACCAACGAGATCATGCTCGACATCGTTGGCAAGGGGCTGGGATTCTGACGGGTGGCCGCGACGCGGTCGTCGTGGCGACCGCTCATACTCAGATCGGCCGGGCCTTCAAGGGCTCACTCGTGGACGAACGCGCAGACGAACTGTGCGTCACCGCCATTCAGGCCACGATGGCGCGCGCATAGTCTGAATACGAGATCGGGTGTCGCAGGTATCGCTGTACTCCCATTCAGTAATTCTTGATTGTGGCTGGGAGAGTTCCAATCTCGAAGATAGGGCCGGCTTCGGAAGGCTCCGTGATGTGTCCCCACATTTGACGCCCGGCCTGCTCTGCCGGCATGGGCTCGCCGCGGCTGATGCTGTCCCTGGTTGCACCGGCCGCGGGGCAGTCTCGGGGGTCGACCTCGGCGATGTGGTGCACGCCGGGCGATTCGACCAGGCCAAGCCGGAAGCCAATCACCCGCGGACCGACTCCTCGACGCTTGCGCTCGAGTGCAACTGTGCGTACCCACATCTCGATGCCCGCCTTGGACGCGCTGTAGAACGACGCACCTTCCATCGGGATCTTGGCCGACAGTGACGACACCATCGCCAAGGTCGATTCGAGTCCCGGAGACACCGCCTCGAGGAAGGCATTGCCCAGCCACAGCGCCGCAGCGTGATTGGCGATCAGATGTTCGCGCACGCGCCCCTTATCGACCTCGCCGGCGTACCCGTAGGGTCCTTCCATGAATGCGTTGTGAACAAAGACGACCCGGCTGCCATCGAACTGCCTGAGTTCCTTCGCCATGCTCTCCGCGGCACGTTCCCAGTCATCTGGCACGGACAGATCGAGCGGAATGTTCTCAAGCTGTCCAGCGGTTCCGCGAGACATGTTGATGACGCGTGCGTCCGGATACGGGACTGTGCTGGCCAGGCCGGCTCCGACGCCCTTCGTGGCACCGGAGATCCACACGACGGTGTCGGCCCGACGTTTGCCATTCACGCTCATTGGTTGCGCACTCCCACGGTCAGGTCCCGCGGACGCAATACCGGCAGAACGTCATCGCGACCAAACCACGAAGGCGCGGGATGCGAGCCAGCCGGCGGCCTGGCCCAGTCCACCCATGGCCCCCAGTCCTGCCTGGTCATCTTGCTCGCGTGGTCAGGGTCATGCGCGGCCGCGGCAGCGGCGTACCGTTCGGCCGCCTTGCGCGCCTCGGGCAGGATCCACCAGTCCTCTTCCGAACGCCACTTCCCATCACCGGCGTACTGAATCACTTGCACCGAGGGAAAGCCGATCGGGGCACCCCCGGGCTCAGGGTTGTCCGCCCAATTCTCAACCTCGTAGACGACCCGGTCCCCGTCGATGTTGTACCACTTCAGCGGCGTGTAGATCTGCGGCACGGCCGCCATCGCACCCTCGACCCACACCTTGATCTCTGCCGGTCCCCGGAACCAGCCCCAAAAGTGTTCGCGGTAGACGGCGTCATCGGTGAACAACGCCGCCCAGGACGCCCAATCCTCGAATACCGGCCCGGTCATGTAGTACGTCTTGAACGCAGCCTCGACTTCGTCGCGAGTAAACATCCTGCAGCACAACCCTTCCCAATTTTCGTACGGCTATGGCGCCGCCCGTATAGCGTTGTTACTATAGCGCTGATATATGGATTGGCAAACTGTACTGATCATCTGGAGGAGCCGATCGTGACAGCTGCGCGAGCCAGGCACGCCCGAGCCCCCCTCAGCAGGGACGCCGTTGTCATGGCGGCGTTGCGGATCACTCACGAAGAAGGGCTCTCGGCGCTTACCGTGCGGCGGTTGTGCGCCGAGCTGTCGGTCGGAGCGCCGACCGTCTATTACCACGCGGGCAGCATGCAGGAGCTGTACGAATTGGTCAGTGACGCTGTCATAGCTCAGATCGAGGTTCCCCTCGAGGGTAGCTGGCAAGACAGGGTGATCGACCTTGTCGCGCGGACCCGCGCCATCTTCGCCCGCCACCCCGGAGTTGCCGCCTTCGTCAACGGTCATCACCCTCTGCCAGCGGCGATCGGACTCGCCGACGCAACCATAGGCATACTCCTCGAGGAGCTCGACCACTCGACAGCCTTGACCGCCTACCACGTCATCACCGTCTACAACATGGGGCAGATGCTCATCGACGGTGCAGAGACGGCGTCGAAAGGGCGGCCTGTCAATCCCACGTTCCTGCCCCACGGAAAGTCGCCCGCGCGCTATCGCTCCTTATCAGAGGTCCGTTCGGTAACAGGACATCTCGACCCTGGAGATACCCACTTGCAGGGCTTGCGCTGGATCCTGTTCGGCGCCCGACACAATTCGCGACTCCCCGAAGAGGAAGGCACATTAACTGGTGACTGAATCAAACGCGCGCCGAGACGAGCTCATTGGGGTTGCATGGGAACCATGGCATCTGTTCAGCGAGGGCAAAATTGACGAAGGCCTGAGTCTGCTGTCCGATGACGGAACGTTCTGGGAAGTGTCCAGCCGCGAGTCGCGCCCCATGCCTGAGATGAAAACCTTTATCGCGCAATTGCTCTCGATCGTTCCGATTCGCTTCACCTTGATCGATGCGATCGTGGAGGGCAACCGGGCCGTGCTCCTGGCGGAGAGCGAGGGCCACATCGACGCCAACGAGTATTACCGGAACGCGTACTCCTTCGTCGTGCGGGTCGATCCCGCCTCCGGGCAAGTCGTCTCAGTACGCGAATACAGTGACACATTGCATGGCTTCAAAGTTCTGGTGCCCGTTCTGCGGCGGGCAAGCATCGCAAGAAATGAAACCTCGGCGTCGGCCGAGGTCATCGAGAGCTGAGGGAGCCATGACGGAAGTGCGTTTCGATGGCCAGGTCGTGATCGTGACGGGCGCCGGACGAGGTATGGGCAGAGCGCATGCGCTGCTATTGGCCGAACGCGGAGCCACTGTCGTGGTGAACGACGTGGGAAGCGGCATGCACGGCAGCGGCAGCGATACTGGCCCGGCGGACGACGTCGTCGCCGAGATCCAAACCAGGGGCGGCAACGCGATCGCGAATTTCGACGATGTGTCGACGTCTCGCGGATGCGATGCGCTGGTTGCGGCGGCGGTCTCCGAATTCGGACGGGTGGACGCGGTGCTGCACAACGCGGGGGTGTTCACGTTCACCCCGCTGGCGCAAATTCACGACGGCACCTGGGACCATATCCGCAGCGTCTCGCTAGACGCGTCGCTGTTCCTGACTCGCGCAGCGTGGCCGCACTTCGTCGCGCAGGGCGGCGGGTCGGTTCTCTACATCTCTTCCGGAGCCGGCCTGTACGGGTCGCCGACACTCGCGCATTACGGTGCGGCCAAGACCGGAATGATGGGTGTGGCCCGCGTGGCCGCCCACGAGGGCGCTTCGGCCAACATCCGCGCCAACGTGCTCGCCGTCGGTGCGCATACCCGGATGACCGCCCATATGCTGAAGGACAGCCCCAACCTGGAGAAGTTCTGGGAGAACTATTATCGCCCGGAGCTGGTCAGTGCCGCGGCGGCGTGGCTGGTTCACCCCGACTGCACGGCGAACGGCCGGTTTTACGAGGCGATGGGCAGCCGAGTAGCGAGGTTCGACTACGTCGAGTCACGCGGTCTGTGTCACCTCGATCTCACAGTCGACGATGTGCGCGACCACTTCACAGAGATCGATGAATTCGGAGACCTCGGGAGCAGCCACGTGTTCGAGGACCAGGTCGCCTACGGCGAGTTCCTCATGAAACTTCATATCGAAATGGGCGCCACGCCGCCGGAACCCGACGCCGTTATGCCGCAAAAAGTGTGAACCTCGGGAAACCCGAGCTTCACCATCTGGAAGCGGCTGTTATGGCGATGAGAATTCATGAATATGGAGTCTCAAGGGCGTCGGCATGATCAGTTTTCTCGAGCACCTGCCGGTCTGATGGGGGCTCATTCGAGCAGGTCGACGACTGAACCCGCGACCCCGGAGCTGCGCAACCGGGCGCTGGTCGCAAGAATATGCTTGCGCCACAGCGCTTCCGCCCCGGCCGCGTCCTTATCCGCGATGAGTTCGACGACCTTCGCGTGAGTGCGGGTGGCCGCCGCCGCACTGGCGGCCGACGAAGGACTCGAACCGCCGTTGTCATCGACGTAGCTCTGCGTCGCGAGCTCGATGATGTGGCGGATCACATCGCTGAGGACCGCGAGCGTCTGATTTCCCGCCATGTCGATGACCAACCGGTGGAACTCGTTCTGCAGTTCGAGCAGGTGCCCGGGGTCCACGTTCACGTCGCGCTCGGCGGTCACCGCTTCGCGCAGGCGTTTCAAGTCGTCGGCGCTCCGATTGCGCGCGAGCATCGCAACACAGGGTCCCTCGATGGCCGCGGCTGCGGTGAACACGTCCGCGGTCGTCGCCTGGCGGTACTCCAGCAGCAGTCCGGCGTAGTGAGCGGCCTTCTGCACGCGCGGCACGCTTACCTCGATGCCGCCGCGCGAGCCTCGTTTGACGACGACGAGTGACTCGGATTCGAGCACCCTGATCGCCTCGCGTAGCGTGGGCCTTGAAACGCCGAACTGGTTGAGCAAATCTGCTTCACTAGGCAGCACGTCCCCCTCGGTGAGCTCGCCGCGGATGATTCTGCGGCGCAGCTGGCGTGCGATGACGTCCGCAGCGCGTCCGACGGGCTCGCCATCGCCCTTTACCTTCACCGGCATCGCTCTACTTTAAACACCCGGCTCTTGATCGATGGGTAGGCAGGGCGGCTCTGAGCAGCGCGCCCCTCCGGTCCATCGCCTCAGTGGCGGGCTTCAGCCGCGTACCGCCGTCAATCCCTCCCACAGCGCGTCGATGATTTCCCGCTGGGCGGCCGGCGACGGCGGTTGCCGGCCCGGGGCCCGGATAGTCCGCATGTACATGACGCCGATCAGCGCATCTGCCGCCCATCGGACGTCCGCATCGGGCGGTAAAAGCCGCTCCCGTACGGCGCTTTCCAACAGACCCACGAGCCGCTTACCCGCCTTGGCGATCACCTTGTCCTGGAATGCGGCGTAGAGCTCCGGGTGCCGCGGAGCGTCCGCGATCAGGCGCAGCTGAATAGACAGCATCTCCGGTGCCATGACCCTACCCAGGTGCGCGACGATGGCGTCGAGCTCGGCTCGCACGCCGGCCTCCGGTCGCGGCCGCGGCCACTCGATGAGCCGCTCCAGCGTGTCGAGAATCAACGCATCCCGATTCGGCCACCGCAGCAGCAGGCTCGGGCGGGCGACTCCCGAACGGCGCGCGACGCCGCGCATGCTGAACCCCTCGAACCCGCGCGCGGCCAGTTCCTGCTTGGCCGCGGCGTAAACACGGTTTTCCGTCGACGGATCGCGGGGCCGCCCCGGAGCCGATACCGGGTGGACGTCCATGTCAGGCTCCTGGCTATTTCAGCAAGGCCAGCCCGTTGTCGCGCAAGAATTCCCGGCGACGCGTCTCGTCGAGACCCTCGACCTTTAGATACATCTCGGCCGGCTCGCGCAGCCCCTCGGCGTGCGGCCAGTCGGACCCCATGACAAGGGCCTCGGTTCCGCCGAGCGCCTCGACGAGCTTGACCGTGTCGTCCTCGGGGTAGGGCACGACGTTGACGTGTCGCTTGAAGATCTCGCTGGGCCGTTCGGTGAGTGGCCCTCCGAGCCACGGGCCCAGCCGCGCCATGCCGCGACTCTTGTCCATGTGGCTGATGAAGTGAGGAATCCACGCTGCACCGTGCTCGCTGACCAGAACCCGAATGTCGGGGAACCGCCCGAAGAGGTTGTCGAAGATCAGCGCTGACAGGGTGTCGGTGATCGGCCGCTCACCGTAGGTGTTCTGCCACTGCCAGGCGGAGAACTGGAACGGCGGCCCCATCTTCCAGCCCCACTGCGAAGCGACGTGCTCCTGATAATGATTCTCCGAAATGTGATAGCAAATCACCGCTTTCGCTTCGTTGATGCGAGCCCAGAAGGGGTCGAAGTACGGGTCACCGGGACTACGGCCGTACGCCGGTCCGGTGCACAGGTAGATGAAACGCGCTCCGGCATCGAGGACCCGATCGAGCTCGGCGACCGCGCGGTCGAGGTCGCGCAGCGAGTTCAGCGCCGGCGCATAGATGGTGTCTTTGTAGTTGAATCCCCAGTCCTCGTCGATCCACTTGTTGAACGACTCGAAGTTGTCATACAGCGGATCGATGCCGTCGAGGAAGGGCTCCGCCAGCAGCGCCCAGCCGCCCGGATACATGATGGACCGCTCGATCTGTTGCTCAGCGAGCTGTTTGATCCGCGCGTCTCTGTCGAGGTACTCGATCTGGACCGGCTCGAAGAACCGTTCGGCGTCGGCGGCGTTACCCGACGCTCGCTGCTTGAGCATCTCGACCAGAGAGCCCGGAACGTAGGCCTTGTCCGGGTCGGTCTCGAACGCGGTGACGATGCGCTCGTTGGCGAGAAGCGCCTTGCCGCCGGTCGGGGTATCGATCAGATGCACCGCGGTGTCGAGCTTCTCCTTGGGCATGAATCTGGTGAAGCAGTCCTTGGCCTCGTAGGAGTGCTGATCGAAGTCGACCAGTTTGTAGGGCAGTGGTCCGACGGTGTCCTGTATCAAGGCCATGTCAATTCTCCATCCTTAACGTGTCGCTTAATAATATACCGCATTGGTATGTAATCACGCCAGACCTTACTTCGGCAGCAGCGCGCTCAGTCCGTACGCTGATCGACGGCGGTCCCGGCCTCTTGACGGACATACCTGACAAGTCCGTCGGCTATCGCTCGACGTTGGCGCAACACATCACCCTGAGCCCCGTTGGTGAGCGGCACGGACAGCGCTCGTTTCCAATAGTTGACAAGTGCGTCGAAAGAAACTTAGCCTGGCAAAACGCCGCCTGAGCCGCGATCGGCGACGCATGTTGAGCAGAACTCACTACTACGAACTGAGGGACGGATCATGGGTAAGTTGGACGGCCGCGTTGCATTCATCACCGGCGCTGGCCGCGGCCAGGGACGCGCTCATGCCGTCCGCCTGGCCGAAGAGGGTGCTGACATCATCGGCGTCGACGTCTGCGCCGACCTTCCTACCGTCCCGTATCCGCTCGCCTCACGGGACGATCTCGAGCACACCGCGAAGCTCGTCGCCGAGGCCGGGACACGCGTCGTGACCAAAGTTGCCGACGTGCGGGACATCAACGCGTTGCGCACTGCGTTCAATGAGGGTGTGGCGGAACTCGGTGGGCGCATCGACATCGTGGTGGCCAACGCGGGAATCATGCACTTCGGCGACGTGGATGAGAACCACGAGGACGACGACGCGTCGTGGGAACTCGCAGTCGCCGTCCTGCTGGGCGGGGTGCGCAACACCATCAAGGTGGCCAGGCAGCCCTTGATCGACGGCGGGCGCGGCGGTTCGATTATCATCACCAGCTCAGCAGCCGGACTCAAGGGCATGTCCGACGGAAACGGCGGCCCGGACGGCTACGTGGCGTCCAAGCACGGCGTCGTCGGGCTCATGCGAACCTACGCCAACCTCCTTGCCCCGCACAATATTCGGGTAAACACCATCCATCCGACCGGTGTGATGACTCCGATGATCATGAATGAGTCATTCGTCGCGTGGGTGGCAACCCACCCAGAGATCGCCGACCGGATGACCAACCCGATGCCGGTGCCCGCACTCGACCCCAGGGACGTCAGTCACACCGTAGCCTTCCTCGCTTCCGACGAGGCGAAGTACATCACCGGCGTGACGCTGCCCGTCGACGCCGGCTTCAACGCCCGGTTGTAATTCCTGCGAACTGCAACCGATATGGCGGGGACTTCGCCGTACCCGCCATGCCGCGGTGACCGCAACATCAAGCCTGCAAACCTGCAGTGAGCATGGCCGCGAGTTCGCGGTACGCACTCGCATCGTCGAGGCCCACCTCGTGGCGAACCGCACCCCGCTGTATCCGGACCATCATCGTGGCGGCCATGTCGGCGGCGAACGCCGCGTGGACCGGTCGAAACTCGCCGGCCGCAACGCCTTCGCCGATAAGTTCCGAGACCCGTCGTGTCGCGATGCGCGTGTTTCTGGCGTACACCTCCCGAGCCGCCGCGTGGGAGTTGACGTCCGCCATGAACGCGTCTGATGCGACATCCAGGGCGGCGCCCACGGCGGACAGGTAGGCGGTGATCCGATCGCGTGCGCCCGTCGCGCCGGCGACCTCGCGTTCGACGTCCTCGGTAGCCCGGCGGAAGAAGTGGACGACGACGGCTCGGATGAGCTGCTCGCGACTGTCGACCAATTTGTAGAGCGTCGACTTCGAGCAACCGCAATGCGTTGCGATGTCGTCCAGGGTGACCTCGATGAATCCGCGACTGAGGAACATCTCCACGACGGCCTCGAATAGCTCGGCGCGACGATCGATGTTTGAAGGAGGCCTGCCGGTCACGACTGAATGATACTGCGAAAGGCACTATAGTACGGTTTTGCGTATAGCCCCGCCGAGATGACCGACGAGAGGAGCTCGTATGTCCGTCGACCGGCTGTTGCCCAGCGACGAAGCCGCCGAACTGATCGCGCTCGCCCGTGACGTCGCCGACAAGGTCCTGGAGCCGATCGTCGACGAGCACGAGAAGAACGAGACGTATCCCGAAGGCGTCTTCGCACAATTGGGGGCGGCGGGGCTGCTGAGCCTGCCGCAGCCCGAGGAATGGGGTGGCGGCGGCCAGCCATTCGAGGTCTACCTTCAGGTACTCGAGGAACTCGCCGCGCGTTGGGCCGCCGTCGCGGTCGCAGTCAGCGTGCACAGCCTGTCGTCGCACCCGCTGCTGGCCTTCGGTACCGAGGAGCAGAAGGGACGCTGGCTCCCGGACATGCTGTCCGGCAACCGGATCGGCGCCTACAGCTTGAGCGAGCCGCAGGCCGGTTCCGACCCGGCCGCACTGCGGTGCGCCGCGAAGGCGGACGGTGACGGATACATCCTGAACGGGTCTAAGTCGTGGATCACACACGGTGGTGTCGCGGACTTCTACACGCTGTTCGCACGCACGGGTGAAGGTTCAAAGGGCATCTCGTGTTTCCTGGTGCCAAGCGAGCTGGACGGACTGAGCTTCGGCAGACCCGAGGAGAAGATGGGTCTGCACGCCGTGCCCACCACATCGGCGTTCTACGACAACGCCCGCATCGACGGCGATCGGCGCATCGGCGCAGAGGGCCAGGGCCTGCACATCGCTTTCAGCGCGCTGGATGGCGGGCGGCTCGGCATCGCCGCAGTCGCCGTCGGCCTGGCGCAGGCCGCACTCGACGAGGCCACCCGATACGCCAACGAACGAACGGCCTTCGGCCGCAGGATCATCGACCACCAGGGGCTCGGTTTCCTACTCGCCGACATGAGCGCCGCGGTGGTCAGCGCCCGCGCCACATATCTCGATGCTGCACGCCGACGCGACCGCGGCAGGCCGTACGGCGCACAGGCTAGCGTTGCCAAGCTCGTCGCCACAGATGCCGCGATGAAGGTGACGACGGACGCCGTGCAGGTATTCGGCGGCGCCGGCTATACCCGCGACTACCGCGTGGAGCGCTATATGCGTGAGGCCAAGATCACGCAGATCTTCGAGGGCACCAACCAAATTCAGCGGCTCGTTATCGCGCGCGGGCTAGCCGACTGAGCGGGGAGGGCAGTACACCATGGACGAGTACACGACGATCACCGCCGACGTATCCGGACCCATCGCACGGATCGTGCTGAATCGCCCGTCAGCGGCGAACACCATGAACCTCACCATGACCGAGGAACTGGCGGACGTCGCGGCCCACTGCGCCTTCACCGGCGTCAAGGCCGTTCTGCTGACGGGACGCGGCCGATTCTTCTGCGCGGGCGGGGATCTCGGGGATTTCTCGACAGCGCCAGATCGCGGGCGCCACATCAAGAAGGTCGCGGATGCGCTGCACCGCGCGACGTCGACGTTCGCCCGGATGGACGCAATCCTCATTACCGCCGTCAACGGTGCAGCCGCCGGCGCGGGAATGTCACTGGCGGCCAGCGGTGATCTCGTCGTGGCCGCCCGGTCGGCCTCGTTCACTATGGCCTACACCAGGGTCGGGTTGAGCCCCGATGGAAGCGCGTCGTTCGTTCTACCGCGCCTCATCGGGTTGCGTCGCACGCAGGAGTTGATGCTGACGAACCGCACGCTGAACGCGGATGAAGCGCTGCAGTGGAATCTGATAACTGAGGTGGTCGACGACGATCGACTCGAGGCACGAGCGAGCGAACTGGCTGCGACGATCGCAAGCGGCCCAGCGCGTGCCCAATCCTCGGTGAAGAAGCTGCTGCTCGCCACGTTCGGTACCGGGCTCGAGGAACAGATGGAAACCGAGGGCCAGCTGATAGCCCGGAACGCCGCCAGCGCGGACGGCATCGAAGGGGTCGACGCGTTCGCGGCGAAGCGCGCCGCGCAATTCGCCTGATACACAAGAATCCCTGGCGGTGGTGGACCAACGGCGACGTACTTCGCGCAGCGGGCGGGGCATAGTCATTTCGCCACCCGGCCGTCGGCGTGTTGTCAACATCTACTGCAGGGTGCGACTGTCCGACCGGTCGTGGCTTCAGCTGACCATCGGCCAAATGTTCCACCGATGAGGATCTGCAGACGCTCGACACCATCCGCGGCACCGGCCCGGCGGGACGGCACAGGGCGGCCCTGAGCCGACGAAAGTCAGCCTCCACACATCCCGTCAGTGATGCCAATACACCGGATATCCCGGCGAGCTATGTTGGCGCCGTCGTCGGGTTCGCCGAAGGTTTATGCCGTTCGAACAGCAGGAGATCATCGACAAGGGGTGCGTGTAGGCCGCTTCTGAGACCGGTCGTGACAGTCGAAGCGATACGTGCATAGCTGAAGCCGCTCTTCGAACGACGGGTCGAATCATGTCGTGATCGACACGGGCACGTCGGCACTTCCCCGCTTGCTGGCAGCGGGTCAATTGACGACGCTCGCTGGCGCCCCTGCTCGACGAGCCTACGCCGGCCGTTCAAGCCTCACGCGGCATGGGTTCTCAGCGGTTGGAGCTCACTCGACTTGGAACGTTGCGCTGCCGCTCAGATGAAACGTTGCGGTTTGGCGGCTGCACGCAGGATTCAATTGGACCGTTTTCGCGGCTGCGTCGCGGCTTACCACTTCGGCTGTGTACGTGAGTATGTCGCCTGGCCAAGCCACTTCATGAAACATCACCGAGAAGTGTCGGATATTCCGCGGACCCAGCCAGTCGGTCACAATAGGCCGCCATGCGCACCGCCTACAGCATGCCGACGGCGATCAGTCCCGAAAAGCCGGCGGCCCGTGCGAAGTCGACACCGCGATGAAGGGGATTCATGTCACCAGCGGCACCTCGGTAACGGACGAAGTCGGTGACTGTGAGACCCGCGTCGCTCCGTGATTCGGCAGCGCCGACGATTAGTTCGTCCCATTTCGCCGGTTGAGCCATGTGCAGTCCTAGCTTTCCCGGAACGGCGCCGGTAAGCGCCTTCGATCACCCGTCCCGCAGCGGTCAAAGACCCGCGTGCACGCGCATCGCCTCGACGATCTTGAACTTCTGTGGTTTGCCCGTCGCCGTCATCGGTAGCTGATCGACCAAGCGCCAATGCGTCGGTCGTTTGTATGCCGCCAGTCGTTGCGCCACCCACTGGCTCAGCTCGCTAACCGACGGCCTGGCGCCGACCCGAGGCACCACCGCAGCGGCCACAATTTCACCCCAATCGGGGTCCGCAAGTCCCACAACCGCGGCCTGTGCCACGTCGGGATGAGACTCGATCGCATCCTCGACTTCGCGTGCGTAGATGTTTTCCCCCCCGCGCACGACGATATCGCGTATCCGTCCACGGATGCGCAATAGGCCGTCGGCGCCGAGCGAGCCGAGGTCGCCGGTCCGCAACCACCCGTCGGGATCGATTGTCGCCGCAGTGGCTTCGGGCCGGTTGTGGTAACGATCCATCCGGATCGGGGAACGCACGCACACTTCGCCGATCTGGCCGAAAGGAAGCGGCCGCGAGGTGGTTGCGTCGATGATGCGCAGTTCACGGTGAGCCATAGCCCGCCCGACCGTGGTGGCTTTGACCGACGCGGTGTCGCTAAGCCGTGTCTGGGTGATCGCCGGCGCCTCCGTCTGGCCGTACATCACGGAGGCAGACGCTGCGAAATGCTCCTCCAGACGAGCGATCAGCGACTCCGGAATGTCAGCGCCCCCAACCATGAGCACTCTGACGCGGGGTAGTGGAACGGGACCGCCACTCGACTCATCGAGCATGCGCAAGTACATCGTCGGTACGCCGCCAAGTATGGTGGCACCGCTTTCGGCGGCTGCCGCCAGGAATTGGCCTGCCGAGAAACCGTCAAGCATGACATAGGTTCCCCCAATACACGCCATTGCCAGCGCATGCGCGACAAGGGCACCGATGTGGTAGAGCGGCAAAGCGCTGCAATAGATTTCATGCTCAGTCGGCTCGAGCGCCGGGTTCATTGCAGCGGCGGCATTGAGGCATACCCGATGTGAGAGCACCGCGCCCTTCGGCACGCCCGTGGTACCCGAGGTGTATTGGATAAGGAACGAATCCGCCGGGCGGACCACGTCGTTGCGTTGGGCACCCGTCGGCCTATTTTTCAGCCAATCGTCGATGCACCACACTTCGTTGACAGACTCCAGCTCCCCGGCCGCGCCGCGGGCCAGCTCGACGAGGCGTTGCCCTCGATAGTTTTCGGCCGCCAACACTGTGCTGGCGCCGCTGTCAGCGAGCACCGTCTTCAGTTCCGGTCCGGTCAGCGCTGGGTTGACCGGGACCAGCGGGCGTCCGGCCAGCGCCGCGGCCCACATCGCCAGGTACCACGACTTGCTGTTGGATGCGTAGACCGCCACCGGGGCACGGCCGTCGCTGATAGATCGCAACAGCTGCGCGCCGGCGCGGGACTGCTTCGAAACCTGTGTCCACGTCAACGATGCGAGGCCTTCGCCAGTAGGCCATTTGAGAGCGGCGCGGTCAGGCCATCGGTTAGTGGCCTCATCGAGTAGATCACCGAGCGTGGCTTCCCGCCATGCAGTTATCGACGGCGGGTTAGGCACTGCGCCCACACCTCCACGGTGCTGTTCGCAGGCAGGTAGGGCCGACCACCAAGCCCTCAGATCTCACGTCAGCAAAGCCCATCTGCCTGCACCTCCACTCGATAATAAGGTATATATTTAAGCTGTTGAGAGCAACAGCGATTAGTAACGCGTGTCCTTGCGCGAGGAATAGTCAATACCTGCGGATCGGTGAGTTTCAGGCGACCTTCGATTCGGCGGTTCGAGGTGGACCGCAAGCACATGGCGTTCGGCATTGGCATCCACCCTTGCCTCGGTTCACACTTCGCGAAGGTGATGTTCCAAGTGATGCTGGAGAAAGTGCAGCGTCATCGAAGGGGTCCGGCGAGGCGACTATCCGATGGACCACTGGGTGGAGACGATCGGCCTGAGCCGAGTGATCGAGGACGGTTCGAGGCCCTTCACGAGGCTCGCGTCATGAAGGTGCTCGTCGATCCGACGCAGTGAGTGTCACACCAAAGATGCGAAACCTGGTGCATCCGCATCGACTTCGACGCCCTTGATCATGCCCACCAACCGATTGATGGCACGCCCGGAGGATTCCGCGTACTCGATACCGCACAGCGCGTTGAAGTTGCAGATCATCACATCGGTGACGAAGCCGGAATCCAGATACGGGGACAGGCGCTTCATCACCTGTTCGGGAGTGCCGACGAAATTGACCTTGTCGACGGCCTCCTTGGGCACCTTGTTGCACGAATCGAGGACATAGTCGCGGTCGTACCACGGACACATGGCGTCACGGGAGAAGATCCAATCGTAACCCCACGGATGCTGGAGGCCCCATTTCTTGAAGGTCGCGGTAGTTGGCGTGTACGCCAGGGTGTTCCACCTGATGAACGGATGGTCGCGCAGCTTGTCACAGGTCGCCTCATCGTCGTCGACCACGAGGAATACCAGCAGTGCGATCGCGTGTGAATCGGGGTCACGGCCCGCGCGCTCGGCATGGTCGCGGACGATCTTGACCTTGTCGATGAACGATTGTGGGTCGTCCTCGGTGTGACCCGGCGCGGCGGTGATCCAGCCGTCCGCGACGGCGCCGGCCAAGTACAGGTTGTCTGGACTCCCGCCGGCAACCCAGAACGGTGGTGGTTCAGCGCCGTAGGGGCCCAGATCGAACTTGGCGCGCCGCATCTTCCATACCCGGCCGTCGTAATCGACCTCTTCGTTCGTATCCAGGAACGATCGCATGATGTGCGAGGCGTCCCACAGCTTGTCATTGGCCCCTTTTCGCGCGATGCCGTAGGGCTTCATCTGCTTGTTCTCGCCGTTGGCGAGCACCATCATGATTCGGCCCTGCGTCGCGTGATCGAGTGTTAGCAGCGTCTGCGCCAACACGTTTGGCGCGCGTCGAACGACGTCGACAGGACCATAGAAGAACTTGACCTTCGAGGTCTTGGCGGCGGCGGCAGTGATCAGCGTGCCCGGCTCGTAGAACGCGTCGAAGGACGGAATGTACTCGGCAGCCGTGGTGATGTCGGGCGTCCACAGACAAATAGGATGGCTGAAGCACATCTGATCGCCATAGATCACCCAGTCCATCCCCGCGGCCTCCGCCTGCACGGCGCTCTCGATACACCGATCGAAGGGCGGATACATCGCTCCATAGGCTCCCACGCGCATAGTTGACCTCTCTCCGTCAATATTTACGTACTGTGTACACAAATATAGATCGGTTGGGTACGTCCTGTCTGCAGTTCGCGGCATTCGCCAGGTAGATTGAGCCGATGACGTCAAGAGCCGACGACTCGCCCGCGACCGCGGCTGAGGCTCCGCGGCGGCGCGGCCGACCGACTCGCCGCAGCGGCGTCGCTGACCTCAGCCACGCGGAGATCATCCAGGCATCCCTCGAATGCGTTCGCAGTGACGGACTGAAGGCGCTGACGATACGCAAAGTCGCTACCCTGCTTCAGGTTTCACCGATGGCGCTCTACCAGCATTTCCCAAACAAGAGGCGATTGAACGAGGCGGTCGTCGACGCTGCGCTCAGCGAAGTTCGACAACAACCCCGCGGGGACGAGCCGTGGACCGATTGGCTGGTGTCCCAAGCGCTCGAGTCGATGCGGGTGTTCCAGGTCTATCCCGGCACGGCCGCGCACATCTTGGACCACGGGATCTTCGGTTACGGGCACCAATCCATGCGCATTGCCGACCACATCTTTGCCGTGCTCCTCGAAGCCGGGTTCGATCAGCGCAGCGCGTTGAAGATCTACACGACCTGTCTCTGCTTCGTCGCCGGTCTGATACACACCAATATCGGGCTGCCCGTTGGGATTTCGGCCAAGGAATTTCCGGCTATAGGCGGACTGACGCGGCAAGCCATCAAGGGCTTGGACGCAGAACACATCGCCGAGTACGGCTTGCGATGCCTCCTGACCGGCGTGGCCGCCGCCTCTATCGAACGTACCTGAGCGACCTACACGGCAAGCATTTCGGGGCCTGGTTGGTGCGGCTCGCACCGGCAGGATCCTAGATCCACCGGACCCACCGCCCGCCGCGTTACCTGCAACCTTCACGCCGTCGGAGCCAATTGGTGTCGAACTACCGCTCGACTAATCGGCGGGCGACCCGTGGCCGAGCCAATCGGACCGAACCTCGAGGTCGTGCTGGTTGTACTCCGGCGGTTGTTCCAGACCTGCGCCTGCCCGGCTGTCCGCACTCTGCCACCGGAACGGTAGTTTGACATGCGGCCAGTCCCCTTCGTCGCCGTCGACGATTCCACGGTCGACGTAGTGCTGGGTGGCCATCAAGGCCGGGACGTCGTAGAGGGGGCCGCCCGGGATGTCCCACTCCAGGAAACGGCTCAGCCACTCGTCCGAAGTCGCTGTGGCGAATATCGTTTCGAGTTCGTGACGAAGTTCGAACTGGTCGTACGCGAAGGCGATGGCCGTCTGATCGTGAGCGGCGACCAAATCCTCGCGACCCACTCCCTCGCAGAAGCGTCGCCAGAACTTTGGCTCCAGGGCACCGAGCATGACCGGCCGCCCATCGCTGGCGAGGTAGGTGTCGTACAACGCCATCGACGGCATCTGCCGCAGCGAGAACGGTGTCCCGGTTCTGCGCGTCATCGCGACCTCGGTGCGATGGGACTCGACGAGTGCATCCCAGCAGGAGACGTCGATCCACTCACCTGCTCCGCCCCCGCGAACGCACGCGAGCGCAGCGCACACCGCCATCGCCGCCGAGGTGGCGCCCAACTCATTGCCCCAGCTGGTGAATGCCCACCCCAGATGAGGTTGTCCGTCACGCCAATCCACGTTCAGGCCATCACCAAGGGCGTCCATGTTCAAACCGTGGGCAGGCAATCGCGACCACGCACCGGTCTGGCCAAAACCGGTGATCGAACAAACGATCAGCTCCGGCCGCTTCCTTCGGAGCTCGACGAAATCGACTCCGCACCCTTTCCAGAATCCAGGCAGCTGGTTTTCGATGACGACGTCCGCGATGGCGATGAGCTCCAGGAGCGTCCGCAGGCCCTCGTTCGTCTTCGCGTCCAGGGCAATCGAGCGCTTACCCCAGTTCTGCGCCATGTGCTGCGGGCTCTTGCCGTCATCGGCGTATGGGGGTATCAGCCGGATGCGGTCACCGGTCGGCGGCTGCTCGACCTTGACGACATCTGCTCCCAACGCCGCCAACTTGCCTGATGTCAGCGCCGCAGGGACGAGAATCCCTAGGTCGAGTACCCGCACTCCCCGCAGCGGCATATACGTCGGCATGGAGAAGCTCCTACTCATGGAAGTTCGTGGATCGCCTGCTCGGGACAGGTCATCATTGCCCGTGCGGCGGCCTGTTCCAGTTCGCTGGGAATCAACCCGTTTGCATGCTTGACGATCGCGTGACCGTCGTGGTCGTCGAGGTCGAAGACCTCTGCGGCCGCGATCGCACACAGCGTGTGTCCCTGGCACTTTTCAAGGTCGACGCCGATCCTCATTTATGTCGCTTCCTTCCGATCGGAGACAGTCACTGGGCCAGGACACATTTGGCGTCCTCAATGCGGCGCAGAACCACGAACGGACCCTTGTAACCCCGTCTGTCGTACCGGCCGAAGCTGATATACGTTCCCGGGCTTCCCACGGCAGCAGGCAATCGATGGATGCGTTCCAACCCGCACTTCAGACCTTCGGGATCATGCGGTTTGGCCAACGACAAACCCCATGCCATCGTTTGTCCGGCGTCGTATCCCAGCGCCGAATAGCAATGCGCGGTCGCGTTCTGATGCCGATCGGTCAGCTTCGCGAAAACCGGGTTCCGCTCGTCGAATTCATCCGTGCCCGTCCATCCCTCGTAGGTGGCGATCGTCAGCCCGAAGTAACCGTCCAACGGCCAACCCACGAATATCGAACTGCATAATCGGATCGGGTTCCACTCGGGGGTCATCAGTCCGTTCACGGCAGTGAGCACCTGCCGCGCGGTCAATCCGAGCCCCATGTACACGATCGCATCGGCGCCGGCGGCCCGGGTTTCGGCGACTTCGACTTCGGCCGCCTCGGTGTCGACGAAGTTCGGCAACAGCCGGTCCGCGACGACCGGCAGACTGATCCGTCGCGCTGCGAGCCGGAAATACCGGTGAAACTCCTGCCCGAGGTAGTTGTCCTCCTGGAGGATCGCAACAGCCGTGGCGCCCTTCTCGTGCAGATATTCTGCCATCACCACCGCCTCATCGGTGGTGGAGATATTGCCCAGCGTGAAGCAGTATTCGCTCGGTACGTCAGCTGAACTGCACATCGTCACCATCGGCACATGCGCCTGCTCGATCGTCGGCAACAGGCTAGTCACCTGGTCGGTGAAGTGTGGACCGATGATTCCGATGCAGTGCTCGGCGTGAACCAGGTCCAGATAGGTCTGCCGCATCACGTTGAACTGACGCAGCGGCATGCCGTCCACTTCGCGCAGTACGAGTTCGACCGGCCTGTCGATGACGCCGTTCCAATGGGCCTCGTCGAAGGCGAACCTCGCGGCGGCGATCATCTCGTCGACGGCGCCGACCCCGATCCCCCAGTCCTGGATATAGCCGATGCGAAACGGATCGCGGTCACGAGAACTCGTCTTGACAGGTGCGGTCGTGGTCATGTGCTCGACGCCGCGCGAGACCCGGGCGTGAACGTAACGGGCAGCCGAACGTAACCGTTGACTAGGCCCTGGGCGGGATAGAGCGTTGCCAGCTCCTCGTCTACGGAATAGTCGGGAAGCCTGGTCAGCACCTCGGTGATCATCGCCTCGAACATTGCCCGGGCCAGGTTCGAACCGATGCAGCGATGCGTGCCGACCCCGAATGCCAAGTGCCGGTTGACCTCCCGGTCGACGACGACATCGTCGGGCGACGGGAACTGCGCGGGGTCGTGATTGGCGGCGGCAAGGCACATCAGTACCCGGTCGCCGGGCGCAATAGTATGGCCGCCGACCTCGACCTCGCGGATGGCGGTACGGGCCTGCGTGGTCACTGGGGAGCTGTACCGGAGAAACTCCTCGGTGACCCACTTGATCTGATCGAGGTTCTTCCGCAACCATTCTCGCTTCTCGGGATTTCGGTACAACCACATCAACGCCTGTCCGGTCAGCGACGTGGTGGTGTCCACACCGCCTCCGATGACCAACATCACCATCGACTGCATCATCTCGTCTCTGATCGGCTGGTCGTTGACCCGCGACTGTTTGAGCCAGGAGATCAGATCCTGATCCTCCGGGGCTCCCGTGTCGGACCGGGAGGTGATCGCGGTGTGGATCAGCCCCATCGCCCAGGGCACATCGGCGACCGCCTCCTCCCACTCCGGACTGTGGGGAATGTGCGACGTGAGCGCATGCATCATCGTCGAGAACCGCGGTGAGTGCTCCGGCGAGAGTCCTATCATGTCGGTGATGACGTAGGCGGGGGCAGGGCTGGCGAGATCCGTGATCAGATCGCCCGCACCGCATTCGATGAAGCCGTCCACGCACTTTCCCACTAGCGCCGCGATCCGCGGGCGCCGCGACTCCACGGCGGCAGGCGAGAGAAACGGATGTAGTGCTCGACGGTACAGAAGCGATTCCGGTGGATCGAGCTCGATCGGCACATTCAGCGGCGCGGGCATGGACGGAATGTGAACGGCCACACCGTCGGTCCCCGGAGGCCGGGCCGACGAGAAGCTCTCGTCGTCCTTCAGAATTCGTGCGACGTCGTCATACCGACTGATCAGCCAGTGTCCGCCATGCCTTTCCGAGTAGCCGACCGGGCACCTTTCGCGAAGTTCACGGAACGACCCGTGCACGTCATTCGCAAAAGCCTCGGACATGTGGTCGAAATCGCCTACGTGGTGTTCCATGTGTTACGTCGTGCCCCCGAGCGGCGAGAACGGCATGGGGATCAGCGTGTTTTCGGTGAGCTCGACGACATGCTCCCAGGCCTTTTCGAGGCCGGGAAGAAACGAACTCTCGTCTCGTGGGTCGCGGCCGGCGAACAGCTCGCCCAATGCATCGAAGGAACTGGACCAGAACACCGCGAACTCCAACGGGCTATGCCCGACACGGCTGAATAGCTGCAGTTCCAATCCGGCGTCTCCGACCGCCGACAAGACTGACTTCTCCATTGCAGCAACGAAATCGGCGACGCGCCCATGGCCGATCGTGTAGCGCTGCTCGAGCAAGATGCTGCCCGGTGCGGTCCGAGTGGGCAGCTCCGGCGGCAACGGTGAGAATGACAGCGGCACAAGGACCGTCTCGATCGAGCGCTTCCGCCACTTCGTCGCACCCCGTACGAATTCCACCATCCCGGGGTCCGCGCTGAGCTCCGCCGACGCGCCGGTCTTCTCCAGATCATCGCTGATCGGCTTCCGTTCGTCCATCCACGCCTTCCACCCGCCGCCGTAGCGCCATAGGAAGGCGAACGACGGCCACTCCGCTCCGTTCGCGTCGACCTTGAAGGCACCCACCGGTCGGATCGCCAGGCTGCTGCCCTCCCGGATGGTGGCGGGGTACAACTTCTTCTCGATGCCGTCGAGGTATTCCTGTTCCAGGCCCACAGTTGCGTGGGGTAATTCGTGCAAGTAGATCGGTGGAGACGTTTCAGTCATGCTGACTCCTTAGGTCGTTGCGGACGTGCTGGTGACGAACGGAAGTTCGAGGATGTTTCGGCAGCCTGGAGCGGCGGCGACGACCAGCGGAACCAGGTTCACCGCGCGCGCGGCGTTCATGTCCAGCACCGGTCCGACGTCGTGCGCACTGCCCAGCGTCGTGACGGTCCCACGCAGCGATGGAGTGCCTTCAATCACGGCGGTGAACTGGGGATCGTGTTCGGTCTGCCGCCAGTCCGGGCCCAATCCGTAAGCGCACGTGAACTCGCAGACCAAGGTGTACCACTGGTGCCCGCCAACGAAGCCACCGAATGTGAAACGTACGCCTGCGGCGGTGCCCTTGCGGATGAGCAATCCGTTGTCGAGCTTGATGTCTTCAGCGGCGGGTGCGTTCTCCTTCAACACCAGGCGGAAGTCGTCCAGCACGACTCCCATTGCCGACGCCACCTGGTTGGCCGCCTGCCGGTAGGCCCACTCGTAGAGCCGGTTGATGAGTTCCTCAGCGGGCGTCGATTCACCGACCGGCAGACCGAATCCGACATAGAGCTCGAGCTCGTGTGCGGACGGGTGTTCGGTTTCGTGATCGGTCTCCTTGCACCAGACGCTCGAGACCTGCCCGGAATACCCCGACAGGAAGAGGGGCAGCGCGTCGCTGACAAGGCCGGGCATGTTGCCGCCTCCCACGATGCTGACGTTGCCCTCGGCGCATGCGGCTTCCAGTTCCGGCTTCTCGGGTTGCCCCTCCGTGAACCATGCGCCGACCCCGCAGTACACGTTCTTTCCCGATCGCAGAAGGCGAACGATGGCGTCGGATCCCGCCGCTCCGGGCTCCGACGACGCGACCGGCGCGGTGGGATAGCTGGAGACGATGCCGTTCCAGATGACGCAATCGGCCTGCAGGGCCAGGATTTCATCGAAGTCGCTGGTAGCAGCGAGTCCGATGGGATCGAGTCCGGCCAACTCACCGATGTCGCGACCGTGCTTGGCTTCACTCGATACGAGCGTCCCCACGATCTCGAATGCGGGGTCCTTGATCAGATTTCGGATGACCCGACTGCCGACTTGACCTGTATAACACTGGATTACGCGGTAGACCACCATTCCTCCTGCTGCTGGTAACTCGGCACGGGACGCACATCACGTCACCAGGAATCCACCGTCGATGACCAGGGTTTGACCGGTCATGTAACCGGAAGCGGCAGCCGCGAGACATAGGATCCCTGCCGCCATCTCGACCGGTTGCGCCATGCGGCCCAGTAGGACTCGACCTTCGCCGAGGATTGGTCCAGATCGTTGAACTGGGCTTGGCCGCAGCGCGTTCTCGGTCAGAGTTCCGCCGGGCAGAAGTGCGTTCACCCGAATTCCACGCGGTCCCAACCCAAGTGCCGCGGCCTTCGTGAGCACGTTCAGGCCGCCTTTGGAGGCTCCGTACGCCGCGTTGCCGATCACTGCAGGGTGGACCGAACTGATCGATGACACGTTGACGATGGAGCCACCGCGGTTCGCTGCCATCGACCGTCCCGCCTCCCTCACGCAAAAGGAAGGCGCCGCGCAGGTTGACGGCGTGGATAGCATCCCAGTCGTCTGTGGTCGTCTCCAGCAGAGGCGTCTTCGGGTAAATGCCGACACAGTTCACCACGATGTCGACACCCGCGATCCCCTGAAACAGATCGCAGACCGACGGCTCCTCGGTGACGTCGACCCACGCAGCCTCGGCATGCCACCCTCCTCGGTCACTGCAGCGGCCACTGGCTCCGCTCGAGATCGATCACGGTCTGCCGCAATGACTTTTGCGCCAGCCTCGGCCAGCAACAAGGCTGACGCCTTACCGATCCCTGCCGCAGCACCGACCACCACCGCAACCTTCCCGGTGAGGCCGAACAGCCGCTCGAAGTCTCCCGCCAAGTCAGTCCCCTTCGATGCGGATCTGATGAACCGTACGCTGTACGATACGTGGACCGTACTATGTACGAATAGAATGCGTCAAGGATTCGTGAATCGCACAGCTACGCTGCGAGCTGACCTTCTGGGTACGCTCACGAGCAACGGACCCAACAGGATCTATGCACAGGAGACGAAGTGGCTGCGGAGCGAATCGACAGCGAGGTCTTGTCGAGGAGAACGTCGCTCACCCTGGACACTCTCATCGACTCGGCGGTGACCATCGCACTGTCGGAGGGATTGGACGCCCTCACCATGCGACGGTTGGCGGAGGCCACCGGCAAGGCACCGATGACCCTCTACTCCTACGTGCCGAACAAGGAGGCTCTCCTCGACCTCGTCGCCGACGCCCTGATGGCCAGGGTCGTCGTCCCCACCGGTCCCTGGGATCAGGCGCTTACAGAGCTATCCCTTTCGACCTGGCGAGCCATGAGTCAGGCCGCCGGTTTGGCGTCGTTCATCTGGAAGCACGTGCCTTACTTCTTCACTCCCGAGGGACTCCGACTCGCCGACGGGGCGATGGGACTTCTGGTGGATGGCGGCTTCGAGGCGGGCGACGCCAGTCGCGCCTTGGAGGCACTCATGACGTTCATCACCGGTGATGTCCAACGACGGGAGGCCAGGGCACGACTGTCGCGCCGTTCCCTGACCCGAAAGGTGAAGGGCTACCCAAATCTCGAAGCGGCTGCGGTGGGCGCGACTGCTTCGCGAAAATCTGCGACGGAGAGCGAGGAATCATTCTCTTATGGCCTGGACCTGTTGCTGGAGGGGCTCAGGCGTGACCCTCGAAGGAAGCCACGGCGATGACACTGCGATTCTCGGTGACCCGGTCCTGCAACGCACCAGCGGAGGTCGTCTACGCCGTCCTGGACGATGTGACGAACTGGCCCCGCTGGATGCCCGGCGTCACGTCTGCGCGGTGGGAACAGAACGGCGGCCCGACTACAACGGGGCCAGGTGCGATTCGCGCGATGAAGGCGGCCGGTTTCACGACGCGGGAACAGATCACCGCCACTGACGTGCCCCACATTCAGACGTACACCATGTTGTCGGGCCTGCCCGTGCGTGATTATGTCGGCGACGTTCGGATCGAGCCTTGCAACGGGGGCTCATCGATCACCTGGGGCGCAAGCTTCACACCGCGAATCCCGGGCACGGGCAATCTCATCCGCCTCGCGATGAGGATGGCCATCGGCCACACGGCAAGCGCACTTACCCGAGAAGCAGATCGCCGGTGAGTCCTTCGAGTTCTGGCGCGAGTTTTTGCGTCGCCGACACGCTGGGCCTCAGCTCTCCGAAAGTCGCGGCCATGCTTACGAAGTACCCGTCTGAGCTGTCAGGGTGTTGCGTGCCGACAAGGAAATGTTCAGCGCCGAGCACACTTTCGACGGCCGACTCGATCTGCCGCCTGCACCGCCCGGACCACATCGGGCCCGAGAGTTGCTCATCTTTCGTCGGCACACCCACAGTCCTAAACGATGCCGCTTAACTACTCGGTATCCGGTCCAGTCGGCCGGTGGCTGCGTTGGAAGCTGCTTGCTCAACGCCATTCTCTTGCGTGAGCTTTCGCAGGCCGGGCAACGTCGTACTGCGGCACGCGTGTGTACGTAATTGACCGGCTAAGGGACTTGATGAGCCACCAGTGCGGGCATGACGTAGGTTTTGCAGACATCCAGGAGCTTGGCGGGGCTCTCGTCCCCGGCGAGACAGAGCCAGGAATAGCACATGCGGACCCATCGCGCAGATCGCGCTAAATCGCCCGGCGGCGGCGAACACCATGAACCTCACCATGACCGAGGAACTGGCGGATGTCGCGGCTCGCTGCGCCTTCGCCGGCGTCAAGGCTGTTCTGCTGACAGGTACCGGCCGATTCTTCTGCGCGGGAGGCGATCTCGCGGACTTCTCGACAGCGCCCGATCCGGGACCGCACATCAAGAGGGTCGCGGACGCACTGCACCGCGCGATGTCGACGTTCGCCCGGATGGACGCGATCGTCATCACCGCTGTCAACGGTGTCGCCGCCGGCGCGGGAATGTCACTCGCGGTTAGCGGCGATCTCGTCGTGGCCGCCCGGTCGGCTTCGTTCACCATGGCCTATACCGGGGTGGGGTTGAGTCCGGATGGAAGCGCGTCCTTCACTTTGCCGCGCCTCATCGGGTTGCGTCGCACGCAGGAGTTGATGCTGACGAACCGAACGCTGAGCGCAGATGAGGCACTGCAATGGAATCTGGTCAATGAGGTGGTCGACGACGACCGACTCGAGGCGCGGGCGACCGAACTTGCCGCGACGATCGCAGGCGGCTCAGCGGGCGCTCAGTCGTCGGTGAAGAAGCTGTTGCTCGCTACGTTCGGTAGCGGCCTCGAGGAACAGATGGAGGCCGATGGCCAGTTGATAGCGCGGAACGCCGCAAGCACGGATGGTATCGAAGGCGTCGACGCGTTCGCGGCGAAGCGTGCCGCGCGATTCGCCTGACAGACAACCGAACACAGGGATGGCACGAGCATCAGTACCGCTTTCATTAGAGCCTTCGACGTCCTACTCCCGATTAGATAGGAAGCCTTGACCTCTTAGGACCGACGAGACAATCGCGCCGAGTATGGGCGTCCCGCCGCTACGGATTGAACCGACCCGGGGTGCTGTTCTTGAGCATCCGGATGAGACGACGCTGTTCGTACAAATGGCTCGCTGCCAGGCGAGGTTTCAGCGCCGCAGCCGCGCTGTAGATGATTACATGGTTGAGACCCTCGTCGATGAGCGGCTGGAGGTAACCCAGCACATCTTCAGCTCTGCCACACGGAATGAGGCTTCTGAGCAGCTCAGGTGTGACCACTCGGCCGTGGTGTGCGAGGTTGTCGGCCTCCAATACCGCTGGGTCCAAATCTGGAAAGCCCTTGTAGTCCGCCCCAAGCGGATGGTCCACACCAACGGCGGCCCATGCGGAAGCCGGTAACGTCAGCAGCAGCGCCCGCACCATGGGTTGCCGGGACAGTTCCACCGCCGCAGCTTCACCGCGGCATAGCAACGGTGCGAAATATGCGCTGCGCGTGACGGACTCTGGATCCTTCCCCGCGGCGCGGGCGCCCTCAGCCATCTGCTTTGCACCGGCATGCCAACCGTCGATTCCGAGATTGAGAATGAATATCCAGCCATCCCCTTCGCGGCCCGCGAGCCGGCAGGTCCTCGGTCCCTGGCCGGCCACCCACACGTCTGGTGAGCTTCGCCGCCACTGCGGAAGCGCGAAGGTTGCGTCATGCCATTCATGAAATTGGCCCTCATGCGTCAGGGGGGCAGAGGACTCCCACGCCGCACGAACCGCAGCGACGACGTCCTCCAGTCGACTCACGCTTCGTTGAAGGTCGAGGCCGTAGGGCTCGGTGTTCTCAGCCTCACCCGCACCGATGCCGAGCACCGCCCGTCCCCCAGTGAGGTGGTGCAACGACATCCACACCCGAGCGAGATCGGCAGGCGTACGTCTCACGGCGTCAGTGACCGACGTACCCATCCGCGGACCGCGGCGCCCGGCATACTTCGCGATGGCCACTGTTGGATCCAAAAAGGCGTCCAGACTGGGGATCCACCGCGCGAAAGGTGACAGATGCGGTCCCCATGCCGAGGACGGGAACATGGACTTGGCGTGATCGCCGAACCAAATATCTTCCGCACCGAGCAATTTAGCGAGCCGGATGTTCGCGCGCAGACTCCAGAGAGGGGTGATCGGGTCGACGTAACATCCCACGCCGACCCGATCGCCGGTGTGCACCATCTAACCGGTCGTTTCTGGCTCAGGCTGGTTGACCGCGCCGGGGCTCATGGGGATTGGCACCTCTGGGCCTGGGCAGGCGTATTCGGTTCCGGCCCCGCACATGTCGTTCCTCAGGTAGGTCGGGTAACCCTTGGGCGTCGAGTCGATCTGCAATGCCATGAAGTTGATCGCGACGTTGAAGATCAGGTAGATGACGTTGAGGAAGCCGACGATCGCGAACGTACGGATAGCGGTCTGGGCCCGTTGCGAAACGGCCAGCGATTCTGCGCCGCGTTCGACGACCGAACGCCCTTTGTCGTCACGGAAATAGCGCAGGATCCCGCTCGACGCCCAGACAAAACCCCAGAAAAGCGACTCGTAGAGCGGAAACTGGTACCGCTCGCCGCCCCACAACGACAAGCTGTATACGGCACCGTTGTAGGCATACAGAGATGTCCGGCACATGAAGACCTCATAGGCCAAATCCATGAAGAACCCGGCGATCATGGCGACAGTTATCAGACCGAGCACTCCCATGCTTGGTCGGATCTGCTTCGCCTTGCGCATCGCCGTCGAGACGGCGATGCTGTACAACAGGCAGGACAGGTAACCAAAACCCGACATCAGCAATGGTGATGGCAGGTTGCCTCCGTGCGGGCTGATCCAGCCCGGAATCTGCTCCACCCATGATCCAAAGCTGATCAGGTAGCTGTTGTAGAAGAACGTGGGGCGGATGTAGTTGAGCACCGGGTCCTGCCACATCACGCTGAACCATGCGATCAGCAGCATGCCGTCGAAGGTCAGGCGTCGCTCACGTCGAGCCTGACGAACGGCCCACCCGATTGCCACCCCGATGGCAATCAGCGTGGCGATCTGCACAAACCACGCCCAGAACTTAACGATGCCGGGTACCGGGTCGGCACCCGTCCGGGGATGATGGAATTGCGGCGAGGCAAACCATCGGATGTATATGTACAGCTGCAGGACCGTGAATGCGAGGCCAACCAACGCCCATGCCTTGACGGGTGTAATCCGCCTCGTCTCCGCCGGATTGGCCGCCGCCGCTTGGGTCTTTCCGCGCGATTCCGTGATGCTCATACCTGTTCCTCCTGTAGCTGGGTAAGCGTGGCCCGACGTCGCGGTGCACGGGCGTACTTGTTGGACTTGGACCGATCGGCGCTGCGCTCTGCGGTAACAATCGCGTAGTTGAACAATCGGTTGAGGTCAGTCCCGAGAGCCTCGACACTTTCGGCGCGACCGAAGCCGGATGAGCCGAATACCTTCTGCAGCTCCGAATCGCCGCTCTGCGAGCCAAGCGACAAGCAAACCGACCCGATGCGGCTCCTGCGTGCCTCGTCAAGCGCGCGTCGCGTGTCGCCCATCGCATAGATCGCCTCGTAGCCGTCGTCATAGGGAAACCCGTCGGAGAGCACCACCAGAAGCTTTCGAGAGGTACCCGAGTGCTTCACGAGGATCGATGACGCATGTCTGATCGCTGCCCCCATGCGCGTGAACCCCGCAGGCGATAGACGCGCAATGTTCGTCCGCCAGCGTGAATCAAGTGGCTTCTCAAAGAGTTTGATGGGATAGAGGTAGACGCTGGCCCTGCCTCGTGAGTTGAATCCGTAGATCGCCACCCGGTCGCCGCGCAACTCCAGCGTGCGGGCGATCCGCGCCGCGGCGTGCACCTGGGCCTCGCATGCGGTTCGTCCGTTCGCCGATCTCTCGCCGGTCGAACCCGACGCATCGATTAAGATCAGCACACCCAAGTCGCGGCCGACTCTGCGAATGGAAGTGAACAGGCGGTCGTCGGGAGTCTGTCCCGCTCGCGCATCGGCGCGCGCCGTGACCACTGCATCGAGGTCGAATTCTTCGCCCTCACTTTCATGGCGGCAGCGTCGCAAGTCCAAGTTGGAACGCCCCAAGGGATAGCGCAGTTGCGCCGCGCCGACAACCCGATCAATTTCGCCCACCGGATCGAGCTCACGTACCACGCAATAGTTTTCGCGATAGCGGCGGCGGTTGACATCCCATTCGGGGTAACGGGTGCCACCATCGGACACCTCCCCTGTGGTGGATGATGCGTTGGGGAGGCGCATGGGTACCCGAATTCCGCCTCCGCCCCAGCGACGACCGTAGACACTCTTCGTCGGAGAGTCGTCATTGGCGCCACCGCCGGCCGTCGCGGATTTCCGTGAGGCACCCGACAGGGCTGCGAACAGCCGTGCCAACCGGCCGTTACCCCCCAGCGGGGAAGACATCAGCTCCAGGAAACGCGATCGCTCCGCGTCTTCATCGTCGTCGGCGTCGCTCTCCTGGAAGTTGGGTGCACCGGATCTAAGCGTGTTCGGCGCGCCCAACGGCGTCTGTTTCTCTAACTGACGCAACAACGCCTTGGGGCGTAATTCGCCCAGCGATGTCGGCAGTTCCGCGACGGTTCGTCGACTCAAGGCGATTTCCAGCGACTCGACTGCAGAACAACTCAATGTCTGCTCAACACCGGCACCCGGTTTCGACATGCAGGGAAGCAGCCAGGCCAATTCCTTGGTCGCGCGGCGTGCTTCGAGTGCGAAGTAGCGCCGAGTGGGACGAGGCTTTCCTCTGAGCCGACGGACCACGTCGGGATGACAGGTTCCGGCTCCCAGGATGCTGGCATGCAACACAACCACATTGACGACTTCGGACAGGGGACAGTCCGTAGGGATGAATATGCTTTGAGCGTCGGTGTAGGGCAGGGTGCCGGCGGCGGCCGCTCTGAGCGCCAGCCTGCGCCCGGCGATGGCGCTTGCCAGCAGTGAGTACCGGCCGATGTCGGTTATGAATCGGGCCACGTTTGTCCCGTCGACGTGAGCCGCATCACCGTCTGGCACAAAACCGAACGATACGCCGATAGCTACATATTATGCAATATGTAGCCTTAAAATCATCTAGCTATTTTCGCGGCCGGACTGGCCCAACTGCGATATCGAGGCGGTGTTGTGCGGCACGGCGAGAGGCGGCGCCGTGGCGCCGGCCAGGTCACGCTGGGGCTTGTATGCCGGGTAGCGCAAAAGTCCGTACGTAGTGGCGGATCTCGTCCAGATCGTAGTCAGGCTTGAACAGTAGAAGGATGAGGCTAACGTCCAGCAGCCACTGGATCATGTCTTCTACCGATAGGACTGCCCGGACGTAGCCGCGCTGTTGGGCTTCCAGTAGATATCGGGAGGTGACGTCGATCGCTCGCTGCTTCAAGCGTTCCGACATCCCTGCGGAGCGAAATGACCCGCCCTCTATCCAGAAGCCCATCACTTGTTTTAGCCCGGGCGTTATGCGCGCGTCGTAGACAGCGCTAGAGATGGCGTCGACGAGTTTGTCGGGAAATGGCTCCAAGCCAACAAGTTTCGCTTTGGCCCGCTGCAACAACGGGGCAGACCTCTGGTCCAACAACTCGACGATGATCGCTTCCCGGTCCGCGAAGTGACGATAAACCGTCACGCGATGGACTCCGGCGGATTGCGCGATCGCGGCAACCGTGCAGCGTTCCAGTCCGAGACGGTCAACGCAGTCGCCGGCCGCGACGATGATGCGATCTCGCGTCGACATCACGATGCCTGAGCTGGCGGTTCGGGTATCAGCGGACATCTGGCCATCCCATCACATCCCCGATCACGGACCGGGCCAGCTGGTCATGTGTTACTCCGCCGCGTCGATATAGCTGTCAATCAGGACGCGGAGCCCTTCAGATATCTGCGGGTCATCGGTCATGGGAGCACCGAGAGCTCCCCACGCGGCCGATCGCGCATCGACGCCTGCTGCCATCAGCCGACCGGCAGTGACCAGCGTCCGCGTGGAAGCCACTTCGCGTAGGCCCGATGCCTCGACCCGCCGGATGGCGGCCGCCATCCGCACCAGCCGGCGTGCCGCCGCATGCGGGATGCCCGTCTCGTGCCGCAGCACTTCCAGCTCGACCTCCTCGGACGGAAAGCCCAGCTCGATGCCCACCATCCGTTGTCGAGTCGAGTCTTTGAGATCCTTCAACAGACTCTGATATCCCGGGTTGTAGGACACCACCAGCTGGAACTCGGGCGGCGCCTGGAGTATGACATTCAAGCGGTCGATCGGCAGTATGCGCCGATGATCAGTGAGGGAATGCAGGACAACCGTCGTGTCCTGCCGAGCCTCGACGATTTCGTCCAAATAGCAGATCGCCCCATCTCGCACCGCACGCGTGAGTGGGCCGTCGGTCCATACAGTGCGGTCACCCTCGAGGAGGAAGCGTCCAATAAGGTCTGACGAGGTCAGGTCCTCGTGGCAGGACACCGTGATCAATTCGCGCCCGAGTCGGTAAGCCATTGCTTCGACGAACCGTGTCTTGCCGACGCCCGTCGGGCCTTTGAGCATGACCGGCAGCGATTGACGGTGAGCGGCCTCGAACATTTCGATCTCGTTGCCGGACGGCACGTAAAACGGGGCAGCCGTCATGGTCTCCACACTCATGGTGATCAGATGATCCTTCCGAAGTCGATTCCGTGACACGCCAGAGCCAAAAGTCGCCTCGCCAGTTGACCGGAATGCGAACTGAACCGAGGGCGGTCGAGGGCCTGCGTGACACTACAGATTAGCGCTTCTGTAGCGGCTCCGGAAGTGTCCGAAGTCGTGGGAATCTCCTGCTACGCGCCGGGTTGATCAGCGCGTTGAGCCCGCTGTGCACGTCGATCGCGCGCGTGACCGGTCTCCCCAACCTGCGAAACCTGAATCAGCTCGGGCCCAGCCGCCTCACGGCGAAGTGTGCACGATGCGACCCGCCAGTGATCGACGCCGGCAATTCTTGATTTCCTCGATGGCTAATAGTTTTTCGATGTCATTCACGCCTGCCGCTCCTCATCGCGATCTTCAGTGCTATCCATCTCGACGGCGCGGACGCCAAATGGTCATGGAGATCGTCGTCAGGTCGAGAGCTTCGCTCAGCGGCATCTTGCCTTGCGCCATGCGGGTCATGAACGCCGCCATCACATCGTTGGGTTCGGCATCGAGTTCGTACACGGCGAGATAACGATGCGCAGGAGGCGGCAGAGTCGGCAGGTTTTCGCCGGCGGGCGGGTCGAACTCGGTCATGTCATAACGCTGGGCGGCCACCACGCCGGGACAATCCACCACATCGGCAAGGTGCCGAGTGTCGTACCACTCGTTGAACGCTTCATCCTGACCCTCCACGGCGTTGCTGAAAACTAACATCAGCGTCTTCGACATCGACTATCCTTTCTCGAACAGCAAATGTGGCGGTACGCCTGCCTAGAGCTATCACGCTGCAGCGCCAATCAATTCACTGGCCAACCCGTGAAGGGGCCAAGCCTGCCGATGCCAAGGTCATGGAGGTGGCCGTGCCCCTCCCGCCGGTGCGGCGAGCAGCGCGTCGACACGCTTATAGCGACAACTCATCGCGGCGTGGATTGTTCGGCCCTCCGGCGCGCTATCGAGGCCCTCAACTCGGGTCGGTAGTTCGAAAGGACCTGGGCATCTGTTTCACGTCGAACCGTCGTCGTCAGGTTGCCGCTCTCAAGGCCGGCAAGCAGGAATTGCTTGGTCGTCGCCAACGCGTCGGCACTGTGGTGACACAGCTCGATGGCGGCGCGTAATGCCGCGTCGTCCACGTCCTCGTCGGGCCATACCTCTGCTGCCAGGCCCGCGGCCAGTGCGCCCGCGGCATCCAGGCTGTGTCCACGCAACATCAGATCGGCGGCGCGGTTCATACCGACGACTCGAGGCAAGAGAAAGCTAATGCCCATCTCAGCCGCGAGCACGCCTAGGCGGGTCTGCGGGAGGCTGAATACTGCGGATTCTCCGGCAAATACGATGTCTGCGCCCAACGCCAATGCAAATCCTCCGCCGACGGCGGGCCCGCGAACCGCTGCGACAACAACGGCGCGGCATGCACGCAACCTCAACGGTATGTCGGCGAGCCGGTTCATCTGATCGACCAGAGCTGCTGCCCCGCCGCGGCTTTCGGGATCGCCATCGTAATCGTTCATGTCGAAGCCCGAGCAAAATGTACGTCCATGTGACCGAATGAGTACGACCCGATGAGCGCAGTCAGACGTGAGGAGATCGAGGGCGGCGTGGATACTTTCGATCGCGGCATCGTCCAACGCATTGAGCCGGCGCGGACGGTTCAAGGATATTCGCAGGACGCCGTCGCTGGGGACATCGACGTCAACCCCGTCATCGGTGGAAGCGGCCTCGGAGGCGTTGAGTGCCAACGGCATTCCGACTGTTGGCGATATGCGATGGCTCATCGTTTCATGGCACGCCAGCAGTCCCGGCTCAGGCCACCAACCACGCGAAGGCGATCAGCACCGCCGCCACCCCGACCCCCCACGATTCATATAGCAGCCTCAAACCGATTGGCGCAGACCTCAACTCCATAAAATCGAGGAGCACCCACCGCACCTTGACGAACGCGAGCACGATGACCTCTGTCCAGATCAGTGCTTGCCCCTCGCTTAGCACCGTGCCGCCATGGCCGACCGTCAGCCAGAAGGCCACCAGGGTGGCGACGAGCAGCATAGCGAACGAGACGGTTGCCCGCTGGCGCACCAGTTCCTTCATGACTCAGCCTCTCAGGTAGAACAGCGCGAACAGGACGATCCACAGGAGATCCACCATGTGCCAGTAGATCCCACAGGTCTCGATAACCCCGAAGCTCTTGGAGCCCGAAGGGGCGCCTGGGGTCAGCCTGCGAATCCTCAGGCGCATGTAGGCGAGCACACCGATGCCCACCGAAGCATGTAACAGGTGCACGACTGTCATGACGAAGAAGAACATGAAGAAGTCGTTGGTGACAGGAGTGATGTCCTGCGACAGCTTGATTCCGTACTCGATCAGCTTCAGAACGGCGAAAGACACACCCAATGCCAGACCGCCCCCGGCCAATTTGTCGGCCAACTCGATCTCGCCCTTGCGCGCCGCACCGATCGCCAACACCACCAGCCACGAACTGGTCAGCAGGATCACGGTATAGGCCAGCCCGAACGCAGGGATCACCTTGCTCTGCGCATTTTGGAAGACTTCGTAGTGATCAGCCCGATACCAGCCGTAAATGCCAAACATCTCGGCGAAGATCAGCATGTCCAAGATTGCAAAGACCCATATTCCCGGCTCCCCCGGAATACGTCGCAGTCCCATACGACCGTCGCGCCTGACCCGAGAAGGCGTCGCAGTCATGTCAGATCCCCGCTGGCGACGGGATGCGAGTCGATTCGACTTCGACGTCATTGCTCCGCAGCGGGTCGGTGGACGATTCGCTGGCGAGCGCCTCCCGTGCACGCGCAAGCCGCCGAACCTGCACGATGGCCAGCACGAGAACCCAGACGAAGAAGGACGCCCCGGGCACCCAGAACGTCACCAAGCCGTTGTAGCTGAAAGGACCCCGGTAGAAGAAGACCGATAGCGCGGAGAACATTTCCAGTGCGGACGCCCACAGCGAGAAGTAGCCGGTCCAGCGCGGGAACATCGTCTGCTTGTTCGTGTCACTGAGAATGGCGAACCCGGTGAGCAACTGCCACAACATGAATGGCGGCCAGGGAATCAGGAACAAGAACCACATGAGATCGAAGAGCAACTGGGTGGTGTCCGGCGCAAGTGTGCCGACCCGAAAGGCCATCGCCGATCCGAAGACGGCGCACAGCATGGCGATCACCGCACCTAAAAAGCCCACCAGGATGAGAACTCCGGCGGCCAGCGGTGATGAATTCGCGTATTTGCGAATTTGATAGGCCAGCGTCAGCGACCATGTGAGTAAGAACGTCAGGCCACCGACGAGGACCAGAAGCATACCGATCAAGATCTGATATTTGATGTCCGATAGGTGCGCCGCCAATTCGCTGGGCTTCGTCGAGGGCGACCAAACAGGCAACAAACCCGAAGCGCCGAAGCCTCCGCCGCAGATGATCACCCAGGCGATACCCGACCAAGCGCCAAGCCGTTCCAATCGCCGGTCATAACTGTCCGGATCTACCCGCAGCGTCAGGGTCATCTCCAGCTCCTCTGCATCGTTGGGAGTGTTGCGGGACTTCGAGCAAGAAAAGGGTCCGTCAATCCGCGGCGAGCACATTTATTCCACCTACGACCGTGCGCATGGTGATGTAGTCGCCCTTATAACCGCGATGGTCGTAGTGACCGAAGGAGATATGGTTGCCAGGGCCGCCGACGGCGGCGTCCAACCTCCGTATTTTCTCCAAGCTTCGGCGCAAGCCGTCGCGCGAATGCGGCTTCGCCGTTGCCAATCCATGGGCCACCACGTTGCCCATGTCGTATCCCTGCGCGGTGTAGCAGTGCACCGGCCGTCGCCCAAACCGCTTCTCGAAACGGTCAAGCATGGACGTGAATGTGGTGTTCCGTTCGTCGAACTGATCGACGCCGACCCAACCTTCGAAGTTGTCGATCAGCCCGGTGTACTGAGAAAGTCCGTCAATGGTGCCCATGAAGATCGACATCGTGATGCGTGCAGCGGCGTAGCCTTCGGCCGCAAGCTTCTGAGAAGCGCCGAGCACCGAGAACGCATTGGCACCGAACCCCACGTACATGTAGGCCTCGACACCGGAGTCACGCATCATAGTCACTGCGGCCGCGGCGGTGTCGGCGTCGATGAACGACCCGACGCGCACGTCTGCCACAAATGATGCGTCCCGCTCGTGAGCGCGCTTCTTCATATACGTCGTGTATTCGTCGCCGAGAAGGTTGTCCTCGCGGATGACACCGAGCTTGCGCGCACCGGCCACGTCGACCGCGTGGTCCACCATCAGAACCGCCTCGTCACAGAAGGTCCCGTTCGGAGTCAAGAACGTCCACGGACCTGCGAGTTCCAGGCCGCCGCACATCGCGATGAACGGGATCCCGACCTCTTCCACGTAGGGATTGATGACAGGCACATTCTCCGACGTATGGGGGCCGATGATGGCGATCGGTGCGAACTCCCGCACCGATCGCTCGACCGCGTCCAAGATCGTCGTCGCCCGCGCGTAGGGCAACCCCTCCACCTCGACGACCTTCAGCTCCACCGGGCGGTCGAGTAACCCGCTCTGATGCGCCTCGTCGAAGGCGAGTTGGGTGGCGTCGTATTGATCGTAGAGCGGCTGCAGGCCGACTCCCCAGTCCTGGATGATCGCCACGCGGTGCGGTTCTCGGGTGCCCGAGTTCACCTTCGGCAAGCTGCGCGAGATTCCGTCTGGATAGTTGACCACGTGCCACTCCATCGTTCACGGGCGGTGTCAGTTGACCGTAGGAATTATCGACGCACTTGTCAAGTATGTGCTGTCGGTCATCCCTCCAGTCGATGTAACACGCTGCGGCGATCGATGCGCCAAATAGAATGATGGAATCGGCTTGCTTGTCGAGTACCGTGCCGGCTGCGCGCCGAGAGCGACACCTCCGAAGCTGGACACACACGTCGGCAGAGTTCGAGCTGGTGCCCACCGGGTCGTGTACCCGCTGTTCCGCCTCGCATCGAGACGGCGCTCGAGCTGAGCGACCAGAATGAATTGTGTGAGGCCCGTCGTCCTCGCTAAGGCCCATAGAGTCAGATTGTTGCACTGATTTTGGTAGCCAGGTGGTCAGCGATCGCCTAAAGTCGACGCAGATGCATCCCAGCGATCGGCCACGGAGGAGTAGAGCGTGTGACGCGATCGAGCGTTCAGCAATGCGCCCGCCCGATGAGCGGCGAACGAGTGATCGTCACAGGCGGCGGATCTGGAATCGGCGCGGCGGCGCTGCCGCCCGTGATCGCCAAGCTTCGTTCGGCGCGTGGCTGATATGGCCACCGAATCCGAGACAACCATCGTCAGGTCGACCTTCTGCCGGATCTGCGAATCCCGCTGCGGGATCGATGTGCAGGTGCAGGGCGGGCGAATCACTCGCATCGGACCGGACAAGGCGAATCCCTATTCGTGGCAGGACTTCTGCTCCAAGGGCCGTTCCGCGGCGGAGGTGGTGTATCACCCCCGCCGCCTGAAGTGGCCCATGCGCCGGGTCGACGGCGGCTATCGCCGCGCCAGCTGGGCCGAGGCAACCGAGGATATCGCTAGGCGGCTGAACGCGATTCGCGATCGGTTCGGCCCCGACTCGATCGCCGCGTACCTGGGAAATCCCGTCGGTTTCAACGGCGCCAATGTTGCATGGTTCGCCAGCTTCGTCCGTGCGCTGGGTACCAACAACATGTTCTCCGTGTCGTCGGTCGATCAGAACAACCTCGAACGGGTGTGCTACGAGATGTACGGCCGGTGGCTCATACCTCTCGTTCCAGACGTCGACGAGTGCGACTACTTCCTTCTGGTTGGCATGAACCCAGCCGTTTCCACGTTCGGCTGGATTCACAACGTGCCGAACGGATGGCGACGAGTGCTGACGCGGCAGGCCGACGGAGCAACGGTCGTGATCGTGGATCCCAATCGCACACAAAGCGCCGAACAGGCCAGTCGGCATATCTCGGTGTGGCCGGGCCAAGATTGGGCATTGCTGCTAGCCATGCTTGCCGTCATCGTCCGCAACAGACTGGCGCGCTTCCCTGACCAACCCGCGGTGACTGGCCTCGGCGAACTCGATCGCCTCGCCCGCGAAGTAGATCTCACCGACCTCGCCATGCGTTGCCGAGTTCCCGCCGACGTCATCGAATCCACTGCGCGCGGTTTCGCCTCAGCACGTACGGCGATGTGTGTCGCCCACACTGGCGTAGCACACAACGGCGAAGGTGTGCTGGCCGAGTGGCTCAGTCACGTACTCAACGCCATCACCGGTCGCCTCGACACCGTGGGCGGACGGCGGTTCGAGCCGGGCTACACATCGATCAAGGACTCCTTCGGCACGAGCCCACCTAAGCCGAGCAGAGTGCGCTCCCTACCCGCCGTGGCGGGTGCCCGCTCGCTTGCCGAACTCGCGGATGAGATCCTCACACCAGGCGATGGACAGATCAAAGCGTTGATCTGCAACAGCGGCAATCCAGTGATCAGCGGGCCACACGGCAACCGCCTCGAAGGTGCACTCGCTCAACTGGATCTGCTGGTGGCTATCGACTTAGTTCAGCGGGAAAGCCACGCTCACGCCGACTGGTTGCTACCGGCCGCGCACTTCCTCGAGCGGGATGACTTTCTGCCGATCTACTCCTCGTTCGAGGACCAACCGTTCGCTCAGCTCGCCCAGGCAGTCGTGCAACCCCCTGACGATGCTCGCGAGGAGTGGATGTTCTTCCGCGACCTGGCGTTGGCCCTGGAGCTGCCGATGTTCGGCCCGGCGACGGCCTCAATGACACCACGGGCGATGTGGAAGAAGCTCGTCGACGACGGCGGCAAGCTCTCGTGGTCCGATGTCGAGGGCAGCCCACACGGAGTGGTTTACGGCGACAAGGAATACGGTCGGCTCGCCGAGGCCGTCGCCACGTCTGACGGAGCCGTGCATCTGGCTCCAGAACCGTTCCTCCAGCGGGTACGCGCGGTCCTAGACGCCGCACCAGCGTCACCGTCACCGGACTGGCCGCTGCTGCTATCCAATCAACGCTGGAAGTCGGCGATGAACTCGTGGCTGAACGACACCCCGACCGCACTGAAGCGGCAGTCGGCCAACACTGTCTACCTCAACACCGATGATGCTGCACCACTCGGGATTTCAAGCGGCGATGTCGTGAGGGTGTCCTCCCGCACCGCAACGTTGGAGTGCACTGCCGAAGTGAGTTCCGCACCGCGTCAAGGGGTGGTGATCCTCGGCCACGGCTGGGGGTCGCGGGTTTTCGACCCGCACGGTGCCGAGCCGCCAGCCGCCTACGGCGTCAATCGCAACGCTTTGGTAGCAGATGCGGACGTCGACCCGCTTTCGGGGACTCCCGCCTTCGGCATCGTCGAAGTCAGGGTAGCCAAGGTTTGACGACGCGGGATCGACCTACGTCGCCTAGGCCAGGAAGCCCGCCATCACCGTGGTTGTCGACCACTGGCCCGCCGTCATCGCACCGTCAACGGTGAGGACGTGGCCGTTGACGAAAGCCGCACCGTCACTGCACAGATAGGACACCGCGGCGGCGATATCCCGTTCGCTGGCCAACCTGCCCGCCGGGATGATCTTGCCAATGTCGGCGAGCAGACCGGGCGGGAGCAACTCATAGGTCTTTCCCATGTCGGTGATCCCGGATCCAATGCTGTTGACCCGCACACCGCTGGGGGCCAATTCCATGGCCGCCGTGCGCGAGATCATGTCCAGCGCGGCCTTACTCGCACCGTACGTAGCCAGGAATGGCGCGGGTTGACTGCCACCGATGCTGCTCATATTGATGATGACGCCGAAGCCACGCTCGCTCATGCCGGGCGCAAACGCGCTGATGAGTCTTACTGCGGCAAATACGTTGACGTCGAAAATCGTTTTCCACGAATCGATGTCGGCCATTGCGACTGGAGAATACTGCTCTTCGGCGGCCGCGTTATTGATCAATATGTCCACCCGACCCACCTCCGCGGCCAACCGTGCCACGTCGGAATCGCTGGACACATCGGCGGCAATAGTTTTGGATCGTCCCCGCGCTGCGTCGATCTCGTCGGCCACCGCAGTTAGCGCGTCCATGCCACGGCCGACCAGGATCACCGCGGCACCCTCGGATGCAAGCTGCATGGCCGACGCTCGCCCGAGGCCCCGACCCGCCCCGGTCACCAGCGCAGTACGGCCCTCGTGAGGCAGCGCGGTCTGCGTGTTGGTCACGGCACGTAGACGCTGTCGTGCAGGAACAACGCGCGACCGAGGCACAGGATCAGTGGCTGGGCGATGAAGATCGCGATGTTCATCGTGATGATCCACACCGCCAACCTGGCGGATTCCCGTTGCCATCCCGGCGTCAACGTGTGGACCTTGAACAGCTTTTCGTTCGGATAGTTTCCATCGGAATCTTCGCGCAGGGTGAGCGAGATGAAGACGGCGAACAGCATAAACGGGATCGCCGGCCAGACGAATGACAGTGTCCCATGCGCGGATTCCCACTTGGGTCCGACCGCCTCGACATAGGAGTACCAGCCGGCAACAGTCATCAGACGCTCGCCGAGGATGTCGATCGCGTAAAACACCGCCATGGCCGATACCACCAGCAGGACCGTCGCGGATGCCTTCGGTACAGCACGCTGCAGGAGGGCGGACACTTTCGGTACCAGCTTCAGCAGGATGACGCATTCGACGGCGAAAAAGATTCCGTAGCCGAAAATAGCAATCACCGGCTTGGTGTACGTCTGGTACCAGGTCGAGGTCCAACCAGTGAAGGTCCAGAATTCGCGGTTGTAGACCAGGTAAGACCCCCAGTCTGCCGGCCACTCGATCCAGAACATCGTGGTTCCCGCGAGGAACAGCATCGCCGGCATGGAGATCTTCTTGGCGCGGAACGTCTGGATCGCGAAGAGGATGAACATGGCCGTCCAGATCGCCTGGAATCCGTACCCCCACAACCACGGCAGATGCGGATTGTCGAGATGATCATGAGGATACGGCGGCGCGACCACCGTGGCACTGTTGTCTGTGAGCACCAGGGTGCCGACCACGATCGCTGCCAACACTGCCACGACCACCCAAGGCAACCAGGCGGCGGTACGCGACGGCGGTGATATGACGCTGCCGGACGACGTCTCAATTGGTATGTCGATAGTCATTGACTGCCTTCCCGTTCATACTTCATTAGCGAGTACTGTTACCAGACAAGGGCTTTGATGTCTGAGCGTCCGATGACGCCCGCCTCACGCAAGCGTCGGTAGTCCCCTTCGGTCACACCGACCTGTCCCAGCCATACCTCGTCGTCGTGCTCGCCGAGCATCGGCGCGGGACCTACCTGAACCGGACCGGGAATGGAAGACCACCGCACGGGCATGCCCGCGTGAGTATTTACCCCGGTCTTGGGATGCTGCACCTGCTCGAAGAACCTACGGTGCTCGAGTTGGTCGAGCTCGGGCACCAGATGCCCTAGTACCACTTCGCCAACCGGAATGCGCCTTTGCATCATCGCCTCGACGACGGCGTCCACCGTGAGGATCGACGTCCACGCCGCGATGGCGGCGTCGATCTCGTCGTGATGCGCCCTGCGCTCGGCCTCACTCCAATCTGTCCAATCGGGTCGATCGAGGAGCCCGCACAGTGCCCGCCACCCGTCGTCATCGGTAACGGACAGGCCTACCCAGCGCCTATCCCCCAGCCCGACGCGGTCCACCTCCGATGTGGGGTAGATACCTTGCGGCGCAGAGCTATTCGAGCGGTTGCCGGACCGGACGCAGTCGACGCCATAGGCACTGTGCTCGATGACCACGTTGGCCGCGACGCTGAGCGCCGCCGAGATCATGGGCGCCTCGACCAGAACGCCCTCACCAGCAGCCAGTGCGTGCTCGAGTGCGAGGATCAACGCCAAAGTGGCATGACTTCCCGCGATGGGATCGCACGGCCCATTGGGGATTTCCGGCGTGGAATCGGGCCATCCGGTGGACCACGCCATGCCGGAAGTCATCTCCATGGTCTGGGCGTATCCGCCACGGTCGCGCCACGGCCCGTCCAGGCCGTACGCGGGCATCCGCACCATGACCGCCCGCGGGTTGATCGCGTGCACCTCGTCCCAGCCCAGGCCCCAGGATTCCATGACATGCGGACTGTAATTCTCGATGACGACGTCACATGTACCGATAAGACGCTTCGCCAGAGCACGGCCATCCTCGGTCCCCATGTCGACGGTGACCGATCGCTTGCCGGTGTTGGTTCCCGCGAAAATGCCCGAAAACTCCGGCCAGTCAGGATCACTCATCGGCTTGCACGTGTTGCTTCTGATCGCATCCGGCCGCTTGCCGCCCTCGACGTGAATGACCTCGGCGCCCAACAGCGCAAGCAGATGTCCCACGATGGGACCCGCCCAGTTGGCAGTGAAGTCAGCGACGCGGACTCCCGCAAAAGACTTGTCCCGCTTGGGCCGCAGCTCTCCCCCGCTCCACAAAGGCAACCCGTGCGCGCCAAGCTCGGGAGCCTCGCCACGCGGCCGTGCCGGCTGCCCGTGTATCCGCCACGGCACGCAGGGCTGAACAAAGTCGCCCGAGGCGTTGGTCTCGAAGGCCCGTCGCTCCACCAGGTGCTCCAGCTGCGGGATCGTCGCGCCGGTACCGACGTTGGCCGCCGGCACCCGTAGCAAGTCGGCGAGTTCCAGGATCTCGGCGGTGGTGTGTTCGGCGGACCACGCGTCGATTGCATCCATCAGCTCGTGACGGCGAACGAACCGATTCGCCATGATGCCGAGTTGCGGGTCGTCCATCCAGTCGCTTCGGTCGATCAACGAGCAGAAGTCCAGCCATTGCTGGCCGGTGACCACCATGAAGCCGACGTAGCCGTCCTTGGTGGGGTGGACATCGGGCAGGTTACGGGCACGGATCGGGCGCATTGGCCGGCCGGCGATCGTGAACCACGACACCGGGTGCACGGTTGTGGTCAGGATCAGCGATTCCAGGATCGACACGTCGAGAAGTTCGGCTCCCCCGCCGAACAGGGCCGCCGCGGTATGCACCGCGGCGAACATTCCAGCCGTCCATTCCGAAAGCCGGCCCCCGGCGATCAATGGGGCACGTTCAGGCGCACCGCGCTGTCCGGGGCCACCGGACATCGCCTGCAGCGTGAGGTCGGTCGCCGGGCGATCCACCCACGGCCCGGTCAGCCCGAAGTTGGTGATCGCGGTGACGACAGCGCGCGGGTTGATGGCGCGAAGCGCGTTGGGCGGCAGGCTACGCGCGATGTCGGAGTGCGGTGACCACACGATCACGTCAGCGGCTCGCAGGGTTTCCGTCAGCTCAGCGGGCTCGGTCACGACGGCCGACGACGAGCCCGCCGCCAGGAACTTGAACAATGCGCCATTGGAATCCACGGCGCCCGAGTGCGACCAGCGTCGCAGTGGATCGCCCGCGGGATCCTCCACCCGGAGCACCTGCGCTCCCGCATCGGCCAGGAGTCGGCTGCAGTACCCGCCGGCAAGTTCTCCGGCGAGACTCACCACCTTGGCCGTGGCCACTGCCGGTGTAGTCACGAGAGTCATTCCTCCTGGTTGGGCGGCGTGGACCTTCAATAATGCTGCGCTCGTGTGAGCTTGGCGTGGCACCGAAATCAAGTGAGCCTTGCACCGATCACAAAGTCGACGGTATTGTCGAATTTAACGCATTGTGACGCGCGCCTCAATAGGCAGCGTCCAGAAGCCGATCGCCACGGTCAACCGGAGGAATGATGCTCAAACTGTTCAGCGTCGACGACCACATCGTCGAGCCAGCCGATGTGTGGACCAAGCGGCTGCCGCGGAAGTTTCAGGAGAAGGGTCCGCACGTCATCGACGCCGACGGCCGCCAATTCTGGGTCTTCGAAGACCAGCGTTCCGCCACAATGGGTCTCAACGCCGTGGCAGGCAAGGCCCCGGAGGACTGGGGCACCGATCCGGTCCGCTTCACCGACCTGATTCCGGGCTGCTACGACGCTGCCGCGCGAGCCGACGACTTCCGTGCCGACGGCATCGTGGGCAGCGTGCTGTTCCCGTCACTCCCGGGCTTCGGCGGCCGAGTGTTCTTCGAAATGAAGGACAAGGAGCTGGCCGACCTATGCGTGCGGGCCTACAACGACTTCGTGATGGACGAATGGTGTGCTGCCGCCCCGGACATCTTCGTGCCAACCATCATCCTGCAACTGTGGGACCCAGACCTCGCCGCAGCGGAGTTGCGTCGGTGCGCAGAGCGCGGCGCTCGCGCGGTCTCTTTCCCCGAGAACCCGAGCTACCTGAAGCTGCCCTCACTACACACTGATCACTGGGATCCGGTCTTTCACGCCTTCGAGGAGACCGGTGTGGTCTGCTCGATGCATCTGGGCTCCAGCGGGCACATCCCCATTCCCACGCCGGACTCGCATTTCAGTGTGGCGATCACGGCCGCGCCCGCCGTGGTGGGCATCGAGACCATCACCGACATGCTGTTCGGCACCCTGCCCCGACGTTTTCCAAACGTGCAATTCGTCATGACCGAGGGCGGTATCGGCTACATACCCTACGTGCTCGAACGCGCCGACTTCGTCTGGGGCAAGCACCGGTTCTGGGCGCCGTTCGGGGATATCAAACCGTCGGAAATCTTCAATCGGCAGTTCGCTGTGTGCGCCGTCAACGAATCATTCGGGCTTAGTGAGGATTCCATCGATCGCATCGGCATAGACAACATTTTGTGGGAGTCAGATTACCCGCACTCGGAGACCGCCTGGCCATCCAGCCAGACCGAGGTCGCCAAGGCGCTGGGGCACCTCACACCGGAGCAGATCGACAAGATCACCCACAGGAACGCCGAGCGGATCTTCAACTTCCCGGTGACCAAAGAGGCCAAGGCCGCTGGCATCCAGCATCGCCTCGATAATGCCGAAGCCAATGGCGAGCGCCCCCAAGCCATCAAGGCCTACCCCGTTGACGCCACCCCCAACGGCGACCTACCCGACGTCACCCGTGTCGTCGCAGGAACCGCGAAGTAGGCCAAGGGTTGTGGCTGGCCAAGCGAGCTCGCGGGGTTGCTATGCATCGCGGGCAAGCTTGGAAGCTAGCCCGTCGAGAAATACGTCAAGCTCCCATTGGAATCGTTCGGCATCGGTACGTGTCTGCAACGCAGGCCGTCCCGACGCCTTCGCAGCGTCATTCCCTACTTGAACTCACTGCCGATCCCCAGATAGCCGAGTTGAGGACCGGCGGCCGCGTCCACCGAATTCTGTTCCTTGACAATGGATACCAGTTTCGTGAGGTTGGCGGCGGCCGTCTCGCCTGTGCTGAGGTCGGCGGCCGTCGAATGGTCGATGACGCACGCGTAATTGAGACCCGCGTCGAAGTAGGCGTTCAGCTCCGAAGCCACCTTCTCCGCCGATCCACTCATATGACCCATGTCGCGCGATGCCTCCATGGGAACTCGCGAGATAGCCTCACGGACGTACTCCGCCGAGTACGACTCAGGCTTCATGTGACGGGCATAGGACCACTCGTCGCCGAGCGGATGCTCAAAACCGAAGCGCCGCCAATCCGCCCCGGACACCGCGCCGTAAACGATGGTGTCCCAACGCAAGTATGCCGATGCCGCCAATCTATCGATCTCGTCCGGATCGTCGTTCATCAGGACGAGCACGCTGGCGGCGAAGCGCAGTTCGTCAGGATCGCGGCCGGCCTGTTCGGCACCTTCCCGCACCAGGGCGACGTCTTTTGCGAATTGCTCAGGTCCGCCTAGGCACATACCGGGCAGGTTCGTCAACAGCCCGTCGGCATAGCGGCCAACCATCCGCAGCGTTTGTGGACTTCCGCCAGTCGCTACCAACACTTTTGGCGGAGAGTTGCCGTAGGGGGCCAGATCGACGACGCCGCCCTTCATCGAGTAATACTCACCGTCGAAGTGAACTGGGCGACCTTCGCTATCGAAGATCAGACGCAGGATCTGCAGCGTCTCTTCGAGTTTCTTGGCTGATCCCTTCCGACTGTGACCGTATTGAACGACGTTCTTGGCCTCACTTGCGCCGACAGCGTAGATGCCTCGGCCATGGCTGATGTGGTCGAGCGTCAGGAACTTCTGTGCCAACTTGCTCGGCACTTCCCGAACGACATCGACGGCACCGAAGAACAGCTCGATGGTCGAAGTTGACTGGGCCGCAAGAGCCATTACCAGGCTGGCGTCGTAAAAGTTGTGCGCCCGCGGCAGATAGGCGGAGGCAGGAATCTCCGGCCAGATGGACTGCGGCAGGTTGTTCTGGATCTGGTCCGTGAAGGTTACGACGTCTAATCCCATCGCTTCACACTGACGCGCGTATTCCACACACATCTCGATCGGCGGGAAGAACATTCCGTAGACGCCTATCTTGCGCTCACTGGTCACTAGACGAGCATGACTAACAACCCTTACACCTGTCAAGGTTGAGTCTCAAGAAATTGCGACTCACATCACCGGGTCCGGGCACGCCGACCCACGCCGACGACGGGGGGACTCGGACGCTTAAGCTTTCATGGTGGCTACGGGGCGTACCGGCCGCTTCAACCGCGCGGCGTTCACGGACGAGATGTTGGCGTTCGTCTCTGATCGCGGACTCGACCAACTGTCCATGCGGTCGCTCGGCGAGGCCCTCGGCGTCTCCCACATGGCCGTCTACCACCACTTCCCCGGCGGCCGTGACGAGCTGCTACAAGTGACGACGGACGCGGTCCTCTCCCAGATCGACCTTCCGGAGTTCTCCGACGACTGGATCGAGTGGCTAGTCCAAACCGCGGAGCGCGTCTTCGACGTGCTGAGCAGATATCCCGGTGTGGGTGCGCATGTATTCGCGCGACATCCGGTGTATTTGACCAGCGGTGTCACGGAAATGATCGATACGATCATGGGAACGCTGCTGAACGCAGGCCTAACGGAAGCCGAAGCGGTCGAAGTGTGGACCGTCGGCGAAACGTGGCTGGTGGGTCAGCTGTGGATAGCCGAGGAGACTCGGGATCGCCCGCCGTCGGCTCCCGCCGAGATTCGAAAGCTCTTCCCGAACAACCGCGCCGCCGACGGCACCCGCAATTTGCGCCGTGTGGCACGGCTACTCCTTGAAGAGTCGGCTGGCAAGCACCTCTCGTCCGGGCTTCGAGACTTGCTGACAGGGTTCTCGCGGCGCACAGGCCGGACGCGGTGAATGTGCCGGCGCCATCGGCCCGCCGGAAGGAATCGGTGTGAAACCGACTGTCAGGCCGAAGGTTCGTCGCTGCGGAACCCTGGATTGAAGCTGTTGTTGCCACGGCCCCAAATGGCGCGAAAGCTGCGACGACGCACTTTCCACCCCTGCCCCGTGCGTACGAACTCATCTTCGTAGATCCCGCCCAAAGTGTGCAGCACGCCGCCCGCAGCATCGAGTTTCATATGCTGGGCCTGCATGTAATACCTCCCCTTGGCGCTGTTGCCGTCAACGTCGAACAGGTGGTTGGTGAACATGTGTTGTGTTGCGTCCATTGCCTCTACAGCTGCCCGCGACGCTTCGATGAACGTGTCGACTCCGCGGATGATGAATTCCGGACCAAGGCCGTAATCCAGCTCAACGTCATCGGTGAAGAGGTCGCGGAGTTGGTCCCAGCGTCTGCCGTCGAGGGCAAAGGCATACCGATGTGTGAGCTCTAGAAGCGCTTGGATGTCCTCGAGTGATGGATCGGCCATGGCATTCTCCGTTTCCAGCTGAGTCGCGCGGCGCGCATTACGCCATCTCTAATCGACACACTAGTCAAAAATATGAGTACTGCACTCGGACCGGTAAAGACGGCTCTACACTGCGAGGCGTCGGCCTGATCACGTAGGTGGATATCTGCCATAGTGCGATCACGTGGAGCGGTCGGATTCACGTTGTGCGAAAGGAATACCCAGATGGACGGAACGATTGGTACCGCAACCCAGCTGGGTCTACCCGAGGCGGTCGACGTCGCGGTCGTGGGCTCCGGTGCAGCGGGGTTGGCCGCCGCTCTATCGGCTGCTGTGGCGGGAAGGTCGGTGCTGATCGCCGAATCCCAGCCGCTGATCGGCGGCACCACCGCGATCTCGGGCGGCGCTGCGTGGGTGCCGAATCACGGTCTCTCCTACCGTCAACTCGCGGCTTCGGACAGCGCTGAGGACGCCCGCCGCTATCTGCTGGGTGAGGGGCGCGACGCCGTACTCGACCACGGCTTGGTCGAGGCATTCCTCGATGGGGCGCCGAAGACGGCGCGGTTCATCGAAGCGCATACCTATTTGAGTTGGCTGCCGACGATATGGCCTGACTACCACTCCGAGATCGCTGGCGCCTCCAACGTCAGATCGCTACTACCGGGACTCTTCCCGAGCGATCTGCTCGGGACGTCGGCGTCCATGGTGCGCTCGCCGGCGGGCACCCTTCGGACCAACCCCATGCCGGCGTGGATGCTAGATCGGCTTCCCGGCATCTGGATCGCCGGCCACGCCCTGGTAGGCGCCTTGCTGGAGGCATGCCTGCGGTACGGGGTGGCGGTCCGGACATGCGCGCCCGCCGCTCGACTCGTCGAAGGCGATTCGGGCGTATCGGGTCTGGTCATCTCGTCTGACCGGGAATTCCGTTCCGTCGCAGTGCGCCGAGGCGTAATACTCGCCAGCGGTGGATTCGAGGGATCGGACGAGTTCACCGACAAATATCTCGACGGCAGCTTCGGCGCACAGATAAGCCCCGCTGGCCACGACGGCATCGCCCTGACGATGGCCGCAGAGGTCAACGCCAGCTTGTCCGCGACCGAGGCCGCGTGGTGGATGCCCGCCGTGCACGTTCCGGGCGACGAGTCGGACTCCCAGCCCACCAGTCGAATCTTGCTCGGCGAACGCGGACTGCCCCACACGATCATGGTGAACCGCGACGGCGAGCGGTTCGCGAACGAGGCGCGCCCCTACGCCGACATCGGCGCAATCATGCGTCGTGTCGATCCCGGCACAGGGGTGATGCCGAACGCAGTGGCGTGGATGCTCTTCGACGACTACTACTGGCGGCGTTACGGATTCTTCGATTGGCCACCCGGCTCGGAACCTCCTTCGTTCCTTGTCCGAGCGCACAGTCTCGACGAGTTGGCGCGCCGTTGTGGAATCGATGCCGACGGTCTCACACGCACTGTCGCAGCCTTCAACCCACTGGCCAGGCAAGGCCGCGATCCGCAGTTCAACCGTGGCGGAACTACCTACGAACGCTTCTTCGGTGACTACCATCCCCGGCTCGGACGGCTGGCGCCCCTTAGTCGGTTCCCATCGGCCACGGCACAGGTACACCGCGTCGCCGCAGCCGCGGCCGGCCCGGTCGTCGCACCGCTGGCAGCGCGCGTCGCCCGCCGCCGCGAACCCGACCGACTGCGAGAGCGAGCTGTCCCGCTACTCGCAAAGTATCTACGCGCCTACCTGAAGAGTCCTGCGAGCAGCGTCCTCGGCCCGATCGATTCGCCGCCTTACTACGCAGTCCGCGTCGACGCCAGCGCGCTCGCAACTGTCGGGGGTCCGCGCACCGACGCCCACGCACGCGTCCTCGACGAGGGCGGAGCGGTGATCCCTGGGCTTTATGCGGCCGGCAATGCAGGCGGTGCGGCGACCGGTGGGTTCTACGGCGGAGCGGGATGCACAATCTCGCTCGCGCTCACCTTTGGTCATCTGGCTGGACGCCACGCCGCATCCCGATCAGCGGATGGTGCTGACCGTCAACCGGTCTGAGCGCTGAGCCGAGAATTGGCGCTCGCCCGGATACTTCCGCTATTTGGCGCCTATCGCTTTTGTAAGGGCGGTTGGGTGCGCTGCCCCCGCAGGCGCTTCTGCACCCGGCCCAGCGCTTCCAATCTGCCCTGCTGAGCCGCGATCTCCTCTTGATCAGGTTCCGCGGCCTCCTCGAGTCGTGCGATGAGATCTCTGGTGCGGACCTGCTCGCGGTAGAGGCGTGCGTCGGCCTCCTGAAAGGTGATGAGGTCCATCTCTTCGGCAAGTGGGTCGTGCTCGGGAGGCGAGCTATCGTCGCTAATCAAGGGTATGCACCTTTCAGCTCACCACGTTGCCCGAGAGGGCGACCGACCGCGCTCAGACCGCCGTCAGGCCACCGTCGACGACCAGCTCGGAACCGGTCGTATACGACGACGCCTCGGAGGCGAGGAACAACACCATCCTTGCCACCTCGGCGGGATCGGCCATCCGGTTCATCGGAACGCCCGCCGATATGACGCTACGAGCGTCTTCAGGGAGCACCTGCGCGAGCATGTCGGTCAAGACCCCACCCGGGTGCACGGAATTCACCCTGATCCCTCTAGGGCCGTATTGCACCGCGGCCGCCTTGGTCATACCGCGGACTGCGAACTTGGCAGTGGTGTAGGCCGCGTTAGGTGTGAAAGGAGCATGGGACAGGCCACACACCGACGAGATGTTCACGATCGATCCGCCGCCCGCTTGGAGCATCTGCGGGATCACCGCCCGCATCCCGAAGAACGCTCCGTGCTGGTCGACGGCAATCACCTTCAGGTAGTCCTCGACGCTGATGTCGGCGACATCGGCGAATGGGCCCGACGTGCCCGCGTTGTTCACCAGAACATCGATCGAGCCCAGCGTATGGCGGACGGACGAGACCGCGGCAGCCCAGCTGTCCGGATCCGTGACGTCCAACTCGACAAACATCGCGCGCTCGCCCAAAGCTCCCGCGAGTGCGCGCCCGGCCTCTACCTGGATGTCGGCGACTGCGACCCGGGCACCGGCCGCATGGAGAACCCGCGCGATCTCGGTGCCGATGCCCTGGGCGGCGCCTGTGACGAGTGCCGTCCTGCCGTCGACCCGGAATGAATCACTCATATTGCCCCTTGCCCGTTCTTCGATTGTCCGTCACGCTAAGAATTATCCGACATACTTGTCAAGTATCTGTCGAGTCATCGGAGGACTGATCATCGACATTCGCGAACGGGTTGTCGTCGTGACCGGAGCCGGCCTTGGCCTGGGCGCCGCGTTGGCGCGCACGATCAGCGCGAAAGCGCCGGGTGGTCTCGTGATCGCCGACATCGACGAGGAGGCAGCCCACCTGACTGCCGCTAAGTACGACAGCTACGGGATTGCTGCGGACATGGGTAGCGAGTCCGGTGTCCGGGCCGTAGTCGACGCCGCAGTCGACCGTTTCGGCAGAGTCGACATGTGGATTGCCAACGCCGGCACTGGGATAACGTGTGACCCGTTCACGGACGACGCCACCTTCTCCCTCATGTGGAACCTGCATGCGATGTCGCAAGTGTGGGCGGCCAGGGCATTACTGCCCGGCTGGCTGAAGCGCGGCAGCGGACATTTCGTCGCCGTCGTGTCCTCGAACGCGCTGACCACCAACCCGGTCTCCATGGGCTATGCGATGACGAAGCACGCTCAACTCGCGGCCGTGGAATGGCTGGCCATGACCTACGGCGCGGCCGGCGTCACCACTACTGCGTTCTGCCCCAAGGGAATGCGGACGCCACTACTGGAGCAGCACGCGCAGACGAATGCCTATGCCCGCGCGGCGCTCGCGGACGCGATCACACCCGAACAGGCCGCATCGATCCTCGTCGCAGCAATCGAGGAGGGTCGCAGCATCGCTCACACTCACCCGGCGGTACTGGACGACGCCCGACTGAGGCTGGACGACCATGCCGCGTACCTGCGCACGCTCGAGCAGTTGCACGCGCTGGTTCCTGAGATCGGCGTTCCGCGTTGACCGGCAACCGATTGGCAGGTCGGTTTGCCGTCGTCATCGGCGGTGGCGCGGGGATCGGACGGGCGATCGCGCTGCAGCTGGCCCGCGATGGCGCTCACGTGTCGGTGGTGGGTCGCACAGCTGCCCGGCTGGCCGAGACCGCATCGTTGGCGAGCTCTCCCATGGCGACGCACGTCTGCGACATCACGGATCATCGAGCGGTCGAGCATCTTGCTGAGAACATCGCGCAGCAAAATGGTGGGCTGGACATCCTGATCTGCAACTCCGCCATCGGAGTGAATGCGATGCTGCACGAGACATCCGTCGGAGACCTCGACGCCATCATCGCCACCAATATCCGCGGCACATACCTGTGTCTGCAAATGGGAATTCGACTGATGTCAGCCTCAGGAGGAGGTGCCGTAGTCGTCGTCGGCAGCCTCGGCGCGCTTCGTCCGGCACCCCGAGCATCGGCGTACGGCATGAGTAAGGCGGCGACCCACGCCATGGCTCGCCACGCCGCGATCGAGTACGCAGACAAAGGAATTCGGGTGAATGTCGTCGCTCCGGGAGCCACTGACACGGACTTGCTGAGCACGGCCGACGACGACGTGCGGGCGCAGGTGGCCGCCGCGATTCCGGACGGCCGCATCGCAGCCCCGGAGGAGATAGCCGAGGTCGCCGTATTTCTTGCCAGCGACGCGTGCACGCACGTGACCGGTCAGGTGTGGAGTGTCGACGGCGGCTCGTCGATAGGTGCGGCGGGCCGCTGATTCGGTTACCGGGCAATATCCAATTCCGCGAGGATCTCGTCGGTGTGTTCGCCCGGGGCCGGTGCGTGGCGACGCACCGTAAAAGGTTCGCCGTCAACGATTGCGGCCGATCCCACGTACGAGATCGGTCCCGCCACCGGATGTTGGCCCTCGACGAAGACGTTGCGGCCGGCGATGTGCGGATCGGCGGCGACCTCGTCGACGCTCTGATGGGCCGCCCCGAGCGCGAAGCCGTATTCGGCGGCCAGTCTCAGCCACTCGTCCAACGTCTTCGTGGCGATCACCTCGGCAACCAGACGGCGCTCGGCCTCATCGCCCCAGTCCACCGAATCGTTGGACGTGTCGGCCTGTCGGCCGATCAGGTCGTCGCGCCCTGCAGCCGCCGCCCACTTGTCCCAGAAGCGCTGCTCGATACAACCGAACAGGACAACCCTGTTATCCGCGGTCTCGTAGAACTGGTAGCGCGAACCCGTCATCTCACCGTCGGATCTGGCGGCCATACCGGAGCGGTCGGTGATGCGCTCGGCGTTGCGCTGCAACACTATCGGCAACCACGCCGTCATGGCGGTCGCATCCGAACCCGCGACATCGATGTAGGCGCCTACGCCGGTTTCCCTGGCCCGAAGCAACGCCGCCACGGCCTGCAGTGCGGCATGCAGGCCGCCCACGCTGGTCGCCTCACCACCGAGGTTGGCTCCGTCGTCCTCGAACGAACCACGCTCGAGCAGACCGTCCTCGCCGCGCTGTACGGCGTGGGCACCGACGAGGGCGTTCATCAGCATCCCGTGGGTCGGAATGCTGGCGTAGGGGCCGGTGGCGCCGAAACCAGTGTGCTGCACGTACACAAGGCTCGGTTTGCGGGCGCGCATCGCGTCCGGACCCACCCCCAGCTTGTCGCAGACCCCGGGGCGGTTGCCGTCGACGAAGATGTCCGCGGTGTCGATCAGTCGCCAGAATGTGTCCCGGTCGGCGTCCTCGGTGAGGTCGAGCAGCACCGAGCGCTTGTTTCTGTTGACCTGGGCGTGCGGCACGCTCACGCCAGGGACGATCTGGCCGAGAAAGTAGCGCAGGTAGTCACCGGCCGGGGGTGACTCGACCTTGATGACATCGGCGCCGAGGTCACCGAGCAGCATTCCCACGGTGTCGCCATTGAGCAGCACGGCCGATTCGACCACGCGTACGCCGTCGAGCAGGTTGGGCACTGTGAACCTTCCTTCGATAGTGGTATGCGCGTGGTCGTCCGCTCAGCGCATCGCCAAGCCCGAACCGATTCGGCGATGCTGCGGGATGCCGAACACCGGGGCCAGCAAATGGCCTGGTGGCGCCGCGATCACGCCGGGAATGGCGTTGACGAACGCCGCCACCGACGTCCAGGACTGCGAGTCCATCCAGTGTTCACCGTCGGGATCGTCGACATGCCCGCCGTGCCGTATTCCGTTGGCGAACGAAAGTCCCCGGGCATACCGGATCTGCAGTGAAGGCGTGCCCTCCACGGTGATGATCCAGTCGTTGTCGGCCTCCCAACCGGCGATCTCCAAATCGCACACCCACCGGCAGATGACCGTCACGAACGGCTCCTCGTCAATGATCCCGGTCCAGGAGAACTCCGTGCCCGCGACCGTTCCCGGCGGGACCGGCGCGCTCGCCCCGGTCAACTCCCGGGTGGTCGTGGCGAAGCGGGCATCCACATCGACCCTGTCGAGCCGCTGCCCCAGCTGCGCGGCGACGGCATGCGGTGTCTGCCGGTACATGTGGTCGAACATCGCGATGATCTGATCGCGCGGGAAGTCATCGGGTTTCGCGCCGAAACCCAGAAGCGGATAGACGTGCGCATCGAGGTCGGTGCAGTCCATCCGCTCGAGGACATCGACGTGGGCCACCTCCAACGTATGACCGGCCAAAGTGGTCGCCAACCGTTCGGCGACGAATCCCGGAGAGGAACCCACAGCCAATACCGACGAGTTTCCACGCCGGCAGGCGTCGTCGACTTCACGCGCGTACCCGTCGCTGATTCCTGCCGGATAAAAGTAATCGTGCGCGAGCAGGAGATTCTTCCCGCCGGCAAGCAGTCGCAGTGCGTCCGCGTGGCTTTGGGTGGGCTCCAATGCCACCAGCGGAGTGAAGATCACGACATCAGCGTCCAGCCGGTCGATCTCATCGCGATCGCGGGTGACGGTCACACCGCCGTGCGGGGGCAGGCCGACGAGTTCCCCGATGTCGCGCCCCTCCTTTTCGGGCGAGAAGGCGAAGACTCCGACCACGTCGAACTCCTCTGGTCGCTGCAGCAGCACCCGTAGCACGAATCCGCCGAGACGGCCGGGGCCCCAGATGACGACGCGGGTGCGGTTGTTCATTGGCTCACCCTTTGAGCCGTGACGACGTGGCGCGATGGAACCAGCGGCAACTCAAGTGCGGAGATGAGACCCGATCGCGCATTCGGCATCTCGCCGATTAGATTGACCAGGCGCATCGCTGTACCGCTGACCGATCCCCACACGTCGCCGGCGCGCCCGAGGTCGAGATCACACCGCATGTTCGGGTTGCCCGTGATCGTGACGCGATAATTCGATTCACCGACACCGTCGAATGTCGGCCATTCCGGCGCCACTTCGGCAGCCATTCGCGTGATGTGCTCGGCGGTGATCACGGCGCGTCCGGCCAACCGGCCTTCACAGGCGACTCGCAGCGCGACCACGGTGCCCGCCTCCATCAGGCCGACCGAGGTATTCAGATCCTCGTCGTGTACAGCCTTATCCGACGTCCCCACCAGCTCGTCCAGTTCAACGCCAAGGCGGTCGGCCAGCTGACGAACCATCGGACCCCAGAAGGCTTCGAAGGCACCGCCGGCGGTGATCGGTGCTTCGTAAGTGGGTGGGCGGCCGAAACCCATGATGTCCCGAATGACCGGCTCGACGTCGTAGTGGTCGTAGATCCCGATCTCCTGCACAAGCACATGCTCGACCTCATCCGACATCGTCAGTAGTGCAAGCGGCAGAACGTCGCTGGAGAAGCCGGGGTCCAGTCCCGTCGACAGGAATGTCGAACCACCCTGAGCCGCAGCCTCCTCCAATGGCTTTCGCAAATTCTCGGGCGCAGCGGGCGGGTACAACAGGCCCAACAGCGAGATCGTGATTACGTTGACGCCGGCCGACAGCGCCCGCGCGATCTCGGCGACCACCTCAACTTCTCGACCGAGCCCGTTCGCACAGTAGCTCACGACGTCGGGCGTCGTCGCCAGCAGTTCGTCGAACGACCCGACAGCGGCGACACCGACAGGGTCGACCCCGATGAGCTCGCCTGCGTCGCGACCGATCTTCTCCTCTGACGACACCCAGAGGGCCGTCAACTCCAGGCGATCGTTCGCGAGTATCCCGCGCAATGCCTCCCGACCCGTGAGTCCGGTACCAACATGTGCAACTCGGATCCTGGCGCCGACGCCGTCTGAGGTCATCCTCTACTCCATTCACGTCGGCACTTTATCGACACACTAGTCGGTTTGTACCCGACAGGAGCCCGCGGGCTTCGCCTGGCGCGAGCGGCGGCGGCACACACGCTCCCGACCCGAACAACGCTGACTCATGGGATGGTCAGACTGGCCGGGCCCGCTAGCCAGCGCAAAGCCATCAAGGGCAGGATGGTGGTCAACAGGAACGTGACGTTGAGGGTGACAATCCACGACACCAAAATCGCAAGCTGCCCGGGCCGCTGCTTTACCACTTTGCGCGCCAGCAGTTCGAACACGTCCTCGCCGTTGCCATTTCGCCATGCGGTGGCGAATACGACCAGCGCCATGAACGGCACCTGCTCCAATATCGGCCACACAAGTGGGAAGTGTCCGTCACCGACGGCGATGGTCGGGCCGAAGGCAAACTGATAGTGCCACCAGCCGAAGCCGTGTGCGGCGCCTTCGACGATTAGATCGAAGAGGTAGAACATCGGAAACGAGACGATCGTCGTCGTCATGTATGGATTGGAGTTGGGCCAGCGATCCTTGACGACGTAGAACGCCTTCTCGAGCGCTAGAAAAAAGCTGACGTAGAAGAAAACGTAGCCAGCGATGAACCACCAGCACCGCACCGGCGACGTCCAGATAGTTTCGCCCCATCCGTACCTGGCGAATCTCGGGCTGTAGAGCAGGTAGCTGCCCCAGTCCCCATAGGTTTCTTGCCAGAATGCCGAGGCGGATGCCACCGTCAGCAGGAAGACGCGGCTCAACTTTCGTTCGTGAAAAGATTGCAGGACACCGATTGTCAGGAACACGGCAGCGATTGCCCACATGGCGGTCTCCCACATGCGCGCGCCCACCGGATCAGTGAGAGTGCCTCCGCTACGCCCCGCGACGAAGAGAACCACGGCCATGAGCGCAATGCCACTGACGACTGTCGCGGCAGTCGGGATCAGTCCTCTGGCCGAAAGCCGGCGTGCAGGCGGTACGGTGCGCGCTCCAGTGACCACAGCGATTCTCCTCCACTCCAGAGGTGCCCTGAGGCTGAGGCAAGCAAAAGTCAACGCTATTGTCAAGAATGCACGACCATCGCGCGACTTAACGGCTAGACTGTTCGCAGCGTCTCAGTTCGCAGGATCACTGTGCGCGCTTGCCCAAATGATCTGGGCGATACTGCGGCAGACTGCCGCTTCCTTCACCGGAGCGCCCGCGACGCGCCAGTGGTACCAGAAGCGTTCGATCATCGACTGTATTGCGAGCCCTTGCACCATCGGATCGATACCCGGCAGGCGCTTGCCGCCGCGGAGCTTGATCAGCGCTTGAGACAAGATCTTGGCGCCGGTCATCTCGGCAGTAATGCTCCATTCCCGTAGTTCCGCGTGAGCGTACGCAGCTTGGAACGCGGCGTGGACGAAGGATCCGTGTTCGTCCCAGAAGGCGAGGTACTCCTCCACCCAGCCCGCAACGTCGTCGATGGTGGCCGCGTGGTCCATCTGCCGCAAACCCTCGGCGGCGACGATGCCAGCTTCCTCGGCATCGTGTCCGATGGTGAGAAGCACGTCCTGCTTGCTGGTGAAGTACGTGTAAAACGATGCACGTCGGATGCCGCTCGCCTCAGTGATGTCGCTGATCGACGTGGCGTCGTAGCCTTTCTCCAGCAGTAGGCGCTTGGTCTCGACCATGATGCGCATCTTCGTCCGCAGTCCTTTACGGCCGATGTCCGATGCCGGTCCGGTTTGTCGGACGCTGGTCTGCGGCCGCGGGGAGGTCCTAGGCATATATAGATTTTGACATGTCCGGGCAGTATGCGACGGCAACCGCGCCCGACACTGCCCTACACACCAACACCCGAACCACACAGGTTTTCGCCATCCGGCAGAGGGAATCGACACTCTTGTCAGGAAACCTCGATTGGCGGTAGCGTGGGCTGCGGTCCGAATGCGAGAGCCACGCCATACTCAGGAGGCCCAGTGCCCATCATCGCTCCGCCGGTTGAGAAGCTGCCCAAGCCGACGCTTCTCATCGGTGACCGGCGAATCGACGACAGCTCCGGCGGGGCTGTCGATCACGTCTACGGCGCGACCGGCAAGACCACAGGCAATGTGACACTGGCGGGGGCTCGGGAGATAGACATCGCGGTTCAGGCAGCGAGATCGGCGCTGCCGGCTTGGCGCGCGACCACCCCCGACCAACGCCGCGAGCTGCTGTTTCGCGCAGCTCAAGTCTTCCGCGAGAACTCAGAGGAACTGGTGGCGATCTCCCAGATCGACAACAGCATGCCGGTATTCGCCGCTGCCGGTGGGCCGGCGAACGCGGCGGACGCCTTCTCGTATTACGGGGGGTGGGCCGATAAGTTGGTCGGCGATGTCATTCCGACCTGGCCGACACCATCACTCGACTACGCCACGCTCAACCCGTACGGCGTCGTCGGCATCATCATTCCCTGGAACGGCCCGATCTACGCCGTCGGCATGACCGTGGCGCCCGCGCTTGCCGCGGGCAACTGCGTACTGCTCAAACCGCCGGAGTTGGCCCCCTATGCGGCGATCCGCATCGGCGAGCTATTCCTAGAGGCCGGATTTCCTCCTGGCGTCCTCAACGTGGTGACAGCCGGTCCCGAGGGCGGCCAGGCGATGGTCGCGCACCCCGGCATCGACAAGATTCACTTCACCGGCAGCGGCACCACCGCCAAACGCATCCTCGACACGGCGAAAGACGTGCTCAAGCCCGTAGGCCTGGAACTCGGAGGGAAGTCGGCCAACATCATCTTCGCCGATGCCGACCTCAACAACGCCGCCATGCAGGCGATAATGGGCATGCAGGGCAGCGGCCAGGGTTGCATAAACGGTACCCGGGTACTGGTAGAACGACCGGTCTACGAAGAGGTGCTGGCCTTGGTGCAGGGGGTGCTGGGAACTCTCGAGGTCGGCGACCCACTGGTTGCTTCGACCTTCTTCGGACCCGTCATCAATGCTGCTGCGGCGGAACGCATCGTACGGGTGATCGACACCGCCAAGAGCGAGGGGGCGCGCGTCGTGGCCGGCGGCGAGCGACTCGGCGGTGAACTCTCAGACGGCTACTTCATCGCACCTACCGTGTTCGCGGACGTCGACAACTCCTCGCCATTGGCCCGAGACGAGATCTTCGGTCCCGTCGTCGCCGTGATTCCGTTCGACACCGAGGAGGAGGCCGTGCGGATCGCGAACGACTCCCCGTTCGGGTTGGCCGCCTACGTCCAGACGTCGAACCTCAAGCGCGCCCACGCGGTGGCCCAGCAATTGGACGTCGGATTGATCTGGATTAACGGCTTCCTTGGCATTCCCACATCGGTGCCGTTCGGTGGCGTCAAGCAGAGCGGGTGGGGACGGCTGGGCGGATTCGACGGGATCCGCGAATTCACGCAGCCGAAAAACGTTTTCGTCAACCTGATGTGACCTGAATCGAGAGAACATGACTGAGACCGAGAATCCGACCGCACGCCCGACCGTCGATTTCGATCATCATTCGGCCGCATTCGCCGACAACTGGCGCGAAGTCACCAAGGACCTCCGGTCCAGATGCCCCGTCGCGTGGACCGAGGCGCACGGCGGCTACTGGGTGGTGTCCCGCTACGACGACGTGAAGAAGGTTGCGCTGGACGATCACACCTTCTCATCGGACAACGACTTGATGGGCGAGCGCAAGGGGTACAAGGGAACCGCCATCCCGTCGCCCCCAATGCAGCTGATCCCACTCGAGGTCGACCCGCCACGGTTCAACGAATACCGCGAGTTGTTGAATCCTAAGTTCTCGCCAGGCGCGGCCGAGCAATGGCGCCCGTTCATCGAGCAGGTTTCCAACGCTCTTATCGATCGATTCTGCGAAGCCGGCGAATGCGACATCGTCAAGGACCTCGCCAGCCCCGCGCCAGCGATGCTCACGATGAAGCTGCTCGGACTACCACTGGCCGACTGGGAGGATGTTGCCACTCCCTTTCACGAGATTTCCTGGGCTGTGCCGGGCTCTGAAATGTATCAACGCGCGATTGAGGGCATATTCCGTGTCCTCGGGCGGCTGTCCGAGGAGCTGAGCAAGCGCCGCGACACGCCCGCTGAGGACCTGCTGACGTTCCTTTTGGACTCGAAGATCAATGATGAACCGCTGTCCGAGGAGGAAATCCTCAAGATCTGCTTCCTGCAGCTAATCGGTGGTGTGGACACCAGTACTGGCCTGCTCTCTCACGCGTACGCCTGGCTATCGGAGCATCCGGCGGAAAAGCAGCGGCTCATCGATGAGCCGGAGCTATTGAAGCGCGCCACCGAGGAGTTCCTCCGGTGGGCGTCGCCGGCACCTGCGCTGGCCCGGACGGTGACGACCGAAACCGAACTTGGCGGCCAACGCTTGTGCCCCGGTGACCGGTTACTGCTGTCGTGGGCTTCGGCGAACCAGGACGACTCGGTGTTCGAAAATCCCGACGAGGTCAATCTGGAGCGCTGGCCGAACCGTCATCAGGCCTTCGGGCTTGGTGCACACCGCTGCCTCGGCTCGAATCTGGGCCGGGTGCAGTTTCAGGAAGTTTTGAAGGCCACGCTACGCCGGCTGCCGGATCTCAAGGTAGACCTTGCGGCGGCACAACGGTATCCGTCACTCGGTCAGGTGAACGGATATTCGACGTTGCCAGTGACTTTCAGCCCGACCAGTCCAGTCGGGGAACAGCTTCCCCTCGACTAGCGCGTCACAGGTGTCCAAGCGGTATGAACCGCGCGAAGTGAAATCCATACTCCGGCAAAACCGGCCGAGGCTGTAACCGGAGACGTGACGCGATATCTCGGAGAACCGCGGGAATCGCGTCCACGTAGTTCCACCGCCTCGCAATGGTGTCGCCGGATTCACGGTCTAGAGACGATGCGCCCGCCTAGGTACTAGTACGAGTATCTAGCGCGCTGTGAAACAGCGCACTAGAAGGGGTTCGCGATACGAGTTGGGCCGGCAGCTGTCGTTCGCGTTGTACGGGGCGGCGAACCGAATGATTCGTTTCCACAAACCCATTCTCGAACCGCCAGGCCTGACGTCTCCCAGTAGCTCGTCATCCTGGCGCTGGTTGACGGAGCGCCGCAGACCGTGGGGCGCATTGGGCGCGCGCCCGGATATGGATACCGGCACCATCACGCCTGTCGTTAAACGGCTGGAAGCCGCCGGAATGGTCACACGCCAACGTGACCGAAACGATGAACGCCGCGTCCTGGTCGACCTCACCGGTCGGAGCAGGGCACTAGAGGCCGAGGTTCGCAGCGACCGGGTGTGCCTGCAAGTGGTGACCACGGATGACGAGGGGTTCCCACGTGATCAGTGCGCCAGCTCGCGGCTGCACTTCTCTGAACCGTCGGCTCAGCAAGCCCAGCGACGTTTTCGCCCAACGGTTGCCGGTGCTACGACGCGACGCGCTGGCCAAGTCCGTGCCGGCGAAGCCGAACCGGGAGCAGACGCGAAACTGCCTAGTTCAGGGCGAAATCGGGCACTGTTGCATCTGCTCACCAGTGGCCGTTACCCTCAGTGCGACAGCGCCATTGTCGCCGCTCCGGTTCGGGCGGGCAGATTGTCGCGACGATACGAAGCGGCCGCTCAATATTGCAGGCGAGTGTCACATCGACGGTGATATCGGCCTTGATCAACTACTTGCAACCGCTGGCACCGGGAAAGTGATCGGCAGGTGCTTGACCATCCGCACCGCTACGTTGTCGTAAACCAGCGAATCCTCCGGCCCCACCGTGTAATTGGGAATGCGGTCGAGAAGCTCTTCTAGAGCCAGCCGCATTTCCAAACGCGCGAGATGCGACCCCAAGCACCGGTGGGTGCCGCTCGCGAAGACCAGGTGGTCCTTGCGTGCACGGTCGAAGTTCGTCGTGAGTGGATCGTCGTAGAAGGTGGGGTCGACGTTGGCCGCAGCCCAACTCGCGTGAACCACCTCGCCGGCCTTGATCACGAGGCCGTCGCCGAGATCGATATCCTCCTCCGCATACCGAAAGCCCTCCGGAACCGGCGACTCAAAGCGCATGATCTCCTCGACGGCTGCCGGGATCAGAGACTTGTCTTTGACGAGCCGGTCGCGTTCGGACGGGTGCTGCCCCAGCCATGCGAAAGCGAGTGACATCGACGATGTCACGGTGTCGAGTCCCGCGAACATGAACAAGAACAAGATATTGACCAAGTTGAGGTCCGGCATGGGCTCGCCATCGACCTCGGACTTGATGAGGCTGGCGATAACGTCGTCCTCGTGTTCGGCCGTCTTGCGCTTTTCGGCGAGGAACCCGACGAAGTACTCGTAGATCTTTCCCGCGGCGATCGCCATGTTGGCCTGCATCTCTTCCATCGTGGCCCCTTGGGGATGGATGACGCCATCTTTGAACTCGAGGAAGAAGTCCAGGTCGCTGACGGGAGCACCGACGAGTCGCAGAAACGTCAGGCATGGAAGCGGTACACAGAAGTCGTTGTACAACTCGGCCTGGCCCTTGGGCAGGAACTCGTCGACGAGTTCTCTGGCCAACTGACGAACCGAATTCTCCAGCAGCGCTACACGTTTCGGCGCGAACAGCGGATCGAGCAACCTTCGCCATTTCTTGTGTTCCTCGCCGTCGATCTCCAGCGGAATCAACGGATTGTCGTTGCCGAAGCTGCCGCCGCGGCCGCCCGCGCCCGTGACTCCGGGGTGACGATTGATCGCCACGATGTCGTTATGTCGGTACAGCCAGAGGACACCGTCCGGCGAACGCTCGGCACGCACATCCCGCGCCTTGTCGTGGTAGTGCTGCTGCGGGTGTGGTTCGCTGGCCATGGCCAGCACCCACTCCGAGAGCCGAGGGTCGTAACGCTCGCCCTTGTCCATCATCCTCCAATCATCTCGTAGAACTCGGCGGGAACGAGATCCACAGATTCTCCACAGCCCGCACCGCGCAGTTGTCGTACGTCAGTGCCGCGGTATCGACCGTGTAGTCGGGGATCCGCTTGAGCAGCTCCTCGACGGCCAATCGCAGCTCGAGCCGTGCCAGATGGGAGCCAAGGCATCGGTGGGTACCGGTGGCGAACACCATGTGATCTTTGCGCCCGCGGTCGAGCTTGACCGTCAACGCATCGTCGTAGAAGGTCGGGTCAACGTTGGCCGAGGCCCAGAACGCGTTGATGTCCTCCCCCGCCCGGATCACCAGGCCGTCGCCGAGGTCGATGTCCTCTGTGGGATATCGCATTCCGGAGGGTACGGGCGACTCGTATCGCAGCAGTTCTTCGACCGCCGCGGTGATCAATGACATGTCCTGCGCGAGCCGTTTGCGCTCCTCCGGGTGCCGGCCCAGCCAGCCGAAGATGCACGACATGGATGAGGTGACGGTGTCGAGCCCCGCGAACATGAACAGGAACAGGATGTTGACGAGGTCCAACTCTGCCAGTGGCTGCCCGTCGATTTCTGACCTGATCAGGTTGGCGATGACGTCGTCCTCGCTGTCGGCGTTCTTGCGTTTCTCGGCGAGAAACCCGACAAAGTACTCCATCAGTTTGCCGCCTGCAGCGGCCATGTCGGCGTCGATCTCTTCGGTGGTTTCGCCCTTCGGATGAACGACGCCTTCCTTGAATTCGAGGAAGAAGTCGAGATCCTCGACGGGCGCGCCGACGAGGCGCAGAAAGATCAGGCACGGCAGTGGTGTGCAGAAATCCTCGTACAGTTCCGCCTTGCCAGTGGGCGCGAAGCCGTCGATGAGTTCCCGTGCCAGGTCGCGCACCTGCGCCTCCAGGCGCGCAACTTGCTTCGGCGCGAACATCGGGTCGAGCAGGCGCCGCCACTTCTTGTGGTCCTCGCCGTCGATCTCCAACGGGATCAGCCGCGCATCGTGCCCGAAGCTGCCGCCCTTGCCGCCGTTGCCGAGCACGGCTGGATGGCGGTTGATACGCAGGATGTCCTGGTGGCGGTACAGGTGCAGCGCCCCGTCGATGTGTTCGGCGCGGACGTTTCCGGCCTTGTCGTGATACACCCTCTGCGGCTCCGCCATACTCTTCACGACCTGCGAGAGGCCTGAAACGCGCGGGTCATACCGCGCGGCTTGGGTCATCATTTCTCACCGTCCACATATGAACCTTACCCTGTAACGTGACGTATACCACAACGCCATAGATGACTCAATTATTTATCTGATTTAAGGCGAGCTCTCCAGTGTGTCGAGCTCTTCCATCGCGATGGCGAAACGGGTGGCGCCGATGAGCCAGGAACGCGTCCTCGAGGTGGGGAAGCTCGTCGGCACCGTTTTTTTGTAGTTCGTCGAGGTACAGCGACAGCAGATCTCGCTCGGACGCGAGGCGATCCGCCGGGTCCATCGCACCGGTCATGAAGTAAGTGACATCCCAGATGTATTACCCTCGGCCCATCGCCTGAATATCACAGAAGCCGAGGCGGCCTTCGGTGTCCCGGGACGTGTTGCCCAGGTGGGCATCGCCGTGCACGAACGCAGTCGGTAGCGCAGCGCCGACATCGACGGGCTGTCACGTCGCCGATTCCCCATCCGCCGGTAGATGCTCGGTAGCCGTTGATGCAGATGAAAACGCCAGTTGCACAAGGGCATGCGCCAGCTCCGCTGGATGCGTGATCATCGCTTCGTGTCCGGCATCGACCTCGACCACCTCGTCGACACCGCCGAGGTTGCCGATGAAGCTCCGTTGCTTGGCTGGCGGCAACGCGCGGTCGCGGCGGGTCAGTACCCAGCTCCTGCGCACCGATTCGGGCAGCGCCACCACCGACGGCTGAGTCACAAGTGCCGCGCTTTCCGGCACGATGTTCACCATGACCGCCGCGCGTTGTTCCCGCGTGGCCGCATTGGCGAAGACGTGGCGCACCAGCCAAGGCGGAGACCGGATCACCGGTGACCGGTTCACTATCCGCCGCACGACCTGCCGGAATCCGAACGCCAGTGAGTCAATGACACATTCGCCGTTGCGCGGCACACAGCACGCTACGAAGATCACGTGCCGCACCCGGCCCCCGCCCAGGCGGTCCACCACACCGGCCAGGACTACACCGGCCAGTGAGTGCCCCACGAGCACCACCGTTCCGTCGCAGCGCGAGCTGATCTGCTCTGCCACCGAGCTGACACAGTCCTCGATCGTCAGAGTAGTCAGATCCCCTGGGACATGCCGTCTTCCGGGAAGATCAACGACCACGCTCTCGATGTTCGGCCGAAGAGCCGCAATCGCGATCAGGGTGTCGCGCCAGCAGCGGCCGGTATGTGCGCCGCCGTGAACTAAGACGAGCCGGGCGGCGGTCATCTGTCAGACGGGTGATCCGGCGTATGCGTCGGCCAATTCCTGCGAGATCGGGAAGCGGAATAGCTTTTCGGCGTTTTTGTGGGTGATGAGGTCGATCTCCTCCTGGGAGATGCCGTCGAATACTTGCTTCGCGGCAAGCTGAGTCTTCGGAAACGGCGTGTCGGCGTGCGGATAGTCCGACTCCCACAGGATCCGATCGACACGGAAGTCGTGCCGGTATTTGATGCCGACGGGTTCCTCGATCATGCAGAAGTACATGCTGCGCCCCGCGACCTCGGAGGGCTTGATGTGAGCATTGGGGAGGTGGCTCCAGTACTGGTGGCGCTCCCACTGTCGGTCCGCACGCTCGATCGCCGCCGGAATCCAGCCGATACCCCCCTCGGACCAAACAACTTTGGCGTCGGGGTACTTGCGCAGCAACGGACTGACCATCAGGTTGACCGATGAACGGGCGGCGTTGGCGAAGGCCGCGGCGATCTCGGTCATCGGGTTGAGTCCTTCCAACGTCACCTGAGCACCGCCCGACCCGATGTGCATACAGATCGGAGTCTCGTCGGCCTGCGCGGCGGCGAACAGGGGCTCCCAGTAGCCGGCGTGGAAGTTGGGCAATCCGACGACCTGGGGGTCTTCGATGAAGCAGATGGCCTTGCTGCCGAGGCCTACGCAGCGCTCATGCTCCTTGACCGCGAGGTCGACGTCCCACACCGGCAGGATGTGCATCGGCACGAAGACATCGGGGGCGGTGCCGCACCATTCCTCGAGCATGAAGTCGTTCCACGCCTGGACGCAGACGAGCGCGAGTTCCTTGTCCTCGAAGGTGGCGAACTTACGGCCGCCGAACCCCGGCAGCGTCGGGAACGAGACCGACGCGAAGATGCCATTTGATAACAGATCCTTACGCCGTTCTTCGGGGTTGTAGCAGCCGGGGATCATGTCCTCGAACCGGGCGGGCTCCATGCCCCACTCCTCGCGCGGCTTGCCCGCGACGGCGTTGAGCCCCATCGTGATTTCCATGCCGCCCTCCCACTGCCACATCTGGCGGCCGTCGACCTCGACGACGTGGGGCGCGCGATCCTTGAACTTCGACGGTACCCGGTCGGACCACACGTGCGCCGGTTCGACGATGTGGTCGTCGACGCTGAACAATGTGAACACAGGGCCTCACCTCTTCTGTCCCGGAAAACGCCACGGCATCCTTCGGACATGATGGCACTGCGCCGCGGTGATTTGGGGGGTGCTGACCCGGAACGCCGTTTGCGCTTGAACCGGTTGCCTCGCCCTTCCGACGCCGCGGTCGACTCCAATACGCTGCGAGATCATGCGCTCCGACACCTCACCCGCGGGTGCGAGGGATCTGTCCGCGATCTGGCGCGCGACCAGCGACCGCATCACCGAAATCGTCCGGACACAGCCGGATACTGCGGCGTACACGCCGGTGCCAACGGTGCCCGGAATCGCGGTCCGCGACGTGATCGCGCACTTGATCGACACCGCGCGGCTCGCGGGGGACGACCCCGCAGGGGCCGCACGGGAAAGTGTTGCCTTGCCGGCACCAGGTGCCGCTGGCGGCGCGAGGCTCGCCGAACTCGTGGTCGGGTGGGAAAAGGCCACCGCCGCGCTCGACGCGTCTGTCGCCGCCGATGCGGGCCTCGCGTCGTTGTTGATCACCATCGCGGTGATGAGCGAGCACGACTTGCGCAGTGCCCTCGGGGTGCCCGGTGCGCGCGACGACATTGCCGTCAAAGTCGCGCTCGACGAACTGTCGGGCCGCTTCTCGGACCGGGTCGCCGCGGCTGGGCTGTCGCCGCTGCGAGTGACAGTCGAACAATGGGGAACGATCGCAGGCGACGGCCGGGCGATCGCGTGTGTGGTCGCCGACCGCTTCGAGTTCGTGCGGGCGATGTCCGGTCGCCGGTCCGCGGATGAAATTGGCCGGTGGAATTGGGGGGTCGAGCCGAACACCTACCTGTCGGTGATATCCGAGGTGGGACTGCCCGCGAACGAAATTCGTGAACGAGACCCGCGAATCCCCGAGCACATGCGCGACCGCGAGTTTGTGCTGTAACCGACCAGGAAGGGTCACGACATGGGATTGCTCAGCGGTGTCAGGGTGCTCGAATCCGCCCAGCTGTTCAATGGCGACACCCTCGGGGCCCTCCTCGGCGACCTCGGCGCCGACGTCATCAAGATCGAAAGTCCCTTCCGCGGTGACTATCTGCGCGACATGCTCGGTCAGATCGCACCGCACAACAGCCCCGCCCACATGCAGATCAACAAGAACAAGCGCAGCGTGGCGCTCGATCTGCGCAAAGATGCGGGCCGCGAGGTGTTCTGGAAGTTGTTGGCGACCGCCGACGTCTTCGTCGACGGCAACGCCGCCGATGCCATGACCAAGCTCGGCGTCGGATACGAGGCGCAACGGGCCCTCCGCCCCGCGATCGTCTACTGCCAATACAGCGGATACGGCGCGACCGGACCGTACGCCACGATTCCCACCCACGGTCAGATGATGAACGCGGCGGCGGGCGGGACGCCGATGGAGATGGGCGAGGACGGCCTGGTGCATCCCTACCGAGGCCGGCAGTCCTTCAACGGAATCGCCTCCGGCGGGGAGGGGACGGCGGCCGGTGCTACGTTCGCCGCCTATCACGTCGCCGCGGCGCTGTTCCAACGTGAGCGCAGCGGCGAGGGCTGCTACATCGACGTTTCGGGATCCGAGGCCGTCATTTCCTCGGCATGGATCGCCGCGACATATATCCTCAACGACGAACGGGTTGTCGACCGTCGCTCGCTGCCCGCCCCACAGGATCCCGCGGGTACGTCGTCTGCGAAGTATCAGTTCTACCGCACCTTGGACAAGCGCTACGTCCTGTTCTGCTGCATCGAGCCGAAGTTCTGGGCGAACTTCTGCAAGCTCGCCGAACGCCCGGACCTCATCGGCGAATCGGACAGCGGTCCCGTCGATTTCGCGGTCTCCGGCGATCCCAGTCAGACGCTGCGCCGCGAGATTCAGAAGATCATCGAAAGCCGTACCCAGGCCGAGTGGACCCGGCTGGCCGCCGAACACGACCTGGCGATCGGCCCCGCCCTACAAGAGGACGAACTCCGCAGTGATGTGCAACTGAGTGCCCGAGGAGCATTCATCGATGCGGTACATCCGGTCGCAGGGCCCTTCACACACGTGACACTGCCCGCGCTGGTCAACGGAAAGCGCTCGACGGAGATCCGCCACCACGCGCCCGCGCTCGGTGAGCAGACCGCAGAGATTCTCGGTGAGATCGGGTTGACCGACAACGAGATCGGCGTCTTGCGCGACGCAGGGGTCATTGGCACTACCTGATCGAACCGCGCCCCCGCAGTTCGGCGATCTTGTCCGCACTGTAGCCATGATCGAGGAGCACCGCTTCGGTGTCCGCGCCGAGCTCGGGGGCAAGGCGGTGCGGTGGCGTCGTCGCGCCGGTCACCCGTACCATGACCGCGGCCTCCCGCACGAATCGCCCACTGCTGTCTTGCACCTGCGCGATCCGGCCGATCGCCTGGTTGGCCGGATCACGGTGGAACGCTTCGTTATTCGTAGCAGTCTTGGGGATCATCGCCGCGACGCCCGCTGACCGAAGCAGTCGCAACCACTCCTCGCTATCGCGCGTCAGGAACACTTCGGACAGCATGTCCGACAGATCGTAGCTGTTCTCCGAACGAAGCTCGGGCGTCGCGAAGCGCGGATCGTCGAGAATGGTGACTGTCAAGGCCGATTCGAGCAGGCGGATCTCGGCGTCGCTGATCGCGACGACGCACAGCCAGCCGTCGTGGGTCTCGTAGAGCTTGTCGAGGGGGCCTATTCCGGTCTGTAAGGGATCGAGACGCTCAGCCCCGAGGACGGTTCCGTCGGGCCGCCGGACAATGTGTGCTGCGTGCGTCATGGTGGCGTTCAATTGCGGGTTCTCGACGTAACAGCCGCCCCCACCACGGGTTTGATGCAGCAGCGCCATGAGGATCCCCACTGCGCCGGTGAGGCCGTTGCCGGGATCTTCATTGCCGACCGGCCACATCGGCGGATTGAATTGACCGCCCACCTCGTACCCGATGCCCACATATCCGGACATCAGCGGCGCGAAGGACTGCCGCATCGAGTCGGGGCCGGTGCTCCCCCACCCAGGCGCGTACAGATAAATCGCATCCGGATTAAGTTGCCGCACATCGTCGTAACCGAGGCCGACGCGATCCGCGGCACCTGGGCGCATGTTGTGCATGACGACGTCTGCCCACTCGATCAGGCGTTCCCTCGCTGCTTGCAGATCCGGGTCCTTGAGGTTCAGCGAGATCGCGCGCTTACCCGCTGACGCGGATCTGAATGGGCGTTGGATTCCGCGTAGTTGGTCACCCAGCGTGGTCTCGAGCTTGATCACGTCCGCGCCGAGGTCGGCCAGTAGCCGGGAGCTGAAGGGGCCCGCGTAGTAAGCACCCGCGTCCAGGATGCGCAGACCGTGCAGCAGGCACGCCTCGTTATCGTCGCCTTCTTCGGCAGCCGTGTTTTCGTGATTCGAAAGCACTGCCGGCCAATGGTCGTCGTGCTGTCCGACGATGGGGGCCCCGAGGGTCGGGCGGTGGTCAAGTCCGCTGAATCTGATCGCGGGCGCCACCTGTTCGAGTGGTCCCAACACCGGGTCTTCGATGCGGCTGACCATGTCGTTGTGGCGCACCTGAGGTTCCTCGAAGATCTGCCCCGGATGCAGTTCCGGAATCGCGGCGACGTCGGCGTCGAGCAGCCGTTTGAGCCAGACGTCCCTCGGCTGGGATTCGAATATTGCCGGGATTTCCGCCGCAACGATCTTGTGTTCGTCTTCGTTCAGCGGGAAGCGCATGTCCGAGCCGTCCTCGGCAACGGGAATCCGGTCGCCGAGTCCCAGTTCCCGGATCAGGCGGCCGAAAGCACCGACGGCGCCGGTGTGGATGCCGATGTACTCGTCGTCGGCGCACCGGAATGACCGGGAAATCAACCGGATGCTGCCGGGTACGACCGGTGGCGCGGCGTTGGCGTCGTCGGCATCGCCCCACATCATGCCCAGATAGCTCAGAGCGCCGTCGACGAGCGACGTCTGTACCAGCCTGCCGCGATTGTCGTCGGCGCGGCGGTAGAGCGCCGCGAGCGAACCGATGACGGCGAGATAGGCAGCGCCGATACTCGCAAACGGCAGCCCTTCATAAATCGGTGCGGGTCGCGCGCCGACCTGTTCGGCGGTGACCCCGACATACGATTGGACGACGGCTTCGTGGCCGGGCACCTCGGCGAGCGTGCCGTCCTCGCCGAAGCCCGATATCGATGCGTAGACCAGCCGCGGATGCCCCTCGTGCAGCGTGGCCCAGTCGACCCCGAGCCGTTCGGCGACCCCGGGGCGCCAGCTGGTGAGGAAGATGTCGGCGGATGTCAGCAGCCGGGACAACCCATCGCGGCCCTCGACCGTTTTCAGGTCCAGCTGAACGCTGCGCTTACCTCGGTTGAAGACGGCGTACTCCGTCGCAAGTGCGCGTCGGAACGGATCGCCGCCCGGCGGCTCGACCCACCAAACCTCGGCGCCGTAGTCGGCGAGCAGGCCGGTAGCGCGGGGTCCCGCAAGCCCCCGTGAGCAGTCGATGACCCTGAACCCTTCGAGCGGCCCGCCCACGTGCATACCTCCATCAACGGCAAGTTCTTGACTGCCAATGTAGGAAGCGGCCGGGCGCTTGCGAACCGTTCGGACACGCAAACGCCGCTTTCACTCGATCCATTGCCCCGCGGTCCTGGCCCACGAAAAATGACCAGCGTGCAGCGGACATTGCCAGACAGCCTTCCGCAGCCCCGACTCATCGTCGGTTCTGACGAACTGACGACAAGCGGCGGCGGCAGCTACGAGCACCATTACCCGGGGACCGGCGAGGTTCAGGCCGTCGTTCCGCTGGCGGGTACGGACGACGTCGACGCGGCCGTCGCGGCCGCCCGCGCAGCATTCTCCGGTTGGCGCGGTCTGGATCTCAATGGCCGTCGCGACATTCTGCAGGAGATCGCGCGGCGGTTGGTCGCTGACAGTGAGCGTTTCGCGGCCATCGCGACCCTCGAGATTGGCACACCGAACATGTTGGCCGGGATCGCCGCGCAGATGGCGGCGGACTGGTTCGACTACTACGCGGGCTGGATCGGTAAATCCGGCGGTGAGGTCGTGGCCGTACCTGCGGGCGGGGCCTTCGACTACGTCCTTGACGAACCGATCGGCGTGATCGGCGCCATCATCCCGTGGAACGGCCCACTTGTGGCGATGGGGATGAAGGTCGCCCCCGCGTTGGCAGCGGGCAACTGCGTGGTGCTCAAGCCGCCCGAGAACGCTCCCTTCAGTGCGCTGCGCTTCGCCGAGATCGCCGCGTCGGCGGGGCTGCCGGCGGGTGTTCTCAACGTGATCCCCGGCGACGGCACTGCGGGTGCCGCGCTATGCGCGCACCCAGGCGTCGACAAGATCACCTTTACCGGCGGCGGTGAAACCGCCCGGAAGGTGTTGACCGCCGCGGCCCAGGCGCTCACTCCGGTCGTTCTGGAACTGGGCGGGAAGTCGGCCAACATCGTCTTTCCCGACGCGGATCTGGACGCGGCAGCGCAGATGGCGGTCGGGGCCGGGCTGATGACGTTGTCGGGTCAGGGCTGCATGCTGCCCACCCGATTGCTGGTGCACGGCGACGTGTACGACGACATGGTTGCCCGAGTCGTCGCGGGCGCGGAGACGCTCAGCGTCGGCGATCCGTGGGATCCGACCACCCTGATGGGACCATTGGCCACCGCAGCTCAACTCGAACGAGTTACTGCGGCAGTCGATTCCGCGATCGCCGGCAAGGCCGGCAAGCTGCTCGGAGGTGGCGCACGGCCGGCGGCCCTGGATAAGGGATACTTCTACCGGCCGACCGTGTTCGGCGACGTCGATCCCTCGAGCGAATTGGCCCAAAAGGAAATCTTTGGCCCGGTGCTGAGCGTCCTGCGGTTCGACACCGACGATGAGGCCATCGAACTGGCCAACAACACCCCGTACGGCTTGGCGGCGTACGTACACACGCGCGACCTGCGGCGCGCCCATGTCATCGCCGGCGCACTCGACGCGGGTGGCGTTGCGGTCAACGGCTTTCCGATCGTGCCGAGCAGCGCCCCGTTCGGCGGCGTCAAGCAGAGCGGGTTCGGCCGCGAAGGCGGGATCTGGGGTCTGCGCGAGTTTCAACGCACCAAGAACGTCTATATCGGTCTGCAGTAAGAACTTACAGAAGGGGTGAACGCCGCGATGGGCAGGGTTCAGGACAAAGTCGTCTTCATCACCGGCGCAGGCGTCGGGCAGGGACGCTCGCACGCTGTCGCGTTGGCGAAAGAAGGCGCCGACATCGTCGCGGTGGATGTCTGCCATCAGGTCAGCGACAGGGTGCAATACTCCTACGCGACGGAAGCCGATCTCGACGAGACGCGAAAGCTGGTCGAGAACACCGGACGTCGCTGCCTGACAGTCGTCGCCGACGTGCGGGACAGCACGGCGATGAAAGATGCTGCTGCGCGGGCGGTCCGCGAGTTCGACCACATCGACGCCGTCTGCGCAAATGCCGGCGTCTGCACGTTCCACAAGGAAGGTTCCCTGAGCATCACCGAGGACGTATACGACCTCATCGTCGACACCAATCTGAAAGGTGTGTGGAACACAATCCAGGCGACCGCACCTCGCCTGATCGAGGCGGGTGGCGGATCGATCGTCATCACCAGTTCCGCAGCCGGAATCCGCGGACAGGTGCCCTACGCGCACTATGTGGCCGCCAAGCATGGAGTGGTCGGGCTGATGAAAGCGTTCGCCAATGAGCTTGCGCCTCATCGCATCAGAGTCAACACGATCCACCCAACCGGCGTGCTCACCGCCATGGGCGGAGACCCCAGCGCATTCGAATGCGCCGAACCGCAGCCGCTGTTCATTCAGGGTGCCGCGAACGTCCTGCCGGATCTCGATGCGCCTGCCGGTCACCCTTATTCGCCCATTCCTGTTCTTGCCGCGGAAGAGATCTCCAAGACGGTGCTGTTCCTGTTATCCGATGATGCGCGTTACATCACAGGTGTCCAGCTGCCCGTCGACGCGGGAAACGTCAACAAGCCCTAGACCGCAAAGAGGTAACAGATGACGATGTTCGATGACCGCACGATCACGGACTTCGACCACCACTCCCCGGAGTATGCGGAGAACTCGCGGTCGATCAACGCGAGTCTGCGCGCGCAGTGCCCCGTCGCGCATACCGATGCCCACGGCGGCTTCTACGTCATCAGCCGGTACGAGGATGTCGTCGCCGCGGCGAAGGACGACGAAACCTTCGCGTCGGGCCATGAGGTGAACGGGATCGGCCCGCTCGGCGTCACCATCCCTCCGTCACCGGTCCCGATGTTCCCGATCGAGATGGACGCGCCGGACTACCTGCCCTATCGCAGGCTCCTCAACCCGCTCTTCTCGCCCGCCGCCAGCAAGGCTTGGGAACCGCGCGTTGAGAAGTGGATCGACATCTGCCTGGACCAAGTCATCGAAACGGGCTCCTTCGACATCGTCGACGACCTCGCGAACCCGGTTCCATCGCTATTCACCTGCGAGTTCCTCGGCCTGCCCGTTGAACATTGGCGCGACTACGCCGAAGTGCAGCACGAGATCATCTACACGCCGCCCGAGGAGCAGGAACAGGTGCTCGTTCGGTACCTGGAAGTGATCGGTCGAGTGTTCGGCATGATCACCGAGCGTCGAGCCAAGCCCGAGAAGGACGGCCTCATCAGCACACTGGTCACCACCGAGATCGACGGTGAGCCAGTTCCCGACGAGATGGTGCTGTCGATGGTCAACCTTGTGATGGCCGGCGGGTTCGACACCACCACCGCGGTCACCGCCAATGCGCTCATCTACCTGGCGGATAATCCCCAAGCACGTCAGCAGCTGATCGACAACCCCGACATGATCCCGCAGGCATGCGAGGAATTCCTCCGGTATTTCACACCGCAGCAGGGCCTGGCGCGCACCGTCACGAAGCCGGTGACCGTCGGTGACGTGGAGCTCAAGCCCAACGACAGGGTCCTGCTGAGTTGGGCATCGGCAAACCAGGACGAATCGGCCTTCGACAATCCAGACGAGGTAGTTCTGGATCGATTTCCCAACCGGCACACCACATTTGGCATCGGAATCCATCGCTGCCTGGGTTCACATATCGCACGCATCGAGTTGGCCACCATGGTGCGCAGGGTGCTGGCGCGCATGCCCGACTACAAGGTGAACCATGATGGTGCCCGTCGCTATCCGAGCATCGGCGTGATCAACGGGTGGATCAACGTGCCCGCGACCTTCACGCCGGGCGAACGGCTGAGCAACGAGCGTCTGCCCGGCGCCTGAGCACTACTTCGCGGTGAATCCGCCGTCGAACGGAATCACGGCGCCGGTCAGCGCTCTACCGTTGGGCCCGACGAGCACCAGCAGGAATTGCGCGACTTCACCAACATTGGCAAGACGGTCCAACAGCGGTCCGCCGGAGAGGCTTACGGCGTCGCGTAGTTGCGCGAGCTGCTCGTCGGTGAGGTTGCCGTACTCGACCGGCTCCATTCCACCGGGGCACACACAGTTCGCGCGAATACCGTACGCCGCGTAGTCGACCGCAGTGGTCCTCGTCATCGAGACCAGGCCGCCCTTGGCGGCTGCGTAGGCGGCACTGCCCTTGAAGCCCACCAACGCCACCATGGAACCGACATTGACGACGGCACCGTCGCGGCGTTGCATCATCGACGGCAGCACCGCCCGGGTGAATAGAAAGGGGCCAGTGAGATCGACGGCCAGGAAGCTGTCCCACTCGTCGAGCGGCGTCTCGTGCAGCGGATGGGGCGCCGCGTGCAGTCCGGCGTTGTTGATCAAAATGTCGACGCCGCCGAACGCTTGGATCGATTGCGCGGCAGCGCGGTTCGCGGTGTCGGGCTTGGCCACGTCACCGGCCACGACCAGCACGCGCCCACCGTTCACTTCGATGACACCGGCGACCTCCTCGAGCTTCTCCGCACGTCTGCCGACCAGTGTGACCGCAGCGCCTTCCCGCGCGAACAGCGTCGCGGTCGCCGCCCCGAGTCCTGTTCCTGCACCGGTGATCACGGCCACCTTGCCGTCAAGCTGTCCCACGTTCAGCTGCCACCTTTCAACTGACCTCGGACGACCTTTCCCATCGGGTTGCGTGGCAGCCGGGTGATGACGAACTCGTCCGGAACCTTGCTGTGAGACAGCACCTCACGGGCTTGCAGACGCACCTGGGCGATGTCCACGGTGCCCCCTGGCGCCGTCTCGACGTATGCGACGATGCGTTGGCCCAGCCTCTCGTCGTCCTCCCCGACCACGGCAACGTCGCGCACTCCAGGCAGCTGGCCGAGCACGCTCTCGAGCTCGGCCGCGTTGACGTTCACCCCGCCGCGGACGATCACATCGGCGGTGCGTCCGTTCACGTGCACCGCCCCATCGGCATCTACCCAGCCGTAATCCCCTGTACGGAGACACCTTTCAGCGCCCGGCCGGGGTGCGAACCCGTCCGGCGTCCACGTGCCCGCGGCCGGCAGGTACATGTTGGCCCAGGCTCCACTTACGGCGGCGGACACCGTCAGTGCGCCCTGCTGACCAACGACCAACCGGCGGCCATGCTCGTCGCACGCGTGGACCGCGAGGTGTGGCAGTGGCTTGCCGGCTGAGCCCGCGGCATGCGGTACCTCGGGGTCCTCGATGCATACGACTCCCGGCGCTTCGGTCATGCCGTAGGAGCCGATGAGCCGACGACCGAACTTCGATTCGAAAGCACTGCGCAGCGGTTCCGAGAGTCCCGCGGCCCCCGTCCCTGCCACCCGCAGTGAGGCCAGCATGTCCGCGGTGATCTCGTCGTCGTGGACCAGGTCGTAAATAGTTGCCGGAACGAGCGCGTTCACCATGGTCAGCTTACGGTCGCGGCACGCGTAGGCGACGCCACGCGCGTTCATTCGCTCGACCGCCACGCAGGTGGCTTGGGCGAACAGCGCGGGCAGCGCGCCAACGGCGATCAGATTGTGGATGCTCATCGGAAGGACGACGCCGATCCTGTCGTCCGCACGCAACTGGGCTTCAGCCAGCACCGCGGCGAGGAGGGACACTGCTGACCGGCTGTGCACGAACGCCTTTGGTGTGCCGGTGGTTCCGCTGGTGAAGCCAATCGCGCACGGCACCGAGGGATCGGGAGGTGGGGCGTCGAACGTGTCGTCGGCCGCCAGCGACGGCAGGTCCTGCTCGGTGATCGTCAGCGTGGGCGTGACGAGCGCGCGCTGCCGTTGACGTTCGGCCTCAGGAGCGGCGGGGTTGACACCTACCCAGATCGCGCCCGTCATCGCGCACGCGAGGTAAACCTCCACCGAAGCAACCGAATTCGGCAGCATCACCGCGACACGATCTCCCAGGTCCACCCCGAGCCGAGCCAGACCGGCCGCCATCTGTTGGACCGAGGTTGCGAGCTCTTGGTAACTCATCGATCGCCGAGAGTCCTCCAGCGCAACGCCGCGTGGGTCGGGCCGGTCCAGGAGCGCAAGGAAGTCGGGCGCCGTCATCGTTGGCTAATCGGTCTTCCAGTTCGGCGCTCTTTTCTCGGCGAACGCACGGAACCCTTCGGTGAAATCCGGGTGGTGCCATTGGGTTTTGACCAAACCGAAGCCATACTCGACGGCCTGCGAGTAGGGCATCTCGAGCGAAGCCCAGACCGCCTGCTGCGACAGTGACACTGCGTGCGGCGAGTTGAGGGTGATGTCGTGGGCGATCTGCCGCGCGGTCGCAAGCAGTTCCCCCGGCTCGGTCAGCTCATCTACCAGCCCGAGATCGTATGCGCGTTGGGCAGAGAGCCGGAAGGCTCTGCCCTGCAGGGTCATTCGCAACGCGGTGCCCAGTGGCAACCGTTTAGCCAACCCCACGTTTTCAGGACCACCGACCATCCCGACATTGACGTGGCTGTCCAGAAAGACCGCGTTCGTGGAGGCGACGATGATGTCCGCGTCGACGACAAAATGCAGTCCGGCGCCCACCGCCATGCCGTTCACCGCGCACACCGTGGGCTTCCAGACGTTGTTGTGGCGCGATGTCAGTCCGACGTCTTCGCTCATTCGTCCGAGTCCCACGCCGACACCGCCGCGCTGGTTGACGCCGTTCAGATCGGCACCGGTGCAGAAGTGTCGTTCACCGGCCCCGGTGATCAGCACGCAACGGATGGCGGGATCCTCTGCGATATGCCGCCACGCCTGCTGGAACCACTTCAGGATTGCCGGTGTCAGGGCGTTGCCATGGTCGGGCCGATTCAGTGTGATGTGGGCGATGTGGTCCGCAACGTGGAACAAGACCTCACCTTCGGGTGGCGCATCCATCGTGCTCCTCTCAGGCCAGCGCTTCGTCGACCAGTCGCGCGACGTCAGCCATATCGGGGGTTCTGCATGCCGCGACGTACTCACGCCGTAGCCGGGCGACAAGCTCTGCGACCGTAGGGATGTCGTCGATGAGGTCGATACCCTGCCCCGCCGACCAAAGGTTCTTCCAGGGCTTCACACCGTCGGGTAGGTGTGTGTGATTGATCTTGCCCGCTACGGCAGGCTTGGGAAGAGCGGACGGGTCGAGCCCCACCGTGGTCATCGATTCCGTCATCCAGTTGGCCCCCACTCCGGCGATGTCTGGGGTGTACAGCAGGTCCGTGGAGGAGGCGCGCAAGATCATGGCCTTGTACTCGTCCGCGGCCATCGACTCCCTGGTGGCGATGAAACGCGTACCGAGATACGACAAGTCAGCACCGAGGATCTCTGCGGCGCGAATCACCGCGCCATTGGAGACCGCGCCAGCCATCACGATGACGCCGTCGAACATGCTTCTTATCTTGGGAATCAGCACGAGGTGGCTGATCGTCCCGGAATGCCCGCCTCCGCCGGCGCCGATGCAGGTCAGTCCGTCGACGCCAGCCGCGATCGCCTTCTCCGCGAATCGAATCGTCGTCACGTCGTGGAAGATCACTCGGCCCATGTCATGCACCCGTCGCGCGAGCGTCGCGGGATTGCCGGTCGCCGAGATGATGATCTCGACGCCGTAGCGCTCGCACACGCCCAGATTCTCGGCCAGCTCGTCCTCATCGAGGAACGTCGCGAGGTTGACCGCCAGCGGCCCGACCCGCGCTGTCGGATTCGTTTCCGAATACACGTCGAGTTCCTCGCGGATGGCGCGCAACCAGGCGTCGAAAACCTCGATCCCGCGTGCATTCTGCCTCGGCAGCGCGCCGACGATGCCCGCCTTGCACGCTTCGGTGACCAACTGCGGGCCCGATACCAGAAACATGGGTGCGCAGATCGCGGGCAGCGTCAGATTCTGCCGTAACCGGTGGTCGAGGGCCATGACGTCACGTTATCGCCGGAAAAAGCCCCTCAGCCAGTGCCGTAGCTGAAAACGGGACTTCGGGTGGCTACCCTGTAGCCAAGAATGGCGATCGGAGAATGACGATGGCGTCGGCCACCGTGACCACACAGAAGGCTCAGGACGAACGCAGCAGACTGCTGACGGCGGCGATGGAGGTGCTCCAGCGCAGCGGCTGGTGGGGGTTCAAAGTCGAAAGCGTGCTTCGGCAGGCGAAGCTCTCGACGCGAAGCTTCTACCGGTATTTCGACAAGAAGAGCGACCTGTTGCTCGCGCTGCTCGAATACGAAGTCGGTGGGGCGGCCATTCACCTGCGCCGAGTTGCCGACGCAGCGAGTACCCCGCCGGAGAAGGTCCGCGCATGGTTGGCCGCGACCATCGACATGGCGTACCTGGAAGACCTAGCGAAGCCGTCGTCGCTGTTCGCGTCGCATTGGCGGGAGCTGCTGCCCGAGTATCCCGACGAACTCGAGCGCGTCACCGAGCGCCTGATCGCACCGCTGGCCGAGGCCATTCGGGCAGGCAAGGACGGCGGCGACTTTCACTCAGACGACCCCATCGCCGATGCGAAGGCGATCTATTTTTTGGTCGCAGGCATGACCGCCGACCAGGCTGCCGCGGGCGGCCCCATTCCCCGCGAAGAGTTGGAGCATATCGTGATGCCGTTCATCAGCCGCGCCCTCGGCATGCATTAGATTCCGACCAGCGCCGCCAACCGTTCGCGTTGCCATGCCGGGTCGCCGAAGAGGATCTCCGACGTCTTGGCACGCTTGAAGTACAGGTGGGCGGGATGTTCCCAGGTGAAGCCGATCCCACCGTGGATTTGGATGTTCTCCCCCGCGACACGGGTATAGGCCGCCGAGCAGTGTGCCTTGGCCAGCGCCGCGGCTACTAACGCCTCGTCGTTGCCGTCATCGAGAACACCGGCCGCGTAGTAGGCCGCCGATCGGGCCGATTCCACGTCCACGAGCATGTCGGCGCACTTGTGCTTGATGGCCTGGAAACTTCCTATCGGCCTGCCGAACTGGATGCGGACCTTCGCATACTCAACCGCCATGTCCAGGCAGCGCTGGGCTCCGCCAACCTGTTCGGCGGCCACTAAGATCGCCGCGATCGCCATGGCCCGCTCGAACACGGCCTCACCGTCGGCGTCGCCGGCCAACGGGCGAGCCGGAGCGGAGGCGAGCTCGACGCGTGCCTGGGGCCGCGTCATGTCCAGCGTGCTCAGCGCCGTGACAGTCACCTCCGGTGAGTTTGCCTCCACTACGTAGAGATTGACAGTGCCGAGCGGCGACCGCGCCGAGGTGATCAATATATCGGCGTGCTGTCCGTCGACGACGTACATCTTTACGCCTGTCAATCGGACCCCGCCGCCAACGCCTGCCTCCGCAGTCACCTCCGCCGCGGATGCACCCCAGCTTCCGGACTGCTCGGCGATGGCCAACGTCCCGATGCAATCGCCCGACGCCAACCCCGGAAGGTACTGGGTCTTGAGTTCGTCGTCCTCGGAAAGCATGACCGCGCCTGCCGCCGCCACAGTCGACACCAACGGCGCGACCAGCAGCGCCGCGCCGGCGCGCTCTGCGACCAGCGCGAAATCGAGGAATCGGAAACCACCGCCACCGTATGCCTCCGGCACGATCAGACCCGGGAGGCCCAGTTGCCCGGCCATCTGTGACCACACCGCCGGATCCGCTGCGCCGCCTTCGGCCATCAGGCGCCGCACCTCGGTTTCTGGCGAGCGCTTGTCGAAGAACGCCGCGGCGGCGCCGGTCAACTCGTGTTGTTCCTCGGTAAGCGTGAAACTCATCATCCCTCCGCGCTCAGTTGCCGGTGAAATCCGGCTCGCGTCGTTCGACGAACGCACGGAGGCCTTCTTTGAAATCGGCACTCCGCACGGTGGCTTCGACAGATTTGGTCTCCTGCGACAGCGCCGCGTCCAGCCCGTCTAACGCGGGGTTGTTGAGCAGCTTTTTGGTGTGACCGAGCGAATACGTCGGCCCCGAGGCCAGTTCCGTCGCCAACTCTTCGGCCACCTGCTCAAGGGCATCCGGCGCGACGGCGGCATCGATCAAACCCCATTCCACGGCCGTCGCCGCATCGATTGCGGTGCCCCGGAAGAGCATCTGGCGGGCCCTGCGCAAACCCACCAACCGGGGCAGCAGGAACGACCCGCCGCTGTCCACCGAAAAGCCACGTTTGCAGAACGGTTCGACGAACGCGGCATCGGTGGCCGCGACGACGAAATCGCACACCACGGCCAGATGCAGACCCAGTCCGATCGCCTTGCCCTGCACGGCGCTGATGGTCGGCACGGGGCAGTTCCACACCGCAGAGATGAGTCCGTGGGCACCGGCCTCCAACGAGCGGGTCAAGTGGCCGGTGCGGGGTTTGCCCTGATCGGCGTTCGCAGAGACCAGATCCGCGCCTGCGCAGAAGTTGCGACCTTCCGCGCGAATCAGAATCGCGCGCACGTCGCCACCACCATCGACCGCCCGGATCTCGCCGAGCAACGCCGCGCATTCCTGTTGCCGCAACGCATTTCCCTTGTCTGGCCGGTTCAACGTCAGGATCAACGCGGAACCGACCACCGCCGCCGTGATCCCCGCGGAAGCGTCACGCATTGTTGGACTTCAGTAGTTCGCCGTGGCGCTCGAAAATGCGCACGGCGTCCCGCTGCAGATCCTTCGGCGCATCCGGCAGCATGGCGGCGCCGAGTTCTCGGCTGGGGAGGCTGATGGTCGCATCGGCTTGCGCCGTGGTGTCACCGCGCTGGTTCTGCACCTCGACGGCGACGTCGATCAGCATCAGGCCATCCTCTTGCCGCTTGCCGTCGACCTTACCGGTGAGGTACTGAATGTCGCCCTGGTAGTTGAACTTCCGGATCTCGTCGTGCTGACGGACCACGAAGCCGCCATCGCCCATCCAGTCGGTGAGGAAGTGGTGAATCCAGCATTCACGCAACACGCCGTAGTCGTAGGCCCTTGGGTTGCCGATGGCCTTGGCCCATTCGGAATCCCAGTGCACGCGCTGTGCGACGTCGGGCACGCCGTACTCGTTGTCGATGTAAAACGCCGGGATTCGGCGGCGGTTCTGGTACGCCAACCTACCCGTCTTCAGCCCATAGGGCACAAAACCGTAACCGCCGGCATGGAATACCACCATGTCGGTGGTAGTGAGTGGTCCTTTGGCCATCGTCCCCATCTCCTCGCCGACGACGACGTCCTCCCAGTACCGCGGTTCGGCGCCACGCACCTTTTCGGCAGCGTAGATCTCGTCCAGCGCGGCGATGTCCTCTTTGGTGTAGGACGGATCTTCGATCGCGCTGTACTTGCCCTTCTCGCGGGCTTTCTTGCGTTCGGTGTAGATCACCAAGGTTCGGTAGACGCCCACGACCTCGGCGTGCTGGTTCATCTTCACGTCTCGCAGCACACGTATCACCGATCGCCCGGCGAAGTCCGACGTTTTCTCCTCGACGGACTCCAGCCCTGAGAAGCTGTACAGGGTGTCACCGGGATAGACGGGGCGATACCACTCCCATGTCCCGCCGGACACGAAGGCATGTATCCCGCGATAGCTGCCGCCACGCAGTTCTTTCGGCAGCTTGTCGCCGCGTAGCGGCGCGTTGAGGACAGCGGCCATGATTTGCGGCGCGATCTGGCCGCCCCATCGCGTCGCCCGGCCGTAGTCCGGGTCGGTGTAGAGCGGATTGTCGTCGCCGTAGCCGTGCGCGAAGTTGCGGATCGCCTCGGGGGTAGCGGTAGCGATGAGCTCCTGACTGCGCGCGGCAGCCCACACCCTTAGCGCCGCACGGTCTTTGGCGATATCGGCGTCGTCGATCTCGGCCGACGTCGCTTCCTTGAACTTTTCCGACGTGGTGTCCGTGTTCGTGGCTTGGGTCATGGAGGGCTCCTGGTTGGCGGGTGAAGGATGTGGCTCGTGTCAGGCGTTCGCACCGACGATGTCGTCGCGCGGCAGCCCCAGTACTTGCTCGGCGATGGTGTTGCGCTGGATCTCTGCGGTACCCGCACCGATCGTGGAGGCTCTGGTGGCGAGGAAACCGGTTACCCAGCGGCCACGCTGCACCGAGTGCTTGTCATCCGGCGACAGCATCGCGGGTGCACCGATCAGGTCGACGGCCAGTTCGTGCAGCCGTTTTTCGAACTCGGTGAACATCAACCGGCCGATCGAGGACACCGGCCCTGGGTCGGACCCGGCGAGTACCGTGCTCAGCGTCCGGGTGTTGTTAAGGACGACCAGCCGCACGTCTATCTCGATGCCGGCCAACAGTTGGCGGACCCGTGGGTCGCCTGTGCGGCCCAGTTCCGCTGCCAGAGCGTGTATTTCGTCGACGATCCGGCGATATCGCATGCCTTGCGCGACACCTGCCGTCGATCGCTCGTGGCCCAAACTCGTGCGGGCGATCTTCCAGCCCTCGTTTTCCTGCCCGACTCGATTCGCGACGGGAACACGGACTTGGTCGAGGAATATCTCGCAGAACGACGAGCCGCCAGTCATGTCACGAAGGGGGCGCACCGTGACACCCGGTGATGCCATGTCGATCAGCAGGTAACTTATCCCGTCTTGGCGCGATTCGCGCGACCCGGTGCGCACCAAGGCGAACAACCAATCGGCGTTGCGCGCATTGGTGATCCAGATCTTCTGCCCGGAGACGACGTACGCGTCGCCGTCGCGATCGGCACGAGTGCGCAGACTGGGCAGGTCCGAACCCGCCTCTGGTTCGGAAAAGCCTTGCACCCAGATGCTATCGCCGCGTAGACCAGCGCGCAGGAATCGTTCGCGTTGCTCGTCGGTGCCGTGCTGGATGATCGTCGGGCCCACCACGAAGATTCCTGCCCCCGGGTGCGCGGGCCGTCGCACCTTGGCGAATTCCTCGTGATAGATCACCTGCCCGGTCAGCGACAGTTCCATGCCGCCCCAGCGCTTTGGCCACGACGGCGCAGCGATACCCTCGTCGACCAGCAATGCCGACCACCGACGCTGCCAGGCCAGCCGCTCTGCGGGATCCTTCGGTGCGCGCCCAGGGTCGTTCGCCCGAAGAAAAGCGCGCAGCTCTTCCCTGAACCCTGACATCACACCGCCTCCACGAGTGGTGAAAGAGCTCCTATTGCAAGCAGTTTCGATCTATCGAAGTCATGTCGGGTGGTCAGTGCACGTCGCAAATGCAGGTGCACGCCGGTCTCCCAGGAATACCCCATCGCCCCGTGAAGGTGAATTGCGGTCTCAGCGACCTCGATCGCGGCACGCGGCACCCAGCGCGCGGCCGACGCCACGGTGGCCGAGGCGGTGTCGGCACCGTCTTCACAGGCGACCGCCGCCAACTGCACGGCCGCACGCGCCTGTTCGGTCGCGATGTACATGTCGGCGAGCCGGTGCTTGATGGTCTGAAAACTGCCGATCGGACGGCCAAACTGCTGACGGCCCTTGGCGTGATCGATCGTCTTGGTCAGGAGGGCCTGCATGCCGCCCACGAGTTCGGCCGCGGTGAGCAACGCCAGTTCACGCCGGTGTGCGGTCCAGTCGCCGATCCGCAGGATGTCGACCGGGCGCGCGCCTTCCAGATCGACCGTTGCGGTGGGTCTCGTCGGGTCCGCAGCCGACCGGCGGACCGGCGGCGGCAGCGCCGCCGTGTCCAGCACGACGATCGCCGACTCGCCTGCGCCACAGTCCCGCGCCGGCAGCGCGACCGCGTCGGTCTCGTCGTCGTCAGGAACACAGGCTCGTCCGCTCACGACCCCCGCTTCGGATAGTTCGACCGTGTCGAAACCGCACAGTGCGGTGATCCTCGAGCCACCGCACAGCGCATCGAGAAAGCCCGTGGATTGCTCATGAGCACTCCACGCCGAGGCAAGGACGATCGTCGCCGCGGCAGGCTCGGGTACCAGGACCGCGCCCACCTTCTCGGCGACGACAGTGGCTTCTAACAGGCGCGCGCCGATTCCGGCAGGTTCGGGTACCCGCAAGGCCGGCAGGCCCATCTCACACAGGGCCGCCCACCGCTGACGATCGGCGGTTCGAGACGTCATCGACGCTGCGGTGATCGCCTCGGCATCGCTCCGCCGCGCGAAGAACTCCGCAATGGCGTCGGCGAGCGCCAGGACGTCGCCATCCATTTCGAAATTCACGCATTCCAGGGAACTAGGCCGGTAACCGTGAGCGCAATATCTACGGGCGTTTTGGCGGGCAAATGCCGTTCTCAGTTCTGGACCGGCGCAAACGGGTCCGGAGCTCGTACGGTCGTCATAGCGACAACGTTGCGAGGAAGGGCAAGCATGAGCGCGGCGCCGGTATCAGGCCAGACGGGCGTGGAGGACATCCTTGGCCGGCTGGCGAGACTGGCACCGGCGAGCACGGCCCTGATCGTCGACGGGTTGGAGTACCCGTTCGGGCAGCTCGCCGAGGCGTCCGAGCGGGTCTCCAAGCAGCTGACCCCGGGCACCAGGGTGCTGGTGCGGTTGGGCAACAACGCGGCCTCGGTCGTCGCGATCCACGCGGCGTGGCGCGCGGGGTGTTCTGTCGTCGCCGCAAGCACGATGGTGCCGGAGTCCGAAGTGCGGCGGCGGCTGGCCGAGACGTCGGCGGCCGCACTGGTGACGCCGGCCACCTGCGGTGGTCTGGATGTCGACTTCGCCGACACCGAGGTTCGTGACGGCGCACCGGTCGGCGAGGCGGTGGTCATGTTCACGTCGGGCACCACCGGCACGCCGAAGGGCGCGTCGTTGACGTTCTCCGCCTTGCGCGGATCGGTGGCGGGGATCGCTACGGGCAATGGGCTCGACGGTGACGGCCGCCCCCCGCGACAGCCTGCACGTGGACCGCGCATCGTACTGGTACCAATCGCTCACATGGGCGGCTTCCTTGGCATGCTCACCGCATGGTGGCTTGGTAAACCGGCGCTGCTCGTCGAAAAGTTTTCGCCCGAGCGGGTATTCGACCTGGTCGAGCGGTATCGCCTCGGTGTGCTGGGCCTGACGCCAGCGATGGTGTGGGAGCTGGCTGCGTCCGACGGTGCGAGCGGGCTGCCTGGAGTGGACTACGTGATCGTCGGTACCGCAGCGATTCCCGAAGCGACGCGTCGTGCATTCGAACAGAAATACGGCGTACCCGTGCTGCGTAATTACGGGCAGACCGAGTTCGCCGGGGCGATTGCCTTCGAGCGGCCCGCCGACGTCGCCGCGGGTAAGCGCCCCGACGGCACCGTAGGCCGGGTCGCACCCGGAGTAGAGGTCGCGATCCTCGGCCCCGACGGCGCACCGGTGCCGGTCGGTGAGGTCGGCGAGATATCGGCGCGCGCCGCATCGGCCATGTCGGGTTATCTGGGTGCCGACGGTCAACCCACTAGCCCCGGAACTTGGCTGCGCACCGGCGATCTCGGATTCATCGATGACGGCGGATTCCTGTTCGTCGTCGGCCGGGTACGAGACATGGTGGTGTGCGGAGGATTCAACATCTATCCCGCCCAGGTGGAGGCGGCCCTCAACGATCTCGCGCAGATCGCAGATTCCGCGGTTGCCGGTGTTCCCGACGAGAGGCTGGGCGAGGTTCCGGTCGCAGCTGTCGTGCTGCAGCCCGGCGCAACCGCTGACGCTGAGACGATCCGGCGGGCGCTGCGCGCCGTGCTTGCCGCATATGAGTTGCCTCGTCGCATCGCATTCGTCGACGCCATCCCGCGCCTTGATTCGGGCAAGGTCAACCGCGAAGAGGTCGCACGACTCGTGGAAAGCCGGCGGCAATGACGGTATCTGACACGGTAGCTCTGACCGATCTGGACGACAACGAATTTCGCGATCGCTTACGTCGATGGTTCATGGCGAACCCGGCTCCTGAGCTCGCGGCCTGCGCGTCGGTCGGCGACGACCGCGACGCGGACTATCTAGCGGCCCAGCGGCTGTGGCAAAAGCGGCTTGCGGGAGCCGGCCTGGCTTGTATCGCATGGCCGACCGCATATGGCGGCCAGGACGCGACCCCGATGCAGCAGTTGATTTTTCACGAGGAACACCAACGCGCGGGCGGGCGTGGTGGCGAACCGTTCTTCGTCGGGATCGGCCACGCCGGCCCCACGATCATCTCCGAAGGCACTGAGGAGCAACGCCGCCGCTGGCTGCCCGGCATCCTCACGGGCGATCTGATTTTTGCTCAATGCTTCTCCGAACCCGGCGCCGGGTCTGACCTCGCGGCCATCACGACCAGGGGTGTGGTCGACGACGACCATGTGGTAGTAACCGGACAGAAGATCTGGAACTCCCGCGCCCACAATGCCGATATGTGTGAACTGCTGGTGCGTACTGATGCCTCGAATCGGTACGGCGGGCTGACGTATCTCATCGCCGACATGCGCACACCGGGAATCACCGTGCGTCCGATCACAGCGATCACCGGCAGACCCGAATTCTGCGCGGTGTTCTTCGACGGCGCGCGCATCCCGCTGGAGAACGTCCTCGGAAAAATCGGCGCGGGATGGAAGGTGGCGACCACCACGCTGCTGTTCGAGCGCAGCACGGCATTCGCGGCCACCGTCATCGGATTGCAGCGGATCGTGGCGCAGCTGGCCGAAACCCATGCGGACAATCCTGCCCTGATGGATCGCCTACAGGAGCTCGCCGACGACGTGTTCGCCGTGCGGGCGCTGCTGTACAAGACCGTCTCCGAGCAACAACAGGGCGGCGAGCCCGGCCCTGCCAGCAGCGCGCTGAAGTTGGTCGCCACCGAGCTGAACCACAGGATCCGCAAATTCGGTGTGCTGGCGAATCTCGACGAGGTCGAGCAGTATTTCGAATCGTTCGGATTGCGGATCGGCGGCGGGACATCCGAGGTGCAACGCAACATCCTTGCCGAGCGCGTACTCGGCTTGCCGAAAGAGGCCCGGCGGTAACGAGTCTGGACTCCCGGGCGGTGGACAAGCTAGCTCGACGACGCACAGATCACGAAGTGGACCGGTCAGCTGTTCGTCCATTTGGGTGGCCGCTTCTCGGCGAAGGCTACCGCGCCCTCTTTGGCGTCGTTTGACGCGAAAACAGGTCCAATGATTTCGAATTGGCGGCGCCATACCTCATCGGCCGGCCATTCGCGCGACTCGATCATCACCCGCTTGGTCGCCGCGACGGCGAGCGGCCCGTTGGCGGTGATCTCCTCGGCCAGCGCGATCGCTCCGCCCAGGGCGCCACCCGGTCCGGTCAGCACGTTGACCATCCCCAACTCGTGCGCGCGGCGCGCCGGGAGGTTAGCGCCGGTCAGCGCCAGTTGCATGGCGATCGCCGCCGGTATCCGCTGCGGCAACCGGATCAATCCCCCGCCGCCCGCCACCAGGCCGCGCTTCACCTCGGGAATGCCGAAGGTGGCGTCATCGGCCGCGACGATCAGATCGGTGGCCAGGGCCACCTCGGTGCCACCCGCGAGGGCGTAACCTTCGACCGCGGCGATCAGCGGTTTGACCGGAGGCCGTTCCGTGAAGCCGAGGCCCCGGCCTTCCACCGCGACGCTCTCCCCGCGCGCGAAGGCCTTGAGATCCATTCCGGCACAGAATGATCCGCCAGCACCCGTGATGATGCCGACTGACAACGCGGGATCGCCGTCCAGCCGGTCGGTGGCCGCGCCGAGACCATGGCTCACCGCGGCGTCGATCGCGTTCTTCGCATGCGGGCGATTGATCGTGATGATGAGGATGCGGTCGCGTTGCTCAACAAGGACTGGATCGTTGGCGTCTGAATTCACGGCTAACAGCATAATAGTATGACTGATAGTGACGGCGGCGGCCTCGTGGCAATGCACCTGGCGACAACCCGATTGCCGCCCTCGGCGTAATCCACCGACATGCCTCCTATACGCGTATGGTCATTGCGTGGCCAAGCGGCTAACCCCAGTCGAGCGGGCACCGCTCACACGCGAACTGATCGCCTCCGTCGCGGCGGACCTCATCCGGACCGAGGGCATCGAGTCGCTCACGATGCGCACGGTCGCCGCGAAGCTCGGCGTGTCGGCAATGGCCCTCTACCACCACGTGGATGACAAGGACGAAATCGTGCGCCTGGTCGGCGATCAGATCCTCGCCAAGATCAAACTCCCGGACCCCGACACCGGCGACTGGCGTCAGCTGCTCATCGACACGGCCATCGACACTCACGAGGCGCTGCGCAGCGTGCCGGGCATGACAACCGTTCTGCTGACGCGCAAGATGCTTCCCAACGCGCGGCGAATCGTGTCGTTCTGCCTGAGGCAGTTCGAACGTGCCGGCCTGACCAGGGCGGAAGCGAATGTCGCCTATGCCGGATTGCATCAGCTCAGCGTGGGCCGGCTCCTGATCGAGACGAGTCCGAACTTCGAGGTGCACTCGGAGCTGGCCGACGATGCGGAACTCGCCGCCTATATGAAGGCGCTACACGACCGATCGTCGTTCGAGCAGGCGGTATCGGCACTGCTCGATCATTACGACCACAAACGGCGGGCGTGATATACACGTAAACTATACGTCGTAAGAGGCTGCTACCGACGAGGAGACCGATGCCCACCTTCGAAGAAGTGGACTACGGACTCCCTGAGGGGATCCTCGTGAAGGCCGCCGGACCGATCCGGCTGGTGACCCTCAACCGTCCCGACGACCTCAATGGCGCCAATCGGCCCATGCACCGAGCGCTCGCGAAGGTGTGGGGTCACCTCGATGAGGACGCCTATGCGCGCGCCGTCGTCCTCACGGGTGCCGGGCAGGCGTTCAGCGCTGGAGGCGACTTCGGCTACATGCAGGAGAACATCGACGACGAGGCGATGCGCGCGCAGACCATGGCCGAGGGCAGGGCCATCATCGAGGGAATGGTGCGTTGCCGCCTCCCGGTGGTGGCGGCCGTGAACGGGCCCGCGGTAGGCCTCGGGTGCAGCCTCGCCGTCCTCTCGGACATCGTGCTCATCGCCGAGGGCGCCTTCCTCGCCGATCCGCATCTGCGTATGGGCCTCGTCCCCGGGGACGGGGGCATGTCGTGGCCGACTCTCATCGGCTTGTCGCGGGCGAAAGAGTACCTGTTTCTCGGGGGCCGTATCCCCGCGGACGAGGCAGTCCGGCTCGGCTTGGCGAGCCGCACGGTAGCGGCGCAGTCCCTGCTGGACGAAGCGCTCACTCTCGCAACGAAACTGGCGAGCATGCCGCCGGCCGCGCTCAGGCAGACGAAACGGGCGCTGAACTCCTATCTGGAGGTCCAGCTCGAGCACGCGTTCGCGCGCGGGCTGGACGGCGAACTGGTGAGCATGGGCTCCGACGAACACCGGGATGCGGTTGCGCGCGCCCGAAACAAGGCCGCTGGCCGGAGCCGCTGAGACCGCGGCCGGCAGCTCAGGCCCGCTCGGAGCGCAGGACGCGCCGCATGATCTTGCCGGTCGCCGTTTTCGGTATCTCGTCGAGGATCGCAACGCTGCGTGGGTACTTGTAGGCGGCCATGCGCTGTCGGCAGAACTCGATCAATGCGTCGGCGTCTACGACGTGGCCCTCGCGCAAGGAAACGAATGCCTTGACCGTCTCGCCTCGATAGGGATCGGGTTGACCGACGACAGCAGCCTCCCGGACGGCGTCGTGCGTGTACAACACGTCTTCGACCTCGCGCGGCCAGACCTTGTATCCGCTGGCCACGATCATGTCCTTCGTGCGGTCCACCAAATAGAACCAGCCCGCGTCGTCGACGTAGCCGACGTCGCCCGTCAACAGTCGCCCATCTCGGAACGCCGCTGCCGTCTGATCCGGCTGATTCCAGTAACCCGGCACGACCTGCGGTCCGGACACGGCAATTTCGCCGATTCGACCGGGCGGCAGCTGCCGGCCCTCGTCATCGAGCACGACGACGTCGACGCCCGGCATCGGCTTGCCGACTGCCAGCGCACCGGTCTGGGGATCGACCGGTGCTTGTTCGCCCATGGGCACAGCGAGCACCGGGCAGGTCGTCTCCGTCATCCCATAGACGTTGTGGATGTAGGTGCCGAAGCGATCCCGGAAGCGCTCCAGCACCCCGGCAGCCACGGGCGCCCCGCCCGAGGCGATGGTGGTCAGGCTGGCCAGATCCGCCCGTGTCGCGTCGGACTCGACGAGGGCGATGAACGCCGTGAGCGCACCCACCGTGAACGTAGGCCGGTGACGGCGAACCGCGTGCAGGACGACGTCGGGACGAAATCGGTTGCACAGCACCAGCGCACCGCCCGCGGCGATCGCAGCAGCGATGTGTCCGGTCAGCCCCGTCACATGGAACAACGGGGCGATTCCGAGCACCGAGTCGCGGTCGGCGAGCGCAAACCATTCACGGTAACTCTTCCCACCCGTGGCAATGTTGCCGTGAGTGTTCATGGCGCCCTTCGGCTTTCCCGTCGTACCCGAGGTGTACGTGATGGCCGCGACGTCCGAGCACACCGGAACCCGACGATCTGGGCACTGACCCGGGTGTTCGGCGATGAGGGCGTGCAGGTCGTCGCTCGGATGCTGCCAATCGACTGCGCTGGTGGTGATCACCTGCTCGACCGACCGTCCGGCGAGGGCATCCGCAAGCTCTCCTGTGTACAACTCGTCGAGCGCGATCAGCACCCGGGGCGTGGCATCGTCCGTGAGTTTCACGACCTCGCCCGGCGTGAGCATCGGGTTGATCGGCACCGCCACGCCGCCGAGCTTCCAGATGGCCAGCAGCGCGATGACGTACTGGGGCACGTTCTGCAGACACAGCGCCGCGCGGTCACCAAAACCGAAACCTTGCTGCGCGAGCGCAACCGCCAAACCGTCGCTGGCAGTGTCGACTTCACCGTACGTCAGCACCGTGTCGAAGTACGCCAGCGCCGGTCGGCCCGGCGCATCGGAGGTCCACCGCCAAAAGGCGTCGAGCAACGTGAGTTCGTTGTTCACACAAACGCCTAATTGGTGCCCTCGGTCAGCTTGATGCCGTTCTCCCGCAGGAAATTGCGCTTCTTCACATCATCGAGGCCCTCGACCTTATTGTAGAAGTCGGCGGGCTCGCGCAGACCTTCCGCGTGCGGCCAGTCCGACCCCATCAGCAGGGTCTCGTCGGTGCCGAGCTTTTCGATCATCGCCATGGTGTCGTCCTCGGGGTAGGGCACCACCCGAACATGCTTCTTGAAGATCGCGCTGGGGCGCTCCGTCAGCTGGCCGCCGAGCCACCGGCCGTTGCGCGCCATCCCACGACTCTTGTCCATGTGGCGGATGAAGTGCGGCACCCATTCGGCGCCGAACTCGCTGACGAGCACCTTGATATTGGGGTAGCGACCGAAGATGTTGTCGAAGATGAGCGCCGAGATCGTATCGGTGATCGGTCGCTCCCCGTACGTGTTCTGCCACTGCCACGCCGAGAACTGGAACGGCGGAACCAGGCCCCAGCCCCAATCGGAGGCGATGTTGTCCTGATAGTAGAACTCCGCGATGTGATAGCACACAACGGCTTTGGCCTCATTGACCCGCGCCCAGAACGGATCAAAGTACGGATCACCCGGCGAGCGTCCGTACGCCGGCCCAGCCGGCAGCACGATGAACCGCGCGCCCGCGTCGAGAACCCGGTCGAGTTCCTCGCATGCGCGGTCCAGGTCGCGCATGGACATAAGCGCGGGGGCATAGATCCGATTCTTGAAGTTGAAGCCCCAGTCCTCGTTGATCCACTTGTTGAAGGCTTCGATGTTGTCGTAGAGCGGATCGATGCCGCGCAGGTATTGCTCGGCCATGAGCGTCCAGCCACCGGGGTACATGATCGCCCGTTCTATCTGCTGTTCGGTTAGTTGCGCCAGCCGCGCATCCCGGTCCAGGTACTCGATTTGCAAAGGTTCGTAGAAGCGGTCGGTGTCGGCGGCGTCACCAGCGGCGCGATGTTTGAGCATCTCGATAAGTGAGCCCGGCACATAAGCCTGATTCAGATCGTTCTCGAGCGCGGTGACGATCTGATCGTTGGCCAGCAGCACCTTGCGTCCCGATGGCGCGACGATCGGCCGAACAGCGGTGTCCAATTTGGCCTTCGGCATGAAGCGGGTGAAGCAGTCCTCCGCTTCGTACGAGTGCTGGTCGAAGTCGGTCAGCTGGTAGGGCAGTTCGCCGACCGTGTTCTCGATGAGTGCCATGGCGGATGTCCTTTCGCCGTCCGATTTCTTCCAATGTCTTCGACTATACATGTATACCTGACGCCGTAAAGTAGGCTCCTCACGCCGGCGTGGGTTGGTCAGTGTCCGGTGAAACTCGGCGGACGGCGCTCCAAGAACGCCGCCTTGCCCTCCTTTGCGTCGGCACTGGGTCCCACCCACAGGACGGCCTGCTGAGCGTCGCCGAGCGAGGTCTGCAGGGTGTTCTCGAGCGCCCGCCGCATCATGAACTTGACCGCGCGCACGGCCAGTGGCGCAGCAGCTCTGAACTGGCGGGCGAGTTCCATCGTTCGCGGCCACAACCGCTCGTCCTCGACCACTTCCGTCGCGAGGCCAAGCCGCTGCGCCTCTCCGGCATCGTAGATCTCGGAAAGCGCGACCATCCGAAATGCGTTGTCGTACCCCATTGCCCGCGGGAAAAGCCATGCTCCGCCTTCATCCGGGAGCAAGCCAGCGCACGCGCTGGTGTCGCCCAGTCGCGCACTAGCGGCGACGATCCGGAGATCGCAGGCGAGGGCAAAGGCGAGCCCACCATTGACCGCTATGCCGTTCACGGCGCAGATCACCGGCTTGTCGAGCTGGTTCAGCGCGGTGATGACGGCGTGGGCGTCCTCGCGTAGCTCCCGCGCCCGCCCGATCTGGTGCGCCAGTACGTCGGCGAAGCCGGCATCGGGAGATACGTCGCCGCCCGTGCAGAAACCCCGGCCCTTGCCTGTCAACACGAGGACGCGGATGTCGTCATCGAGCCGAACCCGCCGAATGGCCTCCTGGAGCTCGGCGCACATCTGCGGCGTGTACGCGCCAAGCCGGTCGGCACGGTTGATGGTTACGACGGCGACGGCGTCTTCGGGTGTCGAGAACTCGGCGTGCGGTGCGGAGCTGCTCATAGCCGGGCCTGGGGTGGTAGGCATCCCGAGGCGACGAATTGTCCACCGATGTCGGTCATCGAGTCGGCCCAGCCGCCGTACATGGCGTCCAGGATGCGGCTGCGGGCGACGTGGCCGGACAGGGGGTGCTCGGCGGTCAATCCGATGGCACCACAAACCTGAACGCAAGCGCGGCTCGCCGCGTCGACCGCGTAGCCGGCGTAGGCCTTGGCCGTTCGCGCATCTGCGCCGCTGCCCGTGCGCCACGCCACCGCGCTCAACTCGGCGGCGCCGCGCAGCAGCGCGTAGCTCTCGGCCAGCCGATGTCGAGGGCTCTGGTTCGCAGCGATCGGCCGTCCGAACTGAAAGCGCCCGGTGATCTGATCGGCCGCGAGGCGCACCATCGCCGAACCGTTGCCGACGAGTTCTGACGACAGCGCTCGCTCGGCCGCCGCGACGATAGGCGTCCAATCGAGGTCGGTCTCCGTCACGCCGTCGCATGCCATCGTGAGCCGAACTCGCCGGAGGCCGGAGCGGGCATCGAACCCGGCCACGGCTGTTACGGCGGACTGCTGCGCGGCGAGGTCGACGAGGAAGCCGGTGTCGTGCGTTGCCACGCCGACCGGTCCGTGGGGGTTGGCGAGGAGCACTCCGTCGATCTCGATCCGGTCGTCGATGACGCGAGCCGACGCGCGGGAGTTAATCGGGTGCACGACGGGGATTTTCACTCCGTCGTACTCGGCGAAAGCGACCGTGTCCAGAATCGCCGACGCCCGCCCGAGCAAGCCCTGCTCCGTGAACAGCATGTCGAGCGCCGCCGCGGGATCGTCTGCGACAACCTCACTCCAGCCCAGCTCGTCTAGTCCGGCGACGACATCGCCGCCTGCATCGGTTTCGAAGAGGTCGTGAATGGAGCCCCTGAGCAGCTCCCTCGTCTCAGCGTCCACGTTCGTTCTCCCTCGGCAGCTTGAGGATTCGATCGGCGATGATGCTGTATTGCACCTCGCGCGCACCGCCGTAGATCGAGGCGGCGCGGGAGTACCACCAGCGTTCCCGCCACGCCGCCGATGCGTCGTCGTCACCGACCAGGATGTCCGGTCCGAGCAGAGCCATGGCGGCGTCGAGCACATCCTGCTCCGCCGTCGACAGAAGAAGTTTGTCCACGCTGGTCTCCGCGCCCACCTCCTCGCCCGCTGCGAGCCGGCCCAATGTGGTTGCCGTGCGGGCACGCAACGCCATGAGGTTTAAATAAGCCCGTCCGACGATCGCGGCACGACGCGAGTCCGGTGCGCCTTCCTCGCGGTCCAGGGCGCGCACGAGCTGCTGAAGATAGGCGGTCGCGATCGCCATCCGCATCCATGCGTAGGTTCCGCGCTCGTACTGCAGCAGATCCATGGCGACCGCCCACCCGGCGCCATCCCCGCCGATCACCCGGTCCGGCTTGACGAGGACGTCGGTGAAGAAGATTTCGGCGAGCTCTTCGCGGCCGCTGGCCAACGCGATGGGTCGGCGATCGACACCGGGTGAGCCGAGATCGACCAGGAGCATCACCAGGCCGCGGTGGCGGTCGGCCACCGCGCCACTGCGCGCCAGCAGCACGATGCGGTCGGCGAAGGCGCCGTAGGACGTCCAGATCTTCTGCCCGTTGACGACGTAGGTGCCGTCGTCCCTGGCGACGGCTTTGGTGCGCAGGGCCGCGAGGTCGCTGCCCGCCTCGGGCTCGGAGAAGCCCTGGGACCACAGCTCGTCACCGCGTAGCGCTGCGGGAAGTCGCGCCGCTGCTAACCGCGGCGCGTGGTTCACGACCGCCGGCCCGACCACTTCCAACACGAGCAGGTGTTCCGGAATCGGGTAACCCGCCAGTGCCAGTCGTTCCAGAATCTGGCACCGGACGAGCGGCGAACCGCCAATGCCGCCAACCGCTTCGGGCCAGCCCCATCGACTCCAGCCCCCGTCGTAGAGCCACTTCATCATGCGCCGCGACTGCTCGAGCGCATGGGCCATATCGGCTGCGGGCTCCCGTAGCGGGGCCAACCCGTCGGCGGCCGCGAGCAACGCGACATCGAATTCGTCGAGAATGCGCTCGGAATCGGGCGCGGAAACGGCGATCTCGCTGGTGTTCACAGCCACGGCCTTGAACTATACATGTAAAGGTTGCTCGCCCGAAGCAATTCGTCGTGATACATCGCCCCGCGCACGCATCGCATATGGTTAGATTATTTTGATGGAAGAAATGGCCCAGACGCCCTCTGCTGCCGCCAAGGTCTCGCTGCTGCTCGAACGGGTGGCGCTCGAGGTGACGGACGGACGACTTCCCAGCGCGCAAGTGGCGGTCGGATATGGTGGCGGGCTCGTCGCCTTCGAGACGTTCGGCGATGCCGACCCGACCACTCGCTACCGGCTGCAGTCGGCGAGCCGACCATTCGTGGCCGGCGCGCTCTGGAAGGTCATCGACAAATATGGCGTCGACATCGGCACACCGGTGTCGACATGGATACCAGGCTTCTGCGACGGAATAACGCTGCGAGACATCGCAACTCACCGGGCGGGCCTCGCCTATGCACCGTTAGGCGCCAAGCGGATGGCAACGCGGGCGTCGCGCCTTGAGGCCATGGCGCGGTGGCAGCCCGATCCCGAAACCCGCGGACACCTGCAGTTCGCGCTGACGTCGTCGGGTTGGGTGATCTGGGAGGTGATCGAGTCGCTTACTGGGCTGCCATTGCCGGAGTATCTGGACAAGCACATCGTGGGACCGCTCGGACTGACAGCGCAGCTCGCGGTGCCGATCGAAGAGCAGGGCGACGTGGCGCCCATGGTTCTGCTCGGTGATCCATCCGAGGAACTGGACCCCTGGGGTCCGTGGTACCTCGACCCCGCCGAAGTGCTGGCCAGGGGCGAGCCATCGCATAGCGTGGTCGCCACGGCGGCGGATGTCGCGATGCACTATCAAGGCATGTTGCACTCCGACGTGTGGTCGCGAGCGGCCGTCGCCGAAGGTTGCCGCGCACATGTCACCGAACCGGTGCACGGTCCAATCGAACACGGGGGGACCGACTATCCGGTGTCCATCGGGCTGTTCGTCACGGTCCGCGGTGAGTCGTGGCAAACCGGATGGATGCCGGCGACCGGATCCCCGGCGACGTTCGGACACGGTGGCGCGCCGCTGCAGCAGTCCTTCTGTGATCCCACCACCGGCCTGAGCTTCGCCTTCCTGACCAACGGGTATCCCGCGACGGGATACGCCCTGGACCGGTGGGGCAGGAATCTCTCGGCCGTCGTGCTGGATCTGGCCGGCGACATCGCCTGACCGTCTTCAAGAACACACGCCGCCGACGTCTCGGCTCAGACGGCAGCGGCCGCCGACGGTTCGAACACGTTGGGCAAGTAGATGACGCTGCGCACCGAGATGTTGTCGTACACCAGCGTCTCGTCCGGCGCGATCGAGAAATTCGGAATGCGCGCGAGCATTTCATCGATGGCCAGCCGCATTTCGGGTCGCGCCAGATGCGACCCCACGCAGCGCTCACATTTTAGTGGCGCCCATGTCCACGGTGAGCTGAGTTCCGGTGACCGCGCGGGAGAGCTCGGACGCCAGATAGACGACCGCGTCGGAGATGTCGTCCGGTTCGGCCAAGGGAAGGCCGGGCAGCGCACTGGCGTAGGACATCCCGTAGTTGGGGTGCGCGGACAACAGTTCACCCATGTGAGTGTCCTCGGTCGCCATCACTGTGGAAACTCCCCAGGGATGAATGGAGTTGACCCGGATGCCGTACTCGCCCAACTCAATTGCGGCCGACTTCGTCAACCCCACGACTCCGTGTTTGGCTGCGCTGTAGTGAGCTTGTCCAGGAAGGGATTTCAACCCAGCCACGGAGCTGATGGTGATGATCGACCCGCCGTTGCCCGCGGCCAGCATATGCGGAACCGCTGCCTTCAAGGTGCGCCAGACGCCGGTGAGATTGACGTCGATCATGGACTTCCACTGCTCGTCGGACATCTCCCAGAAGCGGCCCCAACTCACGACGCCCGCATTCGCCACGACCACGTCCAACCGCCCACCGAATTCCGCAACGCCCTGCCCCAACACCTGCCCGAGCGCCTCCGAGTCCCGGACGTCAGCGGTCCCGACGACGATGCGCCCGCCGTTCTTCTCGACGAGCTTGACCGTCTCCTCGAGATCCGCCGCCGTTGCGGGTGGATATCCCTCGTGCTGTGACACCCGGTCGGCGATGTCTACGGCGATGATCGCCGCACCCTCCTGAGCGAGTCGCAGAGCGTGGCTGCGTCCCTGCCCGCGCGCAGCGCCGGTGATGAAGGCCACCTTGCCATCGAGTAATCCCATTATGGTCGTGCGCCTTTCGTCAGAGAGCGATGTCGTGTAACCGACCGGTCAGAAATTCGGGGCGGCCCACCATCCGGGGTAGCAGCCGGCGCCGGGCGAATCGCCAGCCGACAGCGGTGCGTATGACGTCGTCGCGGTAGACGCCGAGAAACAAGATGCCGCGGCCGTCCGCCGTGCGTCGCGCCCACTCGGTGATGGTGAAGTAGGTCATCGCGGTGTCGCCGTGGACCTCGACGAGACCCTGGTGCAAAGTCTGGAACACGAAGTCCAACCCCGAGACGGTGCGCCCGATCGTTTCGGCGATGGCCGTGCGACCGACCGCGTCCTCGGTGGTGGGTGTCGACAGAACACCGTTTTCGGCATAGGTTTCGACGGCCTCTTCGACGGCGAAGCGGCACATCGCCTCCGAGTAGGAGGCCGCGAGGTGGTTGATCGCGATGATGTCGGCGACCTGCTGTGGGTCGGGCTGGCCGATGATCACGCGACGACCCGCAGGAGTGCCGTGGCGACGACATTGGCCTCGTCGTCGCCCTGGTGCAGCCGGGCACTGACCAGAATGGAGCCCGCTACGTCGGACTCGACCGACGCGTTCGCCACGAACGGACCGGTCCGACCCGCCTTCACGATGCGCACGTCGAGGCTCTGCACGCGTCGAACCCGCCCCGCCGCGTGAAGCGCGGCGGCCTCGAGCGCGACAATGATGGGACCGTGGTGCAGCAGCACGCCGCCGAGTTCGGGCGTGAGCTCCTCGATGACAAACCGTCCATCGCCCTTTAGCCGGGCACTGTAGGCGCTGGCGAGCGGCGGGAGGTCGCCGGTGTCGGGCACCCCGGGGCCGGGGTCGATGTACTCGAAACCCGTACCGGTAGGCGAGATCATCGTCCAGTCGGCGGTCCCGAGGCCGAGGAGCCGGTGCGGATCGTCTTCCGCGGTGATCCGCGCCTCGGTGAAGATCTGGCTGCGCGCCCGCCGTGTCATCGTCCCGCACACGGCCACGGCGTCCACATCTTCGCCCACCGGTCCACACAACTGGATCCCGATGTGTGTGAGTGCCAGTTGCCAGTGCCGATCCACCGCAATACCGGCCGTGTCGAGCATGGCAATCGCGACCGGTGCCGCCAGCAGGCCTTCGCCATGCCGAAGATCGCTGCGCACCGGCATCCGACCGAGTGCGTCGTAGCCCTCACCCAGCACCGACCGGCATCCGAGATACCGATAGCTCATCAAATTCTCGACAGCTTGCGCCCATACCCCGTATGCCTGGGTGTTCACATGCACTCCCAACGGTCGACAATGACCTAAATGAACTAACTATATACCGGCGCTGGCGCACACGGTTATTCGCCTTCGGCCCCGGCGCCGGCCAGCAGCGGAGCCAACCGCGTGCAGATGGTTTGGACATTGCGCGCGACATCGGCTTCCGCCATGCCACCGATCGACGCCCACAGAAACACGGTCTGTACCGGCGCGCCCGCGGTCAACTCCCGGATCTGGCCCGCCACGGTCTCGGGCGTGCCGTACATGAACGAGTTGAGAGGGCCGTCGCGGCCCTGCCGCACCAAACGTTCGACATCGACCGGCCTGGGCGTCGGGGCGCCGGTTCCCTCCACCATGTGTTTACGATACGAGTCGAGTTGGTGGGCGAGGTGTTTGGACACCATCGGCCAGTCACGTTCGGGATCCTCTGTCACGCAGCCCTGAATCCCGCCGGCCATCACACCCGACGAGACGGGGTGACCGCCCTCGGCGAGACCCTCGGCGTACGGTCTCCACAGCGCGCCATTTGCCGACAGCAGCCGCTCTCCCAGCAGGCCTGCTCGCCGCGCCCCTTTGGGCCCCTGGTAGCCCATCCAGACCGGCACCGGTTGTTGCACAGGCGACGGGCGAACCCCGCCCGGCCCCCATAGCTGACGTAGGCGCCGCACCGCGTCGTCGGTCTGCTTGTAACGCGCCACCATTGACGCCTCGAAGAGATCAAACTCCGGAACGCGGTAACCGGTACCCACCCCGAGATCGAGTCGCCCACCGGACAGGATGTCGACAACGACGCTCTGCTCGGCGATCTCGGCAGGGTGGTGCAACGGGGCGATCAGGATCGCGGTGCCCAACCGGATGCGCCGAGTGCGTGCGGCGGCCGCCGCCGCCATCGTCAGCGGGCTGGTCAGATAGCCGTCGTCGAACAGGTGGTGCTCGGAAAACCACGCCGACGAGGCGCCCAGGCGTTCGGCCTCTTCGCACATCTCGAGTGTGAAACCGTAGAGCCTCGACGGGTCCTGCGCCCACTGCGCCGGATTGCGCAGGTCGAAGTACACGCCTACGTCGATCGCCGAGCGTTGAGGTGAACCCATGGCTGCTACACCGAGCCCTTTACATCGGCCAAATACGGTTGATGGGAGCCCAAGCCACCGTCCACGCTGATGACCTGTCCGGTGATGAACCCCGCTTGTGCCGAGCACAGGAAAACGACGAGTGCCGCGATGTCGTCCGGCTGCCCGAGTCGGGGTGTGAGGTGATGGCGGAGCATGAACTCCTTCATCGGGCCCGCATAGGTCTCTTCCGTTGCCGGCGTGACCACCAACCCGGGCGCGATTGCGTTGCACCGCACCCCGGCATTGCCGTATTGCGCAGCCGTGTAGAGCGTTAGCGCGTTGATGCCCGCCTTCGAAACGCCATACGCGGTGTGCCCGATGTCGCCCGCCAGGCCGGCCCCGGAGGAGGTGTTCACGATGCTCGACTCACCCGCAGCGATGAGATACGGCAGAGCGAGTTTCGTCGCCAGCATGGTGCCCGTCAGGTTGATCCGCAGGCTTTGATCCCACACCTGTGGGTCCATGTCGGCGACATTGAGGTCCCTGGTGCTCGCCAGGTGCGTGGCGGCGGCGTTGTTGTGCAGGATGTCCAAGCGCCCGAACAGTGAAACGGCTCGCTCGATCATCGCCGCAATCTGGCCGGCGTCCCCGAGGTCGACAGCCACCGGTTCGGCTCGGCCGCCCTCCGCGATGATTTCGCTTGCGACCGCCCCGGCGCCGCCAAAGTTGACATCCGCCACCACGACTGCGGCTCCCGCACGTGCCAAAGCCCGCACGCATACGCGTCCGATTCCCGAGGCGGCACCTGTGACGACGGCGACCTTGCCATCCAACAGCTTCGTCACTTCGCCTTCACTCCGGGCGCGACGGGCTGGGAGGTCAGCTCACTGGTGTCGACACCGGCCCAGAAGTCCGTCCACGATGTGGCGCGGGGCAGGTTCGGCGCACCTGCGACCGACCATCCCTCGAAGGCGACCGCCTGCGGTCGCTCGATGTGGTCCGCCGCGTACCAATGGTTTTCGCGCCGGCGAGTAAACAACCACCGCCCGTCGACGCGCTGGTACTCGTCGTCGTACCGGATCGCCATGACAATCCACCGCGCTCCGACCTCGTGCTCGGCACGGCAGTAGACGTTGCCGACTGCATGCGTATCGTCGAGGAGTTCAACGCGATGGCCGACGATCTGGTGCATCGACCGATAGAACTGGCTCACCATCGAGACCAGCGCATCGCGAAGCGCGTCCCGACCGTAGCGATCGCGCCCTACCCGCACGTCGGGAACGAACAGTTCCACCCACGCATCGACGTCGCGATCATCGATGGCCATCGCGTAGCGGATGGGCAACTGCTGGATCTCCAGGGTGTCCTCGATCCGGCGCAGCCGGTCCTCGATTGTCATCCGGCTCATCAATCCTCTTCGATGATGATCGCCATCTCCGGGCAGGCGGCAGCGCCATTGCGGACGACAGCCTCATCACCGGGGTCGACGACGTGGTCCTTCAGGATCGAGTAGCCGGAGTCATCGATAGGAAAAAGGTCGGGGTCGACCGCATAGCACTGAGCGTGCCCGACGCACTTCGCCTGTTCGAGCCGAACTTTCATGATCGTGATCCCTCTTGGCCGCCGAATCGAGACTACTTAATAAGGTGACGATACATCTAATTAGTTGAGCTGAATAGTCGCCAGCGTAACGCGTCGACGCCGCGACGAGAACACCGACACCACCGCCGCGGGCGTGTGCCGAACGGTCCGCCCAAAAAGCTGTAGTGGCCGCCCGGGATTAACTTGCCTGATTCCCATAGGCTGCCAGCTCGGTCCGCAACCGCTTCTTGTCGAACTTTCCGCTCGCGAGCACCGGTAGTTCGGTTGCGACAACCAGACGCCGCGGCACCTTGTAACCGGCGAGGCTCAGCCGAACCGCCGCCTGAAGCTGTTCCAGCGTCACGGTTGCCCCCGGCCTGGGCACGACAACGGCGCACACCGCCTCGCCCCACCGCGGATCCGGTACGCCCACCACGGCGCAACCGGCGACTTCGGGCAGCTCGCCGATCGCGTTCTCGACCTCAGGCGAGTACACGTTCTCACCGCCGGTGATGATCACGTCCTTCTTGCGGTCGACGAGATAAAGCAGTCCGCGCTCATCGAACCTGCCGACGTCCCCGGTACGGCACCAGCCGTCCCGTAGCGTCGCGAGCGTCGCGGCCGCGTCGTCCCAATAGCCGCGGAACAACGCGTCGGACTGGACCACGATCTCGCCGGGAGAGCCTGGATTCACGTCTTGTCCGTCGTCTCCGACGATTCGTACCCGCACACCCGGGAACGGATAGCCGACGGAGCGCAGTCGATTGTCGGTCGCTTCCGGGTCGTGCAGCTCGCGCGGCAACCCCGAGACGATGGCCTCGGTCTGACCGTAGAGGTTCAGAAATCCCGCCTGGGGCATCACCGCCATCGCCCGCGCCAGTGTGGCGCCGTTCATCGGCGCGGCCGAATAGACCACCGTGCGAACGCTCTCCAGTGCCCGGCTGCCATCTGGAAGCGCCTCGAGCAGCGCCTGCAGCATGACGGGAGCGAGGTGGAGCACACTGATCCGTTCGGCGGCGGCCAGTTGAACCGCGCCGGCGATGTCGAACTGGTCTTGCAGCACCACCGTTCCGCCCCGCGCGTGCAGCCCACCGATGATGCCGAGGGCACCGACATGGCACATCGGCATGTTGATCAGCCCACGATCGTGCGAGCCCGTCGCCATCTCGGCGTTCATCGCATACAAGACCCGACGGAGCTCGCGTTGGCCCAGCACACAGCACTTCGACGGTCCAGTGCTACCGCTGGTGAATAGCAGACAGGCGATGTCGTCCGCGCGGGCGCGGTGGAGGGGTTGCCGGGCGGGCGCCGAGTCGATGAAATCCTCATAGTCGACGAGGCTGGACCGTCGAGCACCGATGCACACGATCAACGGCGACCACGTGAGCTGGGGGGATAACTCGTCAAGCACGCCGGCGAACTCGGCCGCGACGAAAATCACCGCGGGCCGGACGCGGTCCAGCGCATCCTCTACCTCGACCGGGGACGATCGAAAGTTGATCGCCGCGAGGATGATTCCGCTCAGCTGTGTCGCGGCGGTGATTTCCCCGAATTCGATTGAATTGCGGCTGTAGACGGCGATGCGATCCTGCCGGGCGACCCCCGCAGCCATGAGCGCCGACACCAGGCGCTCTGCCCGCTCGCGGAGCTCGCGGTGAGTGAGCACGCGTTGTTTGTGCCGGTAGGCCACCACATCGGGGTGGCGCAGGGCATTGTCGACGACGATGTCGCCGACCGTCAACTCACCTGGGTTCCTGCTGCTCTGCTCCACGGCCGGGTCAGTCGCTGGCGGGAAGCGGCTTGGCTTCCTTGATCTTCATAGGTGTCGTGCCGACGGACAACGATCCCTTGCCGGCGTTGGTGACCAGCACTTCAGCACCGTTGGCGGCGACGTAGCGCTTGCCCATCACGGTGCCGCCGGCGAACGCGTCGTCGACGGTGTATTTGGAATCCGCCTTTGGGTCCTGCGTGCCGGGCGGCATGGGGACCGCGGGTGCGCCGCCGACCCGTAGATCATCGAAGGCCTCGGAGCTGCGCACCACGATGAGCTGGGTGTCGCAGACCTGGCTCTGCAGGCGGGCGTCGTTCTTGATCATGCGGGCTCCTTTGTCGCTTCGTTGAATTCGCGATCGAGTTCGCGGCGCAGCACCTTGCCGGTCGCGTTGGTGGGCAGCGCGTCGCGGAAGACGACACGGTCCGGCGTGCGTGATCCGCGCAGTCGTGCACGTGCGGATGCTCGACGAGCACGTCCTCGATTTCGGCGGGGCAATGTTCTCGCCCCCGCGAATGATCGTGTCGTCGGAGCGGCCGCCGATGAACAGGACCCGTCGGCGTCGTGGTGAGCGACGTCCTTGGTCGGGAACCGACCCTGCTCGTCCAGCACCGAGCCGATACCGGTGTAGCGGCCCGAGACCTGCTCGCCACGCACAAAGAGCTCGCCGGGCTCGTTCGGCCCGAGAACGGTCCCGTCCTCGGCGCGGATCTGTACCTCGATCGTCGGCACTGTCCGGCCCACCGACCCGAGCCGGCGCACACGGTCGCATCGTCTGAGGCCAGCGCGGCGCGGTGGTCGTCGGGGGCGAGCACGGCGATGGTCGAACTGGTCTCGGTCAGCCCATAGGCGTTGACGAAACCCACCTCCGGCAGCAGCGTCAGCGCCTTGCGCACCAGCGGCAGCGGCAGCGGCAGCGGCAGCGGCAGCGGCAGCGAGACCTTCGAGCCTCCGTAGGCCAGGGTGCGAAGCGTCGGCAATGTCGTCTCGGCTGCGTCCAGCGCGGTGACGATGCGGTCGAGCATCGTCGGAACGACGGTGGCCGACGTGACGGCTTCGACGTCGATCAGGCGCAGCCACTCGGCGGCATCAAACATGGGCAGGTACACCATCTTGCGGCCCGCTGACAACCGGCCGATCAGCGCACGCAGGCCGGCGGCCGAGAGCCGGTAATTGAGCGGAATGACTGGCACCGCGGCCCGCGCGGAGGCAAAGAGCAGCAGCGGCAGCATTGCCCCGCCGCTGCCGACGTAGGCGACGCACCGCGCGCCCGAGGCTGCGATCACACCCGAGCCACCCTCGGCCAGCCTGCTGAGTTCGGACACCGAGAGCCTCAGTTCACCAGACACGAGTGCGGTGCGACCGCTGTCGGCCAGCCGACCGCACTGAGCCATCTCCAACCGCAACGAGATGCTCACGGACTCTCGTTAGAACACGAAGCGGGCAATAAGATCGGCCACCGCCGCGGGCTTGTCGACGCCGTCGATCTCTACTGTGTGGCGCACCGTGAGGTTGACGGTCGATTCGTCCACTTTGGCTGCGTCGACGAGCGCCGAGTGCAGCCGAATTCGACTGCCCGCCTTGACCGGAGACAGAAAACGCACTTTATTCAAGCCGTAATTGATGCCCATCTTGGCCTTCTCCACACGATAGTTGGCCTTGCTCATGCCCGGGATGAGCGACAGCGTCAGGAAGCCGTGGGCGATGGTGGCGCCGTACGGGCTCTCCTGCTCGGCCTTTTCGACGTCGACGTGTATCCATTGCCGGTCGAGTGTCGTCGTTCCGAAGTCATCGATCCGGTCCTGATCAACGACCAGCCAGTCGCTCACCCCCAGCTCTGCCCCCACCAATCCGATCGCCTCGTCGATGGACGTAATGACCTTCACGACAACCTCGCTTTCACCGACGCACCATTCGGTTATCTATTTAACGGTATAGGCTCGCCGAAGTCACCGCCGGGGAGAATCCCGCTTTTACCGTGAAGGACGACTATGACAGCGACAACACCCAAAGCCGCCATCGTGGCCGCAGCGCGCACGGCGATCGGAACGGCCCGTCGAGGCACGCTCGTCGACGTCGACGCCCGCGAGCTCGCCAAGCCCGTCATCTCCGCCGCGATCGAGCGGTCAGGTTTCGAGCCCTCCGACTTCGAGGACCTGGTGCTCGCCGAGGTGCTGCAGGGTGGCGGCGACATCGCGCGCTACGTGGCCGTGGAGCTCGGGCTCGTAAACGTTGCCGGAATGGCCGTCAACCGGCAATGCGCCTCCAGCCTGACCGCCATCGCGGTAGCCGCCGGGCAGATCGCCGCCGGCATGAACACCAGTGTGCTTGCCGGGGGAACCGAGTCCCACTCGACCTCTCCGATGGTCCGCAAGCGCAAGCCCTTCACCTCCGGTAAGGAGCCGGCCGACTACGACGATCCGTGGATGTCGTTGTCGCATCCCCCGACACCCGACGCGCCCGCTGTCGACATGTCGATCACCGTCGCGCACAACTGCGCCGTTCAGTACGGGGTATCGCGAACCGCTCAAGACGAATGGGCTCTGCGTAGCCATCAACGCGCCGTCAAGGCCATCGATGAGGGGTCTTTCGTCGAGGAGATCGTCCCGGTGACCGTGCTTCGGCCCGACGGTTCGACCGTCGCCTTCGACAGCGACGAGCACCCTCGTCGCGAGTCCAGCATGGAGACTCTGAGCGGGCTGAAAGTGCTGCATCCCGAGATCGACGGCTTCTCGGTGACGGCGGGCAATTCGTCCGGACTGAACGACGCCGCCGCGGTGGTGGCGTTGACCAGGCCCGACACCGCGGCCGACGTACTCGCGCATGTGCTGTCGTGGAGCGCGGTCGGCGTTGAGCCCAACCGCACCGGCAGTGGCCCGATCTACGCGATCCCGAAAGCGTTGGACCTCGCTGGGCTCGCGATCGACGACGTCGCGCTCTTCGAGATCAACGAGGCATTCGCCGCGCAAGCCGTCGCCTGCACCAGGGAACTGGGGCTCGACGAGGAAATCGTCAACGTCTACGGCTCCGGGATCAGCCTGGGGCATCCCATCGCCGCCACGGGGGCCCGGATGGTCACGTCGGCGGCCTACGAGCTACGGCGGCGCGGCGGCGGCATCGGCGTGCTGTCGATGTGTGCCGGGGGCGGCATGGGTGCGGCCATGGTCATCGAAGTGAGCTGACAGCCGTCGGTTAATATAGATATATTATCTATACTTTTAATCCGACGGAAGGCCCCGTCCCAGCCGATGACCAGCATGTCGACCGCCTGCTACGCGAAGGATGGCGCCTCGCTCGACTTCGCCGAATTGGGACAGGCGATGTCGTGGCTCTTCGGCGTCGCATCGAGAGGACTCGCCGGCCCATTGCCGACCGCGTAGCAATAGGGTTCAATGATCGATGTAAAATCGATAACTATTTATCTGATTGATTATTCGGCCGAGTGTCCAGAGCGTAAGGAATCCCGATGTCACATTCGACGCAGTCCGCGCCGGGGGGCTTCACCAGCGGCTACGTGACCGACGTCGCCCGGTTCCGGCTGGACTTCCGGCACTATCTGCGCGAGTCCTCCGAGGCGGTCCGTTGGCGGACGGCCGTGTTCGACAACGCCGAAGACCAGATGGCGCACGACAGCGAGGTGATGGCACGACTCTTCGAGGATGGCTGGAACCGCTGGGGCTGGCCCGAGGCCGTGGGTGGCTTCGGCGGCGACGCGATCCATCGCGCCGTGTACTACGACGAACTGAGATTCGCGATGATTCCCATTCCGGCTCAGCAGTGGTCGCTCGAAGTCATGGGGCCGGCCCTGCTCAAGTACGCCCCGCAACTAGCGGAGCGCCATCTACCCGACTACCTGGCCGGCAACGAGTGGTGGGGACAGGGTTTCTCCGAACCCGAGTCGGGGAGCGACCTGGCATCGTTGCGTACCAGGGCGGTCGACGACGGCACCGGCGGATTCATCGTCAACGGCCAGAAGATCTGGACCAGTCAGGGAGGCACGGCCAAACGCCTTTTCCTGCTGGTGCGCACCGGCGACCCGGAGTCGCGTCACCGCGGCCTGACGATGCTGTTCGTCGACACCGACACTCCGGGGGTGACGGTGCGGCCCATCGCGCTCGCGAGCGGGCGACGGGAGGTCGCCGAGATTTTCTTCGATGACGTTCGCGTTCCGCCCGAACGCCTGCTCGGCGAGGTCGGAAGCGGTTGGGCGCTGACGATGTTCCTCATGCAATTTGAACGCGGCATGTACGGCTACGCAGTGCTCAACAAGGTGCTGACGGAGCTCGGCCGGCTGCGCGCCCACATGGTCGCCGACAGAGCGTCCGACGAGATGCGCAAGCGCTTCGCGCGGGTGTATGTCGATGTGGCGGCCGCACAAGCCCGCACCGCCGCCACCGTGCGCCGGATCGCGGGGGGCGAGCTCATCGGGCCGGACAGCAGCGTGGACAAGCTGTTGTTCGGACAGGCGGAGAAAGCCGCCAACGACCTGATCCTCGACGTCCGACGCAGTTGGATGATGGCGGGGCCGTCGGGACCGAAGTCGAATGAACTCGACACCGCGCGGGCCGAGTGGTGGTACTCCCGCGCCGCCACCATCATGGGCGGCGCCGCCGAGGTTCAGCGGGGCATCATCGCCGATCATTTGCTCGGACTGCCGAAGGAGAAGCGATGAGCACCCCCATTCACGCGGACGACGAAGCGCTCGACGAGTCGTGGACCATGGTCTCCGAAGCCGTGTCACGACTCTTCGAGGACATCGCGGGGCGGCATGCTCACGTCGCGATCGAGCCAGAGTTGCGGCCACTCGGCTGGGATGAGATCGAAGCCGAGTACCCGATCGCCGCATCCGCTCTGCTCTTTGATGCGCAGGGCCGTTCGCTCGCCACGACGAATTGCCTTGCCCGCGTGATGATCGCCGAACTCGCCGCCCTCGTCGACGGCGCCGTGGACGGACTGGTGCTGCCCGAGCCGGCGAATGGATCCGCGCCGGCGTCCGGCGGAAACCGCATCACCGGAATGGTGCTGGGGCCACCCGCCGGACGACTCGTCGTGCCCGTCTCCGGTGAACTCGGCACGGTGTCGATCGGCGTGGTCGATGCCGACCTGCTCCGCGCAGAGCGCATCGACACATTCGACCCGTCGGTGCACTGGACCAGGGTCGAGGGTGCACTGGACATCGCCCTCACCAAGGCGACCGACGAGTGGCGCCGCGCCGTCGCAGCCGCTCAACGCGCGCTGGGCACCGAGCTGCTGTCCCTCGCCACGAGCGCGCTCGACATCGCGACAGAGCAGGTTGGCGCCCGTAGGCAATTCGGTGTCTCGATCGGATCGCTGCAGTCCCCCCGCCACGCGCTCGCTGAGGCTGCCGCGCAGATCGCCGGGGCTCGAGCACTTCTCGACCAGTCGTGGCGGTTCGGCGGGCGCCTGTCCGCACTCGCCGCCAAGACGGCCGCCGGACGGGCGCACCGCGCCGTCGCCGACGTCGCGCTGCAAGTCTGTGGCGCGATCGGCCTGACGGCCGAGCACCGACTGCACCGCTACGTATCGCGGGGATTCCAGCTCGACGCCCTGTGCGGTGATCACGACCGGCTGGAAACCGAGCTCGCCGAGTACCTGTTCGACGTCGACGCGGGCGACCGAGCCCTGCCCAACCTCATCTCCTGGACCTAGCGCGGATCGAAGGAAATTTATGCGCCGCAACATCTTCGAGGAAGTTCACAATGATTTCCGGGCGACGGCACGCCGCTTCTTCGAACGCGAATGCGTGCCATACGTCGACGACTGGGAGCGCGACGGCAAAGTAAGCCGCGAAGCCTGGTTGGCCGCCGGCGAACACGGCCTGATCGGCTGGGAGTTCGACCCGAAGTACGGCGGGCTGGGCGTCAAGGACTTCCGCTTCAACCAGATCATCTCCGAAGAGATGTTCATGACCGGCTCGGTCGGTATCGGCCTCGGAGTGCAGAACGACATCCTGGTGCCGTATCTGGACCGACTCACCACGGAGGAACAGAAGGAGCGTTGGCTGCCGAAGTTCATCTCCGGCGAGTACATCGGCTCGATCGCGATGTCCGAGCCCGGTGCCGGATCGGATCTGGCGGGCATCAAGTCCACGGCGCGCGACGACGGTGACCACTGGATCGTCAACGGGCAGAAGACCTTCATCAGCAACGGGCTGCAGTCGAAGCTGGTCTTGACCGCCGTCAAGACGGACCCGTCCGCGCGGCACAAGGGCATCAGCCTGTTGATGATCGAGGACGGGATGGAGGGTTTCACCCGGGGCCGCAAGCTCGACAAGATCGGCCAGTATTCCGCCGACACCGCGGAACTGTTCTTCGAGGACGTGCGGGTACCTAAGCAGAATCTGGTGGGCGAGCTGAACCGGGGCTTCTATCACCTCGTGTCGAACCTTCCCAGCGAGCGGGTAGGCGTCGCGTGCTATGCGTTGCCCGCGGCCCGCAGAGCGCTCGATCTGACCAAGGCGTACGCGTCGGAGCGCACGGCGTTCGGACAGCCGATCGGCACGTTCCAGGTGAACCGTCATTTCCTCGCCGAGATGCAGACGAAATTGGATGCGGCGCAGTGCTATCTGGACCAGTGCGTGCTGTCGGTAAACGACGGCACGCTCAGTGACGAGGACGCCGCCGGTCTGAAGTGGTGGACCTCGGAAGTGCAGTGGGAAATCGTCGACCGCTGCCTGCAATTGCACGGCGGCTACGGCTACATCAACGAGTACGAGATCGCCCGGCTGTGGCGGGATTCCCGCGTCCAGCGGCTGTACGCAGGCACGACTGAGATCATGAAGGATCTGGTCGGCCGGGCGATGGGTTACTGACTACTACGACAACGAAGGGGTGCGCCGTGGAGGTCACCAATCTTCGCGAGCCGAAGATGGCCGATCGGGTCGCCGCCATCCTTCGCAAGATGTTCATCGGAGGCGAACTCGCCGAGGGCACGATGCTGCCGCCCGAATCGGAGCTCATGGAGCGCTTCGGCGTATCCCGACCCACGCTGCGGGAGGCATTCCGCGTCCTCGAGTCGGAGTCGTTGATCACCATCCAGCGCGGCGTTCGCGGGGGTGCTCGGGTCACCCGGCCGCGGCGGGAGACGCTGGCACGGTACGCCGGCCTCATCCTCGAGTACGAGGGGGTCACGCTCAAGGACGTTTACGACGCGCGCGTCGCACTCGAGGCGCCGATGGTCGTTCAGCTGGCCAAGGACCGCAAGTCGGAGGTCATCGCGGAACTCGAGGCGATCATCGAGCGGGAGGCCGCGCTGACGCCAGGCACGGCGGCGATCGATACGCTGACCGACTTCCACGCGGCCATCGCCCGGTTGGCAGGCAACAAGACGTTGCAGATCATCAGCTCGATGCTGCACCACATCGTCGAGACCGCGAACCGCTCGCTTCAACCGACGGGAACCAGCCAGGCGGAGCAGGCGGTTCGCCGCTCGGCGAAGACGCATCGCATGTTGTTGGAGCTCATCAAGGCGGGCGAGGCCGACAAGGCCGGCGAACTGTGGCAGCGACACCTTCGCAAGGCCGAGGAGTTCGTCCTCAGCGGCTCGGAATTGTCGACCGTCGTCGACCTCCTCGAATAAACCTGCCCACCTTCTACTTTCGTTCCGACCTACTACGGAAGGCCGCCACCCGCTCCTGGAACTGTGGAGTGGAGAACGACGTGTACTCCTCGGCCAGCGCATACTCCAGTATGCCCAGGGCCGCACGCGATAAATGCATGTTCATCGCCACCTTCGAGGCACGCAACGCCTGCGCTGGTAGCGCGGCAAGTCTCTCACCCAGCGCTAGCGCCTCATCGAGCACGGCGTCGTCGGCGGCGATCATTGTGACCTTGCCCTCGATCAGCTTGTAGGCCTCGAACCGCTCCGCAAAACCGAGATCCTCGTAGCTGATCAACTCGACACCGCTGAAGCAGTCATGCACTTCGGCGACGTCGATATCGCGCGGGGTGACGCCGGCCATCTCCCCCGTTCCGGATCGGTGCGCCGCCGATATCCACCTGCATTCAGGTAGATTATTTGGCTATGACAGCCCTGCCGCCGCCGTTGCGGATCGAGCCACGTTGGACGGACCTTGACCCGGTCGGACATGTCAACAACAACGTGTTCCTGGTCTACGCCGAAGAGGCGCGGGCACGCTATCTAATGGCCACGCTACCCGACGCGTGGGGACAGATCGTCGTCGTGCACAACGGCATCGACTACCACAGCTCAGTCGAGATCTCCGATGTCGTGTGCGTGACGTCGATAGTCGAATCCATCGGTACCTCCTCGTTGACGACGGTCAACGAGATCGCGACCGACGAAGGACGCAAATGCGCGACGGTCCGAACGGTACAGGTCGTACTCCACTTAGACCGACGGGGTTCTCGTCCGTGGACTGAGGAGGAACGCGCGGCGCTGCTGACGCTCGTCGAGGACCCGGCGGATCGGTAGCACGATGCAGATTCGCGCGCACACATCGTCGGCCAAACCGGCGATCGTGCTCGACCCGTCGGGGATTCGGTTGACTTTCGCAGAACTCGAGGCACGAGCGAACCGACTGGCGCACTACTGGCGCCGACATGGATTGCGTGAGGGCGACACCATCGCGCTTGTCATGGAGAACAACGAGCACATGCACGCCGTGATGTGGTCGGCCCGGCGCGCCGGCCTCTATTACGTACCGGTGAACACGCACCTGACGCCCCCCGAAATGGGCTACATCCTGAGCAACAGCGAAGCCAAGGCGATTGCGGGCTCGGCCGCGATGAGCGCACAGTGCGAACAGCTCGAGGAGTACCTGACCGACGTTCCGGCCCCGCTCAGATTGATGACCGGGACCACGCTACCCAATTGGGTCTCCTATCCTGAATGCGTTGCCGGTGAACCCGACACGCCTATTGCCGACGAGTTCGAAGGCGACCTACTGCAGTACTCGTCAGGGACTACCGGCCGACCCAAGGGTATTCGGCGGAAGTTGCCACATGTGGCGCCGTCGGTTGCGCCGAACGTGCTCACCCCGCTGCTTGACGCGGTGGGCATTACCGACCGGTCCGTCTACCTGAGCCCAGCCCCGCTCTACCACACCGCACCGTCAATGTGGTCGATGTGTGTGCAGACGCTCGGCGCGACCACCGTGGTACTGGAGAAGTTCGGCGCCGAGCAGGCACTGGCCTGCATCGAGCGCTACCGCATCACTCACGCGCAGTTCGTGCCGGCAATGTTCGTCCGGATGTTGAAGCTGCCGGCCGAGGTCCGCGACGCCTACGACCTGTCCAGTCTTGAGCGCGTTGTGCACGCCGCGGCGCCGTGCCCGCCCGAGATCAAGCGACAGATGATCGCTTGGTGGGGTCCGATCATCGACGAGTTCTACTCGTCTTCGGAGGGCGCGGGAATCACCTTCATCACCGCCGAGGAGTGGTTGCAGCATCCCGGCTCGGTGGGCCGCTCGCTAATGGGCACGGTTCACGTCCTCGGCGAGGACGGTAGCGAGTTGGCGGCCGGCCAGACCGGAGACATCTACTTCGAGGGCGGTTTCGCGTTCGACTATCTGCACGATCCCGTCAAAACCGCCGCGTCGCACAACCCGAACGGGTGGGCGACGGTCGGCGACGTCGGACACCTCGACGAGGACGGTTACCTCTATCTCAGCGATCGGCGCCACCACACCATCATCTCCGGGGGCGTCAACATCTACCCGCAGGAGGCTGAGAGCCTCCTCGTCAGCCACCCGCGCGTCGCCGACGCCGCCGTCTTCGGGATTCCCGACCCCGAGATGGGCCAACGGGTCGCCGCCGTGGTCGAAACAGTAGACCCCCTGCACACGACCGACGAGTTCGCCGACGAGTTGCTGGAATGGCTGCGAAGCCGGCTTGCGCACTTCAAGTGCCCGCGACAGATCCGCTTCGAGACCCGCCTGCCGCGCAGCGATGCGGGCAAGCTCTACAAGCAATCTCTGATCGAGAAGTACAGCGGGCCCGCTGAATAGGCGCACCACAACACAGGTATGCCGGCGGTGGCGCCCCACCGATGTGTCTGTGGCGCCGTTGCTGGCACGCCGCCATCTCTGCCCCGGTTGTCGCCCCCGCAAACGCACCGCGCGTTCGGGATTGCTTCTCCTACGGAACCGACACAATCGTTCGCGGGAGCAGAGATCACACCATTTGACACCTTGCAAAGGGATAATTATTGTACTGATAATGCAAGTGACCCGGATCACTCGTCGGGCTTTGTCGGCCAACCTCGGGATACGCCATCGGAATTGGCCGCGCAGCGAGTGCGCGCCGCTGGCATGCGGGCAACGTTTTCGAGTGCCTTATCCCATTGTCGCTCAACGATGAATTCCGCGTCGTCACCGACCAGCTCGTGAAAGTTGGTGGCTGAACTGGCCAGCCGGCCGCTGGCGCCGACAATGCGGCCTGTGCGAGATGACGCATCAATCGGTCGAGGAACAGGAGCCAGGTTGTGAAGTTTCACGTTTTGTTGCCCGGCTGTGTCGACACGCCCGCGATCACACAGCCGTGGGAATCGACGCTTACGGGTGCCGACATCGTCCGTATCGCACAGGTTGCCGACGAGTGCGGGTTCGAGGGTCTTCTGATCCCAGAGCATTTCGTTGTCGCTGCCGACCACGCAGAGACGACGGGACGACACTTTGTGCATTCGACCACCGCACAAGCGATCATGGCGGGCGCGACGAGGCGAATCAAACTTGGCTCGATGGTGACGATCTTGCCGTTACACAATCCAATCGTGCTTGCCAAGTCCTTGGCCACGCTGGACTGGCTGAGCGGCGGTCGCGCGGCCGTCACGGTGGGCTTGGGATGGCAGCCTGACGAGTACCGCGCAGTCGGTGTCCCCTGGGAGGAGCGCGGTGCGCGGGCAAACGAGTACCTGGCTGCGATATTCGAGTTGTGGCACAACCAAGCGCCGAGCTTCGACGGCAAGTATGTCAATTTTGCTGACATAACCTTTGAGCCCAAACCAATCCAAGAACCGCATCCGACGGTGTGGGTCGCCGGCGACGCCGATGCCGCACTGCGACGCGCAGCGCGATTCGGCGATGGGTGGGCGCCATGGTTGACGCCGCCAGGTCAGATACCCGAAAAGCTTGACCGTCTTCGGTCGTTCGCCGAGTTCGACGGTCGGCCGTTGACAGTGTTCTACTCACTGATGGCGCTGCTCATCGGTTTGGACGATACCGGCCATGTGCCCCTGGATGACCAGGCTTCGGTGTCGTCGGCCGAAACGCAGCGCGTCGTCGACGCTTGTGGGCAACTCGCCACCCTGGGCGTGACCGATACTTGGGTGCCGCCCGCCCCGGTGAGCGAACTGGGTGAGTACTTGGACTCGCTTCGCTGGCTGTCGGAGGAGGTAATCCCACAGCTCAGGGCGGCATGAGGCGGCAGATCCCGTTTGGTTGACAGGCGAAGTGGTCGATTGTTCGGTGCGTGACGACACAGAGGACAACGATGAGCCTTTGGCGTAGCTTGACCGGGCGCCTCGACGGCCACCCCGAATCGGGTGGTGTATCCCACTCGCACGCGATGGCGAAACGGAGCCTGACACCACCCGTTACCCACCGGTCGTCGGTTTGGCCGCCGGCGCAGACGGGGAACGCATCTGGGGCCAGGTCGCGTCGGCGCGCAGAGGCCGTTGCGCTGTCGTTGGCAGGGGCGTCGGCGTGATGGAAAGGCGCGGCATAGATGCCCGGCGGGCGTGGGTGCGGCCACCAGCACTGAGGGCGAGGTTCGTCGCAAGGACTGCGGTCAACGCTCTCATTGCGTTACTCCGACTGCTGGATCCTTCTGCAAACGCTCGACTTTGGGCCGCGGGGCAGGCAGCGGATGCACCCGCACCCGCTGCGGCCACCAGTACCACCGTCCCAATCTACGGCGATCCAGCCATGACCGAGCTGATCAACACCCACCCGGATCTGCGCCACACTGTCGACAGCTTCACCGACCTGCTGCTCGGCGCGCAAAAGAGCTGTTCTGATCTGACGCTACTCACCGCCGGAATCTACGGATGCGCAGCCGACGCCCGCCTGAGCGGAATCACCGACGACGACCTGCGCGACATGTTGCAGGATGTCGTCAAGAAGGTCACCGCAGCGCTATGAGCTGCCGGCCGATGTAGGTGTGAGCAGGAAGTCGCGCCGTAATACCCCCGCAGCGGTCTCCCCCCTTTCGTTAATCTCAAGATCGGTACCGTGCTTTTGAGCCTCTTGGTCTAATGACCGGGCGCGCCAGCCCTGCGAGAACGTCGAAACTGAGGGTGTGTCCAGGGTTTCTCGCACTTGTCCTGCGCAACCTCAGTTTCGGCGTGAGTGGCGCAATGCGCAGAGTGGCTCAGGACACCTAGCTGACCGGCAATGGCGCCGAAGGTGAAGCTACTGCGGAGTACGGGACAAACTCCGCGCGATTGACTAATCGCTGGCGGGCAGCGGTTTTGCCTCTTTGAGCGCCAGCGAAGTGTTGCCGACACTCAAGGCCCCGACTCCGGCCTTGGTGACCAGTACTTCGGCGCCAGCGTCGTCGACGTAGCGCTTGCCCATCGTGCTGCCGCCGGCGAAAGCCGGGTCCAGGTCGGCGTGCGGTGACTTCTCGGCGTCGAGGGACACCATCGGCAATCCCCCACACCGCAAGTCATCGAGACTGTCGGCGGACCGCACAACGATGACCTGTGTGTCGCATACCTGGCTCTGCAGCCGGGTTCCGTTCTTGATCATGTGCAGCTCCTTGGTTTTCGTGACTAATGCTGTTCAGCCGCAATCCGTAGACTTTCAACGATTTCGCGGCGGAGCACCTTGCCTGTCGCTGTTGTCGGCAAAACATCGCGGGTGACGATGCGGTCAGGGGTGCGTGACCCCCGTAGCGTCTTGCGAACGAACTCGCGCATCTCTTCGACATCCGGTTGCGCGCCCGGCTCGGGCACCACGATCGCGACGATGATCTGCCCCCATTCCGGGTCATCCGCGCCGACCACCACCACCTCGTGGACGTCGGGATGCTCGACGAGCACGTCCTCGACCTCCGCAGGGGCGATGTTCTCACCACCGCGGATGATGGTGTCGTCGGATCGGCCACCGATAAACAGATAGCCGTCGTCATCGAGCATCGCGCGGTCCCTGGTGGGAAACCAGCCGCCGTCATCGAGCACCGAACCGATTCCTGTATATCGGCCCGATACCTGTGGCCCCCGTACGAACAACTCCCCCGTCTGACCGGGTGGGAGTACAGTGCCCGCCTCGTCGCGGATCTGGACCTCGATCCCGGGCACCGGCCTGCCGACTGACCCGAGCCGGCGCGCCACGGCCGCCTCCGTCGAGCCGTGGGCCGTGCGGTGGTCCTCCGGTGTGAGAACCGCGATGGTCGAGCTTGTTTCCGTGAGTCCGTATGCGTTGACCAGGCCCACATGCGGCAGCAGGTCCATGGTCTTACGGACCAGCGGTAGCCCAACCTTTGAGCCCCCGTACGCGAGAGTGCGCAGCGTCGGGAGATCCGTCGGGCTGGCCTCCAACTCGGCGATGATGCGGTCGAGCATCGTCGGCACCACCGTCGCAGTCGTCACTCGCTCGTCGCGCACCAACTGTGACCATTCCCGCGGATCGAACTTACACAGGTAGACGATCCGTCGGCCTGCGTAGAGATTCGACAGCGCCGCACCAACGCCGGCGATGTGATAGGGCGGCACACACACCAGTGCCGCATCGTCGGCGTCAGCGGAACCGAATTCGACCGTGCCCGTGACGTAACCGGTCAGATTGCTGTGTGTCAACTCCACGGCCTTGGGCTGAGAAGTGGTACCTGAGGTGAACAAAACGATCGCCACATCATCGGGATCGGCGAACTCCTCAAGGGGTTCGCCCGCGCGAGCGGCTTCGATGAACTCCTCCGACGTCACCACCCGCTTACCCGCACCCGCGACCAGTTCCACATACGGCGGGTCCGCGACCACCAGCGGCGCCTGCAGACGTTCGATCAACTGCTGCAAACCGTCCGCGCTCAATCGGTAGTTCAACGGCGTGAACGGAACTGCGGCCCGCGCCGACGAGAAGATCAGCAACGGCAGCGTGAGCCCGCCGGTGCCGACATAGGCCACGTGCTGAACGCCGGACGCGCCGATGACTCCGGCCCCCCCGCTCGCGAGCCGGCTCAACTCCGACGTGGTCAGCCGTGTACCACCGCCGACCACGGCCAGACGATTGGGATCGCCGGAAACGGCCATCTCCAGCAGTAGTGCAATGCTCAACGCCCTGACCCTTTCGAATCCGATATATAGTTATAGACTTCCTGTCTGCAAGAGTCCAAACCGGACCGTCGAACGAGTACCACGAGCAGCACGTCAGAGACCGCGATCATCGGCGTCGGGCTCCGTCCTTTCGGTCGCTACGAGGGCCGGTCTGCGGTGGAGATGGGCGCTGTTGCGATCGGCCGCGCGCTTCGCGATGTGGGTGTGCAGTGGTCGGATGTCGGCAGCCCATACGCAGGCAGCCTCGAAGGGGCTAATCACGAGGCGGTCACCGGACTGGTCGGAATGACTGGGGTGCCCGCGCATGCGACCCTGAGGGGTGCGCCACCGGCAACTATCTGCTCACCGTGGCCGCGTGGATTCGCACCGGCCGCGATGTCGCAGCGGGTAAGAGGGAATAGCCCGTCCGACGTTTTCGCCCAGCGCGCTTCCGCCAGCCGGGCGTCCCAGGCATGAGACGACCCTCAAGTCACTGTAGGAACCCACGCGGCGATGCGATCCCACAACTCGCGCCGGTGGCTGGCGAAGTTGTGGCAGTGGCCCGATTTTGGCACCAGGTGCAGTGTCACATCGGCAGAGCCGGTGTAGTTGGCAGGTTCGATGTATGGATTGGGCGACACGTCAATCGCTGCGCCGAATGCGAGGAACACCGGAACATTCACTTGTGGCGTGTAGCGCTCGACGAACCCCGGCGTGGCGACCTCTGCACCTGCGCGCACCGGCACCCGACTCTGCGCGGCGGTGTCGGCGTCGATTACCCGCTGTGGTACCTCCCCGGCATAGAACATGTCCTCAAGATCTAACCGCGGAACGTTCATGTGACTGTCCAGCGGACTGGCACCCGAGAGCTGGCAAGCCAGCGACATCGATTGCTTAACACGGCTCTCGAGATCGGCGGCATCAATCCTTTCTTGAAAGACGTTGGCGATCTGCACCCCGTAGCCGAGCAGCGCCACCGCGTCGTAGATACCGGTGTTGGCCTGCACCATCGTGGTCAGGCATGCGCCCATTGAATGGCCCACACCGACCAGGGGAGCAGCCACCCGCGAAACGCCGTCGATGAGGTCGCCGTTACGCAGGCCTTCACGGACCTGCCGGGCCACCTCCGCGTCGCCGGCGGCCAGCAACTCCAGCCCTAGCTGGCCGGATGCGGTCGGGTCAGTGCTCTCGCCGACACCGAGATGGTCCAGGGCGATGACGACAAAGCCAGCCTCGGCCAGGTGCTCTCCGAAGCTGTAGCCGGGGTGCCCGTCAATCTGCATGTGCCAATAGTGCTTGTCATAGAGTCCGCCGGGCAGACACAACAGGGCGGCGACCGCATCGGCGGGCCGCGGCGGCAGGAAGACCCATGCCGACTGGACCAGCCGCTCACCGGTCCCGACCCCGGCCGTCACATCGAACGTCAATGGCGTTGGCATGGCACATATCGTCGAAACCGCCGCCACCGTTGTCCAGTGCGTTTTGCACATCACGACGTTGCCCGAACCGCAACGCGCAAGGCGTATCGAGTGTCAAACTGGCGCAGTGGAACTTCACCACCTGCGCTGTTTTGTTTCGGTTGCCGAGGAGCGGCACTTCGGCCGGGCAGCCCAGCGTCTACATCTGAGTCCGGCACCGGTCAGCCGAGCGGTGCGGGCGCTGGAGAGCGAGCTCGGGGTGGCCCTGTTCATCCGCGGCCACCACAACGTGCGCCTCACCGCCGCAGGCTCGGCGCTTCGCGAACGCGCCGCGGAAATACTGCGTCACGCTGATTCCCTGAGCGACTACGCACGATCGTTCCGGCATCGTGCGAGTGCTATAACGATTGGTGCATTCCATCTTTCGCCGCCAGCCGTGCTCGACCGCACGGTGGTTGCTCTGCGCAACCTAACAATGTGGGATGTCAAAATTGAGCTCGTTGAACCGGGCCAGCTGCCGCGCCGGCTCGCGGCGGGCACACTGGACTTCGCGTTGCTGAACCCGACGCCCGACTGCGACCACCTGCCGCACCAGCCGATCGCCGTACTGGACTACGTGCTTGTCATGCGCGGCGACGACCCGCTGGCCGCTTGTCAACACGTCGACTGGGCGGATATCAGCCGACGTGACGTGACACTGCCACCTGATACGCCATTTCCCTCAGTGCTCAACGACCTGCACGACTTCATGGTCTGCCACGGCGTCACACAATTCGACCGCATCGACAGCCTCGACGTTGCCGCGATGGCCAGCCGAATCCGCACCTATCGCAGTGTGATTCCATCGCTGAGCCTGGAAGCCGGCGGGCCGTGGCGGGTATTCGACGACCCGGCGTTCGCCGTGCGCCGGTTCCGCCAACCGCCGCCGCCATACGTCCTTTCACTGGCGTGGAGCCCCGACACCCCACAGCGGACGGGCATCGACCCAAGGGACGTCCTCGCCTCGGTCGCAGAGCCCGGCGCTCTCACAAAATAATGGATCGCCATTTAAGCCCATCGGACACCGACCCCGCTTGACTCCTCGCGCGACAGCATCCAGTCCCCCACATATGAGGCAATGCATGGCAATCGCTCACGTGAGGTTTCGTGTCAGGCGAGGGCAATCCCGCCCATCGCGATCGGCGTGATATCCGCCTGAAGTGCCCGGGCCGCCCTCGTGCCAGGTAAGTTGAGCATCACAAATTGCCATCCGCCGAAAGGAAGACCATGGCAAGCGACGACAGAGCGCCGGCCGTCCGAACACGCGAAAAGCTCGACGAGGACGACCACGACCTATTGAATTTCGGGGAGGCAGGCCAGCGGCTTCGCTTGGAGATCGCGTTCGGTGAGCGTCATGAAAGACGTCTCGATCAGTCCAGCTCTGGCAACAACCTGTCGAAAGCCCCAACTCTCCTGAAGGCGCTAGGCATTGCAGCGCAACGCATTCGACGCATCGGATCACCGACGAGAACTCCGAGAAATTCTTCGGCCACTCAGGCAATACCAAGCGCAACCTACCCCGCCGAGGCCAACAATTGACGGTCGCATTCCCCGAATGGTGCGTGAACGGCCAACCGGTTTCGATGTTTCTCTTCATGAGGCGACCCGACGACACGGTGATCGGATACCCCATGACCGGCACTCCACGTGACGGAGCCATCGAGTTCACGACCTATCGCAGGGCCGCGAAAGCCCGCTATCTGGCAGCGGACGATCGCGTCTGCGTTGTCATCGTCAACTACGACGATCCCGCCGAGGGCGTTGCCTTGTGGGGCCGCAGCCGCCTTATTGATCCGACCGCGTTCATTCCCGCACGACCCAAAGCGGGCCCGACAGAGGTGCCCGATGCCGTAATAGACACCGTTCGCGAGCGATTGCAAGATGGTAAGCGAGTCGTGTACCGAATCGAAGTCGATCAGTCCCGACCCTCCCGGAGGGTGGTCGCCGCCAATGCCGAAGCCTGATATCCGCATGGACGCGAAGGAGATCGACGATTTTCTGTCGCGATGCGAAATCATGGCGGTCGGCACCGTCGACGCCGATGGCTGGCCGACGGCCACCCTCACTCATAGTGAGTTTCACACAAGAACGCTGCTGCTGCGCTTGGACCCGATTGATCCCGTCGCCGTAAATGCCGTTGCACGCCAACAGCTCTGCTGTGTCGCCGACGAGCATCAGAGCTACTACGAGATTCGAGGCGTAATAGTGCACGGCCACCCGAACTTCGTCGACAAAGCTGTTCGTGTCGACATTGAGCGACGCACGGGTTTCGATTTCGGAAAACTCCAGCGGGATGAGTCCGTATGAGCGCAGTGAAGCAGCGGCGAAGTTCCCGGCGTCGTCCTACGCGATGACCGAGCAGGCCCCGCGCCATCGCCGTACGGTGTCTCCGTCGACTTCGGCGAGGTCACCGAACTGTTTGATTCCCAGTTGATCACATCCTCCTTGTCATCGGGTCGGTCCGTCGGGGCATGATCGCCCGATGCAGGGCGCGTTCGACCTTGACGCGGATAATCTCGTCCCCAAGGTGATCCGCAGGGCCCGCAAACCCAACACCGCACAGCGACGACGGCAGACACCGCTCCCGCAGCCGACGCCCCGTGGCATGCAAGATTCGTTATCCCGCAAGCTATCTCGGCCTGCCATCTTGTTCCGGTCGGAATGCGCACTGTCGCGGCCGGCTTTCCAATCAGACGGCCACCGGACAGAACGTCGATGTGGCGTTGATCCACAGTGACTCGACTGATCGCGTACCGGATCCCCAAGTACATCGCGGCAGCCACGGCAGCGCGCGCCTGCGGGCGGTCGATAATGCAGCTCGCCATTACGCCAGGACGTTTGCACGTGAGAGAAGTGGGCCCACATAACCGTCGTCACCGAGACGGGGCCACCGTTGGCAACGCGCCCATCGTCGTCCCGAGCCGCGGCCGTCATCACCAGAATGGAAACGACCGCAACGAATCACACCGCCACCCCTTGCAGCTTCGGGTCCATTTCCTCCGCGTGCCACCTGGCGTTACTGCGCAGTCGCCTTGCTCAAGCGTCGAACCGGTCGCTATATTTTTGCGGAATAAACAAACCCTTTTGAATTTGACAAGATCCAGGTTGACTCCATCCGGGGATCATCCTTCTCACGAGATCGAATCGATCCTTGACGAATACGGCACGTACCTCGACGCCAGCTGACGCATCGATGGTTCACGAGGCCGACCGACGACATTGCGGCTCTGCAATCGCAGTTCCGTGCCTTCTTGGACCACCGTCTTCGCAATCGCCGATACGAACGCCCCACTCGCCGACGCTGGACGTATCTCGACCAGTGCATGCTGCGATCAACGAGGGCACCTCTCCGACGCCGCCGCGGCGGGCCTGAAATGGTGGACCTCCGAGGAGCAGTGGGAGATCACCGAACCGGTGCCGGCAGCTTCACGGCGGCTACGGCTACATCAACGAATACGAGGTGGCGCGGCGGTGGCGCGACTCGCGGGTGCAGCGGCTTTATGCGGGCACCACCGAGATCATGAAAGACCTGATGGGTCGGGCGATGGGCTTTTGACGATGAGTTTGCTCACTGAGTGGGCGCATTAGCGGTTTGAGCAGGGCCGTTCGGCTAACCTTCAAACAGTTAGTTGATTACGACTACGGTGGAGGGTCGATATGGAGGTCACCAGCCTTCGCGAGCCGAAGATGGCCGATCGCGTGGCCACGGTGCTGCGCAGGATGTTCATCCGCGGCGAGATCGCCGAAGGGACGATGCTCCCTCCGGAGTCAGAACTCATGGAGCGGTTCGGCGTGTCGCGGCCGACGCTGCGCGAGGCATTCCGCGTTCTCGAATCGGAGTCACTCATCGTCGTGCAGCGTGGCGTGCGTGGCGGCGCCCGTGTCACCCGACCGCGACGCGAGACGCTTGCCCGTTATGCCGGGGTGATTCTCGAGTACGAGGGCGTGACGCTCAAAGACGTCTACGACGCGCGAATTGCTCTCGAGACGCCGATGGTCGTGCAGCTGGCCAAAGAGCGCAACGCAAAAGTGATCGCGGAGTTGGAGAAGATCGTCGAAGCCGAGGAGCAGTTGAAACCGGGCAGCGACGCCGTGGTCCAACTGACGGACTTCCACGCCGCTATCGCACGGCTGTCGGGCAACAGGACCTTGCAGATCGTCAGCGATATGCTGCACCACATCGTCGAGAAGGCGAATCGCTCGCTGCAGCCCACCGAAGGTGCTCGCGCAGAGCAGGCGGTCCGCCGGTCCGCGAAGACACACCGCATGGTGCTGGACCTGATCAAGGCGGGCGAGGCCGAGAAGGCCGGCGAGCTGTGGAAAAAGCACCTGCAGAAGGCGGAGGAATTCGTGCTGTCGGGTTCCGAATTGTCCACCGTCGTCGACCTTCTCGAATGACAGATGTCAGCCGGGAAGCCGGCCACGACATCGAGACGCCGATCCATCTCCTACGGCGGTTCGGGATCGAGGTATTGATCGCTCATCGAAAGTCCGCCGTCGTGGAGATGCGGATGCCGCTCGCGGACATGGGCAATCCTTTCACTAACCTGCCGACCGTCGGCCCTCTGGGCGTGCTCATCGATGCGGTCAGCGGACTGTCCAACCGCTTCCGGCATCGCGACACCGAGTGGACGGTGTCCACCGAATTAGCATCGAACTGACCCCTAGAGAAGCGAGCGAGCGACCGAGTCAAATGCCTCTCTCGCAGAACTGATGGCCGTGGATCCCATGCCGCCTGCCGACGTTTTGCGAGTCCTGTGCCAGAACGTAGACCCGTTCCTCAACAATGCCGTTGGCGTCATCGACGGCAGAATCGGTCTTGTGGCGTAGCGGGTCCGGTGGGCATCGGACGCGGCACTGCCGTCGCCGACGCACGTGCGGTCGGAGACGACGGCAGGCCCGCGGTGACGGGGCGCGTCACCGCCTACCGCTAGCGGTCCGTCGGCCCCTTGACCTGGCGGAGCGTATTGCGGCTGCGTTGGACTTTGGCAATGATGTCGTCGGCAGTGGCCTTCCACACCAATAGCGACGCGTCGCCGTTCCGATGCTCACTCCCAGCGGTGATCGCCGTGGTGAGCTTGGCGACGCTTGCGATCGCTCTGCGGCGCAGGCGCGTGCTAGTGAATGCCTTCGGTCGGACATGCGCCGTGTTGGGGCGCCCAAGAACGCAGGCGAATGCGCGCAAACACATGTCGGTAAGCTCAGCCCGCGAGATACTCTGCGACTGAACCCATTTCACACTGGCTGACCGAACAAACGCCAACCAGCCCTCCACAGCGATTTCGGTGGCACTGCGCGCCTGTCCCTGCGCGACGAGTTGATCGATCAGGCGTTGGCCCACAACGGTGAGCTCCTCGGAGATGATCGCCTGAATTGCCGGGTCATACGACAATACGCCGCGGTTGATCGCGATGGCTTCAAAGGGATGATCGAGAAACGACTGGATGTGGGCCTCGAGTCCGGTGGCAAGCTGCTCTGCCAGCGGCAGTAGCGGATCAGGGCTCACGCGTGCCAGGAACCGGTCGCTAGCGCGCTTTAATATTGCCACGTACAAGTCTCGCTTGCTCGGAAAATGGTGGTACATCAACGCCCTGGACACACCCGCGCGCGCGGCGATGTCCTCGATTAAGACGTCTTCATACGGCATTTCCGCGAACAATGCGGCTGCCGCGTCGAGCAGCTCTTCACGCCGCTGCCGCGGTTCTAGCCGGCGTCGTGTCACTCGACGCCCTCGGCCAGATCACATCGCCGACGGACCACTAGCGGCCACTTCTTGGATCGAGCAAGGAATGCGGCACTCGTTCCTTGAACTCGGCTGTCGAGAACGACGTCAATTGATCGGCGAGCGCGTACTCCAGGACACCTTGAGCAGCCTGGGCAAGGTGCATATTCAGCGCCACCTTCGACGACCGCAGAGCCTGCGGCGGCAGTGCGGCGAACCGCTCGCCGAGTGCCAGCGCCTCCTCGAGCACCGTGTCTCCGAGCACGACCTTGTGACCAGATTCAGCTTCTCCGCGAACGGCGCCGTGATCCGATTGCCAAGCGACACACACTCCTTGGCTTTCATCATGCCGATCAGCAAGGGCAGCATGGCTGCGCCGTCGTCCCCGGCAGTGAGCCCAACCGCGACGTGCGGGTCGGCCAAGTAGCTGTTCTCCCGCATCACCAGCAGGTCGGACAACAGAGCGATCGGACAGCGCAGCTCCACCGTCGGCCCGTTGACCGCGCAGACCAGGGGCTTCGCGAAGTTGATCACCCTGAGGAAGACGGTGCGGGCCTCGTGAATCTGAAACGTGCGCGCCACCTGATCCTCGATGAGGCGGCCGAACATGGACAGCGCCGGTGCCGCCTTCGATGAGAGGAAAGTCGCGGGAGACCAGGACCACGCGACGGGCAACAGCATTAGCGTCGGTGGCCCGGTCGGCCGCCACGGCCATGGTGAGCGCGTCCTCGTCGAATCCCTTAACGCGCCGGTCGCCCTTGCACCATGTCGGGGCATAAGTGCCGATCGAGATGACGTTGCTCATGGTTCCTTGCTCCTGGGCGACGGGACCGTCGCGATCGTAGATCAAATAAGATATATAGTTATAGCATTTAAGAGCCGGTGCGTCCGTACCAGCGGGCGAGAGGAGCCCAAGACCGTGCACAGTTCAGGTTCTCGCACTCTGAAGGACCGCGTGCTGGTGGTGACCGGTGCCACCCGTCGCATCGGGCGCGAGATTGCGGTGCGTGCCGCAGCCGATGGCGCCGCGATCGGCGTCACCGCTGAACATCCGTTGCCCGTAACACCGCGCGCGCAGAGCATGAGCGTCGGCTCGGCCGGATGGCCCTTACTGCTGCCAATCCGTGGGACCTAGTGATCGGCAATTTATGACCGCGCAGTCAACTAAAAGGAGAACTAGTGACAGTCGAGAAATTCAACGGTGCGTCCGCGATCGTCAGCGGCGGCGCGGGCGGCCTCGGTGAGGCCGCGGTGCGGCGATTGCACGCCGAAGGCCTCGGTGTAGTGATCGCCGACCTGGCCGTCGACAAGGGCAAGGCGCTCGCCGACGAGTTGGGCAGCCGCGCGAGCTTCGTTACTACCGATGTGACGAGCGAAGACTCGATCGGGGAAGCCATCGAACAGGCCCACCAACTGGGCCAGCTGCGGTATGCCGTCGTGGCCCACGGAGGATTCGGCGTCGCCCAACGCATCGTGCAACGCGACAACAGCCCGGCTGATTTCGCCGCCTTCGCCAAGACCATCGATCTCTATCTCAACGGGACTTACAACGTCGCTCGGCTGGTCGCCGCTTCAATCGCGGCCGCGGAACCCCAGGCCGACGGCGAACGAGGCGCATTGGTGCTCACGGCATCCATCGCCGGTTATGAGGGTCAGATCGGTCAAAGCGCTTACGCTGCGGCGAAAGCCGGTGTGATCGGATTGACGATCGCCGCCGCGCGAGACCTCAGCTCCGTCGGCATTCGGGTGAACACAATCGCCCCCGGGACGATGAAGACGCCGATCATGGAGTCGGTCGGAGAAGAGGCGATCGCGAAGTTTGCCGCTAATGTGCCGTTCCCCAAACGGCTCGGGACTCCTGCTGAGTTCGCCGACGCGGCGGTCTTCCTGCTCACCAACGGGTATGTCAACGGTGAAGTCATGCGTCTTGACGGCGCACAGCGATTCGCTCCTCGCTGAGTGCTCGCACATCCGGTCCGCCGGACTGCGTCGTGCCTGAAATTATCAAAACAGTTCTATTATTTCGGCCGCTACACGTAGCATCCGTGGTGCGGCTCACACCGTGCCAGACGGCGCGGCACGTTCAAGTCGATCGAAGGCAACGACGAAAGCTTTATGGCCTGGCTCGACAGGCGCGTCGTCTCTTCATCGCCGTCGCGGCCGCAGACAGGGACGGTCGCATGCCGTCGAATGCGCGCCGCCGCGCCGACCAATGATGTCACGCCGATGGTGACCGAGAACCCCGCGCGGTTCATTTCCGCGGCGAGCACGAGCAAACCCAGCGAACCACGTCACTCATCGGTCATGTGGTCGTGCGAACTGGAGACCTCTCCAGACGCCGGTGTGCGTGAACGTCGATGCCGAGTCGTGGCGCATCGGAGGGATCCGTCCGGCGACGTCGGTGGTCCGCGTTGGGCCACGTGACAGTCGACATGGAGGGTTTTCGCCTTCGCCCTCGGCGTTCTTGTTCGTGCCGAACATGTGTTCGGCCGCCGCTTGGAAGCCATTGCCTGACTTCAGGTCCGGATAGCGGATTCGCACGAGTGGTTCAGGTCTTCGTCGTTTCCCCGCAAGGGTTCTCTTTTCTAATGGCGGGCATATACCTATGCCAACGACGCTACTTTTAATGATAGGACATTATTGAATGCTGAGATAACTGACAAAAGATGGTTCGGCGCAAGACGCTTTGACGCCGCAGAGGAGAACGATGGCAAGTCTCGATAGGGACGTACCCAGGGTGCCGCGGCGTCGTAACGCGTCGGGCGAGTCGACGCGTGTGATGCTGATGGAGGTGGCCGAGCGGCTGTTTGCCACGCGTGGCATTGAGGCAGTGACGTTGCGCGAGATTCAGGAGGCCGCCGGCCAAGCGAACACATCGGTAATTCGCTATCACTTCGGCTCGCGCGACGGGCTGATCCGCGCACTCATCACACACCGTCAGAGCCGACTCGGGGCTTTGCGGCAGAAGATGCTTGCGCAGATGCGGGCGGAAAGGAAGGAGGCGGACCCGCGCGCAGTGGTGTGGTTAATCGTCCGACCGATGGCGGACAGTATCCAGGCGGGCGAGATGTTTGCGCCGTTCCTCGCGCGGCTTGCCGAGGATCCCCGCGCAAAGACCGACCTGTGGCCCGATCACGTTGACGACGACTGGACGCAAGATAAGCTCGAAGAATTGGTCGAAGCGGCGCTTCAGGACATCCCGCACCGTGTCCGCCGCGGTCGCACGTTCCAGCTGTATATCAGCGTGATAAACGTTTTGGCGGAAGCGGCGCGATCCGGCCGCCTCGGCGATGCGCAGTTGCACAACTATGTCGACGGATGGGTCGGCTTGCTGACCGCGCCGGTGTCATATGAAACCCGTGGCCTGCTATCGGATCCGCGCGACGACTAAAGTCTGGCTGGCATACGTCGCCGAAGAAGACGGTCAGTGCCGCGAGATCCAGATACTCTCAAGGCATGGTCCAAGTGATGCATGTCAAAGAGCAGATCGAGATATATTGCGGTCGCTAGCATTTCGTCGTGAAAGAAACATCACTAGCGAGCGGGCTGTACGCCCATCGGCTGCGACGTTCGACCTGCAGTATGACCTCCGACGGCGCTGTCCCGGGGGGCCGGAGAGGCCCACTAATAATGCTTTGACATTAACCTTCTGGGGTGCCACGCTGGCATGACACATGTCACACCATGCGTCTTGTCCCTTGAGGAGCGTTTATGACAGCAGCAAGTCCGGCACAGGAGCGGCCCCTCGCTGATTTGCTGGTTGTCGATTTGTCCACCACCCTGGCGGGCGCATACGCCTCGCAGTTCCTCGCCGATTGCGGCGCCGAGGTGATCCTGGTGGAACCGCCCGACGGCAGCTCCGTCCGGCAGCTCCCCGGATGGCCCGCACTGTTACGCGGCAAACGTTCAGTCACGCTCGATGTCCACGAACCTGCCGACCGTCGACGACTGTGGCAGCTGCTAGAGAGCGCCGACGTGCTCGTGACAACGGCGCGCCCGGCGGACGGGGGCCGCCTCGGACTCACGCCCGATTTGCTGACGCAGCGCTGCCCCAGACTTGTGCACGCGTCAATTACCGGGTGGGGATCGAAAGGGCCGTGGCGGAACTACAAGGGCTGGGAAGCGTTGGTCCTGGCCAAAATCGGAATCATGCACGAGAAGCGTGGCGTCACACCACGAAAGGGGCCTGCCTACGTTTCGGCCACCTATGCCTCTTGGGGAGCGGCGCACGCCGCCGTGCAAGGAATTCTGGCAGCACTGATCGAGCGGGATTCCAGCGGTCGCGGTCAAGTCGTCGAATCCAATCTCGTAACGGGGGTGGGTGCGAACGACACGTGGAACTGGTTCAACGAATTGGTGCTCAACCGGTACCCGGGCGCCTTCGAACCAATGGGCGCCGTGTACGACGAACAGAGCCGCCCGCTGATCCATCTGGTGTATTCGGTCTTGGTGGCCCCGACCAAAGACGGTCGCTGGTTGCAGTTCGCCCAGGTATCGCCCCGGTTGATGCATGCGTGGCTGACCGAGCTCGACCTGTTGACCGAACTTGCGGACCCGAAGTGGGAGGGCTTTCCCATGCTGCCCACGCAAGAACTGCGCACGGAATTCTGGGACCTGATGATCGGACGGGTCAGACAGCGCACTCTTGCCGAGTGGCAGCAGGCTTTCGATGCAAACGAGAATCTAAGTGCCGAGATTTTCCGCACACCCAGCGAGTCACTGAATCATCCCCAGACTCTTCATCAAGGCCGCGCTGTGACTGTGGACGACCCCGAGCTTGGCCCGGTGCGCCAGCCGTCGACGTTGATCCACTCCGATGGCCAGCCACTCACGGCGTTGCGTCCAGCTCCGCGCGTCGGGCAGCACAATGCGTCAGTGTGGGGGTTGCGCCGGGAGTCGCCCAGCCTCGCTGCTGCTGACGACGTCGCCGCGGGGCTTCCCCTGTATGGGGTGACGATCCTCGAATTCGGTTCGATGTTCGCCGGGCCCTACGGCGCCACGCTGCTTACTGACCTCGGTGCGCGGGTGATCAAGATCGAACCGCTCGATGGCGACAACATCCGAGGCATGCTTCCCTTCCCGGAGGCTGGTGGCGCAAAGGTGCTGCAAGGCAAGGAAAGCTGCGCGGTCGACTTCACCAAACCAGAGGGGCTCAGCCTGGTATACGAGCTGGTAAAGCGTTGCGACATCGTCGTTCAGTGCTTCCGCGGGCATGCAGCTGAACGGGCCAAGATCGACGAAGCCACACTAAAGGCGATAAACCCCGATTTGGTAGTCCTGAGCACCTCCGGCTACGGACTCGACGGGCCATTCGGACATCGACCCGCGTACGCTCCATCCATCGCTGCGGCGTCGGGTCTGGCCGTTCTCGACAGCGGCGACGCAATGCACCCGCCGACCGACCTAGATGATCTGCACCGCACGGCCGCCACGCTGTTCTCCGGCGGAACAATTTCGGCGGTGCAGGCCGACGGTATCGCCGCATTGGGTGTCGCCTCTGCATTGCTCGTGTGCCTTTACGCGAAGCGGCGCGGCATCGATATGCACCACACCGAAACAACCATGCTGGGCACGGTTCAGAACGCGCTGATCTGGTCGAACATCAGCTATCCCGACCAGCCGGCGGTGCCGACAGCCGACGCGGAGTTCCTCGGCCTCACGGCCCTCTACCGGCTGTACCGCGCCGCCGACGGTTGGGTGTTTCTCGCCGCGCCCCTGGCGCGAGAATGGGAACCTTTCGCGAAGGCCATGCAGTCCTACGTCGACCTGCTGGCCGACGAGCGTTTCGTCGACCCCGCATCACGCACACACAACGACGACGTCTTGACGCACCTCTTGGAACAGGTCTTCCTGGCAAAGACCAAACTCGAATGGGAGCGAGAGCTGACCGCACAGGACGTCGGATGCGTCGAGGTCGCCGAACGCAATTCGGGTACCGTCCTACAAAGTGATACGTGCCGCGATGCTGGGTATTCTGTGGAGGCCGACAGTCCCATCTTCGACAAACATCTTCGGCTGGCACCCCTTTATCGGTTCTCCCGGTCGTTGACAAAGGCCAGCGGAGGCTGCACCACGGGTCAGCACACGGCCGCAATTTTGCGCGAGATCGGCATCGATGACAACCAGATCGCTGATCTCCGGTCGCGAGGCATCATCGCATGCGGTTAAAGGTGTCGACGGGCTTGCTTTGTTGCCGCGTGAGGCGCCAAGCCGGCGCCGTCAGCCCACGCCGCCCTGTCGGCAGTGATCACTTGTTTCTGGTCTACGACAGACTCTCTCCGTAATTAGCCAGTTGGCATGTTCGCAAGACAGGCGTCCGACGTCTCGCCTTGGGCACCAGCTCTCGTGCACTGGGTTTGGGCTCGCCCGAGACAAGAACGAAGGACAGACTGGGCGCCGCGCCGACCGCAGTCACGCTCGCCGGGCTATTGATAATTTCTAGTACTTGGTAGATTCTACCTTTCGGACGGTTATGCGCGATAATGCAAGGAGGCGTTGTATGGCTACGCTCGAAGTTGAACCGTCGCGAGGGTCTGCTGCCGCCAAGATGAAGAGGGCGCCGCGGGTTCGCACCATCTCCCCGATCGTTGTCTGGGCGACAGTCGGTGGGGCGTTTGTCACCCTGGCCATCTATGTCGCGGCGAGCTGGATCCTGGGCGGGCGCGCCACGCCGACACCGATCGGTGACCACAACCCCAGCTTGGGTAAGGACCTTAGATTCTGCATTGCGTTCCAGGTGTTCACGGTGATCACGGTCGTCGGCACCCTGGTTTACGTTGGACGTCAGTGTATTCGCGAAAGGCGCTTGACGTTTGACGCCATCCTCATCATCGCATATCTGTTGCTGATTCAATGGGATCCGATCCTGAATTACGTTGTGCCGCAGTTCTCGTATTCGTCGTTGATGGTGAACTTCGGCTCGTGGACCACCGACATGCCCGGGTGGGTGTCCCCCCGCGGCAACCTCATGCCCGAGCCCACCATCCTCATCGGGGTCGGATTCATCTGGAGCGCTGCGCTGTGCATGATCGGGTGCGCGTTCCTGCGCAAATTCGTGATGAGGCGGTGGCCACAGACAGGCAAGCTGGGTGTCGTTGCGTGGTCGATTGCCTTCATGGCAGTCATGGATCTCAACGAGGTGGCCCTCACCAGTTTGCACGTCATTGCATATCCAGACACCGTCGGATGGTTGACGCTGTTGAAGGGCACGACCCATCAGTTCCCTCTTTACGAACCGCTCGTGTGGGGCGCCCTTGGCTGGGCGCCGTTGATGGTGCTGCGGTTCTACCGCGACGACCGCGGTCACTCGGTGGTCGAGCGGGGCGTGGAGCGGCTCAATGTATCCAACAAGACCAAGGTCGTCCTGCAGATCCTGGCCGTCGCAGCCGTGACCAACATCGGTTACCTCCTCTATAACGTCGTGTTCATTTGGATTGGCCTGCAAAACGATAACGACAACTGGCAGATGTATCCCTCGCATCTGAGAAATGGGATGTGCGGTCAGGGAACGCCTTATCTCTGCCCGGACCCAGCGCATGGGCGGCCGATACCGACCGGCGGTCAGCCAGGTTCGCCGAACGACATTCCAGGCGATGGCAGCACATGGGTCGACCTCTACCTAGGCCGATAGCGCCATCGGTTATAGGGCTACTCCAGCTCGTGGGCAGTCATCGAAGGGGAATATGACGTCGCGGACGAGTCCAGGATTGCTTCTATGCAGATGAGTTCAATGCGGCCGACGCACCCGATCCTGCCGATCCCGATGTCCATTTCGGTGTTGCACCCGAACAGATCGCCACCGAACTGCTCGAACCCTGCGAACAATTCTTCTGCCACGCCAGTCCCATCGTTCAAGCCGAGCTGCGCCAATTCCTTACCGAACATGGTCGTCCCAGTGGTATCGGGTGGTTCCTTGACACTCTCGGCTTCACGACCTTGAACGGCGGAGCGAGGGCGTGACGTGGGATTCCGTGGTGCTCGTCGACGGGCACCGAGTGGGTGTCCAACGGTTTGGGTCGGTCGGTGGGTGGCCGCTCGTGTGGTGCCACGGTGGACTGAGTTCAGCGCTGGACGCCAAGTTCTTCGATGCCGCCGGCAAGCAATGCAGCGCCGATGTCATCGCGATTGATCGGCCGGGAATCGGACGCAGCGACGGCTGCGACCTGCCCACGATCGCTCACTGGCCGCAGCTGGTCGAACAAATCGCCAATTCGCTTGGCCTGAAAGACTTTGCGGTCGCCGGGTGGTCAGCCGGGGCCCCGTACGCACTGGCCTGCGCGGCGGCGATGCCGCACCGAGTGCGCGCCGCCGCCACGCTGGCTGGCATGGCCCCACTCGAGACCATCCGGCAGGTGTTCGAGTTGAAGTTGTGGGCCGACCAGGTGCTCATCCCCGCGGCACGATGGTCGGCCCGCGCTGCCGCGGCGCTGGTGTGGCTGGGCCGTTGGGCACCTGACCGCTACCTCGCACGGGAGATTCGCCGAACGGCGGGCAACAGGGACCGAGCGGCACTCAACGGGCAGCCCGTTGAGTGGGTCATCGCCGCACTGCGGGACGCCACCGCCAGAGGGGCGCGCGGAACGGCCGAGGATTACCGACGTTTCGGCGGTGCCTGGGGTTTTGACCTGGGCACGGTCCACCAACCGGTGACGATGTGGCAAGGAGAGCAAGACGTTCTCCTGCCCATGAAACATGCTCATCGACTGGCAACCGCACTACCTAACAGCACCCTCAAAGTTGTTGCGTCGTCGGGACACTACCTTCCCACCGTCATCGCCGGTGAAGTGCTCAACGACCTCGCGCCGCGATAGCCGATCGACTACAGATCCCTTGCCAAGGTCTCGGGGCACAGCGCCGAACCTCGCGGAATACCCAGGGGTGGGGCCAAATTCCTCCGTCGCGGTGGGGCCGTTTTACCGTGACACAGCCGACGCAGTGATGCCATTCGCACCGGAGTGCACTACACCCAGTTGGCCAACGGCGCGAAACGGTGAAAGTCACTCGTACCGCGAGTATTAAGCCGAAGTGGAGACAACGATAGGCCGTCAATTCGCCCACGCGTCAGACTCGCTCAGATCCGACCGCCCCAATTCCCCGGAGGATGAAACCTAGCAGTTGATCGACCTCCACGGACACGTCGGTGGTGGCCTTCCTTTCAAACCGGTTGACGAACGCTGCCTCGAAGGCCGCACGAATCGACCTGGCGTCGGCTTCCGGGCTGCATGCGGTAAAGGTGCCATCGGCTTTGCCGCGGTGCAGGATGGCTGCGAGCGCCGCCTCCTCGGCCTTGACGAATAACTCCAGTTCGCCCCAGTACCCCGGCGTGCGGCGCATCTCTTCCGAGTAGAACGTGGCCATGCGTTTGCGTCGCCGGTGATCTGACACGATCTCGAACATGTGCTCCATCCAGGACCGCAGAGCATCGATCGGGGTCTCAGCCTTCGCGACGACCTCACGCAGTTGCGCAAGTACCGCCTCGCGGTCCCGCCGGAACATCTCCAACAGCAGGTCATGCTTGGTGCTGAAATTCCGATAGAAGGCGCGCGTTCCAAGCCCCGCCTCGTCGAGGATCTCGGTGATTGATGCGGACGAGCCCGAATTGCGATCCAGGCAGCGATAGGCCGCATCAATAATATGCCTGCGCTCCGAGGCGCGGTCGACGGTTCTGCTCTCAACCACGGTCTATTGCACCGTCATCCTGCGATTCGCGGGTCGTCGCGTCATCGTAGCCGAACTCTCGAAGCACAGTGCCGGTGTGATGGCTGCCCGGCAGCCGTCGAGCGGCCGGCGGCCGTCCGAGGGTGACCCCACCGGCTCGGCCGCCAATGATGTCGACTGCACTGCTTGTGAAAAGTGCATTTTCGCGTGTAGACGCGTCCACCGCAAATCTCGTGACACTGATCGCAGCGGCTACGATCGCAGATATTGGAGCTCATTCCGATGCGAGCTGGTTGACATGACGCGACGCATGCCCATAGCCTATCTGAAAAATAGTTTTTCGCAGTCAAACCCGGATGGGCGGAGGACCTTATGGCGAAGATATGGGCGAATTCCGGCGACTCGCACTTCCTGGAACCCGACGATCTCTGGCGGTCTCGGCTGCCCAAGCAGCTGGCCGGGTTGTGTCCGCGAGCGGAGAAGGATCCCGACGGCGAATACGAGACCGTCTTCGTTGACGGCCAGGTGTTCCGTCGCAAGCTCCCATCGTCGGCGCTAGTGGACTTCGCACAGATGAGCATGCGGGCGCAGGGAAACCGCGATGCCAGAGCTCGGCTCGCTGACCTCGACCAGGAAGGTATCTGGGGCGAGGTCATCTTCCCGTCACTGGGCATGTGGGCCTCATCGTTCCGGACGCCGGAGTTGCTCAAGGCGTGCATGCGAGCCAGCAACGAGTGGGCGCTCGAGGAGATCGTGGCGGTATCACCGCGCTACGTAGTCACAGCGCAGGTCTCCACCCTGGTGGTGGACGACGCGGTCGATGAGATGCTCTGGGCGGCCGATAAGGGGTTCAAGGCGATCTTCCTGCCGACCACCCCGCACCCCAGCGCTCCGGACTGGCATCGCGACGACTGGGAGCCGTTGTGGGCGGCGGCCGAAGAGGCCGGCATGGTGCTTGCCTTCCACATCGGCACAGACCCCGTCGAGGTGACGGCCGCCAACAGCGTGACCGGCGGAGCCGGTCTGGTGTATCGCGGCCCCGGAGGAGCCATCATGAACTACGCCGAGACGACGTTCTCCGGTCAGCGGGCGACCATGAAGCTGGTGGCATCCGGCGCACTGGACAGGCATCCGAACCTGAAGGTTTTGATCTCCGAGGGCGGCGCGACATGGGTTCCATTCCTCGGCGACCGGCTGCTTGAGGGGTACCGACAGCACCACATGGTTGTTCGGCCGAAGTTGAGCCGCAGCCCGAAAGAGATCCTTTTCAACCAGGTCTATGCGTCCTTCCAACACGACGAGACTGCGGTGCAGGCGTTCGAACACATGGGCTACCGCAACGTCATGTTCGGCAGCGACTATCCGCACATGGAGGGTACGTTCGGCCACACTCAAGACACGCTGAAGACGCTGTTCGACGGTGTGAGCGACGAGACGCGGCTGCGCATCACCCAGGGGGCGTTCTTCGAACTGTTCCCCGACGTGCCGCCCGTCGCCGCCGAGAGCGTCTGAAGCCAGTGCCGAGAAACGGTCTTCGCGATGTCGCGATCGTCGGTGTCGGTGCGACGCCGTACTTCAAACGTGGTGGGTCGCTACCGAAGACAGTCACCGAACTAGCCGGCGACGCGATTCTCGCCGCGTGCGAGGACGCGGGCCTTTCCGTCCACGACATCGACGGGTTCGCCTACTACTCCGGCGCGAGCGCTGGCTACACCGAGAAGATGGACACCGCCGACTTCGTGGAGACTCTCGGCATTCCCGAGATCCGGTTCACCGCGGCGCTGACCTCCGGCGGCGGCGGTTCTGCGGGGGCGATCGGGCTGGCAAGGGCCGCCATCGTCGCCGGCGATGCCTCCGTAGTCGTGACCGTCATGGCGTTGCAGCAATCCAAACAACGTCTGGGATCGGTGTTTTCGGCGATGCAGCCCGATCCGATCAACTCGTTCCTGCAGCCGTCAGGCCTGTTCGGCCCGGGCCAGCTCATGTCGGTGCTCGCTCGTCGGCATATGCATCTGTACGGCACGCGGCGGGAAGCCTTCGCAGAGATCGCGATATCGACGCGTGTCAATGCGATGAATCGGCCGAACGCGATCCACCGGGAGCCCCTGACGCTCAAGGACTACTTCGACGCGCGCATGATCGCAGACCCGTTGTGCCTGTATGACTTCTGCCAGGAGACCGACGGTGCGGTCGCCGTCATCACGACGAGCGCCGACCGCGCGCGCGACCTTCGTCAGCCACCAGTTCCGGTGATCGCCGCCGCCCATGGTGGAGTCAAGGATTGGGGTCGCGCGTTCGCGTGGATGGGCATGCCCGACGAATACTTCGCGTCCTCGGGAAACAAGCCGATCGCCGAGCGGCTCTACCGCCAGGCCGGAGTCACCTCTGAAGACATCGACGTGGCACTGCTGTACGACCACTTCACCCCGATGGTGCTGATGCAACTCGAGGACTATGGGTTCTGCGAGAAGGGCGAGGGCGGCGCGTTCGTGGAGAGCGGAGCGATTCGCTATGACGGTGGCTCCATTCCACTCAACACCCACGGCGGCCAGCTGTCGGAGGCCTACATCATCGGTATGACCCACATCATGGAAGGAGTTGAGCAGATGCGCGGCACCGCGATCAACCAGGTGCCCGACGCCGAGCTGGCGCTAGTCACCGGCGGTCCGGCCAGTCTGCCCGTCAGCGGCCTCATCCTGGGTCGGGCAGCATGAGCGCTCCTCCGGCGACGTTGGCGACGACGTTGCCCGGCGAGCACGTCCAGATCGCCGTCAATAAAGACACCGAACCGTTCTGGCACGCAGCCAAAGAAGGGCGGCTGGTCGCGCCCCAGTGCGCCGACTGCGGCAGCTTCCGGCTCCCGCCGACGCCGTTTTGCCCGGCTTGTCAATCAAAATCAATCACCTGGATGGAACTCAGCGGTGAAGCAACGGTGTACAGCTTCGCGGTGGTACACGGTATCCCGGGCATGCCTGCGCTGACGGTGGTGCCCGCCGTGGTGGATCTCCCCGACGCACCTGGTGCCCGGCTGGTGAGCAACATCATCGACATCGACCCCGCCGACGTGACCATCGGAATGGCGCTGCGCGTGGACTTTTCGCCGATCGCGGACGGCTGGATGCTTCCGGTGTTCCGCGCCGTCCACAGGTGATAGGAGCGACTGCGCATGGCTGACGACGACAGCGCCCTGCACGAAAAACCGCTGGAGTTCCTGGCGAGCATCGCGAACACCGGCGGCGATTGCGACGGCCAGGCGATCCTGCCGGAAACGGGCACTTCCGGGCCTCGTGTTCGTGCGGCAACTGGAGCATCGAAGTCCAGACGTCCGAAGAAGGCCTCCGATTAGCGCGCCTGCACACCGGAAGTCCGGAGAACTGAGAGATTAAGGAGAGATCGTGGGAAGTTTGGAAGGTAAGGTCGCCTTCATCACCGGCGCCGCCCGGGGGCAGGGTCGCGCCCATGCTCTGCGCCTGGCCGGTGAAGGCGCCGACATCATAGCGCTGGACATCTGTGCCGACATCGACTCGATGGACTATCCCAACGCCGCACCGGCCGACCTCGATGACACAGTCAAGCTCGTCGAGGATCTGGGGCGGCGAATAGTGGCCCGCCACGCCGATGTTCGAGACGCCGATGCCGTCGACGACGTGGTCCGCGAGGGTGTGGACGAGTTCGGTCGGCTCGACATCGTGGTGGCCAATGCCGGCATCGTTCGACTCACTGAAGGCTCGCAGCGACGCCAGATCTTTCGCGACATCATCGACGTGAACCTGGTCGGCGTGTGGAATACCGTTGAGTCGGCGATCCCCGCGCTCATCGATGGTGGTCGCGGCGGATCGATCGTGATCACCAGTTCGAGTGCCGGTTTGAAAGCCACCGGCACCGGGCGCGCCGGTGGCCAAGCATACGCCGCCGCAAAGCGGGGTTTGGTCGGCTTGATGCAGGTGTGGGCCAACCATCTCGGCCCGCACTCCATCCGTGTCAACACAATCCATCCCACCGGAGTGGCGACCGGGATGGTGATGAACGAGACGATGGCCAAATTGTTCGAAGCCAACGACGTAGCGGTTGCGGCGATGCAGAACGTGCTGCCGATCCAGATCCTGCAACCGGAAGACGTGGCCGGAGCCGTGGCGTGGCTGGTTTCGGATGAGGGCAGGTTCATCACTGGCACCGCTTGGCCGCTGGATGCCGGCTTCGCGGTGCGCGCGTAGGGACAGGGGAACCTTTCAGAACATCAACCCATGCAGGAGGCCATAGTGATTAACACCGTCGGGCTTCATCGGAGCGGGCCATATGGGTGAGCCCATCGTGTTGCGCCTGCTCGACGCCGCCAGCCGCGTTCCGCGGTTCCGCTGAGGACTTCAGATGCCGCTCCCCGATTTGGTTCTCGTCCATGGTGGCCAGCATGCGGGCGACTGCTGGGATCTGACGGTCTCCGAGTTGCGCCGCCAGGAACCAGAACTCCGCATCCTCGCGGTGGACCTTCCGGGTCGCGGCTCGAAGCCAGGTGACCTGACCGCAGCCACCATCGGCGCCTGGGTCGACTCTGTGGTCGCCGATATCGATGATGCGGGTTTTGGCGAAATCGTCATCGCCGGCCACTCGATGGCGGGGGTGACGGTACCCGGGGTGGTGGCCCGGCTGGGCTCTGCGCGCGTCCGTGAGATGGTTCTAGCGGCGGCGTTCGTGCCGCGTCAGGGCGAAGCGATCACGGACACGCTCGACGGTCCACTGGCATGGTTCGCTCGGCGCGGCGCGGGAAAAGGGAAACCGCTGAAAGTCCCGTCTTTCGTTGCGCGCTATGCGTTCTGCAATGGGATGACCGAAAAGCAGCGCCAGTTCGCGATGGCACGGCTGTACCCCGACACGGTGTCGATAGCGATTGAACCAGTGGACCGACGTGACCTTCCGGCGGACATATCCCGCACCTGGATCCTCACCACACGCGACCGCGCACTGTCCGTCGCGTCCCAACGGCGCAGTATCGATGCTCTGGGCGGGGTGCAGACCATCGTCGAGGTCGACTCGTGCCATGACGTGATGATCAGCCAGCCGATTCGTACAGCGCAGATCCTTCTCGACCGGTGCCGTCAATACGTGAATTCGGTCGGGTGATCGCGCCGTCTTATTTCAGATGGAGCAGCTTGGCATCGTCGATACCCACCCCTCGAATCACCTCGTCGGTGTCTTCGGCGAACATCGGCGATCGGCGCGCAGGAGTGGTTCGAAGAACCGCGCCTTATACTTCTGGATGCAATGGGAACAATTCCATTCCGCCAACCGATTTCGGCCATCCGGGAGCGACCGGCTTCCCGTCGACCAGATCGGAGTGCCATGCGGGGGCGTCGTCGCCGGGTCGCTCGCCAGTCAGGGGCCGTGGTCACCCGGGAATGTTAACTGGTTACTGACCATGCCAAGCGACGACGAAGCGGTCCCGACACACGAAAGGCTCGACGAGGACGACCGCGCAAGAATGTATAAGGTCACCCGAATTGACTATGGCAGTCGACTGTCATAATGTCCCTTTCGTGGCCAAAAACGTGCTCGTCGTGCTGAGCAATCCAATCGCTGACGAGGACGATGCCTTCAACAAGTGGTACGACAACACGGGCATACCCCAGGTCCTTGATGTACCCGGAGTGGTTGCGGCGCAACGGTATGCGATCTCCGAGGTCAACGTTCCCGATGACCAGGAATTGCCCGCCGTGCTGCCACCCCCGACCCACCGGTACATGGTGATCTATGAACTAGACCGTGAACCCGATCAAGTGATGCAGGAATTCCTTGCAAGGTCGATGGCAGGAAAGTTCACGCTCGGCGAGACGCTGGACCTGGGCACGATCTCGCTCACCGGTTGGACGCCGGTCGGTGAGCGCCGGCTCGCGAAATTGTAGGAGGCCCGTGAGCGAGACCCTCGACATCTTGCACACACAACGAGACTCCTGACGGCTCAATCCGACGCGATTACCCGGAGGCCGCCGACGCAATCGCGGGCGCGATGCTTGTCGTCCCCTGCCGGGTCGCTTGCTTTTCGTCAGGACAGAATTCATCGGCGACACCCCGGCATCTGAAATGGGACGAGAAGGCCAGTGCTACCGAACGATTGGGTCACAGCGCATAATCTCGAACCGCGCGGCCTGGCTAAGTTCCGCGCTCACGCAGCGCTGGCGGATACGCGCTGGAGCGCCTGTCTGGAGCGCCTGTCGGTCCGCCCCGAGCTCGGTACGATAGGGCATCACTGATTGCCATCCCCCGAAAGGATGACCATGGCAAGCGACGATGGAGCAGCCGCCGTCCCAGCACGCGAAAGGCTCGATGAGGACGACCACGACCTATTGACTTTTGGAGAAGCAGGCGAGCGGCTTCGCTTGGAGATCGCGGCGGCCGAGCGCGACGTCGTGCATCTCGAGCAGACCGACTCCGCGGACGGCCTGTCGAAGGCTCGGGCCCGTTTGGAAGCGCTCCGCGCGGCAGCGAAACGCAATTCGGCACACACCATAAACGACGAGAACTTCGAAAAGTTCTTCGGTTACGCCGGCAAGGCTAAGCGCGACCTGCCGCACATCGACCCGACCAATTGACGGGTGGGCTATCCGGACAGGTGGGTGGATGGCCGGCCCGTTTCAAAGTATCTTCTTATGAGGCGACCGGAGCACACGGTGGTCGGATACCCCATCACACCGACACTCCAAAAGGACAGAGCCATCGAGTTCTCGACCTATCGAAAGGCCACGAAACGCGCTATCTTGCCGCCGCCGATCGCGTCTGCGTTGTCATTGCCGAAGACGACGATCCTCCCCCGGGGCGTTGCGCTAGGGGTTGCAGTCACCTCCTGCGAACACGTGACTAGTACCGGTGATCATCAATCCAGCCAGGTCCGGATCCGCGCTGACTCGCCTGATCGCGTACCGAATGCCGTAGTACATCGCGGGAGTCACGGCGTTGCGCCCCTGCGGGCGATCGAGAGCGCAGATCGTCGTTTCGCCAATACGGTTCAACATGAGAAGGGGTATCCAACCACTCGCCGTCGGGCTGGGCCATCAGCATCCTGAGATCCGAGACGATCCTTCCACGGGGTAATTGGTAAAAAACAGTTATACAGTTATAGAATTCATTCGACCTGTGATATAAAGGGCGCATGCCCTCCATCAAGCCTTTCCGGATTTCGGTTCCCGATGCCGCACTCGACGATCTGAAGGCGCGGCTGAAGCGAACCCGTTGGCCGGAGGCCGAATGCGTCGACGACTGGAGCCAGGGCATGCCGCTCGCCTACACTCGCGAGTTGGCTGAGTATTGGTCGACCGAATACGACTGGCGTGCAAGCGAGTCCGCGTTGAACAGATTCGATCACTACACCACCGACATCGACGACTTGGACATCCATTTCATTCACCAGCGCTCCCCGCTGAGCGACGCACTTCCGCTGGTGATCACCCACGGCTGGCCTGGATCAATCGTTGAGTTCCACAAGGTGATCGAACCACTGACGGAAATGGGATTCCACGTGGTGTGTCCGTCGCTGCCCGGTTTCGGCTTCTCTGGCAAGCCCACGCATACCGGTTGGGGCGTCGAGAAGATCGCCAGCGCGTGGAATACGCTGATGGGCCGTCTGGGATACGAGCGGTACGGGGCGCAGGGCGGCGACTGGGGCGCCGCCGTGACCACACAGCTGGGCCGTGCCGGCGGAAGATGCGTCGCCATTCACCTCAACATGCCGGTCAGCTTTCCGCCGGCGGACATGGGCCAGCCGACTGACGAAGAGCAACAGGCGCTAGACAGCCTCGCCTACTATCAGCGCTGGGACTCAGGCTATTCGAGCCAACAGGCAACCAGGCCGCAGACCCTCGGCTACGGTCTTGTGGACTCACCGGTCGGGCAGATGGCGTGGATCGTTGAGAAGTTCTGGCGTTGGATGGACTGCGACGGCCACCCGGAGAACGTGCTGACACGCGACGAGCTCCTCGACAACGTGATGCTGTACTGGACGACCGCGTCGGCGGCGTCGTCGGCCCGCCTGTATTGGGAGAGTTTCTTCTCCACCTTCGGCGGTCAATTCGATCGCGTAGAGGTACCCACCGGCATCGCGGCATTTCCGAAGGAAGTATTCAAGACGCCCCGTAGTTGGTGCGAGCCCAACTACAACATCACGCGTTGGACGTCCATGCCGCGCGGCGGTCACTTCGCCGCGTTCGAGCAGCCCGAGCTCTTCGTCGACGACGTGACGTCATTCTTCGCTACGGTGCGAAAGAGCTGAAATATCGGGCTGGTTGGTCAACCCGCGATGGCGTCAAACTCAGTGCCGAGTGCAAGGATGTCGGGTCGGTGTCGAGGTTCGACCGCACAGGCCGGTGCGCGATTTTGCGTCCGCTCACCGCGGTTGCGATACGGGGAGTCGCGGCTTCACCACCCGTCGTGATCGATGGCATGCTCGCCGCGGCTGGATTCACTGTGGTGCAGCAGATTTCGACAACGAGATCTCGACCTCGTCAGCGAAGCGCGCCATGCCGCCGCCCGACTCCGGTACTCAGCTTGGGCAGCTGCTCGGCATCCGCGCAACCGGGCGCCGCTCTTCTACCCCGGCTCACCATGCCAATCCGCATGATGGGTGTGGGCCGATGCGGACACCTATTCGGCAGCGAACTCCATCATCACGCCCCGATTGTCGGCGGGCATAATCGCGAGAGTGTCGGTCTGGTCGCCCGGAGCTAGCTCGACACCGTGGCCGGCGAAATGGGCTGCGGCCGCACCGAGATCATGAACTCCGAAGACAACCGACCGCACACCATCGCCCCACCGTCGCAGGTGACGGTCGATGACACCGGCGCCGGTCGGGCTGATCAACTCGACCACAGTGTCCGCCAACTGAAAACCTGTCACCCTTCCGGCGATGAACGGACGGTCTTCCTCGTAGAGTTCGTCGATGACGAATGTGTCCCGAAAAAAGGCCAGTCCAGCGTCGTGGTCAGCGACGGCCACGCTGTAGCGCTTCAGGCCGGTGTACCCGATCGGATGATCGCGCCGCCAATAGTCGGCCGACTTGAGGGGTTCCTTCCAATCGAAGGGCTCGTTGTGGAAACTGTGGTCGTAGAACTCGAACGCAATTCCCATGCATGGCTCCGGTTCGGTGTGAAAAGCCATCCCGATGTCTCTGATCAAGCCCACACCGCGGGCGGCAAGCTGGTGACGGGTGGCACTCAGATCGTGCACCTGGTATTCGATCCCCACGTAGTGGGGGCCATATCTGCCGTTGAGCAGAAAATGTTCCGGTACAAAGAGCTCGAAGAGCACGCCACCAACGTAGACGAGCACGGCATGCCAATGGGGTGCCGGTATGTCGTAGACGTACTGCGCGCCCAAGACATCGGTGAAGTGTGCCATGGTGAGCTCGAGGTCCCGCGCAGCAATGTTGATGTGCTGCATCTCCAGGCATTGGATCGATCCATGTGTGGCAGCGATCCGGCCGTCCTGCTCCGCGGCAGGCGACGCGCCAGTATTTCGCTGGGTCACCATCAGATCGGCAGCGCAGCGCCTGGGATCCTACCGACCTCGTGCTCAGCGATGTTGAAGCAGCGCATCGCGTTTCGGTAGGCCACCTTTTTGCGGTCCTCCTCGTTGAGCGCGCTCAGCTTGGTCGTCAGCGAACCTTGGATCTCTTCGCCGAATAGGCACGTTGGGTGTGGATAGTCCGTCTCGAACATGATGTTGTCGATCGGCAGCAGCGCGAGGTCGTCGGGGCGGAGATTCTCATACCAGGTGTTGACGAAGACCTGGCGCCGGAATGCCTCGCTCGGCAGTTCGTCGGCCTTGAGTTCGGGACGGTTTTCCCACGGCCGGTACCGGAGGAAGTGGACGTCGAGGGACTCCAGCAGGAACGGCACCCAGCTTGCGCCACTTTCGACTATGGCGAATTTCATGTCGGGATAACGAGGCAGCACCCCGGACATCAGCAGCTTGCTGCAGGCGTTGGCGTTGTCAAGGAATGACTTCACCACATCGACGACGGCACGGACCCGGTCCCCGCCCACCGTCCGTTGAGTCGGATCGACTCTGTACTCAGCCGGGTTCATCGTGGTGCCGGCGTGAAAAGCGACCGGGCCCCCGGATGCATTGATGACATCCCACATCGGGTCCCAGTGCCGATCCGACAGCGGCGGCTCGCCGTGGTATTCGGGTGTGCCCGACAAGACCCAGCCTTTGTGACCGAGGGCAGCGCAGCGTTCCAGTTCTTTGACACACCGATCGATATCCCAGTACGGGACGACCGCGAGCGGGATAAACCGGCCCGGCTCCCGCTCAGCCCAGCTCAGGACGAAGTCGTTAAACGCTGCAATAACGTCGAATTGGAAGTCGAGGGTGGCTCCGGGGATGGTGCGATAGCGATCCGGATTCGTCAGCCCGAGGTTCGGGTAGAGCGCTGCCATGTTGATGCCGGCCTCGTTCAGCACCTTCACCCGCTCCGTTGGATCCCACGACGACGGGTGGACCTCCTCGACGCGTTGCGGCACCTCGGGAAAGTCGTCTTCTCGGCGATGCGGCAGCGGATTGTCCGCTTCCTGATAAAAGACGGTAAAGGCCAGGGAGTTGACGATCTCGTCCCCGATACACCAGACATCCATCTCCAGATCGTCGATGTAACGAATCCGCGGAATGAGCTCACCCCACTTCGACGGCATCCGCGAGGTCCAAGTATCCGGCGGCTCGCACACATGACTGTCTGCGTCGATGATCATCTGTGTCTCCTCCAATTATGTTGACACGAATCAAAAGTCATGAGTTACCACTCTCGAACGAGGCCCACCTGGGTCACAGAGGCCACGTGGTTGCCGCGCCCATCGAAGAACCGGCCCATACAGAACGCCCTGCCTTCCGAGGCACTGGGCGACACCTGCTCGAGGAGCAGCCACTCATCAATGCGGAAGGGGCGATGAAACCATAGACAATGATCGAGGGTGAACGTCTTGATATCGCGATGGGGCTTGATTTCGTGGGGCGTAAAGGCGCTCATCAACAATGTCAGGTCAGCGACACATGTGGCGATGGCACTGTGGACCGCTTGGGGAGCGTCGAAGGGTGCCGATGTCCGCACCCATTGGCGCGACAGCGTGCCCCGGCCGGTTGTCGTGAGAGGTCCGCGCACATGCGAATCCGGGTACCAGTCGACTTCCAGAGAAGACCATCGTCGATAGAATTCCGGCCAGTCCTCGGGAAATGGACGCAGGCCCGCGCCAGCCGACGGAGGACCGTCGACAGCTTCGGCAGCCAGTTGATGCTCTGGTCCGTTTTCTGGAGCGTGGAACGCGGCCTGCATAGAGAGGAGCTGTCGACCCTGCTGCTCGGCTATGACCCGCCTGTTGGACAGCGAGCCGGAGTCGCGCAACCGCTCGACGTGAAATTCGATCGGGGGACCGATTAGCCCCGTGGAGAGGAAGTGGGTCTGAACAGAGTGCGGGACACGTTTTTCCTCGACGGTCTTGGCTGCTGCCAATAGCGCTTGACCCGCCGCCTGTCCGCCGAAGACCCGAGGCATACCGATGTCGGGCGTGATCCCTACGTAGGAATCGCTTGCGACGCGTTGGACGTCGAGCAGGTCGATCAAGGAGGCGACAGTCGCGACCATCTAAAGTACGACCGACTTGATCTTGAAGTCGATGATCTGGTCTTCGTCGTATCCGAGTTCGGCCAGTAGTGCATCGGTGTGCTCACCGTGTTCTGGTGCGCACCTGAGTGATAACGGCGTCTCGTCGAACTGGACCGGGCTGCCTGCCAACGCGAATTCGTTGCCGTTGGTATCAGTAGTGCGGGGCAGATAACCATTCGCAATCACCTGGGGGTCGTCGTGGATCTCGCGCGCGGTGCGCATCACGTCCCACACTCCCTCGAAATCTGCAAAGACGTTCTCCCAGTGCGCTAAGTCCGCGGCTGCAAACGTCGACCGCAACTCGGCGATGCACTCCTTGCGATTCTCGAAACGCACGGGCGCAGTGGCGAATCGCTCGTCCGAAATCAAGTCCGGGCGACCTAGGCGCATACAGAAATCAGACCAGAACCGGTCGGCCTGAAGAAGTACAAAGGCGATGAACCGGCCGTCGCGTGTCTTATAGAGGTTGACACCCGGGTTGGGCATCTCCTCGAGCGAGAACTTGGGAACGTCCTGACCGGTGACGCCCGCGCCGACGATGTTGGGTCCGAGTTGCCAGATGGCGGCGCTGAGCAGAGAGACGTCGACAATAGACGGTTCACCCGTCCGCTCGCGCTTCACCAACGCTCCGGCGATTCCTGCGGCGATTGTCAGGCCGCCGTACACGTCACCAAACGCCGGCAGCTGAAGCGGCGGATAGGCCCCGTTGCCGGCGGCGTAGCCCTCACCGATCCCTCCGCGCGCCCAATACGCGGCCAGGTCGAAACCACCTTGGTTTGCCGCCTCCCCCTTCGTGCCATAACCATGGCCGCGGGCATAGATGATCTTGGGGTTGCGCGCGCGGACCTGGTCCACGTCGATTCCCATGCGTCGCCGAGAGTCCGGCAGCAGGTTGGTGAGGAACACGTCGGCTGTCTCAATCAGCTTCATCAACACCTCGCGGCCCTCCGGACTGGAAGTGTCCAGACCGATGCTGCGCTTTCCGCGGTTCGGCTGTTCGATGAAGTGGTTGACGCCGCCCGCTCCGGCGACGATTCCCGAATTGATCAGTCCGCGCTGCGGATCACCGGTCTCGGGATGTTCGATCTTGATGACGTCGGCGCCCCAATCGGCGAGCACCGCGCCAGCGGCCGGAACGAAGGTCCACGCGGCGAGCTCGACGACGCGAATCCCGCTGAGCACATCGGTCATGCGCTGGTGTATCCAATCGACTTGGTCTGAAGATGCTGCTCGAAGCCTTCGTGACCGTTTTGCCTACCGACGCCGCTCATCTTGTAGCCGCCGAACGGTGCGTCGGCGCCGTAGAACATGGCGCCGTTGAGCATCAAGCTGCCGGTGCGGATTCGCCGGGCCACCGCCATCGCCCGGTCGGGCGAACCCATCACTGCACCCGATAGACCGTAGGTCGAGTTGTTCGCCAGCTCGATGAGCCCCTCATCACCTCTGTCGTACGGCGTCACGGTAATCACCGGCCCGAAGATCTCCTCCTGAAACAGGCGGTGGCTCGCGTCCACATCGGCGAAAACGGTCGGTGCTACGAAGTAGCCGCGATCGAGTCCCTTCGGCTTGCCGCCGCCGACTGTCACCCGCCCCCCTTGCTGCTGGCCGATATCGATGTAATTCAACACGCGGTCACGTTGCTTGGCCGACACCAAGGGGCCGCAGAATGTCGCAGGATCGGTAGGGTCACCGACGGGAACCGCCGTGAACGCCGCAGTGGCAACTTCCACGGCCTGGTCATACACCTCGCGGGGGACGAGCACCCTGCCAGTCATCGCACAGGCCTGACCCGAATGCATCAGCGCACCAATGCATCCCGGCAAGACGGTATCCATGTCGGCGTCGTCTAGCACCATGTACGCCGACTTGCCTCCCAGCTCGAGCAAGGTGCGTTTCATGGTGTCAGCGGACAATCTCTGAAGCAGCTTGCCGACGGCCGTCGAGCCGGTGAAGGAAACCATGTCCACGCGCGGGTCGGTGGCGAGCAGCTGGGCGACGCCGTTGTCGGACGTCGGAACGACGTTGAACACACCCGCTGGGATGTCGGTGCGCTCCGCGACGATACGGCCCCATCGCAGCCCGCTCCAAGGTGTCTCCATGGCCGGTTTGAGCACCATGGTGTTGCCAGTGGCAAGTATCTGCGCAATCTTGTTACTGATGATCTCGAACGGGAAGTTCCACGGCGTGATGGCCCCCACCACGCCGAGCGCCTCTTTGACCACTTTGCGGTGATACGGCGCGCCCAGTAGCGCACCGTCGGAAAGCTTCCGCTCCCATGGAAACTCGGAGATGTACTGGGCGGGCCACCGAACGGCGTCAGGGATCGGCCACTCCAGCTGGGCAAGGTATGTCGACGAGAGCGGCGCGCCGACCTCGGCGACCAGCTCGGCACGGATGTCCTCTTTCTCCTGCTGAAGGGCGTCGTGAAGCTGCATGAGGCAGTGCTGACGGAATTCGTGATTGGTCGACCAGTCGGTCGTGTCGAAGGCACGCCGCGCTGCGGCGATCGCCGACTGCATATCCTCGGCGCCGGCGTCGGTGGCGACGCCCAGCACCTCTTCGGTGGCTGGATTGATGTTTTCGGCAGACATTCCGGTCAGCGAGTCCCGCAACTTCCCATCGATGTACAAGCGGGTTTCGGCATTGAACGGGAGTGTCGATGCGGCAACCGACGAACTCGTCATGGAAATGTCCTCTCGCTGGGCTGGCGGCACGCTCTAGCATAAATCATAATAGATAACTATTTATCTGATTTCGCGCAATCGTCGGTGCCTGGTGCGGAACGCGGCATTACTATCCTAGATTCTGTCACCAAGTAGATTACTCCACGGAGGGACGCACAGATGGCCCCACGCACGGTCGTCGAACAGCTTGAAGCTGGTGCACTGGACCGCCCCGACAGCCCCCTCCTGCTCGAACCAACCGGCGCGGGACTGACCATCGGTGAGGTGTCCTACCTGTCTGCTGCAGCGGCACGCTGGTTGGCCGCACACGGCGTCAATAGCACCATGACCGTCGCTTGGCAGCTACCCAGTCACTGCGCTGCCGCAGTCCTGATGTTGGCGCTCTCGCGAAGCGTGTCCGTCCAGGTCCCGGTGCTGCACTTGTTCCGACAGCGAGAGGTAGCCGCCGCACTCGAAATCGCTGGCGCCGACGTGTTGATCGTTGACGAGACCACACAGCACAACGCACCATCGGATACACCCGTGATTTGCCTGCCCTCCGATTTCCTCGACGTCCTTCGGACCATGCCCGATGACCAGCCATCGGAGGGCGCAGCGAACTTCCCTTCGGACTACGCACGATGGGTCTTCTTCACGTCCGGAACGAGCGGGCGCCCGAAAGGGGTGCGACACAGCGACAAGTCGCTGTTGACCGCGGCGCGTGGCTACGTGAAGTATCTCGGCCTGGGATCCGCGCCCGACGACGTTGGGACCATCAACTTTCCCATCGCACACGTTGGCGGCATCTTCTATGTCTCGTGCGCCCTTATCGGGAGGTTCTCGGTTCTGTTGCTGCCGCGGGTCGGGCCGGACATCGCCGCAGTGCTTGCAGCCAATCGAGTGACGTTCACTGGCTCAAGTACGGCGTTCTACCAGATGCTGCTCTCCGCACAGCTCTCCTCAGGTGGTGATGCTCCCGTCATTCCAACGCTTCGCATGCTGATCGGTGGCGGTGCACCCTGTCCGCCAGAGCTGCACGAGAAGATCAGACTCGTGCTCGGGGTGCCCGTACTGCACGGCTACGGCATGACTGAAGCCCCCGCTATTACCGCCAGCCAGGCCTCGGACAGCTTTGAGCAGCGGTCGAACAGTGCGGGTCGCCCCGTTCCCGGCGCCGAAGTCCGTATCGCGCCGACGGGAGAGGTCGAAGTGCGCGGCGATGTCCTGACACCCGGCTACGTCGACGACGAGCAATGGGCGGCATCTCTCACTCCAGAAGGCTGGCTTCAAACCGGGGACACCGGATATTTGCGGGCTGACGGCCGGCTGGTGATCACCGGCCGGATGAAGGATCTGATCATTCGCAAAGGTGAGAACATCGCTCCCGCCGAGATCGAGAACGAGCTACTCGCACACCCGCTCATCGACACCGTCGCCGTCCTCGGCCTGCCCGACGAGATACGCGGCGAGCTCGTCTGCGCGGTCGTCCAACGATCACCCAAGCACCGCGATGTCACACTCGAAGAGATCTGCCAGTTCCTCGATGAACGTGGCTTGATGAAGCAGAAATGGCCCGAACGGCTGTACATACTCGATGAATTCCCCCTGACCGGTTTGGGCAAAGTGGCCAAGCGCGAACTCGCAAAACACTTGACAACCTGAGTCGCCGACACCCCGGGCGGAATCACGTCACGGACAGTGGTCCTTTTTCCGCGACACCGCGCACAAAGTCGATCGACACACCCATCTCCTCGGCCAGCGCTATCGCCGTCGCGACGTCCTTACGCAGATACGGCGTCACGCGGCGCTCGAACGGAGCAAGACCGCCGACTTGCCGCACTCGCTGAAGGGCGGCGCTACTGCCGCTACACGCACTCAACGCGGCGAGTAGCGACCCCTCGTCCAAGCCCAACTTTGCTCCAGCCGCGGCCGTATCCGCGAGCAATTGCGAATTCGCCGCGAACAGAAGGTTATTGAGCAGCTTGACCAGCAGCGCGCTGCCCAGCGCACCAGTCGCAATGATGGGATCGGCGTAAGCACTTACCACGTCGCGCGCAGTATCGACCGCATCAGGCTCCCCGCCCAACAGGACCGTGAGCCTGCCCTGAAGAATGTCTTCCGAATCTCCACTGATTGGCCCGTCGATCACCCGAACATGCGGCGCTGTTTGGGCGATGTCGGCGACGAGCGCCGGACTACCCGTGGTGTGCGACACGACGATCGCACCCTCGGGCAGATGAGCAAGGAAGCCTTCCTCGCCAAACGCCGTTTCACGCAGCTGCAGATCAGAGAACAGACACAGAATCAACACGTCACTGGCTCGCGCGAGCTCCTTGAGCGAGCCAGCCAAACCAGCCCCACGCGCGGCATGATGTTCGCACACCTCGGGTCGGCGCGCATAGAGCACGACTTTGTGCTGACCGTGATCGAGCAGCCGCGACACCATCGGCGCACCCATTTGACCGACGCCGAAGAAACCGACTCGTGACATCTCATGGCCCCGAACTGAAATTAAGACGAGGCCCCGGCGTGAAACGGATCGGCAAATGGCGCACAGCGTAGACCTCACCAGCGTCCTCGAACCGCACGATCTCGCCGTCGATCGCGAAATCGGGCAGACGGGCCAGTATTTCGGAGATCATCTCCTGGAACATCACCCGGGCGAAGTTGGAGCCGAGGCAACGGTGAGCGCCGAGGCTGAACGCGAGGTGGCGGTTCGGTGATCGGGTCAGGTCGATTTCCTCGGGCTTATCGAACACCTTCGGATCGCGGTTGCCCGAGGCGAACATCAATATGACCCGGTCTCCCGCACGCAGCTTCTGACCGTGAAATTCGCAGTCCCGTTTGACGACTCGATAGAGCCCCTGCGTGGGAGTGTCGTGCCGGAGGAACTCCTCGGTCGCCGCATCGAGAAGCTCGGGATCGTCAATCAACTGCTGGCGCAATGCCGGATCTTCTTCGAGCCGAACCAGCGCATTACCGGTCAGTCCGCTCGTCGTGTCCATGCCGGCAAGCAGCAGGAGGAAGATGTACCCGATCAGCTGCTCCTCGGTGAGCGGCGCGCCGTCGACTTCGGCTTGCAGGATGACACTGATCAAGTCGTCGCCGAAACCGTTGGTCCGCCGCTCCTCCATCGCACTCACGATGGCGCCGTAAATATTCATGACGCCGTTGCCGGCCCGCTCGGGGTCGTGCGAGCGGTCGTGAATGGCGGAATGGATCCACTCCACCCATTCCGGCCAACGGCTGTCGTCCAGACCCAACATCTGCAGGATCCAGCGCGCTGGCAGTGGGGTGGTCAGCTGTTGGACGATGTCGGCTCGGCCGGTCTCGATGAAGTCGTCGACCAACTCCGCCGCTAACTGGCGAATTCGGGGCCTCCAACGCTGGGCAGCGCCCGGGGAGAAGCGCGGCAATACGATACGGCGGCATGCGCCGTGCAGCGGCGGATCGATGTCGATGGGAATCAACGGATCCGGGGACAGCGCCGGCACCGCTTTCTCCACGCCGTTGCCGAACAACTCGGCGTCCTGCGCGGCGTCGACGATCGCGTCGTACCCGAGAAACAGCCAGAACCCATCCCACGCGGTCGAACGCAAAACCGGGCAACGATCGCGAAACTCAGAGTAGATCGCGAAATTGTTCTCCCGGAAGTACTCCGAATGGTGGTCGAGGTCGGTCGAGGCGTTCTCGGTGCCTGAGTCGATAGTCGTCATCACGCGTCCTTTAGGTCGTCGATCTTGATCGCTCGCTCGGGACATTCCTGTTCGGCTCTTCGGATCAAATCTTTGTCCTCGAGCGCGATTCCGTTTTGGCTCGCCACCGCTCGATCTTCGAGTTCGAGGAATTCGAAAGCGTTGGGCGCTATCGTCAAGCAGCGTGCATGTCCTCGACATCGCTGCGGGTTCACCGCGACCCTCATTCGGCCTCCCATTGTCTTCACCCGTTACACATTGGCGGGTTGCGGCTCGGCCGTCCTTGGGAAGTTGAGCATGCGCCGCGCGTTGTCCTCGACGATGAGCGCACATTCGTCATCGGGCACCGTGGCAAGCACTTCGGCCGCACGCTTGCGCGAGTTCGGCCAGTTCGAATCCGAGTGCGGGAAGTCGATCTCCAAGGTGATGCGATCAACACCGATCGCATGGCGGTTGGCCAATCCGTGCTCGTCATCGATAAAGCAGCCCCAGAAGTGGGAACGGAACAGATCAGAAGGGCGCGCGTCGAAATCGATCGGCTGGTAGTAGCGGTGACGCTCCCACACGTAGTCCGTGCGCTCCAAAATGTAAGGCACCCAACCGATACCGCCTTCGGATAACGAGATCTGAAGGTTCGGAAACTTCTGCAGTTTGCCGGAGAACAGCAGATCGACGGTTGACCACATGAGATTGGTCGCAAACAGCGCAATCGCCACCGCGAAGGGCGCCGAAACGTCTTGGTTAGCCAGATCATTCTGGAAGGTGCTCGTCCCCGAGAACGAGAATCCGGGAACGTAACCGCCCGACCCGAAATGCAGTGCCAGCGGCATGCCCGCGTCCGAGCACACCTGCCACAGATTGTCCCAGTGATCTGAGTGAAACGACGGCAGACCCAACGACACCGGGCTGTCGGGAAACGACACAGTACGCGCCCCCTTCGAGGCCAGCCGCTCGGCCTCGACGACGCAGGCGTCGATGTCCCAGACCGGAAGCAAACCAAGCGGGATGAACCGGTCGGGCGCCGTCGCGCACCACTCGTCGATGTGAAAATCGTTCCACGCCTTCACGCACAGCAGAGCCAGCTCGCGATCGTTACCCCGATAAAACGTCCCCCCCGCAAACCCCGGGAAGGAGGGAAAGCACAACGCCGCCTGAACCCCGTCGAGATCCATGTCCGCGACCCGCGCCGCGGGATCGTAGCAGCCGGGAATCATATCCTCGTAGCGCACCGGATCGGTGCCCCACTCCTGCGGCGGCTTGCCCGCTACCGCGTTCAGCCCGATCGTCGGATACAGCGTGTTGTCGTACGACCACAAATGCTGGCCATCGACCTCGACGATCCGGGGTCCGGCCTCGCGAAACTTCTCCGGCAAGCGGTCTTGCCACACACGTGGATGCTCGATGAGGTGATCATCGACCGACACAATCTGATGGGTGTCTTGTAATGGCATTCTTCGCTCCCTACGCCCTGCCAGAGGTCGCCGATCGGCTGACTCTACCCGCGAATCTGTTATCGACCAGATTCTATAGCGTCTTCGAATCCTATCCCTGGCCGCCGGTGTGATCAAGCGTTTCTTGCCGTGGGCGGAACCGCCGGCACACTCGGGCACCGAGGTCCCGCCATTGGTGGCACTTTACGCAGAAGAATCGCCCTTTCCGGGCCGCACGGCTGCCTGCACGCCGCCCCTCAAAGAGCCCAGAGCAAAATCTGCGACTAGCTGTTGATTTTCAACTATCTAGTTGAAACTTTGCATCAACGCCAGGGCGGCACTCAAGACCGAACGTGGCGTGGGCCGAACGAAGATGACGCACATTGCGAACAGGGCAGGGTACACCGCAGCACCGTTTACAGCTACTTCCCGAATCGCGATGCCGTGCTGGCCGAATGTTTTCTGCGCGCCGTGACCGCAGTGCTCGATGCGGCAGAGTCCTGTTGGGAGACAGACGAACCGTTCGCCGACCAGCTGGTTAACAGCTGCATAGTCGGCCTCGCCGTAACGAGAGAATCGCCGACCATGCGAATGTTGACCTTCGATGATGAACTGGGGCGCACCTACCGTGCGGCTTCAGCGTCCGAGAAGTGGCAGAACCGCTTACAAGACGATCTCGGCGAGCGATTCGCCGCCGCCGCAAAGGGCGAAGTTCGCGACGATGTGGCTCCAGAGACGATGGCTCACTAGGTGACTCGCATCTGCTTTAGCCTCATCGCTGAGCCTGGACCGGCCGAATACGGAGGCGACGAGCGCCTGCTGCGGGCCTTTCTACCTGGAGCGTTTTCGCCGCGGTGAAGCTGTATCGGGTGGCCGGTGTGGACGCGGCGGTTCGATCTAGCGCCAGCCTGCTACAGAAGAACGGCGATCGGAGGCGTCCGCCCCCAGGCCTCAGCCAGCGGGTAGCAGTGCGACCAATGCTGCGGCGTCGCCGATGCTGCGCAGCAAGTCGTTGAGGTGGGTGCACGTCGACGTTCCGTGAAGTTCGTGCCGAATGCGAAAGTGCAACTGGTCCAACCTCATTCCGGCGAGGCGGGTCGCGCTGGCCACGGCGCCCGGGCATTCCTGCCAGGGGAGCACCCGGGCTACCGCCTGCGAGCTCAAGATGGTCTGGGTATCGGAATCCACCACTGCCTCGACGGTGTACTCGTGGATGATAGTTTCCGTGACGTCGGCCCGGACGTAAGTGTCGCGAAACATCGCGTCGACTTCTATTTCGGGCCCTCCCCCACGGTTTCCCACGTCCAGCCTGCGCCGACGACGCATCCCGTGGACAGGGAGCACTACCATCTCGTGCCATGCCAGCGGGTCGCCGGGGTCCTCGAGGCCCGGCGCCGGCGGTCCGGTCACAACGGCAGGGTCTCCAGCCTCGAATGAGGTCATCAGCAGACCGCCGGTCACAAAGCCCGCGCATTGGTCGGCGATCGGGAGATAGCCCGATGTGGCGCCGTTCCCCAACGGGCCGGACGCCGACAACGCATGCCCGGAGATCAGGGTGGCGACCGGAACATCGTCGAGCAACGTGTAGCGCAAGTCGCGTCGCTCCCTTAATTGCGGAGCCGTCGCGTCGACCGCAGCTCGGAAGCCGCTCATCGCCGGGGCGCCCACCAGACGCATACCCGCGACCACCGGCTCAACGTCAATCCGCTGGACCACGCGGGCGAGCATCTCGACGGTCACTCGCGTTCGGGCTTGGCCCATCTCAACGGCAGTTCCGTCGTGCATGGTAACGAGGTCGCGAGCCCGACCCGATAGATGCACCGGATCCAGCGAGCCCGGATCCCGCGTTATATCAATGGAACTCGTGCGCCGCACCGAGCCCGGGCGCCGCGGCGGCGTGCCCGTCGTCGGCTCGTGAATACCGTGCAGGGGATGCATCCCGAAACCGGGTGCGCCCAGGTTGGTCCTGCTCATAGCAGCATCACGAGTTCACTGTGCCGAACTCCGCCGCAGCGAGGACGGTGTAGAACTCCAGCATGTTCCGTCGGAGTCGTAGAGCCGCAAAAACTCGGCGTCCGCCCGCGCGCACAACATCGGTCGACCCGTCAAGGACCACTTTGCCCTCCAGGATTCCCATGAAGTGTCTCCCTTGCCATCCGGCGCGCGGCCGGTGTGGATACGTGCCAACCTAAGGCCCTCGTCGGACTCGTCGACCTCATCGGCCGGCATGGGAACCTCGTCGCTGTGAGTCGTCAAAGTACGTGAGCGCATTAGAAATCTAACGTAAAGTAGAAAGCTTTCTCAAGATTGCGTCCATCCAGCCATCAGCTCTCGAATTCAGTGTCGCATCGCGCTTGGAAGGCCTTATACGGATGGGCAGCGCACCCACGCCGGTATGCAGACCCAGGCGGCCGCGGATCTGCCCCACCCGAAGAGCGCGCAGCGAACGAAGCAATTTCGCGCCGAACTAGCACCCTTCGCTCACTGCTTCATTCCTTCCGGCGGAGCTGCCTGTTGTTCGTCTGAGAGCGCGGACTTTCGTGCTGGTGTATCGGTTCGTAAAGCGGGGAGGAAGAATCCGATAACCATTTTTCTATATCCTGGTAAGGTTTCTCATGCGTCGTAAGGCTTCGACGCTGGGCGGATCAGTGGGACTGATACGCGCTCGATGCGCGTCCGGAAGGAAGGAACGCAGATCATGGGTTTGCTTGACGGTCGGGTTGTTTTCATCACCGGCGCGGCGCGCGGTCAGGGCCGCTCGCATGCAGTCACTCTCGCAGAAGAAGGCGCCAACATCGTCGGCGTAGACATCTGCCAGGACCTCGACGCCGTGCCCTACAAGTTGGGCACGTGGGAGGATCTCGAAGAGACAGCACGGCTCGTCGAGAAAACGGGCCGACAGATGCACCTCCAGGCGGCCGACGTGCGGGATAAGTCGGCCCTACAGGCCGCGTTCGACGCAGGTGTACGGCAGTTCGGGCACATCGACACCGTGCTGGCCAACGCCGGGATCATCCTCACCAACCCTGACGAGGCCGACGCCTCGCAGTCATTGCGGCTAGGCATCGACGTCATGCAAATCGGTGTCTGGAATGCCTTCCAGGTGGCGATCCCCCACCTGAAGGACCGTGGCGAGGGCGGACATTTGATCGCCACTAGTTCCATGGCGGCACTGCTGGACATGACCGATGGCGGTGGAGGCTCCGACGCCTATCTGATGGCCAAGCTGGCCATTGTCGGACTCGTCCGAGCGTACGCCAATTTGCTTGCCGCCCATCGAATCCGGGTCAATGCTGTGGCGCCGACCAACTGCGCGACGCCGATGGTCCTAGAAAACCCGGCACTGTTCAAGGTGATCGAGCAGACGCCACACATGGCCACCGCGATGCAAACGGCATTGCCGGACTTCCCGATGATCGAGCCCAAAGACGTCAGCAACGCCATCCTTTTCCTACTGTCTGACCTCGGACGGACATTCACCGGCAGCCTCCTCAAGGTCGACGCAGGCATGGACATCCGCCGTTGAACAGTTGCCACCCTGGGCACGGCGTGACGCTCCGAAGCGCAATGCTTTAGCGCTACCCGACCCACCAGACCCGAGCCTTCGCCGAGCAACCTCGAGGTCACGCCCGGGCAGTGAAGACAACTCAGCAGCGTCCCTTTGCCGTATTGTGTAGCGACTCCCAGAACGTGTGCTCGGTCCTGACTCCGTGTTACGGCAATTGGCTGCTGACAGAGCAGGATTCGTGGAGTGTGGCGGCGGCCGGGAAGTAGGGAGCGGTCCATCGCACCCAACGCTTCGTCGAAAATGATGTCCACCAAGTGGATCGCCACGCCACCGCGTGAACGGCTTGATCAACTGCTGCAGCGGGCCATCGATTCGTGCTACTCACATACCAACTATTGGCACGAGCGCCTCACCCACATCTGTGATCAGTCCCGGCGTATAGCCGTGTGACGGCAGGTTAACGACCACCCCTCCGATGCCGACGTCGATTACGTAGCGCTTGACCTGCTCGGCGATGTCGTTGAGAGTCCCTACGGCCACACGAGAATTCAGCACAAATGTGTCAGAAGCGCCGGCGGCGTCAGTAACGACGAGCTGTATCAGAGCACTCGTCTCAAGGGTGACCGGATCGCGATCGTGCTCCCTGCACCGTCGCATGATGGCTTCGACCTTGCCCGGCAGCCGGTCGAACGGAGCAATGACATTTAGATGGTCGGCGTAGCGGGCAGCCATCGCGAATGTCTTCCTCTCCCCGCTGCCGCCGATCAGAATAGGCATGTCGTCGCGAATGCGCGGGTTGTTCAACACGGATTCAGCGCGGTACCAGCGGCCTTCGAATGTGGGTCGCTCCCCTCGGATCATCGGGGTAATGATCTGTAATGCTTCCTCGAGGCGTTCGAAACGGTCGGTGAAGGTACCGAATTCGAAACCGAGTTGCCGGTGCTCGAGTTCGAACCAGCCGGCGCCAATGCCCAGAAATCCCCGGCCGCCGCTCATCACATCGAGGGTGCTCACCGACTTCGCGAGCAGCGCAGGGTTCCGGTAGGTGTTGCCGGTGACGAGCGTGCCCAACCGCACGCGCCGCGTGGTCGTGGCTAGCCCCCCGAGCGCGGTGTACGCCTCCAGCATCGGGTCGTCGAGCGCACCTAGATGCGGAAGTTGATAGAAGTGATCCATCAGCATCACCGCATCGAAGCCGGCGGCTTCGGCCTCTTGGGCCTGGGCAACCACGGCTGTGTAGAGCTCAGAAACCGGCGCGTGGTACGAAAAATTGGGGATCTGCAGGCCGAGCCGCACAACGCCGCCAGCACGGTGAGTGGACTTCGCGGCGTCGGCAGCTGACGGCACCAATACGACGGTCAACCCCCTTCATCGGGTCGGCTACACAAGCACGAAATGTGAACAACGTCGGTCACTGGGACCGCGGGCAGGAAACGGCGCTGGGAGTGCTATGGGGGACTCGATCGCCAATCAATCTTCGCCCAAGCTGATGGCCCGTTCCGGACAGTTGGCCACCGCCGAACGTGCCTCGGCGAGAAGACCTTCGGGGACCACACCGTCGCCGAGGACATGTCCATAGCCTTGGTCGTCATCCTCGAAGAGACGCGAAGCCAAGGAATAACACAGTCCGTGGCCGGTGCAGGCGCTGTCGATTCTGAGCTTCATCCCTCTGCCTTGTCGAACTCCAGGTGAAGCGATTCGAGCCCTATGGTGCCATGAGGCCAGTGCACTTTGGGTGTGGTGCCGGGCTTGATCCGGTAGTGCGGAATCCGCTTGTGCCACTCCTCATACACGATGCCCAATTCAAGTCTGGCGAGATGCGAACCCAGACAGCGGTGTGGTCCCATCCCGAAGCTGATGTGCGGGTTTTCTGGCCGGTGAAAGTCGATTTCGTGCGGGTTTTCGAACACGGCGGGATCGCGGTTAACGGCGCCGAGATACGTCGACACACGTGTTTCGGCACGGAGCCGCGCCGACTCGATGTGAGCCTCGGCGGAGGTAACCCGAGGGATGAATGGGGCGGGGGGGTCCAGCCGAAGCAGCTCTTCCACCGCGGCGGGAATCAGAGCAGGGTCGTCGATGATCTCCTGCCGCTTGCCCGAATTCTCCGCGAGCCGCTGCATCCCGCAACCTAGCGTGTCGGTCACGGTGTCCAACCCGGCGAGCACGAACAAGAAGCAGAGGCCGACGGCTTCGGGGTCGGTGAGATCCTCGGGTGGTTGTTTGGCCAATATCTGGCTCAGGACGTCGTCACCGCCCTTACCGCGGCGCTGGGGAATCAGTTCAGTGAAGTACGTGTACATCTCGAGCGCCTTCATCATGCCCTCTTGAGCGGCGTCGTCCTCGGCGGCGAAACCAGCTCCCGCGAGGCCGATCACTGCGTTCTTCCACTCCCAAAACTGGTCGCGCATCTCACGCGGCAATCCGAAGAACGTGAGGAAAGCCTGGATCGGGAACACCTGAGCGACCTCGCTGACGAAATCACAATGGCCACGCCGCGCGATCGGGTCGATGAGTGCGATCATCTGAGGTCGCAGTTCGGCTTCCATCGGTTTGATGACTCGCGGACTGAAGAACGGCTGCAAGATCTGACGATAGCGCGTCTGCGTCGGCGGATCGTAGGCGATAGGCACGAGCGGCACCGGGCTCTGCAGCATGTCGAACGCCTTCGCCGAAGAGAACGGGTCGGGGTGTTTGAGCACCTCGTCGGCACCGCGGCGGGTGGTCACCGCATATCCATCGGCAATAGCGATCAGCGAGGCAACTTGGGTGGCCTGCCACGCCTGGTCGCGTGCGACATCCATGGGGAGGCAGTCCATATCGATCTGTGGAATTGCGTCAGCGGTAGTCATCGTCCCTCGTCCCTCGTCCCCGTATGAGTGTGTCGTGTTCACGTCGACTATCTTCTAGAATCTAACTCACAGTCGAAAGTGTTGGCAAGGAAGCTCGGAAGTGAGCATCCATCCAATCGCGGCCTCCGGCTTCAGTGGGGCTCGGGGCCGTGCACTCCTTAGGCGAAGAAAACGTCACGCGGGCACAGTGAACGAAGTGTGGTCTCCACGGCGACGCGTATCAGTCAGCGCTTGGCGAATGAGCTTTCCGAGTTGGCGCTCGATCCCGCTGATGTTAGCGACGTGCAACGCCGAGGCCGAGTCAAGCGCGTCGCGTTGAACGTGAGACTCATTGCTGTTCGGTGCAGTAACTCCGACGCATACGAAGCCGACGCCCCGCAAGCGGGCTTCGCTCATGGCGTGGCGGGTGTCGCCCGAGGCCTGGGCGCCGTCGTATCCGTCATCGTAGGGGTGCCCGTCCGAAACGAGGATAACCACCCGCTTCATTCCCTCGGTCTGACGTTCCAAGATGGAGGTGCAATGGCGAACGGCACCGCCGATTCGCGTGAAGCCCGCCGGACTCAGGTGGCCGATTCGCTCGATGGTCAAGGCCGACAGACTTTCTCGTAGACCCTTGATCGGCATCACGTGGACCATTTCGCGGCCCCAACTACGGAACGCGTAGAACCCAACAGGCACTCCGAGCGCATCGAGCGCGGTTGTAATGCGATAGGACAGCTTGAGGTGTTGGTCGAACACCGAGCCGGTTTCCCCGTCCGCGCGCGCGGTCGTGTCCAGCGTCGAACTGCTGACGTCCAAAAGTACCAACGCCGCGAGGCCCGGTCGTTGGCGCTTCTTCCCGATGAAAGGTAGCGGCGCAGAGCCGAATCGGCTTCGGCGCCAGTATGCCAGGTCGACGACACCATCGGTGTGCAGTTGTTCACCGAATTCGCTGCGCCCGTACGGCGCAATCTCCAGCACGTTACGAGCAAGGCTGCGTGTAAGCGCCGTCGGAGCCCTCATTACGTCGATGCGAGCGAGTGCCGTGTGGTCACGGAAGCCATCCGGATTCCATGGCTCGAGTTCGTGCACGGTAACCCAGTCGTTGCGATACCGCTTCGAACTCTCGTCCCATTCCGGATAGCGGGCGTCGCCACTGTAACCGCCGAAGATGAAGCTGTGAGCGGCCGAGGCGATGCGCCGGCCGATGTTGACTCTACGTCCGCCGCTGGGCCGCATACTCGGTTTGGCCACCGGCGTTCCACCGCCGGCTTGGGATGCCGCATCCGCAGATTTGCCGCCAGAGTGCTTGAACAGACTCTGGATCAGTCTGGCCATCGGGTGGTTCGGCGTCAGCGGATTGCTCAGCAGATCGAGAGACTTGGCCTCATCGCTGTTGGTGTCGGGATCGTCGGCCTCATCGGCGTTTGAGTCATTGCGTATCTTCACGTCGCCGTCGTGCTCCCGGCCTGTGCGCGCTGTCGCCGCCAGTACCGCACGCGCAGGTTTGAGCTGACCGAAGAATTCGGGTGCGGGAGGAACCTGGGTTCGCGCCAATGCCATCCGCATCGACTCTTCGGCTGAGCTGGTCCTGGGAACGTCCATCAGCCCAGCCGCTAATGCTGTTACAAAGGGCGGCAATCGATTCGAGGTCAGCGAGAGCGCACGCAGACCTTCCATGGCGCAGTACCGCGTGCACGCGTTAGACCGCCCGATGAGGTGACGCAGGACCCGCGGATCAAATGATCCGGCACCGTACATCGCGGCTTGTACGACTACTTGTGCCCGGGTCAGCGTGGTGAGCCGCCCGCCGTCGACTGTGATCGTGTTTCCCGACATATAGACGCCCTCGTCTTGCCCGCTCGCGGCCTTGACACACACCAGGCGTCCCGACACCGCACGGGCGAGCATTTGCAGGCCGGCGACCGTCGGTTGATCAGTCGATGTAGGCATCGATCAGTTCAGCGATCGACCTCGTGACCGTCGCGTCGTCGGTCAGCATGGCCGCGATCGCGCTCCTCGCCGCGCGATTGAGCGCCAGTCCGTTGACGTGCAGCCGCGCCGCCGCGATCAAGGCCCGGGTCGACACCATCTCGGACATACTCGGCTCGTTCAGATGTCGCACTGCTTGACCCAGTCGCACCAGAGTGGTGACGGCCTCGTCCGAGGCACGAGACTGCTCCTTCACTATTTGCTGCTCGAGCTCCGGTGGTGCGAAGTCGAGTTCTACCGCCACAAAGCGTTGACGCGTTGAGGGCTTGAGGTCCTTGAGCAACGTCTGATAACCAGGGTTATAGGACACGATCAGCATGAATGACTCTGGGGCGTCCAGTGTTTCATTGAGTCGATCAATGAACAACTGTCGCCGATGGTCGGCAAGGGAGTGAATAACCACCGTTGCGTCAACGCGGGCTTCGACGATCTCGTCGAGATAACAGATGGCGCCACCACGAACCGCGGCGGTCAGCGGTCCGTCCTGCCAGACGGTGTCCGCGCCCTCGAGCAGATAACGCCCCACCAGATCTGCGGCGAGCATGTCCTCATGGCACGACACCGTGACCAGGTCCAGTCCGAGTCGACGTGCCGCACTCTCCACCAACTTTGTCTTTCCGCAGCCCGTCGGCCCCTTGAGCAGCACCGGCAGACGCGCCCGCCAGGCTCCGAGCAGGATGTCCAGTTCATCGCCGACGGGATGGTAGTCGTCGACGACGCCGAGCGCGGGATTGTGATTATTGATCACGGGACCACGTTGGCAGGAGTGAATCGTCATACGTCCTTGCTCAGGTTAAGTAGTTGAATCGTCGTTCGGCCGCTTAGTAGGTTTCCTCAGCCCCCGAGGTATACGTCGACCCAAGTGCGGCCGTCACCGGGGATGTCACGAGGCGAGCCGGGTTGACCACCAGTCGAAATGGGCCGTCCCGCAGCGGGATCGGGACATGGATACGGTGTTTCATGCCCGCAGATCCCATTGATCAGGTGCGACGGATAGACAGCGTGGCCGTCATTGTCGATCTGCAGGCCGATCCCGATCATCACGATGTTGTAGCTCAGGTAGCCGATGTTCGTCACCGCGGCGACGGCCAGGATCTGCAGGCCCACCTTTGCTTTGTTGGACACATTGAGGCGGTCGACCCCGCGCTCGACGACGGAATGGCCACGGTCATCTAGATAGAACCGCAGAACCATCAGCGGCGCCCAGGCAAGTCCACCCCACACCAGCGACTCATAGAGGGGGAATTGGTGCGATGTGCCTTTGAAGAGCGTCAGCCAGCTCACGGTGTTCGGATAGGCGATGATGTGCCCGTAGCACAGCACGGTCTCGATGACGAAGTCGGCGAGCAGCATAAAGCCGAGGGACCACAGGATGATGCCCAGCTTGCCGGTCTGTGGCCAGCGCCTCATTACGACCTTGCGCAGGAAACCGCAACCGATCATACACAGCGACGCACTCCAGATGAACCCGATGCCGATCAGGATGGTCGGCTCGGGCATGAGGTTGCCATGAGGTGACACCCAGCCGGGCATGTCGGTCGTCCACGACCCGAAGTTCATCATCAGCGACGAGTACGAGAACTGCGGCGTGACGTAGTTCAGAATCGGATCCCATTGGATCAGCAGCAGGTAGGCGACTATGAGGATGGCGTCGAAGGTGACCCGCCGCTCCCGTATGCATCGCCTGCCGACGTAGATCAGAGTTCCGATGACGGCAATGATCGTCAGCACCTGGGCGCCGATGTTCCAGGCCAGATCCCTGCCCAGCTTCGGGTTGTTGGCACCGATCGGCGTAGGCGTCGCACGACCACCGAGGATCCAACTCGACGCGACGTAGATCGCCAGGGCGATGAACGCCGCACCGACCGTCGCCCAAGCGACGATCGGAACCGTGGTCCGCACCCGCGGCGTCTTCATCAGCTTGTCAGGGCCAGCACTCGCGAGCGGCCCTCTTTCCAACGTCGTCATGCGCACGCCCCTTCGTGACGAATTCAACAACGAATCCCTATCTGTGAAATGTATAACGTGTTCGACACGATGGGAAGCAAAATCTAAATTCTGATCGAAAATAAGCAAACAGACCTCCGGCGACGCCTGCGCACACGCGGCGCGGACCCCGTCATCGAGGTAGGCGTCACGGGGGCCACCATCGGCGCAAGCGCTGCACCGCATTCGGTCATCCATGTCGTGAGCACCGCGGATTCGCTCATCGCGGGTAACCACGAACGGCCCGGTTGCATGTTCTCGGCTGGGCGCGTGAGCCGCGGCTGTCAGCCTCTGCTCGGTGTGTCGTCATGCGGGATGGTGCGGTCGGGATCGAATCGGCTCCAAACGCGCTGCGCCTATGATCGTCGACGCCAAATCCGGCTATCAGTTGTCAGCTTCCCTGCGCTCACCCCGCGGAGTCCAGCCCGTCACCGACACTGTGTTGAGGTCCAGCGTTTCGCCCAGCGTCAGCGTTCCGGCCGCGGTGCCCTTGAGCCACTCGGCCATGACCTGGTCGGGCTCGCGATCCAACTCGTATATCACCAGATATCGGTGCGCAGGCGGCGGCAAAGGAGCAGGCAAGTCTTCCTCGCGCACCTTCACCTCCGAGAGGTCGTAACGCTGTGCGGCTACCACTCCGGGCAGCGCGAGCACCTCGCGCACATGGCGTGTGTCGTACCACTCGTTGAAGGCGTCGTCTTGGCCTTCAATGGGATTGGTCATCACAAGAAAAAGGTTCTTGGCCACCGACACAACCCCCTTGGCAGTTCCGAGGTGGACATCTCACGCACTATGGCAGCCAACTGTCACACTGTCAACGCCAACTGAAGCGCGTCAGATCAGACCGCTCGACGTAGGTGGTATCCCGTTTCGTCCTTCGACATCACTTCGACCCAACCAACGGCATAAGCGTGGGACGGGTCGACACCGGTGGTGATGCGATGTCATTGACTCATCGTAACGCAGCGCATTGACTGATGACAGTCAACTGCCATACTGAGGTCCGTTGAATACGCCCGCGTCATTTCGATCCGGTGCGCACCCTATCGACCGATCCAAGGAGAAGGCCGCCCATGCGGTTCAGCGTCGTCCTGCCCAATAGCGTCCACGTGGCCGCGCTCACCCAACCGTGGGAGCGCGGCCTTGCCGGCACCGACATCGCCCACGTCGCACGCACCGCCGAGAAATTGGGCTTCACGCGCGTATTCATCCCGGAACACTTCGTGACACCCACATCGCACGTAGAACTTTCGGGCAATCACTACTTCGATGCCACGACAGCGCAGGCCTACATCGCCGGCGCCACATCGACGATCTCGATCGGATCGATGGTCACGATTTTACCGTTGCACAACCCCGTCATCGCGGCGAAGTCGATCGCAACGCTGGACTGGCTTTCCGGCGGCCGTGCGCAGGTGACGGTGGGGGTAGGCTGGCTCGAAGAAGAGTACGACGCCATCGGCGTCCCCTTCCGCAGACGCGGGCGGCTCACTGATGAATACCTCGCGGCGATGTTCGAAATGTGGCACAGCGACACGCCCGCCTATGACGGCGAATTCGTCAGATTTCGCGACATCGCGTTCGGCCCCAAGCCGATTCACAAGCCCCACCCACCAATCTGGATGGGCGGCGACGCCGAGGCCGTGCTCCGTCGAGCCGCCCGATTCGGTGATGGCTGGGCGCCGTGGCAGACCCGGCCCGAGGACTTCCCGGCCAAGCTCGATTACCTGAAGTCGCAGCCTGGCTACGATGGCCGTCCGTTTGCGCTTTTCTTCAGCTTGGCGTCACTGAATATCGGCTTGGCGCACGAAATCAACGACGACCCCCATTCGCAATTCGGTCAGAACGCTCAGCAGGTCATTGACAACTGCAACATGCTCGCCGGTCTGGGCGTCACCGATACGTGGGTGAATCCTCCACCGGTGGTTGACTTCAGCTCCTATCTCGATCATCTGCACTGGGTGTCCGAAGAAGTGATGCCGATAGCAGGTTGATTAAGGTTGGCAAGCCTGGCGACACGACTATCACCACGCTGCTGATCGCCGATGGAACCGGCGTTGTAGCCTCAGCACAACGTGAGGAACGTGCAGGGAGGACGGCATGGCGAGAGGTGATCGCTCACCGCGGTCCGAGCATGCCGCCCAAACCAAAGCTGCGCTCATTGACGCAGCGCTGAACCTCTTCAGTGTCAACGGATACGACGAGACCACGACCGACGAGATCGCGGCCGCCGCCGGCGTATCACCGAGAACGTTCTTCCGCTATTTCCCGACGAAGGAGTCGGTGCTGTTCTTTGGCGGACACGATTTCATAAACGCCTTCAAGACCGTGTACCTGGGCCGAGACGACGTGCTGTCCGACTACGAAGCGATGGCCGAATCCTTCGCGATCCTGGCACCGTCACTCAAGCGCATCCGTAAGAGGATCGCGCAATACTACGAAGCCGTCGAGTCATCCCTGGTCCTTCTCGGCCGCGAGCGCAAGATTTCTCGAGCCACTGCCGCCACGGTCGCCGACGTAGTCGCAAGACGGCGTGGGCTCTCGGCCCCTGATGCCGAGTGCGCGATGCTCGCCACGGTAGGGATGAGCCTGCTGGAAAGCGCTCTGAGCCAGTGGCTGGCCGGAAGCGCTCGCAGTCTGGACGACCTGATTCGGCAGGAGTTCGCAGCCTTACCAGCGTTGCTGACGTAAGGCGTTACCTGCCCGCAGCGGGCTCACGAGGCGGACGATACGCGTCCACATCTCGATCTCACGTTTACCAGCCGACGCCGAACGCGGGGCCATCGTCGTCACAGCCGTCCTGTGACGCGCAGTGCGGGATGGACCCATTCCGGCGACCGCTTCTCCTTGAACGCTGTAAAGCCTTCTCGCGCTTCGGGCCCCATGACGCTTTGGTACATGTTGATCCGATCGTACAGCCCCATGTAGTTGTCGAGATTGGCCTTGACCACTGCACGCGCCTGCGGTGCGGTTCGGCAGCATTGCGCAAGTACCTCGCGCGCAGTGGTCAGCAAGTCGTCGTGAGGAACGACGCGGGAAATCATCCCCCATTCGAGCGCCTCCTCGGCCGACAGTACCCGACCGGTGAACATCAGGTCTCGCGCGCGAACCGGTCCGATGATCCGTGCGAGCATCTGACTGTAGTAGGTGTCAGCAATGCCGCGGTACAACTCCGGTACGCGAAAAGTCGCGCGCTCGCTCACCACCGCCATGTCGCTGCACATCGCAATCTGCAATCCACCACCCTGCGCCAGGCCGTTGACCGCGGATACCACCGGCTTGGGCGACTGGCGCAAGGCCTCAAAAGGCGTGACATCCATTCCCAGGGCAAAAGCCAACTCCATCCAATTGTCCTCGGCGCGGTGCCCGAGATCGCCGCCGGGGGCAAAGACGTCCCCGGTGCCCGTGATCAGCAGCCCGGCCAAGCTGTCGTCTGCGGCCACGCGCGAGACGGCGTAGCGAATACCGAAATACATCGCCGCTGTCATGGCGTTGCGCGCGTGCGGACGATCCAGAGTGACTTTCGCTAGCGCACCGTCGCGCTCGAACCGCAGGTACGGTGTGCCGAGCCAGTCGCCGTCCGGCGGTCGAGGCTCACTTACACTGATTCCGTTCGTCATGGATCCTTCTCTGCTATCAGTGACACAGAACTGTCACATTAACAGTCAGCAGCCCGCACATCGTGCAGTAGAAGCGGTTCAATGCAATGGGTATGCCGATCCAGAGCCATTATCCCGACGGCCGTTTGCCGCAAACCTTGGGCGAATTCGTGGTCGCTGTCTCGGACAGTCCCGCTGAGCCCGGGCGAGATCTGCGCGCAATCGCTCATTGTCGATCTTGCTGTCCGCATGGTCAGCCGAGCGGACCAGTACGACAGTGGACTGCCTAATTGCGCCGGGTCGTTGCGCGAGGATCGGTGGCATGACCTCGATTTTCCCTTCCATATAGAGATCCCCGACACTGACCTTGTAGATCTGAAGGAACGCCTTGCTCGTGCGCGCTGGCCTGGGGCCGAATGCGTTGACGACTGGAGCCGCCAAGGTGTACCGCTGAGCTATGTGAGGCAACTTGCCGCCTACTGGGCAAGATTATGACTGGCGTGCCCGCGAGACGGCGCTGAACAGATTCGATCACTACACCACTGATATCGACGGGCTAACCGTTGACTTCATTCATCAGCGGTCCGGCCGTGATGACGCCTTTCCCATCGTGATCACGCACGGCTGGCCGGGATCGATCGTGGAGTTCCAGAAGGTGATCGAGCCATTGAATGAGCGCAGTTATGACGTCATCTGCCCGTCGCTGCCCGGGTACGGGTTCTCGGCCAAGCCGACCTCGACGGGGTCGGGCGTCGAGCGGATCGCGACAGCCTGGGAAGTCCTCGTCAATCGCCTCGGTTACCAGCGTTACGGTGCTCAAGGCGGTGACTGGGGTGCAGGAGTCGCTAAACAGATTGGGCGCAATGGCGGCAGTTGCGTAGCCATCCACCTGAACACGTCAGTGGGCTTTCCGCCCAACGACATTGGCAAGCCCACCGAGGAAGAGACGCTGGCGCTAGATCGACTCACTTATTACGACCGGTGGGATTCGGGCTACGCCAAGCAACAGTCGACGCGGCCGAAAACACTGGGCTATGGGTTGGTGGATTCCCCTGCAGGCCAGTTGGCGTGGATAGTCGAAAAATTCTGGTCATGGACCGACTGCGACGGCCACCCCGAGAACGCGTTAAGCCGCGATAAGATGCTCGACAACGTCATGCTCTACTGGCCGACCGGAACCGGCGCGGCTTCGGCCCGACTGTACTGGGAAAGTTTGGGCTTCTTCAGCGCAACCGGCCGAGTCGAACTGCCCACTGGCGTTGCGTGCTTTCCAAAGGAGATCATGCTGGCGCCGCGCCGATGGTGTGAGGCCGAATACAACATCACACACTGGGCCACGATGGCCCCGAGGCGGTCACTTCGCTGCGTTCCAACATCCAGAGCTCTTCGTTGAAGACGTGAACGCCTTCTTCGAGAAGGTGCGTTGAGCGACGAGGCTGTGGCGCAGGCCGTCTCGCTTCCCACCCGGCTGCCAAGTGCGCGGCGTGCACGAGGGGTTTACTTCTTCCTCGCGAGCGGCCGAAAACACTGAAATCTCAAGGATTCACGGCTGCACTGGCGGATGAGCCCGAGCACGTCGCTTCGATGTCGGACCGACGCCGCGTCCAGGCCCGCACATGGGACCGGGGCGACGTCCCGCTCGTCGAGGAGCACGGGGTTCGCAGTAGTGGCGCAGCAACGACGTGAGCACCTGCGGTGTCAGGTGTTGCGCCCACCTCCAGCTGACGGGAAGGGCTTGCCGTGTCACCGAACCCGCTCTTGGATGGATAGCTCTGGCTCATGACAGTCGACTGTCGAACTATCAAAGGACAATGCCACGCCGACAGCATTGATCTCAGGAAAGTGGTCGAGTGTGAACCGGACCCGTTCGAACCGGCGACCGGCCCCGTCTCCAATTTGACAGCAGATCATGAGTCCGCTGACACGACCCTCGTCGACTTGTCCGGGAAGAATGACCATCGAGGCACGGCACGACTAGTTCGAGGCGGCTCCGGGCTATCGGGTTCCAGCGCAATGGTTCGCCATGTGGGCTAGCCGCACCACTACCGCTGCCCCGGATTCTGTAGACCGACACTTGTCGCAGCACATTGCCGGAGACCTCGTAGGCCCCTCGAACCGGCATCGAGCGTGTGGGTGGGCGGCCGCCCTCCCTCGCGCCGTGATACATCAAGTCAGGATGGCCGCCAGTTGCGCAACTCCTCGACGATCGGCTGCCAGAGCTCTTCCGAGGTGGTATAAGGCGCAGCCAAAGCAACTCGGCTCAACACAGAACCGAATCTGGCCGTCAACGCGCGCGCCACATCCGGCGGATCGGCGACGACGGCGAAGGCGTCGAGCATTTCGTCGTCGATAACCTCGCCTAATTGGCTCCACCGATCAGCCTTGATCATGGCCCGCAGCTCATCACCGACCCCTTCCCAGCCGTGGGTCTGCAGGACGGGAAGGTACGCGGGGGTAGACGCGTAGAAAGCAATGCGGCTGCGCACTGCCGCATCGGCGGCTGCCCGAGCGTCCGCGGTTTCACCCGTTACGACGAACACCGCTCCACTGATCTGGAAACCGTCCAGATCCTCTCGACCCGCGGCCGCCCGGCCCTCGATAAGCGCAGGCAACGTCACGGAGCTGAGGTATCGCTCGGTTGTAAAGCTGTGCAGGAGAAAGCCGTCGGCGACCTCGCCGGCAACACGTGACATTTTGGGGCCCACGCCGGCCAGCAGTACCGGCGGATTGCCGTACGGGTTCGGCCCCGGATCGAAGAACGACGTCATGAGCGTGTGGCGGTAGAACTTTCCCTCATAGTCAAGTCGCTCGCCGGTTCGCCAGCTCCCCCAGATCGCCCGGATGGCCAGCACGTAGTCGCGCATCCGGTCGGCCGGAGCTGACCATGGCATGCAGAACCGGCGGCTGATGTGGGCTTTGACCTGCGAGCCCAGCCCCAGCATGAATCGACCTCGGGAGTAGAGCTGTAAATCGTTCGCAAGCACGGCTGTGGTCATCGGGTTGCGAGCGAACGCGACGGCGATGTTGGTGCCAAGGTCAACCGCGCTGGTGTTCTGCGAACACATGGCCAGCAGCGGAAACGGATCGTGCTTGATCTCGGGGATCCACACACCGCGATATCCGGCTGCTTCCGCCTTCTTCGTGGCGGTCAAAGCATCGACGTCATTCGGTGCGACCAGGTCGACGTCCATGACTCTCCTTGATCGGGGGACAGTGTCACCGGCGGGATGCGTCCACCGCAGCGCGGTCAGATTCTAACTACAGACAGATTCGATGGCGAAACCATGTTGATCCACTGCCACTTGTCCCATTATCGAACTTTCGGTAGATTTTGCTATACATTAGGGAAAGGGATGCTCGAGATGTCGTCAGCCGATCAGGGGTTCACCTGCCACCCGGGCGAGCGTTATGAAATGCCCATCGTGTTCGGCCCGACGGAGCTCCCGCAGGTATCGCGATGGGGATACCTGCGGGCGCTCGACATCAGCTTCGTCACCGATCCGGTCGCGGTGCGTCCGCTGGTACCGACGGAACTCGACCTCCCGGAGCAGCCGACGGTCATCATCAGCAGGCGCTCATTCGACCAGGTCGACTACCTCGCCGGCCATGGCTACGAAGAACTGTGTGTCGGTATCAGCGTGACCCACAACGGCGACGAGGGGGCGACCAGAGGCAACTTCTGGCCCGTGATGTGGGTCGACCAGATTCGGCCGATCACCGTGGGCCGGGAGTTCACGGGCTTCGCCAAGCTGGGCGCAGATTTCAGCCCTATTCATGACGAATCCGGCGACCTATCGTGGGAAATGTCGGAGTACGGAACGGTGTTGGCGCGTGGCACGGTGCGCAACGCGAAGCCAGTCGACGACGTCGCGTTGGAAAAGATCGCGCGGTCGGGCAGCATCGGATACGCGTTTTGTTCTCGCTACATTCCACCTGTGGTCAACAGTCCCGGTGTCGATGAGGTGACTCGTTGCGAGATGCGCTCGCAGATCACGTCCGTGCAGGTGGGTGAGGGCGAACTCGAGTTGTTCTCGCCCTCGTGGAAAGATGCCCCGAACGGGGCCCGCGCAATGTCGGCCTTGGCGGCGCTGCCGATACTCCAACTCCGTCGGGCCATGGTCATCGAAGGATCGTCCTCCTTCGACCGCTCGACGATCACTGCGCTGCCCCGCGTGCGATCTCTGAGGACCGCGACCACCGCTGTCGCCGCGAGTGGGTCGGCGAATTGAAGGTCAGCCTCAGCGAGGATCAGCGAGCAGTCGAAGAACTGTTCTCGGAGTTCTTCGCAAAGACTTCGGAACCGATGGTCGTCCGGCGAGCGGAGCCGCTCGGCTTCGACTCCGAACTGTGGGCGAAGCTGTGCGCTCTGGATGCGCCGGCGATGGGGGTCGCGGTGGAGAAAGGGGGCGGCGGAGCCGCCCTGGCCGACCTCGTGGTGTTGGGCGAATGCGTAGGTCGATCGGTAGCGCCCGTTCCCATCATCGAACACACCGTAGCCGTGCGCGCCCTACCCGAGCCGTCCGCTGAACTGCTCGCCGGGGACGAGGTTGCGACGATCGCGCTGCAATCTGCAACCGGTGGGCTCGACTGGGGCCTCATCCCCGCCGGAGCGGTCGCCCGCACCGTCGTCGGCCCGTGTGACGGGGCCACGGTAGCCGTGTCTGCCGAGGCCCCCGGAGTGGCACCTTCAAACCACGCATGCATGCCCGTGGCCTTTCGAACCTTCGAGCACGACACCGCAACGAAGCTGGGCGACAAGTCGGTGTGGTCACGCGCGCTGTCGGAGTGGCAAGTACTCACCGCCGCGTCACTCGTCGGCATCGCAGCGAAGAGCCTTGACACCGGAGTCGAGTACGTCAAGTCGCGCGAGCAGTTCGGCCGGCCGATCGGCGGCTTCCAAGCGGTACAGCATGGATTGGCCGATTTGCCGGGGCTCATCGATGGCGCCCGACTGCTCACTTTCAAAACGGCGTGGGCCATGGATACTTCGGATCCGACCGCACCGACGACCACCGACGTCGACGACAACGAGGTCGACGATCCCATATCGCTGGCTTTGATGGCCTACCTCTTCGCGACCGAAGTAGCGGCCCAGGTCACCGACCGTGTGCTGCATTACCACGGCGGGTACGGCTTTGCCGAGGAGTACGACATCGGTTTGTACTACCGCAGGGCGCGCGGCTGGCCGCTGGTGCTCGGCGACCCCGATGCTCAGTACCAGCGCTTGGCAGACCGACTGTTCGGGGCAGTCTGTACCAACGATGCGTCGAGAAAGCGGTAGCCGCAATGGATTTCAGTCTCTCCACTGAGGCGACGGCATTCCGTCAAGAGATCAAGGACGTCATCGCCCTGACTTACACCCCAGATCGTCGCGGTGAACACCATCGCACCGGCACATTCGCCTGCCCGGCCCTTTATCAGGAGCTCGCACGGCGAGGCCTGCTTGAACGAATCGTGCCGGGGCTGGGCAAGGGTGATCCGATCGAACTCTGGATCCTTTTCAACGAGCTCGAGAAGGCGTCGGTTCCCTACGACGCGCTCTCTGTGATTCTGATTGTTTCCGCGATGGTCAACCGACTAGGGTCCGACTTCCAGCGAGAACGCATCCTCTCCTCACTGATTTCCGCGAAATCCTATGCCTGCCTTGGCTACAGCGAGCCAGGGAGCGGAAGTGACGTTGCCTCCGTATCGACGCGCGCAGTTCGCGATGGCGAGCAGTGGGTGATCAACGGATCCAAGATGTGGACGACGATGGCCCACGAAGCCGATTGGATCCTGCTTCTGACGCGCACCGACCCGGCACTTCCCAAACACCGCGGTCTCACCATGTTCGTGCTTCCCATGGACACGCCCGGCATCTCGGTGGAACCGGTGTGGACGATCGGATCCGAGCGCACCAACGCGACGTTCTTCGACGATGTCCGCGTGGGCGATGAATGGGTCCTTGGAGGCGTTAACAAGGGTTGGGCGGCGATGGGCGTGGGGTTGACGTTCGAGCGTGGCGTCGTCGGAGAGACGAACAGCGGTGTTGCGCTGTTGCGACACTTTCGGCAGTGGGCCGAAGAAACCGGTGCGGCGCACGACCCAGCCATCCGACACCAGATGGCCCAGACAGCTATTGACAACGAAGTCGCGAAGCTGCTGACACAGCGGTCGGCGTGGCTGGCGGCCAGCGGTGAATTGCCCCTGGTCGAGGGTGCGATGACCAAGCTATTTGCGACGACGGCATATCAAAAGGCTGCCCACTGGTTCCAACAGCGGGCCGGAGCGGCGGGTTTGCTTCGGTTCGGCGAGTCTGGCGCGGCCGCGGAAGGTTGGATCGAGTACGAGGGACGTCACGCACCGCTGTGCACAATCCGCGGGGGCACTACCGAGATCAACCGCAACATCGTGGCAGAACGCCATCTCGGGCTTCCGAGATGCGTCTGACGCAATTGCATTTGGCGACTTGGCTCTTGATCTGACGGCCTGGACTTGAACCGAACGAGGCTATCCAGCCACCGTTCATCACGGTCGGCGTCCACGCGATGGGCTGGCCGAACCGCGCGCACGATCCGTGGCTTCGTCACAGTTAGCGGGCTGGCATCCTCAGGCCCGCGTCCAGGCGCACAACTTCTCCATTGAGCATAGGGTTCTGCACGATGTGCATGACGAGCTGGCCGAATTCGCTCGGCCTTCCGAAACGTTTGGGATGGGGTATTACCCGGGTCATCGCGCCGAGTGCCTCGTCGGGCAGGACGCCGAGTAATGGCGTTTCGAAGAGTCCCGGCGCGATAGCCATCACGCGAATGGCATGACTCGCCAGATCACGGGCCAACGGCAGCGTCATCGCCGCGACGCCTCCCTTCGAGGCAGAATAGGCGACCTGGCCAATCTGCCCGTCGTAGGCGGCGATCGATGCGGTATTCACGATGACACCCCGCTCTTCGGCGTCGAGCGGGGTGGTCGTCATCCGGGCGACCGCAGACCGGATGACATTGAACGTGCCGATCAAGTTGACGCCGATCACCCTGGCGAAATCCGCCGTCGGGTGTGCGCCTTCTCTGCCGAGCACGCGACGAGAGATACCGACCCCGGCGCAATTCACGACTATCCGCAAGTCGCCGGCCGACTGCGCAAGGTCGAGTGCCGCTTCGACAGTGGATTCGTCGCATACATCCGTTGGCGCGAACAGAACGTCATCGCCGAGGTCGGCCGCAACCGCTCGACCGGCCGAAGACGGCAGATCGGCGATGACGACTGTCGCGCCACTGTCTCGCAACGCTGCGGCGGCTGCAAGCCCCAGGCCGGAAGCGCCCCCAGTGACCAGCGCTACCGAACCGTCCATCCGCACCGCACGAACCCTTCCAATCAGCACCTATTTTCTACCAACCAGCAGAATACAGGCCTGGGCGCGCCACCCGCACAATCGTGCACGACGGGACGATGCCGAGCGATGCGGATGCCGGTCCGGCCCATCGCACGCGTCAACGGCGACCGGAGAATTGCGGGGTTCTCGTATACTCGGGCGGTGACGACGAAGAAGCGGACCCGGGCGCCATTCGCGAAGTCCGCACGAACGCGGGCGCGGATCCTCGATTCCGCCGCGCGGGTGTTCAGCCAGAACGGATACGCCGCCACGCGCCTCACTGACATCGCGGAGGCCGCCGATGTCAAACAAGGCAGCCTGTACTACTACTTCGATTCCAAGGACACCCTTGTCGGAGACATGTTGCGCCTGGGACTGCAAAAGACCCACGAGCACGTCGTCGCGGCCGTCGAAGCCTTGGGCGCCGACGCCTCGGCGACCGCACGTCTTCGCGCCGCGATTCACGCTCACGCGGAGGCCGTGATCGAGGCCGTCGACTACACGGCAGCCAATGCACGCATCGTCGGCCAGCTTCCCGACGAGCTCCGCAAACGCCACATCCGCGTCGACCAGCGGCCCTACGGCCAGCTCTGGGACGGACTGCTCAGCGATGCGCGCGACGCCGGCGAAATTCGAGACGACCTCGACCTGCAGACCCTGAGGCTCCTCATCCTCGGATCGCTGAACTGGACCGTCGAATGGCCGGACCGAGCCAAGCGCTCGCCTGAAAAGGTTGCGGACATTCTCATCGCAGCACTGTTCGACGGAATCACTACTGGGGACCACTCGGTCCGGATGCAGGCCGGCGCCTAGCGCCTTCGTCCGTCCACGTCATTCGCGGTTGGGACCACCGTGCCGAGGCATTCGATCAATCGGTAAACTATATAACTCCTTATAGGAACCGAGTCTGCGCACCCTCGCCATGGGGCGCTTCCACCACATTCCCCTGCGGCATGTCGTGGCCAACTCGACGGAGAAAGTTCATATGGAGCTGGGAGTGAAGGACGCGCGGGTAATCATCACCGAGGCGACCGCAGGCATGGGACTGGCAACCGCGCACGTCTAAGCGCGAGAGGGGGCACGACTAGCCCTTCTGGCGCGCGGGCGCACACAGCTCGATCAGGTGGCGGCCGCACTCCGCGACGCGGGTAGCCCCGAGGCGTTTGCGGTGCCCACCGACCTTGCCGAGGCGCAAAGCGTGCGAGCGGCCTTCCAGCACATCGAATCCTGGTGGGACACCGCAAATGTCCTGATCAACACCGTAGGGCCCGGCCTCGGACTAGTGGCTGGGTTCGATGAACTTTCCGATGACGATTGGACGAGAGCGCTGGAGCTTATTCTGCTCAGCGCCGTGCGGACCTGCCGCGCCGCACTTCCGCTGCTGCGAGCTGCCGACTGGGGGCGGATCGTCAACATCTCAGCCCACTCCGCGCAACGGCAATCACCCAGGCTGATCGCATACACAGCCGCCAAGGCCGTATTGACCAGTATGACCAAGAACCTGTCCCAGACACTCGCCCCGGAGGGCATCTTGGTCAACACCGTCTCGCCGGGAACGTTCATGACCGAGCAGGTCAACAAGTTCATCGAGGCGCTGCCCCACCAGTCCGCCGGGCCGCGCACCGCCGAGGAAGTCGGCGTGCTCCTGCAACAAGTTTTCGGCGACGCTCTCGGCTACCTCGGCCGCGCCGGGCGCCCCGAGGAGATCGCACCGATGATCGCGCTACTGGGCTCGCGCCTCAACTCGTTCACCACAGGGGCAGATCTCAACGTGGACGGCGGCTCGGACTTTCGCTGAGTCGCAGAGCTACCGCAACCTCCACTGCGGCTTGCCGGCTGCGACGCGAGTCACCTTCACCGTCTCCACCCCGTTGGCCAACTGCGTGTAGTGCACGCCATTGCGGATGGCATCGGTACGTCCGACGTCGAGTGAGTCCCAGATCGCCTTCACCGTTCCCTGCACCGCCAGCGGCTCGTTGGCCGCGATCTGGTGAGCGATCTCGTCCGCGCGTGGCCAAAGCTCCTCACGTTCGGTAACTTCCGATACCAAGCCCATCTGCATGGCGCGGGTGGCCGACATGCGTTCATTAAGACCCATGAGAGCGATCCGCAGCACTTCACCCAGCGGCATCCGGGCGGCGAGCCCCACAGGCTCGAGCACGGCGGCGAGCCCGTAACTCACATGCGGATCGAAGAAGGTCGCATCCTCGGAGCTGATGATGATGTCCGCCTCATTGAGTAGGTAGAAGGCGCCGCCCGCCGCCATCCCGTGCACCGCACAGATGACCGGCTTCCACACCTGATTCGCCTTCGGGGACAGATAACCGCTGGGATCCTCGCGGCTCCACAGATTTCGCCGTGACACCATCTCCAGCGTGTCGTCGGTGTCCACGCCCGTGCAGAAAGCGCGCTCACCGGCAGCTCGCACCACGACCGCGTGCACCTCGTCATCGAATCGCACATGCTGCCAGACTTGCGAGAAATCCTCGCACATACGCTGATTGAAGGAGTTAAGCCGGTCGGGTCGATTCAGCGTGATGGTCGCGACGTGACCGTCCAACCGGTAGAGCAGCGTTTCCAGTTCCATCATCGCCCCTTCGAAACGGTCGGCCGATCGTCGTTGCCAATTTTCTACAGTCGCCACCCGGCACCCACTAGTTATCGAATCGGAAACAGATTCTAGCCTGTCGTGAGACGCCATTCGGGCGGCAGCCCGGGATACCAAATGGTTCTCGATGCGGTTAGGCGCGATAGGGATCCGTCATGTGGCCTGCACGCGTCCACTACCCGCGGAAGTCCCGCGCACTCGCCCGGCAACCCGCACACCCGAGGCTTATGGTCGAATGACCCCTCACCTAAGAAGCCTTTCGTTGTGACACCCACGGCATCTCGGGATCGGCGACCATCACCAGCAACTGGTAGCCACGCTTGCTCAACTCCTCGATGATCGCGGCGTAGGCCGCCGCGGTCCACCCAGCGGGCGAACGCAAGACGACGCCGTCTGCGAGATCCAGGTGATCGATGTCGAATACCAACCCGGCCAACCCACGCGCCGTACCCGCGTAGGGCAGTCCCTCCCCCATCGCATCAGTCCCGTTGCGCATCCGCCGGCACGCCGTGGCGTTGTCGACTTCGATGCATGCGTTGACGGCCAACAGGATCGGACGTTGCCTACGTCCGCGCGCAAACCGCGCCGCGCGCTCCTCGCCGACTCGCTTCTTGGCTTGCCGAAGGTCGCTGGCCGCCACGATTACGGCTGGACGCACGAAAATGCGGCCATCCGAGCCGAGCAGCGAACTTCTCCGGCTCCTCGCCGGGTTCGCGATTGCGGGGCGCTCGGCCTCAGAGACCACGAGCGCCACACGGAAAGGACGAGCAGCATGCACGATAGTGGAGGTATTCGCTGAGCCCACGCCTGACGAAGTCATCGCACGGACCCCTTCGACGAAGTTCAGGTGCCAACGCAGGCTTCGAGATCCGGTCCGCTTGCCTCAACACCAGCTGCAGCTAGAATCTACTCCGCTATAGAAAATTTTTCAATGGCAAGTTGTGACTGTAGGTCTACTTACGGGATCGCGTCGGCTGGTTTGAATGGTCATGGTTCCTTGGTCGAGAACGGATAGGGTCGTGGCGCAACACGACTCGTGGGCCCACCACCGCCCTACCACGTCCTTTCCGCGCTATGGCAGGCGCGGCTGGGTCAACGCCCGAGATAAACGTCGACCCAGGTCCGGCCATTGCCCGGCACGTCGCTCGGCGATGCCGGCTGGCCGCCCGTAGGTATCGGCGTACCGGTCCCCGGGGTGGTGCATTTGTTCCGCGGGCCGCAGAGCGAGTTTGTCAGGTGCGACGGGTAGACCGCCGAGGCATCATTATCGTTCTGCAGGCTGATGCCGATCATGACGACGTTGTAACTCACGTAGCAGATGTTGGTCACCGCGCCGAGCGCCAGAATCTGCAGGAGGACCTTCGTCTTGTTGGACACATTGAGGCGATCAACGCCGCGCTCCACGACCGAGTGACCGCGGTCGTCCAGGTAGAACCGCAGCACCATCAGGGGCGCCCACCCCAGCCCTCCCCATACGAACGCTTCGTAGATTGGGAACTGATGAGATGTCCCCTGCCACAACGTCAGCCAGCCCACGGTGTTGAAGTAGGCGATGTTGTGCCCGAGACACAGAATGCTCTCGATGAGGAGGTCCATGACAGCCATGAAACCGACCGACCACAGAATGATGCCGAGCTTACCGGTCTCGGGCCACCGCCTCATCACGACCTTACGCAGGAAGCCGCACCCGAGCATGCATAGCGCTGCGCTCCACATGAACCCGATTCCGATCGCGGCGGTCGGCTCAGGCATCAGGTTGGCCCGCGGCGACACCCAGCCCGGCACGTCGGTCGTCCAGGAGCCGAAGTTGATCATCAACGAGGTATACGAGAACGTCGGTACGACGTAGTTGAGGACCGGATCCCATTGGACGAGCATCACGTAGGCGATCATGAGCATCAGGTCGAAGGTGATGCGCCGTTCTCTAATGCATCTCCGGATCACGTAGATCAGCGCGCCGACGACGGCGATGATGGCCGCCGCCTGAGCGCCGATGTTGAACGCGATCTCGCCGCTCGTCGGCTCGTCCACACCAAGGGGGGTTGGCGTTGCGCGACCGCCGAAGATCCATTTCGACGCAATATAGGCCGCGAGCACCATGAACAAAGCGCCGATCGTCGCCCAGACGAGGATTGGACGCGTGGTCCGCACCCGCGGCGTTTTCTTGAGCGTCTCTACGCCGCCCAGTCGCGGCTCGACCTCCACGGTGGCCATCAGCACCTCCCTGTGATCAGTTAAACAAATTACTTACGCTGTGAAATCTAGCGCAGAGTCGAACCGAGTGGAAGCTAGAATCGAAGCATGAACAGAAAATAATCAGGCATCTGCAGGCTGCCCTGACTCGATCTCGGACATGTCGCCGGTCCGAGGGCAGCGCTAGGACGCTCGCGGGCGCAACCTGATTGAAAACCCGCGCCTGCGGCTCGCGCCTGTGGGCGAACGTGTTCGCCGAGCCCTCGGATGAAGGCAAGCTTGCTCGCGCGTCAACAACGGCCAACCAAGCGGCGATGCTGTCGTGCCTCCGCTTGCCTCACCACCTAGCTGCAGCTAGAATCTACTCGTCTATAGAAAATTGCAATAGCAAGCTCCCAGAGGTCGAGGATCGAAACAATGCAGGTCGCTGTCCAACACGAGCTCATCGAGCGCTACCGCAAGCTCGCTGAGGCGAATTCCACACAACTGAGCGATGGCCCGCAGATGTTGCTCGCCGGCGAGTACACATCAAGCGAACAGCTGGAGCAGGAACGCGAAATCCTGTTCAGGCGTCACCCGGTGGTGGTAGCGCTCACCGCAGACGTGCCGGATCCCGGGGCCGTCTTGGCGACGCACATCGACGGGGTGCCGCTGCTGGTGGCTCGGGCCAAGGATGGACGCGCCCGGGTCTTCATCAATGCGTGCCGGCATCGCGGTGCGCCACTCGTCGAACCCGACTGCCGCAGAACAGGCGCCAGAAATCTGAGCTGCCCGTTCCATGCGTGGTTGTACGCGCTGGACGGCAAGCTGATGCGCAGGCCGATCGCCCAGGATTACTTCAACGGTGAGTCGTCCAACCTGAAGGAGGTCTCCTCCGACGAGGCACACGGTCTGATTCTGGCTCGGCTCGACGGCGCCCCCGTGGACGCCAACGCCTACCTGGGCCGGTTGAGCGAGGATCTGGACAGTTTCGGGCTGGCCAACTTCCATCACGTGGAGACACGCAAGGCAATCCAAAACGCCAACTGGAAGATGATCATCGACACCTTCCTCGAGACATACCACGTCTTCTCGCTGCACAACTCCTCGATCTCGCGGCTCTACCACTCGCGCCCCCAGCTGTTCGACGCGTTCGACCAGCACTGCCGCAGCATCGGCATCCGAAAATCGATTGATGACATCGGCGAGGACCGCAGCACCTGGCAGTTTCCCCCGCACGCCACGATTCACTACATCGTCTTTCCCAATACCATCGTTGTGCATCAGCTCGACCATTTCGAGGTATGGCGGATCTTCCCGCATGAGGAGCCGGGCAGCGCCGTCGTGGAAACGAGCATCTACGCACCGGAACCGCCCAACGACGACACGATCAAGAAGTGGATTCTCAATCTCGACATCCTGATGCAGGTCACCGGTCAGGAAGATTTTCCGATGTGCGGGAAGATCCAGACGGGGCTGGACAGCGGTAGTGTCGATTCGCTGGTGTTCGGCCAGAATGAACTGGGGTTGATCCATTTCCACGAACAGATTGCCGAAGCCCTGTGCCCAGTGAATTCTGGTACGACCCGCTGACGCCGGTCAGCTTCCTTCGCCGCGCCGCGGCCATTTACGGCGACAACACCGCCGTCATCGACGGCGAACGCACGTTCAGCTATCGCGAGCTGCTCGACCGGAGCACGCGGCTGGCCGGCGCGCTCAGCGTCCTCGCCGGCGGAAACGCCGTGGCGATCCTCGCGCCGAACAGCCACATGTTGCTCGAAGCGCACTACGGCGTGCCGTGGTCCGGTTCGCCTCTGCTCACGCTCAACATACGGCTGTCTGCGCCTGAGCTCGCCTGGATCATCGGCCACGCGGAAGCGGCCGTCCTCATTTACGACAGTTCGCTGTCATCACTGGCCCACGCGGTGTCGGATCTGGCCGCCGAGCGGGTGAAACTGGTGTGTTGCGGTGGGGAAGATGACGAATACGAACGGCTGCTCGCCGATGCGGAGCCTCGGATCCAGCCGATCACCGACGAGAACGCCTTGCTCTCGCTCAACTACACCAGTGGCACAACCGGCAAACCCAAGGGTGTGATGTATCACCACCGCGGGGCATACCTGCAGGCGGTCGCGATGGCCAACCAGATGCACCTGGACAGCAGCTCGAAGATGCTGTGGACGCTACCGATGTTCCACTGTCACGGTTGGTGCTTCACATGGGCGGTGACGGCGGCTGGGGGCACCCACGTGTGCCTGCGGGCGGTGGATCATGCGGAGATTTGGCGGCTGATCGACGACGAGGGCATCACTCATCTCAACGGCGCACCCACCGTGTTGACTTCGATCGCCTACGGCGACGGGGCCCACCGGCTGAATGCCGCACACAAGCTGCTCATCGGCACCGGCGGCGCCCCGCCGACCCCCACCATCCTGGCGCGCCTCGCCGAGCTGAACATGGACGTCATTCACCTCTACGGACTCACGGAAACCTACGGGCCCGCCGTTATCTGCGAATGGCAGCAGACCTGGGATTCGCTCGACCCGCCGCGCCGCGCGCGGCTCAAGGCCAGACAAGGCGTGTGCAACATCGTCTCGCAGCCTATTCGCGTCGTCGATGCTGATGGCGCTGACGTTCCGGCGGACGGACAGTCGATAGGCGAAGTCGCGATTCGCGGAAACAACGTGATGGCAGGCTATTTCAAAAACCCGGAAGCAACTGCTGCTGCCGTGCCCGACGGTTGGTTCCGCACCGGTGATCTCGGCGTGCTCCACGAGGACGGGTACTTGGAGCTCCGAGACCGCAGCAAGGACATCATCATTTCTGGCGGTGAGAACATCTCGTCGATCGAAGTGGAAAATGCCATCGCCTCGCACGAGTCGGTGCTCGAGGTCGCCGTCGTCGCCGTACCCGACGATCGCTGGGGCGAGGTTCCGGTCGCACACATCACCCTGCGTCCGGGAGCCACCGCCGACCAGGCCGACATCGAACGACACGTCCGCGAGCAAATCGGCGGGTTCAAGGTGCCCAAGCGAATGGTGTTCGGGGCGCTGCCGAAGACCGGCACCGGCAAGGTGCAGAAATTCGCGCTGCGAGAACAGTGGCGTCAGAAGCTGCAGTCACCTGACGTCACAGTCTAATCAGCTACCGGCGCACCGTCAGGCTCGTCACCGGCGTCATGCGGTGTGCCGCCACGATCCAACACCAGGGAGCGTCCATGCCCAACGATCTCATCTCACGGCGCGACGTCGACTTCCTCCTCTACGAGTGGCTGGGTGTCGACGAACTGCCGAAGTGTGAGCGCTACTCCGACCACAGTAGGGAGACGTTCGACGGGGTGCTCGACCTTTGTGAGCAACTCGCCGAGAAGTACTTCGCGCCGCACAACAAGCTAAATGACACCAGGGAGCCGACGTTCGATGGACGTCACGTCCACGTCAACGCCGAGGTGAAGCGAGCGCTCGACGCATTCGCGGCCGCGGACCTCATCGGCATGAGTATGGATTACGAACTCGGGGGCGCGCAGCTGCCGGTCACCGTGGCAAGCGCGGGCTTCGCCTGGTTTCACGCGGCCAATGTCAGCACCGCAGCCTATCTGATGCTCACCATGGCCAACGCGAACTTGCTGGCCACATATGGAAGCGCGCGTGACCACGAGCTCTTCGTCAAACCTATGCTCGCTGGGCGGTTTTCGGGGACCATGTGTCTCTCCGAGCCGCAAGCCGGGTCGTCGCTCGCCGACGTCACCACCCGCGCCGAACCCACCGACGACGGCCATTACCGACTTTTCGGCAACAAGATGTGGATCTCGGGCGGTGAGCACGAGATGACCGAGAACATCGTGCATCTGGTTCTCGCGCGCATCGCCGGGTCACCAGCGGGGGTCAAAGGGCTTTCCCTGTTCATCGTGCCCAAGTTCCTGGTCGATGAGGATGCGGCGATCGGAGAACGAAACGACGTCTCCCTTGGTGGACTCAATCACAAGATGGGGTACCGCGGCACGACGAACACCGTCCTGAACTTCGGTGAGGGTGCCCATCGCCCGTTGGGTTCGGCAGGTGCAGTGGGGTACCTGGTTGGCCAACCCAATGCCGGTATTTCCTACATGTTCCACATGATGAACGAGGCCCGGCTTGGCGTCGGTATCGGCGCCGTTGCACTGGGATACACCGGCTACCTCAAGTCGGTGCGATACGCCAGTGAGCGGTTGCAGGGCCGCGTCCCAGACCGCAAGAACGCGGAGGACAAGCCCGTGCCGATCATCGCCCATGCCGACGTCCGCCGAATGTTGCTGGCTCAAAAAGCCTACGTCGAAGGCGCTTTGGCCCTCGCGTTGTATTGCGGATACCTCATCGACACGCGTGCCAGTAGCGAGGACAAAAAAGACGCCGAAGAATCTGCGCTACTGCTTGATGTGCTGACACCTATTGCCAAGAGCTGGCCCTCGCAGTGGTGCCTCGCGGCCAACGATCTCGCGATCCAGGTACATGGAGGCTACGGATATACCCGCGACTACGACGTGGAACAGCACTACCGCGATAACCGCTTGAATCCGATACATGAGGGCACGCACGGCATTCAGAGCCTGGACCTGCTCGGCCGCAAAGTAACTCAGCACAACGGCGCAAGCCTGGCCTTGCTGTCCGACCGCATCGGCAAGGCGATCGACGGCGCGGCTGCCCTGGGCGGGGAACTCGCACACCTCGCCAATCGACTGCGTGAGCGGTGGGCCCGCCTGGTCGAAGTAACAGCGAAACTTGTCGATGAGTCCGATCGCGAACTGGCGCTGGCCAACAGCGCGATCTATCTCGAGGCGTTCGGCCACTTGGTGATTGCGTGGATGTGGCTGGACTTGATGATCACCAGCGCGCCGAAGAACACTGACTTTCACGCTGGCAAGATGCAGGCCGGCAGGTTCTTCTTCCGCTACGAGCTGCCCCGCGTCGATCCCCAGCTCGATCTGCTCGAGACCCTCGACAGCACGACCGTCGACATGAAGACGGAATGGTTCTGAAACGCGCCGAGCCGACATTGAGCCACCGAGAGCCGGCCTGGAGGCGCCTCACCACCAGTATGAGTGCACTCGCTCCTGAGTCATTCGACGACGTGCGGCACAGCGTGGGGTCGGTAGGCAGGCTCGATCCTCACGCCGAACGAGCGTGCCGCGAAGGCGACCATGTGGTAGTGCCCGACTACCATCGGCACCTCGATCAGCTGCTCCTGGTCGTAGTGCACCGCCAGGACCGACCATGTCGACGCCGAGATCTCGCACTCGTCGTGGAGTTCGTCGGCGCTTCTGATCAGCGCCGACTCCAGTTCCGTCCAGCCGTCGGCGCCGGCGCCGGCGCGGACCCGGTCGACCTCCTCGGACGTCATCCCGGCGTCCGAGGCAAACACCAGGTGATGGGCCCATTCGTAGGCGGCCCCGCAGCGATCGGCGGTCCGCAGGATCAGCAATTCCCGGTCACGGGCAGACAACTTCCCGCTGAGCAGGCCTCCGCACAGTGGCAGCCAGCGGCGGAAAAGGCGCTGGTGTCGCACCAGGGTAGTGAACAGATTGAGGTCACGCCCCGGCCCGACTTTATCGAGCAGCTCGTTCGTCGCGTCATCGCGCTCGTCGACCGGGAGCGGCGCGATGCGGACTTCGGAGCGGTCTTCCCCAGCCGAGGCCGCGCCCTCAGGCATGCGCCGGGACGGCAATGGGAGGCAACGCACGCTCGGGGTCGATGGTCTTCAACCGGGGCAACACCTTCTCTGCGAACAATTCCTGATTGGCCGTAGCGATCTCGGGGCTCATTCCCGCGAAGGACAGTACCGCCGTCATCCCGACGCCGTCGATGCGACGAACATGGTCGGTCAACTGTTCCACCACCTCGTCCGGCGTGCCATAGACCTGCAATTCGGCGAGGAATTTCACGAAGTTATCCGCCCCGTGCTTTTCGATGTTGGCGGCGAACTTGCCGTAGTACTCGTAACCGGGGACCTTCGCCAGGCCTGGATTGCTGAACTCGTACCAATCGAAAGTCGATTTCGCGTACCTGTAGTGATACTGCTCGTGCAACTCTTGTGCGGCAGCCGACGACTCGTGCACGATCACAAAGGACATGAGCAGTGGTTTGGGCGGCTCGTAACCGTTTAACTCGACGAACCGATCGTGGTACTTCGTGACGTCGGCAACCGTGACGTCCCAGGGCTTTTGGGCGATCACCATGATGCCCGCACCGAGTTCAGCGACGATGTCCATCGATTCAGGCGACACCGAGGATGCGTATGTGCGGTTGCGCAGCGGAGCCAGTGGCTGGGGTCGAAGTTGCACGGGCGGCTGCTTCCAGAGTTCACCTTCCGACTCGATGATGCCGGTGTCGAAGGCGTTGAGGATGCCTTTTGCATACTCCTGGAAGCGCTGGCGCGACTCCCCCATGTTCAGCCGGAAGCCCTCGAATTCGTGGCGGCCGAGGCCGCGGCCGATGCCGAACAACAGACGACCGTTCGAGAGGTGGTCGAGCACCGAGAGCTCCTCAGCGACCCGCAGCGGTTCATGCCACGGAAGCACCACGACTGAGGATCCCAGCCGGACGTGCTTAGTCTTGGCCGCCAGATACGTCAACAGCTGCAACGTGTTTGGTGACACGTCGTAGCCGCCGAAGTGGTGCTCGGCGATCCAAAACGACTCGAAGCCGAGGGGCTCCGCCTGTTCTGCAAGCGCGATCTCGTGCTTGTACAGCGCTGAGTCGGAACGATCCTCGTCGGGGTTCTGGAAGAAGACGCTCTTGCCAACGTGCATGTGTTTGACCTATCTGAAGTTCGGTTGACGGTCAGATTCTACCATAAAGTAGAATTTCGTCTACAGTCGTTCGCCACACTTAGCGTGCTTGCCATACGGGTGAACGCTTCTCGGCGAACGCGCGAGGCCCCTCCTTCGCGTCCTCGCTGGCAAGGAGCAGCTCACCCTCGCGTGCGACTCTCGCCCACTTGGGCTCCTCGGCCTCGACGATGCTGCCATCAGCTCCGTAAGCCACGCGCTTGCTCGCCTGGACGGACAGTGGCGCGTTCACGGCGATCCGCTCGGCGAGCTGCAGCGCGTTCTCCACCACTGTGCCGTCGGGAACGACCCTGTTCACCAACCCCCAACGTGCTGCCTCGGCAGCCGAAATCGGGTCGCCCGTGTACAGCAGTTCGAGTGCAACCTTGCGCGGCAGTTGCTCGACGATACGAAAGACACCACCCGCGCCAGCAATCAGACCGCGCTTCACCTCCGGCAATCCGAAGACAGCCCGCTCCTCCGCTACGACCAGATCGCTTGCCAGCGCCAGCTCGGTGCCGCCACCGAGCGCTGAGCCGTTGACCGCGGCGATGACGGGCTTGTCGATGAAGTGGTGGACGAGTCCGGCGAAACCCCATTCCGGATGGTCTGGATGCAACACACTCTCGCCACGAGACAACGCTTTGAGGTCGGCCCCTGCGCAGAACGACTTGTCACCCGCACCGGTCACCACGACCGCCCAGACTGTCGGATCATGCTGCGCTGCCTCGAGCGCATCACCGACGGCTGCACTTACCGCTTCGTTTACGGCATTGCGGGCGCCGGGTCTGTTGATGGTGATGATGAGGACCCGTCCGGACTTCCGGATGAGCGCCGCATCCGTGCTCACGGCCTCCGACGTCGTCACACCAACTCCACGATGGTCGCGTTGGCCTGGCCGCCACCTTCGCACATCGATTGCAGCCCGTACCTGATGTTGTTCGCCCTCATGTGATGGACCATGGTCGTCAGCAGTCGGGCACCGGAGCCCCCGAGGGGATGGCCGAGGGCGATCGCGCCGCCGTTGGGGTTCAACAGCTTCTCGTCCGCGCCGATCTCGAGCTGCCATGCCATCGGCACCGGTGCGAATGCCTCGTTGATCTCGAACACCCCGATGTCGCGGACGTTGAGTCCGGACTTGCGTAGCGCCTTCTGGGTAGCCGGAATGGGCGCGGTGAGCATCAGGACTGGATCGGCGCCCGCGAGCACAGCGGTGTGCACGCGGGCGATCGGCGTGCAGCCGAGCTCCTTGGCCTTCTCTCCCGACATGACCAGCAGTGCCGCCGACCCATCGGAGATTTGTGAAGCGTTGCCCGCATGGATGACGCCGTCCTCCTTGAAGGCCGGCTTGAGACCAGCGAGCGTTTCTACCGAGGTTCCGCGCCGAATACCTTCATCGGCTGTCACGAGGGAACCGTCGGCGCGAAGAATGGGCACGATCTGGTCGTCGAAAGCGTGCGAATCCTGTGCGGCTGCGGCCTTCTGGTGGGATTGAGCGGAGAACTCGTCGAGCTGTGTTCGGCTCAGTGCCCACTGCTGGGCGACCAGCTCCGCTCCCACACCTTGATTTGGGATTCCGTAGCGCGTTTGAAACCGCTCGGGGAAAGGGCCGGCGCCGAATTCGGCCGCAGAACCGATGATCACCTGAGACATCGACTCCACTCCCCCGGCGACCACGACGTCGTACTGTCCGGCGATCACGCCCGCGGCGGCGAAGTGCAAGCTCTGCTGACTCGATCCGCATTGCCGATCGACCGTCACGCCGGTGACCGTGTCCGGCCATCCGGCAGTCAGCGCCGCGGTACGTGCGATGTCACTGGACTGTTCGCCGATCTGGCCAACGCAGCCCCAGATCACGTCGTCGACGACGGCCGGATCGACGCCGGCTCGGTCCACCAGCGCGGCGAGCACCTGCGCGGAGAGCTCCGCTGGATGGACGTCGGCCAGTGCGCCGTTGCGCTTACCGACGGGCGATCGGACGGCCTCTACGATGTATGCGTCGACCATGGATTGCATTCCCTTCATTCGTTGCGTCAAGGACGCCATTTCGATAGCTCTTCTGAAGCCGTTGCGCCACAGTTGATGTCGGCGGTGACCAGTGATCGAGAGGACCGCCGACGCGACGTGGCAGTAGTTAGAACTTGTAGGCACCCGACAGGAGGTACTTGGCGATGGTGCGCCGCTGAACTTCTGGCGGACCTTCACTGATCCGCGACACGCGTGTCGTGTGCCAGCCATGGATCATCGCCGCTTCGTTGCTCAGTCCGATCCCGCCCAGAATCTGCATCGACCGGTCGTACACGCGGTACATCGCCTCGGCGACGAGTACGTGGCTCATCGCAGACTCGAATCGCGCCTGATCCCCGGCGTCGTGTTTGCGGGCAACGTCAAGCGATGCCAAACGCGATGTGTAAATGTCCATGCAGTTGTCGGCAAGCATGTTTTGGATCGACTGGTGCTCACTTAGCGTCTTCCCGAATGTTTTGCGCACCTTCGCATAGTCGGCGGCCTTATCGTTGGCCCACCTACCCAGACCGATCAGTCGCGCAAGCTTCGTCATCTTCAGCAGGCCCGAGCCCTCCATTGCCACACGGAAGCCCTCGCCAACTTCACCGAGCCGGTACTGATCCGGAATGCGGACGTCGTTGAAGGTGAGGATTGCTTCTTCGCCGCCGATTTCGTCGAACACCTTGACGATCGAGTACAGGTCGTATCCGGGAACATCGGTGGGCACGTAGAAGCCGGTCAGTCCTCCCTTGCGCGCCGCGAAGCGCTCGCGGTCGGTGATGGCGAACGTGATCAAGAAGTCAGCGGTCGGCGCCCACGAGGCCCATTGCTTGGTGCCGTTGAGCACCCAGTAATCTCCGTCATGGACAGCGGTGGTGGTCATCATCCAGGCGTCGGAGCCTGCGTCGGGCTCCGACATTGCAAATGACCCCTGTACCTCGCCGCGCATGAGCTTGGGCACCAGATCCGCCTTCAGAGCATCAGATGCGTAGGTCCACAACGCCGTCGGACCTGTGCTGGCGTGAGCGAGGACTTGGAAGGCCAGCTGCGTCTGGGGTGAGCCGTACCGGTAACAGAGCGCCTCGAACACTTCGAAGTACAGTTCGGCCCTCAGCCCGCCGCCGCCGAGTTCGGAGGGGCAGAACATTGTGTAGAAACCGGCTTCGGCCGAAGCCATCCGCGCAGCCCTGCGGGCCTGCACTACCTCGTCTGCGATGCGCCCGTCTTCGCGCCAGTACAGCCGCGGGTTGTGCAGGGCCGCCTCGATGGGTTGCTGAATTTTCGCGACTTCTCGGTCGATGAAGGCAAACAGCGCGTCGCACACCTCTTTGGCGCCCAAATCGGTGGGTCCGACGACTTCATTCATTGCCACGGCCACCTCATCACTCCTTTTGAAACCTCGGTCTGGCCCATTTCGGACCAGACCGAGGCAAGTCGCTAATCCTGAAGACAGGCTTCTACGTCAATGTGATATAGGCGGGCCGCATTCTCGTAGAAGATCTTGCGACAGGCGTCCATGGGCAATTCCTTGAGCGTCTCGTCGACCACTTCCCGCGGAGATATCGCCGTCGAGGCCGGCCCGGGAGACAGGCTCGTGGGGTGGGGGAAGTCCGTCTCGAACATCAGGTTGTCGGCGTACGCCGCGCCCATGTAGCGCACCGTTTCGCGTTCGAACCAGTACGTGGTGTAGATCTGGTTGCGGAAGTAGTGGCTGGGAAGTTCGCGGTCCGGATGAGCCTTCGCAGCACCGGAGTTCTTCCAGTTCCAGTCCGCGCTCTCGATGAGATACGGGATCCACCCGAAGCCACTTTCGACATTGACAAAGTTCAGGCCCGGGTACTTGTGACACACGCCGGACAGCAGCAGCTCAGACACGTTCTCGCACAGTCCCATCAACGACATCGTGGTCTCCTGCGCGTAGTCGGCCGGGCCCTGGACGTCTTTGATCATGCGGACCCAGTCCTCTTCGGTCTGAGACTGATATCCGACATGGAAGTTGACGGAAAGCTGACGTTCCTCGGCCGCCTTCAGGATCGGCGCCCAATGGTCGTCGCGCAGGCGCGGCAGACCCAACTTGTAGGGTTTGGCCATGAAGTTGATGCCGCGGTGGCCATTGTCGTGGCACCGCTCCAACTCCTTGACCGCCTCGTCCAGGTCCCAGAAAGGCAGCGTCGTGAGGCAGACGAACCGCTCCGGAGCAACAGAAGCGAACTCGGTCAAGAAGTCGTTGTACGCACGGATGCAATCCAAGACAAGTTCGGGCTCGTTGTAGCCCATGAAGGCATCCATGGAAAACGCCAGCAGATTCGGGTAAGGAACCTCGGCGGCGATCTTCAGCGAATCCATCCGCTTCACCCGCTCCTTGGCGTCGAACGCTGCCGGGTCCGCCGCCTCCGCGGACGGCGGATGCTTGGGCGGAAACTCATGCCAACCCGCCATCGCATAGCCGGACACCCCGGACAGTCGGCGCCCCCCGATGATCCAGATATCTTCGCCCCGACGCTCGTCGAAGACCACCTTGGGAGCAAGCTCGCTCCACTTCGAAGGCAGCCGGGACGTCCACAGGTCGGGCGGTTCACTTAGATGGGTGTCGGTATCGATGATGGGGATCACTGGGGCGCTCAATTGAGCAACCTCCTATTCAGGCACGGCAGCTGCAGCAGCCAGACGACTTTCTACTACATGTTCGAAAGTAGCACCTCGCGAAGGCGGAACGCAAGCGACCGAGTGCGGGCACACCGCCAACCACGCACGAGGTCGAAGCAGCCCGCTTTCCATTATTCTGCCTCGTGATAGATTCTGTTGCTGTACCGAATCCTGCTGAAAGTTTGCCATGCCCGCTCCGTCGTTCGATCCAAGACTGCTCCGAGACGTATTCGCCTGTCACTCACTAATTTTCTACCGCAGCCGCTGCCATGCGCTCGCCTTCGTCGAAGCGTGAACCACCATCGAATCCGCCCTTCGGCGTTATCAGGAAGGAACATCCATGCCAGGAGTGCAGGACCGCGTCATCGTCGTCACCGGAGCCGGGGGCGGCTTGGGACGTGAGTATGCGTTGACGCTCGCGCGAGAGGGCGCCAGCGTCGTGGTCAACGATCTCGGCGGGGCGCGCGACGGCACGGGCGCCGGGAAGAACATGGCTGACGACGTGGTCGAGGAGATCCTGAACGCCGGCGGCCGGGCGGTGGCCAACTACGACAGCGTGGCCGAGACAGCCGGTGCCGAAAACATCGTCAAGACCGCGCTCGACGAATTCGGCAAGATCGACGGCGTCGTCAGCAATGCCGGTATCTTGCGTGACGGCACGTTTCACAAGATGACGTTCGAGAACTGGGACGCCGTGCAGAAGGTGCATCTCTACGGCGGGTACAACGTTATCCGCGCCGCGTGGCCGCATTTCCGCGAGCAGCACTTCGGCCGCGTCGTGGTCGCCACCTCGACCAGCGGGCTGTTCGGCAACTTCGGCCAGGCCAATTACGGTGCCGCCAAACTCGGCCTCGTCGGGCTGATCAATACGCTGGCGCAAGAGGGCGCAAAATACGACATCATGGCCAACGCCGTGGCACCGATCGCCGCGACGCGCATGACGCAAGACATCATGACCCCGGAGGTCTTCGAGCGCCTGACGCCCGAATATGTTGCGCCGGTGGTGGGCTACCTGATGACGGAGGAGAACTCCGACAGCGCTTCGGTGTTCATCGTTGGCGGGGGCAAGGTGCAGCGCGCGGTGTTGTTCCAGAACGACGGTGTGACCTTCTCCGGGGCAGCGCCGAGCATCGACGACATCGCGGCGAAGTGGGGCGAGATCACTGACGTCTCATCCGCCAAGCTGGCCACCTTCGAGGTCGACGCGCTCTAGACACACGGCCGAGGTGCCGCCGCGGGCACGACGCGGCGGCACCGTCGAGCGCTACGCCTCATAGCCATCGGTGCCTGCGCGCGCCATCACGACCCGACCGATGACCGAGCGCGCCGACATCCTCAGCAAGCACTCGACCAGGGTCGCCACGTCGTCAGCCGGGATCATCGCCTCGGGAGCGATGCGACCACGCACCCACTCCGACATGTCGGTGTCGACGTAAGCGGGTGCGATCGAGGTAGCAGATATGCCGGTGCCCGACTCCTCGGCGTTCAACGTGTCCACCAGCGAAGCTATCGCGGCCTTCGATGCGCCGTACGCAGCCAGTTGGGCCTCGGCGTAGATGGCGGTGATCGACGAAAGCACGATGATCTTGGCCCCCTCGGACGGATGCCGAGCGACCGCCGAGCGCAGCAGCGGCAAGGCTTCCTGGATCAGGACGAACGGGCTCCGGAAGTTCACCGCGATGGTCTTGTCCAGTCGCTTCAGGGGGTAGTCGGCGATCGACCCCGCTGTACCCACGCCAGCATTGAGTATCAATGCCGACATGTCGCCGTATTCGTCGCGGTGTCGCTGGATCAGACCGACAGAAGCGTCCGGATCAGCCATGTCTACAGCGATGGAAAGTACTGCAGGCGAGCCTAATTCGCGCAGATCGTCGCGCACCGCCGCCAGGGCTTCTTCGTTGCGAGCGGTGATGGTAAGCGCCATGTTCCGCGCGGCCAGCCGCCGTGCGATTGCCAATCCGATCCCGCGAGAGGCGCCGGTGATGAGGGCAGAACGCGCAGGAGTGCGGTCGGCCATCACGCTCGACTCGCAGACGCCTCAAACGCGGCGTCGATCTTTCGGAACCGGCGCGCAATCGGCTCGCGGCACTCGTCGTGGGTGAACAAGTACAGTTCGTTCGATCCAATCGCGTCGACGACGATTTTCGCGACCTCGTCCGCCGACACGATGCGACCCGCGAACCCAGGGTCGTCGAAATCGACATCGGTTCCTGCGCTCGGACCGCCGAGACTTTCCGGTCGGTTGCGATGCGAGGCCTCGATGTTGGTGCCGACCTTCATCGGGCAGAGCACGCTGACCTTCACCAACGACTTGCGCAGCTCACGATGCAACGTCTCGGCGAGCGCCACGACACCGTATTTAGTGACCGAGTAAGGACCCAGTCCTTCATTCGTGACGACGCCCGCGAATGAAGCCGTGAAGAAGATGTGCGCATCCCGGTCGGCCCGCACGATCGATGGGAGAAACGCCTCGACACCGTGAATGGGACCCCAGAGATTGACACCGATCATCCACTCCCAGTCCTCGTGCGTCGCATCGACCAGCGGCCCCGTGGCTCCCACGCCGGCATTGAGAAACAAGATGTCGACCGGGCCGAAGCGCTGACTGGTGCGCGCTGCAAGGCTCTCGACGTCTGCACGCTTGGAGACATCAGTACGGACTAGCAATACTTCGGTGCCGGCGGGCAGTTCCGCTCCAGCGGAGTTCAAAGCCGCCTGTTCGATGTCGGCCAGCACGAGCTTGCAACCACGATCCGCCAGACTTCGTGCCGTCGCCAAACCGATCCCGCTGGCTCCGCCGGTAATGACGGCGACTTTGCCCCTCAGTGAATCACTCGAACCCATGTGCTGACACCGTCCTCTGCTGGCACCTTGCGTAAACGCTCCGCGATCCAGATCGAGAGACACGCATCGGGGAGATCGGTCGTGGCCGTACTTTCTATATCTGAATAGATTCTAGCTTAGACTGGTCCCATCGCGACAACGAATCCTCAGAAGCTAGCGTCTTAGACAATGACGCCTTCCATCTTGAGCTCGCCAAACGTGACGTCGTCGACCCCGATCTCGCGCAGGATGGCGTCGGTGTGTTCGGCGAATTGCGGCGCCCGCTTCGACGGAGCAGTCGAAATATCGAATTGAATCGGATTCGCCACCAGCTTGCGCGGAACACCCTGCGCGTCAACGACTTCGACGATCCCGCCGTTGGCGACCAGGTCGTCATCGTTGGCGAGGTCCCAACTGTCCTGCCACACCGCCCACGCGCCACTACATCCGCTGAGCCGACGCTCGCATTCGTCGAGAGGATATCGGCCGATCAAATTCGCGACGATCTCACATGCCGAGTGGATATTCTCGGCGATAGCATCGTGCGTGGCGAAGCGCTTGTCCGCGGCGGCTTCAGGGCTGCCCATGCACATGCAGAACTCCGACCAATAAGGCAACGGATCGAGCATTGCCAACTGAACGAACCGGCCGTCGCGCGTGCGGTAGCTCGCGACGAGCGGATTACCGGCCACGGGCGTGTCGAGTTCCACCTTTGGCAGGTGCCCGCCGCTCATCAGCGCCATGTTGACATCGAACTGCGTCGCCCATGCCCCGACGCCCAGCAGTGACACGTCGATCACCGACGGTTGTCCGGACACGCGACGTCGGTAGAGCGCGGCGGCCACGCCACCGGCGATAGCCAGCCCGCCGATGTTGTCGCCATACGCACCGCACGGCATGTACGTCGGCTCTCCGGCAAGGCACGACGTCGCCCCGTCTGCACTACCCCCTCTCGCCCAAAATGCGGTGGTGTCATAACCCGGCCGGTCCCTGCCGGGACCACGACCGCCGAATCCACTACCCACCGCATAGATGATGTCGGGATTGATGCTGCGCACGTCATCGACATCAATGCGCAACTTGGAGCGGACAACTGGCAGGTGGTTGGTCAGGATGACGTCGCTGCGCCGGAGCAGCGCCTCCAAGATCGGCCGCGCCAGCGGGGACGTCAGACCCAGCCCGATACTCCTCTTACCTCGATTGGGCGCCTCGATGTGTGGCGTGAACGGGCTCGATGGCTCTGACCACTCGCTGTGCGACGCCGTGAACAGGTTACGCTGGGCGTCGCCCGTCACCGGATTCTCGACCTTGATAACATCAGCGCCCCAGTCGGCGAGTATGGCCCCTGCTGACGGCACGAAGGTGAACTGCGCTACTTCCAGGACTCGCACACCCGCCAGGGGTTTATCCATGTCGACACCCTCTTGATCTCGATCGATTAGTCGCAGATGCGCGTCGCGACGTCAGGACGTCCGCTGCGAAGTCAAAGCCCGAGGTCACGCCCGATCAGGTCTTTCATGATCTCGGTCGTTCCCCCGAGGATCGTCTGGATGCGTACGTCTGCGTAGTCGTTAGCAACCCGGTACTCCCTCATGTAGCCGTAGCCGCCGTGGAGCTGCACGCAGCCGTCGACGACCTTCTTCGCAACTTCCGTGCACCACCATTTGGCCTTCGCCGCCTCGACCGCCGATAGGTCGTCATCGACGACCGCTGACAGGCATCTGTCGATGTACTGCTCGGAGACGTCTAGTTCGGTATCCATCTCGGCCAGTAAGAATCTGTTGTGCTGGAAGCTGCCGATCGATTGACCGAACGCCTTGCGATCCTTCGCATATTGCAGAGTCTGCCGCCAAGTTTCTCGGGCGCCGGCAATCGCGGAGATGGCGATCGACAGTCGCTCCGAGGGAAGGTTGTGCATCAGGTGGTAGAACCCGCGGCCTACCTCGCCCAGGACGTTCGCCATCGGCACGCGAACGCGCTCGAAATGGAGTTCGGCGGTGTCGTGTGTGTGCAGACCGAGCTTGTCGAGCTTTCGGCCACGGATGAAGCCCGGCATGTCACGCTCCACCACAAGGAGCGTGAACCCCCGGTGGCCAGCAGAGGGATCGGTCCGCGTCACGACGACGACGAGATCTGCGTTGATTCCTGATGAGATGAAGGTCTTCGACCCGTTCAGGACCCATTCGTCGCCGTCGCGCACCGCGGAGGTACGGATCCCGGCCAGATCACTACCCGCACCAGGCTCGGTCATAGCAATTGCGACGATGGTTTGTCCGCTGATGATTCCCGGCAACCAGCGCCTCTTCTGCTCGTCAGTCGTCAGCGACTTGAAATACGGCCCGACGACGTCGTTCTGAAGCGTGAGAGCGGGGACGCGGGTTCCGAACTTGGACAGCTCTTCATTGATCACCGCGTTGAAGCGGAAGTCGTCGCTGCCGCCGCCGCCGAATTCCTCGGGCATATTGAAACCGATCAGACCGTATTTGCCGGCTGCGATGAACGCCGATCGGTCAACGATCCGCAGCCTCTCCCATTCGTCGGCGTAAGGCGCGACCTCACGTTCGATGAAGTTCTTAGTAGTCGCACGGAGTTGCTCGTGCTCGGCATTGAAAATGAGGCGTCTCACCCGATACCCCTGCGCTTTCGTTAGCCACGCGCGGTGGCTGGCTGGCTGGCTGGCTGCCGATGGGATCTGCCTCAGCGGGATCCGCGATGCGGGTGTCGCGTGGTTCGTCGGCAATCCGCCAGATGCATTTTTGGTTTTCAGACAGATTATACTAACGAGTCGAATTTTCCTAGGCCCGCGGAGCCTCTCCAATCCGCCTTCCCGCGATGCAAACCACGACGACGTGCGGCATTGCGATGCTCATCCCGTTTCTCCGCAGACTGTCTCGACGGATCCGTGTTATCGCATAAGCGTGCGCCCATGGGCAGCAGTCACACGCGGGCCGCCTGGCGGGCCGCCACCCCCGCGACCTTTGGCTCGAAGATTCTGTCCGCACTCCCCTAAGTCAGCAAAGCCGCTGCCGACCGTCTACATTCGGCACCCGAGCCGGCCTGTTCCGCGGCGACAGGCGTCGCAGATCGGCGCAGAGAAAGCGCAGCGTCCCGAGGTAGATCACCAGCTCATCGTATTGCCGTTAGGGGCGGTCGAGCCCCAAACCGGCCAAGCCCTCACTCGAAGGCGAGCGCCGCCAGTCGCTGTCGAGGAGCCGCGGTTAGGGCGGTTCAATTCGGTGAGCAGGCCATTACCGGGTGAAGACCGTCGAGGGGCGCTCTGCGAACTCGAACACGAGGCCGTTCGGCGATCCCAGGAGAACGATGTGCAGCCCGTCGATCTTGTTTCCCGGCAATACGTTTCGTCGGGCATGCCCAGGATCGCACCGTTGGTGGCAGTGGCGCGACCAGTGCGCATCCTCTTGCCGAATCCCAAGTCTCCCGAATAACCCGCTTCGTTTCCTCCATCGATGCGCACTTCAGGTTGGCGTGCAGGAACCGTCGTGCCGGTCATCGGATGCCGTCGAAGCAACCGAACTGACTGTCAGATTCATGATTTGTTCGTCGCCTAGCTGTACTCGGCCATCAGGTTGGTCGCAGTCGGCTGATCGGGGGTCGCCCTTCGAGTGCGCTGTGGCGTCGTCGAGTGTTGTAGAGCTCGAGCCAGGGCGCAAGGGCGCAGGCCCGCTCGGCGTTGGAGCCGAAGACCTGGTGGTAGGCCCACTCGGTTTGCAGGGTGCGGTTGAACCTTTCCACCTTGCCGTTTTGCCATGGGCAGTGTGGCTTGATGAAGTTGTGTGTAGCTCCCAGTTGGGTGATAGCAGTGGCCACCTGGGTCGATCGGCGGTAGCTGAAGTGGTTGTCGGTGAGCACTCGCTCGATACGCGAAATACCTTGTGCAGCAAAGTAGTCGGCAGCTCGGGTGAGAAAGCCCGCGCAGGTGGGCCCCTTCTCGTCGGGCAGGATCTCTGAGTACGCCGCCGGCGGCGCGCACATCCAGGCGCGCGCGGGGGTCGGTCGCGTCCACCAGGGCGAAAATGCGCTCCTCCTCGGTGATCACCGCGTCCACGGTGAACATCTCATGGCCCTCACGGTGATGCGCCTGCCGAGGCGCGCTGATGCGCATCCCGACCATGTCGACGATCTGCTCGATCAGCGTGCGCGCATCCCCGGGCGCGTCCACTGGCAGCAGCGCACCCACCCACTCCACCAGGTCCGCGCGCGTGCACGCGGCCTTGTCGATCTCGGCGACCAGGCGCGCCAACCGCGCCCGATCGGTCAACAGCCGCGGGGCCGCGCGCCGCTGGGCGCGCGCCGCCGCATGCGCTGCGCGGTCCAAGTGCAGACCCCGCGCATCAGCGCGCCACTGCGCTTTGAGCTCAGCCCACGACACTGATTCCGGCTTGGCGGACCGCGTCGCTTTCTGCGCGGCCGCCAACTGTTGCGCGCTCGGCGCCCCATCCACCAGCGCCAGGTTGTTGCGCGCCCACTCCCGCAACCGGCTGGAGCGCCGCGACCACGCCCGGATGCTCTCGTGTGGCACCGCGGCGATCTCGGCCATCCCGGTCAACGGGTCCACCGACGCCCACTCCACACCCAACTCGGCGTGCAACTCATGACGCAGCGTCGCCTGATACACGATGCCGGCAGCCTTGGCTTCGTGAAATAGCGACTTGGAATCCAGTGACACCAGCGCGCCGTCGGCGCGGGCCTGGCGGTTGGGCACAATCACGTGCGAGTGCAGATGCGGATCTCCACAGCGCGAGATTTCATGCTGATGGGCGATCGCCACCAAACCGGGCAACCGCTGCAAGTCCTTCCTGCCCGTGCGCGGGTTGTGCACGCGCGTGTATCCGGCATGTTGATGCAGATAAATCATGGCCGCGCTGATCGCACGCGAATGGGCGGCCTGCATCGCTTTTTCGCCGGCGTCGTCGGTCAAGGCGCGAAGCAGCGACACACTCTTGGGCGCGGCAAAGGTCAAATCGAACCCGTGCACACTGCCCTTCGTAAAAGCCCGGCCCGCTTCGCGGTTGGGTGCGATCCCCTCATCCAGCCAGCGCCCCACCACCTCAGGATCGGCGATACCTCCGTCGATTGCACGCCAGTCCAGCCCGACGAGCTCCACGGTGCGGGCGGCGTCCCCGGCGATCAACCAGGTCAGGCGCCCGAGTGTCGCCTTCCGAGTAATACTCCCCCAGCCCCCCATTGGCACGCTGGTGATCGACGGTGGCGTGTGCGGCCCGCCGGGCGGTGTCGTTGTAATAGTTGATGCTCCAACGCGATAGCCGCGAGATCGTCAACACTGGCGACCACCTCACAGCCTCCGCGAGCGAAACCAGCTGTAGCGGCTGGGATCTGGGGCTGGGCACCGCGCAGCCCCAGATCAGTATCGCACCCTTGTGCCAATGTGCCAGAGGTATTTGGGGGTGCCATGAATGGAAGTCCTTGTAATGACGTTGATTTGGGATAAGTTGGGAAGAGACTTGGATTCGGGATGGTAATTTTGAGATGTTTCTAGTACGCGTTGGGAAGTGTTGGAGTGCAGAGGTGTTGGGCATGTTGCTACGACGGTGCCCGATTGGGCGCTCCACGCGGCCGTTCGGGTTGGAACAGGTGGAGCAACTGGATAATCCGGTCGGACAACCACTTTGCGTTATCGTGGGCTAGTCAGCCTGGGCGCGCGCCAGCTCGACGTTCGCGACCGAGTGGCCGAAAATTGCGCACAGAGGGGTGTGAATAGCGGCTTACAGTTACGGTATGCCGTTCACCGGTGAGCCGGCGTACAAAGTTCGCGAACCCGCCAACCTCAGCGAGCCACGATGACGAGCTCCACATCCAACGGCCGGGAGATGCTCACGGCCGGCCAAGTTCACGAGTTAACGGGCCTGCGGGTCTGGAGCCTCCACGACCCACCCCCGTCGAGCGGCGCGGTTGGGCGCGAGAAAGAGCAAATCGTTCAGCCAAGGCGTGACTTGGCATGACGGCCGCGCAACGCTCGTCATTACAGGGCGGTAACCCTATGTCCGACCGACTGACATTGCGACAAGCGTCTGAGTACCTCAATATCCCAGTCAACACACTGCGCTGGTATCGAACGTGCGGAAGCGGTCCACTGTCGTATTCCCTTGGCGGCAAGGTGTTCTACGACAGGACCGACCTTGACGCTTGGGTGGCCACCGAGAAGGCGGCGACAGCGAGGGGTGGGTGAGCCTAGTCCGCCATGCGAGCGGCCTGATCCATTGCCTTCGCCAGGTTGTCGAAGTCGTCCGGCAGCATGTGACTGTAAACGTTCATCGTCGTCATCGGTGATCTGTGTCCCAAAAGCTTCTGAACCGTCACCACAGACGCGCCAGCGCTCAATGCCAACGATCCAGCGGTGTGTCGCAGGGTCTTTGGGCTGATGCCGGTTAGGCATGCCTCATCGGCTGCCCGGTCGAAACGCCACCGAAACCAGTCCAGCGGTGTCGGGCCGCCATCGTGATGTGGGAACAGGTACTCGGACGGGTCGCGGTCCGCGATCACGTCGGCCAAAGTGGCAGCCAAGAACTCGGTCAAGATAGGCACGGTGCGGTCCTGGTGTGTCTTGGTGTCGTCCTCGACGTGCCCATCACCGGTGACGTACGTGACCGACCGGGATACCCGGATGCGCCGCCGCGTCAGGTCCACATCCCCTACCCGCGCGGCAGCCAGTTCCCCGTACCGCATGCCGCCGTAGGCCAACACGTACACCATCGCTCGGATCTCGGCGCGGGCCTCGGCGAGCCGCCGTACTTGGTCATGGCTCAGCGCCACATCCTCGCGCGAGGACTTCCGGGGTTGCTCCACGCCATCGGCCGGATTGGCGCCGACGTAGCGCTTGCGCACCGCAAACGCGAGAACCTGATCAACCACTTGGAAGGACTGGATAACTCGCGCGGCCGACAAGCCGGCCGGCGCGTCGTCGTCCTCGGTCCGCTTGGGCGCGCGCTGACGGGCAGCAGGATCAGTGGCCAGCCACCACACCCAAGCCTGTATCGCGTCGTGATCGATATCCTTGAGCTGTACGTCCCTCCACTTCGGCAGCACCACGACGTCCAGGAGCCGCCGATAGCCCACGAGTGTCTTCCGCTTCAGCCGTCTGAGCGCAGACCGATTCTGCGCTTTGACCGTGAACCATCGCTCCGCGACCACGCCAAAGGTCATCGACGCACGCCTCGGGTCTGCGTACATGCCGGTGCTGAGGGCTGTGGTCACGGTGCCGATGTGGTTCTGGGCTTCGGCCTTGCGGTCGAACGCTTTGGTCCGCTCGTTGCCGTCGTGGTCGACCCATCGGGCCATCCATCGCTTGCCCTGGGCGTGGCGGGCGGTAGTGACCTGCGTGCAGGGCGTCCCGTGCTTGGGGTCCACACACCAGCTGCCGGAACTCGGGTGGTCGGTCGGATACGGGACCTGCTCACCCCGCCGCGGCGGGCGGTGCCAGCGATCTTCCACGCCTGCGCGCGCGCTGCGCTTCACCAGGCCAAGGATACCGTCCTGCGGACTGTGTGCGGACCATACAATTTCAGCAAACTATAAAGACTGACTAGATATATAATTTGAACTGGTATTTGCGTGTGGGGCGGGCGGGGCTCGAACCCGCGACCAACGGATTATGAGTCCGCGGCTCTAACCAACTGAGCTACCGCCCCCAGATTGATCTTTCCGTAGGAAACGGTAGCCCAGCGCCTAGAGTCACCTTTGATTGGACGACCCCGTCGAGCGGGCAGGTCAGGGTCGGGTAACGCCTGGCAGGCGCCATCTCCCCGTCGCTAGGTCTGCTCAATCTCTGCTCGGGCCCGCGGTTAGCGCCATCATGAAGAAGAGAACTCGACGGATGTTCATTAGCGCGCTTGTCATCGCGGTCGAGAGATCCCGCGTCGCGGCTCAGCTGAGAGGAGATACATGGCCGACGTCATGACGCCCGGCCTGACGACCGCGGAGGCCGCCGAACGCCGCGAACGCGGCGGCGTCAACAGGCTGCCCGAGTCGAAACGGCCGTCGGTCGCACGCCGATTGCTCGGGGAGCTGACGCACTTCTTCGCGTTACTGCTCTGGGGGGCTGCAGCGCTCGCGTTTTTCGCGAAGCTTCCTCAACTCAGTGTCGCGATCATTGCGGTGATCGTGCTCAACGGAGTCTTCGCGTTGATCCAGCAAGCACGGGCCGACCGGGCCGCCGATCGGCTCCAGGAAATGCTGCCGACCCGCGTCACGGTCTGGCGTGACGGCCGTCGGCAGGTGATCGAGTCCGAGGACGTGGTGGTGGACGACCTTCTGCTGCTCGAAAGCGGCGACCGGGTGCCGGCCGACGCCGTGGTGCTCACCCAGAATCGACTACTGGTCGACTCCTCCATGCTCACCGGCGAGAGCGAGGCCGGCTCCGTCGCCGAAGGGGAAGCGCTGTTCGCAGGCACCTTCGTCGTCGAGGGAGATTCACGCGCCCTGGTCACCGCGATCGGCCAACAGACGCGCCTGGCCGGGATCACCCGGCTGACAACGTCGACGACCAAGCCCGACACTCCACTGACCCGCGGCCTGCGCAGCGTCGTTCGACTCATCGCGGCGATCGCGATCGGCGTGGGCGTGCTGTTCCTGCTCATCTCAGTCGTCGTGGGCAACCCGATCCAGCAAGCCTTCGTGTTCGCGATCGGCGTCACGGTTGCCCTCGTCCCGGAAGCCCTGCTTCCCACGGTCACACTGTCCCTCGCCTGGGGCTCCGAGCAAATGGCCAAGCGGCAGATCCTCGTCCGCAATCTCGAGGCCGTCGAGACGCTAGGCTCCACCACCTTTATCTGCACCGACAAGACGGGCACCCTCACGCGCAACCAGATGACCGTCGTGGAAGCCTGGACGCCCGCCGGGTCCCTGACCATCGAGGGCGCCGGCTACGGGCCAACGGCCAGACTGGCGTGGTCCTCATCCGCCGCAGCGGATTCCGTCCGCGCGCTCGCCCTCGCCGGCGAGCGCTGCTCCACGGGATACGCCGAAGAGGTCGATGGGCAGTGGCGGGCGCACGGGGATCCCATGGAGGCCGCCCTCGATACCCTCGCCCGGCGACTGGGCATCGACACGGTCGAGGACCGTCGTATCGGCCCGGCGGAACTGCGGTTTCCTTTCGATCCCCGGCTGCGCCGAATGGCCGTGGTGTTGGCCGACGAGATCTTGGTGAAGGGAGCGCCGGACGCCGTGCTCCCGCTCTGCGGTGACGACCCGGCGGCCCATCAGGCGGTCGAGATCCTCACCGCCCGCGGGCTGCGGGTGCTCGCCATCGCAGCGAGTCCGCGTAACGGCCGTACTCCGCGGGACCAGAAGGAGTGTGATCAGCAGCTGCAACTGCTGGGACTCGTGGCGCTGGAGGACCCGCCTCGGGACGACGTCTCGGAGTCGCTCCAGGCCTGCCGGAGGGCGGGAGTCAAGGTGGCGATGGTGACCGGTGACCATCCGGCCACCGCCACGGCCATCGCCGACGAGGTCCGGCTGCGGTTGCCGGACTCAGCGGTGCTATCGGGGGCAAGCCTGCCCGACGACGAACAGCATCTGGCCGCTCTGCTCGACCGCGACGGGCTCGTGATCGCCCGCGTCGCCCCGGAGGACAAACTCCGCATCGCCCGCGCGCTTCGCTCACGGGGTCACGTCGTGGCGATGACGGGAGATGGGGTCAACGACGCGCCGGCGCTGCACGAGGCCGACATCGGTGTGGCCATGGGCCGGTCCGGGACCGACGTCGCCCGCGAGGCGGCCGACCTCGTCCTGCTCGATGACTCGTTCGCAGGGATCGTGGCCGGCATCGAGCAGGGCCGGGCGACCTTCGTCAACATCCGCAGGTTCCTGACCTACCACCTGACCGACAACGTCGCCGAGCTCGCACCGTTTCTCGTCTGGGCACTGTCGGGCGGCCTGTTCCCGCTCGCGCTGGGTGTCCTGCAGATCATCGCGCTCGACATCGGCACCGACACGCTGTCCGCGGTCGCGCTCGGGGCCGAGCCGCCCGCCAAGCACCTGCTCGAGGGGCCCCCCGTTCGCGGCCGGCTGATGAACCACACCGTGCTGCGCCGGGCCTTCGGAGTGCTGGGCCCACTCGAGGCCGCCCTGTCCCTCACCGCATTTCTGGTGTCTTTGATAGCGCTCGGCTGGCGTCCCGCGAATCCCTTCCCCACCGGGCACCACCTTGCGATGGCATCCGGTGCGGCGTTCATCACCGTCGTCTTGGCTCAGACGGCCAACGTCTTCGCCTGCCGGTCCTCTTCACGTTGGCCCGGTGCGCTGGGCTGGACCACCAACCGGCTCTTGATCCCGGCGGCGCTCATCGGGCTGACTATCTCCTTGGTCCTGCTCTGGGTGCCGCCCATTGCCAGGCTGCTCGGCCAGTGGAATCCCCCGCTGTGGGGATGGGCGGTCGCGCTTGGATCGGTGGCAATTCTGCTCGGCGTCGATGCGTTGGATAAGTACGTGCGAGCGCGCCGTCAGGCGAAAACCGTCTGACCGTCGACGTCGAGCAGGTAACGCTCCGTGCCCTGCTCGACCCGCGGGGCGTCGGCATCCAGCGACACGGCGACCTTATTGCTGGCGTTGCGCATGACGTCGAAGGTGAGCTCGACGGCCTCGGCCTCGGAAAACCCCGAGCGCACCTCGGCGGCAACGTCGGCGACGAGGTGCGCAGGCGTCCAAATTAACCCATCGGTATAGCGCAGCGCTGCTTTAGCGCGGCGGGTTAACTGACTTGAGTCCTCGTACCCTTCGATGTCGCCGTACAGTGACTCGGATCCCCCGGCGTCCAGCGCGGTGGTCTCGCGCAGCGATTTGCACAGCCGGCAGTTGTGCTGCGCCGCGCCGCGCAGCCGGACCAGCTCGGCGGTGACCGGGTCCAGCGCGCGCATCCGCGCCACCGCGGGCAGAAACTCGTTGAACACCACGTCCGCAGGCTCGGTCGTGTGGTCCCAGTTGATCGGCCCGCTCACCCAACCCAGGTGTTCCGTCCCGACGCCCAGCGCCTCCAGCCCGGCCCGCACCCGCGGCACGAAATCGGCGATGTACATCTGCGTCACCACGCTGAAGGTGCTGTCCCCCAGCTGTTTCCACAACCGGGACCGCTGCTCACCGGTGATCACCGAGACGTCGGCGCTGAACTGCTCGGCGAACTCGGCGACGACGGCCTCGGCCTCCGACGCCGGCCCGGAAACCTCGACCGCGGAGGGCAACGGCGGCAGCGACATCGTCTGCGCACACACCCGCCGGACCAGGCCCGCAAGACGCCCATCTCCCGGAGACAAAGCCACCAATTGCGTCAGCATTTGTCACACGCTACTGCGCCTGGCTCACCGAAGACATATAGAAATCGGGGATCCGCAGCGACGGCATGGCCGCCCGGGTGGCCCAGTCGCCCCATTCCCGCGGCAGCGTTTTTTCGCTCACGCCGGCCTCGGTGGCCCGCCTCAGCAGGTCCAGCGGGCTCTCATTGAACCGGAAGTTGTTGACCGCCGCGGTCACCTCGCCGTCCTCGATCAGGTAGACCCCGTCGCGGGTCAGGCCGGTGAGCAGCAGCGTGGTCGGGTCGACCTCGCGGATGTACCACAGCGTGGTCAGCAGCAGGCCGCGCTCGGTGGACGCGATCATGTCGGCGGGCTCGGCCGACCCGCCGGTCATCACCAGGTTGTCGGCGGCGACCGCCACCTTGGCGCCGAATTTCTCGGCCGTGGCCCGCGGATAGGCCAACGCATTGATGACGCCGTTGCGAATCCAGTCGACCTGGCCGATCTGCATGCCGTTGTCGAACACTGACACCGTCTCCGAGGAGGCGCTGACCGCGACGAACGGCGTGCACACCAGCCCCGGCGCCATCGGGTCGGAGAACATCGTCAGCGGCAGGTCGGTCAGCCGCTCCCCCACCCGCGTCCCGCCGCCGGGCGCCGACAGTGCCGTGCGGCCCTCTTCCGTGCCGCGGCCGGCCATCGACCAGGCCAGGTAGATCATCATGTCGGCCACCGTCGAGGGCGGCATGATCGTCTCGTAGCGCCCCGCGGGCAGGGCGACGCTGCGCTTGGCCCAACCCAGCCTCGTCGACAATTGCTCGAGCAACGAATCGGTCGGCACGTCAACGAAATCCGCGGTGCCGATGCCCGCCCAGGCGCTGGCGTCGCCGCGTTTCGCGTTGATCTCCACCGCACCGGTCGGCTGGCTGAATCGCCGGCGCAGCCCGGTCGACGACGCGAGGAACGTCGTCGAAACACTGTGGTGCGCAAAGCCGTACAACCGATCGGCGCCGCGGAAGCCCCGGCTCAGCGAGTCCGCGACATCGGCGAACACCAGCGGCCCGGTGCCCGGCACGGGCGCGTCCCAGTCGGCGGGCACCCCGGTATCGACCAGCAGCGAGGCGGCGTCACCGGCCTCCGGCGCCGAGCGGGCCGCCTCCTGGGACCTCGCCACCAGCCCCGGAATCACCCGCGGATCCACCTCGGCGGAGACCACCGTGCCGATGTGTGCGCTGTCGCCTTGCCGCACTACCGAAATCACGGTGATGCTGCGGTTGACCGAAACCCCGTTGGTGGTCATGGAATTGCCCGCCCAGCGCAGCGTGGCCTCGATCTTGTCGGTGACCAGCACCATGGTCTCGCTGGCGCCGCCGAGCTTGGCCGCCTCGTCCAGCACCAGGTTGACGACGTGCTGCGGGGTGATCATCGGGCGCCCTCGCTGACCGTGTTGAGCACGTTGACCCCGCGGAACAGCGCCGCCGGACAGCCATGACTGACCGGGGCGACCTGGCCCGGTTGCGCCTTGCCGCAGTTGAACGCGCCGCCCAGCCGCCACGTCGACACGCCGCCCACGGCTTCCATGGAATTCCAGAAATCGGTGGTGGTGGCCTGGTAGGCGACGTCGCGCAGCTGGCCGTCCAGGCGGCCGTCGCGGATCCGGAAGAATCGCTGCCCGGTGAACTGAAAGTTGTAGCGCTGCATATCGATCGACCACGATTTGTCGCCGACGATGTAGATGCCATTCTCGACGCGGCCAATCAGATCGGCGGTGCTGATGTCCTCGGCGGCGGGCTGCAACGACACGTTCGCCATCCGCTGGATCGGCACGTGATGCGGCGAGTCCGCATACGAGCACCCGTTGGAACGCGGCTGCCCCAGCCGCGGGGCGAAAACCCGGTCGAGCTGGTAGCCCACGAAGATGCCGTCGCGCACCAGATCCCAGCTCTGGGCGGCCACTCCCTCGTCGTCGTATCCGACGCTGGCCAGGCCGTGTTCGACGGTGCGGTCGGCGGTCACGTTCATCACCGGCGAGCCGTAGCGCATGGTGCCCAGCTTGTCGGGGGTGGCGAACGACGTTCCGGCGTAGGCGGCCTCGTAGCCGATCGCGCGATCGTATTCGGTTGCGTGGCCGATGGATTCGTGGATGGTCAGCCACAAGTTGGTCGGGTCGATCACTAAATCCGTCGGCCCGGCCACCACGCTGGGCGACTTGACCTTCTCCGCGAGCAACGACGGCAGCTGGGCGAGCTCGTCGGTCCAGTTCCATATCTCGTCGTCGGCCAGCGCCTCCCAGCCACGCCCCATCGGCGGGGCCAGCGTGCGCATCGAGTCGAAGCTGCCGGCCGCGGGGTCCACGGTCACCGCCTCCAGCGACGGCAGCACCCGTACCCGCTGCTGGGTGATCGACGATCCGAAGGTGTCGGCGTAGAACGTCTGCTCCTTGACGGCGGTCAGGCCCGCCGACACGTGGTCGACGCCGTCGGAGCCCAGCAAGCGCCCGGAGTACTCCTCCAGCACGGCGATCTTGTCGGGACCGGGCACCTCGAACGGGTCGATCCGGTAGCTCGACACCCAGGTCGCGTCGGCGTACACGGGCTCGTCGGCGAGCTCGACGCGCTCGTTGTTGAGCATCGCCAGCGTGGTGGCCACATGCACGGCGCGGCGCGCGGTCTCAGCCGCCACGGCGGGCGCCAACTCCGCATGCGAGGCGAATCCCCAGGTGCCGTCGACGATCACCCGCACCGCCAGGCCCACCTCGCGGCTGACGACGGCGGTCTCCAGCTCGCCGTCGCGCAACTGGATGATCTCGCTGCTCAGGCGGTGAAGCCGCAGGTCGGCGTAGCTGGCCCCGGCCGCTTTGGCCGCCGACAACGCGGCGTCGGCGAGCTCGTGGCGTGGCAGGCCCAGGAAGTCGGGATCGATGCCCCGGTTCGGTGTCACCGCACCACCGTAACGACCGCTCGCCCCAAACGACGGCGGCGCCCGCTTTAATTACCTGCATGGCCAGCGCCGTACTGAGGAAACAGCCTCGATCCACCGCGCTGGGCTACGCCCTGTTGGCGCCCAGCCTGTTCGGTGTGCTGGCCTTTCTATTGCTGCCCATCCTCGTGGTGATCTGGCTCAGCCTGTACCGGTGGGACCTGCTGGGCCCGCTGCGCTATGTGGGCCTGGCCAACTGGCGCTCGGTGCTGGCCGACTCGGGCTTCGCCAACTCGCTGATCGTCACCGCCGTCTTCGTCGCGATCGTGGTTCCCGCGCAGACGATCCTCGGGCTGCTGGCCGCGTCCATGCTGGCCCGCCGCCTCCCCGGGACCGGGCTGTTTCGCACCGTCTACGTGCTGCCGTGGATCTGCGCACCCCTGGCGATCGCGGTGCTGTGGCGCTGGATCCTGGCCCCCACCGACGGCGCCGTCAGCGCCGTGCTCGGGCACAGCATCGGGTGGCTCTCCGATCCCAGCTTCGCGCTGCCGCTGGTGTCGGCCGTCGTGGTGTGGACCAACGTCGGCTACGTCTCGCTGTCGTTCCTGGCGGGCCTGCTGGCCATTCCCGACGACATACACGCCGCCGCGCGCACCGACGGCGCCAACGCGTGGCAACGGTTCTGGCGTATCACCCTGCCCATGCTGCGCCCGACGACGTTCTTCGTCCTGGTGACCGGGATCGTCAGCACCGCACAGGTTTTCGACATGGTGTACGCCCTGACCGGTGGGGGGCCGGGCGGCAGCACCGACCTGGTGGCCCACCGCATCTACGCCGAGGCGTTCGGGGCGGCGGCGATCGGGCGGGCGTCGGTCATGGCGGTGGTGCTGTTCGTCATCCTGATCGGGGTCACCGTCATCCAGCACCTGTACTTCCGGCGACGGATCAGCTATGACCTCGTCTAGCCGCCTCTTCAACACGGTCGTCTACGCCGGGCTGACGCTGGGCGCGCTGATCACGTTGGCGCCGTTCGCACTTGGACTGCTGACCTCCTTCACCTCGGCGCACCAGTTCGCCACCGGCACGCCGCTGCAACTGCCCCGCCCGCCCACGCTGGCCAACTACTCCGATCTGGGCGGGGCCGGGTTCGGCCGCGCGGCGGCCGTCACCGCGCTGATGACGGCGGTGATCCTGGTGGGGCAGCTGACGTTTTCGGTGCTGGCCGGATACGCGTTCGCGCGCTTGCACTTTCCCGGGCGCGACGCGCTTTTCTGGGTCTACATCGCCACGCTGATGGTGCCCGCGACGGTCACGGTGGTGCCGATGTATCTGATGATGGCGCAGCTGGGCCTGCGTAACACGTTCTGGGCTTTGGTGCTGCCGTTCATGTTCGGCTCGCCGTACGCGATTTTCCTGCTGCGCGAGCACTTTCGCATCATCCCGAACGACTTGATCAACGCCGCGCGCCTCGACGGGGCCACCACCCTGGACGTGATCGTGCACGTGGTGATCCCGTCCAGCCGTCCCGTCCTGGCCGCGCTGGCGTTGATCACGGTGGTGTCGCAGTGGAACAACTTCATGTGGCCGCTGGTGATCACCAGCGGGCACAAATGGCGGGTGCTCACCGTGGCGACGGCGGATCTGCAGTCGCGGTTCAACTCCCAGTGGACGTTGGTGATGGCGGCGACGACGCTCGCGATCGTGCCGCTCGTCACGCTCTTCGTCGGCTTCCAGCGCCATATCGTCGCGTCGATCGTCGTCTCGGGGCTCAAATGACCCGGCCGCGCTCCTCGACGCTGGTCGCCGGCGCGCTGGTGCTGGTGGCGGTGCTGCTGGCCGCCATGGCGGTGCTGTTGGACTATTCCGCCGAACCCCACGGCGGCAAGATCGTCATCAAAGTGCGGGTCTGGGCCGACCAGATCGCCGCGGCGTATCAGCAGTCGTTCGCGGAATTCAACCGCATGCACCGCGATATCGAGGTCCGCACCAATATCGTCGCCTACTCGACGTACTTCAACACGCTGCGCACCGACGTCGCGGGCGGCAGCGCCGACGACATCTTCTGGCTGTCCAACGCGTACCTCGCCGCCTACGCCGAGGATGGCCGGTTGCTCGACGTCGGCAAGATGCTGGGCCCGGACGCCACCGCCGACTGGGACCCGGCCGTGGTCGAGCAGTTCACCCGCGGCGGCGTGCTGTGGGGGGTGCCGCAGCTGACCGACGGCGGGATCGCGCTCTACTACAACGCCGACCTGCTCGGGGCGGCCGGAATCGACCCCGCCCAACTTGACACGTTGCGGTGGAGCCCCGACGGCGGCGACACGCTGCGACCCCTGCTGGCCCGGCTGACCCTCGACGCCGACGGAAACCCCGCGGGCACACCGCGTTTCGACCCCGGTCGGGTGCGGCAGTGGGGATACAACGCGGCCAACGACCCGCAGGGCATCTACCTGAACTACATCGGCTCGGCGGGTGGCGTATTCCAGCGCGGCGATGAGTTCGCCTTCGACAACCCCGCGGCGGTGTCGGCCTTCCGCTATCTCGTCGGTCTCATCAACGACGACCACGTCGCGCCGCCGGCCTCCGACACCAACGACAACGGCGACTTCTCCCGCAATCAGTTCCTGGCCGGCCGGATGGCGCTGTTCCAGTCCGGCACCTACAACCTGAAGCCGGTGGCCCGCGATGCGCGCTTCCGCTGGGGCGTGGCCATGATGCCCACGGGGCCGGCCGGCCGGGTGAGCGTCACCAACGGCATTGCCGCGGCTGGTAATTCAGCGACCAAGCACCCGGACGCGGTGCGCCAGGTGCTGGCCTGGATGGCCAGCCGCGAGGGCAACGCCTACCTGGGCCGCGACGGTGCGGCCATTCCCGCGGTGCTGTCGGCTCAGCCGGTCTACTTCGACCACTGGGCCACCGAGGGCATCGACGTCAGGCCGTTCTTCTCCGTGCTGAAGGGCCCCCGGATCCCCGCGCCGGGCGGCGCCGGCTTCGCCGCGGGGTACACGGCCCTGCAGAGCTATTTCGACGAAATGTTCTTGGGTCGAGGTGATGTCGCCGTTACCTTGCGGAAGGCGCAGGCGGCGGCCAACGCCGCCGCGCAGCGCTAGCCGCCGGTCCCGCGAAAGCGTTCCCACGCCCGTCGACGGGCGGTACGCTGGCCCGACCTGCATAAAGGGAAGGAATGTCATGCCCGGGTGGTGGATTATTGCGATCCTGTTCTTCCTGGTGGCCGCGGTGGCTCTCGTCGCGAGCCTGCTCCTGGACAAGCGGTCGACGTGGTGGGGCATCACCGCGACCGCGGCGTTGTTCGGCGTGGTCTTCACGCTCATCAGCGCCTACGACCGGGTGGACACACGAAACGTCGGCATCATCACCGAATTCGGCAAGCCGGTGGGTGTGCACGGCGCCGGGATCGTGTGGCATGCGCCGTGGCGCAAGGTGAGTGAGCTCTCGGAGGCGATCCAGTTGCAGGCGTTCGAGTCGAACAGTTTCGACGACGCCAGCCAGGGCAGGGGCGCCAACAACAACCCGGCGGCGATCAACGTGCGGCTGGCCAACAACTCCAACGCCTACGTGGACGAGAACTTGAACTGGCGGCTGCGCGAGGGCGCGGCCCCCAAACTGTTCCAGGATTACGGCGGGGCCAACGTGTTCCAGACGATCAAGGAGCAGTTGGTGGACCGGCAGGCGCAGGTGGCGTTGTCGAAGGTGTTCGCCACGTTCAACCCACAGGTCATGTTGGCGGCGGCGGCGAACGCACCGGGCGCGTCGGCGCAGATGACCGCGCCGGCCCAGGGCGCGGACTTGCCCGCGATGGCCGGCCAGGTCAAGAAGGATCTGCAGGACGCGGTGGGCTCCGAGATCGAGATCCTCGACGTGCGGATCCCGCGGATCTTCTACGACCAGCCGACCCAGCAGCGCATTGACGCCTACAACCAGAAGGTTCAGGAAACGATCAATGCCCAGCAGGACGTCAAGACCGCTGAGCAGAACCGGTTGGCCGCCGAGCAGCGCGCCAACCAGCCGCCACCGGATCTGCGGATCGCGATCTTCAACTGCCTGAACGATCAGGTGAAGAATGGGCGCGACCCCGCCGGGTGCTGGGGCCAGATCGGCGGCCAACCGCTGGTGCAGGTGCCGCGCTAACCGCGTGGCGCTGACAAAGCCATCGGACGCGACCGTCACGCTCGCGTGGCGGTCGACCGCGAGCGCCACGCTGGCGTGACGCTCGGCAGCCGCTAACCGGGGAGCACCAGCACCGGCACCGGGCTCTCGCGGATGATCTTGGCACTGCGGGAACCGAGGAAAACCCTGCGGATTTCGTCGCGCGGTCGGGTCCCCAGCGCCAGGATGTCGCCGTCGCGCCAGTCCGCCTTGCCCAGTGCCTCGTTCCAGTCATGACCGGTAACCACTTGCAGCGCAACGTCTTCGCCGACCACACCGTCGGTCTTCAGGTTCGCCATGATCTCGCGCGCCTGCGACGCCCACGCCTCGAGGATCTCGTCCTCGACGTCGAATCCCACCTCCGGGGGATACATCGTCTTGCCCCGGACGGCGAAGGTCATCACCCGCAGCGGCACCCCGAATCGCTGGGCGGTCTCGGAACAGCGCCGGACCACCTCGATCGAGTCGGCCGTGGCGGCGTAGGCGCAGGTGATCCGCGTCAATCCGCCTGTGTGCGCACGATATCCGCGGGGGCTGATGGCCACCGGGACGGGCGACGCGTGCAGCAACCAGTCGGCGGTCGTGCCGATGACAACCAGCCCGGGCCCACCGCTGGGCAGCGACCCCAGCACGACGACGTCGGCGCCCACCTCCTCGACCACCTCGATCAGTCCCCCGGACACCGAGCGGTGAGCGCGATGCAGGTAGGTGACGTCGACGCCGTCGCACAGATCGTGCAGGTACCGCGCGGCCTCCTCGGCCGAGTCGGCCGCCAGACGCTCGGCCCACTGCTCGTACTCGGCGTCGACACGCGCGAATGACGGAGTCAGCCAGGGCCTGGGCACGATGGTCACCACGGTGAGCGTCGTCCCGAGCGTCCGTGCGGCGCGGACGGCCAGGTGCAGCCCCGACAGGCCCACCTCGCCGGCCCGGTAACCGGCGACCACGGTCACGGCGTTTCCTCGTTGAGGGCGCTATGGTGGCGGCCCCAGGCGAAGTAGAAGACCAGCGCCACCGCGATCCATCCGGAGAACGCTATCCAGGTGTACCAGTGCAGGCTGACCAGGATGTAGCCGCACGCCAGCACCGAAAGTGCCGGCGTGACAGGGTAACCCGGCACCTTGAACGCCCGCGGCAAGTCCGGCTCGCGCACCCGCAGGATGATCACGCCGACCGACACGACGATGAACGCCGTCAGCGTGCCGATGGACACCATGTCGGCCAGCTTGTCGAGCGGGACGAAGGCCGCCAGCGTGCCTGCCGCGACCGCGACGATGGCCGTGTTGCTCACCGGGGTCATGGTCCGTGCATTCACGCTGGCGAATCGCGACGGAAGCAGCCCGTCGCGGCCCATCGCGAACAGGATGCGGGTCTGGCCGTACATGGAGACGAGCGTGACCGAGAAGATCGAGATCACCGCGCCGGCCGCGAGAATCGTGCTGGCCCACCGGCTGTGGGTGACGTTGTCGAGGATCGTGGCGAGGCCGGCCTCTTGTTGCGCGGCGAAGTCTCGCCACGACTGGGTGCCGAGCGCGGCCACCGCGACGAGGAGGTAGACGGTGGTGACGATCGTCAGGGCCGCGATTATGGCGCGCGGCATGGTCTTCTGCGGATCCTTCACCTCGTCGCCGGCCGTCGACACCGCGTCAAGGCCGATGTAGGAGAAGAAGATGGTGCCGGCCGCCGAGCCGATGCCGGCGACGCCGAACGGGGCGAAGTCCTTGAGCCGGTCGGCGTCGAAGGCGGTGAACGCGAGGATCACGAACATGACCAGCACCCCGAGCTTGGTGAGCACCATGATCGCATTGACCCGTGCCGATTCGCTGGCGCCGCGGATCAGCAGCAGCGCGCACATCACGATCAGGATGATCGCCGGCACGTTCACATAGCCCGGTTCGGCGTCCCACGGCGCCGCCGACAAAGCATGCGGCAGTTGGAATCCGAACAGATTGCTCAGCAACTTGTTGAGGTAGCCGCTCCAGGTGACCGAGACCGCGGCGGTGGACACGCCGTATTCCAGCAGCAGGCACGCCGCCACTCCCATCGCGACCACCTCGCCGAGCGTGGTGTAGGCGTAGGAGTACGACGACCCCGAAACCGGCACTGCGGCGGCCAATTCGGCGTAGCAGAGGGCCGCGAGTCCGGCCGCGATGCCGGCGATGAGGAATGAGACGATCACGCCCGGGCCGGCCTCGGGCACCGCCTGGGACATGACGAAGAAGATGCCGGTGCCGATCGTCGAACCGACCCCGAACATGGTGAGCTGGAACGTGCCGATGCTGCGCTTGAGGTGGTCGGCCGCGCCGCGCGCGGCATGGGCGCCGACGACGGGACGGCGCCGCAGCATTTGCTCCGTCAGGCTGATCGAGCTGGATGGCACGTGCGCCCCCTGTTGCGTGGATCAGCTGATTATGCGCGAGCCTCCCGCAACACCGTAGCGAACTGGTCAATCGCCCAGTCGATCTCCTGCCGGGTGATCACCAGCGGCGGCGCGAACCGCAGCGTCGAACCGTGGGTGTCCTTCACCAGCACCCCGCGCCGGGCCAGCCGCAGGCTGATTTCCTTGCCGGTGCCCAGGGCGGGTTCGATGTCGACGCCGGCCCACAGCCCGAGGCCCCGAACCGCCACCACACCGTCGCCGATCAGCCCCTGCAGCCGGCGGTGCAGGTGCGCACCCAATTGGGCCGACCGGGCCTGGAATTCGCCACGCGCCAGCATGGCGACGACCGTGGTGCCGATCGCCGCCGCCAGTGGGTTGCCACCGAAGGTCGAGCCGTGTTCGCCGGGCCGCAGCACGCCGAGGATTTCGCGGTTCGCGACCACCGCCGACAGGGGCAGCACGCCGCCGCCGAGCGCCTTGCCGAGCAGGTAGACGTCCGGCACGACGCGCCACCGGTCACACGCGAAGGTGTAGCCGGTGCGGGCCAGCCCCGCCTGGATCTCGTCGGCGATCATCAGCACGTTGTGCTCGCTGCACAGCGCGCGGACGGTGGGCAGGTAGTTGGCGGGCGGGACGACGATCCCGGCCTCGCCCTGGATCGGCTCCAGCAGCACCGCCACCGTGTCGTCGTCGATCGCGCGGGCCAGCGCTGCGGCGTGGCCGAACGGCACCGAGCGGAAGCCCGGCGTGAACGGCCCGAACCCGTCGCGCGCCGCCGGGTCCGACGAGAAGCTGACGATGCTGATGGTGCGGCCATGGAAGTTGTTGTCCGCCACGATGATGTTGGCCCGGCCCGGGGCTACGCCTTTGACCTCGGCGCCCCATTTGCGGGCGACCTTCAGGCCGCTCTCGACGGCTTCGGCGCCCGAGTTCATCGGCAACACCATGTCTTTGCCGCACAGTCCGGCGAGCGCGGCGCAGAACGGCCCGAGGGTGTCGGAATGGAACGCGCGGCTCACCAGCGTAACGGTGTCCAGTTGCGCGTGGGCGGTCGCGGTGATCTCGGGGTTGCGATGACCGAAGTTGACCGCCGAGTAGGCGGCCAGGAAGTCCAGATAGCGGCGGCCGTCGACGTCGGTGATCCAGGCGCCCTCGGCACTTGCCGCGACCACGGGAAGCGGCGAATAGTTATGCGCCGCGTGCCTTTCGACCAGTTCGATCGCCGCGTCGGTGTCATGTGCGGCCCGGGCGTCGAGGACGGTCATGGGAATACCTCCAATGTGCAGCACTTGACGGAACCGCCGCCCTTGAGCAATTCGGACAAGTCCACGCCGACCGGCTCGAAGCCGGCCTCGTGCAGTTGTGCGGCGAAACCCGTTGCCGCCGAGGGGAGCACGACGTGCAGCCCGTCGGAGACCACGTTGAGGCCGAGCACGTAGGCGTCGGCGCTTCCCACCACGATCGTGTCGGGAAACAGTGCGTGCAGTCGGTCTTGCGCCGCCGCGCTGAACGCCGGAGGGTAGAACGCGATCGTGTGATCGTCGAGGACGGCCAGCGCGGTGTCGAGATGATAGAAGCGGGGGTCCACCAGCTCAAGCGAGACGACCGGAACGCCTAGCGCCGCGGCGATTTCCGGGTGTGCGCGCCGGTCGGTGCGAAACCCGTAGCCGGCCAACACCATATCGCCGAGCATCAGCAGATCGCCCTGCCCCTCGTTGACGTGGCGGGTGGCCACGGGCCGATACCCGAGCGATGACATCCATTCGGAATAGGCGCGGGACTCGCCGGCCCGCTCGGCGAAGCGGAACCGGGCGACGATCGCGATGCCGCGGGCGATGAAGCCGCCGTTGGCGGCGTAGACCATGTCCGGGAGCCCGGGCACGGGCTCGACGAGGTCCACGTGGTGGCCCAGCCGCAGGTACGTCTCGCGCAGGGCGTCCCACTGCGCCCGGGCCAGCTGGGCGTCGACGGGCGTGCCGACGTCCATCCAGGGGTTGATCGCGTACTCGACGGCGAAGAAGTCCGGCGGGGTCATCGCGTACCGGCGGGCCCGGGACATCCGGACGGGCGTGGCGGGCGCCGGCGCGGCAACGTATGAATCCGTCATAAATCAACGGTATTTGCGACGCTTCAAACAAGCAAACGACGATTCTTGCGCGTCTAGTGTCGATTTATTGCGCTAGAGTCGTTGATGCGGCGATTTGTTAAGGAGTGGCTTATGGACCGTCTCGACGAGACCGACGAGCGCATCCTGACCGAGCTGACCCAGAACGCGCGGGCCACCTTCGCCGAGATCGGCCAGACGGTGAACCTGTCGGCGCCGGCGGTCAAGCGCCGCGTCGACCGGATGCTCGATGACGGTGTGATCAAGGGCTTCACCACGGTCGTCGACCCCAACGCGCTCGGCTGGAAGACGGAAGCCTACGTGCAGGTGTTCTGCCACGGCACGATCTCCCCCGAGCAGCTGCGGGCGGCGTGGGTGAACATGCCGGAGGTGGTCAGCGCGGCCACCGTGACCGGCACGTCGGATGCGATCCTGCACGTGCTGGCCCGCGACATGCGACACCTGGAGGCGGCGCTGGAGCGCATCCGTTCGAGCGCGCACATCGAGCGCAGCGAAAGCATCGTGGTGCTGTCGAACCTGATCGACCGCATGCGGACCTAGCGGTCCGCGAGCGAGTCAGCGGCCGAAAAGCCGAACCAGCCGCCTCAGCCTCGACGGCCGCGGCGCGGGTGGCCGGCGAGATACGTAGGGCCACGGGAGGTTTCGCTCCGGGACGGAAACGGCCCGGGCGTGCTTGAGCTGCGTCCGCAAGTGCTGGCGCAGGTCATGCAGATCGGGATCGGTCCAGCGGTTGTCGGCTTCGATCGGGTCGGCGGTCAGGTCGTACAGCTCCCATTGGTCGTCCACGGGCGATGTCCGGTACGCCTCGCCGCCGAGCCCGTTGGCCGCGAGGTGACGCACCCCTGGTTCGGTCCAGGTGGCCGGGTCATCGAAGGTGCGGACCAGCTTCCACAGGTGCCCGGCGCCCCCGGATGCCGTCGCGTTGTCGACGCGGAGCACCAGCCCCTCGAAATTGGACGCGGTATGGGCGGGCACCCGAATGCGCAGCGGGGCGGGCGGATTGACGGTGCGCTTCAGGCGGCGCGCGAGCCCCGAGGCGCCGCTGTCGCCCTCGAGCATGTTGTCGCGGGTCATCAGGTAAACGGCCCGCGCGTCATCGGCGGGTGCCCCGTCCACCACGGGCATGAGGTCGCGGCCCGGCAGCTCGTGGACTTCGGAGAACGACTCGGCCAGCGTGGCAGCGACGGCGGCGACTTCGATGCCGGCGGCCGAAAGCAGCGTCGGCACCAGGTCGACGTGCGACGTCGGCGCGGTGACGGTGCGGGGCCGCGTGGCGCCCGAACCAATCCGCGCGATCACGAACGGAACGCGGGTGGCCTCGTCGTACAGGTTGAACCATTTCTGGTGCAGCCCACCGTGGGCGCCCAGCAGGTCCCCGTGATCGGCGGTGCGCACCAGCACCGCGTTGGCCGAGCCACCCTCGGTCACCGCCCGCCTCACCCGGTCGATCGGCCCGTCCACCTCGGCGTGCAGCCGGTAGTACAGGTCGCGGTAGCGCTGGGCGTTGCGATCGTAAGTCCGGCTGATCGCCGGCGCCGGACCGTAGCCGGAGTAATACGCCTCGCGGAAGGCGATTTGGGCGGCCGGCTTCGTCGACAGGTCCTCGTCGGCGGTGGGCGCCGGGGGCACCGGCGGCGGATCCAACGGCGACGGCTTGACCGGACCCCGGCGCGACCAGGTGGGGAACAGGACGATGTCGTGCGGGTTGACGAAGCTGGCGACCAACAGGAAGGGGCGCAGCGCGTCGGGGTCGCCGGCGCGACGGCGGGCATAGCGGTCGGTGAGCCAGCCGACGACGCGATCGGCGATCAGGGGATCCCGGCGAATGCCCGCGTTGGCCAGCAGCGCGCCATGCGGTTCGGGGCCGACCCATCCCGAAAAGCCGAACGGCCCAAGCGGATCGGCGTCCAGGTAGCGCCGCACCGCCGCGTCATCGACGACGCCGTCGTCGTCGTTGGTCGGCAGTGAACGCCCGGTGGACTGATCGACGAGATCGGCGTGCGAGATGTGCCACTTGCCGTCGTAGTGGGTGTCGTATCCGGCTGCCCGGAACCAGTTGCCGAGGGTGGGCACCTCGCCCTGGCGCAGCCAGCGCATGCGGGAATCGTCGGCCGTCTTTCCGATGCCGTCGGTCTGGGTGACCCCGTGCAGGTCGGGGTACTGGCCCGTGAAAATCGTTGGGCGGCTGGGCACGCAGGCCAGCGAGCCGGTGTAGTGCCGGGCGAAGCTGACGCCGTGGTCGTCAAACCACTTGCGGCCGCTGAGTATTCGGTTGCGCCACGCCAACACCGCGGGGGTCTCGTACGGCGGGACCGCGCGCTCCTCGTCGGTCATGACGATGATGACGTCGGGGCGATCAGACACGGGCGTTCTCCAATCGATTCGCCAGCCCGGCGAGCATCACGTCGGACTGTCGCGCGAGAAAGCGACACAACACGCGTTCGGCCAGTTTCTGTGCTGGGCTGTCACCGATTTCGACCGTGCTGGTGAGGGTCACGACCGTCGAGCCGGCGGGGCCCGGGGCGAGCGTCCAGCGGTTGGTCATCCTGCGCACGCGGCCCGGCAGGCCCTCGACGTCGTAGGCCAGGGCGCGCGGCGGGTCGAACTCGGTGATCCGTTCGACGAGGGCGTCGCGTTTGACCTGGACGCGCCTCGCGGTACCGATGGCGGCCCCGTCGGCTCCGGAGAACAGGATGCACGAGTGGTCGACGTTGTCGGCCCACGAGCTGATCGCGCCGAAGTCCGCGAGGACGTCCCAGATCGGTTGGGGGCGGGCCGCGATGCCGCGGCTGCGGGCGACGTCGGCCATGCCTAGCGCATTGTGTGAATCATCGCCTCGAGCACCACCGCCAGGCCGCTGACCGCGAGGGTGATCGCGATGGTCACCCAATCCGCGAGCTTGGGCCGGGCCGGGTTGGCCGAGATTTGACCGGTGCCGCCGCGGGCAGTGATCGCGTCGCCCATCTCGTCGGCGCGCCGCAGGGTCACGGTGGTGGCGGCGGCCAGCAGGTCGATCAGCTCCAGGGCGTGCCGGCGGCGACGGGCCTTGCGGCTCCGCGGTATCCGTTTGGGCCGCAGCCGGCGGGCGGCGTAGAGCACCTGGAACTCGTCGATCAGCATCGGGAAGGCGCGCAGCGCCAGCGCCAGGGCCGCCGCCCATTCGTCGACCGGGATCCGCAACAGTTTGAACGGCCGGCCCAAAGTGGCCAGCGCGGGCCCTATTTCGGCGACGTTGGTGGTCCAGGACACCATCGCGCCGAGCGCGAGCAGCACGATCGACAGCGCGGTGATCCGCAGGAAGTGCAAACCACCCCCGAGGCCGAGCTCGAGGCCGCCGATCGAGACTTTCGGGCCGCCGCCGCCCAGCACGGCGGTGATGCCGCCCAGGGCGATGACGATCCACAACCACCGCGGGATCGACGGCACCGCGCCGCGCGGAATGCGCGCGATCCGGACCGCCGCCAAGACCAGCGCCGCCACCAACCCGATCGTCACCCAGCCCGGGTAGAACGTCAGCAGCGCCGAAACACCGAAAACAACAAGCAGTTTGGTGCCCGCCCACAGCTCGTGAATGGTCGACGTTCCGGGCACCGGGACGAGCAGCACGACCGGACGCGGCGTGCGTCGGGTCGAGGCGCGCTCCGGGACGGAGGTTGCGGTCATGCCATGCCCCCTGCCGGGGCCGGAACGGGCTCGAGCGTGCCGTTGCGCAGGTGCAGGGTGCGCGGGCACAGGTCCTCCAGCCCGACGAAGTCGTGCGAAATGACCACCACCGTCAGGTCCTGCTCGCGGCGCAGGTCTTCCAGCAGGCGCAGCAGGCCGCGCTGGCTGGCGGCGTCCAACCCGGCCAGCGGCTCGTCGAGGATCAGCGCCCGCGGTGAACGGGCCAGGAGTCCGGCCAGCACCACGCGGCGCATCTGCCCGCCGCTGAGCTGGTCGATCGGCCGCCTGGCCAGCGTGGGATCGAGTCCGACGACGGCCAGCGCCGCGGCGACGCGATCCTTGTCACGCGGCGAAAAGCCCGCTGCCGAGGCGACTTCCAGGTCCACGCGGCCGCGCATCAGTTGCAGCCGGGCCGCCTGGAACGACAACGCCACCGCACCGACCTGCTCGTGGATGGGCCGGCCATCCATGAGGCAGGTACCGCTCGTCGGCACCGTGAGCCCGGCCATGATCCAGGCCAGCGTCGACTTGCCCGAGCCGTTGCCGCCGTGGATCAGCACGCCGTCTCCCTGCTCCACCGTGAAGCTGACGTCGCGCAGTGCGGTTTTGGCCCACGGGGTGCCGCTGCCGTATTCGTGGCCGACGCCGACGAGTTCGATCACCGGCGCCCGCGAGCCGTGGTGTACCGCGGCTCCATTGGTTGCGGCCGGCGCCGGCACGGTCTCGACCATCACGGAGTTGTCCGGGGAATCGCTGAGATCGACTGTGCGATCGGCGGACTCGGCCTCGGTGTTGTAGTGCGTGATGTGCACCAGGGCGGTGCGGTGTCGCTTGGGAAGATCGGACAGCACGCGCAGCAACGCATCCCGGCCCTGCTGGTCGACCATGGTGGTCACCTCGTCGGCGATGAGCAACGCCGGCTCCCTGGCCAGCGCCGCGGCGAGCGCGAGGCGCTGCAGCTCGCCCCCGGACAGGCTTCCGGTGTCGCGTTGCGCGAGCCCGTCGAGGCCGACCTCGCTCAGCAGGCGGTCCACGTCGATCTTGGTGCCGGGCGGCAGACCCCACACCACGTCGTCGGCGACCCGCGTGCCCAGCACCTGGCTTTCGGGGTGCTGCAGCACGACCGCGGTGCCGCCCAGCTTGCCCAGGCCCACCGCGCCGGGGCGCTCCACCGTGCCCGACGTCGGTTCGCGGCCGGCCAGAACCAGCATCAGCGTGGTCTTCCCGGATCCGTTGGGTCCGGTGATCGCGACGTGTTCGCCGACCCGGAGGTCCAGGCTGAGCTCGCGCAGCGCGTCCCGGCGGGCACCCGGGTAACGGAAACGCACCTTATCCAGCCGCACCGGAACCGGGCCGACGGCCCCCTGCTCGGCCTCGCCGTCCCGGGCGTCCAGCTGGTGCACGTCGGGGATGCCGCGCATCCGGTCCAGCAGGCGGGACAACGCCCACCAGCCGATCAGCGACACGATCAGGATGCCGATGACGTAATAGATGAGCACCAGCAGCTGCCAATGCTGCACGCCGAGAGCGAAATAGCGCTTCAAGTCCGCACCGACGCCCTGCATGTGCACCCGGGTCAGGAACGCCGCGACCCCGTTCACGTCCGCGGTGATGACGTCGAAGATCAGGCGACGCAGCCGGCTCATCACGGTCAGCCCGATGACGTCCGCGGCGCCGAAGGCCAACCCGGCGATCAAGGACCAGAAGATCACCGTGGGCAGGCCGCGGCGCTTCCGCTTGATGATTCCGGTCAGGCCGCCGATGTAGACGCAATGGATGACGGTCATGAGACCGCCCAACCCGGCGATCAGGAAGGCGATCATCGCGGCCGCGACCGTCGCGGCCATCAGGACGCGGAACCGGTAGCGGTAGGCCAGCAGCCCGGTGGGCACGGTACCCAGCAGGGCGAGTCCCGCGGCGAACGGGACGATCACCGAGATGATGGCGATGACCGCGCACAGCGCCCCCATGACGGCGGCCTGCGCCAACTCGACCGGCCGCAGCGGTCCACCCCGTTGGTGTGAACGGGATGGTCGGGGGACGGTCACCTCACCGATTCTGCCAGGCCGCGCCGGCAAGTCCCCGCGCCACACCACATACGCTGGGTTTTTGCGCCGACGCGTGTGGCGCTCGTCTCGCTTAGCAAAGCTATGCAACCATGGATGTATGAACGCATCCGCCGCCAACCACACCGATGTCGTTGACGCCGCAACCACCGAGTCCCAGTCCGGCCTCGGAGCCGATCTCCTCGCCGTCGTCGCCCGCCTGAACCGACTGGCGACCCAGCGCATCCAGATGCCGCTGCCCGCCGCGCAGGCGCGGCTGCTGGCCACCATCGAGGCCCATGGGGAGGCGCGAATCGGCGACCTCGCCGGCGTCGACCACTGTTCGCAACCGACCATGACCACGCAGGTGCGCCGCCTCGAGGACGCCGGCCTGGTCACGCGGACCGTCGATCCCGGCGACGCCCGGGCGGTCCGCATCCGCATCACGGCCGACGGGATACGCACGCTCGACGCCGTCCGTTCCGACCGGGCCGCCGCGATCGAACCGCAGCTGGCCCTGCTCGAGCCGGCGGACCGCGAGGTGCTGAAGGAGGCGGTCGGGGTCCTGCGGCGGCTCCTCGAGAACGCCGCGTCGACGCCGCGCCGCCACACTCTCTGATGGCATCGTGCGGTGGATGCATCGCCGCGGGCGGGTAGACACTGGAAGTTCGGACTGACCGGTGACGAAAGGTGGCGGTGATGCGGCCCGAGGCTTCCGCCTTCCCGGCCTCCCCGTTGACCGTATGGGTCGGACCGACGAGATACGTCTTCGCGCCCGGTCGCGACGTGCTGGTGGGCTACGGACCTGGAGTCGACATCGCGCTCGGACCACCGGGCAACCCGGCGGCGCCTCACCCCGATGTGGTGCTGCGGTTCACCGGTAGGCACTGGGTGGCCATCGACAACAGCCCCCGCGGGATGTTCGTCAACGGCTGGCGGGTGCCGGCCGTCGACATCCACTCCGGCCAGGCGATCACGATCGGCGATCCGCAGCGCGGCCCGCGGCTGGTTTTCCAGATCGACCCGCCCGGGCGGCCACCGGGCCCGCCGCCGCCGCCGCGGTTCCGGCAGCCCCCGGGACCGCCCCGTCCGCCGCAACCCCCGCCTCCCGGCACCGGGCAGCGCCCGAACGACCCCAGCTTGCGGGCGCCGACCGAGCGCACGACCCAGCGGATGCGCATCCCGCCACCCCCACCGCCCGCGGTCGAGCCGCCGGGTCCGCCCGCCCCGCCGGAACCGCCCGCGCCGCCCGTCGCGGAGGCGCCCGAGGCGATCGAACCCGAACCGTCCGACGGTCCGGGCCTGATCGAGCGGATGACCACGCGCAAGCTGCGGACCCCAAGCCCGTCCTTGCGCACTCAGGAAGGCAACTCCACGTATCGGCTGCCGCTCAGGTCCGGAGCGCGGACCAGCGGGGTCGCGGCATACCAGCTGGGGCTTACGGTCGACGGGCACGAGGTGCTCACCGACATCTCGTTCACGGCTGGTCTGGGCACCATGACCGCGATCGTGGGACCGTCGGCGGCGCGCAACTCGGCACTGCTCGAACTGCTCTCCGGCACAAGGGAACTCAGTTCCGGCCGAACGACGGTCGACGGCCACGACGTGTACGCCGAGCCCGAGTCGATGCGCGCCCGCATTGGTGTCGTGCGCGGCGACGACTGCCTGCACCCGCGGCTCACGATCGAACAAGCCTTGGGCTACGCCGCCGAACTGCGCCTGCCGCCGGACACCGCGGCCGAGCACCGTCGGCGGGTGGTGGACCAGGTGATCGAGGAGCTGGAGCTGACGCCCCACCGCGCGACGCGGATCAGCAAACTCCCACCCGAGGTGCGCCGGCGTGCGTCGCTGGCGGTCGAACTGGTCACCCGGCCGACCCTGCTCGTGGTCGACGATCCGGGCGCCGGGCTGGATGCGCCGCAGCAAGACCGCGTGATGGCAGTCCTGCGTCGCCAGGCCGACATCGGCTGTGTCGTGGTGGTTGCGATTCCGTCGCACGCATCACTGGGCAATCTCAACCTCTGCGACCAGGTGTTGGTCCTCACCGCGCGGGGCGCCACGGCTTTCCTCGGGACCCCGTTGCAGGTCGAGCCCGCGATGGGCACCACCGACTGGGCCGACGTCATCGAGCGGATCGGGGCGGATCCCGACGGCGCGCACGACGAGTTCCGGGCCCGGCAGCAAGGACTGGCCCCGCCCACGCCGCCGGAAGTGGCACCGCCGTGGCCGCCGCCCCAAGGGCTCGCCGCGAAGCGGCAAGTCCGGGTGCTCGTGCGCCGCCAGCTCCGCCTGCTCTTCGCCGACCACATCTACGTGCTGTTCCTGGCGATCCTGCCCTTTGTGTTGGCGGCGCTGACACTGTTGATTCCCGGCGAGTCCGGCCTGGAACGGCCCAACCCGAGCAGTTCCAACCCGCACGAGGCCATCGAGATCCTGGCCGCGCTCAACATCGCCGCGGTGATCGTGGGCACCGCCCTGACCATCCGCACGCTGGTCGAGGAGCGCCGCGCCTTCCGGCGCGAGCAGGCCGTCGGGCTCTCGGCCCCGGCGTACCTGGGCGCCAAGATCGTCGTCTTCGGCCTGGCCGCGCTCGTCCTGACCGGCATCTTCTTCGCGATCGTCGTCGTGGTGAAAGGCGGGCCGGTGCACGGCCCGGTGCTGTTGGGCTTTTCCAGCGGGGCCACCGCCGAGCTCTATCTGAGCGTGGCCGCGACGGCCCTCGTGTCGGCGGTCGTCGGGCTGGCGTTGTCCGCGACGGGCAACCGGCTGCGCGAGGTGCTGCCGCTGCTGGTGCTGGTGGTCCTAGCCTCGCTGCTGTTCAACGGCAGCCTGGTGCAGCTGGTGAGCAAGTGGGGCTTCCAGCAGATTTCCTGGTTCGTTCCGGCCCAGTGGGGTTTCGCGGCGTCGGCGTCGGTCGCCGATCTGCGCAGGGTCGACGCGCTGGCCGCCAACGCCCAGATGTGGACGCACTATTCGGGCTGGTGGGTGTTCGACATGGTGATGCTCTTGGGCTTCGGCGCCGGCGCGGCCGGCTTCGCCCTTTTCCGGCTGCGCGCGCCGAAGCGGCCGTCTGCCGGCTCGGGCTAGACGTAGCGCCGCACGCGGCGGCAATAGTCGGCGAATTCGTCGCCGTAGCGCTGCCGCATGAACGCTTCCTCGCGCAACACTTGCCGGTGGAACAGCGCGGTGGCGGCGACCAGGTAGATCAACGGAACCCAGTTGGGGAACACCAGGAGCTGGCCGACGAGGAAAACGAAGAACCCGACGTAGATCGGGTTGCGGCTCACCGCGAATATGCCGGTCGTCACCAGCCGGCCGGGCTGGTCGACGTCGATGCCGACGCGGAAGCTGGCGCCGAATGACACCAGGCTGAACACCAGGATCAGGACCCCGACCAGGCAGAGGGCCACTCCCAGCCAGGCGAGCAACGTCGAGTGGAACCGCTGACGGCTGGCCAGCGGCCACCCGAAGGCGGCGGCGAACACCGTGTAGAAGTAGAACAGCGCGACGGGCGGGATCAGGAAGTCGGTCTTGTCCAGCTTCCCGAAATGCATTGCTTGGGTGCCGGTTCTGCGCAGCAGCATGACTCTGGCGAGGACGGTGCCGATCAGGAGCACGATCATGGCAGCGGCGAAATACTGCGGCATCGCTCGATCATGACACTTGCAGCGCGGCGCCCAGCGTGTACTCGGCGCGAAAATGCGGGCGTTGCGCGATTGTTGTGCAAGGCCTGTTTCAAGGCCTGAGCAGCGGGTTACCGTCCCTTTATGGCGCCAGACACGAAAAGCACGGCCGAACACCTGCGCAACGCCCTGGACGGGCGGTGGCGCGACGTGAAGAACCGGATGCGGGCCACGATGACCGAGGAGCTGTTCCGCCCGCATTACACGCCGAACACCGTGATCGCCCGCACCAAGGTGGCCGAGCAAATGCGGATCATGGCGGCCTTCGGGGTCGCCGCCGACAACTTCCGCAAGGAGCACGGTGGGACCGGCGACGTGGGCGCCGCGATCACGATGATCGAGATGCTCGCGATGTCCGACCTGTCGCTGATGGTGAAGGCCGGTGTCCAGTGGGGGCTGTTCGGCGGTGCCGTCGAGAACCTGGGCACCGAGCGCCACCACGAGGCCTATGTGAAGAAGATCATCAGCCTCGAATTGCGCGGCTGTTTCGCCATGACCGAGACCGGGCACGGCAGCGACGTTCAGTCGGTGGAGACCACCGCGACCTACGACCCCGAGACCGAGGAGTTCGTCGTCGACTCCCCCACCCCGACGGCCCGCAAGGATTACATCGGGGGCGCCGCCGAAACCGCCACCATGGCATCGGTTTTCGCGCAACTCATCACCACCGAGGACGGCAAGCCGGTCAACCACGGCGTGCACTGCCTGCTGGTCCCGATCCGCGACGCCGACGGCAACGACCTGCCCGGGGTCACGACGTCGGACTGCGAGTACAAGGGCGGCCTGCCCGGTGTGGACAACGGCCGCATCGTCTTCGACCATGTCCGCGTCCCGCGGGTGAACCTGCTGAACAAGTACGGCGACGTGGCGCCGGACGGCACCTACAGCTCCCCGATCGACAACCCCAACCGCCGGTTCTTCACCATGCTGGGCACGCTGGTTCGCGGCCGCATCACCGTGGGCGGCAGCGCGGGCGCCGCCGCGCGCGTCGCGCTGGACATCGCCACTCGATATGCGTTGCAGCGCAGGCAATTCAATGCGCCCGGCGAGGACACCGAGGTGCTGATCATGGACTACCTGGTGCACCAGCGCCGGCTGTTCCCGTTGATCGCCCGGTCATACGCGCTGCAGTTCGCCCAGAACGAACTGGTCAGCAGGTGCCACGACATCCAGACCGCGGACGCGCCCGACGCCGACGAGCAGCGGGAGCTGGAAGCGCGGGCCGCCGGACTGAAGGCGGCCAACACCTGGCACGCGTCGCGAGCAATCCAGGAGGCGCGGGAGGCCTGCGGCGGCGCGGGCTACATGGCCGAGAACCGGCTGATCGGGCTGCGCGGCGACACCGACGTGTTCACCACGTTCGAGGGCGACAACCACGTGCTGACCCAATTGGTGGCCAAGGAGCTGCTGACGGCTTATGCCGACGACATCCGCAGCATGAGCCCGGTCGAATGGGTGCGCTTCGCCGCCAACACCGTCGGTGAGCGGGTGCGGAAACGCACTGCGGCCGAGGCGATTATGCAGACGATCATCGACGCCCGCCAGGACAGCGAAGAGGAAGGCAGCCTGTTCAACCGCGGCACCCAGGTCACCATGTTCGAGGAGCGTGAGGACTATCTGCTCTCGTCGGTGGCGCGTCGGCTGCAGGGCAAATCTAAAGAGATGTCGGAATTCGACGCGTTCAACGCCGTGCAGGATCACGTGCTGCACGCGGCGAGCGCGCACATCGACCGAATCGTGCTGGAAGCGTTCGTCGCCGGGATCGACTCGTGCGAGGACACGGAGGCTCGCGGACTGCTCGAAATGGTCTGCGACGTGTACGCATTGTCGGTGATCGAGGACGACAAGGCCTGGTACATCGAACACGGCTACCTGTCGACCGGGCGAGCCAAGGCGGTCACCCGCGGCATCAACGATCGATGCCGCAAGCTGCGCCCCTACGCGGAGACGCTGGTCGACGGGTTCGGCATCCCGGAGCCGCTGCGCTACGCCGAGATGCTGCACCCGGAGAACCTGCCCGACTGAGGCTTTGGCGGCGCGGCTTTGGGCGCCGGGTCAACGAGCGCTACTGATGCGGGATCTTGCCGAGCGCCTGCAGCTTGCCGTCCGACCCGATCTGGAACTTCACGGTGCCGATTCCGGTGGGACAGCACGGTTCGTCCTTGCCGACCTGCCATTGGTACTGGACGGTGATCGTGTCGTCGGACGGCGGCAGCACGGTGATGTACGGCTTCGGGTTCGGCGTGGGTGGGCCCAGCGGGGTGTTGTGGTCGAAGAAAAGCAGCTGCTGCGGAGTTGACTCGCTGGCGATGGTCGGGATGATCTGAACCCAAAACAGGCGGCACTTCTTGGTGTGCCCCCGCGCGATTTCGACCCAGGTCGAGCCGGGCACTTCGACCGGGACGGAGGCGATGGCCTGCCGCACCGTGTCGGCGTTCGGACCGTCGGACTCCTTACAAGTATCGGCCCGCGAGGCCGGCTGTGTCGTCGGTTTTCCGCCGCACGCCGACGCCAGCAAGATCAGCAGAATCACAAACGAGCGGCGCACATTGTGAGCTTAACGAAAACTGTGAATGTCCCATTTGTTTCGTCGGAGGCGCCCTTCTGAGAGGCAAATCACCGAGGCCCGCGGGTAGTCTTGCCGACGTCGCGGATCGGTGCTGACCTGCGATTACGCGGCGTTGCGGCGACCTCACACACCAATGCGGATTCGGTGAAAGCAAGCCGTAAAACGGCGGAAACATCGGGCGCCCGATGCCGAAACATCATTGCCGCACTATTTAGCGCATTAGGCCCTTGCGCGCGAGGGGAGGAAAGTAGGCGTGGCCAAAGAGCCCCACGACGTTCGCACGGACGCCGTGCAGAGCATGTGCGCCTACTGTGGTGTCGGTTGCGGCATGGTGTTACACGTCACAGCAGACCCGGCGAGCGGCGGCCGTCACGTTACGCGAACTGTTGGAAGCAAAAGCCACCCGGCCAACTTTGGCCGGCTGTGCACCAAGGGCGCGACGACAGCCGACCTGTTGGCCGCGCCGGGCCGGATGGAATCGGCGCACGTGCGAGCCGACCGCGGCGAGCCCCTCGAGCCGATCGACATCGACGACGCGATAACCCAGTGCGCCAAGCGGCTCCGCGAGATCATCGATCAGGACGGCCCCGACTCCTTCGCCATGTACGTGTCGGGCCAGATGTCCATCGAGGCCCAGTATTTGGCGAACAAGCTGACCAAGGGTTTCATCGGAACCAACCAGATCGAGTCGAATTCGCGGCTGTGCATGGCCAGCGCGGGTTCCGGATACAAGCTGTCCCTGGGCGCCGACGGACCGCCCGGCTCGTACCAGGACTTCGACGCGGCCGACGTGTTCCTCGTCATCGGCTCCAACATGGCCGACTGCCACCCGATCCTGTTCCTGCGCATGATGGATCGCGTCAAGGCCGGCGCCAAGCTGATCGTGGTGGACCCGCGACGCACCGCGACCGCCGAGAAGGCCGACCTGTTCCTGCAGCTCGCCCCCGGGACCGATCTCGCGCTGCTCAACGGGCTGCTGCACCTGATCGTCCAAAACGGGCACACCGATCCCGAATTCATCGCCGAATTCACCGAAGGCTGGGAGGTGATGCCGAGCTTCCTCGCTCAGTACACGCCGGAGCGGGTCGGCGAAATCACCGGCATCGCAACCGAAGACATCCGCACGGCCGCCCGCTGGATCGGCGAAGCCGAAAACTTCATGAGCTGCTGGACGATGGGACTCAACCAGAGCACGCACGGCACCTGGAACACCAACGCGATCTGCAACCTGCACCTGGCCACCGGCACCATCTGCAAAACCGGCAGCGGTCCCTTCTCGCTCACCGGGCAGCCCAACGCCATGGGCGGGCGCGAAATGGGCTACATGGGGCCGGGTCTGCCAGGTCAGCGCTCGGTGGCGTCGGCCGCCGACCGCGAGTTCGTCGAGCACCAGTGGGGCATTCCCCGGGGGTCGCTGCGCACCAAGGTCGGCACCGGCACCGTGGACATGTTTTCCCGGATGGCCGACGGCGAAATCAAGGCCTGTTGGATCGTCTGCACCAATCCCGTTGCCTCGGTGGCGAACCGGAAAACCGTGCTGGCGGGCCTGGAAAGCGCAGAGATGGTGATCGCCCAGGACGCGTTCCTGGAGACCGAGACCACCGAGTACGCCGACCTCTTGTTGCCGGCTGCCCTGTGGTCGGAGTCCGAAGGGGTGATGGTCAATTCCGAGCGTAACCTGACCCTGTTCCAGCCGGCCGTCGAAGCGCCCGGCCAGGCGCTGCCGGACTGGCAGATCATCGCCCGAATCGCCTGCGCAATGGGGTTTTCGGAGGCGTTCAGCTACCACTGCGCGGAGGAAGTGTTCGAGGAGATCAAGAGATTCTCGAACCCCGCTACGGGTTACGACCTGCGCGGCGCCAGCTATCAGCGGTTGTGCGAGACGCCGCTGCAGTGGCCGTGCCCGCCGGACGGCGCCGGCGACCGTCACCCCATCCGCTACCTGAACGACGGTGTGAGCCAGGCCCGGCTGGTCCGCGAGGACGGCGCCGTGCCCCGGCTGGCGTTCCCCACCGCGAGCGGGCGCGCGGTGTTCTTCGCCCGTCCACACCTGTTGCCCGACGAAATGCCCGACGACGACTTCCCTTTCCTGCTCAACACCGGGCGCCTGCCGCATCAATGGCACACGATGACCAAGACCGGGAAGGTCGCCAAACTCAACAAGCTCAACCCCGGACCGTTCGTCGAAATCCATCCCGACGACGCGGCCCGCCTGCAGATCCGTGACGACGACCCGGTCGAAATCGCCTCGCGCCGTGGCCGGGCCGTGCTGCCCGCCGTGATCACCGACCGGGTCCGGCCCGGCAATTGCTTTGCGCCCTTCCACTGGAACGACGCCTTCGGCGAGTACCTGTCGATCAACGCCGTCACCAACGACGCCGTCGACCCGGTTTCCCACCAGCCGGAGTTCAAGGCCTGCGCCATATCCCTCACGAAGGTCGCAGTCGCGCAACCCGATTCGAGCGGCACACTGCCGAACGACGACGAGATCAGTCCGGCCCGCGTCGATACTCTCGCCGAACTCCTCGGCGTGACAAAGGAACCGGCGCCACAGTTCGGCCCGCTGGGCCGCGCCTACCTGGCCGGACTCGTCTCGGGGCTGCGCTCGGACGCCGGCAGTCGCCTTGCCGGGGTGCCGACCCTGCCCCAGAACGCCCCGTTCGATTCCAACACCCGGCTGTGGATCGACGGCCTGCTGGCCGGCCTGTTCGCCCGCACCGAGGCGCCGGCTGTCCAGGAACCGATCGTCGAGACACCCGGCCCCATCCCCGAGCGGTCGGCAGTCGTGGTGTTGTGGGCGTCGCAGACCGGAAACGCGGAGGAACTCGCCGCCGACGTCGCTGCGCAGTTGCGCGAGGCCGCCCTGCCGGTCGCGCTGCACGCCATGGACGACTTCCCGCTGGCGCAGCTGCCGGCGACGCGAGAGCTACTGCTGGTCACCAGCACCACCGGTGACGGCGAACCACCGGACAACGGCACCGGGCTGTGGCGGGCGTTAACTTCCGATGGCGCACCGCGATTCACCGACACCCGCTACGCGGTGCTTGCGCTGGGCGACTCAAACTACGACGACTTCTGTGGCCACGGCCGCAAGCTCGACGAGCTGCTCGCCGAGCGCGGAGCCACCCGAATCGTCGACCGGGTCGACTGCGAACCCGACTACGAAGACGGCGCGGCAAAATGGTTGGCCGGGGTTATCGAGGCGCTGGCCCGCACGCCGGCGCCGGTGGGCCGGGACGGTGGGGCGCCGGCGGCGCTCGCCTCCCCGGTCGCCGCGCCGACCCGGCCGGCCAACGGGCCCGGTGCCGTCGGCTACTCCAAGAAGCAACCCCTGATCACCGACATGGCCCGCAACATCAAGCTGGGCGGGCCGGAGTCGGCAAAGGACGTGCGGCAGTTGGTGTTCCGGGTGCCCGAGGACACGATCAGCTACGAGGCCGGCGACGCGCTCGGGGTGTGGCCGCGCAACAGCGACCGGCTCGTCGACGAATGGCTGTCGGTCACCGGACTGGATGGACAGACCCCGGTCGAGGTCGGCGAGCACGGTTTGATGTCGTTGCGCTCGGCGCTCACCGAGCGAACCGAGATCGCCCACATCAGCCGTGATTTGGTGCGGTTCGTGCAGGAGCGCACCGGCAACCGGAAACTGGCCGAACTGCTGCGGCCGGAAAACAAGGCCGAGCTGAACAACTGGACATGGGGACGCCAGTTGGTGGACCTGCTGGCGCAGCTGCCGGTCTACGCGTCGGCCCACGAGTGGCTGCGGGTCCTCAAACGCCTTCAGCCGCGGCTGTACTCGATCTCGTCGAGCCCCAAAGAGTACCCGGGCGAAGTTCACCTGACGGTCTCGCCGGTGCGCTACAACTTCCAGGGCGTCCCACGCCGCGGGGTGTGTTCGACCTACCTCGCCGACCGCTCCCCCGGCGATCGCGTCGCCGTCTATCTGCAGCCGTCGAGCAACTTCCGGCCGCCCAGCGACCCGGACACCCCGATGATCATGATCGGACCGGGCACCGGGATCGCGCCGTTCCGCGGCTTCCTGCAGGAGCGCCGCGCGCTGGGCCACACCGCCCCCAATTGGCTGTTCTTCGGCGAACAACACGCCGCGACCGACTACTACTACCGCGACGAGATCGAACAGATGCGCGCCGACGGGCTGCTCACCGAGCTGGACCTGGCGTTCTCGCGCGACCAGCGCGACAAGATCTACGTGCAGCACCTGATGCGCAAGCGCGGGGACCAGCTGTGGCGCTGGTTGCAGGACGGCGCGCAACTGTACGTCTGCGGCAACGCCGACCCCATGGCCAAGGACGTCGACCGCACGCTCTGCGAAATCGCCGCCGAACAGGGCAACCTCGACCCGGAGGCGGCACGGGAATACGTGCGATCGCTGAGCGCCGACAAGCGCTACCACCGCGACGTCTACTAGGGCGCGCCACCCGTAATACGACGGAAACGTCGCACACCCGCAGCCGAAACATCGCTGACGCAACATTCACTCATTAGGTCGCGCACCAAAAGGAGTGACGTAGCGTGGCTCGCGATTCTGAAAGGCCAATCTGCCCGCGGCGGCAGTGTCCGCTGCATCCCGACGGCAGGGCGTCGGCGCCGGGTCAAGTCGACTGGGCGGGGTTGCCGATCAACCTGGACATGGCGTTCTCCCGCGTGCAGCGCGACAAGGTCTACGTGCAGCACGTCATGCGCAAGCAGGGCAGCCGGCTATCGCGGTGGGTGCACAACGGCGCACAGCCCTGCGCCTGTGAAGTCCCCGAAGACGGGGCCCTGAACGCGACCGAGTCCGTCTCCAGCAGTTAGCGATCTTCACCCTCCGTTCCCAGCGCTGACCAGGATCGGCGCTACGGTGTTGTGATGAGCGATCCCCACACGCCGCGGATCCCGCCGGCACTGGCCGCGCCGAGCCTGAACCGCGGCGTGGGATTCACCCACGAGCAACGCCGACGCCTGGGGCTGACCGGGCGTCTTCCGTCGGCGGTGCTCACGCTCGACGAGCAAGCCGACCGCGTGTGGCATCAACTGCAAAGCCTCGGTACGGATTTGGGCCGCAACCTGCTTCTCGAACAGCTGCATTACCGGCACGAGCTGCTGTACTTCAAGGTGCTGCAGGACCACCTGCCCGAATTGATGCCCGTGGTGTACACGCCCACCGTCGGTGAGGCCATTCAGCGCTTCTCGGATGAATACCGCGGGCAGCGCGGGCTCTTTCTGAGCATCGATGAGCCGGACGAAATCGCTGAGGCCTTCGAGACTTTCGGCCTGGGACCCGGCGATGTCGACCTGATCGTGTGCACCGACGCCGAGGCGATCCTCGGCATCGGTGACTGGGGCGTCGGTGGCATCCAGATCGCCGTCGGCAAACTGGCGCTCTACACCGCGGGCGGCGGGATCGATCCGCGCCGCTGCATCGCGGTGTCGCTCGACGTCGGCACCGACAACGAACAGCTGCTGGCCGATCCGTTCTACCTGGGCAACCGCCACGCCCGGCGCCGCGGCGAGGAGTACGACGCGTTCATCAAGCGCTACATCGAGACGGCGCACGGCTTGTTTCCGCACGCGATCCTGCATTTCGAAGACTTCGGGCCGCTCAATGCCCGGCATATTCTGAAAACCTACGGCGACGAGTACTGCGTCTTCAACGACGACATCCAGGGAACCGGCGCGGTGGTGGTCGCCGCCGTCTACGGCGGTTGTCATGTCACCGGTATCCCGATGCGCGACCAGAAAACGATCGTCTTCGGAGCCGGCACCGCCGGGATCGGGGTCGCGGATCAGATCCGAGACGCGATGGTCGCCGACGGCGCGACGGCCGAGCAGGCCGCGTCGCAGATCTGGCCGATCGACAAGCAGGGCCTGCTCTTCGACGACATGGACGACCTGCGCGATTTCCAGGTGCCCTACGCGAAGAACCGCCAACGGCTCGGGGTGGCCGCCGAGGATCGCGTGGGGTTGGTGGACGCGATCAAGCTCGCGTCGCCCACCATCCTGCTGGGCTCCTCAACGGTATTCGGGGCGTTCACCGAGAAGGTCGTCGACGCGATGACCGCTTCCTGCGAACGCCCGATGATCTTCCCGCTGTCAAACCCGACCTCACGCATGGAGGCCATGCCGGCCGACTTGCTGGAATGGTCCAACGGCAAGGCGCTGATCACCACCGGCACCCCGGTCGCTCCCGTCGAATTCGATGGCGTCACCTACAGCATCGGTCAGGCCAACAACGTGTTGGTTTTCCCGGGCATCGGGTTGGGCATCATCGTCTCCCGCGCTCGGACCGTCACCCCTGGCATGCTGCAGGCTGCGGCGAAAGCCATTGTGCACCAGGCCTGCCCGACAAATGCCGGCGATTCCCTGTTGCCCGATGTGCGGAAGCTCCGCGAGATCTCGACGGCGGTCGCGGAGGCCGTCTATCACGCCGCCGTGGAAGACGGGGTCGCCACGAAGACCCACGCGGACGTCGCGCGGGCCGTGGCCGACACGATGTGGGCGCCCGTCTACGACTGAGCACCTGCGTGCTGCGCTGCCTGGCTGCCGAACATGGCAGCAAAAGGGCCGTAATACGAGGATGTCCTATAGTTGGCACTATGCAACAGGCCACATCGCCGCGCCTTGTCCTTACGCGCCGCCCCGCCGTGGACTCTTGTTGTCGCTGTTGTTGATCCCCTGACGCCTTCCGACGCTCAACAAGCCTCGCGCTTTCCGGATCCGGACGGCACCAGGGGCCGAGCAATCCCAAGTCCTCAGGAAGATAAGAGCCATCGAATTCGTAACACCTGGCAGGCCGACGAACCACGTACCGACCTGAACCGAGACCGCTAAGGAAGCTTCATGAGCATCGCCGACGATGTCACCCAGCTGATCGGAAACACGCCGCTGGTGCGGCTGCGCCGAGTCACCGAAGGCGCCGTCGCCGACGTCGTCGCCAAGCTGGAATCCTTCAACCCGGCAAACAGCGTGAAGGACCGCATCGGGGTCGCCATGCTGGACGCGGCCGAGCAGGCCGGCCTGATCAAGCCCGACACGATCATCCTCGAGCCGACGAGCGGAAACACCGGCATCGCGCTGGCAATGGTGTGCGCGGCCCGCGGCTACCGATGCGTGCTGACCATGCCCGACACCATGAGCGTCGAGCGGCGCATGCTGCTGCGGGCCTACGGCGCCGAGCTGATCCTGACCCCCGGGGCCGACGGCATGCCCGGCGCCATCGCCAAGGCCGAGGAGCTGGCCAAGACCGACCAGCGGTATTTCGTGCCGCAGCAGTTCGAGAACCCCGCAAACCCGGCGGTCCACCGCGCGACGACCGCCGAGGAGGTGTGGCGCGACACCGACGGCAAGGTGGACTTCTTCGTGGCCGGCGTCGGCACCGGCGGCACCATCACCGGTGTCGCCCAGGTCATCAAGGAACGCAAGCCGTCGGCCCAGTTCGTCGCCGTGGAGCCGGCCGCGTCCGCGGTGCTGTCCGGCGGGCAGAAGGGGCCTCACCCGATCCAGGGCATCGGCGCCGGATTCGTCCCGCCGGTCCTCGACATGGAGCTGGTCGACGAGGTCATTGCCGTCGGCAACGAGGACTCGCTGACCATGGCCCGGCGGCTCGCCCGCGAGGAGGGACTGCTGTCCGGCATCTCGTCCGGCGCCGCGGTGGTGGCCGCGTTGCAGGTGGCCCGCCGGCCCGAGAACGCCGGCAAGCTCGTGGTGGTCGTGCTGCCCAGCTTCGGCGAACGCTATTTGAGCACGGCGCTGTTCGCCGACTTGGCGGATTGACCATGCTCGCTGCCATGCGGCGGGACATCCGGGCGGCCAAGGAGCGCGATCCCGCCAAGCCCACCACGCTGGAGGTCGTCTTCGCCTACCCGGGCGTGCACGCGATCTGGGGCCACCGGATCAGCCACTGGCTGTGGAACCGCGGCGCCAGGGTTGCGGCGCGGACGTTCTCCGAGCTCACCCGCATCTTCACCGGCGTCGACATCCACCCCGGTGCCGTCCTCGGCCCCGGCCTGTTCATCGACCACGCGACCGGCGTGGTGATCGGGGAGACGGCCGAGTTGGGCGAAGACGTCATGCTGTATCACGGCGTCACCCTCGGCGGCAGCGGCGCGGAGACCGGGAAACGACACCCGACGGTCGGTGACCGAGTCATCATCGGCGCCGGAGCCAAGGTCCTCGGCGCGATCAAAGTCGGCGACGACAGCCGGATCGGCGCCAACGCCGTGGTGGTCAAGCCGGTGCCGTCGGGTTCCGTCGTCATCGGGGTCCCCGGGCAGGTCATCAGCCGCCACGGGCGGAGCACCCCCGACGACTCGAAGATGCCCGACCTGGTGGGCGTCAGCCTGCAGTCCCTGCTCACCAGGGTGGCCAAGCTGGAGGCGTCGAACGACGGCCCGCAGAATGGCCGCGTGATCCGCCCGCCCGAGGCCGGCGTGTGGCACGGCGAGGACTTCCAAATCTGAGCATGATTGCAGCGCACCGCGCGGTGCGCAAGGTTTAAATCCCTTGTGAGCCAATCACATATGTCACATCGGCGCCCGTTGACCATGCCCTAGAGCGGTCCTATGCCACAGGCCTCGACGCGCTGCTCTTGCCGTTGATTCGCTGACGTCCGCCCATCTTGCGCGAGACGTGGCCTTGCCCAATTTCTTTCCGAGGATTGCCGCTATTGCATTGCGCGGCAGAACTTTTCAGGCGGCGGGCGACCGATGGCCGGAACCCTTGCCGGCCAACGGCATATCGATGAAGGCCCTCAGCAGGCCAAGCTGGGCGCTCGATACGGCCGTGGGGGGACACTCGCCGGGTGGCGCAGGTACAGCACCCATGCCGCATTTCGGGAGCTGCTCGCGGCCGACGAGCGGCACGAGGTGCCGCCGTTCAAACTGGCCTCGGCGCCGGTGGCCCTGGCCAGCTGGAGCGACGAAACCCAGACCGGCGTCGACGCGGCCCGGCTGGCCGCGGAAAAGGAATGGGGCCTGAGCTACGTGTGGTGACCCGCGGGGTCGTTGGGGTGCGGGGTCAGCGGCGTCACCTCGTCGGTGCGCCAGACGCGCAGCGGCATCGAGGCGAGCACCCGCTCGAGTTCGTCCGCGTCGGTTGCGGCGAACAGCCCCAGAGTGCGCCACTCGCCCGGTTGCAGCGGCGGACGCCACAGCCGCAGCAGGTGCCCCTGTTCGGCCAGTTCGCGGGAATGCGCGGCCTCGCGGGCCCGGATGCCGTCGACGGTCTCCGGTGGCGTTCCGTCCGGGACGTGCGTGGTCATGGTGACGAGGAATTCCATGAGACCTCCTGCGAGGCACTGAAACTTCCATGGCCGACCTGGCGGCCAGAGCGTGGACGACTGAGGCTCAACCTCGCTCCCCCGGGTGGACTCGAACCACCAACCCTTCGGTTAACAGCCGAATGCTCTGCCAATTGAGCTACAGGGGATTAAACCGATCGCCGGACGACTCTAGCGTACTGGCACGACCGCACCCAACTAGGCGGGAGGTGCCTGGCCGTTACCGGCGCGTGGGCCTGACGCCCACCCGCCCCGCGCGCCAACCCCCGAAGGTGAGGCAGGATGGAGCCATCGATCGTCGGGAGGAACGCTTTGATCCGGTATGTCGTGGTGCTTGGACTGGGTTATGTGCTGGGCTCGAAGGCCGGACGCCGCCGATACGAGCAGCTCGTCGGTACGTATCGCGCGCTGACCAGCAGCCCCGTGGCCAAGTCCATGATCGAGGGGGGTCGCCGCAAGATCGCCAACCGGATCTCGCCCGACGCCGGTTTTGTCACCCTGACAGAGATCGACGAGCAGACGGCCGTCATGGAACGCGGTGGAGAACAACCGGCGGATCCGGCCCTCACCCCGTCAGATCGTCGCCGCTAGCCTGCTCCAGCAGGCTGCGCCGATAGGCCTCCATGGCGACCAGGTCGCCGAATAGCGCGTGATACTCGTCGCCCTGCTCGATGGGCGACATGCGCTGCAGTTTGGACTTCACCTCGGCGATCTGCCGGCCCATCCAGACCTCCTGCAGGCGGGCGAGCACGCCCCCGATGTAGCGCGGCAGCTTCTCTTCGTCGACCTGGATGGTCTCCACGCCCAGCTCACTGATCAGGCCCGTCGTCAGGGCCGAGGTGGTCTGCTGCCGCACCGCCTCGAGCCACTCCGCCCCGGTGGCGCCGGTCGAGGTACCGCCCGCGGACTCGATGGCCGCCCGGACGGCCGCGTACCCGGGGTGCGTGAAGCTCTCCACGGTCAGCGTGTCGAACACCGGGCCCGCCAGCGCCGGGTACTGCAACGCCGACTTGAGGGCCTCGCGCTGGGCCCACAGGGTCGGGTCGCGCGGGTCGGGCCGCGCGGCTCGCGATTCCCTGGCCTCGGTCGGGGCCGGGGCGGCGGGCTGCCGCTCGGCCCGTCGGGGTGCCTCCGACCCGGCACCACCCCGGGCCGGCGAGGCGGTCCGTTTGGCCTCGCCGCGGACCCGCTCGATGACTTGCGCGACGTCGTCCCAGCCGACCCAGCCCGCGAGCTGGCGGGCGTACTCGTCGCGCAGCGTGGGGTCCTTGATCTGGCTGACCATGGGCACGCACCGGCGCAGCGCGGCCACCCTGCCCTCGGCGCTGTCCAGGTCCATCTCGGCGATCGTGGTGCGAATGGCGAACTCGAACAGCGGGGTTCGCCGGGCCACCAGGTCGCGCAGCGCGGCGTCGCCCGCCTTCAGCCGCAGATCGCACGGGTCCATGCCGTCCGGCGCGACCGCGACGAAGGACTGCCCGGCCAGGTTCTGCTCGCCGCCGAACGCCTTGAGCGCCGCGGCGCGGCCGGCCGCGTCGCCGTCGAAGACGTAGATCAGTTCGCCGCGAAAGAAGCTGTCGTCCATCATCAACCTGCGCAGCATGGCCAGGTGCTCCTCGCCGAACGCGGTGCCGCAGGAGGCGACGGCGGTGGTGACGCCGGCCAGGTGCATCGCCATCACGTCGGTGTAGCCCTCGACGACGACGGCCTGGTGCCCCTTGGCGATGTCGCGCTTGGCCAGGTCGATGCCGAACATCACCGACGACTTCTTGTAGAGCACCGTCTCGGGCGTGTTGATGTACTTGGCTTCCATCGGGTCGTCATCGAACAGGCGGCGGGCCCCGAACCCGATCACCTCGCCGGCCGCGGTGCGGATGGGCCACAACAACCGCCGGTGGAAGCGGTCCATCGGCCCGCGGCGCCCCTCCCGCGACAGGCCGGCCGCCTCCAGCTCCTTGAACTCGAAACCCTTGCGCTGCAAGTGTTTTGTCAGCGAGTCCCAGCCCGACGGGGCGAATCCGCAGCCGAAACGGCGCGCCGCCTCGGCGTCGAAGTTCCGTTCCGTCAGGTACTGGCGGCCCGGCGCCGCCTCGTCGGACTCCAGGGCCGCCGCGTAGAACTCGGCGGCGGCCGCGTTGGCCGCGACGAGCCTGCTGCGGCTGCCGCGGTCGCGCTGCACGTTGGTGGCGGCGGCGCCGGTGTAGGTGATGGTGTGGCCGACCCGGTCGGCTAGCAGTTCGACCGCCTCGACGAAGCTGACGTGCTCGATCTTCTGGACGAACGCGTACACGTCGCCGCCCTCGCCGCAGCCGAAGCAGTGGAAGTGGCCGTGGTTCGGGCGGACGTGGAACGACGGCGACTTCTCGTTGTGAAACGGGCACAGGCCCTTGAGCGAATCGGCGCCGGCGCGCTTGAGCTGGACGTAGTCGCCGACGACATCTTCGATGCGGGCCCGTTCGCGGATGGCGGCGATATCGCGATCAGAGATCCGGCCGGCCATCGGCCCAGTGTAAGACGCCGGACCGGATCAGCTTGCCGGCCCGATGACGCCGCACGCGATCCGGTCCATCGCCTGGTCGCTGTGTTGGGCGCCATGGATCATCAACGCGGTCTTGTCCCCGGCCAGCAGCTGGTCCCGGGTGAACGCGTCGGAGGTGGTCACCAGGTACGCCGAACCGTCCTGGCGCACTTCGAGCATGGTCAGGTCGCCGCTCTCGGGCATCCCGGAGTGCCCGGGCGCCTGGAAATGCCCGCCCGCGGACAGGAAGTTTCCGGGCGGGCCGCCGTTCGGGGCGACCGAATTCGGCTCACACTTGCCGACCGCGTGGATGTGCATGTCGTGGAAACCGGGCGTGAGGATGCCGCCGGCGACCGTCTTGACCGTGACGGTGGCGTAGCCGTTGCTGAAGTCGAAGGTGGCCGTCGCGACGTCCTTGCCGTCCGCCGATTTCAGTTGCGCGGTCAGCGATCCGGCGGCGGGCGGCGGGCCCGACGTCGCCGACGATGCCGGAGAACCGCTTTGGACCGGGGGTGTGGTGCCTGTCTGGCTGGTCGCGTGCTGGGGCGAACTGCACGCGTTCAGGGCCACGACGGAAAGCGACAGCAAGGCGGCGGCAACGGCGCTGAGTTTGGTCATGCGGGTAACGCTATCCGGTCGCCTCATGGGCGTCGATCCGCTCCAGCCGACCCTCGGTGTACGAGGCGATCTGATCGACGACGACCCGGAGCCGGGCCCGTTCGTCGGCCGCGGTGTTGAACGCCGCGGCGAACACGGGGTCGAGGGTTCCGGGCGCCCCGGAGTACAGCCATCGCGCCACGCGGTGGACGCGGTCGCGCTGCCGCGCTTGGGTTTCCAGGTGCCGAGGGTCCGACATGATGAACTGCAGCGCCAGGATTTTCAGCAGGGCGACCTCGGCCCGCACCAAATCGGGAACCTGCAGGTCGGCCCTGTAGCGCACCAGCGGCCCCGCGCCGGCGGCCGCACGCGTGGTCGCAATGGCGGCCGAGGCGAACCGGCCCACCAATTCACTGGTCAATTGCTTGAGCGCCACCGCCGCGGCCAGCGTGGCGTCGTACTTGCCGACGGCTGCGACGACGGGCAGGCCCGACAACCGTCGCGCGGCGGCCATGAAGTCGTCGGCGCTGACCCGGGAGAATTCGCTCTCCCCCAGCTTGGCCAGGGCTGCCGCCTCGTCGTCGTCGGCGAGCACGCGCAGGTCGATGCGCTGCGAGACGACGCCGTCCTCGACGTCGTGCACCGAATATGCGACGTCGTCGGCCCAGTCCATCACCTGGGCCTCCAGGCACGTCCGATCCGCCGGCGCCCCCTGACGAACCCAGGCAGCAGCCTCGCGGTCCTCGTCGTAGAAGCCGAACTTGCTCCCCGGCCCACGACCTCGGGTCCACGGGTATTTGGTGACCGCGTCCAGGGACGCCCGCGTCAGATTCAGTCCCGCGCTATTGCCTTGCGCGTCAATGATTTTGGGCTCGATGCTGGTCAAAATCCGAAAATTCTGGGCGTTACCCTCGAACCCGCCGTGCGCGGCCGCGAACTCGTCGAGCGCGCGTTCGCCGTTGTGCCCGTAGGGCGGATGCCCGATGTCGTGGGCGAGGCCGGCCAGCTCCACGAGGTCGAGGTCACAGCCCAGCCCCACCGCCATTCCACGCCCGATCTGGGCCACCTCCAGCGAGTGGGTCAAGCGGGTGCGTGGGGTGTCACCCTCGCGGGGCCCGACCACCTGCGTCTTGTCGGCGAGCCGGCGCAATGCGGCGCTGTGCAACACCCGGGCGCGGTCCCGGGCGAAGTCGGTGCGGTGCTGACCCTCCGTACCCGGCAGACCCGCCGTCTTCGCCGCTTCGCGCACCTGCCGCTGGCGGTCGAAGTCGTCGTAGGGGTCGTGCTGTTGCATGCTCACCGCCGCACAGTCTGCCAGGGAACGCGGGCTAGATTGTCCTATGCGCTCTGCTCGGCTGCTCGGCGTGATCCTGACGATCCTCGCGGGTCTCGGCGCCGGGCTGCTGCTGGCGCCGACGGCGGGCGCCCACCCGCCGTTTCGGCTGCCGGATCAGGTGACCGACAACGCGAACGCGCTGTCGGATTCCGGTCGCGCGGCGGTGGCGTCGGCCACCGACAAGCTCTACGCCGATCGCCACATCCGGCTGTGGGTGGTCTACGTCGACGACTTCTCCGGGGAGAGCCCCGAGAACTGGGCGAGGCGCACCCGAAGCGTCAGCGACCTGGGTGACTACGACGCGCTGCTGGCAGTCGCCACCACCGGCCGGGCGTACGCGTTCTTCGTCCCGTCCGCGATCAAGAGCGTCAGCGCGGGTCAGGTCGATCAGCTGCGGCGCACCAAGATCGAACCCGCGCTGCACGACGGCGACTGGAGCGGCGCCGCGGTTGCGGCGGCCAACGGGCTCGACACGACGCCGCCGTCGTCGGGCCGCCTGGTCCTGCTGGTCGCGCTGGGCGCCGTCGCCGTCGCCGTGGTGGCCCTGCTGGTGGCGATGCACTATCGCCGAGGACGGCGGCGCGCCGCCGAGTTGGCCGCGGCGGGGCGCGTCGACCCCACCGATCCGAACGCGCTGGCTGCGGTGCCGCTGGCGGCCCTCGACGACCTGTCGCGCTCGCTGGTGGTGGAGGTCGACAACGCGGTGCGCACCAGCGCCAACGAGTTGACGCTGGCGATCGACGAGTTCGGCGAGGAGCGGACCCAACCGTTCATCCAGGCGGTGAACAACGCCAAAGTCGCTCTATCGCAAGCCTTTACGGTCCGCCAGCAGCTGGACGACAGCATGCCGGAGACGCCCGCGCAACGCCGGGAGATGCTCACCCGGGTGATCGTCTCGGCGGCCCACGCCAACCGCGAGCTCGAGTCACAACGGGAGGCGTTCGAAGGGCTACGCGTTTTGGTGGTCAACGCGCCGGCGCGGCTGGACGCGCTGACCCAGCAGTACGTCGAACTCACCGCCCGCATCGCCCCCGCCGAGCAGCGGCTGGCCGAGCTGCGCAAGGAATTCGACGCCGCGGCGCTGACTTCGGTGTCCGGCAACATCGCAAGCACCAAGGAGAGGCTGGCGTTCGCGGACCGCAACATCGGCTCCGGCCGCGACCTGGCCGGCGCCCAGGGCGGACAGCAGACCGCGTTGGTCGACGCGATCCATGCCGCCGAGGCGGCGCTCGGGCAGGCCCGCGCTCTGCTGGATGCGATCGACAACGCGGCGACGGACGTCAGGCATGCCGTCGCCACCTTGCCCGCGCTCATCGACGAGATCCAAGCGGGCATCAAGCGCGCCGACGAGCAGCTGCAGAAGCCGCGTGGTGCCGGGGCGGGCCGCACCGCCGAACTCGGCGCCGCGCGCGACGAGGCGGCCGCCGCCATCACCGGGGCCCGCGGCGCTGGCGCCGCCGACCCCCTGGGCGCCTTCGCCCGGCTGACGAAGGCCGACGCCGGCCTCAACCGAATCCTGGCCGCCGTCGCCCAGGAGCAGGCGACCGCCGAGCGGCTCGAGCGTTCCTTCGAGCAGGCCGCGTTCACCGCCCAGGCGCGGGTGCGCGGCGTCTCCGAATACATCGACACCCGTCGGGGCAGCATCGGAGCCGAGGCCCGGACCCGGCTCGCCGAGGCCAAACGACACCTGCAGGCCGCACAGGACAAGAGGACGACCAACCTGTCCGAGGCGATTGCCCACGCCAACGCGGCATCGACGCTGGCCGCCAACGCCCAGGCGCTGGCGAACGCGGACGTCCAGCAGGCCCAGCGCTTCTATGCCCGCCGCGGCAGCAGCGACACCGGCGCCATGATCGGCGGGATCATCATCGGCGACCTGCTCAGCGCGGGCATGCGCGGCGGGTTCCGCGGGTGGGGCCCCGCCTCATTCGGCGGCGGTCCGAGCGCCTCGGGCTCATCCGGAGGCGGCCTGATGGGCGGCGGCGGGCGGTTCTGAGACCCGTCAGACAAAGAACGGGGCCGCACACCGGTCGGTGTGCGGCCCCGCCTTGAAGCTGCGAATCAGGCCCAGCTGGACCCGACGGCGCTGTCCGTGCTGGACATGTTGCTGCCGGCGTTTTGCACCTTCTGGCCATGA